>NZ_APHW01000026.1 GCF_002741985.1 Vibrio rotiferianus CAIM 577 = LMG 21460
ACTGCTAGCGTACAATTTGGTGCGCCTAGAGATGATTCATATTGCTCAAGACGCCGATGTAAGCCCAACTAGAGTTAGCTTTACAGCGGCAATAAACTTAATAGATACCCAGTTACGTTGGTTGGCACTGAGTCCTGATGGAACTCTACCGAGCAAACTCAAGCAAATGAGGGAGAGCATAAGTCACTTCATTTTACCGGATAAAAGAAAGGACCGAACGTATCCACGTTCAGTCCTTTTTGTCCCTACAAAATATCCATTTAGATATAAGCATTAATGCTTATCCGAACGGCATTAAGGCCATTGCCTCGCTTTTTTATGCTCTCAATCGAAGTGATTAAGCTTCTACTTTGTTCAAGTGAACATCCATTTGTGGGAATGGAATTTCGATGCCAGCTGCATCCAACGCTTCTTTGATTGCTAGAGTAGAATCGAAGTAAACGTCCCAGTAGTCAGCTGTTTTACACCATGGACGAACCACGAAGTTCACTGAAGAATCTGCTAGTGCTAGCACACCAATCGTCATGTCTGGATCTTTCAGGATACGAGGGTCTTTTTCTAGCGTTTCACGAATCACTTGCTTAGTCTGCTTAAGATCCGCTTTGTAAGATACACCAATCACCAAGTCAACGCGGCGAGTCTCATGACGTGAGTAGTTTGTGATTGCACCACCGATAACCGATGAGTTAGGCACAACAACCATCTTGTTGTCAGGTGTTTTTAGTACAGTTTGGAAGATTTGAATTGCTTCAACGCTACCAGCCACACCACCAATTTCCACATAGTCACCAGACTTGAATGGACGGAATGCAACAATCAATACGCCCGCTGCAAAGTTAGAAAGTGAACCTTGTAGAGCAAGACCAACTGCAAGACCTGCCGCACCAATTACTGCAACTACAGATGCTGTTTGAACACCTACACGACCAAGTGCCGCGATAAGTACAATAACAAATAGAAGGTAACGAACTAGACCGTGGACAAATTCAACAACCGCTTTGTCCATCTTTTTCTTTTCAAGTACTTTTGAAACACTATTCGCTACTGCTTTAACGATCATGTTACCGATAAATAGAATCAGTAGTGCAGAAATGATGTTCACACCGTACTGAATAAGAAGATCTGAGTTATTGGTTAGCCACGTTTCAGCTTTGCTCAAACCATCTGTTAAAGAGGTATCGATACCCATCGATTCACCTGCCATAATTCGTATCCTCAAAATAAAGATATAAAAATCTAATTGCCGTTAACTTATGAACCTTGTTTTTTATAGGTTCTTATCTACAACAACATCCCTATTGTTTTACTGAACAGTGTCAGATTTTTGGCACAATATCTCAAAACTGAATTTTTTCAAAGTCAGAGTTTCGCAAAGATATGCAAAACAAAGATTTATCAGAAATTTCTGATATTGGCTTGTTACAGAGTACGCAAAGGTTTTACATTTCGCCACACTTTTTGCTTAGTTCTATGCTACTTGGCGTCGAAATAGACCGGGTTTCGAAATTTATGTAAAAACGAAGGGATATGAAGTGAGGTGATCATATAGCAGTTGATTTAGTTATCAATTGCTCAGACATGGAGAATGTCGGAAGTCTCATAGTTTAGACATAAAAAACCCGCTCTAAGAGCGGGTCTTTAGAAACTCAGTTAAGACGAATTATAGTACGTCTACTGCGTTTAGGTCAGCAAATGCTTTCTCTAGACGAGCTACCATTGAAGCTTGACCAGCACGTAGCCATACGCGTGGATCGTAGTACTTCTTGTTTGGTGCGTCTTCGCCAGTTGGGTTACCGATTTGACCTTGTAGGTAATCGCGGTTTTCCGCTTCGTATGCACGGATACCATCCCATGTAGCCCACTGTGTATCAGTATCGATGTTCATTTTGATAACACCGTAGCCGATAGACTCTTGGATTTCTGCTTCAGTAGAACCAGAACCACCGTGGAATACGAAGTTTAGAGCGTTAGGTGCAATACCAAACTTCTCTGCACAGTATGCTTGAGAGTCACGTAGGATAGTTGGAGTTAGAACAACGTTACCTGGCTTGTAAACACCGTGTACGTTACCGAAAGACGCAGCGATAGTGAAGCGGTGTGAAACAGCGCTTAGTTTCTCGTATGCGTATGCAACGTCTTCTGGAGAAGTGTAAAGCTCAGAAGCGTCCATATCAGAGTTATCAACGCCGTCTTCTTCACCACCAGTACAACCAAGTTCGATCTCGATTGTCATGTTCATTTTAGCCATGCGCTCTAGGTACTTAGCACATGTTTCGATGTTCTCTTCTAGAGACTCTTCAGAAAGGTCTAGCATGTGAGAAGAGAATAGAGGCTTACCAGTTTGAGCGAAGAATTCTTCACCAGCGTCTAGTAGACCGTCGATCCATGGTAGAAGTTTCTTAGCAGCGTGGTCAGTGTGTAGGATTACTGGCACACCGTAAGCTTCTGCTACAGCGTGAACGTATTTAGCACCAGCTACAGCACCAAGGATTTGAGCACCTTGACCTTCAAGTTTAACGCCTTTACCAGCGAAGAAAGCAGCACCGCCGTTAGAGAACTGAACAACTACAGGAGCTTTAACTTTTGCAGCCGCTTCTAGTACAGCGTTTACAGAATCAGTACCAACAACGTTTACTGCTGGAAGTGCAAAGTTGTTCTCTTTTGCTACTTCAAATACTTTCTGAACGTCATCGCCAGAGATAACACCTGGTTTTACGAAGTCGAAGATCTTAGACATGGATGTAATCCTATTTATCTGTCGTTTTTTAAACAAAACTTGTTAAATTGAAAAATCTTGCAAACGTTTGCTCACAACTGAGGCTATTCTAGCAGAGTTCCACTCTCGTTGCAGCAAACAAGAAAGCGGGAGATGACTCCCCCGCTTTGCGATTATTACTTAGCGCGTGCTTCTAGCATTTCAACTGCTGGAAGTACTTTACCTTCTACGAACTCAAGGAAAGCACCGCCGCCAGTAGAGATGTAAGATACGTCAGCTTTGATACCGAACTTGTCGATAGCTGCTAGCGTGTCACCACCACCTGCAACAGAGAAGCCTTCAGAAGCTGCGATAGCTTCAGAGATACCTTTAGTACCTGCTTCGAAGTTCTTGAATTCGAATACGCCTACTGGACCGTTCCAAAGGATAGTCTTAGCGTTCTTAAGGATTTCTGCTAGTTCAGCAGTTGAATCTGGACCAAGGTCGAAGATCATATCGTCGTCTTGTACTTCAGAAACGTGCTTGATTTCAGCTTCTGCGTTCTCGTCGAATGCTTTCGCACATGCAACGTCAGTTGCTACTGGAATTGCACACTCGTCCATTAGCTTCTTAGCTGTTTCAACTAGGTCTGCTTCGTATAGAGACTTACCAACGTTGTGACCAGCAGCTGCGATGAATGTGTTAGCAATACCACCACCAACAACTAGTTGGTCAGCGATTTTAGATAGAGACTCAAGAACAGTTAGCTTAGTAGAAACTTTTGAACCACCTACGATAGCAACCATTGGACGAGCTGGCTTGTCCATTGCTTTGCCTAGTGCTTCTAGTTCGTTCGCTAGTAGAGGACCAGCACATGCTACGTCTGCATGCATACCAACACCGTGAGTAGATGCTTGTGCACGGTGAGCCGTACCGAACGCGTCCATTACGAAGATGTCACATAGAGAAGCGTATTGCTTAGATAGTTCTTCTTCGTTTTTCTTCTCGCCTTTGTTGAAGCGAACGTTTTCAAGAACAACTAGTTCACCAGCGTTTAGCTCTAGACCGTTTAGGTAGTCTTTCGCAAGTTTAACTTCGCAATCTAGTGCGTCGTTTAGGTAGTTAACTACAGGTTGTAGAGAGAACTCTTCAGCGTATTCACCTTCAGTTGGGCGACCTAGGTGAGAAGTAACCATTACTTTAGCGCCTGCTTCTAGACAGTGCTTGATAGTTGGAAGAGATGCGATGATACGTGCATCAGAAGTTACTTTACCGTCTTTTACTGGCACGTTTAGGTCAGCACGGATAAATACACGTTTACCTGCAAGATCCAGGTCAGTCATCTTGATTACAGACATGATGTGTCCTCTCAAATATTAAATAATTAAAGTTTTTAAAAACCCGGCAATCCTGCCAAGCCCGTTAATTCTTCAAACTGGTTATTGATATGGAGATACGTCAAATTTATTTCAAGGTCTAAAATAAAAATTTTCTCCATCGCTACTTCACTCTTATTGCTCCACTTGTGAAGAAGCTTGCATTGCTAAGGCGGTATCCAGCATCCGGTTAGCAAAGCCCCATTCGTTATCGCACCAAACGAGCATTTTTACGAGTTGCCCATTACTCACTCTGGTCTGAGTTCCATCCACAATTGCACTATGGGGATCGTGGTTAAAGTCGATAGAAACGAGTGGCGATTCAGTATAGTCAACAATGTTACGTAATGTACACTGAGATGCGTTAACAATGGTTTGATTTACGTCATTAACTTTCACATTTGTACTAATTGTGACACTTAAATCCATCGCCGTGACGTTTACAGTTGGTACTCGAACCGAAATTGCTTCAAATTTGTTGGAAAATTTCGGGAAGATTCTTTCAATCCCCTTATGCAACTTGGTATCAACTGGAATGATGGATTGACTGGCCGCGCGCGTGCGACGCAAATCATTATGGTAAGCATCGATAACTTGCTGATCGTTCATTGAAGAATGAATGGTTGTGATGGTGCCAGACTCAATGCCGAAGGCTTCATCCAAGACTTTGATGATTGGAACGATGCAGTTGGTGGTACATGAACCATTGGACACCACGCGGTGTTCGTCTTTCAGAGTTTCGTGGTTCACACCGTAAATAATGGTGTTATCGAGATCGCTCGCACCAGGGTGTGAAAACAGTACTTTTTGAGCGCCAGCTTCAATGTGGGCTTGGCCATCTGCTTGTGAGCCGAAGACACCAGTACAGTCGAGAACAATATCAACTTCGAGGTCACGCCATGGTAATAATTCAATCTCAGCAAGGTGAAGGATACGGATGGGGTCAAACTCGCCACTGTCATGGTGAACAAAAAGGTGCTGTTGATCATGAGAGATTTTCTTTCCAAAGCGGCCATGGCTGGTGTCATATTGAAGAAGATGAGCCATCGCTTCTGGCTGTGCCAGCTCATTTACCGCCACAACCTTAATCTGTTGGTGCTTACCACTCTCATATACTGCTCGCAGTACATTACGACCGATACGCCCAAATCCATTGATCGCAACCTTTAGCATTTATCCTTCGCCTCACTAAAAATTCGTGGCACAGATAGTACCTGATACGCAGACTGAACGCATTAAGTAAGTGATCTCACTCGCGGTAAACTATCTTTTCACTTCACGAAACATTCACTGCACTAATATATTAATTTCTGACACCGCATGTTTCGCTTGGCACTTTAACTCCTTGTTTGACCACCAAAAGGAAACGCGTATGTCAGGTTTTCCCGCTGCTCACTTTTGCAAGCGATGCAATAGAGAAACACCACACTCAGAGGTGCTGGTCCGTAAACCAAGCAGTTACGATACGGATAAATCGATTCTTGGAACCTTAAAACTTTGGGCTCATACCCTGATAAACGGCGGTCACTATTACGATATGGATCGTTATGTCACTTGTAAGGAATGTGGACACAAAGAGAAGGATAACTGGGGAAACGAATTTGAATAGGCACAAAAAAACCGAGCACTAACGCTCGGTTTTTCATTTCTAGCGCTAAATTACGCTAATAGTTCTTTTGCTGTATTCACTACGTTTTCTACAGTGAAACCAAACATTTCGAACAGTTGGTCAGCTGGCGCAGATTCACCAAACGTTGTCATACCGATGATACGACCGTCGAAGCCAACGTACTTGTACCAGAAGTCTGCAATGCCCGCTTCTACAGCGATACGTGCCGTTACGTCTGATGGCAGTACTGATTCACGGTAAGCCGCGTCTTGTTTGTCGAATGCATCTGTTGATGGCATTGAAACAACACGTACTTTCTTACCTTCAGCGGTTAGTTGCTCAGCCGCTTTCACAGCTAGCTCAACTTCTGAACCAGTCGCGATTAGGATTAGCTCAGGTTTACCATCGCTGTCTTTCAGGATGTAACCACCTTTTGCGATGTCTGCAACTTGCTCAGCAGTACGCTCTTGTTGTGCTAGGTTTTGACGAGAGAAGATAAGTGCTGATGGACCATCTTTACGTTCAATTGCTAGTTTCCAAGCTACCGCAGACTCAACTTGGTCACATGGACGCCATGTGCTCATGTTTGGAGTCAGACGTAGAGACGCGATTTGCTCAACTGGTTGGTGAGTTGGACCATCTTCGCCAAGACCGATAGAGTCGTGCGTGTAAACTTGGATGTTCTGAATTTTCATCAGAGCAGCCATACGCATTGCGTTACGTGCGTATTCCATGAACATTAGGAATGTCGCGCCGTAAGGAACGAAACCACCGTGTAGTGCGATACCGTTCATGATCGCTGTCATACCGAATTCACGTACACCGTAGTGGATGTAGTTACCAGAGAAGTCGTTCGCTTCTAGAGACTTAGAGCCAGACCACATAGTCAGGTTAGAAGGTGCTAGGTCAGCTGAGCCACCCATGAATTCTGGAAGCATTTGACCAAACGCTTCTAGTGCGTTTTGAGATGCTTTACGTGACGCGATGTTCGCTGGGTTTGCTTGAAGATCAGCAATGATTTGAGTTGCTTTCTCTTCCCATTCTGCAGGAAGTTCGCCGTTTAGACGACGCTTAAGCTCTGCTGCTTCAGCTGGGTAAGCCGCTGCGTATGCTTCAAACTTTGCGTTCCAAGCTGCTTCTTTCTCAGAACCTGCCGCTTTAGCATCCCACTCAGCGTATACGTCTGCAGGGATTTCAAATGCTGGGTGTTCCCAACCTAGGAATTCACGCGCTGCTGCGATTTCTTCAGCACCTAATGGTGCACCGTGACAATCGTGTGAACCAGATTTGTTTGGTGAACCAAAGCCGATGATAGTTTTAGTACAGATAAGTGTTGGACGAGGGTCTGCTTTCGCAGCGATGATTGCTGCGTTGATCGCTTCAGAGTCGTGACCATCTACAGCAGGGATTACGTGCCAGCCGTAAGATTCAAAACGCTTAGGTGTATCGTCAGAGAACCAACCTTCAACGTGACCATCGATAGAGATACCGTTGTCATCCCAGAATGCGATCAGTTTACCAAGGCCTAGTGTACCAGCAAGAGAACATGCCTCGTGCGAGATGCCTTCCATCAGACAGCCGTCGCCCATAAACACGTAAGTGAAGTGGTCAACGATGTCATGACCTTCTTTGTTGAACTGAGCTGCTAGCGCTTTCTCAGCCATAGCCATACCAACAGCGTTAGTAATGCCTTGACCTAGAGGACCTGTTGTTGTCTCGATACCAGGTGCGTAGCCGTACTCTGGGTGACCAGGAGTCTTAGAGTGAAGCTGGCGGAAGTTCTTAAGATCGTCGATAGACAGCTCGTAACCGCTCAGGTGCAGTAGAGAGTAAATCAGCATAGAGCCGTGACCGTTAGACAGTACGAAACGGTCGCGGTCAGCCCACTCTGGGTTAGCTGGGTTGTGGTTTAGGTGAGAACGCCAAAGAACTTCAGCGATATCAGCCATACCCATAGGTGCGCCTGGGTGGCCAGAGTTAGCTTGTTGAACACCATCCATGCTAAGAGCGCGGATTGCATTTGCGAGCTCTTTGTTTGAAAGAACGTTACGAGAAGACATGTCTGCTCCTGAGTGCATTAAGCGAATTGATAAAGGAATGTGGGCACTTTCATCTAGCGAGCTGAGTATAAAAGTGCGGGCAATATTCTCTCAAAGCCAAAATCTGACTGCAAACGTTTTACTCACCATTTTTGCGGTTTTAACTCAATCTTTTTGCAGTTACTGGTGAATTTATTAAAAATTCACCCCATCAAAAGCAAACGATTGGGTAATAAGCTAGACGAATTCAAATCGAAAAAGAGCTTGTAATTCGACCGTGGGAAATTAAAATAGACGTCTAGATGTAGAAACACCTACAAACTGTATTGTATTTTTCGTGGCAAGCTTGCGTTAGTTAGCCATGAGTAAACCTAAAGATTGGAGCTATCATGGCTAAGCACCTGTTCACTTCTGAGTCAGTATCAGAAGGTCATCCAGATAAAATCGCAGACCAAATCTCTGACGCAGTTCTTGATGCAATCCTTGAGCAAGACCCAAAAGCACGCGTTGCTTGTGAAACTTACGTAAAAACCGGCATGGTAATGGTTGGTGGTGAGATCACGACTTCTGCATGGGTTGATATTGAAGAATTGACTCGTGAAACAGTACGTGAGATCGGCTATGTTCATTCTGACATGGGCTTCGACGCAAACTCGTGTGCAGTTCTAAACACCATCGGTAAGCAATCTCCAGACATCAACCAAGGTGTTGATAAATCTGATCCTAAAGAGCAAGGCGCGGGCGACCAAGGCATCATGTTCGGTTACGCAACAAACGAAACTGAAATCCTAATGCCAGCTCCAATTACTTACTCTCACCGTCTTGTTCAAAAACAAGCGGAAGTGCGTAAAAACGGCACACTACCTTGGTTGCGTCCAGACGCTAAATCTCAGGTAACGTTCCAGTACGACCAAGGTAAGATCGTTGGTATCGACGCAGTTGTTCTTTCAACTCAACACTGTGACTCAATCTCTACTCCAGACCTACGTGAAGCAGTAATGGAAGAGATCATCAAGCCAGTACTACCTTCAGAGTGGATTAGCAAAGACACAAACTTCTTCATTAACCCAACCGGTCGTTTCGTTATCGGTGGTCCAATGGGTGACTGTGGTCTAACTGGTCGTAAAATCATCGTAGATACTTACGGCGGCGCAGCTCGTCACGGTGGTGGTGCATTCTCTGGTAAAGATCCATCGAAAGTAGACCGCTCTGCAGCTTACGCAGCACGTTACGTAGCGAAAAACATCGTAGCAGCTGGCATGGCTGACCGCTGTGAAATCCAACTTTCTTACGCAATCGGTGTTGCTGATCCAACGTCTATCATGGTTGAAACGTTCGGTACTGAAAAAGTATCTCACGACATCATCATTGAAGCAGTTCGCCAATTCTTCGACCTACGTCCATACGGTCTACAAGAAATGCTTAACCTTCTTCAACCAATCTACAAGAAGACAGCAGCATACGGTCACTTCGGTCGCGAAGAGTTCCCATGGGAAGCGACTGATAAAGCTGAACTTCTACGCGACTTCGCTGGCATCAAGTAATCAAGCCACGCAAGAATCGATAAAGCCCTCGCCTCTGGCGAGGGCTTTTTATTTTAGACCTGTCCATTCTTTTTCTCTTTCTCCTTGAACAAAAATTCGGCAATTATTTGTAAATTGCTCCATCTCCGCCAATAGTTAACATAATGTTAAATGCACTTTCGATGTATATAACGTAAACAGCTGTGATGCAGGCTCACGTGGCTAAACAGAGTCATGAAAAACGTCAGCCAACCATCTTTTATGGCCTAGGTGCCACCGTGGGAATAAATCAAGGAGGAGTTATGCCTCGTACCGTAAATCCATCTGACTTCCAAAATAAGCGAAAGGAAGTTCCAGATAACGAATACGCCAGAACCATTCCATGCAATACCGTGAATCTTTCTGCGCCATTCCACTGGCTCGCTCTAGGCCTGCATGACTTTGTCCGCATGCCGATCATCAGTGCCTTTTATGGCATCTGTTTTATGGCGGCCGCGATCGGCATTGTGTTATTGGTGCAATGGCAAGGCACACACTTGGTAGTGATGCCAAGTCTAATTGTCTACATGCTAATCGGCCCATTCCTAGCACTCGGCTTATATGACGCAAGTTGGGAGAGAGAGCGCGGACACAAACCAAGCTTGTTCCATTCAATGAAAGCCATTGGGCGCAACTCCACCTCCCAATGGGCATTCGCCGTTATGCTCGCAGTGTGTATGATTTTCTGGATGCGAATCGCCGCACTGCTTCACGCTCTATACCCTTCTGTGCAAGGTGCTCCACTTACTGAATTCCTACCATTTTTGGTTATAGGTTCTCTGGTCGGTTTTGTCTTGGCATGTGTGGTGTTCAGCATTTCCGCTTTCTCAATTCCACTTATGATGGAACGTCGCGTTGATATGATGACAGCCGTTTTCACCAGCTTCAACGCTGTAAAATCCAACATTCCTGCGATGATCGTATGGGCAGCCATTATTTGTGGCGGCATCTTAATCGGCTTTGCGACATACGGTATTGGTATGCTCTTCACTATGCCAATCCTAGGTTACGGTACATGGCATGCGTACCACGCGACTGTTAAGAAAAAACACACGCCTTAGAAAACAGATGTTATGATCCGGCCCTCGCAAACGCGGGGGCTTTTTTATTGAGTAAATGGGGTGAGTCGTGGATATAGAACTGAGCTACAAAGCCAAGCAAGTGATGGCAGATTGCATCGCGATGGCAGAGCAAGCTTTTGAGCGTTCTTTTCCTATTCCTTCTCTGACTTTCAATGTGCGTGGCAAAGCTGCGGGTAAAGCGTATTTGCAATTGAATGAAGTCCGTTTGAATCCCAAACTGTTCAGCGAAAATCCACAAGCGTTTATCCAAGAAGTTATTCCTCACGAAGTCGCCCATTTGATTACCTACCAAGTTTACGGTCGCGTTCGCCCACACGGAAAAGAGTGGCAAGGTGTCATGGAGGCGGTATTTAAAGTGCCTGCTAAAACCACTCACAGCTTTGATGTGGCCTCTGTTCAAGGTAAAACCTTTGAATACCAATGTAACTGTATGACCTACCCGTTATCGATTCGTCGCCATAACAAAGTTCTTCGTAAAGAAGCGGTGTATTCATGCCAAAAATGCCGCCGACCACTTAGCTTTACTGGCACGCAGCTCTCCTAACGCCACGAGCATCCACTTTTCTGTTCCAGAAAGAGAGACATTCAATCTCAAAGCACTGCTTTTCTAGAACTACTGTTAACTTACTCATCACTAAAGCCCATTTATGCGTGTTAGAATGAATAAAGTCATACTTTATAAAGACTTTAATCATGAAATACCTGTTCTCTTTATTCCTACTTGCGCTTTCTAGTGCGGCAATGGCTGCACCTCCAAGCTCTTTCTCTGCGGCTAAGCGTGAAGCGGTAAAAATTTACGCCGATCACCCAACCAGCTTCTACTGTGGTTGTGACATCAAATGGCAAGGTAAGAAAGGCGTACCGGATCTTGCTTCATGCGGCTACCAAGTTCGTAAGCAAGAAAAGCGCGCATCACGCATCGAATGGGAGCACGTTGTCCCAGCATGGCAATTCGGCCACCAGCGTCAGTGTTGGCAAAATGGTGGACGCAAAAACTGCACAAGAAACGACAAAGTTTTCAAATCAATGGAAGCTGATCTCCACAACCTGACTCCGGCTATCGGTGAGGTAAACGGCGACCGTTCAAACTACAACTTCAGTCAGTGGAACGGTATGGACGGCGTCAGCTACGGTCGTTGTGAAATGCAAGTTAACTTTAAGCAGCGTAAAGTCATGCCGCCCGATCGCGCGCGTGGTTCAATTGCGCGTACTTACCTCTACATGAGTAAAGAGTACGGCTTCAAACTTTCGAAACAACAAACTCAGTTAATGAGTGCTTGGAACAAAACCTACCCTGTTGACAAGTGGGAATGTGAGCGTGATGAGCGCATTGCTAAGATTCAAGGCAACCACAACCCATTCGTTCAAGAGGCTTGTCACGCACTGTAATTCTTCCTGCAATTATCGCGATACACCTCCGTAGTTTGAGGCGTTGTCATTTACTGCAATGGAAACGCCTCTTGCCCCTTGTTTTTTCGGTGGAAAGCATCCATGTTAGTGTCTAAACACTCGCGTATGCAGGAAATCGAAACACTATGCGTATCCCTCGAATTTATCATCCAGAAACCATTCAACAACTTGGCATCATTGCTCTGAGCGACGATGCTGCCGGCCATATTGGTCGCGTGCTGCGCATGAAAGAAGGGCAAGAAGTCCTACTGTTTGACGGTAGCGGCGCAGAATTCCCAGCAGTCATCAGCGAAGTCAGCAAAAAGAATGTAATGGTTGAGATCACTGAACGCGTAGAGAGCGACATTGAGTCACCACTTGATCTTCATCTTGGTCAGGTTATTTCGCGTGGCGACAAGATGGAATTCACCATCCAAAAATCGGTAGAACTTGGCGTCAATACGATTACACCGCTGATCTCTGAACGTTGTGGTGTGAAACTAGACCAAAAACGTTTTGAGAAGAAACTGGCTCAGTGGCAAAAGATTGCGATCAGTGCGTGTGAACAGTGTGGTCGCAACGTAGTACCTGAAATTCGCCCGATCATGAGTCTAGAAGAGTGGTGCCAAGAAGAGTACGACGGCTTGAAGCTGAACCTTCATCCTCGTGCGAAGTACTCGATCAACACTCTGCCAACGCCTGTTGAAAAAGTTCGTCTATTGATTGGTCCTGAAGGCGGTCTATCTTCCGACGAAATCGATATGACTCGCGAATACCAATTTGAAGAGACGCTACTCGGTCCTCGCGTTCTGCGCACCGAAACTGCGGCTCTGACAGCAATTACAGCCTTACAAGTTCGTTTCGGCGATCTTGGTTAAACGGAGAAAAATAATGATCAAACTCGGTATTGTAATGGACCCAATTTCGTCCATTAACATAAAGAAAGACTCTAGCTTTGCCATGATGCTTGAAGCGCAACGCCGCGGCTACGAAATCCATTACATGGAAATGAACGATCTGCACCTAGACCAAGGTAAAGCGATCGCTGATACTAAAGTAGTCGAGCTTAAAGAAGATCCAAACGGCTGGTACGAATTCAAATCAGAGCAGACTATTGAACTGTCTGAGCTTGATGCGGTACTGATGCGTAAAGATCCTCCGTTCGATACTGAATACATCTACGCGACTTACATCTTGGAGCGTGCTGAAGAGCAAGGCGCACTAATTGTTAACAAACCGCAGAGCCTACGCGACTGTAACGAGAAACTGTTCACAGCTTGGTTCCCAGAGCTAACGCCAACCACTATCGTGACGCGTAAAGCAGAAAAGATTAAAGCCTTCCGTGAAGAGCACGGTGATGTGATCCTAAAACCACTTGATGGTATGGGCGGCGCATCTATCTTCCGCGTTAAAGAGAACGATCCAAACGTATCTGTGATCATTGAGACGCTAACGAACCATGGTCAAAACTACGCGATGGCACAAACCTTCGTGCCAGACATCAGCAATGGTGACAAACGTATCCTAGTGGTTGATGGTGAACCAATGCCTTACTGCCTTGCTCGTATCCCTGCAAAGGGTGAAACGCGTGGTAACCTAGCGGCAGGCGGCACGGGTGAAGCTCGCCCACTAAGTGAAACTGATATGAAGATCGCTCAAGCAGTGGCACCGACCCTAAAAGAAAAAGGCCTTATCTTTGTTGGTCTTGACGTGATTGGCGACAAGCTTACAGAAATCAACGTAACTAGCCCTACTTGTATTCGTGAAATCGAAGCGGCTTTTGATATTTCAATCACTGGCAAGCTAATGGACGCAATTGAGCGCCGCGTAAAAGGCGAATAACTCAAACTGTATTACAGTTAATAAAGAGTGTTGCGGATTAAATTAAGCAAACTCATGCACATACCTATACGGGTGAAAACATGGTGTTTGCTTAAGTATTTTAATAGCCTTATAAGGTCGAGATGAGAATGAACCTCACAAACCACTTCTTAGTTGCCATGCCGGGAATGAAAGATCCCTACTTCCAGAATAGCGTTATCTACGTCTGTGAACACAACGAAGAAGGCGCTATGGGGTTGATGATCAACGCACCTGTCGATATCACGGTTGGTAGTATGCTTAATCAAGTCGAAGTGCAACCTGTGCACCCTCGACTGTTTGAAGCAAGCTTGGATAGGCCAGTTTACAACGGCGGTCCTGTATCTGAAGATCGCGGTTTTATCCTGCACAAGCCAAAAGACTACTACGAATCAAGCATTCAAATGACCGACGAACTGGCGGTGACTACCTCTAAAGACATCTTGTCAGTACTGGGGACAGAAGCTGAACCCAGCGACTATTTGGTAGCACTGGGATACTCAGGCTGGAGTGCGGGTCAGTTAGAAACCGAGTTGGCTGAGAATTCTTGGCTGACCATCGAAGCGACGCCTGAGATCATTTTCGATACACCGATTATCGATCGCTGGAAAAAAGCAGTCGAGAAGCTTGGCATCGATCCGAGTCAACTGTCTGCGGATGCTGGCCACGCTTAAAGGCGTAAACAACCACTACTTTCATTTATTTAGATTCGAGACTCCTTATGTCACGTACAATCATGGCCTTCGATTTCGGTACCAAGAGCATTGGTAGTGCCATCGGGCAAGAAGTCACAGGCACAGCCTCACCGCTAAAAGCATTCAAAGCGAATGACGGCATTCCAAACTGGGATGACATCGAAAAGCAAATTAAAGAGTGGCAACCAGACCTATTAGTGGTGGGTTTGCCGACAGACTTACACGGTAAAGATCTAGAAACCATTACACCACGAGCAAAGAAGTTCGCCAATCGTCTCCAAGGTCGTTACGGTTTGCCCGTTGAATTGCATGATGAACGCCTATCAACGGCAGAAGCACGCGCAGAGCTGTTCAGTATGGGTGGCTACAAAGCGCTATCGAAAGGCAATATCGACTGCCAATCCGCGGTGGTGATTCTTGAGAGCTGGTTTGAAAACCTTTGGGGTGAGTAGACATTTCAAGCGTAAATAAAAAAAGGTTGGCTTCTACCAACCTTCTTCATTTCTGGAGTAGATTAATCCATATCGATCTTAACGTTCGCCAGCGTGCCTGTAGAGAAGGCTTCACCGCGTTGCGTCTTCAACATCAAACGCAGATCGTTGGCTGAATCCGCACTGTGCAATGCATCTTCTTCGCTGATCTTACCTTGCATCACCAATTTGTAGAGCGATTGGTCGAAAGTCAACATCCCAAATTCGTTAGAGCGAGCCATGGTCGATTTCAACTCATGCAGATCACCTCGACGGATCAGATCAGAAACACGCGGGCTGTTTAATAAGATTTCAAACACGCCATGACGTCCTTGACCGTTTTTATCGCGGATCAACTGCTGACCTACCACACCTTTTAAGTTCATCGACAGATCAAACAGGAACTGATCTTTCTGATCTTTTGGCACTAGGTGCAAAATACGCTCAAGCGCTTGGTTTGCATTGTTGGCGTGCAGTGTCGCCATACACAAGTGACCTGTCTCAGCAAAGGTCATTGCGTATTCCATCGTTTCTCGGCTACGGATCTCACCAATCAAAATCATGTCTGGAGCCTGACGTAACGAGTTTTTCAACGCCACCTCATAGCTGTCGGTGTCTAGACCCACTTCACGCTGTGTCACGATACAACGCTTATGCTCGTGCACAAATTCAATCGGGTCTTCTACCGTCAGGATATGGCCAGTTTTGTTGTTGTTTCGATAGCCCGTCATCGCCGCCATGGTGGTCGACTTACCAGAACCAGTTGCACCAACTACCAGTACTAAACCACGCTTGGCAATGGCAAGATCTTGCAGCACCAAAGGTAACTTGAGTTGCTCAAACGTCGGAATATTGGTTTCAATACGACGAATGACTGCTCCCGGCAATTCACGTTGGAAAAAGGCACTAACACGGAAGCGACCACAATCACGGACAATGGCAAAGTTAGACTCACGGCTTTTGCGAAACTCCTGACGTCGCTCTGGGTCCATCGCGCTGTCAAGCAACAAGGCGACGTCATTTTCAGTCAACTTATCGCCTTGCGGGCGCAGTTCGCCATCGACACGAAACAAGATCGGTGCACCAACAGTGATATAGAGATCCGACGCTTTTAACGCCAGCATGCCTTCGAGAAATTTATTCAGGTCCATTATCCGTCTTCATTTTATCAAGATGTCTATTACGAGAATTGCTGCGCTTCAATTTCGATTTTCTTATCCACTTCTTCACGAGTAACCATACCTTGCGCCATCAGTTGACGAGCGTTTTGCTCCATGGTTTGCATACCGTGCGCCGCACCAGTTTGAATGATTGAATACATCTGTGCGACTTTATCTTCTCGAATAAGGTTACGGATCGCTGGTGTCGCCATCATGATTTCATGACAGGCAATACGACCGCCGCCGTTACGTTTTAATAGTTTTTGCGCGATAACCGAACGCAATGATTCAGACAGCATCGAACGCACCATGTCTTTGTCACTACCAGGGAAGACGTCAATGATACGGTCGATGGTTTTCGCTGCTGAGCTAGTGTGCAGCGTACCGAAAACAAGGTGGCCCGTTTCAGCGGCTGTCAGCGCCAAACTGATGGTCTCTTTATCACGCATCTCACCAACTAGAATTACATCCGGGTCTTCACGCAATGCGCTGCGCAGTGCGTTTTGGAAGCTGTGTGTATCACGGTGTACTTCACGTTGGTTGATCAGACACTTATTGTTGGTGTGAACAAATTCAATCGGATCTTCAATTGTTAGGACATGCTTATTGTGATTACGGTTAATGTAGTCAACAATGGCAGCCAAGGTAGTCGATTTACCAGAACCTGTTGGGCCGGTAACCAGTACCAAACCTTTTTCGGCATTGGCGATCTTTCTGAAGATCTCTGGGGCTTCTAGCTCTTCCAGTGTTGGGATGCTACTTGGGATGGTACGGAACACAGCCGCACAACCGCGAGATTGGTTGAAGGCGTTGACACGAAAACGGCCAACGTTATGCAATTCAAATGAGAAGTCGACTTCGAGTTTTTCTTCGAACTCACTGCGCTGCGCATCGTTCATGATTTCAAAAACCAAACGATGCACTTCTTGGTGTGTAAACGCTGGAATGCCCAGTTTTCTCACATCACCATCAATACGAACCATTGGTGGTACACCTGCAGAAAGATGTAGATCCGAAGCATTATGTTTTACACTAAAATCCAGTAACTCAGTGATATCCATTTAAAATCCTTAAGTCTAAAGTACAGCTATGAGTAGTATTCAACAAAACATTGAACATATCACCTCTCAAATTCGACACGACGAACAAAAGTGCGGTCGTTCTCCAGAGTCAGTGCAACTTCTAGCAGTAAGCAAAACTAAACCTGTCGAGGCAATTCTCGAAGCTTACCAAGCTGGTCAAATAGCATTTGGTGAAAACTACGTCCAAGAGGGCGTCAGTAAAGTTCAGCACTTTGCCGAGCATTATCCAGATAATCGAATCGAATGGCACTTCATTGGTCCAATTCAATCCAATAAATCACGCCCTGTCGCTGAACATTTCGATTGGGTTCACACCATTGATCGCGCTAAGATCGCTCAACGTCTCAATGATCAGCGCCCTAGTGAACTAAAACCGCTACAAGTTCTGATTCAAGTTAACACCAGTGGTGAAGAATCAAAATCTGGTGTCGCCGATGCAGAAATATTCGAGCTAGCTGAGTTGATTTCTCGCCTGCCAAACCTCACGTTAAGAGGGTTGATGTCAATTCCTGCTAACGTGCCTGATTACGAGTCACAACTTCGTGCATTCAAACAACTTGAGGAGCTAAAGCAAAAGCTAGCTCAGCAATACCCAGATGTCGACACACTGTCCATGGGGATGAGCGGTGACATGGATGCAGCAATCGAAGCAGGTAGCACCATGGTGCGCATCGGCACGGCGATCTTTGGCGCGCGCGACTACAGCAAACAGCAATAAAAGCGACTCGTTGTCAGACACTGCGAATTTGAGTCTGACTGCCTTCTCTTTCGGCAGTCAGAGCAATGTGGTGCAATTATACACCTGAGCGCACAACAAATTGTAAGAATTTATATTTGGAAATCAGACATATGGAACATAAAAAGATTGCCTTTATCGGCGCGGGAAACATGGTGCGAGCGATTGTTTCTGGCCTTGTAGCAAATGGCTACCCTGCACAGAACATCGTTGCGACCGCACCATCTGACACGCGTCGCCAACCTCTTGAGCAAGACTTTGGTATCCGCACCACCAGCGATAACATCGCAGCCGCGTCAGAAGCGGATGTTGTGGTATTGTCTGTAAAACCACAAATGATGGAAGGCGTTTGTAAACCACTGCAATCTATCGACTTCAGTGACAAACTGGTTATCTCCATCGCGGCAGGCATAAACTGTTCACGTTTGGATGACATGCTAGCAGCTAAGCTGAACTTGGTTCGCGTGATGCCAAACACGCCATCGCAACTTGGTCTAGGCATGAGTGGGCTTTATGCTCCTGAACATGTGCAAGAACAAGATAGAGCCTTCGCGGCAGAGCTAATGCAAGCCTGCGGTAAGGTATGTTGGGTTGAAAAAGAGTCTGGCATCAACAACGTGATAGCAGCGGCAGGCAGTGCACCAGCTTACTTCTTCCTGTTTATGGAAGCGATGCAAGCAGAAGCGATTGCTCAAGGCTTCGATAAAGACACTGCTCGCACGTTAGTTCAACAATCCGCGCTTGGTGCAGCAAGCATGGTGGTAGAAAACCCAGAAACTGAGCTTTCTACACTGCGTGAGAACGTGACATCAAAAGGCGGCACGACAGCAGAAGCACTACGTACGTTCAACGAGTACCAACTGCCTGATATTGTGGCGAAAGCAATGCAAGCTGCAGTTGCTCGCGCTGAAGAAATGGAAAAACTGTTTTAATGACTTGAGTGATACCCACTCTGTGTCACTCACTTACTTGTTAAGGGTACCTTATGAATTCAATGAGTTTTCTAATCTCAACCCTATTTGACCTGTACATCATGGTCGTGATTTTACGTATTTGGTTGCAGGCTGCACGGGCAGATTTCTACAACCCATTCTCGCAGTTTATTGTCAAAGCAACTCAACCGATTGTAGGACCGCTGCGCCGCGTGATCCCATCCATCGGTAGCATCGACTTAGCGACGGTACTGTTCGCTTACGTGCTGTGTGTGCTTAAGTTTGTTGCTCTGATCCTAATTGCTTCAAGTGGTTCAGTTTCTTTCAGTGCTGATTTCCTATTCCTAGGTTTACTATCGCTGGTTAAAGCCGCAGGTGGCTTGTTGTTCTGGGTACTACTGATCCGCGCAATCCTAAGCTGGGTTAGTCAAGGTCGCAGCCCTATCGAGTACGTGTTCCACCAACTAACAGAACCAATGCTAGCGCCAATCCGTCGCATCATCCCTGCAATGGGTGGCTTCGACTTAAGCGTACTAGTACTGTTCATCGGCCTGCAATTCGCTAACTTCCTAATGGGCGACATGATTGGTCCTATCTGGTATCAACTATAATGTCAGAAGCAGTTTGGCATGATGGCGAGGATGTAGTGCTTCGGCTCTACATCCAACCAAAAGCAAGCCGCGACAAGATCGTCGGCTTACATGGTGAAGAACTCAAAATTGCCATCACCGCACCGCCTGTTGATGGAAAAGCGAATGCGCACCTAACCAAATTTTTAGCCAAACAATTTAAAGTTGCTAAAGGTTTGGTTCACATAGAAAAAGGTGAACTGGGACGTCATAAACAAATTCGGATAGAATCCCCAGTACAAATACCAACAGAAATTAAAGCCATCATTTGATGGCTTTTTATTTACGAAATTCGTACCAATAATAAAACGCCCGATTCGAGGAAGTGATAATGAGCAAATGGATTACCGCCCTACTGATCAGCCTGTTGTCTTTACCAAGCATGGCAGGTCAGTTCAAAACCATGAAAGACATCGAGGTCCACTACATCGCGTTTAACTCGACCTTTTTAACTCCCAAGATCGCCCGTAGCTACGACATCAAGCGTAATGGCTACAATGCCGTACTGAACATCAGTGTTCTCGACAGTGCCTCTCTGGGTAAACCTGCCGTTGAAGCTAAAATCAGTGGTCAGGCGAAGAACCTTATCGGTCAAACGCAAAAGCTCACCTTCCGTGAAGTGAAAGAAGGCGATGCGATTTACTACCTAGCAGAGCTCGGTATTACTAACGAAGAAACTTTTACCTTCGATATTGACGTTAAAGCTGGAAACAAAGGCTCAGGTAAGCTTAAATTCACCCAGAAATTTTATGTCGAAGAGTAATTAGGTTGTAATGATCTAAAAGCTTTTAGAACATCATAGCCTTAGGGTTTGTTTACCTTTCGAGCTGATTTTTGCAGCGAAAGGTCAACAGACCCTAGAACCAATTTAATCAGGGAGAACACTGCGTTCTCCCTTTATCGCTACAGAAAGAGACGACCATGAAAAAGATAGTGCTAGCAACAGGCAACCAAGGCAAAGTTCGTGAGATGGCAGATCTGCTGTCTGACTTCGGTTTTGAAGTATTGGCGCAAAGTGAATTCAACGTATCTGAAGTAGCAGAAACTGGCACCACTTTCATCGAAAACGCGATCATCAAAGCTCGCCATGCAGCACAAGAAACGGGGCTTCCTGCGATTGCCGACGACTCTGGCTTAGAAGTTGATTTCTTGAAAGGCGCTCCGGGCATTTACTCTGCACGCTATGCAGGTGAAAAAGCCTCTGACCAAGAGAACCTAGAGAAGCTGCTTAAAGCAATGGAAGGCGTACCAGAAGCAGAGCGCACCGCTCGTTTCCACTGCGTATTGGTTTTGATGCGTCACGAGAACGACCCAACCCCTATCGTTTGTCACGGTAAGTGGGAAGGTCGCATTCTCACTGAAGCACACGGTGAAAATGGCTTTGGCTACGACCCAATCTTCTTCGTTCCAGAAGATAACTGCGCGTCAGCCGAACTTGAGCCAGCGCGTAAAAAACAACTGTCTCACCGCGGTAAAGCACTCAAGTCGTTGTTTGCTCAACTGTCTGAGCAAGTGTCTCAGTAATCACGAGCGAATTAGACCATGTTAACGCCCCCTGCACTGAGCTTGTATGTACACATCCCGTGGTGTGTACAAAAGTGCCCATATTGCGACTTTAACTCTCACGCACTTAAAGCCGAGATCCCAGAAGAAGAGTACATCAATGCCCTTCTTGAAGATTTGGATACCGACATTGAGAAATACCGTCTTAACGAAGCGCCACGTCCACTGCATTCAATCTTCATTGGTGGTGGTACGCCGAGCTTGATTTCGGCAGAAGGCATCGAGCGTCTACTTAAAGGCATTGAAGCGCGTATTCCGTTCAAGCCTGAAATCGAAATCACCATGGAAGCTAACCCAGGCACCATTGAAGCTGAGCGTTTTGTTGGCTACCGCAAGGCTGGTGTAACGCGAATCTCTATCGGCGTGCAAAGCTTTGAACAACAGAAGCTTGAGCGTTTGGGGCGCATTCACGGTCAAGACGAAGCCGTCAATGCTGCTAAGCTGGCGCACCAAATCGGTTTGAACAGCTTTAACCTCGATCTCATGCACGGTTTGCCTGATCAAAGCATCGAACAAGCCTTAGCAGATTTGGACAAAGCGATTGAGTTGGCGCCGCCGCACCTATCTTGGTATCAGCTGACCATCGAACCAAACACCATGTTCTACTACAAGCCACCGACTTTGCCAGATGACGATGACTTGTGGGATATCTTCGAGCAAGGACATGAGAAGCTTGCTGCGGCAGGTTACGTTCAATACGAGATTTCAGGTTACAGCAAGCCGGGCTATCAGTGTCAGCACAACCTGAACTACTGGCGCTTTGGTGACTATCTTGGCATTGGTTGTGGCTCACACGGTAAGCTGAGCTTTGCTGATGGTCGCATCGTTCGTACCACTAAGGTCAAACACCCACGTGGCTATCTGATGGCATACCAAAACATGGTGAAGCCGTACTTGGATAGTGAACAGCTTGTGGCTAATGAAGATCGTCCGTTTGAGTTCTTTATGAACCGTTTCCGCTTAATGGAAGCGTGCCCGAAACAAGACTACATCGATACGACAGGTCTACCTCTGAGCTCAATTCAAGAGACTATCGATTGGGCGCTTGAGATGGGTTACCTGAGTGAAACAGAGACTCACTGGCAAATTACCGAGAAAGGTAAGCTGTTCCTGAATGACTTGCTTGAAGCCTTTATGGCGGAAGAGGAATAAGAAAGGGAATCGAGATTCGGGAACGGACTGCGTCATATGGAACGCTGCGCTCCGAGAGATTCGCAGAAACTACTGCGGTATATTCGACTAAGCCGATGTTGCAAGTCTTTGTCTCAGCTAAAAATAACAAAGGGTTGGCGCTCAAACGCCAACCCTTTCTTTTATTCGTAACAACACTTATCTAAAACGAAGCGTTCCCAAAGGACGCAGTCCGTCCTCGCTTCTCGCCTCTTTTCCTTAGAAAATCGAACGACCAATGCGCTCGGCAAGTAGCTCAAGCGCTTTAGTACCAGCAAGTGAGTTGCCAGATGCATCAAGCTCTGGTACCAAACAGCAATTGTCATTTCACCCGGAACGACAGCGATGAGCCACCACCAACACCTGAC
>NZ_APHW01000027.1 GCF_002741985.1 Vibrio rotiferianus CAIM 577 = LMG 21460
ACTAAGCCGATGTTGCAAGTCTTTGTCTCAGCTAAAAATAACAAAGGGTTGGCGCTCAAACGCCAACCCTTTCTTTTATTCGTAACAACACTTATCTAAAACGAAGCGTTCCCAAAGGACGCAGTCCGTCCTCGCTTCTCGCCTCTTTTCCTTAGAAAATCGAACGACCAATGCGCTCGGCAAGTAGCTCAAGCGCTTTAGTACCAGCAAGTGAGTTGCCAGATGCATCAAGCTCTGGTGACCAAACAGCAATTGTCATTTCACCCGGAACGACAGCGATGATGCCACCACCAACACCTGACTTACCCGGCATACCAACGCGGTAAGCAAATTCACCAGCACCATCGTACAAGCCACAAGTAGCTAGCAGTGCATTCAACTGTTTGGTTTGCGTTGGTGATACCACAGGCTTACCCGTTTGTACCGACGTGCCTTTATTGGCTAAGTAGCTAAAGGTCTTCGCGAGATCGACACAGCTCATCTTCAATGCACACGCATGGAAGTAGTTTTGCAGAACAGGGATAACCTCGTTCTCGAAGTTACCAAATGAACGCATCAAGTACGCAATCGCAGCGTTGCGGTCGCCATGCATCATTTCAGAAGCTGCAACCACTTTGTCGTACACGATATGAGTATCACCAGATAGCTGACGAGCAAATTCCAATAAGCGCTGACGAGGCGCAGAGAGACGGCTTTGCAGCAAATCAGCAACCACAATAGCACCGGCGTTAATGAACGGGTTACGTGGAATGCCCTGCTCCATCTCTAACTGGATCATCGAGTTAAACGCCTGACCAGAAGGCTCTTTACCTACACGACACCAGATCTCTTCCTGCTTGTACAAGCACATAGCCAGAGTCAGGCTCAACGCTTTTGAGATCGACTGAATCGAAAACGACTCTTCTGCATCGCCCGCTTTAATCACTTCACCTTCATTGGTATATACCGCAATACCCAGTTTGGTATTGGGTACTTTTGCCAATGCGGGAATGTAGTCGGCGACTTTGCCTTGACCAATTAAAGGGCGAACTTCCGCTAGAATGTCTGTCAAAATTTGCGCTGTAGGTTTCATCTTCTACCTTCTTGTCACAAGAACCCAAATAGCTGGGCCCAGAGGTAAAAAAAGCCAACGCGGACGTTGGCTTTTCCATGGAATTTATTCGACTCAAGTCGATTATGGTTTTATTGCCACAATGATGTTGCGGTTGATGGATTGATCAACGCGGTGAAGATAACCGATGTAAGGCTCTTCTGAAAGCACCTTCCACCCTTGCTCTTCAAATAATGACGCCACGTCTTTCCACTTCAAAGTGAATTCGTTGAAAGACAGCACCACAGAACCTTGTTTCTTCAACACCACTTTCCATGCAGGCAGAGCCTCTTTCAGAAGCTCCAGTGGGCTGCGGTTCAGTTTGCTGTCTTTGGCATTTTTGCTGCCGTGTTGCACGCCGTAAGGCAAGTCTGACACCATCACATCTACCGAGTTCTTCTTCACAACTTGGTCAGCAATACGCGTATCTGCTGAGTACAGCTTCATCGTTTGAAGATTACCTTTGTTGTAATCGTCTTTGTCCGCTGCAGCCTCAACCACGAAGCCATCTGCCACTTTTTTACCACCAGAAGTGCGCTTTTCTTTGCTCACTTTGTGCTTAAAGCGACCGTTCTTCATGAACTTAACGATGAAGGTTTGGATCTCTTGAACCCATTTCTGGTTGATCTCAACACCCACAACATTCAAGCCGTGGATCAAACCTTCAAACAGTGTTGTACCTTTACCACACATAGGATCCATCAGCGTCAATTGCGCACTGCCCGTGTTGGCAGCACTTACACCTAGGTTCACCATCAAACGCGTAAACTGCTCGTTTGTTTTACCTGTGTAACGCAGGATCTGGCTCATGCTCTCAGGAAAAGTATTGAATGCAGGCGCCTGAATTGGACGTAATAAGCCATCTTCACGCACTTCAAATAGCGCGTAGTAGATAGATGACGCAGCAATCTTGCCTGCCTGTGCTTCACTTAGTGCTGTTTCGCAAGAGAACACAAGTGCAGCTGGAAGACCCACGTCTTTATTGCCAATTTCAGTTACTTCAACACCTTCCGACGCCAAAATCGCTTTTAGCTCAGAACATGCAATCGTCATAGCGCTATCAAAGTAAATACGGTTATGACCCGGATTCGCTAATATCGCGTAGTGGTACATCTACTGGCTCCTTAAGCAGTACGCTTGAATTTGATATCCCACACACCGTGACCTAGACGGTGACCGCGAGCTTCAAATTTAGTCAGTGGACGCTCTTCTGGACGAGGAATGAAGTCGCCTTCTTCAGCGATGTTTTCGAAACCAGGTGCTTGGTTCATGATTTCAATCATGTGCTCAGCGTAGTTTTCCCAGTCTGTCGCCATGTGGAAGATACCTTCATTAAGGATAAGCTTCTGACGAACCATTTCAGCGAACTCAAGCTGTACGATACGACGCTTGTGGTGACGCTTTTTGTGCCATGGGTCTGGGAAGAACAGTTGTAGCGTTGCTAGGCTGCCATCTGGGATCATGTGTTCGAATACTTCCACCGCATCGTGACACATTACACGTAGGTTCGTGATACCTGCTTCGCGAGCATCGGCAAGACAAGCACCAACGCCTGGGCTATGAACTTCGATACCGATGAAGTTTTTCTCTGGCGCGTTCTTTGCCATTTCAACCAATGAAGCACCCATACCAAAACCGATCTCAAGCACTACTGGGTTATCGTTGCCAAATACTTCTTTCCAATCAAGAAGTTCTGCTTTGTAGTCGATACCCATTGTTGGCCAGCACTCGTTCATCGCATTCTCTTGGCCCTTAGTTAGACGACCTTCGCGACGCACGAAACTGCGGATTTTACGGATCATTTTACCGTCTTCGTTGTATTCGTTAGTGGTTACTTCACTCATTGATTTTGCCTGCACATTGATTAATCAAAGCGGGGATTATCCAAAGAATTCACTTAGGTGCAAGTATTTGTTGAGCTATCGGACTATGGCAGCCCAAAAGCAAACAAATCAGACACAATATCCCCACAGTTTATCTGTTGTACTTACACCACAATCTGTGGTGCAATTTTGCTCCTAACCAATAATAGAATACAGAGCAAGTCGTGACACCTTTCGCCAGTGCCATCTTAGAATGGTATGACGCATATGGAAGAAAAGATCTTCCGTGGCAACAAAACAAGACCGCTTACAGTGTCTGGTTGTCTGAAATCATGCTTCAGCAAACTCAGGTCACTACGGTTATCCCTTATTACCAACGCTTTTTGGAGCGCTTCCCGACCGTGGTCGATCTTGCCAATGCTGAGCAAGATGAAGTGCTGCACCTTTGGACCGGCTTAGGTTATTACGCACGTGCTCGTAACCTTCATAAAGCCGCAAAAGAGGTCGCCCATAAATACAATGGTGAGTTCCCTTTAGACCTAGAGCAGATGAATGCCTTACCGGGGATTGGTCGCTCCACAGCCGCCGCGGTACTGTCCTCTGTCTATAAACAGCCACATGCGATATTAGATGGCAACGTAAAGCGCACACTTTCACGCTGCTTTGCCGTAGATGGATGGCCGGGACAAAAGAAAGTCGAAAACCAATTGTGGGAAATCGCAGAGACGCACACACCACGAACGGATGTCGACAAGTACAACCAAGCCATGATGGATATGGGTGCCATGATGTGTACCCGCAGTAAGCCTAAGTGCACCTTGTGTCCGGTCAACGGGCTTTGTGTAGCAAAGAAACAAGGTAATGTGCTTGATTACCCGGGTAAGAAGCCGAAAAAAGACAAGCCGGTCAAGCAAACACGTTTCGTTATGCTGCATCACAAAAATGGCGATAGTCACGAAGTGTGGCTAGAACAAAGACCGCAGACGGGTATTTGGGGCGGGCTATTTTGCTTTCCGCAAACTGAGCATATTGATGTGGAGAGCGATATCGATTTACTACTTGAACAGCGTGGTATTCAAGCTAGCGACATTAAACATCAAGAGACGCTGATTACATTCCGCCACACATTCAGTCATTACCACCTTGATATCACGCCGATTTTGATTGACCTGTCAAAGCAACCTAATGTGGTGATGGAAGGTAACAAAGGTCTTTGGTATAACTTATCTAAACCTGAAGAAGTCGGTTTGGCAGCCCCAGTAAAACTGTTACTGGAAGCGCTACCCCACGAGCTTCGTTAATTAATTGCAAGGAGTCATTATGAGCCGCACTGTTTTTTGTGCTCGACTAAAGAAAGAGGGCGAAGGTCTAGACTTTCAACTTTACCCAGGTGAACTAGGTAAACGTATTTTCGATAATATCTCGAAAGAAGCTTGGGCTCAGTGGCAGCACAAACAAACTATGTTGATCAACGAGAAGAAGCTCAACATGATGGATCCTGAACATCGCAAACAACTTGAGACTGAAATGGTGAATTTCTTGTTCGAAGGTAAAGATGTTCACATCGAAGGCTACACGCCACCAAGCGAATAAAGCAAACTTGTTTTAAAACAATGACATCACAACCAACCTTGTGGTGTCATTTTTATATTAGAGCCCACAAAGCCATCTCAATAGTTATGAAAAAAATTGCCTTTATTGCTACCGCACTCTTAATGGCAGGTTGTAGCCGCGAATTCGTCGAGCAAATTTACGACGTCAATTACGAGCCAACCAACCGTTTTGCCAACAACTTAGCAGAACTGCCGGGACAGTTTGAAAAAGACACCGATGCACTCGATGCACTGATCAGCAGCTTCTCTGGCAACATTAAAAAGCGTTGGGGCCAACGCGAAGTGAAGTTTGCAGGTAAAAGCAATTACGTAAAATACATTGATAACTACTTGAGCCGCGCTGAAGTCGACTTCCAAAAAGGTGTGATTACCATAGAAACGGTTTCTCCAACAGAGCCACAAAAACACCTTAAGAACGCCATTATCACCACGCTTTTAACGCCAGATGATCCGGCTAACGTTGACCTGTTCTCTTCCAAAGAAATCAAATTGGAAGGTCAGCCCTTTCTCTATAAACAGGTTGTCGACCAAGACAAAAAGCCAATTCAGTGGTCATGGCGAGCAAATCGCTTTGCCGATTACCTAATCGCAAATCAAGTCAAAACCAAGGATGTCGACTTTAAGAAAGCGTATTACGTTGAAATCCCAATGGTGGAAGATCACTTCTCGCAGCGCAGTTACCAATATGCTGATATCGTGCGTCGTGCCTCGAAGAAATACGACATCCCTGAAGATTTGATTTACGCCATCATCAAAACCGAAAGTAGCTTTAACCCGTACGCGGTAAGTTGGGCAAATGCGTATGGCTTGATGCAGGTTGTTCCAAAAACGGCTGGCCGTGACGTATTCAAGCTGGTGAAGAATCGTTCTGGGCAGCCAAGCCCAGAATATTTATTTAACCCAGAGAACAACATTGATACCGGAACGGCTTACTTTTACATCCTTAAAAACCGTTATTTGAAAGATGTACAGCACCCAACCTCGTTGGAGTACAGCATGATTTCTGCTTACAACGGCGGAACTGGTGGTGTTTTAAACACTTTCCATCGAACTGATCGCAAACGCGCAATGAAAGATTTAAATTCTTTACAGCCAAATCAAGTTTATTGGGCATTAACAAAAAAACATCCAA
Source organism: Vibrio rotiferianus CAIM 577 = LMG 21460 (assembly GCF_002741985.1). GTDB lineage: Bacteria > Pseudomonadota > Gammaproteobacteria > Enterobacterales > Vibrionaceae > Vibrio > Vibrio rotiferianus. Next base: position 5,659 of record NZ_APHW01000027.1, read on the forward strand.
ACGCAGAAGCACGTCGTTACCTAGAAAAAGTTACAAATTTCAAAAAGGAATTTAACGCTGGATAAACTTTAGCGCGACAGTTGAATAAAAAGCGTTCGAACAACCACTTTTTTGAAATTATTTAAAAAAAGTGGTTGACGCAAAGCAGGAAAATCCGTTTAATAGCGCTCCGTTGCCCGGATAGCTCAGTCGGTAGAGCAGAGGATTGAAAATCCTCGTGTCGGTGGTTCGATTCCGCCTCCGGGCACCACAATTTGATTTGTTGGTGTCTTAACTAAATGTTATTGCACGAACGAAGCACAAAGAATATAGTGTGCCGACTTAGCTCAGTAGGTAGAGCAACTGACTTGTAATCAGTAGGTCACCAGTTCGATTCCGGTAGTCGGCACCATTCTTTTGCCTCGATAGCTCAGTCGGTAGAGCAGAGGATTGAAAATCCTCGTGTCGGTGGTTCGATTCCGCCTCGAGGCACCATATTTGGTGCGCTTGCTTAAAGCAAGACACAAACAGAATAGTTCCTCCTTAGCTCAGTTGGTAGAGCGACGGACTGTTAATCCGCAGGTCACTGGTTCAAGTCCAGTAGGAGGAGCCAACTTCTAGAGTTTCATGTAAATGAGATTCTTAAAAATGAAGAGTTAACTCTTCTAAAAAGAATAAAGTGTGCCGACTTAGCTCAGTAGGTAGAGCAACTGACTTGTAATCAGTAGGTCACCAGTTCGATTCCGGTAGTCGGCACCATTCTTTTGCCTCGATAGCTCAGTCGGTAGAGCAGAGGATTGAAAATCCTCGTGTCGGTGGTTCGATTCCGCCTCGAGGCACCATATTTGGTGCACTTGCTTAAAGCAAGACACAAACAGAATAGTTCCTCCTTAGCTCAGTTGGTAGAGCGACGGACTGTTAATCCGCAGGTCACTGGTTCAAGTCCAGTAGGAGGAGCCAACTTTGAAAGCCAAGTCTTCGGACTTGGCTTTTTTCTTATCTGCAACACTCCCTCCCCTCTCTACTTTCATTTCCTTCTTTTCCTTTTCTCATCAATCTCCCCTCGAAACCTCGTTATAAACTCATACTTCATTTGATAAAAAGCACTTATTTCACGCTAAAAATTTAATCCAAATCATAGTTTCAACATTGATGCATAGGCGCTTGTGTACAAGTTCAATATGATGAATTTATTATTACGCCCCCTAATAAGCTATGCATTGCATAGTAAATAACACGCCTTGTGAGCTAACTATGAAATTAAAAACTCAAGCCTATTTATTATCTGCAATCATTTTGATTGCCCTGCTTGCTTTGACCGCAACGGGTCTTTGGACACTGCGTGTCGCAAGTAATCTAGATAACAAAGCTCGAGTTACAGAGCTATTTAAGAGTGCCTATAGCATTCTGACTGAAGTCGAGAAAATGGCAGTGGAAGGCAAAATGCCGGAAGACGAAGCAAAATCACTAGCGACTCGCCTACTTCGCAACAATATCTACAAAGATAACGAATATGTGTATGTTGCAGATGAAAATATGATGTTCGTAGCAGCACCGCTTGACCCTCAATTACACGGCACAAGTTTCCATGACTTCCGCGATGGCGATGGCAACAGTGTTGGCCAACTGATCTTAGATGTTCTGGGTCGAAAGACAGGTCAAATCGTTGAATATACTTGGACACAGAAACTGCCTGACGGCACGATTGAAGAAAAGCACTCTATCGCAGAGAAAACCCCGCACTGGAACTGGGTTGTCGGTACAGGCATTGGCTTTAACGAAGTAAATGCGCGCTTCTGGTCTACAGCGCAGTGGCAGCTTGCACTGTGTCTAGCGATCGCAGGAGCTATCCTGGGTGGTTTAATTATCTCTATCCGTAAAATGCTTAACCTGCTAGGTGGTGAGCCAAATGACGTACGTGAAGCAGTTCAAGCGGTTGCTCAGGGTAACATCCAAACCAGCTTTGAGTACGCAGCACCTAAAGACAGTATCTATGGCGCCGTACAGGAGATGAGTCAATCGTTAGCTAAGATGGTTACTAACTTGGACGAATCAATGCATGCATTACGTTCAGAGCTGTCTGCTGTAGAGTCTCGCTCTAATTCCATTGCTGATTTGACCATGTCTCAACAACAATCAACAGCCATGATCGCAACCGCTATGACAGAAATGGCATCGTCAGCAAACCATGTAGCAAGTTCAGCAAGTGATACAGCACACAACACTGATGAAGCCGACAAACAGAGCCAGCACACACAATCACTGATCCACAGCACGGTAGACAACATTCAGGGCCTAGCAACGCAACTAAACACAGCAAGCAAAGCCGTGGCAGACCTAGATCAGGACGTAAACAGCATTGTTAAAGTGCTAGATGTCATTGGTGATATTGCAGAACAAACAAACCTACTGGCGTTGAATGCCGCAATTGAAGCTGCACGTGCAGGTGAACAAGGTCGAGGCTTCGCAGTTGTTGCAGATGAAGTTCGTAACTTAGCAGGTCGTACGCAAGATAGCACAAAAGAGATACAGCAAATGATCTCTAACCTACAAGAAGGCTCACGTAACGCAATTCACACGATGGAAGTTTGTGCTGAAACTAGTGAAAGTACTGTGACAGAATCAATGAACGCGTCAGAAGCACTACAGCAGATCGTCACAGCATTAGAGTCAATCACTGGTATGAGTCAACAAATTGCTACGGCAGCGGCAGAACAAACTCAAGTGAGTGATGATATTGCACACCGTATTAATCTCATTGAAGAAAGTGGTAGCCAGCTAAATGTCGTAGTGACAGAAAGCCAATCAAGCACACAAACATTGGCATCTTTGGCTGATGAGCTCGAAGGCTGGGTCAACAAGTTCTCTGTAAAGCACTAGTTTAAAGTCAATTGTTCAATAAAAAGCACGTTTTAGGACGTGCTTTTTTTGTTTTTACTGATAAATAATAGCTACCGCCTTCTAAAACCGATGGCCGACATTGCCTATCAGGTGGTGATATTATGTCAAAAATGCATAAAAACACCCCATTACGCACACAAAAACAGCAAACGATATTTTTTTTGTATTTTATTGTTGACCTAAAAGCCGAAAAGCCTTTTAATACACCTCGTCGCCCGGATAGCTCAGTCGGTAGAGCAGAGGATTGAAAATCCTCGTGTCGGTGGTTCGATTCCGCCTCCGGGCACCACAATTTAAAATTGTTGGTGTCTAACACGAACAATATAAAGAATAACGGTACGCCGACTTAGCTCAGTAGGTAGAGCAACTGACTTGTAATCAGTAGGTCACCAGTTCGATTCCGGTAGTCGGCACCATTTATTCTTACACAAGATAATTCCTCCTTAGCTCAGTTGGTAGAGCGACGGACTGTTAATCCGCAGGTCACTGGTTCAAGTCCAGTAGGAGGAGCCATCTTTCAGTTAGTAAGTCGATTACTTATTAACGAAAATGTGCCGACTTAGCTCAGTAGGTAGAGCAACTGACTTGTAATCAGTAGGTCACCAGTTCGATTCCGGTAGTCGGCACCACTTATTAAAATTTGTTCCTCCTTAGCTCAGTTGGTAGAGCGACGGACTGTTAATCCGCAGGTCACTGGTTCAAGTCCAGTAGGAGGAGCCATATTAGAAAAAGCCGCATCACTTGATGCGGCTTTTTTGCATCTGAAGAAAATCCACTGCCCCCCCCATCCGCCTTTCTCTGAATAAACAAAAAGCCAGGTGATGTACCCAGCTTTCTCTTTTTTGTTTCGTATCAGTGAGCAGCTAAACTGAAGACTAGCTCAAACCTCCAAGACAGATGTACTTAGTCTCTTGATACTCATCCATGCCTTGCTTAGCACCTTCACGACCAATGCCAGATTCTTTAATCCCGCCAAACGGCGCAACTTCCGTAGAAATAATTCCTTCATTTACCCCTACCATGCCATATTCCAAACCTTCACTAAATTTGATGATGCGCTTCAAACTATCGGTGTAGAAGTAGCAAGCTAAACCATATTCTGTGTCATTCGCCATCGAGAGCACTTGTTCATCGTCATCAAAACTAATGACTGGCAGAACCGGACCAAACAACTCTTGTTGCACGATCGCCATACCTTGTTCGACATTACCTAAGATAACTGGCTCCATAAAGCGCCCAGGGCGTTTTTGAGGCTGATTAAGTATCGTTGCTCCTTCTTGTACTGCCAGATCGATCACCGCCTCTAGACGATGCTTAGAGGCCATAGTAATAACAGGACCAAGAGTTGTATTTTCCTCAAGACCATTGCCGACTGTAAGGCTTGCAGCTTTATCTAACAGCTTAGTTAAGAACATCTCCTTTACGCTCTGATGCACATATAAGCGGTTGGTACACACACAGGTTTGTCCGGCATTACGAAACTTAGAAGCAATCAAACCATTAGCTGCAGCTTCTAAATCTGCATCGTCAAAAACAATAAAAGGCGCGTTTCCACCTAATTCCATAGAAGCTGCTTTAACCGTATCACTAGCCTGCTTCATTAAGATCTTGCCTACACGCGTAGAACCAGTGAAAGAGATCTTCTTAATGCGAGGATCGGTACTCAAAACTACGCCAAACTCCGCGGCTTGTTCAGAAACAACAGTAGACAATAGAGCTTTAGGAATACCAGCCTGATGAGCAAGCTCCACCACAGCCAGAGCAGTCAAAGGAGTTAATTCAGAAGGTTTAATGATCATCCCACATCCCGCAGCCAAAGCAGGCGCCGCTTTTCGAGTGATCATTGCAATAGGGAAATTCCATGGTGTAATCGCTGCACACACGCCTACGGGCTGTTTGATGGTAGAGAGGCGTCTATCTACAGCAGGAGTAGGAATAACCTCACCATAGGCACGTTTAGCCTCCTCTGCGAACCATTCTACAAAAGAAGCTCCGTATGCGACCTCTCCACGACTTTCAGTAAGGGGTTTACCTTGTTCTAAGGTAATGATGTTCGCGATGTCTTCCGTATGCTCTACAAGCAATTGGAACCACTTTTTCAGGGAAGTGGAACGTGCTTTAGCGCTGAGCTTTGCCCATTCGATTTGAGCTAACTTACATGCCTCTATTTGCGCATCGAGCTCGTCCAAAGAACTAGGCTTTAAGCGAATCAACTCTTTTTCAGTGGCAGGATTAATAACTGCAATCCCATCTTGAGAAAAAAGGTTTTCGAATAAGACTCTTAGCGTTTCACTTTGTATCTGCTGCATCATTAGATTGTACTCCCAAAAGAATCTGTATTAGGTTAATCCTTCCAATGAACAAGAGTAAAGCAAACATAGTTTTCTTCGGCCTTTACTCATGCGAACAGCAACCTGCTTTTACACTTTGAACTGCCATGAATAGACGGACTAACGTACCAATGATATTCACTCATCTCAAAGTGACATCATTTTGCACTAAAAAGATATACACCCACTCAAAGGCTAGATTCGTAAATAAACGGCAGGAAACATACACTGAGAATAGTTTAACCTTTTAGATGAACAAATGGGGGGGGTTACAGACTACAGGCAAGCCCTTACAAGGTTCTTTACCTAGAAATAAGGCACAATTTTACTTTCTAAAGAAGTGAGCAAACAGCTAGGATTGCAGGTAATTGACCTCTTACACAATAGCGACTCATTCGCTGGTAGACGAACAGAGCGATTAGATACTAAAAAGCGCTATCACTTCTTCCGGGACGTGTTATTTAGGGCTTTGCCTGAATAAGTGGCGAGTTGGCGGAGCGACTGGGCTTGCACTCAATTGGACTCACACACGAGCGGGACTCGTTGGTCGTAGACCAAAATAATAGTGCAAACGAAAAAGCCCTAGCATTTCTGCTAGGGCTTTGTCTGAATAAGTGGCGGAGCGGACGGGACGTCGAACCCGCGACCCCCGGCGTGACAGGCCGGTATTCTAACCAACTGAACTACCGCTCCGCACTGGTTAGACATTTAAGTCTAAATTTAAAGCCTGGCGATGTCCTACTCTCACATGGGGAAGCCCCACACTACCATCGGCGCTAATTCGTTTCACTTCTGAGTTCGGAATGGAAATCAGGTGGGTCCAAATCGCTATGGTCGCCAAGCAAATTCTTTAATCTGGAAAGCTGTTTTCAGTTCTTAACACATTCAATGTTCTTACATTGAGTCCATCAAAACCCCTTGGGTGTTGTATGGTTAAGCCTCACG
>NZ_APHW01000028.1 GCF_002741985.1 Vibrio rotiferianus CAIM 577 = LMG 21460
TTCAATCTGAGCCATGATCAAACTCTTCAATTTAAGATTTTGTTCGGCTCAATGAATACTGAACATTACATAAGTAATGTTTGAATTGACTGTGCTGAATCTTTCGATTCAATGGTCACTTCGTTTCATTGAAACCTAATTTGATACCGAAGTATCTAATTGGATTATCATCAACGAGTGCCCACACAGATTGATAGGTCTATATTTTTAAAGAGCTTGCTTATCGAGAAGTTTTTCTCTCAAAGCGGAGGTGAATTCTAAAGAGATAATTGAGAGTGTCAAACACTTTTTCAATTTATTTTCTCAGAAGCTATTTACCTCTTCGACCCTGCTGAAGCCTTATCGCTTCTGCCGTGTCGATGGATGCGCATTATAGAGAAGCGGACATTTTTGGCAATAGCAAAAGCGCATTTTTTTCTAAAAAACATGCCAACTGGATGCTTTTCGCCCAGAACCCACATTACCCCAAGGAACGACTCATCTTTTGTACATCTTATCCACAATTTTCTGTGGATAATTGGTTAATCATCACTATCGAAGAAATATGAAATACGAGATCTTGGGTTAAGGTACTCTTTGATTTTATCAGGTAACTTCGATGGATGAATTGCATTAACAATTTTTAAGTCTTTAGCCGCCAAGTCAATTATGGGTGCTTGCGTTCTTGGCACTTCGGGATCATAAATGAGAACATTTGGGCAAAGTAAGTTCGAACTATTAACCGAGATAACTAACCCGACCATGTTGTTAGATAGCTGCACAACTGTTCCAGGAGGGAAAACACCCATGAACTTGATTAAGATATTCAAGTTATCGTTATCATAAAGGTGCTTGCAATTCTTATATAGATGAGAGAGTGCGGTGTAAGGAATCTTTTGCTCTGACGCAATCGGGTTATGACACAAATTGTCAAACGCATTTGCGACAGATACTACTTGGGTATAAGGATCTATTTCGCTCCCCTTTAGCCCTTCAGGGTAACCTGAACCATCTGCTACCTCATGGTGCTGCGCGATTACACGCTTTGCGCTTTCTGGGAATGCTGCAATGTTCTTAGCTAAGTCAACTCCATATTTAGTATGCAGCTTTAAATAGTTACACTCTGGTTCTGTCAACGGTGTTTGTTTTCTCAAAATAGCAGTGGGGATTTTGATTTTCCCCATGTCATGAAACAGTGCAGCAAAAGATAACTCCTTCAGCTGTTGAGCATTAAAACCTTTTGCTTTACCGATCATCATTGAGATAACTGCTACGTTAAGAGAATGAAAGTAAATATCCTCAAACTCATTTTTGCCATTCATAAGATGCAAAGTTACGTTATCGTCGCACATCAGTTTCTCGACGATATCATCCACCAACAACACAGCTTCATCGACAGCGTCTATTGGTCGGTTACGTATTTTCGTCATCACTGATCGCATTCTTGCCAGCGAGCGCTCAAACTCTTTTTCACATTGGATAACTCTACGACGGTAAGCACTCAGCTTTTCAATTCGCTTTTGCTTTTCTTGCCATAGCTTTTTTGTTTCCTCATCAATAGAGCTCTCATTGACCACTTCTTGTTTTATTTCACTGTTTACAGGAAGAGGCTCTGCATCACTTTGTGAGAGATTGAGATATACAAACTTTACGCCCAAATGACGAATCATTTCGACTTGTTCTTGGTCTTTGATCTTAAAGCTATTAAGAAGAAATGGATGCTCATTCCACTTTAAAGGAAGGCGAATATGAAGCCAGGTTGAATACGATCCACTGTAATTTTGATACTAGCCACTTTTAAAACAACGAATTAACCTAACTAGGATTTTTAATAGTAGTGGATTTTGTAAATTAAATCATCCATAGCTGCCACTGATTGGAGCGCTTTGTGTAAGAAAATATCTATAAGAATGCTCTATCTGCTTGTCTTAATTTAAGTTCACCGGAAAAGTGGCAGCAACGCGTTTTCGCTTGTTGGGTGATTTGAGTCATAAGAGCCTGCACTGCCGAGCGGGCCATTTCACTGATAGGAAAGTGAACTGCTGATACTGGTGGATACAAACCTGCACAAAGATCTACGCTATCAAAACTAACCAATGAAATTTGATCTGGTACTTTTATCCCTTCTTTATTTAAGTATTGCATTGCGCCAAAGGTCATTTCCTCACTGCAAGAAAACACTGCGGTAATATCAGGATGACGATAGATAAGTTGTTCCATTGCATCAAAGCCACTTTGACGGCCATAATTACCCTCGACCCACCAGCTGTCATCCACGCTTATACCCGCCGTTTTCATTGCGTTTATGTAACCGAATCTACGCAATAGACTATTGTGACGACTTGAAGGACCAGATATGCAACCAATCTTCTTGTGCCCTTGCTTTATCAGATGCTCAGTCGCTACTTGACTTGCATTCAAATGATCGAACGTAACACACCTATCTTCCAAACCATCAACTTGACGATCTAAAAGCACAAAGGGGGTCGGTAATTTAGCCAGTTCACGTAAGTCATCATCAGAAAGATAACGGCTATGGAGAACATACCCATCGCAGCGAAGGTCACTAAATCGTTGAATAGCCTCTCGCTCACCTTCGGCTGAATGATGTCCTTGCGCTGTAATGAGGAACTTCTTGTGAGTGTCCAGTTCAGTCTGAACTTGTTCCATCATCTCACCAAAGAATCCCCCGGTGTAGTAGGTCACAAGAAGACCGACCATATTGCTAGAAGAGGTGGCAAGTGAGCGAGCGATTGCACTAGGACGATAGTTTAGCTCCGCCATAGCAGCTTCAACTTTCTTCCTTGTTTCCTCACGAAACTTCCCCTCCCCATTAATAATGCGAGAAACGGTTGAACGGTTTACTCCTGCTAGTTCGGCGACGTCTTTAATCCTTGCCATAATGCTTATATATCCCAACAGCTTGTTTTAATAATGGTGACAATACGAAAAGTGGCTGCCAGCAAATCGTAAGGTGCTTAGGGGGCGATGCTGACAGCCTTAATCATACACTGGCGACTTTGCTTGGAGAAATAAGAGCCGAGTAATCCGTGACAGTCATACCATGCTTAGTGAGCTCTTGTTGAAGAATCGAAGAAGTCAGCACTTGAAGTTCCAACTCACGCTGCAAGGCGTAACCGCTTTTCAGCAGAAGAGGCTGATCAGCTTCAGCTGGATGGCACATAACTTCAACCACATCATATTGGGCTTTCAAACTCAACAAATGCTTCATGATGCCTTCTAAACTAACCCCTTGATCATAGAATTCATCAGTAAAGTAATAATTCACTCTGTTCTCTATGTGGCACAAACCGCTACCACGCAAAGGGACTTTGTATTTCTGAGCAACCTTTCGAATCACCGGAAGCAGTTGTGGGTGCGTATGCGCATGATGATGGCTATCTAAATGACTCAGAGACAATCCCAATTTTAGAAATGCCTCGACTTGAGCGATTGCCTCTTGGTAGACCACCTCTTCTTCTAAGTCCTGTTTCTTCCACAATTCATCATAACTAACAAATCGCGCCTGGCCATTGGTCAGGTTTGGATTCCCTGTTAACGGAGAGCCTGTGGTAAAACGAAGGTGCACGCCAATCTTTAAGTTCGGATTTTGCTTTGCCAATTCCACAGCATGTTCTTCAGCATCCATTCCCACCATCATAGTGGTTGAACGAACTACACCTTGTTGGTGGGCTTTGACAATGCCTTTATTCACACCGGGTGTTAAACCAAAATCATCGGCATTAAAAATTACTTTCATTGGCGTGTCTCCTCGCTCTACAACGTTGTTAATTTGAATTGAGGCAGATAAGGAGCATTCACTGCTAAGATCTCATCCAATATGGATTTGGCTCGACCAATATCTGGAACAAGTGGGTTATTGGTTAACGCCATTAATGCTTTGTCGTAGCTTCCTTCAACTGCAGCTTCGATAGCGAGTTGCTCATAAGCTTTAACTTGATGAAGCAGGCCTTTGACATTGCTTGATAGTTCACCAACCGCAAGCGGCTTCGCTCCCCAACTGCCGATCACAGCACTACACTCAATCACAGCGTCATCTGGTAAACCATTGATAGCCCCATTGTTTAACACGTTCACTACATGAATGCTGTTACGGTTGTTATAAATTGAGTCGACGAGGTTTAATGACGCATCTGAGTAATAGGCACCGCCTCGCTCTTCCAACTCTTTTGGTTTGTGGTCTAGGTTCGGGTCTTGATACAGCTTAAATAACGCACTCTCCGTCTCCATTACTTGCTCTGCTCGCGTGCCTTGCTCCCCTGCACTCTGCTTTTCTTCTGCTAGCATCGCATCGGTTTGATAGAAATAGCGATGATAAGGACAAGGAATGGCTCCAAGCGCTTTAAGAAATGCCGGATCCCACGGCTCTTCCCAGATATTCTTCATACTGAAGTTGGCGCCATCCCCAACTTTTTCCAGAACGGTTTGAGTAATATCTTCGCCTTTAAGCCACGCTTTCAATACCCAAACAAGATGATTTAAACCTGCAAACTCAAGTTGAAGCTCTTTCGGCTCGCAATCCATCATTTCAGCAATCATCATTTCCATAGACACCGGAACGTTACACAATCCAATGTTCTTTACGTTGGTGTGTTTACTGACAGCTTCTGATACCAAACCCGCAGGGTTAGTAAAGTTGAGCATCCACGCATTAGGCGCTAGCTCTTCAATGTCTTTACAAATATCAAGAATAACCGGGATGGTACGCAGCGCTTTGGCAAAACCACCAGGCCCTGTTGTTTCTTGGCCTATAACGTCATATTTAATCGGAATGCGCTCATCATTCGCTCGTGCAGCCAAGCCACCAACACGGAATTGGGTCATGACAAAATCGGCGTCTTTAATCGCATCTCGGCGATCGAAGCTCGCTTTGATTTCAATATCTGCTCCCGCCTTGTCAACCATGCGTTGTGCCAAGCCTTTAATGATCTCTAACTTCTCCGCCCCCGATTCAATATCAACAAAATGCATCTGCTTTACAGGCAAGAACTCTAAACGTTTTATTACGCCTTCAACAAGCTCTGGGGTATAACTACTACCACCACCGATAATGGCGAGTTTGATTGCATTTCTTGGCATAGCGACGTCCTTATTTTTCTGCTAACTGCTTATTCAACGCGACAATTTCCACTGCCATTTCTTGCGCTAAGATTGTCGTCATCAAATGATCTTGAGCGTGTACCATCACCAAGGTCATTGGCACTTTTCCTTCACCCTGATCTTCTTCAATTAGTTGGGTTTGAATCAGGTGGGCTTTGTTGATGCACTCTCTTGCTTGAGAAAGCTTTTCCTCTGCGGCAACAAAATCCTTCTCTCTCGATAAACGCAATGCCTCATAGCTCAAACTTCTGGCTTCACCTGCATTACAGATAATTTCCATTACGACTAATTCTTGTTCCATCTCTTCTCTCCAGAAACATGGGCTGCCATGTGACAGCCCAATTACTATTAAGCAGTCACGCCTTCGCCAGATGGCTGTTCAGCATCCTTATTTTCTTTGCTCGTAGGTAACTCTTGTTCCATCACCTGCTTCTCAAACATCTTGAAGAACGGCAGATAAATAAAGAGGTCAAGAATCAGTAGGCCAATCACCAACAGCACTGGTGAGAACGTCCAACCACTACCCCATGAAGCACCAATCAATGCAGGTGTTGTCCAAGGTGTGGTCGCAACCCCCATTCCCACAAAGCCAAGCTGTACTGCAAAGTAAGCAATAGTTGCGTTAACGATTGGCGCAAATACAAAGGGAATAAACAGGATTGGGTTCATTACTACTGGGCTACCAAAAATCACAGGTTCATTGATTTGGAAGAAACCCGGCACAGCACTCATTCGGCCGATACTCTTAAGGTGCGCGGAACGGCTAAATGACATCAGCATCACTAGCGCAAGTGTTGCGCCCGAACCACCAATAAAGATATAGAAATCCCAGAATGGTTGGGTGAATACGTTTGGAATTGGCTGACCCGCAACAAACGCATCGATGTTAGCGCTGATGTTGGTAAGGAAGATTGGCGATAGAAGACCAACTACAATCGCCGCACCGTGAATACCAGCAAACCAAAGTAGCTGACACACCAGCAATGCACCAATGATTGCAGGTAAGGTATTCGATGCACTGATCAGTGGTTTGAACATCGCCATAACCGCATCAGGGATCAGCATGTCATATTGAGTTTGAACAAAAATACTTAGTGGATACAAGGTTAGGAATATAGCGAGTACTGGCAAAAGGACCTCGAAAGAACGAGCGATTGCAGGTGGTACTTGCTCTGGCATGCGGATCGTAATGTTGTGCTTTTTCATAAAGCGGTAAAGCTCAACCGCAAAGAAAGCACACATTACCGCGGTAAAGATTCCGGTACCGCCCATGTGCTTCATCGCTAGTGCTCCATCTTTAGCTGGAGCAGCAACCAAAAGGAAGCTCATCAGTGATAATACCGCGCTGGTGATCCCATCCATTTTGTACGCTTTGGCCAAGCTATAGGCGACCCCAAGCGAGACAAATATAGTCATGATCCCCATCGACATATTAAAGGGCATCATAATGGTGTCGAAATGTGTGGTGGCGAAGTCTAACCAAACTCGCCCGAGTGTAAATGTGGTGTCTTCAGCAAATGGTGGGAAAGCAAAAATTAAGATAAAACTACCAACAATAATAAACGGCATTGCCACAATAAATCCGTCTCTCATTGCTCTAACATGGGGTTGATTTCCCACTTTTGCCGCAATAGGGGCTATATGCTTTTCGACTATTCCTATAATCGCATCATAAAGCTTCATAGAGTCCATCCTTATTTTTAGACAAAAGAATCCCGCACCAAATATTTATATTTAGTGGGTATTCTTATTTCTATTTAAAGTTATTGAATTAGTTAATCAGTTCTAATGCTTGTTGTAATACTTCTTCCCCTTTCATCATTCCATAAGCTTGTGGAGAAATAGCATCAATATTTTTGCCGTGCTCTTGTGCAGTTTTACGCAATTCTTCTAGTTGGAATCGCACTTGAGGACCAAGCAAACACACATCGTACTCTTTGATCGCTTCATCAAATGCATTTACCGATAACGCATCAATCTTGCACTCAAGCCCTTGCTCTTCAGCAGCTTGCTCCATTTTCTTTACAAGCATACTGGTCGACATCCCTGCGCTGCAGCATAAAAGAATTTTTTTCATGGCCTTACTCCCGTTGTGTAAATTTCAACCTACAAAAACTGTAGCAAAAATAACCAACACAAAAAAGCGCAACCGGTTGCATTGAGTATGAACAAGATCCCATTTTCAATATAAAAAGAGTATCATTTCATTATTTAACGAAATTCAACTTCATCTTTATCGAGTAAGAAAACTGAGTTCAATAAGAATTTTGGCAAAGATTATCTATTAAATAGTAATTTATATCGGAGTATAAAAAGGAATTAATCATCATTAGATTTTTATTTAAACTGCCAATAAACTTTAAGCTAAAGAATGATTTAGTTATGTGATAAAAAAAGCCAAAGATGACAGAATTAACTCTATGACCTTTGGCTCTACATTACTGACTATGATAGTCCTAGCAGATTTTACTATGGGTAAATTTAGTTCGCTTTCTGTAATTCATTAAAAGGCGTACCAGCAGAGTTGCTGTATAGCGTTGCTAGAATGTCCATTGCGGTTTCACTCCAAAGCCCAAAGTAACCATCAAGGTGGGAGAACATCCCCATTGCGTGCGCCATCTCATGCTTGGCCATTTGGTAATCCCAGCTGCACTGCCCATTTCCCATATTCACCCACAATAAAGAACTAGCACTATAAGTATGTGTTGCAGGATTAACCACCAAACTCAAATTACCGGTATATGGCCCTATCGATGCATTCCCACACATTTCCTGCGGATCGTTCGCCCACTCAGTACTATAGTATGCGGTTCCTTGGGAAAAAACTAAGCCCCCAATAATCCCATGAGCGTTTTTAAAGCTTGCTTCGCTATACGTATAATTCCCGCGGTTCTCAGTGGGAAAAGAGAGATCTCTGTAGCCACTGAGATCATCTGTCAGAAGGTGAAAATCAGTAAAAATATTCCCCAAGCGGCTTTCGATTTGGTTTACGGCTTCAACGACGGCAGTTGGTGGCTGTGTTCCTTCTAAAGAAACATAGTAAAGCGGTATCTGGTTAGTCGTATCAAACCTTACCGTTCCATTCTGAACCAATTTTTGGCCATCTAGATAATCACTGTATAAACTAGGGAAACCTTGCACAAAGTTTGTTTCCTTAACAAGGCTAGCAAACTCATCCCCACCAACAGTCGTTGGTGCTGATCCACCATCTCCTCCTCCACAACCAGCCAATACAACAACGCCAGACGCAAACACTGCTAAATACTTACCATTCATAAAACAACCACATTTATTAGTTAACTATACTTTTTATTTATTCTTTAATGATAATTGTATGATTTATAAAGTAATATGATTCGAATCAACAAATACCAGTACTAACACAAAAGTCACCTTTGCAATATGGTTCTGATGGACGAACAATTAGGGGGCATTCAACCGAACAAGGCGCCTGCTGTCACCGCGAAGGCAACGCTATCCTTTCTTCCACCATTTCCAAACGCCTAAAACGACGAAAGGCCGCTACAAGAGCGACCTTTCTACGTATGGTATCAGCGGGTGACTTAACTGGGCAGGCACTCCTGACGTCACACTGGGTTTGAATTCACAAACTCCAGATACAACAAAGCCCCGACTTTCGTCGAGGCTCTGTCTTGGAATATGGTACCGGTGGGCGGACTTGAACCGCCACGCCCGAAGGCAACGGATTTTGAATCCGTCGTGTATACCAATTTCACCACACCGGCATCTCTAGGCTATCGCCCTTTGATGGTTGGCATTATACGGAAGCTTTTGACCTACGCAAGCAGAAAAACCTTTAATAACTATCGTTTGCTGATAATTTCGCCACAAAGTGTGACAAAGAAGATCTTAGCTTAGCTAACCCTACAAACTGCTCAGCCCTTATAAGCGGTTAACGGTAATATCCGAAACATAACCATTGCCAACGCTAGAGAGTGCATCATGAATCATCGTCGCTGCATCACCTGCACTCATAAAACCGCTAGTATCTAGTGATTTGCCACTAGTCTCCCAAAACTCCGTTGCCATACCGCCAGGATAAACGGCGATAATCTTCATCGGTTTGCCTTTTAGCTCCATACGAACGGACTCAATTAAACCTTTTACTGCCCACTTCACTGCGCAATAAGTCGATTCTTGTGCCTTTGGTAACTGTGCAGCTGTAGACATCACCATCACGACGCTGATTGGTTGATCTTGATAGCGCTTTACTAACTCTCTCAGGACATGAATCGCCGAAGTGAGATTATTTTCAATTAGCTTTTTAATCTCTTGCGGGTCTTGCTCTGCTAACAAACCAAAATAACCACTTCCAGCACAATGAATCAGAGTCGAGGGCGTTTGAGGTAACTCATCAAACAAACGCTCAACTTGATATGCGTCGATAAGATCACAGCTTCTCGTCTGAGCTTTGTTTGAGAGATGTTGAGCCAGCGTATCTAACTTCTCTTCACTACGACCTGTTAGCAGGGTTTCTTTACCTTGAGCATCATACAATTTGGCCAGTTGAGCTCCTAAGCCACTGCTTGCGCCTGTAATTACGATCATCTTGCACCTCTAACTATGTCATTCGTAATCTTCTTTACTAAGCAAGGTAACGCATGTTTGACGGTTTCACAGTTTGTATGATACGAACTTTGAACTGGGTTACTTTGTGAGTCACGATAAAGTCATTTTGAACACGTGATTTGTTTACAATTAGAGACTCTGTGCGTTAGCTCTCTTTTCACCGGCGGACGGAATCTATATTCTGACGCACGATTTTAAAGGTAAGTAATGGAATTATGACTACTTCTACAACTCTTCCACCAGCGTTTTTTTTCCGTCGACTCGCAGCGTTGTTTTACGACACGCTGATTATCCTTGCGATTGAGATGATGGCGGCAGGTGTAGTAATGGCGATTGTCTTTGCGCTGAACGCGGCAGGATTGCTGAGCTATGGAGAATATGTGGATGCAGCAGATATGCTAGGAAAGCATCCGGTATTAAGCCCATTGTTCACGCTGTATCTTGCTGTGGTATGGATCTACTTTTTTGTGTTCTTCTGGACTCGTGCGGGGCAAACCTTAGGTATGCGAGCTTGGAAGATACAAGTACGTAATAGCAAAGATGGTGCACCAATTACAGTGACACAGGCTCTTATTCGTATAGCGACATCTGGTTTTGGTCTGGCTAACCTAACGGTGCCAATTGACCCTCAAAAACGTGGTTTCCACGATATTTGGGCAAAAACGGAAGTCGTGGTCTTGCCTAAAGCAAAATAGCTTAGTGGCAAAAGTAGAATAAAAAAAGGAAGGCACGGTGCCTTCCTTTTTCATATTTATCGCTTTTGAAAACCTACAGTTTTCTTCTTAGCAAAGATACTGCAATGGCTAGGAACACCAAGCTTGGCGCTAGTGCGCCGAATACAGGCGGTATGCCATATACCAAGGTAAGTGGTCCAAAGAACTCACTGGATATATAGAAAGTAAAACCCGCTACCACGCCTGAGAGTACCCTTGCGCCCATGGTAACACTACGTAACGGTCCAAAGACAAACGACAACGCCATCAGCATCATAACTGCAATAGACAGCGGCTGAGATAACTTACGCCAAAATGCCAACTCATACCGCGAGGCGTCCTGCTCTGAGGCTTTCAAATACGTTACGTAATCATACAAACCACTTAGAGAGAGCTCTTCGGGCTTCACCGTTACGACTGCCAGTTTGTCTGGCGCCAATGAGGTATGCCACTCCATCTGTTCCACTTGACGCTTAGAAATGACATTTTCATTCTGCATATCAGTAACTTGAACATTGTGCATTAGCCAATTATTGTTATTTTGATAATCAACTTCTTCAGAAAAGATCACTTTTTCAAGATTCTTATCGTCATCAAAACGCCACATATTCAAGCCGTACAGCTTTTCATCTTCGACTTTACCGATAAAGATGAAGTCATTCGCATCTTTTGCCCATACGCCGGCTCGTACAGAGACAATACTCCCTCCAGACAGCGCAAATGAGCGTAAGTCTCGTGCCATTTTCTGAGCTTCAGGGGCTCCCCACTGACCGAGCGTCATCACGATAAGCATCAATGGCACCGCAGTTTTAAGCACCGATAGACCGATATCCAACTTAGAGAAACCCGATGCTTGCATAACAACCAGTTCAGAACTTGATGCCAGCATACCTAAACCAATCAATGCCCCCAATAAAGCTGCCATAGGGAAAAACATTTCAATGTCTCTAGGCACACTTAGTAGGACAAAATACAATGCATGAAGTAAGTCATAAGCACCCTTTCCTACTTTTCGCAATTGTTCTACGTATTTGATTATCCCTGAGAGGCCAACGAAGGTCGCTAAAACCAAGGCTGTTGTAGAAATAATTGTTCTACCTATGTAAAGGTCTAGAATTTTAAACACAGCTTACACGAGCCTCTTCTTGCGGAATTTATCTTTAACTTTTCTGACAGGCACACTGTCCATCATGTTTGCCATAACAGCGACTATAAGTAGCATTATATTAATGGGCCACATACCAACATATGTAGGTAAAGAGCCATCCTCAATTGCCGACTTTGTTGCACTCATAGCTAAGAAGTAAGCTAGGTAAATCAATATAGCTGGACCCATTTTGGCAAATCGCCCCTGACGTGGGTTCACCGCAGACAAGGGAATGACTAACATGGTCAAAAGTGGAATACATACAAATAGCGAAATACGCCATTGCAATTCGGCTTGGGCATGGCGACTAGGATGACCAATCAAATCTACTGTAGCAAAGGCCTCCCAATCTCGACCTTTGTGTTTTACTTCCCTCTGACCGATTAGGCCTTCGTACTCATCAAACTTTGTTACCATATACTCAACACGAGTTGGCACGCCTTCATAACGCGTCCCATCTTGCATTGTAATAACCTGACGGCCATCTGATAGCTCTTTCACAACCCCTGAGGTCGAAAAAATCACGCTTGGTAAGATCGAGTCTCTTGGACGCATTTGAGCCACGAACACATGCTTAAGCTCGTTGTCTCTTATATCATCAATAAAAACAACTGAAGACCCATCAGGTGTACCTTGGAATTGTCCTTTCTTGAGCAAATCAACGCTATTTTCAGAAGCAACTTGTTCTAGGAGAGACTCTACTTTGTCTTGAGACCAAGGGGACAACCACAACGAGTTAAAAGCAGCAACGCTTGACGTAATGACAGCTAAAGACAAGGCGGCCTGGATCAAAAATTTATTCCCAATCCCCGTCGCATTCATTACCACAATTTCACTCTCTGCGTATAAGCGGCCAAAAGTGATCAATATGCCGATATACAAACTCAAAGGCAGCATTAATAACCCCATCGCTGGCATGTTTAAGCCAACAATAGAAAAAATTAATCCTGCTGGGATGTCTCCGTCTGAAGCATCGGCAAGAACACTGATAAACTTCTGGCTCACAAACACCAAAAAAAGTACGAAAAAGATCGCAAATTGACTCTTGAGTGTTTCGCGGATCAAATATCTAACAATAATCACGCTCAAATTACCTATACAAAACTTGTTTTTTTGGTCGAATCACTATAGTTTCCCGTTGAACCATTTATTTTTTTAAAAATTATAAACTAGATGTTAGCGCTTAAATCAGCTCTATTGGTAAGACCTGAGCTTAAATTCAACAAGTAAGCGATCATTATCTAACATTTAGAGCAATTTGTCTTCAGGATGTAGGAGTACGCATGGAGTTCAGTGTTAAAAGTGGCAGTCCAGAGAAACAACGTAGCGCATGTATCGTTGTTGGTGTGTTTGAACCACGTCGCCTTTCTCCAGTAGCCGAGCAACTTGATAAAATCAGTGACGGTTACATCAGTTCACTACTTCGCCGTGGTGATCTAGAGGGTAAACCTGGTCAGATGCTGCTACTGCATCAAGTACCAGGTGTTTTGTCAGAGCGCGTTCTACTCGTAGGTTGTGGTAAAGAACGTGAGCTAGGCGAGCGCCAGTACAAGGAAATCATTCAAAAGACGATCAGCACACTTAATGAAACAGGTTCTATGGAAGCAGTATGTTTCCTAACTGAACTGCACGTTAAAGGTCGCGATACGTACTGGAAAGTACGTCAAGCTGTTGAAGCGACTAAAGATGGTCTTTACACATTTAACCAGTTCAAGAGCGTTAAGCCGGAAACTCGTCGTCCACTACGTAAGTTAGTGTTCAACGTACCGACACGTCGTGAACTGAACCTAGGTGAGAAAGCAATCACTCACGGTCTAGCCATTTCTTCTGGTGTAAAAGCATCAAAAGATCTTGGCAACATGCCACCAAACGTTGCAAACCCAGCTTACCTTGCATCTCAAGCTCGTCGCCTTGCTGACGACTACGAAACAGTAACCACCAAGATCATTGGTGAACAAGAGATGGAAAAACTGGGCATGACATCTTACCTAGCAGTAGGTCGTGGTTCGAAAAACGAATCAATGATGTCTATCATCGAATACAAAGGTAACCCAGAGTCAGAAGCAAAACCTATCGTACTAGTTGGTAAAGGTCTGACGTTCGATTCAGGCGGTATCTCTCTCAAACCTGGTGAAGGTATGGATGAGATGAAGTACGACATGTGTGGTGCGGCATCTGTATTCGGTACAATGAAAGCGCTAGCGAAGCTAAACCTACCAATCAACGTTATTGGTGTCCTAGCAGGCTGTGAAAACATGCCTGGCAGCAACGCTTACCGTCCTGGTGACATCCTAACAACCATGTCTGGTCAAACCGTAGAAGTACTGAACACGGATGCGGAAGGTCGTCTTGTTCTTTGTGACGCACTGACTTACGTAGAGCGTTTCGAACCAGACTGCGTAGTTGACGTTGCAACGCTAACTGGTGCTTGTGTTATCGCACTAGGCCACCATATCAGCGGCGTAATCTCTAACCACAACCCACTTTCTCATGAGCTAGTAAACGCTTCTGAGCAAGCGAGTGACCGTGCTTGGCGTCTACCAATGGCAGACGAATACCACGAGCAGTTGAAGAGCCCATTTGCTGACATGGCAAATATCGGTGGTCGTCCTGCTGGCACTATCACTGCGGGTTGCTTCCTGTCTAAGTTTGCTAAGAAGTACAACTGGGCACACGTCGATATCGCAGGTACTGCGTGGAAATCAGGCGCAGCGAAAGGCTCAACGGGCCGTCCTGTCTCAATGCTTGTCCAATTCCTTTTGAACCGCAGCGGCCAAGAGACAGAAGAGTAATTTCTGAACAAAATCTCAAAGGGCCGCAAGGCCCTTTTTTATTACCTCGATTTTCTTAATTGAAAATGGGACTTATGATGGTCTTAGGATGAGACCAACGGCAAGTGAGAGAATGATGCAAACTGCAACTTTCTACATCATTAAAGAAGATAGCCCGCAAGCAACCGTGGCTGGCTTTGAAGAATACATCGTGTTTTTGGCTCAGCACTTTGCTCGCCAAGGCGCAAAAGTGTACTTGAATTGCGAAGATAAACCGCACGCTGAACAACTCGCCGAAACCTTTTGGCAAATTGATGCAGATAAGTTCATGGCACATAATCTCGTAGGCGAAGGACCGAAATACGCCACCAATATTGAGATCGGCCATAACGGCGTAAAGCCGAATTGGAATCGTCAGTTAGTAATTAATTTGGCGGAAAATGAGACAACCTTTGCGAACAAGTTTGCTCAAGTGGTAGACTTCGTGCCTTGCGAAGAAAAAGCTAAACAGCTCGCAAGAGAAAGGTATAAAATTTACCGTCAGGCAGGTTATCAACTGCAAACGATCGAAATTCAATATCCTTAACGGTCAATCCTTATAGTTAAGCTCTCCACTCAGAGAGTTCACTTATAAAGATTGACTTAGATTCAACCATCAACGTATCCATTAAAAGAGCGCTATGGAAAAGACATACAACCCAACTTCAATCGAACAAGCTCTGTATCAGACTTGGGAAGAAAAAGGCTACTTCAAGCCACACGGTGACACTACTAAAGAAGCTTACAGCATCATGATCCCGCCACCGAACGTCACTGGTAGCCTACATATGGGCCACGCGTTCCAAGACACGATCATGGATACTCTTATCCGTTGTGAGCGCATGAAGGGCAAGAACACTCTTTGGCAAGTAGGTACTGACCACGCAGGTATCGCAACTCAGATGGTTGTTGAGCGTAAGATCGCTGCAGAAGAAGGCAAAACAAAACACGATTACGGTCGTGAAGCTTTCATCGACAAAATCTGGGAATGGAAAGGCGAATCTGGCGGTACTATCACTAAGCAGCTTCGTCGTCTTGGCGCATCTGTAGACTGGGATCGTGAGCGCTTTACGATGGACGATGGTCTATCTAACGCGGTTCAAGAAGTGTTCGTACGTCTATACGAAGACGACCTAATCTACCGCGGTAAGCGTCTAGTTAACTGGGATCCAAAATTACACACAGCGATTTCAGATCTAGAAGTAGAGAACAAAGACACCAAAGGCAACATGTGCACTTCCGCTACCCACTAGCGGATGGCGTTAAAACAGCGGATGGCAAAGACTACATCGTTGTTGCAACCACTCGTCCAGAGACCATGCTAGGCGATACTGGTGTTGCGGTTAACCCAGAAGATCCACGTTACAAAGATCTTATCGGTAAAGAAATCATCCTTCCTATTGTTGATCGTCGCATCCCAATCGTGGGCGATGAGCACGCAGATATGGAAAAAGGTACTGGCTGTGTGAAAATCACACCTGCGCACGACTTCAACGACTACGAAGTTGGTAAGCGCCACCAGCTACCAATGATCAACATTCTGACTTTCGACGCGAACATCCGTGACGCTTCTGAAGTATTCAACACTAACGGCGAAGCAAGCGACGCATACAGCACTGAGCTACCAGCTAAGTACCACGGTATGGAGCGTTTTGCTGCTCGTAAAGCTATCGTTGCTGAATTCGACGAGCTAGGTCTACTTGAAGAAGTGAAAGATCACGATCTACAAGTTCCTTACGGCGACCGTGGTGGCGTGGTTATCGAACCAATGCTAACTGACCAATGGTACGTACGTACTGCACCTCTAGCGAAAACAGCGGTTGAAGCAGTAGAAAACGGCGACATCCAATTCGTTCCTAAGCAATACGAAAACATGTACTTCTCTTGGATGCGTGACGTTCAAGACTGGTGTATCTCTCGTCAGCTATGGTGGGGTCACCGCATCCCAGCTTGGTACGACAACCAAGGTAATGTTTACGTAGGTCGTGACGAAGAAGAAGTTCGTAAGAACAACAACCTAGAGTCAGTTATTGAACTTCACCAAGACGAAGACGTACTGGATACATGGTTCTCTTCTGCACTATGGACGTTCGGTACTCAAGGTTGGCCAGAGCAAACTGACGATCTGAAAGTATTCCACCCTTCAGACGTACTAGTGACTGGTTTCGACATCATCTTCTTCTGGGTTGCACGCATGATCATGATGACCATGCACTTCGTGAAAGACGAAAACGGCAAACCACAAGTACCATTTAAGACGGTTTACGTTACTGGTCTAATCCGTGACGAAAACGGCGACAAGATGTCTAAGTCGAAAGGTAACGTACTTGACCCAATCGACATGATCGATGGTATCGACCTAGAGTCTCTAGTAGAGAAGCGTTGTGGCAACATGATGCAGCCTCAGCTAGCGAAGAAGATCGAGAAGAACACTCGCAAGACGTTTGAAAACGGTATCGAAGCATACGGTACAGACGCACTACGTTTCACTCTTGCAGCAATGGCATCAACAGGTCGCGATATCAACTGGGATATGAAGCGTCTTGAAGGTTACCGTAACTTCTGTAACAAACTATGGAACGCAAGCCGTTACGTAATGATGAACACAGAAGAGCAAGATTGTGGCTTCAACGGTGGTGAGATTGAATACTCACTAGCGGACAAGTGGATCGAGTCTCAGTTTGAACTAGCGGCGAAAGCGTTCAACAACCATATCGACAACTTCCGTCTAGATATGGCGTCTAACACGCTTTACGAATTCATCTGGAACCAATTCTGTGACTGGTACCTAGAGCTAACTAAACCAGTTCTATGGAAAGGTACAGAAGCGCAACAGCGTGGTACTCGCCGTACACTAATCACGGTTCTTGAGAAGACTCTACGTCTAGCTCACCCAGTGATTCCTTACATCACTGAAACTATCTGGCAAAGCATCAAGCCACTAGTTGAAGGTGTAGAAGGTGAGACAATCATGCTTCAAGCACTGCCTCAATTCGACGAAGCAAACTTCAACCAAGAAGCGCTAGACGATATTGAATGGGTGAAAGCGTTCATTACAAGTATCCGTAACCTACGTGCTGAATACGACATCAACCCAGGTAAGCCGCTTGACGTTATGCTGAAAGCTGCAAACGCAGAAGACGCAGCTCGTCTAGAAGCAAACAAACAAGTACTGATGTCTCTAGCGAAACTAGAATCTGTACGCGTACTTGCTGCTGACGAAGAAACGCCAGCGTGTGCGACAGCATTGGTTGCTAAGTCTGAGCTGATGATCCCAATGGCAGGTCTGATCGACAAAGATGCAGAGCTTGCTCGTCTAGATGGCGAAATCAAGAAGACTCACGGCGAAATCAAGCGTATCGAAGGCAAACTAGGTAACGAAGGCTTCGTAGCGAAAGCGCCTGAAGCGGTTGTTGCTAAAGAGCGTGAGAAGCTTGAAGGCTACAAAGAGACACTAGCTAAGCTAGAAGAGCAGAAGACAACGATCGCTGCACTTTAATCGCTAAAGGCTAGAATAAAAGAATCAAAGGGTTGGTGTGAAAGCATCAACCCTTTTTGCATTTTATCACTCGGAAAGCTTTCAAAGATATTCACTCTTCTCCCCTAGTCTCCCTCCTATTTAATAGTTTTTACCTATCAAACTAATCTTAACTGCCCATTAGATTTAATGATAATAATTCTCAATAATAGACCTATCGAAACAACACAACGATTGAGTAATTATCATGAAAAAGACACTAACCTTTGCAGCACTCCATTTTACTATCGCGTTTAGTGTCGCTTACGTGCTTACTGGCGACATTCTAATTGGTAGTTTAATTGCCATGATTGAGCCTTCAGTGAACACCGTCGCTTTCTACTTTCATGAAAAGGCATGGGCAAAAGTCCCAGCGCTTAAAGCTCGTCAGTGGATGACCAAATTAAAAACCGCAAGCTTTGCCACTATCCACTTCAGTGTTGCTTTTACCGTGGTTTACTTGCTAACAGGTGATGCGTTTGTCGGCGGTATTATGGCGATGCTAGAGCCTAGCTTGAACACTGTGGCTTACTACTTCCACGAGAAAGTGTGGATGCGTAAATCAGATAGTCAAGCCCCACAATTTTGCCTACACCAACACGCTTAAACATGGAAGCTCAATACGCCTCCTAACAAGCAAAATGACATTTACCATTGACAAAGTTGCGCACCGCAATTAATTTAATTGCGGTGCGCAACTTTATTTTTAAGGGTAAGTGATAATGAACGCTCGTCAACTCCGACACTATTCCCGCCAAGCCGTCCGATTGCTTGGTCTGCTCGATAAACAATGCGGCGATGTCGCGCTCACTCCAGTGCAAGCGCACGCGTTAGGTGAAATCCAATTGCAGCCGTTGACCATCAATCAACTGGCACAGCAGCTTAATGTCGACAAATCCAATGCAAGCCGAACCGTTACCGGGCTGATCAAATTAGGTCTGGTTGAGAGTATCGAAAACCCAAAAGACAAACGCAGCCAACTCGCAGGGCTTACAGAACAAGGTCAGCAGGCATTATCGCAACTAGACCAACAACAAAACCGCTTCTTTGAACAACTGCTTACCCAACTCGATGACAGCGAGCAAGAGCAACTCAAACTTGGTCTAGAGGCCTACCTAAAAGGGCTAACAAAAGTGTGTCAGGCAGAGGAATACGTTCTTCGACCTCTTACCAAAGCAGATAACTCGCAAGTTGCAGACGTAATTCGTAAAGTCTCTGCAGAATACGGTTTAACCGCAGACAAAGGTTATGGTGTGGCTGATCCAACACTGGATGACATGTACTCGGTTTACGACCAACAAGGTGCGGCTTATTGGGTGGTCGAATACCAAGGCGAGATTGTGGGTGGCGGCGGCTTTGCACCTTTAGCTGGTGAGCCAAATGTGTGTGAGCTGCAAAAGATGTACTTCTTACCTCAAACGCGAGGACACGGTTTAGCCAAGCGCATTGTCGCATTGAGCTTACAACTGGCGAAACAGTTTGGATATCAGCAGTGCTATTTGGAAACGACCGAATGTCTAAGAGAGGCGGTAGGTTTGTACGAAAAGCTGGGCTTTGAGCATCTAGATGCCCCGCTAGGACAAACAGGGCATGATGCATGTGAAGTCGTGATGCTTAAAACGTTATAGAATTTTATCCCCAAACTTAAAGTACAAGATGGGTAACACAGAGCTCTTGGCTAAGCGCCACTGTAAATGCTTGGCGTTGCCCATCCAACTCCACCACGAGTTCGTAGAGATCTTTTGGATCGGGATCGTTAAGATCGGCATACTTTGGCGCTTCGATCTGGAATAAAGCACTCGCATGATCCGCTCGGACATCAATAGGAATATGGTAAGTCATGCCATTAAACTTAACCGATGCCGATACTAGACCCGGCGCAAAAGTTTGATAGTACAAGTCTACTTTAAACTCACAACCACCACCGTGGTGCCAAATCTGTTCGGTTGCCACACGGTCTAAACGCACATTGCGAATGAACTGGAGATAAGGCTCTTGCCATACCCCTAAGCGCTCATCACTCTTTTGGTATTCATGATCCGCAAGTGAGCACAACTCTGGCTTATCTTCATCGAGTAGAAGATCTTCTTCTTCCTCAAGGAATAGAATCTCAAAACGGTTACGCCCCATCTGCATAAATGGGCGAATATCTTTTTTGTACACGCTTTGTGAGCCATCACAGTCGAACAATGCAACTCCGTTTAAACGCACTTCAGCATGGTAATCCACACCACCCAACACCATTTCTACCGCTGGGAATGCCATCATGGATTCATCCACTTCGATGTCATGCATCAGGTGCCACTCTTGCTGACGAATTGCTTCTTCTGTCAGCTCAGCAGGCAATACCTGACTCAAAGGCGCAGGGAAAGTGATGTCATCCTGTGGGATAGAAAGGTCCGTCAGTGGAGAGACTTGCCATAAGCCGGCGAGTGAGAGTTGCATAGTTACCTTGAGCTAGATCAATTTTCACGCATTATAGAGATAATAAGCACACAAACTCAATGAGAATTATTTATCGTTACCTGCAGTTATCATTTTCAGGGCACAAAAAAACCAGCGATAAACGCTGGCTTCTTAATATAAATGAGCTGATTACTCTTCGTCTTCATCATCTTCTTCAGGGTAAAGCGCATCTTCGCCTTCGTAGTAAGTACCCCAACCGTCGTAGATGATGTCGTATTTTTCTGCAAGATGAACCAATTTCTCAACCTGTGCATCAATTGCTTCTGCGTTTAGTGCAGATTCCATTGTTGCATCACAGCAAAGTAGTTTGTTGCCATCTTCATCTTCTGTTTCTTCAGCTTCAAGAACTTCAAAGCCCATCTTAAACGCTTCAACAACCGCTTTCTCTAGTGTGTCAAAGTCTTCAGCAAATAGGTGGTGCTCGATTTCGTATAGTGAATCTGGATCGCTGCCATCTTCTAGCAATGCTGCAATGATATCGCGAGTCTCTTCCTTTTGAATCTCAATTAATTCTTCTACTGATAGATATTCATCTTCGTGAGACATGTTTTGGCTCCAGATTAGTTACTTGATGGAAACACTATACTCTAAACTGAGTACGTTAATGCGGTGAAATATGGCACGGATTGCGATGAAAAGCCACAAACAAACACCAAACTACGGTGATTCTTGATGATAATTTTGACTCGCAAATCTAAACCCCGCTCACAGAAACAAAAAATTAACAAAAACGGGTAATCTTTAATATTCAGAAGATCCTAATTGAGCCTTAAACGAGTAATTTTAGACTTGTTTGCGTGTTTATGATCTTGGAGTGAATACAGTGACAGCTCGGTTACTCTGGCCTAACGAATAAAGAAAAGCTAAAAACTGCATATTTCAGAATGGTTATGCACGTTTTATGCACTATTGATGTACCCTCTCTTCCCCAAACTAAAAAGAATAAAAACGCACTTTCTAAAAGCTATGAATGAACTGCAAAATATAGAATTAAAATACACCCAATTGAAATTTACGAAATATAAAGCTAAAAAATGATATTTTTACAAAATATAAACCAACAAAAGGAACTTGCATCTTAGCACCAAGCTTGTCATAACTAATGGCTGGAATATTTGTAAGGATACAAAATGAGCAAGCTGTACGTTGGATCAGAAGTAGGTCAACTTAGACGAGTTCTATTAAATCGCCCAGAGCGTGCCCTCACCCACTTAACACCATCAAACTGCCATGAATTACTATTTGATGACGTATTGGCAGTCGAAGCTGCAGGTGAAGAACACGATGCATTCGCTCGAACTCTAAGTGAGCAAGGTGTTGAGGTGTTACTGCTTCATGATCTACTAGTCGAAACCCTTGCGGTTCCAGAAGCAAAACAATGGTTGTTAAACACTCAGATTTCTGACTTTCGTTACGGTCCGACTTTCGCTCGCGACCTGCGCCAGTACTTCGCAGAGATGGACGATGAACACCTGGCCAGCATTCTTCTTGGCGGATTGGCTTACTCGGAACTGCCAATCAAATCTTCATCGATGCTACCGAAAATGAAGCGTTCTCTAGACTTCGTTATCGAACCTTTACCTAACCACCTATTCACTCGCGATACTTCATGCTGGGTTTACGGTGGTGTATCACTCAACCCAATGATGATGCCTGCACGTCAGCGCGAAACCAACCACCTGCGCGCGATTTACCGTTGGCACCCAACCTTTGCTGGGCAAAACTTCATAAACTACTTTGGCGATGAAGACCAACACTACGACAATGCCAACGTTGAAGGCGGTGATGTTCTGGTTATCGGTAAGGGTGCGGTTCTGATTGGCATGTCTGAGCGTACAACTCCACAGGGTGTAGAAAACCTAGCGGCGAGCCTATTCAAATCCGGTCAGGCGAAAGAAGTCATTGCCATCGACCTACCGAAACACCGTTCATGCATGCACCTTGATACGGTAATGACGCATATGGATGTCGATACTTTCTCGGTATACCCAGAGATCATGCGTAAAGACTTAGACACATGGCGCCTAACACCAAAAGGCAATGGGGAAATGCATGTCGAAGCATCGCACAACTATCTGCACGCAATTGAATCGGCACTTGGCTTAGACCAATTGAAGATCATCACAACCGGTGGTGACAGCTACGAAGCTGAGCGAGAGCAATGGAACGATGCCAACAACGTACTGACGGTGAAACCTGGTGTTGTGATTGGCTACGAGCGTAACGTCTACACTAACGAGAAGTACGACAAAGCTGGCATTGAAGTCCTGACCATTCCGGGTAACGAGCTTGGTCGCGGTCGTGGTGGTGCACGTTGTATGAGTTGCCCAATCGAACGTGACGATATTTGAGAAATCTCTCTCACCAAATAAAACCAATAAAGACTAAGGTTGATGTGAATGCATCAACCTTTTTTTGCCTTACTTTAAAATAATTATTCACATATATAGCATTTTCATGCTTTAATGGTTTTATTACTTATCAACCAAACGACCTAAGGGACGAGCTATGGCTTTCAATCTACATCATCGCAACTTTTTGAAGCTATTGGATTTCTCCACAAAAGAAATTCTCTTTTTGCTCGAACTGTCTGCTGAGCTAAAAAAAGCTAAATATGCAGGGACAGAGCAGAAGAAACTTCAAGGCAAAAACATTGCACTAATCTTTGAGAAATCTTCTACTCGTACCCGATGTGCGTTTGAAGTCGCTGCTTTTGATCAAGGCGCTCAAGTCTCTTACATCGGCCCTTCTGGCTCGCAGATCGGTCATAAGGAATCAATGAAAGACACGGCTCGAGTTCTTGGTCGCATGTATGATGGCATCGAATACCGCGGATTTGGTCAGTCTATTGTGGAAGAGCTAGGGGCTTACGCAGGTGTTCCGGTATGGAATGGCTTGACTGATGAGTTTCACCCTACACAAATACTGGCGGATTTCCTCACCATGCAAGAACACGGACGTGGTAAACAACTGCATGAGATGACCTTTGCCTATCTGGGTGATGCACGTAACAACATGGGTAACTCTCTCATGGTCGGAGCCGCCAAAGTCGGCATGGACATTCGTCTCGTGGCGCCAAAAGCATTCTGGCCAGAAGAAGAATTAGTCGCGACTTGCCAAGCGATTGCTCAACAAACCGGTGCGAAAATCACTTTAACTGAAAGTGTCGAAGAAGGCGTAAAAGGTTGCGACTTCCTCTACACCGATGTTTGGGTTTCCATGGGCGAGTCCGCCAATGCTTGGGACGAGCGTGTTGCACTTATGACGCCATACCAAATTAACATGGACGTGATTAAGCAAACAGGCAATCCTCACGTGAAATTCATGCACTGCCTGCCAGCTTTCCACAACGACGAAACAACGGTGGGCAAAGAGGTGGCAGAGAAATACGGCATGAATGGTTTAGAGGTAACAGAAGAAGTGTTTGAATCAGAATACTCAATCGTGTTTGATGAAGCTGAGAACCGAATGCATACCATTAAAGCCGTGATGGTAGCGACACTAGGTAGCTAAACCAAAGCATTAGAAATGGTAACAAAAACCATGATGTAATCGCTTGCGCTCACGAAAGTTAAGCGTATAATGCTCGGCAATTTGTCTGAGGATTACGAAATGACCAAGCTAATTGCTGACGTAAAAACGCGATTTGCTCTAGCTAAGCGACTACGCTTACGTGCGGTTATTTTTGTTAATTCTATTGAATTTTAAAACCTCCCCATTTGGGGAGGTTTTTTTATGTCCAAAATTCAATCGTGGTGAATTTTGGAGATAGTCACTACTGTTATAGGGAAGAAGATCATGGCGAACTCGCTTTACCAGAAGCACATCATCTCTATTCCAGAGCTTTCACGTGAAGAACTGGAACTGATTGTTGAAACTGCAGGTCAACTAAAAAAAGAACCTCGTCCAGAACTGATTAAAAACAAGGTCGTAGCTAGCTGTTTCTTTGAACCATCCACACGTACTCGCTTGTCATTCGAGACTGCGATTCAACGTATCGGTGGCGATGTGATTGGTTTTGACAATGATGGAAACACCTCCCTGGCAAAAAAAGGCGAGACACTGTCTGACTCGGTACAAGTTATCTCCTCTTACGTTGATGCATTCGTGATGCGCCACCCTCAGGAAGGCGCGGCTCGCCTTGCATCTGAGTTCTCTAACGGTGTACCAGTCATCAACGCAGGTGACGGCGCAAACCAACACCCTACGCAAACCCTACTCGATCTATACACAATCGCCGAAACGCAAGGCCGTCTGGATAACCTTAACGTCGCGTTTGTTGGTGACCTAAAGTACGGTCGCACGGTGCACTCTTTGACGCAAGCACTGGCAAAGTTCAGCAACATTCGTTTCTTCTTCGTCGCACCAGACGCACTGGCAATGCCAGATTACATCTGTGAGGAGCTTGACGAAGCAGGCATTCAATACAGCCTGCACACTGATATGGAAAGTGTCGTCCCTGAGCTAGATATTCTTTACATGACGCGCGTACAAAAAGAGCGTTTTGACGAGTCTGAATACGCACATATCAAGTCCGCTTATATCCTAACAGCAGCACTATTGGAGGGTGCGCGTGACAACCTAAAAGTACTCCACCCACTACCTCGCGTGGATGAAATCACCACGGATGTGGATGCAACTCAACACGCCTACTACTTCCAACAAGCACAGAACGGTGTATACGCTCGTCAAGCGTTGTTGGCATTGGTTCTTAACGAAACACTGTAATCGAGGGAGAAAAAACATGACTAAAGAAACTCAATTGCAGGTAGAGGCAATCAAAAACGGCACAGTAATCGACCATATTCCTGCACAAATTGGTATCAAAGTGCTGAAACTGTTCGACATGCATAATTCTTCTCAGCGCGTAACTATCGGTCTGAACTTGCCTTCTTCTGCTCTGGGTCACAAAGACCTACTGAAGATTGAAAACGTGTTTATCAATGAAGAGCAGGCAAGCAAGCTAGCACTTTACGCACCACATGCAACCGTAAACCAAATCGAAAACTACGAAGTAGTTAAGAAGCTTGCACTAGAACTGCCTGAGCGAATTAACAACGTGTTTGAGTGTCCGAACAGCAACTGTATTACACACAACGAGCCTGTTGCGAGCAGCTTCCAAGTGTTCGAGAAGAAGGAAGAAATCCGTCTAAAGTGTAAATACTGTGAGAAAGTATTCGCACGTGAGATCGTCACTGAGCGTTAATTTCTCGCTTCGATTCTTGCTAACGATAAATTGACCAATACCCCGCTCATGCGGGGTATTTTGCTCTTTACGTGCTTCATGTTTAAAGGCAAACTGCTTATTCTTAAGAACACTCAAAATGCTTGAGTAAACTCTTTATTCCCCTAAACAGATGGAACAATTCAAATGACGAAAGTACTTCACACTGAGTCTGCACCAGCAGCAATCGGTCCTTACGTTCAAGGCGTAGATCTAGGCAACATGGTTCTTACTTCTGGCCAAATCCCGGTAAACCCAGCGACAGGTGAAGTGTCTGCCGACATCGCAGAGCAAGCTCGTCAATCTCTAGAAAACGTAAAAGCTGTAGTTGAAGCGTCAGGCCTTAAAGTAACAGACATCGTTAAAATGACAGTATTCGTGAAAGACCTAAACGACTTCGGTACAGTAAATGAAGTTTACGGTAAATTCTTCGATGAACACGAAGTAGCAAACTACCCTGCACGTTCTTGTGTAGAAGTCGCTCGTCTGCCTAAAGATGTTGGCATCGAGATTGAAGCAATCGCAGTTCGCAAATAATTGCACTTGCTAACAAGCATAAAAAAACGGGTAGCTCAGGCTACCCGTTTTTTATTGTCTTTTTGCTGCTGTATCGCAGTAAGGCTTAAGCTGCGTTGCGCTGTTTCACTTCTTCATCCAACGCTTCTAGCTTCTCTTTCATTTGCTCACGACAGCTGTTCGCCAGCTCACGGACACTCTCTTTACCGTAGCCCTCAGAGCTTACTGGCGGCAGCATCTCAATGATTACATGTCCGTTGTTCCAACGATTTAATTTAATATGATCAGTCGAACTGCATACGATTGGAATGATTGGCACTTCTGCACCAATAGCCGCATGAAACGCACCAGTCTTAAATGGCAGCAAACCACGGCCACGAGAGCGAGTACCTTCTGGGAACATCCATATTGAAACATCACTGTTCTTGATGCTATCCACAACTTGGTCAATGGTACCTTTCGCTTTAGAACGATTCGCACGGTCGATCAGAATATTGCCAGTTAGCCAATAAAGCTGACCAAATAGAGGCATCCACGCCAAACTCTTTTTACCTACGGTAACCACTTTTGGTGTAACCGCTGAAGACACGGTGAAAAGGTCCCAGTTGTTTTGGTGGTTTGCAATATAAACATGCTGACCACGCGAATACGCATCTTCTGGAATTCGTAGCTCAAGCTTGATACCAAATACACGCGACATCTTGCCGAATAGACGGCCGAAAGTGAAAACATGCTTAGGGTTTCTAGGGCTTAGTAGGCAGTAACCACAACCACCAATAAACATCACAATTGCGAAAATTGCGACAGCAAATACACGTAACAGTGCAATCATTGTTGTTCTCCAAGAACCAGCTTTACGCCAGCTACAGCTATTATTGTCTCTTTTGACATAGTCATGAACTATGCAAGAAAGCGCGATACAAAAAAGCCGAAACCAACGTTTCGGCTCTCTTCATATCCAAGTCACCTGCACCGCAGTTTAACTTGCCTCGCTCACTCGCTCAATATTTGCGCCAAGTGCAGCCAGTTTATTTTCGATTTTGTCGTAACCGCGGTCAATGTGGTAAATACGATCAACGATGGTTTCACCTTTCGCAATACAACCCGCAATGACCAAACTTGCCGAAGCTCGTAGGTCAGTTGCCATTACTTGTGCACCACTTAGTGAATCTACATCGCCACAGATAACCGTATTGCCTTCAATTTCCGCTTTCGCGCCCATACGCATCAGTTCAGGTACGTGCATGAAACGGTTTTCAAAGATCGTTTCTGTGATTACGCCGCCGCCTTTCGCCATCATGTTCAATAGCGTGAATTGCGCCTGCATGTCAGTAGGGAAACCTGGGTGCGGAGCCGTGCGGATGCTTACTGCTTTCAGCTCACGGTCAGTCATATCAACAGAAATCCAGTCATCGCCAGTTTCTACCAATGCGCCTGCTTCTTCTAGCTTAGCCAGTACCGCTTCTAGAAGGTGTGCATTGGTATTACGACATACCACTTTGCCGCCAGAAACCGCTGCCGCTACTAGGAAAGTACCGGTTTCGATACGGTCAGCCACAACGTTGTGCTTACCGCCACCTAGACGCTCAACGCCCTCGATAGTGATGGTATCAGTACCTGCACCAGAGATTTTCGCGCCTAGCGTGTTTAGGAAGTCTGCCGTATCAACGATTTCAGGTTCACGCGCTGCGTTGTCTAGCGTTGTTGTGCCCTCAGCAAGTGCTGCTGCACACATGATAGTGATGGTTGCACCAACACTTACTTTGTCCATCACGATGTGTGCACCTTTTAGGCGACCATCTACTTCCGCTTTAACGTAACCATCTTCTAGTGTGATGGTTGCACCAAGCTGCTCTAGACCTGTGATATGTAGATCAACAGGACGAGCACCAATCGCACAACCGCCAGGTAGAGAAACTTGACCTTTACCAAAACGAGCCACTAATGGGCCAAGTGCCCAAATTGATGCTCGCATGGTTTTCACCAAGTCGTAAGGCGCACAGTACTCATTAATACTGCTTGGATCGACATGAACAGAACCATTGCGGCTGACTTTAGCGCCCAAGCGCTTTAGCAGTTCCATGGTTGTGTCGATATCACGAAGGTGTGGTACGTTTGCTACTTCTACTGGCTCTTCAGCCAAAATTGACGCAAATAAAATCGGCAGTGCTGCGTTTTTTGCACCTGAAATGGTCACTTCACCAACCAACGGCTGATCTGACCCAATAACTCGAAACTTTTCCATTATAAACCTTATAGCGACATTAGCTTTTTATCACGAGCCCACTCATCTGGAGTGAACGCTTTAATCGATAGTGCGTGAATGTCGTTACGCTGGATGTAATCCATCAGAGGACCGTAAATTAACTGCTGCTTCTTAACGCGGCTCATTCCATCGAAACAAGCATCAACAGCAACCACCTCATAATGGCTACCTTCACCTTTTACATGCACTTCTTGAAGGTTTAGTGCTTCTTCTAATAGCTGTTGTACTTTTGCGCTATCCACAATTTACCCCTGATAATTCTGTATGTGTTTTGCCACTAAGGATTCAACATTACTAAGTTGAAACAAAGTGCGCAGTTGCGCTGGCACGAAACTCAGCATTATATGACAGTTTTGCTTTTTTGCATGCTCTAATAAGTGGATTAACATCACCATTCCTGCAGAGTCAACACGCTCAATATCCAATAAAGAGCACTCTAATTCGGTTTGTGATGGTTGCCACTTCTGTGCCTCAACCCAAAGAGCCGGAACGGTTTCACGATCCAGCGCTCCTGTAAGTTTAAGAATACCAGCCTGTAAATGCCACTGTTCCATTACTTTTCCGCCTCAAAGCGAATCGGTTGTTCCGCCAGCTTTTCTAGATCTTTTGCTACCGCAAGAATACCATCTTGACGGATTTTCGTGTTCCATTCAGATTGTTTGCTCGACAGTAAGCTAATACCTTCAGCAACCATATCAAATGCCAACCACTCGCCTGTTTTCTTGTCTTTGCGCAGTTTGAATTCAAGCCTAATGTTAGGACGCGGAGCATCAATAATATCTACCTTAATGCTCGTAATACGTTTAGATGAATCCAATTTTGGTTCTGGGCCAAAAGCGATTTGTTGATCAGAATATTGCGTTAATACTTGCGCATAAGATGTCACTAAGTAAGCCCGAAATGCTTTGATAAACTCCCCTACATCTTCACGCTTTGCCCCTTTTAAGTTAGGTCCAAGCAATTTCAATGCAGCGTAGCGATCGTTAACGTAAGGCATCAGCTCTTCTTCAACGATGGTTTTTAACAAATTAGGGTCTTGTTTGATCTTCGGCTGTTCAGCCTTGAGGCGGTCAAACGTCACTTCCGCAACTTGCTTCATCATTTGGTATGGCTGTGTTTTATCGACTTCATCAGCAACAACACCAAATGCTGCGAACGTTGCTAAAAAAGAAAGTAATAATCTAGAAAACATGGGTTATTCCTTACTCGTATCGCCTGAGCCACCAATGCTATATAGAACCTGCCCGATTAGGTCTTCCAAGACCAATGCTGACTTGGTGTCTTCGATGGTATCGCCATCTACAAGCATTTCTTCATCGTCAAAAACAAAACCAGGCACTAAGCCTATGTACTGTTCACCAATCAATCCCGATGTCAATATTTGCACACTCGAGGTTTCTGGGAACTGGTTGTATTGACTGTTAATCGACAAGCTCACTACTGGCAGTAGATTATCCGCATTTAGCGTAATATCACTCACTCGACCGATAACCACACCACCAACCTTCACAGGTGAGCGAACTTTTAAACTACCAATATTATCGAACTCGGCTTTCAAGGTGTAAGTATTGCCAGAGCCAATGCTTTTTACGTCAGCAACCTGAAAAATCATCACAAGAATCGCGCAAATTCCCGCTAATACAAAGCTGCCAACCCATAATTCTGTTTTACGTGTTTGTTGCATGATTAATTCCCAAACATCAATGCGGTCAGTACGAAGTCTAAGCCCAGTACTGCTAAAGAAGAATGCACTACAGTGCGCGTCGTTGCTCGGCTGATCCCTTCAGACGTCGGAATAGCGTCATAGCCATTAAACAAAGCAATCCAAGTAACGGTAATAGCAAACACGATACACTTGATCATGCTGTTACCGATGTCTTGACCTAATTCGACCGAAGACTGCATTGCAGCCCAGAAACTACCATGGTCTACGCCTTTCCAATCGACGCCAACAAGCTGAGCGCCCCAAATCCCCACAGCCATAAAGATCATAGCAAGTAGAGGCATTGAGATCGCCCCCGCCCAAAAGCGTGGCGCTATCACTCGTTTCAGCGGGTCAACCGCCATCATTTCCAAGCTAGACAACTGCTCAGTAGCTTTCATCAGACCGATTTCTGCCGTTAATGCTGAACCAGCACGACCTGCAAACAACAGCGCAGTTACTACGGGCCCAAGTTCACGTAGCAATGACAAGGCCACCATTTGACCAAGGCTGCCCTCTGCACCGTAATCCACCAACACCACGTAGCCTTGCAAGCTAAGTACCATGCCGATGAACAAACCAGATACCACGATGATAGCCAACGATTGAACGCCTACGGAATAAAGCTGCTTGACCAGCAAAGGCAAATTTTTAATTGGCTGAGGTCGAGTCAATAATGCACCAACAAGCATCAAGGTTGCACGACCGAATGCTTCGCAGATGGCTAATGTGCGTCTTCCTAAAGAAGCGACAAATTGAATAAAGCTATCGACCATCAAATAAATCCTTTTCGATACTTTGAGCTGGGAAGCGGAATGGTACTGGCCCATCCGCTTCGCCTTGTAAAAACTGCTGCACGCGAGGGTCAGGATTGTCTCTCAACTCTTGTGGTGTGCCAAACGCAATCACTTTGCCATCAGCCATCAAGTAAACCCAATCGGCAATGCTCATCACTTCGGGCACATCATGAGAAACGATAATGGAGGTCACACCTAGCGCTCGATTCAAATTACTGATCAGCTCAACAAGCACACCCATGGTTATTGGATCCTGACCAACAAAAGGTTCGTCGTACATGATAAGGTCAGGGTCGAGCGCTATCGCGCGGGCTAATGCAGCACGGCGAGCCATACCACCAGAGAGCTCGCTTGGTTTTAACTCCGCAGCCCCTCGTAACCCTACAGCTTCAAGCTTTAGCAGCACCATGGTTCGGATTAATTCTTCGGGGAGATCTGTATGTTCACGCAAAGGAAACGCGACATTATCGAAAACGTTCAAATCAGTAAACAGAGCGCCTGATTGGAACAACATACTCATCTTTTTACGAGCATGGTATAAGTGCTTTCGAGATAATCTAGGGATGTTGTCACCGTCAAACCAAATCTCGCCCTGCTCTGGATATAATTGGCCACCAATTAAGCGCAATAGAGTCGTTTTACCTATTCCAGATGGCCCCATAATTGCGGTAATTTTCCCTCTCGGGATATGTAACTCAATGCCATCGAAAATCCTACGTTCTCCTCGCGAGAAAGTAAGATTGTTCACTGTAACTAAATCATCGTTTGGCATAGCATTTTTCTCTTACTCATAGGTAAAGACAATCAGTAAAGTATACCCATTGCTCCAATAGCTACTCATTTCAGCCAACTGACTTGGCAATAAAAATCATTTGAGTACGACTCAAGCTTGTCATCATAAGCAGATCGGCGGTGGATTAAAAGTGAATTAAAAGCACTGTTCAATTAAAGAAAACCATAAAATTTCAAAGAATTCTCAAAAGAGCACACATTTTAAGGTGTAGAGCGGTTTAGAGTTGACCTACACTCGGTTGCATTATCTTCATTCGCGATTGAGCAACAATTAAACACAAATTCGTTACTAACTTTTAATTTATGCATTGTTTATCTTCCATTTTTGGTCGCAAAAGGTCAAAATTAGCGGTTACTCATTTTGCTTATTTATTACCTAGGAATCATCATGCTCGAAGCCGTTGCGTTGCTTATCGTCGGTCTTGTTTTACTTGTTTGGAGTGCAGATAAGTTAGTTTTTGGCTCCGCTGCTCTAGCCCGCAACGTCGGTATTTCACCACTAGTGATCGGCATGACCATTCTAGCAATGGGCTCATCTGCACCAGAAATGATGGTTTCAGCAACCGCAGCATGGGATGGCAAAACCGATACAGCGGTTGGTAACGTA
Organism: Vibrio rotiferianus CAIM 577 = LMG 21460; assembly: GCF_002741985.1. Classification (GTDB taxonomy): domain Bacteria; phylum Pseudomonadota; class Gammaproteobacteria; order Enterobacterales; family Vibrionaceae; genus Vibrio; species Vibrio rotiferianus. Next base: position 32,248 of record NZ_APHW01000028.1, read on the forward strand.
CTGGGTTCAAACATCGCTAACATTGCTTTGATCCTAGGTATTACTGCGATTATCAAACCACTTTCTATAAGCTCTGCCGTGATTCGCCGTGAACTGCCTTTGATGATAGCAGTTACTGTGCTTGCCGGTATTTTGCTATGGGATAGCCACTTAGGTTTCTATGAAGGCATCTTGTTATTCATTCTGTTCGCTGGTTTCTTATTTGCCATGCTGCAAATCAGCCGTAAAGAGCAGAAAGCCGGTGACGCGTTTGTTGATGAACAAGAATCTGAAGTTCCAGAAGGCGTAACTAACCCTAAAGCAATTATGTGGGTCGTGATTGGCTTGATACTGCTTCCCTTAGCAGCGAGCATGCTGGTAGACAATGCTGTTATCATCGCTAAATACTTTGGTATGAGCGACCTTGTGATCGGTCTAACTATCATTGCCATTGGTACTAGCCTTCCAGAGCTAGCCGCTTCTCTTGCAGGTGTTCTTAAAGGCGAAGACGACATGGCTGTAGGTAACATCATCGGTTCAAACGTATTCAATATTCTTGCGGTAATGGGCCTACCAGGCATTATCAACCCATCGATGCTTAGCGAATATGCAATGGGTCGTGATTTCTGGGTAATGCTAGGCGTGTCTCTGCTACTCGTAGCGATGTGTCTTGGTAAATCTCGAAGTATCAACCGACTAGAAGGTTCCATTCTGTTTGTGTGTTTCTTGGCTTACCAAGTATACCTATTCGCAAACATGGCCGCTTAATAACAAAATAAGTAAACACGAATTGGAGCTCTGATATGCCCACTCAATTTGATTTTCGCGCAGCTGCTAAACAAGTTCTTGATATTGAAGTTTCAGCTCTACAACAGCTAGACCAATACTTTAATGAGCAGTTTGAACAAGCTTGTAAGTTGATTCTTTCCAATAGCGGTAAAGTTGTCGTGATGGGGATGGGCAAATCAGGTCATATTGGCAATAAGATTGCTGCGACACTAGCAAGTACTGGAACCTCTGCATTTTTTGTCCACCCAGGTGAGGCAGCGCATGGTGACCTTGGTATGATCAGCGCGGGTGACATCGTTATCGCGATTTCAAACTCGGGTGAATCTCATGAGATTCTATCTCTATTCCCTGTGTTGAAACGCCTGAACATCAAAATCATCAGCATGACAGGCAAGCCAGAGTCGAACATGGCGAAGCTGTCTGATCTGCATCTACAAATCACCGTGCCAAAAGAAGCTTGCCCTCTTGGTCTCGCGCCAACCAGTAGTACCACTGCAACTTTGGTTATGGGTGACGCATTGGCGGTAGCTTTACTTCAGGCACGTGGATTTTCCGCAGAAGACTTCGCTTTATCTCATCCCGGCGGTGCGCTGGGAAGAAAACTGTTGTTGAAGCTGTCTGATATTATGCACTTTGGAAACTCACTACCAAAAGTTTCACCGGATGCACTGATTCGTGACGCCTTACTCGAGATTTCAGAAAAAGGCTTGGGGATGACGGCTATCGTCGATGAACACGATGCTATGCTTGGAATATTCACCGATGGTGATTTGCGTCGCACGCTAGATAAACGTATTGATATCCACACGACTGCGATTGGTGACGTAATGACTAGAAATCCAACCACAGCGCACCCAGAAATGCTTGCAGTGGAAGGTTTAAATTTAATGCAAGATAAGAACATCAACGCTTTAGTTTTATGCAAAGACAACAAAATTGTTGGTGCACTGAATATGCATGATTTGTTAAAAGCAGGTGTAATGTGATCAGTACTCACTGTACTGCGCACTGCACCCAATTTAAATAAGGCAATAGTCAGGGAAGTACTGAGCTAAAATAAAGGCCTTTATTATATGAGTTTTACTCGTTTCATATATTTGATGCTGATAGTCTCCATCACGTGGTGTAGCTATTATATCTTTTCATCTGAAAGAAATTCAGATGTCCAGATAGCACCTAACACCGAGTTGCCAATGTTTAGTGGTAACAAGTTAGAAAATACAACATACGGAGATGATGGCATTAGAAGTTATGTCATTGTCGCAAACCATTTAGACTACTTTGCTAAAAGTGGAAGCACTCTTTTTGAGCAGCCTATTTTGTTCGTATACAAAGGTGGTGAAATTGTAGAGTGGAAAGTAACATCTAAAACAGCAGTCTTGGATGATGACCAAGTATTAACTCTGTACGATGATGTTCTAATGCACAATCTATTACCTGGCGCTAGCTTCGACACCATGGCGACAGATAAAATGACAATCAATCTAAATAATCGAGATTTTTACGCCAATCAGAAAGTTATTCTAGTTGGACCACAGTTTGAAAATACTGGAGGCGCAATGCACGGAAACTTAAATAGTCACATTGCAACTCTAACAAATGATGTTCAAGGTCGATATGAAACTGTTACACCTTAGCTTACTAACATTGATTTTAGCAGCCCCAACAGCACTAGCTCTAAAATCAGATACCGAGCAACCTGTTTACATTAACTCTGATACACAACAAGTTGATATGAAAAGTAACAAGGTTGTTTTTCAGGGGGATGTATCCCTGAAGCAAGGGAGTATTAACATAAATGCTGACAAAGTAATTGTTACGAGAGATGCGAATACTCAAGAAATATCCCAAATTGAGGCATACGGAAAACCCGCTACTTTTTCTCAACTAATGGATGATGGAAAGACGCTTAATGGCCAAGCAAACGAACTTGATTACATAATCAAAACAGATCAGCTTGTTATGCGTAAAAATGCTGAACTCGAGCAAGAAGGAAATACTATTCGAGGTTCAACGATTCGCTATCACATCCAACAACAGAAGTTAGTTGCCGATAGCTCAAAGACAGAACGAGTAACAACGGTCTTACAACCTAATCAGGTAAAATAAAATGTCAATTTTACGCGCAAAGAACCTTGCGAAAAGTTACAAAAAGCGCAAGGTTGTGACTGATGTGAGTCTAGAAGTCGAATCTGGCCAAATTGTTGGTCTGCTCGGGCCAAACGGTGCAGGTAAAACCACATCATTTTACATGATTGTAGGCTTGGTGCCTCGTGATGAAGGTATCATCACTATCGACGACCAAGATATTAGTATTCTACCTATGCATAGCCGTTCTCGTATGGGGATCGGCTACTTACCACAAGAAGCATCAATCTTCCGTAAGCTATCTGTTGAAGACAATATCATGGCCGTTCTTGAGACTCGCCAAGAGTTAACACGAGAAGAGCGCCAAGATAAACTGGAAGATTTATTGGAAGAATTCCACATACAGCACATACGAAACAGTGCAGGTATGGCACTATCAGGTGGTGAACGCCGCCGTGTAGAAATTGCTCGTGCATTGGCAGCAAACCCTCAGTTCATTTTGTTGGATGAACCGTTCGCGGGTGTTGACCCAATTTCGGTTAACGACATCAAGAAAATCATCGAACACTTGCGCGATCGCGGTCTTGGTGTATTAATCACTGACCACAACGTACGTGAAACCTTGGACGTGTGTGAAAAAGCCTATATCGTAAGCCAAGGTCACCTCATCGCTTCTGGGACTCCGGACGAAGTTCTCAACAACGAACAAGTGAAACAAGTTTATCTCGGCGAACAATTCCGTCTATGATTACATTAGGAACGGTAAGATTCTGAGCATTACAAGGTAAGTAACACTGAATGAAACCTTCATTACAACTCAAGCTAGGTCAACAGTTAGCCATGACGCCACAGCTGCAACAAGCGATTCGTTTGTTGCAATTGTCGACGCTCGATCTTCAACAAGAAATCCAAGAAGCGTTGGACTCCAACCCGTTACTGGAAGTTGAAGAAGGCCACGAAGAGCCTCAAGCAAACGGTGAAGACAAATCAGCGTCTGAATCTGCTGATAACAGTGCGAACGAAGCCAACGATGCCTCAGAGCCCGACCTTCCAGACAGCTCAGACGTGATTGAAAAATCGGAAATCAGCTCTGAGCTAGAAATTGATACCACTTGGGATGACGTATACAGCGCAAACACGGGCAGCACTGGCCTAGCGCTGGATGACGACATGCCAGTCTACCAAGGTGAGACCACTGAGTCGCTGCACGATTACCTCATGTGGCAGTTAGACTTAACACCTTTCAGTGAAACCGACCGCACCATCGCCCTCGCGATCATCGATGCCATCGACGACTACGGCTACCTAACCCTTTCTCCTGAAGAAATCCACGAAAGCTTCGATAACGAAGAAGTGGAATTAGATGAAGTAGAAGCGGTACGTAAGCGTATCCAACAATTTGACCCACTTGGTGTAGCCTCTCGCAACCTGCAAGAATGCTTGCTACTGCAACTGGCGACCTTCCCTGAAGACACGCCGTGGCTCGCTGAAGCAAAAATGGTGTTAAGCGATCATATCGACCACCTTGGTAATCGCGACTACAAGCTGGTCATCAAAGAAACTAAGCTTAAAGAAGCGGACTTGCGTGAAGTATTGAAGTTGATTCAACAACTTGATCCGCGCCCAGGTAGTCGTATCACACCCGATGACACTGAATACGTCATTCCGGATGTGTCCGTATTTAAAGATCATGGTAAATGGACCGTCTCCATAAACCCTGACAGCATTCCGAAACTAAAAGTAAATCAACAATATGCGCAACTAGGCAAAGGCAACAGTGCGGATAGCCAGTACATTCGCAGCAATTTGCAAGAGGCAAAATGGCTAATCAAGAGCCTAGAAAGCAGAAACGAGACGCTTCTCAAAGTTGCAAGATGTATTGTTGAACATCAACAAGATTTCTTCGAGTATGGTGAAGAAGCCATGAAACCAATGGTACTTAACGATGTAGCATTGGATGTGGACATGCATGAGTCAACGATCTCTCGTGTGACTACACAGAAGTTTATGCATACCCCACGTGGCATTTTTGAATTGAAGTACTTCTTCTCTAGTCATGTTAGTACAGACAATGGTGGAGAATGTTCGTCCACAGCAATTCGCGCTCTCATAAAAAAACTGGTCGCAGCGGAAAATACCGCTAAACCATTGAGTGACAGCAAAATTGCTGCTCTTCTGGCTGACCAAGGGATTCAAGTCGCAAGACGAACGATCGCGAAGTATCGTGAATCCTTGGGTATCGCCCCTTCAAGTCAGCGTAAACGCCTACTTTAAGGCACCAACTGAAAAGGAAAGTCTATGCAAATCAATATTCAAGGCCATCACGTTGATCTTACCGATTCAATGCAAGACTATGTTCAATCTAAGTTTCAGAAGCTCGAAAGGTTCTTCGACCACATCAATCAAGTACAAGTCGTACTAAAAGTTGAAAAACTCAACCAAATAGCGGAAGCTACGCTCCACATAAATCAGGGCGAAATCCATGCGTCATCGAATGACGAAAATATGTATGCAGCAATTGATTCGCTGGTGGATAAATTAGTTCGTCAACTTAACAAGCACAAAGAAAAACTAAACAGTCATTAATCATGCAATTGAGCGAGATACTGTCACTGGACTGCACCAAAAGTGCAGTCCATTGTACAAGTAAGAAACGTGCCCTAGAGATGATCAGTCAGATTGTCGCTGAAAACACGGGCCAAGATTCTACACAACTGTTTGAGTGTATGCTCAGCAGAGAAAAAATGGGGAGTACTGGTATCGGTAATGGTATTGCTATTCCTCACGCAAGAATGCAATCCAGCGACAAAGCTATCGCCGTTTTACTACAATGCGACGAAGCAATTGAGTTTGACGCTATCGACAACCGACCTGTCGACCTTCTTTTTGCTCTTCTTGTTCCCGAAGAACAGTGCAAAGAGCACCTCAAAACACTTTCCTCTATGGCAGAGCGCTTGAGTGATAAGCAAGTACTCAAAATGCTGCGTAAAGCTCAGAGTGACGAAGAACTCTACGACATTATGATTCATCAGTAATCGAGGCAATCACCATGCGATTAATCGTTGTTAGCGGGCACTCTGGTGCCGGGAAGAGTGTTGCCTTACGCGTACTTGAGGATTTAGGTTATTACTGTGTAGACAACCTACCAGTCAACTTACTCGACGCGTTTGTTCAATCAGTCTCTGAGAGCAAACAAAACGTTGCAGTAAGCATCGATATTCGAAATATCCCTAAGAAACTCAAAGAACTAAACACCACGCTAGAAAAGCTAAAGGCTGAGCTGGACGTTACGGTACTGTTCTTAGATGCGAACAAAGAAACGCTACTTAAACGCTACAGCGAAACCCGCCGAATTCATCCCTTATCATTGGGAAGCCAGTCTTTATCACTGGATCAAGCCATTGAGCTTGAGCATGAAATACTGATGCCACTAAAAGCGCATGCTGACTTAGTCCTGAACAGTAGCGGTCAATCTCTGCATGATCTCAGCGAAACGGTACGTATGCGTGTTGAAGGGCGCGAGCGTAAAGACTTGGTGATGGTGTTTGAATCATTTGGTTTCAAGTACGGCTTGCCATCAGATGCAGATTACGTGTTTGATGTGCGCTTCTTACCAAACCCACATTGGGAGCCTGCGTTGCGCCCTCTTACTGGTTTGGATGCTCCGATCGGTGCGTTCCTAGAGCAGCATCAGTCAGTACTTGACCTAAAATACCAGATTGAAAGCTTCATTGAGACTTGGCTGCCTCTATTAGAGAAAAACAACCGCAGCTACCTGACCGTTGCGATTGGTTGTACTGGTGGCAAACATCGCTCGGTTTATCTCACTCAAAAAATCGGTGAGTACTTTGCGGATAAAGGACACCAAGTACAAATTCGCCACACTTCACTGGAAAAGAATGTTAAGGAATAACGGTGGAACTAAGTCGTAAAGTATTGATCCAAAACCGCTTAGGCTTGCACGCTCGTGCGGCAGTAAAATTGGTCGAACTGGCACAGAGCTTCGATGCGGTGATCACCATCGATAACGAAGAAGACAAAACTGCAACTGCAGACAGCGTCATGGGCTTGCTGATGTTGGAATCCGCCCAAGGACAATACGTGACCATCCACGCCACTGGGGACCAATCCGAGCAAGCTCTTGATGCGGTTTGCTACTTGATTGAAGATAAGTTTGACGAAGGCGAGTGATTCACTCGCTTTTTTATTATCTCTAGCCAGATATCCCACATATACCCAAGTAACCTCGAGATGCTAGGTTCAGCGAGACTGACTTGGTTTGTAGACGCGGCGGCGATTTAAAGGTTTAGTGGGTCTAAATCAAGAATCGACAACAAAGTATACAAGCCAAGGCAGCTCGCCCTTTGGGAGCGTGTCATTGACCCGATTGCTGCGTCAAACAACTTGGAAAGAGCTGGCTATTACACTGCGTTGTTTTCCTTGCTCTCGAATCAATGACAACGCTCTGAATCCTGCATCTTGAAGTCACTTGGGTATAACTTTCACCTCCTGCTTAAATTCCGATAAATAATTTTGTCGACTTTCATAAGTTGTTATTAAAAGGTGCCTAGAATTAAGTTATTATTCAAAGCATTGTAAATATCAGGAATTGGGAGGAATGAATGGCAGAGCAAATAGAATTCGACCAAGCTCACCAAGCCCTCCAAGAAGTCACAGAAGCACTAGAAAACGGTCGCTTTGTCCATGTTCGTCGCCAACTGCAGGACATGGAACCTGAGGATATCGCCCACCTTTTAGAAGCCTCGCCACGTAAGAGCCGTGAAGTTCTTTGGCAGCTCACCGATCCAGAAGATTACGGTGAGATTCTTGACGAGCTGAACGAAGACGTTAAAGACAGTCTTGTGTCTAAAATGGCTCCTGAAGCGCTTGCAGAAGCGACGGAAGGCATGGACACCGATGACGTGGCTTACGTACTGCGTAGCTTGCCTGACGACGTCTCACGTGAAGTTCTGTCCCAGATGGACTCTGCCGATCGTCTGCGCGTGGAAACCGCCCTATCCTACCCTGAGGATACCGCGGGTGGACTGATGAACACCGACGTAATCACCATTCGTGGTGACGTTGATGTGGATGTTGTCCTGCGTTATCTGCGTATGAAAGGCGAGCTGCCTGAAGCAACTGACGCGCTGTACGTCATTGATGATGAGAGCAAACTGATTGGTGAACTACCGATCACGACGCTGATCACCACGCAACCTGATGTCAAAGTCAGTGAAGTGATGGAAGATGCGGATGATGCGATTACTGTTGATACTAGTGACTCTGACGTAGCAAGCCTGTTTGAGCGTCGTAACTGGGTATCTGCTCCGGTTGTGGATGAAAACCAGCACCTCGTTGGTCGTATCACCATCGATGACGTGGTCGACGTTATCCGCGAAGATGCTGAGCACTCAATGATGAGTATGGCGGGTATGGATGACGACGAAGATACCTTCGCGCCTGTAGTAAAGTCTGCTCGTAAACGTAGTATTTGGCTTGGTGCCAACGTACTTGCTGCACTAGCCGCTGCTTCTGTCTCCAACATGTTTGAAGCGACTCTAGACCAAATGGCAGCGATTGCAGTTTTGATGACCATCGTACCTTCAATGGGTGGTGTGGCCGGTAACCAAACCGTAGCGCTTGTTATCCGTGGCTTAGCGCTCGGTCATATCGGTGACTCGAACAAACGCGAACTCTTGATGAAAGAAGCCGCCATCGGCTTGCTGAACGGCATCATGTGGGCACTGATCATCGGTGGTATTGTGGTTGCTTGGAAAGGTAACTGGATGCTTGGTGGGATAATCTCCGCCGCCATGCTGACCAACCTACTGGTTGCGGGTGTTGCGGGTGTAACTATCCCAATACTACTGAAGAAAATGAACATCGACCCAGCCCTTGCTGGCGGTATGGCGCTAACCACAGTGACTGATGTGATTGGTCTGTCGGTCTTCCTCGGTCTCGCAACCTTGATGATTTAGTCTTTCTAGTGAGCCGCTGATAACAAGCAATAAAAAAGCCTGATGAACACATCAGGCTTTTTCGTATCTAGCGGTTAGCAAGCTTATTCACCAGCAACCTTCATGGTATCCAACAAGATAGAACCCGTTTGGATTTGTGAGCGTGTTTCTACATCGCTACCCACAGCCACAATCTGATTGAACATGTCTTTCAAGTTACCCGCGATAGTAATTTCAGATACTGGGTATTGGATTTCACCGTTTTCTACCCAGAAACCTGCAGCACCACGAGAGTAATCGCCAGTCACAACGTTCACGCCTTGACCCATGGTCTCTGTTACCAGTAGACCAGTGCCCAGCTCTTTCAGCATTTGCTCGAAGTTTTGACCTGTCGACTTCACGTACCAGTTGTGGATTCCACCAGCGTGACCCGTTGGGTCCATCTTCATCTTGCGAGCGGCATAGCTGGTTAGCAAGTAAGTTGCTAAAACACCATCGGTGATGATTTCACGATCTTGCGTGTATACACCTTCACTATCAAATGGACTTGAAGCCAAACCACGTAATACGTGTGGACGCTCAGAAATGTTGAACCACTCAGGCAATACTTGCTTACCAAGATGATCCAATAGGAAAGAAGACTTACGGTATAGGTTGCCACCGCTGATTGCCATCACTAGGTGACCAATCAAGCCTGTTGCTACATCCGCAGCAAACATCACCGGGTATTTGCCTGTCTTAAGCTTTTGCGCATCAAGTCGGCTGATGGTTTTCTCTGCAGCGTTGCGACCAACAGTTTCTGGTGTCCAAAGATCATCACGATGACGCGCAACGGTGTAGCTGTAATCACGTTCCATCTCGCCGTTTTGACCCACACCAATCACACAACAGCTGGTACTATGACGGCTGGATGCGTAGCTTGCTAACAAACCGTGACTGTTACCGTACACTTTTACGCCGTAGTGGCTATCGTAGCTTGCACCATCGCTTTGCTTAATCGCATCGCTGTAGTTCAATGCTTCTTTTTCAGCAGCAATCGCGACTTGCGCTGCGTAGTCTGGATCGGGTGCATCTGGGTGGAAAAGGTCTAAGTCTGGTACCTCTTTCACCATGTATTCTTTTGGAGCAGGACCTGCGAATGGGTCTTCTGATGTGTATTGAGCAATGTCTAGTGCTGCTAAGACCGTTTGCTCGATAGCAGCTTCACTCAAGTCAGATGTGGAAGCACTGCCTTTGCGTTGACCACGGTAGACGGTGATACCCAGTGCGCCATCGCTATTGAATTCAACGTTTTCCACGTCACCCATGCGAGTGGAAACACTCAAACCTGTGCTCTTGGTGATTGCGACTTCAGCGGCATCAGACTTCGCCGCAGCGATTTCTAGTGCACGTGAAACGGCTTGTTCTAGCTCGGTACGTTGCTCAGCAACCTGCTGTTTAATATCCATTGTCTTTCACATCTTGTATTCGATGTACAATAGAATAACAAGAATTTCGCTTTCTCCCCACGATTCTTGTTAAAATAGTCATAATATTAATCAAAACACAGGCAACTGAAATGGCACGTAAGAATCAAAAAGCGCCATGGGAACCAGAAGAAGAGATCATCTGGGTAAGTAAATCCGAGATGAAGCGAGACATGGAAGAGCTGCAAAAGCTAGGTGAAGAGCTTGTAGGCCTAAAGCCAGCTGTTCTAGATAAGTTTCCATTGAGCGAAGACCTACGAGAAGCGGTTGCTGATGCACAACGCTTTAAAAACGAAGCGCGTCGTCGTCAGCTACAACGTATTGGTAAACTAATGCGTTACGAAGATCCAGAACCAATCCAAGCGGCACTGGATAAAATCCGCAACAAGCACTCACAAGCGACAGCCGCTCTGCACAAGCTCGAAGCACTGCGTGATCGCGTTGTGGAAGAAGGCGATAAAGCGATTGATGACGTAATGGAACTGTACCCAGAAGCGGATCGTCAACGTCTACGTCAACTTGCTCGCCAAGCAGCGAAAGAGAAGAAAGCCGGTAAACCAGCAAAATCTTACCGTGAAATCTTCCAAATTCTTAAAGCGTTTGAAGAAGAAATGTAATTCAACGCTTAAGAACGTAAAAAGCAGACCTTTGTGTCTGCTTTTTTCATGCCTATTTTCTGCTATTACGCCAAGCGATTGAGACTTTCACCGCGCTCAAAGGCGTTAATATTCTCAATCAAGATCTCTGCTAAACGTTGAATCGATGAATCACTGCCCCATGCTACGTGTGGCGTCAGCAATAGGTTCGGCAAGTGCATATTGGCAATCAGCGGATTACTCTCATTGGCGGGCTCTTGGGTAAAGACATCAACCCCAGCACCAGCAATCTCACCTTGCTTTAAGCCGTCCACTAAAGCTTTTTCATCCACCAAGCCACCACGTCCGGTATTAATCAAGATCGATGTAGGCTTCATCAACTTGAGTTCTGCCTCACCAATCAAATTACGTGTTTCATCATTCAGTGGACAATGCAGTGTGATGGCGTCCGCTTGCTCAAGAACCTCAGCAAAAGAAACATAACCTTCTCGGCACTCCATTACGCCTTTGCGCTCCGAAAACACCACGTTCATCCCTAACGCTTGTGCCATTTTTGCTGTTGCTTGACCTAATGCGCCGCTGCCAACCACACCCAAAGTGCTACCTGCAACGTCTCCAATCGGATGCGTAAAGAAACAGAACTGTTTATTGCGTTGCCACTCGCCCGCTGCGATATCTTGGTGATAACCAAACAAGTTACGACGCAAAGTAAACAGCATCGCGATAACGTGTTCTGGCACAGAACGAGTCGCATAACCACGTACGTTCGCGACCGCAATGTAGTGCTCAGCGCAATAGTTGATATCGACGTTGTTGAACCCCGTGGCCGCCACGGCAATCATCTTGAGATTAGGAAGCTGAGATAGAACAGCTTGGTCGAGCACCACTTTGTTACTGATAACGATATCCGCATCAGTGAGACGCTCAATCACTTGTTCTGGAGAAGTCAGCTCGTATTCCACCCAATCATGGGCAAAGCTCGGGCGGGGCACCTGAATTTGAACGGGGATGGTCGCGCGGTCGAGGAAGACCACTTTAGGCAGTGACATAACAACTCCTTGTTCACTGCCTAAAGATGAATTTATGGACGTGGCAGTGTTTTGTAATCTGGTAATTTACGCGCTGGGTTGAAATAGTCAAAGATCATCGCTTCCGCTTCCGGGTAAAAATCACAAGGAACGAAAATGCTAAGCACCCAATCGGTTTTCGGATGGTAGAAGCTCAGCTCAGCAGCGTGCAGTTCTAGGCGTTCGGAGAAAGCTTTCGCCTCTTCAGTTGCGTAAAATTCATCGCCTACAATCGGATGACCTAATGCTTGCATGTGGACACGCAATTGGTGTGAGCGACCAGTGATAGGCAGTAAACGTACAATCGTCGTCTTCGCTCCATCAGGGTGCTCTTCTCGCTTCGCCACTTGGAATAGCGTCTTAGAAGGTTTGCCATCTTCAAAACACACTTTCTGCAGTGGACGGTTAGGCCAATCGCAAATCAGCGGTAGGTCAATCTCACCTTCTTCTTGCTCTACGTGCCCCCAAACTCGTGCATAGTAGATCTTATGCGTCAATCGATATTGAAACTGCTTCTTTAAAGCACTTTCTGCATGTTTGTTCTTCGCCAGAACCATCAAACCGGAAGTCGACATATCCAAACGGTGTACCACTTGAATGTCTGGATACTGCTCAGTGAGGCGGCTCCACATACTGTCATAGTGCTCAGCGAGACGGCCCGGCACAGAGAGCAGACCGGATGGCTTATTCACAGCCAATATTTGCTCATCTTCAAAAACGACATCAATCCAAGGATCGGTTGGTGGATTGTACTCAAGCATTGCCATGGGCAGGATCTCTACAGAATAAAAACGCGCTGATTATACCCAAGAGCCCTCAAGATGCATGCACAAAACACGTTTAATTTTATCGCGAATCAGAGTCGATATAACTTTTTGAAATAACAAAAATCAACAAGTCAAACTACCAATAAAAATAAACTCAAACCAAGATGTAAATTTAAATTGACAACCATTCTGGGCATGTTACTTATAGTTTATCGTTGATGAACAAGGACAATAACAAATGGAATCGGCAGTACCAGATCAACCCCAATCCAAAATCTCCCAATTTGTACGCTCGTTGGGTCCCGGTATTCTAATGGCTTCTGCGGCGGTGGGTGGCTCTCACCTCGTTGCTTCAACGAAAGCTGGTGCCATTTATGGCTGGCAACTCACCGTGCTTATCCTGCTGGTGAACCTTTTTAAGTACCCATTTTTCCGAGCCGGCGTACAATACACTATGGGCACTGGCAAAACCTTGGTTGAAGGCTACGCTAAGCTTGGTCGTCCCTACCTGTGGCTGTTCTTATTCCTCAGCTCGGTTTCTGCGGTGATCAACACAGCAGCACTTTTGATGTTCAGTGCTAGCTTGTTGGGCTACTTCATTCCATTTTCATTGTCGATGGCATCACTCAGTATCATTGTATTGGTCACGTGCTTGGTGATCCTATTCGCTGGTCATTACAAAGCGCTGGATACGCTCTCGAAAGTCATCATGACAGTACTGACTATTGCGACATTACTAGCAGTGGCGATTGCATTTGGTAATCCGGTAGAGCCCGTTGCGAACTTTGAATCCCCCTCTCCTTGGTCAATTGCAGCTATCGGCTTTATCGTTGTAACCATGGGCTGGATGCCAGCACCAATCGAGATCTCTTGTTTGACGTCTGCGTGGCTCAAACGCCAAACCAGCCAACAAGAAGTGACAGCGAAATCAGCCCTGTTTGATTTCAACGTAGGCTACATTGGTACGGCAGTATTGGCGTTGGTATTTGTATCGCTAGGTGCATTGATGCTGCATGGTTCCGGAATTGAGCTTAAGAGCTCTGGCGTGGGCTTCTCCCACCAGCTTGTCGGCTTGTACGCTGCGACTATTGGTGAGTGGTCACGCTACCTAATTGCGGTGATTGCATTCTTCTGCATCTTCGGCAGTACAATCACCGTGATCGACGGTTACTCTCGCGTGATCTCAGACTCTCAACGCTTACTGCGTTCACAACCAGAGACCGATCCAAAAGCGACGTCGGCGATCATGCTAACGGTATCGGTATTAGCATTAGGCATTGTGGTGTTCTGGGCTTCAGCACTGCTACCAATGCTGAACTTTGCTATGGTGCTGGCGTTTATGACGACACCGTTTTTCGCGCTATTGAACTACATTCTGGTAAGCAAAACAGACTTACCTAAGCCATTAGCGCTGGGTCGTAAATTGAAGTGGCTGTCGATTGCTGGCTTGATTTACTTATTCGGCTTCTTAGCACTGTTTATTTGGTGGAAGTGGCTAATGTAATTAGCTATTTACTGAGCCACTGAGGTAAACAACCCTCAGATAAAGAAAAAGGTCTTCAATTGAAGACCTTTTTTTGTGTGTTTGAACGCTGACTAGTTGTGGCTAACCACAATCAGACGTAGCGAATCTAGCTGAACCTGAGCTTGGTTGATGTAACCTGTTAGCTCTTTGATTTGTTCTTCAATCGATTCAATCTCTTCGTCACGGATGTTCGGGTTAACCGCTTTCAGTGCTTGTAGACGCTCAAGCTCGGCATTCAAGCTTTGCTGCATGTCTTGATGCGCTTGCTGACGTACCTCTTCCACTTTCTGCTCAACCAATGCGTCGCCCGCCTCAATCAGATGATGAACATCTTTCTGTACTGAAGTAACAAGCTTACTACCAAGGTGACGGTTTACCGGGCTAAGCTGACGGTTAAAGCCTTCAAACTCAACCTGAGAAGACAGATCGTTGCCACGAGCATCCATCATCATGCGAATTGGCGTCTTTGGAAGGAAGCGAGTAATACCGCTGCGTTTTGGCGCTTGAGCATCCACCGCGTAAACCAACTCAAGTAAGATAGTTCCTACTGGTAGCGCTTTGTTCTTCAATAGAGAAACCGCAGACGTACCGACACCTTCACTCATCAGCAAATCGATACCACCTTGAATCATTGGGTGTTCCCAGCTGATAAAGTTCATATCTTCACGAGAGAGCGCCGTATCACGGTCAAACGTGATGGTGGCACCTTCGTATGGCAAACCTGGGTAGCTTGGTACCATCATGTGTTCAGACGGCGTTACCACAAGTGCGTTCTCGCCTTTGTCGTCTTGGTTTAAGCCAATGGTGTCAAACAGAGACAGTGCAAACGTTACTAGGTTTGTGTCGCCATCTGTCGATGAAATCTTTTCAACAATTTGCTGCGCTTTCTCGCCACCGTTTGAATGCATCTCTAGTAGACGGTCACGGCCTTGCTCAAGTTGTGATTTCAGCTCTTTGTTCATCTTCGCAGATTCTTCAATCACTTCATCAAGGTTTGAAGTATCGCCAGATGCCAACATTTCAATCAGTGCATCAGAGTACTTGTCGTAAACCGCACGACCTGTCGGACAGGTTTCAGAGAACGCGTTCAGACCTTCATCAAACCAACGAGCAAGGATCGCTTGCGATGTACCTTTAAGGTAAGGCACATGGATGTCAATATCACGGTTTTGACCGATACGGTCTAGGCGACCAATACGCTGCTCTAGTAAGTCTGGGTTAAACGGCAAATCGAACATCACAAGCTGGTTAGCAAACTGGAAGTTACGACCTTCTGAGCCGATTTCGCTACAGATTAGTACCTGTGCACCGCCCTCTTCTTGCGCGAAGTACGCAGCGGCTTTGTCACGCTCAAGGATCGACATACCTTCGTGGAATACGGTGGCACGGATACCTTCACGCTCACGTAATGCTTGCTCAAGTTGCAGCGCGGTGCTTGCACGAGAGGCAATAACCAGTACTTTGTCGCTGCGTTTCTCTTTTACTTTCTCAAGTAGCCAGTTAACACGTGAGTCGAATTGCCACCAGCTTGACTCTTCACCTTCAAACTCTTGGAAAATTTCTTCTGGGTAAAGGTTCTTCACCGCGCGCGCTTCTGGTGTCATCTTGCCGCCGATCATGCCTGATACACGCATTGAAGTGGTGTACTGCTGTGGAATGTCCATTGGCATTAGATGTACGTTACGCTTCGGGAAGCCTTTGATTGCAGCACGCGTGTTACGGAACAGAACGCGGCCTGTACCGTGACGGTCCATCAGGTTATCGATCAGCTCTTGGCGCGCTGACGCTTTCGCTTCTTCATCGCTGTCGCTTTCGATAATGCGGAATAGCGGCTCAACATCTTGTTCAGAAAGCAGTTCTGTAATTTGGTTTTTCGCTTCGTCAGGCAGTTTCTCACCTGAGAACAGCGACGTGATAGCATCCGCAACTGGTGCGTATTGCTCCTCTTCTTCAACGAATGCGTCGTAATCGTAGAAACGATCTGGGTCTAGAAGACGTAGACGAGCAAAGTGACTCTCGCGACCTAACTGCTCTGGTGTTGCGGTTAGCAGTAGTACACCTGCAGTGCGTTCTGCCAAGCCTTCGACCACTTGGTATTCACGGCTTGGTTTGTCTTGGCTCCACTCAAGGTGGTGCGCTTCATCGACAACCAATAGATCCCACTCGCCTTCTAGCGCTTGTTCGAAACGCTTGCGGCTCTTGCGTAGAAAATCCAGTGAACACAGCACGTATTGCTGCGTATCAAATGGGTTTTCTGCTTCTGCGAATGCTTCAATACAGCGCTCTTCATCGAAGATAGAGAAGTGCAGGTTAAAACGACGCATCATCTCTACTAGCCACTGGTGTTGCAGTGTCTCTGGTACCACGATCAGAATACGTTCAGCACGACCTGACAGCACTTGCTGATGGATGATCATGCCCGCTTCGATGGTTTTACCTAGACCTACTTCGTCCGCAAGCAAAACGCGAGGCGCGTGACGACGACCGACTTCGTGCGCGATGTAAAGCTGATGAGGGATCAAACCTGCGCGCATACCACACAGACCACGCATTGGGCTCTTGTGTTGTTCAAATTGGTTTTGTAGCGCACGGTAGCGAAGTACGAAGTTGTCCATGCGGTCGATTTGACCTGCGTACAACTTGTCTTGCGGTTTGTTAAAACGAATGTGGTTGCTTAGGAAGATTTCACGCAACACGATCGCCGTTTCTTGCGTGTCTTCACGAGTACCGAAATAGGTGTATAGACCTTCATCTTCCAGTACTTCTTCAACTTTTAATGACCAACCTTCTTGGCAATCGATGACATCACCGACGTTGAACGTTACTCGGGTAACTGGTGCATCGTTACGTGCGTAAACTCGGTTTTCCTCTGATGCTGCAAACATCAATGTCACAGTACGAGCATCCATTGCTACTACGGTACCTAAACCTAAATCGCTTTCCGTATCGCTAATCCAGCGCTGCCCCAAAGCAAATGTCATGAATTGACTACCTCGTTATTAGTTCTTGATTCGTATTTCTTGTTGGTCTACTCACACCCGAAGGCATGGGTAATAGTTTAGATCTGATTCTGGCTTCTGCTATGCCAATCGAGCTTGTCATGCCACTATTGCTGAACATTTTTAAGCCAGCTAAGCATAATAATTCTCTCATAGCCTATGCCCAGAAAAAGGTCGCTAATCTTACTTGAAGCTGTGATTTAGGTCACGTCGAAACGGCTTTAAGGGCAAACTTTTTTTCCTGAATTAGGAATGCAATCAAATTGTAAAAAACTCATGACAATTATTGACTTGTAGGAAGTAAATATTACGTATACTTCTATTGAGGGGCGCTTAGAGTCATTAAATATGATTTGAGCGCATTAAGTACACGATTAGGATCAACACGGGTTTGCTAGTAAGTTGTCTTGCTACTCGGTTGCACACTAACCGACATTGCCCGACAACCTCTATTGCAAGCAATTAGGGTTAGGAAGAGTTTTCCTTCTTAACTTTTAGCCAGCAAAGCCGCGCTGCGGCAAGGAGACGCTATGGGCGATACCGATCGGAAACTGTTTGTACTCGATACCAACATTCTTCTTCATGAACCCTTCGCCATCTTCTCTTTCCAAGAACACGATGTCGTCATTCCAATGACCGTTTTAGAAGAACTCGACCGAATCAAAGACAGTAAACGCGATGTAGCAAGGGACGCACGCGTTGCCATTCGTGCCTTGGAAGATCTGTTTAAAGACGCGACACCGGATGAAATCTCAGAAGGTATTCCAGTATCCAAAGACAAGCCTAACCAAGGCACCATTTCTATTTTGGCGGACTTCGAATTGCAGGAAACCGTCAAAGCCTTCGCCGACAAAGCCGGTGACAATCGCATTCTCAATGCAGTGCTTTACCTGCAAAATAAACGCGCACCGCGAGAAGTTGTGCTCGTAACCAAAGACATTAATATGCGTTTGCGTGCCAAAGGCGCTGGCGTTCGTTTTGTTGAAGACTATCGAACGGATCAACTGATTGATGATATCCAATACCTAACCAAAGGCTTTCAGCAACGTGAAGGCAATTTTTGGAGCGGTGTGGATGAAGTTGAGAGCTACGCACTGGGTGGAAAAACGTTCCATAAACTCAGCCGCGAACCGTTCGAACCGACCTTTATTAATCAATATATGATTGATGAAGAAAGTGATTTTGTAGGGCGAGTAGAAACCATAAATGAAGATAAAGTCACGCTACTCGATCTCAGTCGTGAGCGCATGATGCATCGACGTGCTTGGGACATTACACCGAAAAATATCTATCAAGGCATGGCAATGGATGCCCTACTCGATCCAGACATTGATTTGGTGATTCTGACTGGTGCCGCAGGTAGTGGTAAAACGCTCCTTGCTATGGCAGCTGCACTGGAACAAACCATTGAAAAAGGCATGTTCGATAAGATCATCGTAACGCGCAACACGCCAGACATTGGTGAGTCGATTGGTTTCTTGCCAGGCTCGGAAGAAGAGAAAATGATGCCGTGGTTGGCAGCGGTGACCGATACTTTGGAAGCTCTGCATAAGAACGACCACTGCACCGAAGGATCCATGAAGTACATCTGTGATAAAGCCAACATTCAGTTTAAGTCAATTAACTTTATGCGTGGTCGCTCGATCCAGAATGCATTTGTTCTGCTCGATGAGTGTCAGAACTTAACCGCTTCACAAATCAAAACCATCATCACCCGTTGTGGTGAAGGCACTAAGATTGTGTGTTCGGGTAACTTGGCACAAATTGACTCCCATTACCTCACACCTGTGACGTCTGGTTTGACTTATATGGTTGAACGCTTCAAGAACTTTGAAGGCAGCGCCAACATTCACCTCAACGGTGTGGTGCGCAGTCGCTTGGCAGAGTTTGCGGAAGAGAACTTGTAGCGATCTACCTAGTCATCTAAAGCCGTTCGCTTAGGACTCTTCACTTAGGACAGGTCACCTAAAACCAAAAGAGCGCTCAATGAGCGCTCTTTTTAATATTGCTTCAGATAAAGCTTACTCAGTACCACCAACGGTAATGGAATCTAGCTTCAATGTTGGCTGACCAACACCAACCGGTACGCTTTGACCCGCCTTACCACACACACCAACACCTCTGTCGATGCTTAGGTCGTTGCCCACCATAGAAACTTGCTGCATCGCCTCAATGCCAGAGCCGATAAGCGTTGCGCCTTTCACTGGACGTGTAATTTTGCCATCTTCAATCAAGTACGCTTCCGATGCAGAGAACACGAATTTACCAGAAGTGATGTCCACCTGACCGCCACCAAAGTTTGGTGCGTACAGACCTTTCTTCACCGTAGAGATGATCTCTTCTGGCGTGTGCTCACCCGGTAGCATGTAAGTGTTAGTCATACGTGGCATTGGCAAATGCGCGTAAGACTCACGACGACCGTTACCTGTTGGGTTTACACCCATTAGGCGTGCATTCAACTTATCTTGCATGTAGCCCTTAAGCACACCATTTTCGATCAGTGTGTTGTATTGGCCGTTCACACCTTCATCATCGACGTTCAATGAACCGCGAAGATCTTTCAGTGTGCCATCATCCACGATCGTACAGAGTGGAGACGTCACTTGCTCACCCATTTTGCCAGAGAACACTGACGACTCTTTACGGTTGAAGTCTCCCTCTAAACCGTGGCCTACCGCTTCGTGCAGCAATACGCCCGGCCAGCCAGAGCCAAGTACTACAGGCATCATGCCTGCAGGAGCGGCTTCCGCTTCTAGGTTCACCAGCGCCATACGAACCGCTTCATCAGCAAATTGGAAGGCTTGTTTCACGCCGTCTGCTTCAGACAGGAAGAAGTCGTAACCGAAACGACCACCGCCACCAGCACTGCCGCGTTCACGGCGATCGCCTTTTTCAGCAAGAACACTGATTGATAGACGGACAAGCGGACGAATATCACCAGCGTAGGTACCGTCGGTTGCTGCCACTAGCATTTGCTCATGCACACCACTGATGCTGATCGACACTTCTTTGATCATTGGCTCTTTGGTACGGATGTATGCATCCAGAGACAACAACAGTTCGGTTTTTTGTTGCTTTTCCCAGCTTGCTAGTGGGTTTACCGCATCGTAGTAAGCTTGGTTATCAGAACGCTTGAACGCGTGCACTTTGCCGTTTTGACCTTGCTGCGCAATACCACGCGCTGCAATTGCACTTTGCTTCAAACCTTCTAGTTGAATTTGGTCTGAATAGGCGAAACCGGTTTTCTCGCCTGTGACTGCTCGTACACCGACACCACAGTCAATATTGAAAGAGCCATCTTTAATGATGCTGTCTTCTAGAACCAGAGACTCGTGCCAGCTGGACTGAAAGTAAATGTCCGCATAATCGATCTGGCGCGTCGCAATGCTCGCTAGTGTGTCAGCGATGTCTTGCTCTGTCAGACCGTTTGGGGCAAGGAGTGCCTGTTCTATTTGGTTTATGCTCATAGTTAGCTCTTTTATTTCCGTTTCAATTCATTTTGAAAGCGACTGTGTTGAGTCAGCGGCATATTCTGCCTTACTTGCTGGTTGTGTGACAAATCTATCTCCGCCACCAGCAATCCTACTTGGTCATTCAATTGTTGGTGAACGCTTCCCCAAGGGTCAATCACCATGGAGTGCCCCCAAGTTTGGCGACCACAAGGATGCGTCCCCGTTTGCCCACAGGCAAGAACCCAGCACTGGGTTTCTATCGCTCGTGCTCTTAGCAGTATTTCCCAATGCGCTTCACCCGTGACAGCGGTAAAAGCTGCCGGCACAATGATCACTTGAGCGCCTGCTAAGCGTAGCGCTTTAAACAATTCAGGAAAGCGTACGTCGTAGCAAATACTTAAGCCTACCGTACCAATATTGGTCTCTGCCGTCACGATGCGATTGCCAGCGGTAAAGGTATCCGACTCACGATAACTGCCATGTCCATCGGCGACATCCACATCAAACATATGCAGCTTATCGTAGTGAGCAATACACTCGCCTTGCGGTGAGAAAACCAACGTTGTAGTGGTAACACCTTGCTCAGTACGAATCGGCATACTGCCCACGATCAAAGTCAGTTGGTTGTGCTGTGCGATATCAGATAAACGCTGCTGAATCGGACCATCAGCCAAACCTTCCGCCTTCTGATGATACGCCTCTCGGTTGGCAAACTGCGTAGCATTTTCTGGCGTCACAACCAACTTAACACCTTGCTCAGCAGCTAATGAACATTGCTTGGCAATGAAGTCCAGATTCTCCTCGACATCTGGGCCGGATGTCATTTGAATGATGCCAACACGTTCCATGTTCTCTATTCCTTGTACGTAAGAAGAGTAACTGCGCGATTATTTCGCTTGTTCGCGCAGCTTTTCTGGCAACTTGTATTCGCCTTTGCTTCGTGAAATCTCTTTTACAGTAGGTGAATCCAGTGGACCTTTCACTTCATAGTTTACTTGCGTGAAGACCTCTACTACAGGAGAAATCACCGTCGAAATCGCCAGTACATACAGCGCTGTTTGAGGGGCGACTGCAAATGCTGTCAGCATTGGAATACCTGATGTAATGTCTGGAGTGAACTTCACTTCCGCATCAACCAAACGTGTGTTCATATCAGCAATACCGCGGATCTGCATTTCACCAGCCAAGGCATCCATCACAATATCGTTGGTGATAAACACACCGTCTTGGATTTTGCCTGTGCCCGTAATTGAGTTAAAAGCCATGCCTTTGTCGAATACATCGGTAAAGTCGAGCTGCATCTTACGAATGATAGAATCGAGACTAAACAGACCTAACAATCGCGCAGCACCGCTGACTTCAGAGATCACGCCTTTGCCAAACTCACTAGAAACCTCTCCTTGCAAGCTCTGCGTTTTCATTGCCCACGGAGCACCATCCCAATCTAATTGTGCATCAATTTCGAATGGAGCCTGTTGTATGCCAGAAGTAATACCAAAACGCTCCATTAAGTCACTGTTATTTTCACCTTGAACCTTCATGGTCAGATTCGAGTGACTGCGCTCTTTGGTTAGCTCCCACCAGCCATTCATATCGACTCGGTTCTGGCCACTACTGAAGGTAACATTTTTCCACTCAAGGCGGTTATCACGACGTTCAAGATCTACGTTAACCTTACCGACCTTGTAACCTTGCAACCAGAAGTCATCAATATTCAAGGTCAAGTTCGGCATCTCAGCATGGAACTTGCGATCAAAATTTGAGATAAGCGGTGCAGCTTGATCTTCACTGGCAAACAGCGAGTTGCGCTCTTTTGTCATCTCATCGAAGCCAGGAATATAAAGGTGCAAGTGTTCAAGTGAAACCGATAAATCATAAGGCTTGAAGTAGTTCGCTTTCCCTTTTACCTCCTGGCTATCCACATCCAATAGCCAGCTTAAGTTCTTCTTACGAGCAGTTAGATCGACATCGTGAAATTCAATACCAGCCAATTGAAGTGTTTGTACGTCTAAATCTATATTAGTTGGTTTAGGGATAGCCGGCGTCGCCATCTCAGAGAGCACAGATGGCTGGTCACTTACAGGAACATGCATCAGTTCAGCCCAGCGGTCGATGCTCAGTTCATCCAAGCGAATTGAAGCATGGTGACCAACAATTGGATTCATTCTAAAGCCGCCATTCCCGATCACAAGATTGGTCGCAGTAAGCTCAGGAACGTTACCAGTAATATCGATTTCAGTTTGATATTTCGCACTTGGTAATTGCAAACGAGCAGAAATTACTTCTTGATTACCTGAAGCTTGTAACTTTGCTGTGCCTGCTTCTCCAGTCGCCTTAGCTAATGGATATGGGTATTCGCTTGCTAATTGGTTCAGCTTCGCAATGACATCCACTTGGTAAGTAAAACCAACATCATTGAGTTGAAGCTCAACATCCATCTGCCAAGGCGCATGACCAGAAACTAAATTTAGCCAACGTTCACCTAAGTAAGGTTTTAGCGGGTCGACTTCCCAATCCCCCAAGGTGTTAATAGTCACGTTATAGCCTTGCTCAGCATTCTCCCCACGAAAATCGAGAGAGATGGGTTGGTTTAACAACTTGGCAGATAAGCCCGATGTCGTCACAACATCGTTATCAAACTTGATTCGCCCTGTCGCACTTTCTAGTCGCATTGGTGGCGCATCAATATCAACACGATTATTTTTAAGATCCGCGTACCCCCAAGCTCGCGCATCTTTTTCCATATCAAATGGAATATTTAACTGAAACTCTGAATAAACCGGACCACTCACTTGCAATGCCGTCAATGCAGCCCCAACAGAGTCAACCAATGGGGTTGCCATCATGTAATCGCGAACTTCATTACCTGACGCGCTTGCTTTGGCTTCAATTTCGATGTGACCACCTTCAGCCAATTCGGGAATGCGCCCTGTGATACGTTTGGCTTTAACACCATTCAATGTCGCCGATTTGGAATCCAAATACATCGCATCATTTTCAAATAGCAGATCCAGTTGTAAGTTGGTAATGGTTGGCCACGCAGTATCAAAACTGAACTTTGCATCCTTTAGCCCAACCCAAGCTTGGAACATGCCATTGTGCTCTTTGTATGGAAAATCACCCAGTTCGCCATACCAAAGTAGCTTTGCGGTATTGACCTTACCACCTTGAATCGCGGTAGATAGATAATCTGTCAGATCTTGTCCAAGTGCCAGCGTCGGTAGATAACGCCAAGTTTCGCCCGCATTATAGAGGTCCGCTTCGGCATAAAACGACAGGAATGGACTTTGCTCTTTTGGAAAATCCAAACGGAACGCGCCAAGCACCTGTAGATCCGGTGTCGCCGCGGTCACTTTGTCCGACCACAGACGCCAGCCCTCTTCATCTTGCTGCCAAATGATGTCCACTTCACCTTGCTTAATATTCAAAGGGGCTTGAAACACATCACCATACGGGAAAACATCATCTATCACCGTGACTTTTGCTTTTGCTTGATCTAGGTTACCCGCCACCTTACCTTGCACATGATTGAAACCCGGAAGCAGTTCCCATTGGGTTAAACCTAGCTCATCCACTTCAGCAGAGTAACGCAGCGTATCTAAACCACCATTCATTGCTAGACGAATGTCTTCCACTCGCCCCTTTGGCGCGAGCTTATCGAGGAAATCGGTAGTAGATTCAGACTTTGGCGCCAATTTCACCAAAGGTGTTAGCGCTTCAATATCCAATTGAGAAAGGTTGAGTAACCAACCATCTGGCTGCCAATCAAAAGCCACATCCAATTCAGGCCATGGCCTGTCATCCGTGCGGACTTTTAGTGAGTGACCATTTACTTTCCAACCCTTTTTATCTGGTGAAAGCTTGAAAATACCCGACTCTAGGAGCAATTCGTGGCGACCTTTCTCATTCCACACCAGCTCAGATGGCTGCAGATCGACGTAAGCGTAACTCGGTTGACTATGTCTGAGTGTGAGCCAAGTGTTGAGGCTGACTTTACCTGACTCCACGCCAGATTCATTTTGCATGTAAGTCGTTAGCCAAGGTGTCACAGAAACCTCTTGAGCACTCACATAAAACTCGCCGGAGACATCACGCAACGATCCGTGATCTGTGAAGTTAGCGCGCACTAACAATGAGTTGAGACTCGCGTCGGCAATGCTCACTGTACCTTCGGCTAAGTGATGCTTACCTTGGTTACTCCAGCGGAGTTGTTCGATATCTAAACGACGAGTTTCACCTGAGATGGACTTATACCAAACTTGAGATGTGGTAATAGTAAAATCTTCAAATTGGCGTAATAGTAACGAATCTAACTTATCAATAAGAGTCGACTCATTACTTCTTAATTCAGGTTTTGTAGGTACCGTTGGACGCTCTTCTATTGATAGAAAGTCAATATTTCGGATATCTAACGCCAAATCTCGAATAGTTAGGTCAGCGACAACTGGCTTAAGTGACAAGAGTGATTGGATAAGGTCAAACTCAATTTGAATCTCATCAACAGCGAAACTTGCATCTTGGTTGTTTGGCAGATTAGCCTGAAGACCTTGCAGAGCGATTGAAGGGTGGCTGTTTCGCCATGCGCCACTCACGCTAGCGATAGAAAAATCAAAACCTGTGCCCTGCTTGACCCAGGTTTTGATTTCATCTTGAAAGTGATTAAGTTGTGGCAGCGCTATACGTAATGTGGTGACAATAATGGCCAACGACACCAAAATTGTCACTACACTCCACGCAATAACGCGTCCGAAACGGTTAAAACCAGAATTCACAAATATTCCAATTACATCATCACAACATCAAACTGCTCTTGAATATAAAGAGGCTCCGCTTGAATGCGCACTTGCTTACCAATAAAGACTTCTAATTCAGCTAAGGCATGAGACTCATCACCGAGTAGCGTTTCTGCGACCGATGGTGAAGCGTACACAACAAAGTTATCGGCGTCGTAAGCACGATTAACTCGTGTGATTTCACGTAGGATCTCGTAGCACACTGTTTCGACAGTTTTAACGCTGCCACGCCCTTCACAAGTAGGACAACCTGAACAAAGGATATGTTCAATACTTTCACGCGTGCGCTTACGCGTCATCTCAACCAAACCAAGCTGAGTAAAGCCATTAATGTTGGTTTTCACTCGATCTTTCGATAACGCAGTGTCGAGCGAGGTTAGTACTCGCTTACGGTGCTCTTCTGATGCCATATCGATAAAGTCGATAATGATAATACCGCCTAGGTTACGCAGACGCAGTTGACGGGCGATAGCTTGAGTCGCTTCAACGTTAGTATTAAAGATTGTTTCTTCAAGGTTACGGCGGCCAACAAACGCACCGGTATTGATGTCAACCGTGGTCATGGCTTCCGTTTGGTCAATAATCAGGTAACCACCAGACTTGAGTTCAACTTTGCGCTCCAAAGAACGTTGGATTTCGTTCTCGGTGTCATACATATCGAAGATAGGCTTATCACCTTCGTAAAGCTCAAGCTTATCCGTTAACTCTGGCACATACTCCGAGGTAAACTCTTTTAGATTCTCGTACTCGAGGCGAGAATCTACCATGACTTTATCAAGCTCAGTGCCGACAAAATCACGCAGGATACGTTGCGCTAAACCTAGCTCACCGTACAACGTGGAACGCGTTTTGTATTTTGAACGACGCTCCATCACTTTTTGCCACAAGCGCTTCAAGAATGCAGCGTCTTGCGACAGTTCCTTCTCATCTGCACCTTCTGCTGCAGTACGAATGATAAAGCCGCCGTGCTCATCACAGTAATGATTCACGACTTTCTTTAAACGCTCACGCTCACTTTCACTTTCAATGCGTTGAGAAACTCCAACATGGCTGGCACCAGGCATAAAGACTAAGTAACGAGAAGGAAGGGTAATATCAGTTGTCAGGCGGGCACCTTTGGTACCAAGTGGATCTTTCACAACCTGAACAACAATATCCTGTCCCTGGCGAACCAATTCAGAAATATCTCGAACCTGAAATTGTTGTTTTTCGTTCTCAGCCACACATTCAGTATGAGGAACGATATCTGACGCGTGTAGGAATGCCGCCTTATCTAAGCCAATATCAACAAACGCCGCTTGCATACCAGGTAATACTCGGCTTACTTTGCCTTTATAGATATTGCCAACAATACCACGACGGGATTCTCGTTCTATATGAACTTCTTGTAGCACTCCACCTTCAATCATGGCCACGCGAGTTTCACTCGGGGTCACGTTAAGCAGCAACTCTGCACTCATGTGCACACCTCAAAAACAATTATAAAAATTCTTGGAGTAGCTGGTCAGTTTCAAAAAGAGGTAAGCCCACTACGGCGTGATAACTTCCTTCTATACGAGTGACAAATCGTCCCCCGAGGCCTTGAATACCGTAACTTCCAGCTTTATCGCATGGTTCCCCTGACTGCCAATATTGTTGTATTTCTTCTTCGGTCAGGTTCTTAAACCATACATCAGTGATGACAACCACTGAACGTTGTTGTTCGG
This sequence comes from Vibrio rotiferianus CAIM 577 = LMG 21460, assembly GCF_002741985.1. Taxonomy (GTDB): domain Bacteria; phylum Pseudomonadota; class Gammaproteobacteria; order Enterobacterales; family Vibrionaceae; genus Vibrio; species Vibrio rotiferianus. The sequence continues at coordinate 59,432 of NZ_APHW01000028.1, forward strand.
AAGACACGACACTGACTGCTGTCATGACTTGATGTTGGCGTCCAGATAGGAGATCTAGCATTCGCTTAGAATCAGCATAACTCTTGGGCTTCTCTAACACTTGGTTATCGCACACCACCACAGTATCTGAACCCAATACAATCGAATCAGGCTTAGCTAATGCTAAGCCTGCTTGAGCCTTTTCCGTAGAGAGACGCAACACGTAGTCTTTTGCCTGCTCATGGTCTTGTTTTGCTTCCTCTATATCAGGAAGTACAATATCAAATTCATAACCTAACTGAGCAAGCAGTTCTTTTCTCCTCGGGGATCCCGAAGCGAGAACCAGAGACAAGCCTTTAATCAAAACGCTACCTTACGTGCCATAAACGACGAATCCGTCGCATCAATAAAAACATCCATGGCCAGAGTATACAGTTAATTGCAGCCGTCCACAGAGATAATGGATTAAATACTACGTCTTGATTCAAATATTCCCCGCAGAATATCAATACTTCTAAAAGCACAGTCAAAGCAGCAATTAATATTGACTGCTGCCACAGTGCCATATTGCGAATAACGAGAAAGTTCAGCGCAACTAGGTATATCACTATCGACATCATCATGCCGCGAATACCAAGCGTAGAGCCTATCAAAATATCCCACAATAAACCCAACACCAAAGCTGAGCCGACATTGACACGGTTAGGTAGTGCCAGTACCCAATAACAGGTCACGAGAAACAGCCAAGAAGGTCTTAGTAAGTCTAATACCCCCGGCCAAGGGATCGTCTGCAATGTTAAAGCGACAAAAAAGCTAACACCAATGACGAGACGGCTTCGAAATGCACTATTGGCCATTGCTTACCTCATGTTCTGTGTCTTCTTCTGCATTAGACTGCAAAACTTTGTGTTGTCTGTCTTCATTCGGCCAAATCAGCAGCAAGTATCTTAAGCGGTCAAACTCAACCACAGGCTCCGCTTTAATAGAAGCGAACTCTTGTCGAGTATCGTGATCGACGACTGTCACATTCGCAACGGGGTAACCTTCAGGGTAAATACCGCCTAGGCCAGAAGTAACCAATAAGTCGCCCACTTGGATATCGGTACTAGTAGGAATATGCTCTAGTTGAATTTCATCAATCTCACCATTTCCTGACGCAATGACTCGTATATCGTTACGAATCACCTGTACTGGGATAGCGTTCTTTGCATCAGTGAGTAATAGCACGCGAGCATTGTGCGCAGCAACAAACGTCACTTGACCGACAATACCTTTTTCATTGATCACTGGTTGGCCAACATATACGCCGTCGATCTTGCCTTTATCAATCACCACTTGATGACGATATGGTGAAGTATCTACCGCCATAACTTCGGTAACCATTTTCTTCTCGTCACGGACAAATGAAGACCCTAGCAACTTACGCAAACGTTGGTTTTCTTCTTTGTATTGGTCAAGCAAGATAAGCTCACTCTTAAGACGTAGCACCTCGCGCTTAAGACTGCGGCTGTTTTCAAGCAACGTTTGGCGGGTATTCATGCGCTCAAACGCCCCATCAAACATGGTACGAGGCAAGTTAGCAGCATATTGAATAGGCGCCACCATACTATTAAGTAAGTAACGGACATTTGAGAATGTGTCTAGACGACTGTCAGCAAGCATTAAACTAGCAGAAACTATGACAGCAAAAAAAAGACGGGACTGCAGAGAGGGGCCTCTGCCAAAAATCGGTTTCATCTTGTCTTTGACCTGATCGCTACTATCATCATTGGCCTTTGTTTGGCAACCTTATTGCTGAGCAGAGTAGGTGAATAATCGTTTGATTCCAGTCAGAAAATAAGCTTGTAGTATGAGTGGATTAATAAGAGCCGTGAACAAGAAAATGAAGCCCTGTATAGAAGGGCTTCACACTCTTACTTATTCTTCAGAGAAAAGATCGCCACCGTGCATGTCGATCATTTCTAGTGCTTTACCGCCACCACGAGCAACACACGTTAGTGGATCTTCGGCGATAACCACTGGGATACCCGTTTCTTCCATTAGGAGACGATCAAGATCTTTCAGTAATGCACCACCACCCGTAAGAACCATACCGTTCTCTGAGATGTCCGATGCTAGTTCTGGTGGACACTGTTCTAGTGCAACCATCACTGCTGATACGATACCAGATAGTGGTTCTTGTAGCGCTTCTAGGATTTCGTTTGAGTTCAGGCTAAAGCTGCGTGGCACACCTTCTGCAAGGTTACGACCGCGCACTTCAATCTCTTGAACTTCATCACCAGGGTATGCAGAACCGATTTCGTGTTTGATCTTTTCGGCCGTTGCTTCACCGATCAAGCTACCGTAGTTACGACGCACGTAGTTGATCACAGCTTCATCAAAGCGGTCACCACCGATACGCACAGAAGAAGAGTAAACCACACCGTTTAACGAAATAACTGCAACTTCAGTTGTACCACCACCGATATCGACCACCATTGAGCCTGTTGGCTCAGATACGCGCAGGCCAGCACCAATTGCCGCTGCCATTGGCTCGTCAATTAGGTAAACTTCACGCGCGCCTGCACCTAGCGCTGACTCACGGATAGCACGACGCTCAACTTGCGTAGAACCACAAGGAACACAAACCAGTACGCGTGGGCTTGGTTTAAGGATGCTGTTATCATGCACTTGCTTGATGAAGTGCTGAAGCATTTTTTCTGTTACGTAGAAATCAGCGATTACGCCGTCTTTCATTGGACGGATAGCTGAGATATTACCCGGCGTACGACCAAGCATTTGTTTTGCTGCATGACCGACAGCAGCAACGCTTTTTGCAGAACCTACACGATCTTGACGAATAGCAACTACAGAAGGTTCATCTAGGACAATACCCTGTCCTTTTACGTAAATTAGAGTGTTGGCAGTACCTAAATCGATAGATAGGTCGTTAGAAAACATGCCACGAAGTTTTTTAAACATACTCTTCGCTCATCCTGCAAAAATTTAGAAGACAAAAATTGTCCTAAATGTACCAATGCCTCGCTGACACAGCAAGGCATTGGAGTACAAACATGGGCTGAAACCCTCAATTTCTTGCAGATTCCTTACCTAGAGCAAATAAACGAGCCTTAATTCCCTCCGGTCAGACCCGGTTCTCCTCGATAAATCACCCTGTCGTTACCTCGGTTGATACCAAAAGTAACAATGGTAGATGGATTTTCTTCAGAACCATCATTATCCCAGTCATATTTGAGCCAAGGGAAATTATTCGAACCAGCAGTAAGATCTAACCACAGTTCCGTCTGTTGACGATTCGACTCACTTTCAACTGCAGTAATACTTCTAGAAGTACCATTGGTAACTACACCGCCATCGGCCAAGTTCACATCTACATACTTAGAGTCAGGCTCATTACCCTTCCATTTATGCTCGAATTTCTCTCTCGCACCATAAATAGTGGTTTGACTATCAGAACTGTTCGTCACAAATCGACCACCTTTCCAATATTCTACGGTTAGAGGTACCTGCAATTTAAGTGAATCTGGTTTGCTGTTGTCACCCTGCTTACCGCCAACATCAGCCAAATTAACTCGGCCAAAGCGTAAATCCGGCTGGACCAATAGTTGCCTGGTACCAATAGTCACACCAGCCTTGTCTACTGATGATGAGGAAAGATCAATAGAAATAGAGGTAGAGGTATCTGACGAGTTCTCTAAGTAGTTAAAAGGGCCATCCGGTTTAGATACAACCTTGCTCCACACAAGCCCACTCGCGCTATATTTCCCGACACTTTGCCCTGAAATATAGGGACCTTTACCGCCGTTCAACCAGCTACCTGTGTACGCGGCCGGCGCACTAAACCTACTAACATTTGCCGAGTTATTTTCGTACAAGTTGAATTTCGCGTGGTAACCTTCACCAAAATACGCATAGTTACGTAAAGCGCCGCCTCCTTTCGACAATGCCTCAACGTAGAACTGTTTTAACCCAAAAGGCTGTCCCATATAAGCAAATGCTTGGCCATTTGGATAATCCCATACGTTATTGTACGAAGGCGTTTGATCATTACTGTAAACATTGAATTTACCAGGATAGAAACGCCCAACATTGAGCGTTGCATCAGCAATCTTATACGTACTACTTCCCAGATAGGTAGAGAATGCTTCGCCTTCCCCGCCAACAGGCGCGGTAGCGGTAAAGTCAAATGAACCTACTTCATCAACAGCCTGCTTGAAAGACACTGAGCCACTAACCCATTTAGCGTCTTCGGGTAGCTTTTCTGTTAGCAGCGTACCATTCACAACATTCCCCTTGTTCACACTCGTTGTCGGGTCTGGATAAGTCACTACGTGGTCAATACTAATATTCGACTCTTGGTAATTTCGGGCAACGTCTCCGTTTGATTGATATGCTGTTACCTGCATTGTGAACTCTTGACCTGCTGGAATGTAGCTTGTGCAATTTGAGGAACATGCGCCATTATCGCTTACGCTCAAACCTAACTTAGCAGGGAAACTTACAAATGATGCAAACCCTGCAGAATCCTTCACATCGTTAACTTTCGCATCGATACGGACTTTACCAACCTCTTTATAGTTAACTTTGAGGTAAGCTTTACCATTTGAATCAAAGTAGACATCGGACAAAGGCTTAGGAACTTGAGGTTGCAATGTGACATGACCACTCCATTTAGCATTGCTGTCACCCGCCTTTTTGTACCATACCTCAACAGATTTCGTTTTATCGACTGGTGCAATCTCGTGAGTCACTTTCATAGTAACATCTCGGCTTTCACCCCCAGTTTTTACATGTGATGAGCAGAATGAAAGATGATCCGTCCCGGCAGATTGTCTAGCTGAAACCACATCCCCTATGTTTACTCCGAGTACGTTTTGAGAAAACAACACATTACAGTTCTCGACGGACAGTTCATCACCGTTATTGATACGACAGCGCGCTCCTTCAAAACCAAACTGAGGTACCGAACTATTCGCAACTCCCATCGTAACCGTACCGGCTTTATATCCCTGTAATAGAAGATCAACTGAATTGTTGAAAGTGATGTTCGTGAGCTTTTCTTGCTCTCCATTTACCCAAGTAGCGACGCTATTGGTGGATGATGGCAGTAAAGTAACTGTCAATGGCTCTAACTCGCCTTCACTTGCGGCAGCATCTTCTGGATAGGTTTGAGTACACCTTTCATTCATACATGCTTTTAGCGTGACTTTCGAAGGCTGGCACGTACTACCGGATCCTGAATAGTCAAATTCAAAGTGATGGATACCATCCGTTAACTTCTTGTATTTATCTGCACAAACCTGGAAGTCATCAATTTCATGGATATTGGTATATGATCCCGTCGATGCAGTCACAGAAATACGGAAGTTTTCTGGAGCAATAGACTGCCCATAACCATTCATAACATTGAATGATTTGATTAACGTTTCCCAGCGACCACCATCAATTTGACGCTCAATAGAAACCCAAACTCCGCTCGCTCGGTTTTTAACGGTGTTGCGAGAGTCTACAGTCATTCTATAACGGTGGACCTCATCTCTATCTCGACCATTGTAATTTGTTCCGAAGACATCAAGTGCACCGACATCTGTATTGTTTTTAATAAATTTATAGCCACCAAACCAGCCTTCTAGGGACTGACTGTTGTACTGAATTGTCTTCTTATAACCAGCACCGCGAATAGCAATAGATTGTTGGCGACGACCTGGACGGCCATAGTCATTTTCATAATAACTGCCTTCATTCGAGAAGTTACCGTACTCATCGATACCAAATGCTAACCAACCGCCGGCAAAACCTTCTATACCGGGTTTAACACCAAAACCTAAAGGTCCACCAAATGCACCTGTCGCTGGAGGGACATTTGCGTCAGAAAAAACGATACCAACCCCATCTGCACCAGGTCGTGTGGTATTTGAGTGAGCATAATGATTAAACTCCACCTGCATGATGTTGTCATCAGATGGAAAAATGTAGTTGTAGGCTGATGCTGTTGCTTGATTGTATTGGTTACTTGATAATCTAAACTTACCACCAGTAATGCTCGGTTTAGTACTATTCTTAAAGCCCATCACAGACCAGTTTGTAAGAGAGCCTGAGTCAAAGTTTTCAGGTGGCAACAATTCACATTGAACAGGCTCTGGGTCAGGGCCTGGAGGCGTAATTCCACAATAGTCGTAGAAATCTTTGTATTGAGAGCTCTCACCTACGTCAACCGGACATGTACCTCGAGTTTGAGATGCATCACAACTCGTATCATTTAGACCGCAATAACCAACCAATTTACCGTTATAAGAGTATGAAGAGTTTGCGGTTCCGCAAAGCGTTGAGTTACTAGCAATACTTACGTATTTGTTAGTAGGGAAACCAATCGCTTTGGCGTCCGCAAGAATTTTAGCCGACGATAACGCCATTCCCTCATTCTTTACACTCGCGGTACCAAAGACAGAAGAGTTAGTCACGTGTAAGTATTTCTTGGTAGAGACGTCATCGCCAACATATGAATTACTAATGTTTGCACCTTCGTTCCTACTGGAAGCGACACCACACACATAAGAACTTTCAATCACATGAAGATATTTCTTAACATCAACATTACCTTTGATTTTTGAGTTCTTGACCTGAGCACCTTCGTTGGAGCTCGATACAACGCCAGAAACTTGAGAATACTGAATATCTACATAGCCTTTCGCGGTAACGTTGCCTCCAACTTGACTGCTGACAATGGCCATACTTTGGTTGCTACCCTGCGTATTATCAATATTTCCATCTACACTAGAATGAGAAACGCTGACGTAGCCTTTAGTAAACACATCACCTGAAATCGATGAACTATTGGAAATAGCAATGGCTGGATTTCCATTACTTTGGGAAGTCACATTTCCTGTCACATCAGTTCTATTGAGCTCAATGTAGCCATCTGCGGAAACAGACTGGTTAACCTTATAGTTTGTGACTTTCACTGCATTCTTAGCGTTGATGTAGCCATCGACAAGTTTAGTTGAACCTGATGCTGAAAGTTCCGCCCCACCGTGAGACGAAGATATGTGACCTCCAACGGAAGTGTTCGTTATTTGAATTTGGTTCTTGGCTTCGATATGTGCGCCCACATTTACGTTGTAAAGCGAGATTCCACCATTATCACTATCGACGTAACCATCAACGTTACCGTGATTAATTGTAAGCTGACTGTAAGCTAAAGCATTTTGTCGAATATCGACATTGCTTAACTGGAGACCATTGTTAACACTTCTCAGTGAACCAAATATTGTTGAATCTGTTAGTTGGATATAACCACCATTATCAACATGGCCATACACATACAGGTTGTGAGCGCTAAAAGAATTACGATTCAGATTTAACGATAAGCTGTGGCTAGGGCTACCGATAGTGTTTCTACCACCTAAAGAAGCGTATCGACTTAACACTAATTGCGAGGTGCTTCCCCCAGTAACAATATTATCACCGTAATAGAGATTTACATTGCTAGGACACACGTAAACAGAGAGGCCATTGGAATAATAACCATTTGTTGGGCATGGACTATAAACAGGTACCCATTGACGTTGCCACCTCCCTTTTTCCCTGACCCAATCAACGGTAGGGGTTAGATCATACGTTACAGCAGCAAGCCCTTGAGCACATAACAAAGAGTAGGCTACAGCACCAAGTATTATTCTTTTTTTCATTGCGTTAATCCTTAATCCATATCTCTTGTCTGCGTTCAACTAAGTTAATTCCATTACCACATCGCACTGCCGCCTCAACTCGATAGAACACTTGATTATCAAGTTTTTTATCGCCCCCGTTGCATTCAAGACGAACCAAAGTACATTTTCCAAAATTGACTTCTTTCACTATTTCAGTGAACTGGCCATCAACGTCATCGTGGCAGTGACTCCCTACTGAGGGATCGGCTTCCCCCAAAGGATATATTTCTGTTAAAGCCCACTCTGTTGCCGATTGAGCAAGAAACCATGCCTGCGTACCAAGGAACTCTTTTGTCACAAGAGTTTGGTTTGACCAATTTATCTTGGTGATCGACGTCGCCATATAGCCCATAACAACAATGACGAATAAGCTAACAATAAAAACATTGCCTCTTTGGTGTTTATTTCTATGGGACATTGAGTACCTGCACATCTTGTTGATAAACACTCTCCTCTCCATTTTGTTCAAAGGCAAATTTTAGATAAACAATGCCGCCAATCTGTAGGCTAGTGTTGGTATAATTAAAGGCACTCTTCGAAGCATCAATATCTTCAACTGGCACACCATTTCTTGTTAGCAGGCCACTGTCATTAGGTAAGACAGGCTGTACAATACAGTACCGAATCGCAGAATCTGGTTTATACAAATAAATACGAGCAGCAATGGATTGACTCGCTAATGGCAAAGGCAGAGCGAAACTATAAAACTGCGCGTTACCGTCACCATCGTCGCTGTGTATTGATAGATCACTATCAATAGAAAAACTATTCCATGATACTGTACCAGTAGGGGGATTAAACAAGTCTTCATAGCGCGTTGGATTAATAACGAGCCTTAAATTTTCAGCGCTTTTTATCGTTCCACCCGGAACTTGCTCGCCGGTAACAAATAGCAAATTTGAAGTTCCAGGCTTCTCAAAGTAATACCCCGAGTTATAAGTCGGAACAAACTCCAAACACTCTGAACCACCAGAATTAGTGATACGGAAACTATTTGGAACTGCATGTCGAATTTCGCGCGAGAGTTTTTCCAATACAAATTGAGCTTGGGTTTGAATGCGTTGCCGTGAGTTTGCATCGACAAAACCTTTGACACCGACTTGCACGTACCCTGCAATCCCTAGCATGATAATACTACCGATAACGATAGTGACCACCATTTCAATAAGCGTAAAACCTTTACTCTCAGCTCGCATTAGTAATTACCTCTGTCGCCAAATAGAGACATAACTTGTGCGTTACTCGCAAAGATTTGTAATTCAACACGCCTCATTTTCGGGATAGCTTCGCCGTTCACATCCTTTGTTTTTTCAGTCACAGAAACCTGTACACGAAAGTTTTTGTATGTGTCATTGGCACTCAAACCGATTACATCTTGCAAAGCGTATTGAGGCATGCCGGCTGGGCAATCTACTTTTGTTTCGCTAGTAAACCAACAACCGATATAATCATCGACATCATTAAATGTGGCAGGGGTTGATTCACCATCATCTGTGTCAGCTTTGAGTTCTGAGCAATCCGGCGCACCTTCTTCACCACAGCGTAGCCAACCGCCATTGATATCACTATTGTGGTCAAAATTACGCGATAGTATTTGAGACATCATACTTTGCCCCAGAGCGACCGCGCGAGATTGATAATGTGAGCTAGAAGCCTCTTTTATTGGAGGGATTAGGGCAGAAGAAAAAATGGTCATAGCGATCCCCAACAAAACAATCGCGATGATCATCTCAATCAGAGTCATACCCAATTGCTCTTTTGGAAATCTTTTCATGAGCAAGTTCTCTTTTCTACATAACCTTGCGAATTAATATGTATCGAACATGTTTTACCACTACCATTCTCTGTAATTTGAATCGTAGGTGTCGCACCACTTGGATTTCCCAATAAATTAAATTCAAGCTCTAGATTAGGAGAGAATGAAACCCCATCTGGCATAAACCAGTCACTTCTTGATGCAGTTTGAGACGAACATGATGCTTTTGAACCAATGCAGTTATTCGTTACGTTTAAGATAAAGTCATTTTTGTCAACGATAGTAGTATCGCTAAGGTTGGATTGCATGCGATTGACTTGTACCTGACGAATAACCGCAATTGCCTGATCCTGTACCGCTGCAGCAGGAATACCCGCGCTTAGATAGCGACTGGCCGCATACAACGATACAACAGATAGAATAACGATCACCATGACCAACTCAATAAGAGTGAATCCCGATGAAATATGGCGAGCTTTCATAGGGGCAACCTTACTTCACGACAAGCGATTAAATTATAAGCAAAAAAAGGGAGGGATATTGGGTAAAGATCACACTTTTATATTAATTTGTGAGCACATTGTTAATTGTGAGAATTAGTTTTTACTTCTGCCCATTTCTTCTTCAATACGATCATAAGTCTGTTTATTACTCAGCGTTTCAGATACATGCTCTGCTGTTTGCTTGGTCTGCTCCCACTTAGCTTCATATGCTTCTGGCTCAAAGCTGATAAACCTTGGCAATACCACATAACCAATCACACCCAAGATGATTAGTACAACCACAAACTCAATCGCACTAAGACCGGATGATTGACGCATATGTACCATTCCAAGATTAACCAAGGTATAGAGATAAAGGCCAGACTAGCTGGCCATTATTAGTTCGACTTAACAACCAGAGTCCGTGATTGTCGTTTTTGCGGCTTTGGCAGACGTTTTGTCTGTAGCTTGGGTGTATTCAACATAACAGTTTGTATTTGTGATGTCTGATGCTTTTGTTGGAGCAGAATCTTGCTTAAAGCCAATCAGCATCTTTTTGTTTGCTGTATCTTGATAATAAGACCAATCTTCATCCAAACCAACTACCGCATTACCAAGTCCCTTATCTGTCGCTGTTGGGTAACCAAATGCAGCAGAAATACTTCCATCAACATTTGATGTTGTTGCTGTTTCTACACCTTCGACCGCAGCTTTACCATAAGTAATGCCTGCCGCACCATCGATAGCACCTTTTAAGCCTTGGATCGAAGCTTTTCGTGCATCATTTTGTAAGTTAAGGAAGCGTGGCGCAGCCGTTACCGCTAGGATACCTAGGATCACAATTACCACCACAAGCTCGATAAGGGTAAAACCACCTTGTCTTTTCATTGTTTCTCTCTCTTTTGTAAACATGCAGAGTGACTGCAACGTTAAGGTCACGCGACCATTTGTGTTATTGCCTAAATTAGTGCCGATGGTTACGAATCACTCACTAGTTAAGCGAAATCTGGATTGATAAATTTGCAATGTGTAACAGGATAATTAGTTTACAAATTTCCAATTTTTTAATACGAAGTTATTATACCGAACTAGCGTCTCATTTATAGCACTAAAGTGTCAAAAAACTTACCTTGCCGAGTTTTCGACATCAATTTGCAAGTGGTTAGCATTAAATGTCACGAATACCAGCTGTTGACTTGAATACCTGTACATACAAAGGTACTCATCACCTTTGGTAATCAGTTTTATTTCTGACAAATTAGCCCTCATAATCTTACGCTGAGGGTAATGAATCGTTAACCAACTATCACAATCAAATTGTTCACTCTCATCAAGCGGCAATACTAGCCCTGCGTCAGTCATTAACAATATTGAGCCATCGACCTCGATCGAATCTGGTTCGCCCTTCATCAACCAAATACTTCGATAACGATTAACACTATCTAGCATCCAATTTTTGGCTAGACTTGCTCCTGTATCATCTAACTCTTTTTGCAGAGGAGCCAAACTCTCTAGCAGTGCGACTAGCACCGCAGCGACAAATGTCCCCCACATTATAAGCCTTGCACTTTCTCGGTTTTCAATCACACTTTAGCCTTTGATTATATCGAGCATACCCCACATAGGCAGGAAGATACCCAAGGCTAATACCATAACCATACCCGCCACAATCACCAAAAGTAGCGGTTCTATTCGTGCAGTTAAGGTCTTAAGATCATAATCTACTTCTCGATCATAAAAGTCTGCGACCTCGAGCAATAATTCATCAATTCGACCCGTTTCTTCACCGACGGCAATCATCTGAATAACCAGAGGTGTAAAAATTTTACTATTCACTGCCGTCACAGAAATAGTGCTTCCCGCTTCGATGGAGGATTTCATCTCAACGATTCGATTCTCTAGGAACTTATTGCCCAGCGCCTCACCAGCCAAAGCCAATGATTGGTTCAGCGGCACACCTGACTTAAGCATCAGTGAAAAAGTTCGAGAAAAACGAGAAAGCTGAGCACGATTGACGATATCACCGACAATAGGAACTCTTAGTCGAAACTTATCAAATTTTTCTCGCCCATCTGCGGTAGCTATCCAAGCTCGAAAAACGAGGAATGCTCCAACAATCAGAGCAATGAGCAAGCCCCAGTAATTAACGAAAAAGCTCGATGTTGCAATTAGCACACGTGTTGGTAAGGGAAGTTCGACGCCAAAACGAGTAAACATGGTAGCAAATTGCGGAATCACAAAAATATTCAAAATGAACATTGCGATCGTGATAAATACGATGACAAACGTCGGGTACCGCATTGCGGCTTTGATACGTTTACGAGTTTCTAACTCTTGCTCATAGTAACTAGCCAACTGCAATAAAGCTTGATCTAAACGACCGGTGTTTTCACCCACATTGATCATGGAGACAAACAAAGGGCTAAACACTTTGCTGTGTGGCTGCATTGCAGCAGATAGTCCTCGGCCGTTACTAAGCTCAGAGACAACATCTTCAAGCGCATCTTTTAACTGTTGATTTTCACAGTTTTGCAATAGACCACGCATAGAACGCAGCAGTGGTACCCCAGCTTTAGTTAAACTGAATAACTGGCGACAGAACAGAATAATGACTTCAAGAGGAATCGCAGGTACAAGCAATTTAGATAAACTAAAGCTACTAGCATTAGATGCCTTTCTTAACTGAATATTTAGAGGAATAACCCCTTTATTCATTAATGCTTCCGCGGCTGCCTCTTCATTAACGGCATCAATCTTGCCTTTGGTCGCCGAACCAGTCAGTGTTCGGCCTTGATAACTGAATGTTGGCATCTAATCACCTACATTAAGATTGCATCTGCTTTACCAGATGAATCGCCTTCACCAAGCGCCATGACTTCATCAAGGCTAACAACACCTTGCAAAGCCAGCTCCATCGCGGAAGCCAACAAGGGCTTGTAGGATGTTGATTGACGAGCCGCTTGTGCAAAACCAACCGCATCGTTCGCTCGCAGCTTATCCATCATCTCATGCTCTAATTCCAACATTTCAAACACGCCGATTCGGCCTCGATAGCCGGTTAAGTTACAGTTCTGACAGCCTTTTCCTTTATGAAAAACAGCATTTAACTGATTAGGGAAACGTCCTGACAACCACTGTTGCCGAGACTCGTCGACAACATCTTCAGTCTTACAATCAGGGCAAACTCGGCGAACCAATCGTTGAGCAACAACCGCACGAACTGCACTCGCAACAAGATAGCCAGGTGCACCCATATCTATCATTCGTAAAGCACTATCTACTGCATCATTGGTATGCAGCGTACTCAAAACTAAGTGGCCTGTTAAAGCTGCACGCAAACCAATCTCTACCGTTTCTTGGTCTCGCATCTCACCAACTAAGATGATATCTGGATCTTGACGAAGGAAAGTACGTAGTACTCGTGAGAAAGTAAGATCAATTTTATTATTGATCTGTACTTGTGTAATACGTGGTAGGCGGTATTCCACAGGGTCTTCTGCAGTAATGATCTTCTTACCCGGTTCATTTAACTCACTTAATGCACCGTATAGCGTTGTCGTTTTACCCGAACCTGTTGGGCCAGTCACTAAGATCATGCCATGCGGGCGAGATAACTGACGGCGTAAACGAGTCAGCAAATCAGCAGGTAAGCCTGAGTCTTCTAGTTTTCGTAGACCTGAAGACTGGTTAAGCAAGCGCATTACCACAGATTCGCCATATTGAGTTGGCAGCGTCGACATACGAATATCGATGGATTGACCACGAACCTTAATGTTAAAGCGACCATCTTGCGGCAAACGCTTTTCAGAAATATCTAGGTGTGCCATCAGTTTAAGGCGTAAAACTAAGGCTGATGCGACATTGACTTCATTTAGGATGGTTTCATGCAAAACACCATCAACACGCTGACGGAGACGAAGCACTTTATCATCTGGCTCAATATGAATATCAGATGCACCCACCTGCACGGCATCTTCAAACATTGAGTTAACCAACTTAACAACCGTAACTTCTTCACTTTCCGTCTCTTCAATACCATAATCAAACACATCAACATCCTGATGCTCGGCTTGAAGCTGTTCGGCGAAAGAGGCGATTTCCTTAGTTCGGCGATAATAGCGGTCAAAGCTTTCCACCAATTGTCGCTCAGAAGCAATAATAAACTCTAAAGCGTATTCACCGAGCAAGTTCATTAACGATTCTTGAGTGAACAGATCCGCAGGATCGCTCATGGCAACTCTTAACGTATCACCGTTTTGCGCAACCACCATGGCACGTAAACGACGAGCATGAACTTCCGGTAAAAGTTGCACCGCATCAGCATCAATTGGCGCACGGCTTAAGTCAATGAGCGGTAAACCTAATTGCTGAGAGAGAAAGTTCAGCATTTGCTTTTCAGAAATAAACCCTAAAGCAATCAAAGCATCGCCTAATTTTTGCCCTGTCTCATGTTGGCTGGCAAGGGCTTGCTGCACTTGTTCTTCTGTAACAATGCCCTCTTCAACAAGCAGGTCACCAAGACGCTTCCTTAATTGGATTTTCATTCTGCTCCCTCCAGCTGCTTCAAGATACTCAGTCTATCTCTAATAAATGCTTGAGATTGATTAGACACGCCCACTTTTCCTAATGCTTGCTGGTAGGAGTAGACCGCTGCTTTGATTTGGACTTTACGCTCTTGCTGAATGGCTAACCCAAGCCACCAGCGGGCATTCTCAGGCTCTCTTTGCGTTAAAAGCTGATAACTTTCTAACGCGAATTCCGTTTGTTTCTGCTTTTGAGCCAAAGCAGCTCGCATTGCCAAATAATCTCGAGTTGGGTTATCTGGCATAAACACTAATGGACTCAATGCCGCTTCAGGCTGGTTTGCTTTCACTAACAACTTGGATAATGCAAGCCTTAGTGGCTGGTTATCGTTGTCTAACTTAATACCAGCCTGAAGGATCTCGTACGCCTTTCTGGTATCACTTTTACCAAAATATAATGCCGCTAGTTTTTGTCTCGCTTCAATATTCGATGGCTCATACCGCAGCGCTTCTGCATAAGCGGCCATGGCTTCTTGCATATCATTTGAATCCATCGCTTTACCAGCACGATTCATAGCTTTAGTAGCGAGTTGTTGATGGCTTAGTTCCACCTGCTCAATATGCATCGAGCTCGCTTCATCAACGACTTCCAGTGGCTCATTACTCAGCGTCGCTGGTTCTGCTATTGATTGATTATCTTCTGCCACCACTTTTTTAGGCATAGAAGCAAGAGGTTGAGGAGAATAAATTTCTTCGGTCGCTATCTGCTCTGATTGGTTAGCGCGAACATGACCCACTTCAATGTTTTTTGTTGCAACAACTTGCTGTAATTGAGGCGTTGTTTTGGTTGTTGGAGAGCTAGCATCTACATTTGCCACCTTTTTAGCCACAATATCAGCCCCTGCTAATACCACTTCATTAACGTTGTCCGGCGTAGGCGCTTGAGATACGGCCCACCCTCCGATAGCCAAACTCATAGAAAAGCCCGCAATTAACCATAACCAGGGCTTTCTTTTAGCAACGACCGGAACTTCCGCTCTTGATAGCTCAGGTTTATGCTCCTTCTCTGCTAGTTCAGATAAAGCTTTGTTAATTGCACTCAAGATCGGCTCCATCCCCAGAATATCGGGGTCTTAAACTTTGGTTTACAGGCATCAAGGGTGTCATGCATTGCCGCGTAAACGTGTTGATTCTTAATTAATGTACAGCGGTCATTAAACGCCGTGAGTAATGATTTATGACAAATCTGATTAATTAGCCTAGGAACCCCAGAAGCAGAGCGCCATATTGCTTTTTTCTGCTCAATGCTAAAAATGTGCGCCCCATTTCCCGCTTTATTAAGTCGGTTATCCATATAGGCAACGCCTTCATCTAAATTGAGAGTACGTAATTCACAATTGAATGTGATGCGCTGTCGGAACTGCCGCAAATTGTGACTTAACAGGCGCTCCTCAAGTTCAGGCTGACCAAACAAAACTAACTGGAGTAGTTTGTCTTTCTCGGTCTCTAGATTCCCAAATAGGCGCAAAGTTTCTAATGCTTCAAAAGACAGTGCTTGAGCTTCATCAACAATTAAGACGGTTCTTTTTCCTACTGAGCGAACACAGATCAATCGTTCTTGAATAAGCTCCACAACATTTAGCGGATCAGCATTTTTAATTCCAAGCTCTCTAGCCACCGCTAGTTGCAATTGAGCCCCTGTAAGCGCAGGGTTTGGCAAGTAAATCAGCTCGGCATCATCTTCAATTTGCTCAATCAGCTTTCGACAAACCATGGTTTTGCCTGTTCCCACTTCCCCAACCACTTTGATGACACCCTCTCCCATATGAATCGCTGCGATGATGGTTTGAATGGATTCATAATGAGGAGCTAACCCCAAAAACAGTTCTGTATTTGGGGTTAGTGAAAATGGTTGTAAGCGAAAACCAAAATGCGATAGATACATACGCTTATCAGCCCACTAGTTTAAGTGTTGACTGCATTACTGCGAATCAGGGAACCACTCTTGCAGCAAGTCACGCGAGCGCTCTAGTTCTTTCTGCCATGAGTTAACGCCAACGACCGTTGGTTTCAACAGAATAACGAGCTCCGTTTTTTGAGTGACGTCTGCCGTATTCCTAAACAAATGTCCCAGAGCAGGTATATCACCCAAGAATGGGACCTTTGATGTTTGATTCACGTTTTGTTGTTTCATCAAACCGCCAATCACCACAACATCACCACTTTTCGCTCTAATTACAGAGTCAGACTCACGGACCGAACTTTTTGCCAATGGTAGCTGAACATTTTGGAAATCACCGCCTAAATTGAGCGTTTTTAACTCTTCCTGAACTTCGATAACCGCAGGGTGAACATGTAAGAACACACTACCTTTATCATCAATCTGAGGTGTTACGTCTAGAGAAATACCTGAAAAGAATGGCGTTAACTCCACTTCAGGAACCGCATTAGAATTCTCTCCGTTTCCTGCATTACTAGATAATTGAGTCACAAAGTATTCATCCGAACCTACTTTTATCACCGATTTCTGATTGTTGGCTGCTGTAATTCTCGGGCTAGAAAGGACATTCAAATCCCCTTGTGTCGACATAAAGCTCAGAACTGCATCAAAGTTGCCATCTGAGATTGTGATATTCGTTTGACCACCGAGAAGCGTGCCGATAGCATCTAGTCCAGGTAGAGTTGGGATAGGTACACCAGCACCTGGAAGGGTTCCATCCGGATATGGGCGTCCAATCGAAATACTGCCAGACCCTCCAATTGAAGCTGATATATTTGACCAGTTGATACCTTGCTGATAACCATCACTCAAAGTCACTTCCAGAATCTTTGCTTCTAGAATAACTTGGCGTTGCATGCGTTGTTGAGAAACACCAAGGAACTCTCTCACTTCTCGGATATCATCAGGAAAAGCTCGTACTGTAATAACACTCGCTTGAGGCGTAACAACGACACTCTGACCATTTCCAGAGCCTATGAGACTTGCTACAGCTTGCTGTAATGCAGGCCAAAAATCACTTTCCGTCAACGTTTCAATGCGCGTACCGCCATTCGCAACAGTCGAGCTATCACTGCTTGAATCAGAATTTGAACTAGATTCGTCTGAATTGCTACCAGAGCTAGATGTACCTGCAGATGCTACAGAACCAGTAACTATACTAGTCAATGAGCGGCCAGAGCGCTTAAACTGCAAATAGTCGACAGGAATCGTCACCGTCCGCATACCCGCGGGATACACCTGTAAAACCTTGCCAGATTTGACCACATCATAGCCATACATGTTTTGCACGACATTCAGCACTTCATCAAGCGTCACATCCGTTAAGTTAACAGTAATTTTTCCTCTTACTGCAGGATGAATAGCTACGCTATACTCCGTCCCCTTTACGAGAGAAGCAAAGAAGCTTCTGGCTTCCACTGCATTAGCTTGAATTCGAAAGCGTTTTACCATGCCTTCAGAACCAGAAGCACTCGATTCAAGATCTGGCATCAAATCAGCTTCAACGGAAGAAGGGATTTCATCAAGCTGTCTGCTATTTGACTCGTTGATTGACTCGTTAAGAGCTTGCTTTACTTCTACCGGGTCTCTATGACCCATAGAGCATCCTGCCAACGAAGCAATCACAACTGCTATCACTAATTTACGCATATCTGTTTAGGCTCTGATTTTTATTGTTTTACATTTAAACGAAAAAGCTCGAGTTTCCAGTCTCGGTCACCACGCTTTAAAGTCACATATTCACTATTAATACTGGCAACACGGTAACCATTTAAAGAATGCCCTTGTTCTACGATCTTATTGTTAATAATTGCAATACATGGCATATCTGGCTTACACACAATACTATTTAGTGTTGGCAATCGATACTTCCGTTTTACTGTTGAATTAGCTTGAGTTGGTTTCTCCCAACCTAGAGGTGCCGTAGGATCTTGTTCAGCGGCACAAATGCTCGGCGCGCTAATAGAACCGATAATCATCGCTAGGACTATTTTTTTATCCACCGATAAACTCCTCTTGAGAGCCCAAAGTGTATACTTCCAACACCAAATTAGCCTTTGGGTAATCCTCCACTTGGTAAGTGAAGTTGCGCCAATAATAACTCACTGGAAGTTGTTCAAGTTTCTTTAGATAACTGGCAATAGAAAAGTAGTCACCGCTCAACTCTAGGCGTACAGGGTGCACGTAATACCCCGAGTACTGCGCCGCCTCTTTATCAGACGTAATTGGCTCTGCTTTCAATGTATTCAAGCTGATCAAATGCACTCCTGATTGCTGCTCTAAAACACTTTGTAGCAGCTCTGCCATTTGAGAAGGTGTAATCAAGTGCTCAATGATTTGCGACAGTTGCATTGATAAGTGCTGACTCTCTGATAGTAATTGTGCAATAGCTTGATCAACTTCAGCATTGGGATCTTTCTTCAATTGAGCTTGAACACGTAACGTTTCAATTTCAATCTGTTGATTACTCTGCTTTTGGGTATTTAGTTGCCTATTGCTGCTATTTACACTATCTAACTTCGGCTCTAATACCATAGTAAACAGCAACATAACTATCGTCACGAATCCACAAGCAGCAATTAGCCCTTTCTCTCGTGCGCTTAATTCGTCAAAGCGCTCTTCTAATGAAGACCAAACATCATTCATTCTTGTGTCTCCTTGCGAGTACTCAACTCAAATGTCACTACCCCTTTCTCGGTACGACCAATCGCAACATCATCAAAGGTGCGCCCTACCAAGCTAATCTCATTCTTGAATTGCCCCACCCAATCAGGTATAGCTCGAGGTGTCCTTGCGAGACCTTTTATATCAAGTTGCTCTTGGGCAATATGAATACCTGAAATAGAGATGTTGTTATTACTTAACTTCGCAAGAGAAGTCATAACACCTGAATAACCAATGCGCTGTGAATCATCATACTTGCCTACAGCAGTTAGTGAATCTCGCTTAGCTTGAACCTCTTTTTCGAGACGAGCTTGCGCAGCTAACTTGTTAGCATCAGGCTTAAGCTTTCTCAATTGAGCGTTATAACGGTCTAGTTCTGATTTAAGAATGTCACCCTTACTTTTGGCGATATTTATTTGGTCATCAACGCCTTGATATTGCCAACTGACATAGCCATATGACAGCACAATAACCAACGCTGCTGCTGCCCAAGACATCGCAACATTTTTAAGAGTAAGCAACCTCTTTTTAGGCTTCAGGTAGCTAGGAAATAAGTTAACTCGCCACTCAGAGACAAGTGATGCCGTCTCCGCTAAGACATGACCTGATAGCTCATGCGCTTCTCCAATTAAGGCTGATACTTTGGTGCTAATTCGGTAATTTAGAGACTGCGATAGTTCGTTTTCATCCTCTTCATCACAACATACTTTGAGCTGATGTAGCTGCACATTGCGAACCTGTGAAGATAAATAGTCAATTGAGCGTTGAAGCTCTAGTGACAAACTATCCATCTGTAAATCAGTAGATGGCACCCCCGTCAACGGTGATGTCACACTTCTTATCGTGCGGTTAAACATCATTGTATGTTCAACAAAGGCGCTGATTCTAAAGTGCCCCTTACATGAACGTTGCAGCAGTAGAAAATTACCCAATTCCCCTGACGCTCTTCCCCACACTTCATCTTCAGGAACGATGGTGTTAAGTGACAACTGATAGCGTTCAGAAAGCAACATCAATTTATCTAAAATCTTTCTTGGCAACACATAAGTTTGAACTTTCGTCGAGTTGGGTAACTCCACAGCATCAGCAACGATGTCAATCGCTCGTTCTGATATCAACTCCTTTAATAAGAATGGCAAGGCTGACGGCCACTCCTGGCGAGGCATAGATGGCTTATCAATCTGATAGATCTGATAGAAATTGTGTGACAAGACAACTGTCAGTGAGTCATAAGAGCTAGCAGCAACACTTAAAGCCTGTTCGCACGATTTCTCCCAATTTCCATCAGAGATATCAAATCTGGCTGGGCTAGCACTTTTTGCTGACGCGGATAAATAAACAGCATCAGGCTGTATCACCATAAAGCAGGTTCTTCCACCAGCAGAAGAACCAGTAATTCTATTGAGTAATCCGTGTAGTCTTTTCATTCTTATCTATTATTTTTTCGCCAGCGATTTCTGCGCCCAGGCTTAATCTGAGCATCAGATTGAACTTCTTTCTTAGCATCAATTATTGGAAATAAACGAACTTCAGATGAGAAATAACGTCCTTGTACTCCATATATACCTAGTTCAACTAGAGCATCTAGCTCTTGTTTGCTTTCAACTCCAACTGCAATAATCCTCGTACGACTATTTTCAGCGGCTCCTAGCATGCTACGAATAAACAGTTGGTTTTCATGTCTTTGGTCTATTTTTGTCACCAAACTACGGTGCAGCTTGAGATAATGGATGTCCACCTCTTTTAGGTAATGCGTGCTCACAATCGTACGCCCCGCTTGCCCAACGATTAGGCGACACCCCAAACCAGACAGCATTTTAGCGACTGGCCGCATAAAATCTAAGTGTCTTACAAATTGCGCCTCAACAAACTCAAAAATGAGACACTTTCGGCTCTCTGTTGACAACTGTAGTAGTTCATCCCGTAACCACTTAAAGTGTTCTCGCTGCCCAAAAGGGGGAACATTTAAATTGATGGTAAAATGGGTATCACCGTGGCTTTGTTGCTTATAATGCTGTAAAAACTGAGTCACGACAGCACGGTCCATTTGTGCTTCGTAACCAACCTGTCGGACAGCAGAGATAAATCGAGAGGCCTTCACAATCCCATTCTCTGGATCCTGAATACGGCATGTTACCTCTTCGTGAAGCACTTTTTTATGCGACGAATCACTTATTGAAAAAGCAGATTGTGCGTAGAGTATCACATTTTCAGGCGTTAATGCTGCATCAAAAAGCGTACGCCACCTGACACTACCTCGAACGTCCTCATAATGACTCAATTTCTTGAATCGACTCCAGTTATTGTTATTTTGTAATTGAGCGCTACGTAAAGCTGTCTCCGCTTCATCGATAATTTGGCTATGACGCTCACCTTCCTTGTACATCGTGATGCCAATATGGCACCAGTTATCAATGTCTAAAGGCGCTGGAGGTACTAACTTTTCGAGTTGACGAATACATTGAGATGCAAGATTGGCGACATCTTTGGCAGACTGATGCGGCAAAAACAAAGCAAAGTCAGCCTCATAATAACGAGAAAAAACCACATCAGGAAAACGCTGAACCAGATTAGAGATTAAGCTCCCTACTTCGACAATGAAGTCATCGCTAGACTGCTTATCTAGCTCTTCTTGAACCGATTTCCAATCTTGAATACGCAGCAATAGCACGGCCCCTCTTGAACCACTTTCAAGCAATGCCGATTCAAGTTTGCTGTCAAAAAGGACACGGTTTGCAGTACCTGTTAACTTATCAAGAAACGTCTGCGTACGAATGAAAGTATCGAATCGACTTCTTTCTTGGCGAGCATCTTGTAGTTCCTCAATCAAGACATCTAAGGCTTCGCTAGCAGTATACGGCCACTCTCGTTCATCACCTTTAGCATATTGCTCCACTCGTCCTGCTAGGATCATACGACCACGCTCTTCCAGCATCTCTGAACCAGCTAGCTGCTCTTTCAGCCATGCTACACCACGCAGCAAGCAAAAGATGATCAATACAACAGCTAAAGTGATAGACCATAGCGCTTGCATGGAGTAGCCATAACCTAAATAAGGAGGAACCACTTTAAAATGAATGACGTAGTTTTGGTTATGAGCTAATCGATAATCTTGTTCAAACAAGATCGAAGGGTCGACATGATGTGATGTGTCTTTGAAACGATACACAACTGCATCATTCGCGAATAGAGTCATTTCAACGATGTTACTTGCCTGCAGCATCTTCGGCATCCAGCGCTGCATAGAATAAGCCGCGTCAGGATCTTCCATCTCTTTGTCAACGACCTCAACAATCCCTTCTAAATAGTGATTGAGATACTCTTGTCCGAGTCGTTTGAAAGAGAGGGTGCCACCAACAAACAAGATAAACATTGCGCATATTACGATCATAGTGACAAAAGCCACCAGTCGTGTGCTTAGCTTTAGAGTAGGGGTATACCTCATGAATACCAAATTCCTTTTCTATTCACCATATACCTTATTGAATTACTTATACTTGATAACAAAACACTAAACAATCGGATTAATCTGATTGTGAGACGCTATAGCAAAATCACCATTTTACTACGCATTGAAGAGCTAAAAATGCGATCTGATGCAGACGCTCTTCCAAGCAATAAAAAAGCCGCGATATTCGCGGCTCTTTACTAGACGTATTGCTTAGAACGGAATATCGTCATCAAAATCCATAGGCGGCTCATTGTATTGCTGCTGTGGTTGCTGCGGAGCCTGTTGTTGAGGTTGCTGCTGTGGAGCATTATACTGCTGCTGAGCAGGTTGCTGAGGTTGACCCCAACCACCTTGTTGTTGTTGCTGCTGTTGCTGACCACCACCCATCGGTGCGCCACCTTGAGCACGGCCGCCAAGCATTTGCATAACGCCGTTGAATCCTTGAACAACAACTTCTGTCGTATAGCGGTCTTGACCATTTTGGTCTTGCCATTTACGTGTTTGAAGTTGACCTTCAACGTAAACCTGAGAGCCTTTGCGCAGGTACTCACCAGCTACTTCAGCCAATTTTCCAAACAAAGCCACACGGTGCCACTCTGTTTTTTCACGCTGTTCACCAGTCGCTTTGTCACGCCATGACTCTGAAGTTGCAATCGTGATGTTTGCTACAGCACCACCGTTAGGCATGTAACGAATTTCAGGGTCGTTACCAAGATTCCCCACCAAAATAACTTTGTTAATTCCACGGCTGGCCATGATGTGCTCCGTTTCACTCTGGATGTATTAAAAATTAAGCGCATTAGAATAACACGCTTTGCTGACTTGATTAAAGCCCAATTAGATTGTCAGTCATTCACCAAATATCTGGAACTAAAATCTCTTTTCTTGATTAAGGAGTAGCAAATGTGAATCACATTACATCATTCGTTTCTTTAGGCTTTGAAACTAAACGCAATTCTCTTCAAAGCCACTAGTTCATTTGCAGATTTGATGTCACCGTTATTCCAATCATATTAACTGGAGTAACCTGCTCATGAGAAAATCTGCTTATGCGAGAAAACTCTTTCTTATCAGCTTAAAACAAGATGAAAGTTCTCAGCTAACACAGCTGAAGAAATATGCTGATATGGATATTCCTCTCATTGGTATTGATGACCTTATGGAAGCCAACCCTAAGCACCGCAATAAGATCTTACTCATTGATTTTGAAGAACACAAAGACTTGATTCTTTCGATTAAGAATCTTCCATTAGTATGGAAGAACTTTGAAACAATCATATTTAACGTCCCAAAACGCCTAACTACGGACGAGTTACTCTCGTTCGGCCAGCTAAAAGGACTGTTCTATAAAGAAGATAGTGCTGAAAATATCGCAGAGGGATTCAAAGAAATCATAAACGGCCAAAACTGGTTGCCTAGGAATGTCACGAGCCAACTTTTGCACTACTATCGCAATGTCGTCAGCTCCCATACCACTCCAGCAACCGTTGACCTCACCATTCGCGAGTTACAAGTTTTACGCTGTTTGCAAGCAGGAGCCTCCAATTGCCAGATGGCAGAAGAGTTATTTGTCAGTGAATTCACAATAAAGTCGCACCTATACCAAATTTTTAAAAAGTTATCCGTCAAAAATCGGGTTCAAGCGATAGCATGGGCAGATCAGAATTTGCTGTCATAAATCCCTGTTTTCGTACTTTATTCATAATAATTACACATCGAGCATGGTAAAGTACTCCAATATCTACAGGCTAGATAATCGAATAACAAAGGATCATATATGATAAAAAATGCTTGTTCCCCGCAGCGGGTTATGGGACCCGCTTTCTTCCCGCAACTAAGTCTATGCCAAAAGAAATGATGCCTGTCGTGAACAAGCCACTGATTGAATACGGTGTAGAAGAGGCGATCCAAGCGGGTATGAACGGCATGTGTATCGTAACAGGTCGTGGCAAGCACTCTATCATGGACCACTTTGATAAAAACTACGAACTGGAACATCAGATCAGTGGAACCAACAAAGAAGAGCTATTGGTTGATATCCGTGAAATCATTGATTCAGCTAACTTTACCTACATCCGTCAACGTGAAATGAAAGGTTTAGGCCATGCAATCCTAACAGGCCGCGAACTAGTTGGAGACAACCCATTTGCAGTAGTTCTGGCTGATGATCTTTGTGTAAACGAAAAGGAAGGCGTTTTAGCTCAAATGGTCGCACTGTTTAAGCAATTCCGTTGCTCAATCGTTGCTGTCCAAGAGGTTCCCGAAGAAGAAACTCACAAATACGGCGTTATCTCTGGTGAGATGATTAAAGACGATATCTACCGCGTAGACGACATGGTAGAAAAGCCAGAGCAAGGTACTGCGCCAAGCAACCTAGCAATCATCGGTCGCTATATCCTGACTCCAGATATTTTCGAACTGATTGAAAATACTGAACCTGGTAAAGGTGGTGAGATCCAAATCACTGACGCATTGCTTAAGCAAGCGAAAGCAGGTTGTGTATTGGCGTACAAATTTAAGGGTCAACGTTTCGACTGTGGTAGCGTAGAAGGTTACATCGAAGCCACAAACTACTGCTTCGAAAACCTGTACCTAAAAGACGAAAAGAAGTCTGAGCTAGGTAAACACGCAACGAAGAAAGAAGTATAAATAGCTCAAACTTACTGATTCTAAAGCCCAGCTAAATGCTGGGCTTTCTTTTACTGTTTTTTTGTCCAGTATTTTCTTTGCACATTTCTCACACTATGTAATACTTGCGTCACTTGGTTATACATAGAGCAAAAACGATGGATAAAATAGAAGTTCGTGGTGCCCGCACCCATAACCTCAAAGACATCAACCTCACTATCCCCCGCGATAAACTGATTGTCATTACTGGTTTGAGTGGTTCTGGTAAATCCTCTCTCGCATTCGATACTTTGTACGCTGAAGGTCAAAGACGTTACGTAGAGTCGCTATCAGCTTACGCGCGCCAATTTTTGTCTCTTATGGAAAAGCCAGATGTTGACCACATCGAAGGTTTGTCTCCTGCTATCTCGATTGAGCAGAAATCAACATCACACAACCCACGTTCTACCGTCGGTACCATTACCGAGGTATACGATTACCTGCGTCTACTTTACGCTCGCGTTGGTGAACCTCGTTGTCCGACGCACCATACGCCTCTGGCCGCTCAAACCATCAGCCAGATGGTCGATAAAGTCTTAGAGTTGCCAGAAGGCAGCAAAATGATGCTACTTGCTCCTATCGTGAAAGAGCGTAAAGGTGAGCACGTTAAGACACTGGAAAACCTAGCAGCTCAAGGTTTCATCCGCGCACGTATCGATGGTGAAACTTGCGATCTTTCTGATCCACCACCACTAGAACTGCACAAGAAACACACTATTGAAGTGGTTGTAGACCGCTTTAAAGTTCGCCCAGATTTGCAGCAACGTTTAGCTGAATCCTTCGAAACCACGCTAGAGCTTTCTGGTGGTATTGCGGTTGTGGCACCAATGGACGGCGAAGGCGAAGAAGTGATCTTCTCAGCCAACTTTGCTTGTCCAATTTGTGGCTACAGCATGCAAGAACTTGAGCCTCGATTGTTCTCTTTCAACAACCCTGCTGGCGCGTGTGGTACCTGTGATGGTTTGGGCGTGCAGCAATATTTCGACCCAAGCCGAGTTATTCAAGATGAAACGCTGAGTTTGGCACAAGGTGCGATTCGAGGTTGGGATCAAAAGAACTACTATTATTTCCAGATGTTGACAGCGCTGGCGGATCATTACGACTTCGATCTTCACGCACCATTTAACTCTCTACCAAAGAGAACCCAAGACATCATTCTTAAAGGGTCGGGGCGTACTGAAGTTGAGTTCAAGTACATTAACGACCGTGGTGACATTCGCGTTAAGCGCCATCCTTTTGAAGGGATCCTGAACACACTTGAACGCCGTTACCGCGATACTGAATCTAACTCGGTACGTGAAGAGCTTGCAAAATACATATCTACTAAGTCTTGCTCAAGCTGTGGTGGTACTCGTCTGCGCCTTGAAGCTCGTAACGTCTTTATCGCCGATACGACACTACCCGAGATTGTTGAACTCAGCATCGCCGACGCATTGGAATTCTTCCACACTTTGAAGCTCGAAGGTCAACGCGCCCAAATCGCTGAAAAAGTGATGAAGGAAATCAATGATCGCCTGCAGTTCTTGGTGAACGTAGGCTTGAACTACCTCAACTTATCGCGCAGTGCAGAAACCCTATCGGGTGGCGAAGCTCAACGTATTCGTTTAGCGAGCCAAATTGGTGCTGGTTTAGTGGGTGTCATGTACGTTCTGGATGAGCCATCAATTGGCCTCCACCAGCGTGATAACGAACGCCTATTGAAAACCCTGACCCACCTAAGAGATTTGGGTAACACAGTATTAGTGGTTGAGCACGATGAAGATGCGATTCGTTGTGCTGATCACGTGATCGATATCGGTCCAGGTGCAGGTGTACACGGTGGTAACGTGGTCGCTGAGGGTACGATGGACGAGATCATCGCCAATCCGAACTCACTGACTGGTCAGTACCTCAGTGGTGCGAAAGAGATTGCAGTACCAAAAGAGCGTACGCCACGCGATCCAAAGAAAACCGTTGAACTACTTGGTGCGACAGGTAACAACTTAAAGAATGTCGACCTTTCCGTTCCTGTTGGCTTGTTCAGCTGTATTACGGGGGTATCTGGTTCAGGTAAGTCGACTCTGATCAACGATACCTTCTTTAAGATCGCCCATACCCAGTTGAACGGTGCAACAACTGCGCACCCTTCACCATACAAAACAATCAAAGGGTTAGAGCACTTCGATAAAGTTATCGACATTGACCAAAGTCCTATCGGTCGTACGCCACGTTCAAACCCAGCAACTTACACGGGAATCTTTACTCCGATTCGTGAACTTTTTGCGGGCACGCAAGAGTCACGCTCTCGCGGTTACAAGCCGGGGCGCTTTAGCTTTAACGTACGCGGTGGTCGCTGTGAGGCCTGTCAGGGCGATGGTGTAATCAAGGTGGAAATGCACTTCCTCCCTGACGTCTACGTTCCTTGTGATGTGTGTAAAGGTAAACGCTACAACCGCGAAACACTTGAAGTACGTTACAAAGGCAAGACCATTGATGAAGTACTGGAAATGACGGTAGAAGATGCACGCACTTTCTTCGATCCAGTACCTGCTATTGCTCGTAAGCTGCAAACTCTGATGGATGTAGGTTTGTCTTACATTCGTTTAGGTCAAGCAGCAACTACATTGTCAGGTGGTGAAGCTCAGCGTGTGAAACTGGCTAGAGAGCTGTCTAAACGTGATACCGGCAAAACCTTATACATTTTGGATGAACCGACAACCGGACTGCACTTCCACGATATCCAGCAGCTACTAACCGTACTGCACCGTCTGCGTGACCACGGAAATACCGTTGTCGTCATTGAACACAACCTTGATGTAATTAAGACGGCAGACTGGATTATCGACTTAGGTCCCGAAGGCGGACAAGGTGGCGGTGAGATCATCGCGCAAGGAACACCAGAAGATGTGTCTCAGATCGAAGGTTCGCACACCGCTCGCTTCCTTAAGCCTATGTTGAATTAGAAAAAACAGGTAAAGTAAAAGACCAGCCTTCGCTGGTCTTTTTTTAATAGTAATGGCGTAATTTCATGGCAACGATACATGTAAGTGGCACAAAACTTTCTCCAAATAGAGTGAAAGCGCCTCTAAATCGCAAGTTTCTTATTTCTCTCACTGTTGTTTTTCTACTTGCGATGCATATATTTATGCCAAACCCTGGCGGATCAGGGCTTGCCCTCTCTTTTAACGCCACAACTTGGATTGGTTTGAGTATCAGCCTTGGAATAGGCTTATATCATTTAGCAACAAATAGAGAAGTAAGATACTCAAAATTAACCATTGGCCTGCTATTTAGCGGTGTGATCATTTCCATACCTGTGCTTTTCCCCAATGCGAATATTGAACACTCTGCAAATCAGCTTATCGGTCTATGGACTGGGTTGATATTATTCGTTTTGCTACAACAATTTAAATTCAGCAACAAGCACAAGCAGAGACTCTTGTGGTTCGTCGTACTCGCGGTGATCATTGAGTCACTGTTTGGTTTCATCCAGTTTGTAGTATTGCAACCCGGTAATATCTTTGGATATGACACAGTTGCCAATAGACCATATGGTATTTTCCAACAACCAAATGTAATGGCTAGCTTCCTAGTAACAGGGTTAGCGATTGCAGGTTACCTTTTAGCAAGACAACCTTATAAGTATGAACGTAAGCTCAGTGATATTATTATTTTGTACTTAGTCCCTATTTTGACTATACCGTTAGTTATCGTACTCGCATCTAGAACAGGGTGGCTGAGTTGCATTTTTGTTTTGCTCTTACTAATTCCATATCTATTCCGTTTTACCACTAAAAAACGACTAGTTTGCTGGCTATTTTCAATCCTGATTGGCCTTATGATTGGCACCACATTAGCCATCGTTAAAAATGAGAGTAGTAACAGCCTCAGTCAAAAAGCAACAGCTTCCGATGACATAAGAAGTACGCTCTATAAACAAGGGCTGGATATGCTGATCGAGAAGCCGTTTACTGGCTATGGTTACGGTAACTTTGAATCCTCATACATTCTGTATACAGCTAGACAGCATGCATTAAATGAAAACTACCCTAGCGGTTTACCAGCTTTGGATCACCCACATAATGAGTTGCTATATTGGGGGGTAGAAGGGGGATTGCTGCCAATTATTGGCATTACACTGGCTGCTGGCTTGGTGCTTTTTCGTATTTACCATGCAAAAAGGGGAACTCGCCTAGCTATTCTTGCTTTGTTTATCCCTATTTTGATGCACTCACAGCTAGAGTATCCGTTTTATCATTCCTTCATCCATTGGGTAATCTTTGTTATTTTACTTTATTGGGTTGATCAGAGAGTCTCTCGATATAGAAAAGTTCATTTTAGTAAAGTTACAAAAAGCCTGCTGAGAGTCTGTAGTATAGTTATACCCGCTGCTATCAGCTTTTACATGTTAAGTGCGCTGCATACCAACTATGTATTAACCAAGTTTGAAACCACGCGCCCGACCAATCCGGATATCTTAAATCAGGTGACGAACCCCGTGGTTTGGAAAGATCGTTTCGATTGGGATGTATACAGCACTTTCTTAAACATCGGTTTATACAAGCAAGATCCAACCTTGATTCAGCCTTACATTGATTGGTCTTTGGAAATCATTAAAGACAAGCCACGCCCAGCGTTTTACAACAACTTGATACTGGCATATCAAGGGTTGGATGACACAAGCAAGGCAGAACAAATTCGTGCAGAGGCACAGTTCCTGTTCCCTAAAATTGATTTCAGTGGCGTCAACTATCAGCCACCTTCTCAAGCCATCTCTACTTCACCAACACCGGCTTCCGGTGCTGAGCAATAAATGCAAAAAAAGCGAAGGAATGACCTTCGCTTTTCTTTAGCTCATGACTGAGGCGGTTTATTCAGTCAGAGACTCTTCTAACGCTCGCAAACACAAAGCAACATTTTCAGGTCGAGCACCATAGCCCATAAGTCCAATTCGCCATGCTTTACCCGCCAATGCACCAAGACCTGCACCAATCTCTAGGTTGTAGGTTTCAAGTAAGTGATTCCGCACTTTTGCTTCATCAATTCCTTCAGGGACATAAATCGCATTAAGCTGTGGTAGACGATGTTCTTCTTCTACCACGAATTCAAAACCTAGTTTTTGCAGACCCGCTTTAAGCTTCTCATGCATTAACTGGTGACGCGCCCATGCATTTTCTAAGCCTTCATTTTTAAGGATAAGTAGAGCTTCATGTAGCGCATACAAACTGTTCACCGGCGCTGTGTGGTGATAACTGCGCTTGCCTTCTCCGCTCCAGTAACCCAGCACTAAGCTTTGATCCAAGAACCAGCTTTGAACCGGTGTCGTCCTGGATTGAATCTTCTCAATAGCAGCTGGAGAAAGAGTGACTGGTGATAAGCCAGGAACACACGACAAACATTTTTGGCTGCCCGAATACACAGCATCTAACTGCCACTCATCAACGTTAAGGGGCACACCACCAAGTGAGGTTACAGCATCGACAATCGATAGCAAACCGTATTGCTTCGCCAGCTTACCCAAGGCCTGGGCGTCACTCACCGCGCCTGTCGACGTTTCTGCATGAACAAAAGCAAGAATCTTCGCATCAGGGTGCTGCTTTAACGCTTCTTCAACTTTATCGACCGATACAGGCGTTCCCCACTCGTCATCGACGACAACCGCTTCGCCACCAGCACGAACCACGTTTTCACGCATACGCTCACCGAAAACACCATTGCGGCAGACGATGACTTTGTCGCCCTTTTCAATCAAGTTGACAAAGCACGTTTCCATGCCTGCACTGCCCGGCGCAGAGACTGCAATGGTAAATTCATTTTCCGTTTGGAAAGCGTATTTAAGCAGTTGTTTTAGTTCATCCATCATAGCAATGAAAAGTGGGTCTAGGTGACCAATTGTTGGACGGCTAAGCGCTTGTAAAACCTGAGGTGAAATATCAGATGGACCAGGTCCCATTAAAATACGATGTGGGGGAATAAAGCTTTGGATCGGCATGTCAGCTCCTTGATTGCAGTCATTCATCCCGAGCGTTATAAAAGTTCTATGTAAAATGCTGGCTCAGGCATCGGAGTTTTCACCCTAATAGATTTTTCCTCTATCGGCAATTAGCCCTAAGTATAGAGGTCAAACCACTGTCACAAATTCGTTAATAAAAACTTTCATAATGGTTGAGATATTGGTTGACAATGTGACAGCAAAACCGTTCAATGTTTAAGCTTTATGCAGAAGAGGAGCACTACCCAGGCAGGTGATTTGTGGAGCCGCAATTCCAATACCAATCACTCAGGGGGAGTAGTGCCGAGGTAAGTCAAAGTTGCAGGATTTGACTTGTCGGTTGACTTGGGTTGAGTCCCATCAACTGTCATCAGCGCCGTATGATGAAGAGCTTCTGAGGGTAAATTTTCAAATTACATTCTAACTACCTCTCTATTTGCTCTGTTCCTTTCCTCACCAAACATTGGATGTATTGGGCAACCAATTAATTGTTGTTATTTTTTCAGGAAGTCGTGGGAGAACGCAGTGAGCGCATTTAACGTAGCAAAATTCGGTGGAACCAGTGTTGCCAACTTTGAGGCAATGAGTCGTTGCTCCACTATCATAGAAAACAACCCAAATACTCGTCTTGTCGTCAGCAGCGCTTGCTCAGGTGTCACTAACTTATTGGTTGAGCTGGCAAATGGTGTTCAAGACCAAGAACATCGAGCAGAAGTACTTCAGAAACTAGCAGGCATCCACGAATCGATTCTGTCGCAGCTAGAAAACGCAACCGAAGCAGCAGCTGAGGTTTATTCGATTCTTGATACCGTCACGAGCTTGGCAGAGGCTGCTTCAATCCAAGCAAGCACCAAACTGACAGACCATTTAGTCGCTTGTGGTGAATTAATGTCGACTCATATCCTTGCACAACTAATGCGTGAGCGTGGTGTGAACGCAGTTCGTTTTGATATTCGCGACGTGTTAAAAACCGATGGAAACTTTGGTCGAGCTGAACCTAATGTCGAGACCATTTCACAACTAGCACAAGAAAAGTTAGTCCCACTTTGCCAAGAATACGTGGTGATCACCCAAGGTTTTATTGGCTCAGATGAAGAAGGCAACACAACCACTCTTGGCCGTGGCGGCAGTGACTACAGTGCAGCACTCATTGCAGAAGGTGTGAAAGCAGCAGGTCTAGAGATTTGGACCGACGTACCGGGCATCTATACCACAGACCCACGTATCGCCTCAAAAGCAGCGCCAATCCCAGAGATCAGCTTTAGCGAAGCATCAGAGATGGCAAACTTCGGCGCAAAAATTCTGCACCCTTCAACGCTAGTTCCGGCACTTCGTCACGACATCCCTGTATTCGTAGGCTCGTCTAAAGAACCGGAAAAAGGTGGTACATGGATCCGCCACCAAGTAGAGAGCTCACCTTTATTCCGAGCACTTGCTCTGCGCTGCAACCAAACCATGGTGACATTACGCAGTGCTAACATGTTCCACGCATACGGCTTCTTAGCGAAAGTATTTGAGATCCTAGCGAAGCACAAAATCTCTGTTGACCTGATCACCACATCTGAAATTAGTGTGTCACTCACTCTTGATCAAACAGACACGTCTGGCGGCGCTCCTCAATTGCCACAAGCCGCGCG
Organism: Vibrio rotiferianus CAIM 577 = LMG 21460; assembly: GCF_002741985.1. GTDB lineage: Bacteria > Pseudomonadota > Gammaproteobacteria > Enterobacterales > Vibrionaceae > Vibrio > Vibrio rotiferianus. The sequence continues at coordinate 92,270 of NZ_APHW01000028.1, forward strand.
TGAAGAGCTTGAAGAGCTATGTAAAGTAGAAGTGGAGCACGACCTATGCCTCGTCGCTCTGATTGGTAACAACATGAGTGAAAGCAAAGGCTATGCGAAGCAAGTATTTGGCACGTTAGAAGACTTCAACCTACGTATGATCTGTTACGGAGCAAGCCCACATAACCTGTGCTTCCTTGTTCACGAGTCCGTATCTCGCCAAGCGATCCAAAAACTGCATACTGAATTGTTCGAGCAATAAGACTGCTTTCATTCACTAATGAACAAGGGCTGCACATGGCAGCCCTTTTAGTTTCTATATGGTTTGGTTAACCGTTAATGTTGGGACCTAACCATTTTTCCGCTTCGATCCTATCCCAGCCTTTACGATCAGCATAGCTTTGCAGCTGATCTTCTTGGATCTGAGCGATCGCAAAGTAACGAGAATCAGGATGCGAGAAGTACCAACCCGATACGGATGCTCCTGGGTACATCGCATAGCTCGATGTCAGTGACATACCAATGTTTTCTTCAACATCCATCAGCTCCCAAAGCGGTCCTTTTTCAGTATGCTCTGGACAGGCAGGATAGCCTGGAGCAGGTCGAATACCTTGGTATTTCTCACGAATCAGTTCTTCATTCGACAGAGCTTCATCCACAGCGTAACCCCAAATCTCTTTGCGTACACGCTCATGTAGATACTCAGCAAATGCTTCCGCCAGACGGTCCGCTACCGCTTGAATCATGATGGCATTGTAATCATCACCCTGTGCTTTGTATTCGTCAGCAAGTTCGCGTTCACCGATACCGCCGGTTACAGCAAAAGCACCAACCCAATCGTGCTTACCAGACTCTTTCGGGGCAACATAATCCGACAGGCAGTAGTTGAAGCCTTTTGGTTTCTCTGTTTGCTGACGCAAGTTATGCAGTACTTTTGCCACTTCTGTACGCGATTCGTCAGTGTAAACTTCAATATCATCACCGACACTCGCGGCAGGGAACAGACCACACATACCGCGTGCTTTGAGTAACCCTTCATGCTCAACACGATCCAATAACTCGTTGGCATCTTTGTACAGGCGCTGAGCCTCTTCTCCCACTTCTTCATGGTCAAAGATTGTTGGATACTTACCGACTAATGACCAAGTCATAAAGAAAGGCGTCCAGTCGATGTACTTACGCAAAGTCGACACTTCAAAGTCATCAAAGATATGGATGCCTGGCTTCGCTGGTACTGGAGGCGTATACGTATCCCAATCAATCGCGACTTTGTTCGCACGTGCTGCTTCTAAAGTGACAGGTTTAGTACGTGGCTTTTTACGATTGTGCTGATCACGAACGCGAACGTAATCTTCATCCAACTTTTCTACAAATGCAGGACGGAGTTCATCAGACAACAATGAAGTACATACACCAACCGCTCGCGAAGCATTGTTCACATACACTACAGGGTTCTTGTAGTTCTGCTCAATCTTAACTGCCGTATGCGCTTTTGATGTTGTCGCACCACCAATCAGAAGCGGAAGATCGAAATCAAGACGCTCCATTTCTTTGGCTACATGCACCATTTCATCGAGAGACGGAGTAATCAAACCAGAAAGACCAATGATATCGACGTTTTCTTCTTTGGCTACCTTGAGGATCTTCTCACATGGCACCATTACGCCAAGATCGATGATCTCGTAGTTGTTACATTGCAGAACCACGCCAACAATGTTCTTACCGATATCGTGAACGTCACCTTTTACCGTAGCCAACAAAATCTTACCGTTGGAAGAGCCCGCTTGCTTCTCTTTATTGATGAAAGGTTCTAAGTGCGCTACTGCCTGCTTCATAACACGCGCTGATTTCACTACCTGAGGAAGGAACATCTTTCCTTCACCAAATAAGTCACCCACCACGTTCATGCCATCCATCAATGGACCTTCAATTACTTCAAGCGGCTTAGAGGCATTGAGGCGAGCCTCTTCGGTATCTTCGACAATGAACTCCGTAATGCCTTTAACCAGTGCATGCTCCAGACGTTTTTCTACCGCCCAAGTACGCCACTCTAGTGCAGAAGCATCTTCTTCTTTACCAACGCCTTTACCTGCGTATTCTGCAGCGATATCAAGTAGTCGCTCAGTCGAATCATCACGACGGTTAAGAACCACATCTTCTACTGCCTCACGCAGCTTATCAGGAACGTTATCGTAAATTTCTAACTGACCCGCGTTCACGATGCCCATGTCCATACCGTTTTTAAAACAGTGGTATAGGAACACCGCATGAATCGCTTCACGAACGTAGTTATTGCCGCGGAATGAGAAGGAAACGTTAGACACACCACCAGAGATCATCGCGTGAGGTAAGTCGCGCTTGATGTCTGCAACCGCTTCGATGAAATCCACGGCGTAGTTGTTGTGCTCTTCGATACCCGTCGCAACTGCAAAGATGTTCGGGTCAAAGATGATATCTTCTGGTGGGAAGCCGACTTCATCAACCAAGATACGGTAAGCGTTTGTACAGATTTCTAGCTTACGCTCACGTGTTTCTGCCTGACCAACTTCGTCAAACGCCATAACGATAACTGCGGCACCGTATCGACGAATCAGTTTTGCTTGCTCAACAAACTTCTCTTTACCTTCTTTCAAAGAGATGGAGTTTACGATGCCCTTGCCCTGAATACACTTCAGACCCGACTCGATCACCTCCCATTTAGAGGAGTCGACCATGATAGGCACTTTGGAGATTTCAGGCTCAGATGCGCATAGGTTTAGGAAGCGAACCATACACGCTTCTGCATCCAACATGCCTTCATCCATGTTGATGTCGATGATCTGAGCGCCGCTCTCAACTTGTTGGCGAGCAACTTCCAGAGCTTCGTCGTAAAGTTCTTCTTTGATCAGGCGTTTAAAGCGAGCAGAACCAGTTACGTTAGTACGCTCACCTACGTTGATAAACAGCGTCTCTTTTTCAATAGTAAGAGGCTCAAGACCGGATAAACGACACGCAACCGTAAGCTCAGGCAAATCACGAGGTTTCACACCTTCAACTGCCATTGCCATATGGCGAATATGCTCTGGCGTGGTACCACAACAACCACCAATTAGGTTGAGGAAACCACTCTCCGCCCACTCTTTAACGTGTTCCGCCATATCTTCTGGCGAAAGGTCATACTCACCAAACGCATTCGGTAGACCCGCATTTGGGTGAGTAGAAACAAAAGATTCCGAAATACGAGAAAGCTCTTCTACGTACGGGCGTAGTTCGTCAGGGCCAAGCGCACAGTTCAAACCAAATGAAATCGGGTTAACATGACGAAGAGAGTTATAGAAGGCTTCCGTAGTTTGACCTGAGAGGGTGCGTCCAGAAGCATCGGTAATTGTACCGGAGATCATAACTGGTAACTCGATGCCTAATTCTTCAAAAACACTATCAACCGCGAAGGCACAAGCTTTAGCGTTAAGCGTATCGAAGATGGTCTCGATCAGAATAAGATCAGAGCCGCCTTTTATCAGCGCTCGAGTGGATTCTGAATAAGCTTCAACAAGCTCATCGAAGCTGACGTTACGATAGCCCGGATCGTTTACATCAGGGGAGATAGAACAAGTGCGGTTTGTTGGGCCAAGCACACCCGCGACATAACGTGGGCGCTCTGGCGTTTTTGCCGTCCACTCATCAGCGGCTTCACGAGCAAGCTTTGCAGCGGCAAAGTTGATTTCCTCACTCAGGCTTTCCATTTCATAGTCAGCCATCGCAATCGTCGTCGCATTAAAAGTATTGGTCTCAAGAATATCAGCGCCAGCTTCTAAGTAAGCGCTGTGAATTTCCTTAATCAATTGAGGCTGAGTGAGCACCAACAAATCGTTGTTGCCTTTTAGATCACAATGCCAATCCGCAAAGCGTTCTCCTCGATAGTCCTGCTCTTCAAGTTTGTATCCCTGAATCATGGTGCCCATACCACCATCGATCAGCAAGATACGTTGCTTTAATTGAGCTTCAATCTGTTGTCTTACATTACTTCCCACAGTACAGCCTCATTCCTTTAGTTATCTCTCCATCCTATCACACAAATTAAAGGAGTCTAGACGTCTAAAATACGAATTGCTGATTATTTTGTCTCCATTCTTGCTTACCGTAATATCACGAAAAAATGTTTGCTATTTGGTCAACATCGTCCGAAAATTCCATTCATAAATTGTTACAAATAGAGAGCTCTATGTCGGTTTACCATACCTTATGCTTCTTATCTGCTGCAGCAATGATTATTGCCTTTGTAAACAGCAAGATAGGAAAAATGCAAACTACCATCGCTATTACCGCCGGTTCAATGGTACTTTCTCTCCTTATTTTGATAGCAGGTCAAAATGACTGGTTTCATCTCACAGAGATAGCTACTGAGACTGTTACGAAAATCAACTTCGAAGACTTTTTACTCAAGGGGATATTGGGGTTCCTCCTCTTTGCAGGAGGCTTGGGGATTAAGCTACCAAATCTCAAAGATCAAAAATGGGAGATTACGGTTCTTGCCTTGGGTGCAACGCTCTTCTCGACCTTTTTCATAGGTTTTGTTCTCTATGGCTTTTGCAGCCTGATCGGTATCCAATTTGATCTGATTTATTGTTTATTGTTTGGCGCACTTATTTCACCTACTGACCCAATCGCCGTGCTCGCGATTGTTAAGAAACTTGATGCTCCAAGACGAATTTCAACTCAGATTGAAGGGGAATCACTATTCAACGATGGCTTTGGCCTCGTCATATTTGTAACTCTATTTACTATTGCTTTTGGAACGGAAGCTCCTACCGTAGGAAGTGTAACTCTTCTATTTATCCAAGAAGCCATTGGAGGGATCGTCTACGGCTTTGCGCTAGGACTACTATTCCACTACTTGATCAGTGCAACTGATGATCATTCAATGGAGCTATTGTTGACCATTGGTATCCCAACTGCTGGATACGCTTTTGCAGAGTACCTACATGTATCAGGTCCACTTGCGATGGTTGTATCGGGCATCATGATTGGTAACTGGACTCGCTTTATTGGTTTCTCTAAAGAGAGTGAAGATCATCTAGACCACTTCTGGGAACTTGTCGATGAATTCTTAAATGGTGTGTTATTCCTACTAATAGGTATGTCAATGTTGCTATTCGAGTTCCATAAAGAAGACTGGATCATGATGGCGATATCCGTACCATTAGTACTTGCAGCTCGATACTTAAGTGTATTTATCTCCTATATCGGATTTAAGCGATACCGAAAATATAACCCTTGGTCTATCAAGATTCTTACTTGGGGAGGGTTAAGGGGTGGATTGGCACTCGCAATGGCATTATCTATACCATCTGGTTTTTGGGTGATTCCGGACAAGCTAATTGATGTAAAAGAGATCATATTAGTTATGACCTACTCGGTTGTTGTATTCTCTATTCTCGTCCAAGGTTCGACAATCACACCTATGATAGAGAAAGCAAAGATGGCAGAGCGATTACTTGAAGAAGAATCGAATAAAACAAAAGATTCTGAAATATCTCAAGAGTGACCACTTGTCCCATCAGATTTTATGGCAGCCAATAGGCTGCCTTTTTTATGTCTACATGAGGAAAACTATGCTTAATTCGATTTATTACATATGAGCTTTAAACACCACTTGAAAATATCAAGTTGAGCCAAAAACGTGCAGCAAAGGTTAATTAGAATCAATAAGATTAGTACAAGAGTATCTACTTTTATTACAAGTAATCAGAGACATCGTACATTACCTGTCGAAGGTAGCGATTCAAAGCTAAGCTGATGAAGTGAAGGAAGCGGCTAGATTTACAAAAATAGCCTCACAAACTTAGTCTGCCCAGTTGATGAGAAGCTTTACGTGTACAGGGATAACTTCGAGGCAAAACTTTTGCAGGACTCATCTCCTGAGGGAGAAAATCGCTTTGCTTTAAAACGAAGAAAGCCAGTCCGAAGGCTGGGTTTCTAAATAAGTGGCGGAGCGGCTGGGCTTGCACTCAATTGGACTCGCACACAAGCGGGGCTCGCTGGTCGTAGACCAAAATAATAGCGTAAACGAAAAAGCCCTAGCATTTCTGCTAGGGCTTTGTCTGAATAAGTGGCGGAGCGGACGGGACTCGAACCCGCGACCCCCGGCGTGACAGGCCGGTATTCTAACCAACTGAACTACCGCTCCGCATTGGTCAGACTTTGAAGTCTAAATAAGAACCTGGCGATGTTCTACTCTCACATGGGGAAGCCCCACACTACCATCGACGCTACTTCGTTTCACTTCTGAGTTCGGAATGGAAGTCAGGTGGGTCCAAAGCGCTATGGTCGCCAAGCAAAATTCTGATTATAAATGGTGCTGATACCCAGACTCGAACTGGGGACCTCATCCTTACCAAGGATGCGCTCTACCACCTGAGCTATATCAGCATCAAGATGTCCCTTTAGGACTAAAAAAGCCCGTTTTTACAAACGGGCTCTCTTAACTAGCGTCTTCACCTTTAAAAAGGTAAAAACTAAATTTAAAGCCTGGCGATGTCCTACTCTCACATGGGGAAGCCCCACACTACCATCGGCGCTAATTCGTTTCACTTCTGAGTTCGGAATGGAAATCAGGTGGGTCCAAATCGCTATGGTCGCCAAGCAAATTCTTTAATTCGGAAAGCTGTTTTCGTTCTTAACACATTCAATGTTCTTACATTGAGTCCATCAAAACCCCTTGGGTGTTGTATGGTTAAGCCTCACGGGCAATTAGTACAGGTTAGCTCAACGCCTCACAACGCTTACACACCCTGCCTAT
>NZ_APHW01000029.1 GCF_002741985.1 Vibrio rotiferianus CAIM 577 = LMG 21460
ACCGTGTCTCAGTTCCAGTGTGCTGATCATCCTCTCAGACCAGCTAGGGATCGTCGCCTTGGTGAGCCATTACCTCACCAACTAGCTAATCCCACCTAGGCATATCCTGACGCGAGAGGCCCGAAGGTCCCCCTCTTTGGCCCGTAGGCATTATGCGGTATTAGCCATCGTTTCCAATGGTTATCCCCCACATCAGGGCAATTTCCTAGGCATTACTCACCCGTCCGCCGCTCGACGCCGTTATCGTTCCCCGAAGGTTCAGATAACTCGTTTCCGCTCGACTTGCATGTGTTAGGCCTGCCGCCAGCGTTCAATCTGAGCCATGATCAAACTCTTCAATTTAAGATTTTGTTCGGCTCAATGAATACTGAACATTACATAAGTAATGTTTGAATTGACTGTGCTGAGTCTTTCGACTCAATGGTCACTTCGTATCATTGAAACCTAATTTGAAACCGAAGTTTCTAATTGGATTATCATCAACGAGTGCCCACACAGATTGATAGGTTCTTATTTTTAAAGAGCTACTCTTCTTTGTGACTCACATCACTTCGGAAGAGGCGGCCATTCTAGCGAGATAATTTTTTGTGTCAAACACTTTCTCAAATTATTTCGTTTTTCTTTTTGACCTTGCCGACTTTGCTTTGAACCCTTGTGAGCTCTGCCCTGTCGACAAGGAGGCATTATAGAGATCGCGCTCACATTGGCAAGCGTTATTTTGCAAAAATTGCAAAAATAATAGTTAAACGCTGAGTTTTCGATCAAAGCCTTATTTATCCAACTTTACCCAAAGAAGGCAAACAACTTATCCACAGAGTTATCCTTTTGAACCTAATATTTACTCTTATAAATAAAGAAAAGCTGCTTTACAGCAGCTTCTTTTAGTTAACTCAAACTCAACTTTAACCAACTGACCACTAGATACCGGAGCCGTCTTGCTCAGTTCCATCATCCTCATGTAATCCACACTCACGTTTTAAGCCAAAGAAACGGGTTTCCTCTTCAGACATGCCCGGCTCCCACTTTTTAGTCGTATGGGTATCACCTACCGAAAGGTAACCTTGCTCCCAAAGAGGGTGATAACTTAAACCGTGTTCTTCTAGATAATAGTGCACATCTTTATTTGTCCAGTCGATCACGGGCAAGAACTTAAACACACCATTTTGAATCGATAAGATAGGCAGACCTGCTCGAGATTTACTTTGCTCTCGGCGTAATCCAGAAAACCAAGTACCAACGTTTTGCTCACGCAGAGCACGTCGCATCGGTTCGACCTTGTTTATCTTGTTGTACTTCTCGATTCCCTCGATACCTTGTTCCCAAAGTTTCCCATAACGCGCTTCCTGCCAATGGGCACTTTCTATCGCTCGGTATACTTTAAGGTTGAGGTTTAGTTGCGCCTTTAACTGATCAATAAAATGATAGGTCTCTGCGAATAGATATCCGGTATCCGTTAGGATGATCGGAATATCCGGCTTTTGTTGTGTCACAAGATGAAGCATCACTGCAGCTTGGATACCGAAACTGGATGAGACTGCGAACTCCCCTTCCAAATTCTCCAATGCCCACTTTACTCTCTCTTGCGCCGAAAGCTGTTCGAGCTCGACATTGATTTGAGCAAGACGGAGGATTTGCTCCGTCTTTGTTAATGTCAGTAACTCTGCTAGCTCCGGCTTGGAGGCTACAGAATCAAGCATGGAAGTCCCTCTTTGATACGAACACTTCTTGAATAATTCCAGCTCGAATAGTGAAATCGCCAAATGCTTCGCCTTCTTCACGCTCAACAGCCCAACGAGCCACCAGCTGATCAATCTCTTCTAAGATTTGCTTATCCGTAATGTTCTCTTTATACATCTTCGGTACTCTTGTACCGCCGCGATTACCACCTAGGTGTAAGTTGTAACGACCCGGCGCTTTACCGACTAAGCCGATTTCTGCCAGCATTGCTCGTCCACAACCATTTGGACACCCTGTGACACGAAGAATGATGTTGTCTTCTTCAGGTAGACCATGCTTTTCTAAAATGTCTTCAACATCGGTAACAAACTGAGGAAGGAAGCGCTCGGCTTCTGCCATTGCTAATGGACAAGTTGGGAATGCCACACACGCCATCGAGTTCTTACGTTGTTCACTTACGCCGTCATCCATTAAGCCATGCTCACGAGCAATCTTCTCGATCTTCGCTTTTTGGTTTTTTGGTACACCAGCAACAATCAGGTTTTGGTTTGCCGTCATGCGGAAATCGCCTTTGTGGATTTTGGCAATTTCAGCGACCCCTTTCTTAAGTGGCTTACCCGGGAAATCCAACAAACGACCGTTTTCGATAAATAGCGCTAAATGATGCTTACCATCTATCCCTTCAACCCAACCAATACGGTCACCACGTTCTGTGAATTCGTAAGGACGGCTTTGCTCAAACTTAACACCGGCACGTTTTTCTACTTCCGCTTTAAACACATCACTACCGACACGATCTAATGTGTATTTGGTTTTTGCATTCTTACGGTTAGAACGATTACCCCAATCACGTTGAGTTGTTACTACAGCAGCAGCAACGTCAAGAGTTTTCTCTAATGGGATAAAGCCAAAGTCATCTGCTCTACGTGGATAAGTTGATGTATCGCCATGCGTCATGGCTAGACCGCCACCAACGAGTACGTTAAAACCAACCAGCTTGCCGTTATCTGCAATCGCGACGAAGTTAAGATCGTTAGCGTGTACGTCTACGTCATTTTGCGGAGGGATAACCACTGTGGTTTTAAACTTACGTGGCAAATAGTTCTTACCTAGAATCGGTTCGTCTTCTTCAGTACTTTCTACTTTTTCACCGTCTAACCAAATCTCTGCATAAGCGCGTGTCTTCGGTAATAGATGCTCACTGATCTTCTTCGCCCATTCGTAAGCTTCTTGGTGCAGTTCTGACTCGACAGGGTTAGTGGTACACAACACGTTACGGTTAACATCACCCGCAGTTGCAATCGAATCAATACCAATGCTGTTTAGCGTTTGGTGCATCAACTTGATATTTGGCTTTAGCACGCCATGGAACTGGAACGTTTGACGGGTAGTAAGACGAATACTTCCATATAAAGAGTGCTCAGTTGCAAACTTATCTATTGCCAACCATTGTTTTGGCGTAATAATGCCTCCCGGCATACGTGCTCTAAGCATTACGTTATGTAGTGGCTCTAACTTTTGCTTGGCACGCTCGTTACGGATATCGCGATCATCTTGCTGATACATACCGTGGAAACGAATCAATTGGAAGTTGTCTGCAGTAAAGCCACCAGTAATACGGTCTTGCAGGTCTTGCTCAATCGTTCCACGTAGTAAATTACTTTCTCTTTTAAGGCGCTCGTTATCCGAGAGTGGGCCAAGCACCTCACCTAATACTTCTTGGCTGTTTGATTGTTGATTCGCGCTCATTAGTACACATCCCTTTGGTAACGTTTCGCTTTACGTAGATCGTTGATAAATGCTTCTGCTTCTTCACGAGATAGCTTGCCTTGTTGCTCGGCTACAAATACCAGCGCATCATGAACATCTTTTGCCATACGAGTGGCATCACCACATACATAGATATAGGCACCATCTTGAATCCACTGCCAAACTTGTTCAGCATTTTCTAGGATGCGATGTTGAACATAAACCTTCTCTGCCTGGTCACGGCTAAACGCGACATCAAGGCGAGTCAGCAAACCTGACTTGAGGTACTTTTGCCATTCCACTTGGTAAAGGAAATCTTGAGTAAAGGTACGGTCACCAAAGAACAACCAATTCTTGCCTTCCGCGTCACGGTTATCACGCTCTTGAATAAAGCTGCGGAAAGGCGCAATACCAGTACCAGGACCAACCATGATAATTGGTGTGTTGTCATCTTGTGGCAGTTTGAAGTTATTGTTGTGCTCAACGAACACTTTCACTTCGCCGCCTTCTTCTAGACGTTGAGAGAGGAAACTCGATGCGCCGCCGTAGCGCTTCTCATCACCTTTGTCGTATTCAACTAATCCGACAGTTAGATGAACTTCTTCATCCACTTCCGTTTGACTTGAAGCGATAGAATATAGACGAGGTGTCAATCGACGAAGTAAACCAACCAACTCTTCTGCACTTAGCTTGGTCTTCTTCTCCGCAAGCACATCTACGACTTGATTGTTTGATGCGTACTCACGAAGTTTGTCTTTATCTTCCACTAGCTTTTGTAGTTTCTTACTACCAGATAGCTCTGCAAATTTGGTGACAAACTGAGGGTTTGATGCGGTGATCTCGTATTTGCTGACCAATGCACTGTGAATAGAAAGGCTTTCACCATCCACTTCAACACTCTCGACACCAGAAAGACCGACTTTCCCTAAAATGGTATTAGCAAGTTCAGAGCTATTATCGAACCACACGCCTAGGGCATCACCCGGTTGGTAAGTCAGGCCCGACTCTTCTATATCAATCTCTACATGACGCACGTCTTTACCTGAATCACGCCCCGTAATTTTCTGGCTGGTCAGTAGTGTGGCTGTATATGGATTTTGCTTGTTGTAAGCAGAATGCCCTGGAGCGGCTTGACCGACGGGTAGTTGAACCACTTCTGCTTCATTACCTGAAGAAAGGGCTTCTTTTACTTGTTCAAGCGCTTGCTTACGCCATTCTGCTGCCGGTGCTTCATAATCCACATCACAATCAATACGGTCGATGAAGGCAGTTGCGCCGAGCTTAGATAAGTAAGTATCAAAGTCTTTACCCGTTTGGCAGAAAAACTCGTAACTAGAATCACCCAGAGCAATTACGGCGTATTGCAGATTTGGTAACTTCGGGGCTTTCTTAGATTGAAGGAACTCATGCAGTTCAATGGCATTATCCGGCGCTTCACCCTCACCATTGGTCGACGCTACGATGATCACATGGGTTTCTTTAGCAAGGTTCTTGCCTTTGTAATCGCTGGCGTCAAATAGCTCAACAGCAATGCCTTCAGCTTTAGCTTCTTGCTCTAGAGCCTCAGCAACGCCTTTTGCGTTACCAGTTTGAGAAGCAAAAATGATGCTTAGCTTTCCTGCTGGTTTTGCCGCCACCGCTGCTGCCGCTTGAGCAATTGGGTTTGCAGCCGCTGCGCTTGGTTGGTTTTGAGCTAGCCCCCAGAAGTACCCACTGACCCATGCGAGTTGTTGTGAAGACAACTCAGAGACAGTTTGCTGGAGTGCGTTAAATTGTTGGTCATTGATCGGGCTTGCGATTGGCGGGTTACCACTCTGCCCTTTATTTTCTTCCGATACATTCTTTTGAAAAGACATTGTCACGACATCCCTATTCATTGCGTGACGATAGATTAACCAACCTCCTTAATAACAAGAAAGAATAGAAGTGAATGTTTTATAACTTTTTGGAAGTATGAAAGCGAAACCAAGATTCAACGATCTTCAATTCGAACTTGCTGAAAGCCGACAGCCATGGCTGACTTTGAAGCCGTATCGAGATCATCGTAGAGGCATTCTTCTCCATGACTGTCCGTGAGACAAACGAAACCTCCACGCGCATGGCGAAACTCAACAACCCATCCGCCTTCTTGAATTGAAGGTTCGATAATGGCTTCTACCAGCTGGTTGTCACGAAATAGATGTCGTAATTCATTTATTGTCATCGCAATCCCTGCTCCAACTTTTATACATTGCTCTTAGATAAGCATGGTCGAAGTCTGAAACTTGGGCGAGAAATTCGATTTAATATAATGAAGTGATATAAAAAAACGCCGCTTATAAAGCGACGTTTTAAAGAATTGAGTAGTATCGAGTTAGAAGGAGTATTCTGCAGATACAAAGAACCCGTTTGCAAAGATGAACTCTTTGCCTAAGCTCGATAAGAATTGTTCCGACTCTAAATCAATCACACGGTACCCCCCCCACGAAAAGCCAGTTGAGACTCTTGGAAAGGAATTCGGTATTGCATACCAGCCATCAGATCAGTGCTTTTAATGCCTTTGCTATCACCAAAGTTCATTTCACCAATTACATCAAAATTAGTATTTGGTACCGTTATTTCCGCATAGCCATACCAAGCCCAAATCAGCTCATCAAAATCTTCAGTACGAGCATTAGTGCCTGCATCCACGTATTTCGTGTCACTCAAATTACTAAAGGTAAGACCTGCATCAAAATGAAGCAAATCATGTTCAAGAACTTGGTAGTAAAGCGTAAGGTCTAGCTTGTCGAGGCCCATATAATCCGCATCAACGCTTGAGTAACGAAGGCGCGCGTTTGGTACATATTTTACATCATGCTCAATCGCTGCATAAAAAGTACCGGTTGCACTGCTATCTCTTCTAACCTCATTAACTTTAGTATCTGCCGCCCAGACTTCTGCTCCTACCTTAGCAGTAAAAGAAGACTCTTCTGCAAAACAAGGGTAAGACGTTGCCAGCGATAGGGATACTGTCGCTAAAGCGATGGTCGCTTTATATGTCATGTGATTTTTACTCCGAGATAGCTGATTTCAACATTAAGGGGCGTGCCGGAATAATATCATATTCTCGCAGCCCCCCATCAACTAAATATCCATAACAACTTACTTATAACGAGGTTGGGCAACGCAATTTTTAAAAAACCAAATACCTAACGCAATAACAATTAACCACGGTAATAACTTCAGTACTACGCCGACCATACCCAGCAAGAACATCACCACTAGAGCAATTCCCGTCGCGGCAAATACTGTGACCATGGTAATCCCTGTTACCAGCAAAGTTGCCGTGAAAACTAAAATAAAGATGAGTTCCAACATAATCACTTCTCCTTTGTTTTAGTTTAACTAGAGCAGGTTCTGTACCAACTTATGAAAAACGAACTAAACCAATGATCTATAGACAAAAATAAAGCCAGAGGCATTTCTACACTCTGGCTTTACTATTTGTTAGTTGGCAATTTTCACCAACCACTGGTGAAATTTACACGTTCAACTCTTTAGGAATCTTAGCAAGTGCGTCTTGTAGCACTTCTAGACCTGAACCAGGTTTATGCGCGTTTTCACTGATGTGACGACGCCATTGACGAGCACCTGGCATGTTTTGGAATAGACCCAACATATGACGCGAGATATGACCTAGGTAAGCACCTTTTGCCAATTGTGCTTCGATGTACGGGTACATCTCTTCGACAATTTCACTACGCTTTTTCACTGGAGCAGTTGAACCAAATAGCTCTTGATCAACAGACGCTAGCAAGTAAGGGCTTTGGTAGGCTTCACGACCGATCATTACACCATCTAGGTGTTGTAGATGCTCTTTTGCTTCTTCTAGTGACTTCACGCCACCATTGATAGCAATAGTCAGATGCGAAAAGTCTTGCTTCAATTGATATGCCCGTGGGTAATCCAATGGTGGGATTTCACGGTTTTCTTTCGGGCTCAAACCACTCAGCCACGCTTTGCGCGCATGAATAGTAAATTGCTCACAGCCACCTTTTTCAGACACAATCGAAACGAAGTCTGTTAGGAACTCATAAGAGTCTTGATCGTCGATACCAATACGTGTTTTTACTGTTACGGGAATATCCACAACAGATTTCATCGCTGCTACGCAGTCTGCTACCAACTGAGGCTCTGCCATTAGGCATGCACCAAAGCGACCGTTTTGCACACGATCAGATGGACAACCTACGTTAAGGTTGATTTCATCATAACCACGCTCTTGGGCTAACTTGGCACACGTCGCCAAATCTACCGGGTTAGAACCACCAAGCTGAAGGGCTAACGGATGCTCTTCTTCGTTATAAGCTAGGAAATCCCCTTTTCCATGAATGATTGCACCTGTCGTTACCATTTCGGTATACAACAAGGTTTCTTTGGTCATCAAGCGATGGAAATAACGGCAATGACGATCCGTCCAATCAAGCATTGGTGCTACCGAAAGCCTGCAAGAATGAGTCATGATAAAGACACCCATATACGTATTAATTAAGGGAGCGTGATTAGCGCTCAAAATTCAAGTCGGCTATTGTATACCTATTGGGCTTTGGGATGCGAGTCTCGTTGACAATTTCAGTCAATAGGAAACACGCATAAAGTGTGTGTTCCTGCACTAATTCATCATTTGAGCCCTACGCAATTTGCTTTATGTCATGATTTTCGTTTTGATAGCAGGTAAAATTAAGAATTTCTAAACCAAGTTCCAATAGAAATGGTTTATCATTAGGCTAGTCCAATAGTTATGGTGAAGGATTTGGACCCAACAATCATTGAACAAATTGAAGGAATATGTGCGGCCAGAGGAGTACGATTAACTCCACAGCGTCGACGCGTTTTTGAGCTTATTTGTTCTAATCGCCGCGCCTCTAGTGCGTATGAGCTATTGGAGCAACTAAAGGAGAGCGAACCTCAAGCCAAGCCTCCTACAGTATATCGGGCTTTAGATTTTCTGTTGGAACAAGGTTTCATTCATAGAGTCGAGTCTACCAATAGTTTCATCACTTGTTGCTCTTGCAACACCGATCAGCACTATTTCCAATTGCTAATTTGCGATAAATGTGGCGACGTCGTTGAACTTGAAGATGAGACACTGATATCCTTGTTAGCCAATAACGCAGAGAAGCATGGCTTTCGAGTTACTAATCAGGTAATCGAAACGCATGGTACATGCCAGACATGTTCCTCCGAAATGAAAGAATAAGTATATAGAAGAACGTTATGCGCGCTGAATTTGTAAACCCGTTTTTAGCTTCATTAATGAATGTACTAAAAACGATGGCTTCCTTGGAGCTGAAGCCTCAAAAACCCCGTATCAAGAAGGACGAAATTGCACGTGGCGATGTTTCTGGCTTGATCGGTATGGTTGGAGCTCAAACTAGAGGTTCAATGTCGATTACTTTTGACGAAGCTCTAGCGCTAGAAATCATGCAAAACATGTTGGGCGAACGCCCAAATGGATTGAACGAAGAAGTTACGGATATGGTCGGTGAAATCACTAATATGGTGACTGGCGGCGCAAAACGTATTCTGGCTGAAAGTGGGTTTGATTTTGATATGGCAACCCCAGTTGTAGTATCCGGTAAGGGTCACACCATTCGTCACAAGTGTGAAGGCTCAATCATTATCATGCCTTTCTCTTCACAGTGGGGAAATGCCTTCATTGAGATTTGCTTTGAATAATTGAGAAGAAATAGGTTGGTCCGTGCCAACCTATTTTGTTTCTGCCTCAAGCAATAAAAAAGGTCAGCATTTGCTGACCTTTTGTTTTTCTATTCAAACATTAAGCCTTGAACGCTTTAAATGCATTGATTAGACCGTTTGTCGAACTATCGTGTGAGTTGATTTCAGACTCATCAGCTAGCTCAGGTAGGATTTGGTTTGCTAGTTGTTTGCCTAGCTCAACACCCCATTGGTCGAAGCTGAAGATGTTCCAGATAACGCCTTGAACGAAGATTTTGTGCTCGTACATTGCGATCAGGTTACCTAGCGTGCGAGGTGTGATTTGCTTAACTAGGATAGAGTTCGTTGGGCGGTTACCTTCAAATACTTTGAACGGTACTAGAGACGCCATTTCTTCTTCGCTCTTACCTGCTTTCGCAAATTCTGCCTTCACAGTTTCTGCTGACTTACCAAATGCCAATGCTTCTGTTTGTGCAAAGAAGTTAGACATCAGTTTTTGGTGGTGGTCGCTTGCTGGGTTGTGGCTGATTGCAGGTGCAATGAAGTCACATGGGATCAGCTTAGTGCCTTGGTGAATCAGCTGGTAGAACGCGTGCTGACCGTTAGTGCCCGGTTCACCCCAGATGATAGGACCGGTTTGGTAAGTCACTGCGTTACCTTCACGGTCAACGTACTTACCGTTAGATTCCATGTTACCTTGCTGGAAGTACGCCGCGAAACGGTGCATGTACTGGTCGTAAGGTAGGATTGCTTCAGACTCAGCACCATGGAAGTTGTTGTACCAAATACCGATCAAAGCAAGAATCACTGGGATGTTACTTTCTAGATCTGTCGATACGAAGTGGTTATCCATCTCATGAGCACCGTCTAGAAGCTCAATGAAGTTGTCGTAACCTACAGACAAAGCAATTGAAAGACCGATTGCTGACCATAGTGAGTAACGACCACCAACCCAGTCCCAGAACTCAAACATGTTGTCTGTGTCGATACCAAACTCAGATACTGCAGGAGCGTTAGTAGAAAGCGCTGCGAAGTGCTTAGCAACGTGTGCTTGATCACCAGCTGTCTCAAGGAACCAATCACGAGCAGAGTGCGCGTTAGTCATGGTTTCTTGAGTCGTGAACGTCTTAGACGCGATCAAGAATAGCGTTGTCTCTGGGTCTACTTTCTTCAAAGTCTCAACGATGTGAGTACCATCAACGTTAGAAACGAAGTGTAGGTTCAGGTGGTTTTTGTATGGTGCCAATGCTTCAGTCACCATGTAAGGACCAAGGTCTGAGCCGCCGATACCGATGTTTACGATATCTGTGATTGCTTTACCTGTGTAACCTTTCCACTCACCGCCGATTACACGCTCAGTAAATGATTTAATTTTCTCAAGAACAGCGTTTACCGCTGGCATTACGTCTTCGCCGCCAACCATTACAGGTTTGTTCGAACGGTTACGCAGTGCAGTGTGAAGAACAGCGCGATCTTCTGTTTTGTTGATCGCTTCACCACTGAACATCGCTTCAATTGCTGACTTAAGCTCAGTCTCGTTAGCAAGAGCGAAAAGGTGCTTCAGAGTTTCCTCGTTGATTAGGTTCTTTGAGTAATCGACTAGGATGTCTGAGCCGAAGCGTGCAGAGTATTTGTCGAAACGCGCAGCGTCTTGAGCAAACAGCTCTTTCAGATCCATATCTTGTGCAGATTCGAAATGCGCAGTTAGCGCTTTCCAAGCTTGTGTTTGCGTTGGATTGATATTTTTCAACATGGTCTTTATCCCGATGTTACAGTAGGTTCCATTCCTTACAGTCTAGCGAAAACTGCGGAATCCCCGATTTAGCAAATAGAATATAAATGAGATGTTTGGGCAAATTGCCACAAAACAAGTCTTTGTAATTTTTTTTCAGTCGCCAATTATGACTGAGTGCCCTTACACTCACATTGAGTTAGGTCACGTTCCCTGTTTCGAATTTAAACAATTCATTTATGACGTTGGGAATCATATCATTTACTAATGACAGGCTCTAATTGGATTAGGATAGACGCCAAACCAAATTTTTCCAAAGGAACGCATATGTGGGCACAAAAAACTCTGCAATTAAAAGCACGTAGTCGAGGCTTTCATCTGATCACTGATGAAATTGAACAACAATTACCACAAATCCAATCGCTTTCAGTAGGTTTGTTACATTTATTCATTCAGCATACGTCAGCCAGTTTGACCTTAAATGAAAATGCCGACCCGACTGTGCGTATGGATATGGAAGCTCACTTCAATAAGTTTGTGCCTGAGCGTGCGCCTTATTATCAACACACCTATGAAGGTGATGATGATATGCCAGCTCATATTAAAGCGTCTTTACTTGGCAGCAGTGTGACAATTCCTATTCAAAATGGGCAATTAGCGCTGGGAACATGGCAGGGAATTTACTTAGGCGAGCACCGTGATTACGGTGGCAGCCGACGCATTATTGCCACCATCAACGGCGAATAACGCTGATAAAACAAAGGCTAACCACAGGGTTAGCCTTTGTTTTATATCGATTTAGAACGGTTGATTTATCATGACTCGGAAGGTGCCCTCGTCAGCACCTTTTGCCATCTCGGCACGAACTACAATCCCTTCAACTTGGAAGCGCACAGCGCCACCGACGTTCCACTTCATGTCTTCATGCAATGTCTTGAGGTCATAATTGTCCGCGACTCGCCCTACTTCGACAAATGCCACCCATTGCCACCAAGGTAAGTCGTAGTAGTTGATAAGAGGAATATCATCGAGTGGCTGCCAGTCTGGCAATACGCGGTATTCCGCAGAATAATGAATCGCACTGCGCCCATGATAACGACCTGCCGTATAACCACGCAGACGATACAAACCACCTAAGCGCACTTGTTCTTGCTCAGGTGGTCGACTACATACTGTACCATCACACTGATTCCATGTCGGTGTATCTGCTGTATAGAAATCGAATGCCAGAACTTGCTGATCAAACCAATCGCCCAACGGACCCAACGAGTAATACTGACTGTTTTGGAACTCCCACTTCAACCATAGATCTTCTGACTGTAAGCTCTCCGCTCCCGTAGTTAAGTCAAACGAGGTATGGGAGCCTCGCGTGGTATTACGCACACTGTCGCGGTTATCCCAGTCAAATGTCAGGCTAAAACCTGTCGCTTCTTCTTTCTTATCGTTGTAGATGTCTAACTCACGAGAAGAATAAAACGGCGTGAAGATAATTGAGCTGACACCGGACTCAACTGGAGAAGCAAAACTTACATCGCGAATCGGTTGGAATGCACCAAGTAACCCGTGTTCACGAACGTTGCCCCAAGGAAGCAGGAACTTGAACTCCAGCTTGTAGTTCTCTTCATCCCCATTGGTTATGGTTTTGTCTTCCGTTGAGGAGCCGTTTGAGCCTTGATCGCCTAAGTAATATGGATTGTCGTTAAAGCGCGCTTGATACATCTGCGTGCTAAACAAAAGGTTTGATGACAAAGCGTAATTGAAAGCCGAAAGAAAACCGACGTAGCTGTCTTTCTCAGAATACAGCCCCATACCAAACAGCGCGGCTTGTGGCTGACCAACGCCTTTTGCTACACCAGCTAGACCGATGGTGCTACCTAAGGTTTCGGTACTGAAATAAAAAGGAACGAATGCAGAGTCTTTTTCTTTCGCGACACTTTGGTGGGATAAAAAAAGGCTGGCAGAAAATGCCAGCACTAAACATACTTGGTTCTTCATGGGCTACTTCGTGTATTCCATTTCAACGCGAGAAGTCAGCTTAGTCACAAGCTCATAAGCAATGGTGCCTATGTGGCTTGCTACCTCTTCCACCGGTAAGTCCTTACCCCATAGAATCGCTTCATCGCTCACTTTATCCGTCGCATCGGGCCCTAAATCGACCGTCAACATATCCATAGATACGCGCCCAGCGATTGGCACTTTACGTCCGTTAACTAGAACTGGCGTACCATTTGGTGCCGTTCGCGGATAACCATCGCCGTAACCAACCGCAATAACACCTACTTTGGTGTCTCGCTCGCTAGTCCACATACCACCATAACCGACGCTTTCACCTTTCTTCACTTCGCGTACTGCGATCAGGTGCGACTTGAGCGTCATGACTGGTCGATAGCCCATGTCTTGCGCTGTTCGGTGATTAAATGGTGAAACACCATACATAATGATCCCAGGACGAACCCAATCAAGTTGGCTCTGTGGCCATGCAAGCAAACCTGCCGATGCCGCTAAAGAGCGCTCGCCCTGACAGCCAGCGGTCAGTGACATAAATAACTCAATTTGTTCTGTGGTGATGTTACTCTCTAGTTCATCTGCACAACCAAAGTGACTCATGTAACGCAGCGGCTTTGCTACATTGGGACAAGAATTTAGTCGACTAAGAAACTCATCATATTGCTCTGGGCGTACACCCAGTCGGTGCATACCACTGTCGATTTTTAACCACACGACGACAGGTGTCTCAAGCTCAGCTTGCTCAAGAGCCGCAAGTTGTTCCTCACAATGAACAACCGTTTGAATGTTGTTGGTCACCAAAACGGGCAGATCACCCGAGGAGTAGAAACCTTCGAGAAGAAGAATGGGTTTCACTACTCCGCATGCGCGAAGTTGAAGCGCTTCCTCGATTCGAGCTACACCAAATGCATCAGCGTGGGTGGCATGCTTAGCTACATGACGAAGCCCATGACCATAGCCATTCGCCTTCACCACCGCCATCACTTTGCTTTCTGGCGCTTGTTCTTTTACGCGTTGTAAGTTGTGTTGCAGTGCTGACAAGTCAATACATGCCATCGCGGCTTTCATATAGCTCATGGTATTACTCATCATCAATATCAAATGCTGGGCCCGCGTAGTTATCGAAGCGCGAGTGTTGACCTTGGAAGGTTAAGCGAACCGAGCCGATGGGGCCGTTACGTTGCTTACCAAGAATAATTTCTGCCGTACCTTGTACGGGCTATCTGGGTTATAAACCTCGTCACGGTAAATGAACATGATCAAGTCGGCATCCTGCTCGATAGAGCCCGATTCACGCAAATCTGAGTTAACTGGGCGTTTATCGGCACGCTGCTCTAGGGAACGGTTTAGCTGCGATAGTGCAACAACTGGTACGTTCAATTCTTTCGCCAATGCTTTCAAAGAGCGCGAAATTTCCGCGATCTCCAAAGTACGGTTATCAGAGAGAGCAGGAACACGCATTAGTTGAAGGTAGTCGACCATGATCATCGATAGGCCACCATGCTCACGAGCTACACGACGAGCACGGGAACGTACTTCTGTTGGTGTTAGACCAGAGCTGTCATCGATGTACATGTTTTTCTTCTGCATCAGGATACCCATGGTAGAAGAAATACGAGCCCAATCTTCATCATCAAGCTGACCAGTACGGATCTTGGTTTGGTCAACGCGAGATAGGGACGCAAGCATACGCATCATCAACTGTTCGGCAGGCATCTCTAGCGAGAAGATAAGTACCGGTTTGTCTTGGTCCATCGCCGCGTTTTCACACAGGTTCATCGCAAAAGTGGTTTTACCCATCGATGGACGTGCCGCTACAATGACCAAGTCAGAACCTTGCAGACCTGCGGTTTTCTTATTGAGATCATTAAAACCAGTGTTCACACCGGTCACGCCATCTTGAGGTGTTTTATAAAGCAACTCGATACGCTCAAGCGTTTTTTCGAGAATGTTATCAACGTTTTGCGGACCTTCATTTTCACTGGTTCGAGACTCTGCGATAGCGAAAACTTTACTCTCCGCCATATCGATCAAATCTTCAGAGCTTCTGCCTTGTGGATCATAACCAGCGTCTGCGATTTCATTCGCCACACCAATTAAACCACGAACAATGGCACGTTCAGCGACAATATCCGCATAGGCATTAATGTTTGCGGCACTTGGCGTGTTTTTGGCAAGGTCTGCTAGGTATGCAAAACCACCAACATCATCGAGCTGCTCATGACGTTCCAGGTGCTCTGACAAAGTAATCAGATCAAGTGGTTTCCCTGCTTCGAGAATGGTCTTAACACCTTCAAAGATCAGACGATGAGGGCGACTGTAGAAATCACTACTAACAACACGTTCAGCAACGGTGTCCCAGCGTTCGTTGTCTAGTAATAGACCACCAATTACTGATTGCTCGGCTTCTAGTGAGTGAGGTGGGACTTTGATTGCGTCGACCTGACTATCCGAAGGTTTGCGATTTCTATTTTCCGCCATGACTTTGCTCGATAACTACTAATGACCCGAGATTATAACCTTAAACCTAACCAAGATGCTTCCCTGATGAGACAATTAGTTGTCAGGAATTCAACTCACCAATAGGTATTGAATTTCGTTTGGGTCTAATAAAAATTAACCGACCATTGACCAAGCACACTATATGTATCAGTATCATTCCCCTCCTTTTCTCAACATCCGAGGTATTTGTGTCACGATACTGGTTACTTAGCTTTGGCTTGCTTTGTGCAGGTACAGCGTATGCCGAAGAATCAGTACAAACAGAGCAAACCGTCAAAGCTCCTGCTCCACTGAAAACGGAGGTCGAGTTCGGCTATCAAGCTCACACAGGTAACACGGATTCACGCTCCTTGAATGCTCGCCTGAGCACAGAGTACACCGCCGGACGGCACCGTTCGAATGGAGAATGGAAGTTCTATAATCTGTATAAAGATGGCGAAGAAGATAAGCGCTCCTCGACTTACAGCGCTCAAACCGACTATAAGTTAGGCCCTAAGACATATTTCTACGGCAGCTTTAAAGGCGTTGATTCTCGCTACAGTGCTTATTTCAAAGATTACACACTTTCTGGCGGTTTAGGTTATCAGTTCTCTTATACTGAACAATTTGTATTAGAGGTTGAGGTGGGGCCAGGCTTCCGTTATCAAGAACCTAACTTAGATGAAATTGATGACGATGACATTATCTTTCCTGACATAGTTCAAGAAGGCATCTTCCGAGGCAACATTAACACCTCATGGCAAGTACTCGACAACCTGAGTTTTTCAGCTGATGTCACGTTAGTAGCAGGTAAAAGCAACACCCGAGTTGATAGTGACTTAAGTATCACCAATGACATCACTGAAGATATTGCATTAAAGCTTACTCACTCCCGTCAATATCACGATAAAGTGCCAGATGGATTGGAAAAGGCTGACAGTGTCTTTTCAGTAAATCTGCTGTTTCTGTTCTAGAAACGGACTTCCTTCTTCGCAAATTTCAGACATAAAAAAAGCACCTCATAAGAGGTGCTTTTTAGCATTTCGTCTTGGTACTGAATTACTCAGCAGCAACAACTTGTACGTTCGCAGTAGCGAAAACTTCTGAGTGAAGTTGAACGCTGATCTCGAACTCACCAGTGTTACGTAGAGCACCTTCAGGAAGGCGAACTTCGCTCTTAGCAACTTCAACGCCTGCAGCTGTGATAGCGTCAGCGATGTCACGAGTACCGATAGAACCGAATAGTTTGCCTTCGTCACCAGCTTTAGATGCGATAACAACAGCTTCTAGAGCGTTAACTTTCTCAGCACGTGCTTCTGCAGCAGCTAGTTGCTCAGCAACTTTAGCTTCTAGTTCAGCGCGACGAGCTTCGAACATTTCAACGTTACCTTTAGTAGCCATAACTGCTTTACCTTGAGGGATAAGGAAGTTACGAGCGTAGCCAGATTTAACGTTTACAGTATCGCCAAGACCACCTAGGTTACCGATTTTATCAAGTAGAATAACTTGCATTGCTTAATCCTCTTTCTTAATAAAACGACCGATTACTGATGCTTGTCAGTGTACGGTAGTAGAGCTAGGTAGCGTGAACGCTTGATAGCGCGAGCTAGTTGACGTTGGTATTTAGCGCTTGTACCAGTGATACGGCTAGGAACGATTTTACCAGCTTCAGTGATGTAGTTTTTAAGAGTTGCTACGTCTTTGTAATCAATCTCTTGTACGCCTTCTGCAGTGAAACGGCAGAATTTACGACGACGGAAGAAACGAGCCATGGGCTATCTCCTGATCTTAAATTTGAGTAATGTTGTCGGCGTGTAACACTAATTTCCCAACGCCATTTCGGCCGGTTTGGTAAGCAACAAAACCACTTACCTTAATGTTACTGCCTTGTACTAAATTCTGAGTTAATGCTTGCGACCTAAGCCCACTGACAACTACCGGCATTCGACAATAAACTTGTCGTGGTAGGTCAGCTTCGATGATAGTAGAACGATGCTCTACCCAAAACCGACAGTGTTCAATGCCACTAGGGCTTTTACTACGAATGGGCGGCTTGGCAATGGTGCCACTCAGCTCCATTCGATTGGTCATAAGAAATATTACTCAGCAGCTGCTTCTGGCTTAGCTTCAGCACGCTCTTCGCGACGAGGAGCACGCTCTGCACGCTCTTCTTTCTGCTTAAGCATGATAGATTGCTCAGTGATAGCCGCTTTAGTACGCATGATCATGTTACGTAGAACTGCATCGTTGAAACGGAAAGCAGTTTCTAGCTCATCGATTACAGCTTGGTCAGCTTCAACGTTCATTAGAACGTAGTGAGCTTTGTGAAGCTTGTTGATTGGGTAAGCCAGTTGACGACGGCCCCAGTCTTCTAGACGGTGGATTTTACCGCCAGCTTCAGTGATTGAACCAGTGTAACGCTCGATCATGCCAGCAACTTGCTCGCTTTGATCAGGGTGCACCATGAATACGATTTCGTAATGACGCATTGGTTGCTCCTTACGGATTATTAGCTTCCACGATTGGCTCGGTCGTCCAGAGGAAGCAAGGAACTAAAGAAAATTGACCGAGTTTTAAGGAGCACGAATAGTACAGAAAGGAAGCAAAATAGGCAAGTGATTATTTGCACACCTCGCTCGATATTTTTGCTTAGCTCACGCCAGAAATAATAAAGGCTACCAACAAAGTGGCAGCCTTTTAAATCATCACGTTACAACGCTTGCTTTAAAGCTAATCTGTCAGCGCTTATTTGACGTCTGCAAGCTCTGCGCGCATTTTGTCGATCACCTGTTTGTAATCCGGCTCGCTGAAAATAGCCGAGCCAGCAACAAACATATCTGCGCCCGCTTCTGCAATTTCACGAATGTTATCAACTTTCACACCACCATCGATTTCTAGACGAATATCACGACCAGATTCGTCAATCATCTTGCGCACTGCTCGTAGTTTATCTAACGTATGAGGGATAAATGATTGCCCACCAAAACCAGGGTTTACTGACATCAGTAGAATCAAGTCAACTTTGTCCATGATGAACTCAAGATGCGCAAGCGGTGTTGCTGGGTTAAGTACTACACCCGCTTTACAGCCGTGCTCTTTGATAAGCTGGAGAGTACGGTCTACATGCTCAGATGCTTCAATGTGGAAAGTGATCATCGACGCGCCAGCTTTTGCGAAATCAGGGATGATACGATCAACAGGCTTCACCATTAGATGAACATCGATTGGGGCAGTAATGCCGTAATCACGTAGTGCTTTACACACTGGCGCACCAAAAGTCAGGTTTGGTACATAGTGGTTATCCATAACGTCGAAGTGCACCACATCCGCACCAGCTGCGAGTACTTTCTCTACGTCTTCACCTAGACGAGCAAAATCAGCCGATAAAATGGATGGTGCAATTAGAAAATCTTTCATACCTGACCTCAGTAGTGGCGAGCAAACAGCAAATAATTTGCGCGCAATTCTACCGAAGCCAGTGGGGAGATCCACTATTTAGATGCAATAGTGTGAGAATTAAGAGTCAGATTTATCTGCGTCTGACGCACGGAATAGAGCAAGCAGCTCGTCAACTTTATTGCGACCACTGCCGTTACGGCTGATAGTACGCTTCACTTTTACCACGTTCAGTTCTGCACCATGGTATAGGCGACGCGTTAACTTCGTGTCGTGGTTAGAGATCAGAACTGGAATACCTCGTTCAGTTGCCGCTTTCTCCGCAATGTCTGCCAACGCAGCTTGATCATCAAGCGTAAAGCCATTTCCTGCATAAGAGGTAAAGTTTGCAGTGTTAGATAGCGGTGCGTAAGGCGGGTCGCAGTAAACCACACTGCCCTTACGTGCTCGGCTGAATGTTTCTGGGTAACCTTCGCAAACAAAAGTCGCTTTCTTCGCTTTTTCAGCAAAGAATTCCATCTCTGCTTCTGGGAAGTACGGCTTCTTGTAAGAACCAAATGGCACGTTGAAGCCACCTTTCTTGTTGTAACGGCACAGCCCATTAAAACCAAAACGGTTCATGTATAGGAACGCTAGAGAACGGTACATGACGTCGTCCGTTTTATTAAACTCAGCGCGAATGCTCAGGTAGGCTTCTTTGCGGTTGTTCTCTGCAACAAACCAACGCTTCGCTTCTGAGATGTACTCTTCAGGACGCTCTTTCAGCAAGTTGTAGAGATTAATCAAATCTGGATTGATGTCCGCCAGTAGATATTGGTCGTAATCAGTATTAAGAAACACCGAACCAGCCCCAACAAAAGGTTCAACTAGCTTTCGAGCCGGTGGCAAATGGCGTTGGATGTCTTCAACCAGACCGTATTTTCCTCCTGCCCATTTCAGAAAGGCTCGTTGCTTTTTCATCTACTGCTCTATCTATCGACCAAAAATTAAGGCTGCGGAATGTAACATATTTTTCAGCGAAGCTCAGGATTATTTCACACGCTCTATCTCACGCTGAACTTGTCTTAACGATTTTGCCCAAGGACTCAGCGCTTTGAGTGAAGATGGTAAACTATCTACCGCATCTCTAGCCTGCTGAATGGTTGGGTAATCTTGATAAGTAATGATGTACCAATCAGTATTATTTCTCACTGTTGGGTAGATTCTTACTTTGCCGTTAAGTTGGTAATCATCTAAAAAAGATTGCACATCTTCTAAAGATGTCATCGCCGCTAACTGCAAGGTATACGCTCTCGGAGAGAGAGTCTTCAACTCCTCTTTAGCAAAAGAGAACTGAACAATCGGCGGTGAAGAAGCATCTGATTCAGGAATCGCCGCTTCCTCTGTAGCTTCAGGTCGAATCACCTCAATCAATGCTGAGCTTGCAACACTGGGCGTTTCGCTTTGAATCGAGGTCGGCTCTACAACTTGCTTTATTTCTGTTGTATCTACCGTATCAGTCTTACCTTCAAGCAATGCATCGACGACATCTGACTCAATAACTACTCGCTGCTGAGTATCTTCATTACCAACGCTAGCCACCTCTTCGACAATGGCTGGCGGCAGGGCATCCGAATCATCTTGAGCACCTGAAATATCCAAAGAGGGATCTACACTGTGATCTAACGGTGTTAAGTTTTCCGTTTTTTTAGCCTCTTTATCACTAGGCTCCGATAACGTCGGTATTGCCGTCTGTTCCAAAGAGCCTGCTATTTGCTGAGCTTTATCATCGGGAGTCGGCTGATTGAGCATCCACCAGTATCCACCAGCAGCAAGAAGCAATAATGCTAATACGACAATAGCAATTTTAATTGGTGAGCCAACTATAGAGCGGATAATAATCCTTTTTTCCACTTTTAAATCTCCTAACGCCATAATGTCACCAGGGATTGGACTGACTGTTTTAAAAGCAGCCCGTGTACGCTTTTCATTGTCATCATCAACATAGCGCATTACTAATGACTCAAAAAACTGCCTTGCTTCCATTTCAGACAGCATATCAACTTCGAGCTCAACGGGTTTAAGTTCTTGCCCGTAACTCACCCGTTGCAAAACGTTTTCTAAACGACCAAGCTGAGAAAATAGTATGACATTGATTTTCCAATTTGGATTTGCCTGAGCCGCTAATACAAGCATCCACAGCTCAGAAATAAGTGCTTCACTTAACAGGTGGGCGTCATCGACCACTATCGCAATGTCACACGACTCGCTATCTAGAATTCGCTCCATACTATCTAGCAAACTATCTTGCTGATTAAAAAGCGCATCACTCACAATTTGACTTAAAATCTGCATACGACGCTGGGTATCATCCTGGTTGGGATGACACAGCAATAAGCACTGATTCTTATTCATTGCACCAACTTCAAGATATCGTTGGGCTAGCCATGACTTTCCGAATCCAATATCACCATTAACTACAATAAGGTTAGAGCTAAAGTTGCTCAACATAGCGAGGCGATGCAATAAATCTGTTTGAGAGTCTAATTCTAAAATATGAGCTGCACTCATTCGTTAACCCTAATAATGCATCAATGACGCCTTAAGGCGTCACTGTTTAGGTTAAATATCGCGACCGAAGTCGATAGCTTGTTTGATTATGTCTTGCGATGTGTCCGCAATGACTTCTGCACTGCCAATGCCAGTTGGCAGAACTAAACGCAGCTGACCGGATAAGACTTTCTTATCTCGCATCATGTGTGTCATGAAGTCATCAAAGCTCATGGTATCTGGCGTATGCACTGGTAGTTTTGCTCGACGCATAATGGTAATAATGCGATCCAGCTGTTGCTGCGTAATTAAGCCACGTAGATGCGACGCCTTCGCTGCCATAACCGTACCAGAAGATACCGCTTCACCATGCAACCAGTTACCGTAACCCAATTCAGCTTCAATCGCGTGACCAAAGGTATGACCTAAGTTCAACAACGCTCGAATGCCCGATTCTTTCTCATCTTGAGCTACAACTTCTGCTTTGATTTCACAACAACGTGCGATGGCA
The DNA here is from genome assembly GCF_002741985.1 of Vibrio rotiferianus CAIM 577 = LMG 21460. GTDB lineage: Bacteria > Pseudomonadota > Gammaproteobacteria > Enterobacterales > Vibrionaceae > Vibrio > Vibrio rotiferianus. The sequence goes on from NZ_APHW01000029.1 coordinate 21,783, forward strand.
TAAGTCAGTGCTTCTTCATCCAATGCATATAGACGGTCAAGGTTCTCTTCTAACCAGTCGAAGAAAGCGCCATCGTAAATAATGCCGTACTTGATCACCTCAGCAATACCCGCTGCAAACTCACGCTCTGGGAGCGTCGATAGGCAATTGGTATCGATGATAACCGCTTTAGGTTGGTAAAAAGCACCAATCATGTTTTTACCAAGCGGATGGTTCACTGCCGTTTTACCGCCAACCGACGAGTCCACTTGAGACAATAATGTGGTTGGAATCTGGATGAAATCAACACCGCGTTGGTAGCATGCCGAGGCAAAGCCAACGAGGTCGCCAATCACACCACCACCTAGCGCAATAATCACTACGTCACGAGCATAGCTTCCTTCTAGCAGGAAGTTCATGACTTGATTAAATGTGTCTAAGCTTTTGTATTGCTCACCATCAGGTAATTCAAGCAATGAGGCATCACAACCAAGCTGTTTTAGCTGGCTAAGGATTTTGTCCGCGTACAGAGGAGCAACCGTGACATTACTGATCACGACGACTTTCTGATTGGCATTTTTGTTTGAAAGAATTTGAGAAAGGTACGCCGGGTCTTCAAATAACCCGGCGCCAATTGAGATTGGGTAGCTACGCTCTGCTAGATTGACCGTAATCCGTTCCATCGGTGTGCTCCAATTTGAAAAAGATAAATGCTTATCTCTCTTCTAGCATTTTTACGATCTGGTTGGCTACCACTTTTGCACTCTGATCGTCAGTACGAACTGTGTAATCCGCTACTTCTTCGTATAGAGGGTTACGTTCGCCTGCCAAACTTTCCAATACTTCACGAGGGTTGTCAGTTTGAAGTAAAGGACGCTTCTTGTCGCGGTTTGTGCGAGCAAGTTGCTTTTCAATAGTTGTTTCTAGGTAAACAACAACACCACGTGCTGAAAGACGGTTGCGGTTTTCTTTGCTCTTTACAGAGCCACCGCCCGTTGCTAGCACGATGCCTTGCTCTTGAGTTAGGTCTTCAAGTACAGCTTCTTCGCGTTTGCGGAAGCCTTCTTCACCTTCAACATCAAAAACCCAAGCGATATCTGCACCCGTGCGTTCTTCGATCACTGTATCAGAGTCCACAAACTCCATATGCAGTTGCTGTGCTAGGTGTCTACCAATTGTACTTTTGCCGGCGCCCATTGGGCCAACAAGGAAAATATTACGTTTCTCAGCCATATTTAGCGGTAATTTACAACGTTAATTCAATAAGATCGCCACAAGAAAACACAGCTAAACCGCTGTTATACAAGGCTTGTGGCACCAATTCCTCACAGATAATTCGTGATAAGACCCGAAATTATCCAAGCATGGTGCCTCTAATGCAACTTTATTTTTGATCTGATCGCCTTTTTATCTGTGAATCTATCACTGAATTACTACCTTAGGCGTAACAAAGATCAACAGCTCACTCTTACCTACATCTTCATAAGTACGGCGAAATAGAGCGCCCAACAAAGGTAAATCTCCAAGCAGCGGAACTTTGTCAATTGTATTACTGACACTATGTTGGAAAATGCCGCCTAAAACAACGGTTTCACCATTATTTACTAACACTTGCGTGCCGATTCGCTGTGTATCAATCGCGACCGCTTCTCCAGTCCCAGTTTTAACAACTTTACCAGGTCTATCCTGGGTCACGCTGAGATCAAGAACTAAGCGGTTATCGGGCGTTATCTGGGGGGGGTAACTTTTAGACTCAATACTGCTTTTTTAAAAGTAATGGTCGTTGCACCACTGGAGGAAGCCTCTAAGTAAGGAATTTCTGTACCTTGCTCGATATAGGCAGGCTTTTTGTTTGTCGTTACCAAACGCGGACTTGAGATGATTTCAGCCTTAGATTCTTGCTGTAGAGCTGAAAGCTCCAAATCCAGTAGAGTGTCAGAGCCCAATTTAGCGACTTGAAAAGCGATGCTGCTTGCATTTGTCGATGCAGCTGCCAAATTGACATTCAGAAAGTCATCAATTCCAACTGTGCTTCCATCCTCAGCATTACCACCTTCGTCGTATAAGCCAATCGCAGCCAAGTTATTCTCAATTGAACCACCAACCATGTTATTACCATTAATAGAAGTGAAGCCCCAGCGAACACCTAATTCATCTAGGTTCCCCTCTTTCACGGTCACAATTCTGGCCTCTATCTGAACTTGCTTAACAGGAATATCAAGAGACTCAACAATCTCACGTATTACTGCGATATTTTCTGGTAGTTCACGGATAAGTAGAGAGTTTGTACGTTCATCAATGGTCATACTGCCACGGACAGACAGCATGCTAATATTCCCTTCACCATTGATCATTTGAGCAATATCTGAAGCTTTAGCAAAATTAACTTTGATTATTTCTGAAGAAAGCTCTCCTATTTCTTCTTCTAATTTCAACTTCTCCAATTGCTGCTTTTCACGTAAGTCCAGTTCTTCTTTTGGTGCGACTAGAATAACGTTGCCATCAACGCGTTTATCTAGCCCCTTAACCTGCAGAATAATATCTAGTACCTGCTGCCATGGCACACCATCCAAGCGTAACGTTAAGTTCCCCTCAACAGAATCCGAGACCACCAAGTTGAAATCGTTGTAGTCAGCGATCAACTGCAAGACATTTCTTACCGGTATATCTTGAAAGTTAATAGAGATGAGCTTGCCTTCCTTCTCAAGGATACTTTTATCTGGCACCTTTTCATTCGGTTTTAAGCGTGCAACTTTTACTTCGAGATATCTCCCCGTAAGCCTGTAATCATGTGTATAGTCACCTTCAATGTGCGCCAACAATCTAGTTGTTGCTGCATCTCTAAAAACTTCTACGCTATCCACTGCGGTAGAGAAATCCTTAACATCGAGCAAGTAAAGCTGGTTGTCTTCAACAGAAGTATTCAACAAATCAATACTAAGCCCTTCTTGAACTCTTTTGACATCTACAATCGCTGCAGGTGAAGCGAGTTCAACAATAATGACCGCTTCTTTATCTTTGTTAGTCCTGAAATCAATACTTTTCAATGCATTGGATGACGACTCTTCCGCCCAAACAAAAGGAGCCATTAACAACAAACTCCATAACCACAAGAGTTCAAATAACTTCCTGTATCTCAATGTATATCCTTGTCTCATTTCTTTTACTCAATTCTAAAAATCAAAACGGAATTACTTATCTCAGAGCGAGCTTTACTTTGCGTTTTTGCCAACACCCTAAGCCATCGGGTAAAGTCTCGTTAATTAGTAAATACGAATGCGTAACGTGAGTTACTTTGCCATTATTTTTTCCGATGTACTGACCAGCATGAACCTTGTATACGGTTCCATTGGGAGCCTGTACTAACCCAGAGACACTATTTCCCATCCCCATAACACCTTTTAGTCTCAACTGGCTTAGAGGAAAATGCTCCAGCTTGCCACTTCGTTTGCGGTTTGAAGGTTGCCAACAATCTTTTCGAGCAACTGGCTGAGATGCAATTGTCGCTTCCTTAGGTAGCTCAAAAGGTGCTCGTTGAGCTTTTGCTTGGTATGCAGCAACCGCGAACTCTTCAATAGGCTCAAGTTGGGCGACATCTCGCCTAGCATCAGTTTCGACTTGACGAATATAATCATCAAGAGAGTCGTCGTTGGCTTGACATCCAAGGAGGGCAGCACTGATCACTGCCAACAACAAGACATTAGCTTTCATCTTGTTTTTCCTCTGGCTTAAACTGATAAGTATTGGCTCTAACTCGAAAATGTAAGGTTTCACTCTCTTGACTGACTCTCTGCCAAGTAACATCCTTAAATGTAATGATGCGAGGAAGCGTTGCTATCGCTTGTGCGAAGCTCCCAATATCATGAAATGCGCCAGTAAGTTCGATATTCAATGGGAGCCTATACAAAAATTGTTCAGATTGTTTCTTCCCCCAATCGATCCGTGTGAAAGTCAGATTATTATCGATGCCAAGTTCGTTGACAGAAGCAAGCATTGTGGCCAGCTCTTTCTGCGCTGGTAATTGCTGCAATAGATATTCATATCGATGAGTCAGTTCATCCAATTGGGCTTGCAGTTTGGGTAATGCTGCGACCTTATTGGCTTTGATTTTCAACATTACTTTAAGTTTCTGCTCTTCGGCGATTAACGAGTTCAAACGCTGTTTATCCGGCTTAACAAAAGCCCAATAGCCCCCTGCTAGTAGAACTATTACCAATAAACAAACGACCAAAGACTGGGGTAATAGAGGCCAATCTGTTATTTCATCTAATTCTAGTTCTTGCCAGTTGCTCATTGTGACTCCTCCTGCCTAGCCATAACTAGACTTGCAGGTTTCTGGAACAAAAATGAAACCTTGAAAGTTTGAAACTCCTTACCAAAACGTGCTTTTCCATGAACAATAGAGTGCATCTCAACATCCATGAGAGCAGAAGACCGTTCAAGATTATCTAACATGGTTGCAAGTCGAGAGGTGCTATCACTTATCCCACTAATCTCCACTTCTCTATCATCCATTTTGATTTTGTCGACATAGACACCTGACGGAATAGCAGACGGCATAAGATTCATAAACTCAGTCGTTTTATTACGTCCTTTTTGCAAACCCTCCACAACCTTTAACCTTGTTAAGATTTTGCTATGCTCTTGCTCTGCAATTTTCATATCGGCAATACGCTGATCGAGTTCATGAATATAAAGTGTGAGGTAATCTAGGCGTTCTTGTTGCATGCGTTGTTGGTGCTGAAAATAAAATGAGATGGCCCATTGCAAGCCGACAGCGACAAAAACTCCAAGGATGAGTAGCCCAAAAAACCTTCGACGATGCTCTTCTCTCTTCGCCTCTCTCCACGGTAGTAAGTTAACGGGATGCAACATGGCTCCCCCTTTGCCAGTCAATAGCTCTTATTGCTATACCAGCCGCAGTTACAAAACGCTGCCAGTCAACATTTCTTCTTTTACGCTTCGGAACCTTCATTTCAAAAAGACTAAATGGATTCAACAATTCACAATCCAGTTGTAACTGACGCTCCAACGTTTCTGCGAGCATTAAAGTGGATGCGCCTTCACCGACAAGCCAAATACCACGAATATCTCGTTCACCATTCATTGAGCTGTAAAGTTGAAGCTGTCTCTTTACCCTATCTGCCGTTTCATGGTTAAACCTTTCCACTTTCTCTTGTTCGCTCGCATTCTCCTCAAGAGATGTTTGAAAGTTATTGATAACTTGCTCTAAGCCTGATGAAAACTCCTTATAAAAGAACTCACCTTGAGCAGTAAACATGGAAATAGAACAGTTTCTTTCTCCCACATAAAGCAAACAGTATTGCGCTTTTTCAGGATGCCGCTCTGTCGCCAATTGCCATATTGCTCCCTGAGAGTGAGAGTGAACGTCAAGCAAAATAGGTGTCAGGCCAGCCTTTTCAATTGCCTGTTTTCGACTTTCTACCACCTCTTTTCTAGTAGCAAAGACTCGAAAACCAGCAACCTCATTTCCTTTGCTGTCACAGTTCGGCACAAAATCTAAACTTAATTCCTCAATAGGAAACGGAGACTGAAGAGAAAATGCCTGCATGATTGCAAACTCAACCTCACTTTCTTCCAATTGAGAGTCAAGCTGTAAGCTTTTGCTAATTACAGCGCTATCTGGAATAGATGCAGCCGCTTTTCGGTGTAATAGTGGTAGTTCTTTTTTTATCTCTTTTAGGGTCTTTACAATTTCTTGATGATTTATTGTATGGTTTTCAGCGACAATAGCGTCGTTTAGCACTATTTCTTTATAACCTAGCAAGGAGTACCCCTCCTTTGCTGGCTTTAGTATTACGGCTTTTAGGCTATTGTGACTAATATCAATGCCCGCAACTGTTAACTTATCCATATAGACTCTCGCTCCGAAATTTCTTCGTGCAAAGGTTGTTATTAGCATCTAAATAAGAGTTAATATCTTGATTGCTAATTTTTTACCTAGAGTACTAGGGTTTACCGTCATACAGCCTCAACCAATCAGGGATTCTCCGGTGAAGTTCATAAAGCGTTTATTATTTTTAACATTGATTTGCATAATTCTTGGAGTGACCACAATTTTTGGCTTCTATCAATATGTGAAGCCTGAATTGCCAGATGTTGCGACATTAAAAAATGTTGAATTACAAACACCTATGCAAGTTTATAGTCAGGACGGGAAGCTGATCGCACAGTTTGGCGAAAAGCGTCGCATTCCTGTAACTTACGATGAGATTCCTCAGGATCTCATTCATGCGCTGATTGCAACTGAAGATAGCCGTTTCTATGAGCACCCTGGTATTGATCCGATCGGTATTACTCGTGCCGCTGTTGTTGTTGCTCTATCAGGCTCAGCTAAGCAAGGTGCAAGTACCATTACCCAGCAGCTAGCACGTAACTTCTTCTTATCTAATGAGAAGAAAATCATGCGTAAAATCAAAGAGATCTTTATAGCAATTCACATTGAGCAACTTCTTTCTAAACAAGAAATCATGGAGCTATATGTCAACAAGATCTTCCTTGGTTATCGCTCTTATGGCTTTGGCGCTGCGGCACAGGTTTACTTTGGTAAGAGCTTAAATGAGTTAAGCCTAAGTGAAATCGCCACGCTAGCAGGCATGCCTAAAGCACCTTCGACAATGAACCCTCTATATTCTCTAGACCGTGCTACTAAGCGTCGAAATGTCGTTTTGATGCGTATGCTGGATGAAAAATACATTACTCAAGAGCAATATGACGAAGCGCGCTCAGAGCCAATTGTGGCCCGTTACCACAGTGCCGAGATTGAGCTTTCTGCCCCATATGTTGCAGAGCTAGCACGCTCATGGGCGGTAAAAGAGTACGGTGAAGAAAAGGCTTATACTTCAGGACTAAACATCTACATGACGGTAGATTCAAAACTGCAAGATGCTGCCAACAAAGCCTCAATCAACAACATCCTTGCTTACGATGAACGTCACGGCTACCGCGGTGCTGAGAAAGTGCTTTGGAAAGAAGGCGAAAGCTCTTGGGATACTGAGCAGATTGAAAAACACCTAAAGAAACAGCCAACATACGGCCAACTGTACCCAGCGGTTGTCACCGAAGTTGACGACAAAACTGCACAGGTTTGGGTGAAGAACAACGATGAGCAAACCATCGCTTGGACAGGTATGAACTGGGCACGTAAATATCTGACCGATGAACGCCAAGGCGCTGTGCCAAAATCAGCGAAACAAATTTTAGAATCAGGCCAACAAGTCTGGGTTCGTGAAATCAGTACTACCGATAAAGAAGGTAACACTACCCATAGCTGGAAACTAAGCCAAGTGCCAAGTGCAAACACAGCATTTGTGGCCATGAACCCAGAAAACGGTGCTGTCTTGTCTTTGGTGGGTGGTTTCAACTTTGTTCATAGTAAATTTAACCGTGCGACTATGTCTGTGCGTCAGGTTGGTTCAAGTATCAAACCTTTCATCTACTCAGCAGCAATCAACAAAGGTCTAACCCTTGCCTCTTTGGTCAACGACGCACCGATCAATAAATGGGATGCAGGTTCTGGTTCAGCATGGCGTCCAAAGAACTCACCACCGACTTACATCGGCCCTACTCGCCTACGTATCGGCCTCGCTCAATCAAAGAACGTCATGGCGGTACGTACTCTGCGTGAAGTTGGCTTAGACGAAACTCGTGAATACCTAACGCGCTTTGGTTTTGATATTGATGAAGTACCACGCTCTGAGACCATCGCTCTGGGTGCTGGTAGCTTAACACCAATGAAAGTTGCACAAGGCTACTCCGTGTTTGCCAACGGTGGTTACTACGTAGAACCGTTTTATGTTGATCACGTAGAAGATTCATTCGGTGAAGTGGTATTTAAAGCAAATCCGAAAGTGATCTGCCAGCACAACTGTCCTCAAATGGATGAGCAGGCTCCTGCAGAAGATAAGTTTGTCGCTGAATTTGGCGAGCAAGATGTCACAGCAGATAGCATTGCACCAGACAACGCACTAGAAAACGACACTCCACAATACGCGAAGCAAGTGATCTCAGCGCAAAACGCATTTCTAATGCGTGAGATGATGTACAGCAATATATGGGGTGGAGGTAGCTGGCGTGACGGCACAGGCTGGAATGGTACTGGTTGGCGTGCACAGAAACTGGATCGTCGCGATATTGGGGGTAAGACAGGAACCACCAACGATTCGAAAGACACTTGGTACAACGGCTACGGCCCTGGGATTGTGGCAATTGCGTGGGTTGGTTTCGATGATCACTCTCGTACACTAGGTCGAACGACAGTAAACAGCAACCTTGGAAAAGGACAAATATCTGGCGCAGAATCCGGAGCGAAAACCGCAGAACCAGCTTGGATTGACTTCATGCACGTAGCGCTCGATGGTGTACCACAGCAAGGTAAGTCTATTCCAGATGATATCGTTCGTGTGCGTATCGACCGCGATAGCGGCCTATTGACGCATAAAGTCGACGGTTCATCCATGTTCGAGTACTTCGAGAAAGGCACTGAGCCTACTGAATACGTCGGTAACAGCCTAGAAGATAGCATCTACTCTGGTGGTGGAAGTTCAGAAGAGCTGTTCTAATACCGAATTAGTGATATGAAAAAAGGGAGCCATTGAGCTCCCTTTTGTTTATCTGGATTATCTGATTAAAGCAGAAACTTAGGCTGCAATAGAGCTTTGCTTTGCTTCAAGAATATTCTTAATTGTCGCAGCTAATGCTTCGAAACGCGCTCGCAACGGCGAACCAGGACGATAAACCAATACGATACTGCGCGAAGGTGTTGGATTGACAGCAGGAACGTAACATACGCCATCTTTCTTCTTCTCATGCGGCACAGATAGCTGTGGTAGTAACGTAATGCCTGCACCTGCAGCCACCATGTTACGCAACGTTTCTAAGCTAGTTGCTTTAAAGCGTTCATCATCTTTTGCACCTGCAGCAAAACAGAAGCCAAGTGCTTGGTCGCGTAGGCAATGACCATCGCCCAACGCCAATACCGTTTTACCGTTCAGATCGAGCATTTCGATATGATCAAGACCAGCCCATTCGTGATCACAAGGCACTGCAACACTTAGCGGCTCGTTATAGACCTCAATCTCTTTGAACGGTGCTGTTTCATCGACTGAAGCTAAAACAAGACAATCAAGCTTACCTTCTTCCAATTGGCGAACCAACTGATGAGTTTGAGCTTCATGTAAGAACAGCTCTAAGTCTGGAAACTCTTCTTTAAGATGAGGAACAATTTTAGGTAAGAGATAAGGGCCGACAGTTGGGATAAAGCCAATGTGCATTGGGCCAGTCATGGCACCACTTTGACCACTCGCCATATCTTTAAAGGTTTTCACTTCACTTAAGATGCGTTTTGCTTGCTCCACCAGTTGCAAACCAGAATCAGTAAACAGCACGCGACGGCTGCTTCTTTCTAGCAACGCTGTACCTAATTCGTCTTCCAACTTACGAATCTGGCCGCTTAAGGTTGGCTGACTAACAAAGCAGGCTTCCGCAGCTTTTCGAAAATGCTTGTGCTCCGCAAGCGCCACCAAGTACTCAAAATCTCGGATATTCATACGTACGATTCGCTTCTTGTTTGGCGATAGAAATAATCTATCAAAACCATAGCATTAAACGATTAGAGCTATCAAAGTTTTTTTTCAATAATGAGCTCAACAAAACGAAACTGAGCGACAAATAACGCTAAGCTCGAAAACGAATTATTTCATAGATTTAAAAAGGAAATCATCATGTTTGCATCAAAAGAAGGTCAAGCTGTACCACAAGTTACTTTTCCGACTCGTAAAGGTGACGCATGGGTGAACGTAACCACGGATGAACTGTTTAAAGACAGAACGGTTATCGTATTCAGCTTGCCAGGTGCGTTTACTCCGACGTGTTCGTCGAGCCACCTACCTCGTTACAACGAGTTGTTCTCAGTATTCAAAGAACACGGCGTGGATGAAATTCTATGTGTATCAGTCAACGATACGTTTGTGATGAACGCATGGAAAGCTGACCAAGAAGCAGAAAACATCACCTTTATTCCAGATGGTAACGGTGAGTTCACAGATGGCATGGGTATGCTAGTAGACAAAAACGACATCGGCTTCGGCAAGCGTTCATGGCGTTACAGCATGCTAGTGAAAAACGGCGTGGTTGAGAAAATGTTCATCGAACCAAACGAGCCAGGCGACCCGTTCAAAGTATCTGATGCAGACACGATGATGAACTACGTTGCACCTGAGTACAAAACTCAAGAATCGATCACTGTGTTCACTAAACCAGGCTGTCCTTTCTGCATGAAAGCGAAGCAAAATCTGATTGACCACGATCTTCAATATGAAGAAGTGATTTTGGGTAAAGACGCAACAACCGTAAGCCTACGTGCAATCTCTGGCCGTACAACGGTTCCTCAAGTCTTCATCGGTGGTAAACATATCGGCGGTAGCGAAGAACTAGAAGCTTACCTAGGTTAATAATTTGCCTAACGGGCTTGGGTTGGCAATCTAGCTGTCCATAACTCAGCCCTCGGCCTCTCGGAGCATCCCTCGCCCGGGAGGCCATCCCCCTGTAAACAAAAAGCCTCGTTATACACGAGGCTTTCTTAATCCAAACTTATCAATTCAAGAATCAATAGAGTGGTGGTTATGCAGTCATCATTGCGTAACGGCTAACAAGCACAATAGCGGTAAAACCAATTGTGAAGAAACCACCAGCAAGGCCTAGTGCTACTTTAAGTTCTGTCGACATTATTATTTTCCTATTGTCTGGCTGACGGCGCACCATACACCAATTACGTGCTACACACGTTTCACCAAGCTAATTTTCCATTTTTGGTTTGATAGACGTGATACTAAAACCAGACAAAGAAAACCTAAAACGTGAGTTAGGGTTATAATCAGGGACAAATAGGTAGTATGGATAGAACAATGGCTTGTCGCGGTTGCCAAGAGCATTGGTTTTGGAAAAAGATCGGTCGTTGCCAACGATGTATGGATCAACTGACGGTATTATCGGTCCTATGCTGGATCGTATGGTGGTTTGCGTTTAAAGATGATCCACAGAGTATTGAGTCGATCGCGCTGATCTTTGCGGGCTTTGCGTTTAATGGCTTGCTGTTTTTACACCTTTGGATGCGCTTCGTTATATTTCCGTGGCAGCGCCGTCGTAGAAAACAAAGTAAGGATGAGCATCGCTCAGATGACAGATAGAAAAAAGCCCCAAAACCAATACCGGTTTTGGGGCTCTCTTAGATTCTTCTAAGAAAAAGCAGTGGTACTTTAATAGACCGGGCTTCCTCCTAAAGGTTCCAAATTTTTTCCTGTTTTTTTAGTATTTTCTTAAATACTCATAGAATCATTAACCTAGGCCACATTGCTTTTTTGGATCAATTGCTCAAACAAGTTTATCTCTAGTGCCACCTCGTCACACGCATGCTGACGTGGACACTGATCGCAATCTTTCAGTACTTTCTCCGGAAGCAACGACTTCGAAGTTGGTAAGAAGCTTTGCTTCATAAAGAACTCAGGCGTACGTGTCAGCACAAACACTTTCTTAATCGCCATCTGACGCGCCTTATCAACTAGGTAGTTCACTATCGCACTGCCCTGCCCCTGACCTTGCCACCCTGCTTCAATACCTAATGAGCGAACCTCAGCGAGACCAGAATCGTACACGTACAGAGAAGCACAACCCGTTACCTCACCATGGTGTTCAGCCACTGCAAAGGAGCCAATATCACGTACCAACTCATTGCGTGAGCGTGGTAGGTTCTCGCCCATATTTGCCCAATACGCCACCATGCCTTCCAGCGTTTCGATATCTGTCAGACGTGCAGGGCGTACTTTGACTGCTGAAGTATCACGTTGAGACAGGCGCTTGTCTGCTTGGTCGACCGCATAAGCCACTTGCTGCGGCGACACGCCACCAAGCGCACAACGTTTCTCAAGGCATGAATCGATGGTCAAGATGTCATATACATCCGCCTCAATCACTTCAGAGAAGGATTTCAATTCTTCAATCGACAACTCTTCTAACGCACAGCCTTTGGCAATTGCACCAACCACAGCAACACCGACGATATGGTGCGCTTCACGGAATGGGATGCCTTTCGCCACTAGGTAATCCGCCAGCTCAGTTGAGTTTGCATAACCTTGCTTCGCCGCTTCTAACGTACGCTCGCCATTAACCTTAATGCCATCGAAACACAATGCTGCCATTTCCATGCAGTCATTCCATGTATCAAGCGCATCGAACAGACCTTCTTTGTCTTCTTGCATGTCTTTGTTGTAAGCCAGTGGCAGCGCTTTCACCGTCATCATCATGCCAGCAAGCGCGCCGTATACACGACCTGTCTTACCACGAATAAGCTCTAATGCATCTGGGTTTTTCTTCTGTGGCATCAGCGAAGAACCTGACGTTACCGTATCGGCTAATTCAATAAAGTTAGATTCACCCGAATTGTAGAAGATCATGTCTTCTGCCAAACGAGATAGGTGTAACATCGAGATAGACGCCACAGACATCAGTTCCATCACATGGTCACGGTCAGAAACCGAGTCTAGCGAGTTACGTGTCGCACGGTGGAAACCAAGGTTGTGAGCCAGCTCTTCACGGTCGATAGGGTAAGCGGTCCCCGCAAGCGCACCCGAGCCGAGTGGACACGTATCCAAACGCTTTAGCGCATCGTTCAGACGTGAGTAATCACGCTCAAACATTTCAACATAAGCCAAGCACCAGTGAGCAAACGTCACAGGCTGAGCACGTTGTAAGTGCGTATAACCAGGAAGAACAGTACCTTGATGCTGCTTAGCAACACCAACCATTTGAGTTTGTAGGCGATCAAGTGCAATCAACAGTTGTTGACCTTGCTGACGACACCAAAGCTTGAGATCGGTTGCAACTTGGTCGTTACGAGAACGTCCCGTGTGTAGCTTTTTACCTAGGTCACCAACTTTATTGATCAGTTGCTGCTCGACCCAAGAGTGGATATCTTCAGCGTCTGAACGTAAGATTTGATGTGGGTCTTCCATCACTTCAAGCTTGAGTTCATTTAGTGCTAGCTCAAGCTTTTGTTGTTCATCTTCAGATAACACGTCAACAGACAGCAATGCTTTAGACCACGCAATTGAGCCTACGATGTCTTGCTCGGCCAATCGGTAATCGAAACGCAACGAATCGTTGAAGTCTTTAAATCTGGTATCTGCCGCTTGGGTAAATCTTCCGCCCCATAATGCCATTGCGTCTCTCCTGATGACTATTGCTTACGCTAACGTGTTATTCATTAAGTGTTGACCAAATCGGTGGTCATTTGCTCACTTTTTCTTATGCCTCAACGTTACGATAATCGTAGATAAAAATAAAGTAGAAATTCAATATTTTTACATATTTATTCATGACTATTTTATCTTTATGCCAATAAGGTCAGCAAAAACCAAAAAGACCTGCCAATAGTGGCAGGTCTCTTATCTTATAAGGCGTTAAATTGGCTTATTTTTTCTGGCTGTTCAGCGCACGGATACGGCTTGATAGTGAGTAAAGACGGATAAAGCCTTCAGCATGGCTTTGGTCATAAACTTCATCTTCACCAAAAGTAGCAAACTCTTCAGAGTACAAACTGTTATCCGAACGTTTTTGCGTTACCGTTGCGTGACCTTTGTAAAGCTTCACAACCACTTCGCCATTCACGTCTTGCGCGAGCTCCTCAGAAGCCGCAAGAATAGACTTGCATAGCGGCGTGAACCAACGACCATCATAAACAAGGTGTGATGCTTTCAGACCAAGCTCCTCGCGGAATTCAAATGACGCTTTATCCAGCACCAGTTGCTCTACCGCACGCAGTGCTTCCATCATGATGGTGCCTCCCGGAGTTTCGTAACAACCACGAGACTTCATTCCCACTAGACGGTTTTCGACAATATCGATACGACCAACACCGTGCTTCGCACCTTTTTCGTTTAGGTAAACCAACGCGTTATATGGTGTCATCGCTTCACCGTCTACCTCAACAACTTCACCTTTCGCTACTTTCAGCGTCACGGTTTCTGCTTCATTCGGTGCTTGCTCTGGGTCTACAGTCCAAGCCCAGCAATCTTCATTTGGCGCGTTCCATGTATCTTCTAGAACGCCACCTTCAGTAGAAATGTGCCATGCGTTCGCATCACGCGAGTAAATCTTAGTAAGAGATGCTGAACAAGGAATGTTACGCTCTGCTAGGTAATCTAAGCACTCTTCACGGCTCACTAGATCCCATTCACGCCAAGGCGCAATAACATGCAGATCTGGTGCTAGTGCTGCAAATGCACCTTCAAAACGTACTTGGTCATTACCTTTACCTGTACAACCATGGCACAGAGCGTCTGCGCCCACTTTACGTGCAACTTCAACCTGCGCTTTGGCAATGATTGGACGCGCCATTGATGTACCTAGTAAGTATTTACCTTCGTAGTAAGCACCGGTTTTTAGCGTAGGGTAAATGTAATCCGCTACCATTTCTTCTTTCAGATCAGCGATGTAACATTCAGAAGCACCAGAAGCTTTTGCTTTCGCTTCAATGCCTTCTAGCTCCTCCGCACCTTGACCAACATCGGCAACGAAAGCTACTACTTCACAGTCGTAGTTCTCTTTTAGCCACGGGATGATTACTGAAGTATCTAGACCGCCTGAGTATGCGACTACCACTTTATTTACGTTCACTTTGCTCATGTTTTTTCTCCAAACTTAACTGGCGCTGCTCTCGGCGGTCAGTGCCAACCACTTCCTAATGTTCAATTCTTTAACTGGTTTGCTTCTGCTCTATTGCGGCAGAAACTGCGTTCCGATACTTTCACCCGCGAATAGCTGGGTCAGTTTCTCTGGGTAACGCCATGTCGCAACTTCGATAGGACGACCAAGATCATTGGCAGCCTCCAAAGCGGCTTTAACTTTGACGATCATACCGTCGGTGATCACTTGCCCTTTGATCAATGCATCGGCTTCTTGCTCGGATAGCGTTTTGATCAGGTGACCTTTGCCATCGAGTACACCGCTAACATCAGACAGAAGTACTAACTCCGCATCTAACGCACCGGCCACGGCAACCGCAGCTTGGTCCGCATTCACATTCATCATCTGACCTTTTTCAGTCAGACCAATTGAGCTGATGATCGGCAGTGCACCTGCGTTTAGCACCGCTTGTAATAGGGTTGAATCACCCGGTGATGCTTTGCCGACAGCTCCTAGTTCTGGGTCAAGCTCTTCAACATGACATAAACCACCATCAGCAAGGCTAAGGCCCACCGCATTCAGGCCATCAGAAATTGCTTGGCCTTGCAGTATCTTGTTCGCGGTACCCGCAAGCGCACCTGCAATCACAGGAATTTGCTCATAAGGCGTCACGCGAAGACCGTTTTTCTTTACGGTTTCAAGCTGAAGCTTTGCCATCAACTCATCAACTAGGTAGCCACCGCCATGAACGATGGCGATTTGTCGCTGTGCCGACTTTTGGTAAGCCGCAATGGCGCCAAACAGTTGGCTTAAGGTTTGAGTGCAAGATAGAGCTGCACCACCGAGCTTAATGACTAAAGGAGCTTGATTGGTTTGCGTCATCGCATTTCCCTCTTTCAACGACTACAGCAACGCTGTCAGTTCTGGGTAACCGTAATGAATGTTGAGACATTGCATCGCTTGACTCGATGCACCTTTAAGTAGGTTGTCGATCGCCGAAATCACAATGATGTGTTCGCCTTGCACCTTCCAGCCGATATCACAGAAAGGGGTATTTTCGACATCCTGAATACGTGGAATACCATCACCTTTAAGACGAACCGCAGGCTTGCCTTGGTAAGCTTGTTCAAACGCTTTCGCCACCTGTGCTTCCGTGACGCCTTGCGCCAACTTCATCGTGATGGTGGCAAGAATGCCGCGCTTAAAGTTGCCTAGGTGTGGAGTAAAAATCACATCGCAACCCAAATGCTGAGCAATCTCTGGTTGGTGACGATGGTTAAAGACACCGTAAGGTTGCAAGCTCACTTCGCAGAAGCTGTTAACCATGGAGGCTTTACGCCCTGCACCTGATACACCACTGGTTGCGTTAATCACAGGCCATTGGTTGGTATCCAGTAATGCGTGTTCTAATAAAGGTTTGATTGCAAGCTGTGAAGCGGTCGGGTAGCAACCTGCCACTGCAATCAAAGGAGTGGTTTTTATTGATTCTTGGTTCCACTCTGCTAAGCCGTATGCTGCTTTATCTAGCCAGTTGTTATATTGATGTTCAAAGCCATAAAAAGTGTCGTAAAAGCCTTCGCTTTTCACACGGAATGCACCGGATAAATCGAATACCTGACAGCCCGCCTCTAAGAAAATTGGAGCTAGGTCGTGACTCACTTCATGGGCCGTTGCCAGAAAGACCACATCAGACGCTTGAGCAACTTGCTCAGGGTCAGTCAGTGGCGAAACTGGCATATCAATCACACCCGCTAACTTGCCGTGCAATTGAGCAATATTCTTTCCTGCATCGACGCTATTGGCGGAAACGTATAAACCTGATAGCGTGAGTTCAGGGTGTTTGTTGACCATTAAAGCCAACTCTGCGCCGGTGTAGCCGCTGGCTCCGATAATCGTGGTTTTTAGCATTACATGACATCCATATACTTAAAGCTCAAAATGACTATTCATATTTAATTTTTGCTTTATTTTGATTTTTTATTCATTAAATATGATTTAATATGTGTTTTACATTTTTGTGCTCTGTCTGTCAATAGGAGAATTGAAGAATCCATGCAATTACCAAGTTTTCTAGAGGTCTATGAAGGACTGATCAGCACCTCTTCGATCAGCTCAACCGATCCAAGCTGGGATCAAGGCAATGCCAAAGTGATCGAGAAGCTAGCTTCTTGGTTTAAAGATCTTGGCTTCAGCGTTGAAGTGATCGAAGTGGAACCAGGCAAACACAATATGATCGCACGTATGGGCGAAGGTGAAGGCGGTCTACTTCTAGCTGGTCACAGCGATACCGTGCCATTTGATGAAGGACGCTGGAGTTTTGATCCACATAAGCTGACCGAGAAAGACAACCGCTTTTACGGTTTGGGTACTGCGGATATGAAAGGCTTCTTTGCCTTTATTTATGAAGCGGTAAAGAAAGTCGATTGGAGTAAGCAGACCAAGCCGCTTTATGTATTGGCGACCTGTGATGAAGAAACCACCATGCTGGGTGCGCGTCATTTTACTGAGAATGCGCCTTTTAAACCGGACTACTGCATCATTGGTGAGCCCACCAGCCTTGTACCCATTCGTGGTCACAAAGGGCATGTGGCAAATGCCATTCGCGTAACCGGCAAATCCGGTCACTCATCCGATCCAGCGCTCGGCGTCAACGCCATTGAAATCATGCATGAAGTCATGTTTGCTATGATGCAACTGCGTGACAAGCTAGTAAAAGAGTATCACCATCCGGGTTTTGCCATTCCAAGCCCTACCCTAAACCTTGGTCATATCCATGGCGGTGACAGCGCAAACCGCATTTGTGGTTGTTGTGAACTGCATTACGACGTGCGCCCTCTTCCTGGGATCAGTCTTGATGGTTTGGAGAACATGCTGCGTGGCGCATTAAAAGAAGTCGAAGCAAAATGGCCAGGGCGATTAGAGATTATTCCCCTGCACGAGCCAATTCCGGGTTACGAATGCCAACATGACCACCCATTTATTGGTGGTGTTGAAGAGATCTGCCAAACCAGTTCAGAAACCGTCAACTACTGTACTGAAGCGCCTTTCCTTCAACAGTTGTGTCCAACGCTGGTTCTCGGCCCTGGTTCTATTGACCAAGCCCACCAGCCAGATGAGTTCCTCTCCTTCGACTTTATCGACCCAACCATCGATGTGCTATCACGCGCAATGGTAAAATATTGTTGCTAGTCGCATTCTGTACTCGCTTCACAATGCAGCTCGATTGAGCTGCATTTTGTTCTCTTTACCACTATTCTTCTAGCACGCTATATCCTTATTTTAACGGCCATTTTGTAATTAATTTTCACTTCTACTGAGATAAGCTGGCCTAATTTTGCTCTAAATCAGGTCAGCAGCGGAATAATTGCAAACTTACTCTGCTTTATTTGACTAGAACTGGTGATTTTCGCTAGATTGGAGTCTTAACAAGGACAATGGATGTAGTTTTTTTACGAGGCAGGATGACAATGAACGAGAAATACGCCGCACTTAAAAGCAATGTGCGCATGTTGGGCCACCTTCTGGGCAACACAATTCGCGATGCCCATGGCGAAGAAATCTTCGAGAAAGTGGAAACCATTCGTAAATTATCCAAATCAGCCCAAGCTGGAAATAATGCTGACAGAGAAAGCTTAATTGAAGAAATTAAAAGCTTACCCGATGAGCAATTGACGCCTGTTACCCGCGCGTTCAACCAATTTCTAAACCTGACTAATATTGCTGAGCAGTACCATACCATCTCACGCCACTGTGAAGAGCATATCTGCGAACCTGACGCAATTAACTCGCTGTTCTCAAAGCTAGTGCAAAATGATGTGAGCAAGCTAGACACGGCACAAGCGGTTCGCGACCTGAACATTGAATTGGTTCTAACTGCGCACCCAACCGAAATCACTCGTCGCACCATGATCAACAAACTGGTGAAGATCAACGAGTGCCTATCTAAGCTAGAGCTGAGCGATCTCTCTTTCAAAGAGCGTAAGAAAACTGAACGTCGCCTTGAGCAACTTATCGTTCAAAGCTGGCACTCTGACGTTATCCGTCAGCAGCGTCCAACGCCTCTTGATGAAGCCAAGTGGGGCTTTGCGGTTGTAGAGAACTCACTATGGGAAGCCGTACCTGACTTCCTACGTGAAATGAACGACCGCCTGAAATCTTACCTTGGCGAAGGTCTACCAATTGATGCCCGCCCTGTGCACTTCTCATCTTGGATGGGTGGTGACCGTGACGGTAACCCATTTGTAACCCACAGCGTGACTCGTGAAGTACTGCTTCTGTCTCGCTGGAAAGCGGCAGACCTATACCTTAATGACATCAACGAGCTGATCAGCGAACTGTCGATGACAGTATGCAACGATAAAGTTCGTGAGCTTGCCGGTGATGATCAGCACGAACCATACCGTGCGATCCTGAAACAGCTTCGTTCACTATTGAACGAAACCAAAGACATTCTAGACGCGAAAGTTCATGGCCAGAAACTGGCAGTCAAAGCGCCACTGCAAAAAGTAGAGCAGCTTTGGGAACCGCTCTACGCGTGTTACCAATCACTAAACGAATGTGGCATGGGCGTGATTGCTAACGGCTCACTGCTGGATACGCTACGCCGTGTTAAAGCGTTCGGTATCCACTTAGTTCGTCTCGATATCCGTCAAGAAAGTACTCGTCATGCCGATGTTCTATCTGAACTGACTCGTTATCTAGGTATTGGTGACTATGAGCAGTGGAGCGAGCAAGATAAGGTAGCTTTCCTAACCAACGAACTTGCATCTAAGCGCCCTCTTCTACCTCGTGACTGGGAACCATCAGAACCAGTTAAAGAGGTTTTGGATACCTGTAAGATTGTTGCTGCGCAACCTCGCGAAGCGTTTGGTGCTTACGTTATCTCAATGGCACGTACCGCTTCTGACGTACTTGCCGTGCACCTACTGTTGCAAGAAGCAGGTTGTCCTTACCGCATGGACGTATGTCCTCTGTTCGAAACGCTAGACGATTTGAACAATGCAGAAGCGGTAATCAAACAACTGATGGGCATCGACCTATACCGCGGCTTTATCCAAAACCACCAAATGGTGATGATCGGCTACTCTGACTCTGCAAAAGATGCAGGTGTAATGTCGGCGGGCTGGGCTCAATACCACGCGATGGATTCACTGGTTAAGGTTGCAGAAGAAGAAGGCGTTGAACTGACGCTATTCCATGGCCGTGGCGGTACGATTGGTCGCGGTGGTGCGCCAGCACATGCTGCACTACTGTCTCAGCCACCTAAGAGTCTAAAAGGTGGTCTGCGTGTAACAGAACAAGGCGAGATGATTCGCTTTAAGCTTGGCCTACCAGATGTTGCGGTAAACAGCTTCAATCTGTATGCAAGTGCTATTCTAGAAGCGAACCTACTGCCACCACCAGAGCCTAAGCAAGAGTGGCGTGACCTAATGGATGTCCTGTCTGAAGTCAGCTGTGAAGCGTACCGTAACGTCGTTCGCGGTGAGCCTGATTTCGTCCCTTACTTCCGTCAAACAACACCTGAACTAGAGTTGGGCAAACTACCTCTGGGCTCTCGTCCAGCGAAACGTAATCCAAACGGAGGTGTAGAAAGCTTACGTGCGATTCCGTGGATCTTCTCTTGGAGTCAAAACCGTTTGGTTCTGCCTGCGTGGTTAGGTGCAGGTGAAGCCATTCAGTACTCTGTAGACAAAGGCCACCAGGCGTTACTGGAAGAGATGTGTCGTGAATGGCCATTTTTCTCTACTCGCTTAGGTATGCTCGAGATGGTTTACACCAAGTGCAACATGGATATCTCCCGCTACTATGATCAACGCTTAGTTGAAAGTCAGCTGTTGCCATTGGGTGACCGTCTGCGTGATCAACTTCAGCAAGACATCAAGTCCGTTCTGAATGTAGAAAACAACGAGAACTTAATGCAGAGTGACCCTTGGGGTCTTGAATCCATCCGTCTACGTAACATCTACGTTGAGCCATTGAACATGCTTCAAGCTGAGTTGCTGTACCGAACTCGCCAAACTGAGGAGCCTTCTGCAAACTTGGAAGAAGCCCTAATGGTGACGATTGCTGGTATCGCAGCAGGTATGCGTAACACTGGTTAAACTACGCAGAAAAAACCAAAAGGCTGAGTGAAAGCTCAGCCTTTATTATTACCCACCAATCACTTTCACTCTCAGAACAAGAAATAACCAGTAAATAACTCTAAAGAAAAAACAAAAAGTCCCAGCAATACAAAACAAAACACTACCAAAAAACACTATTGAGTATTTTATTAGTTTTTTTGGGTAATTTTGTCCTAGTATTCCACTTCATGCTTATTATTTATATACTACTTGCCTGCTGGAAGCTCACAAGTCCAATCAAATAAGCTCCAGCTCGATGGGCACCCCATCACTCTAGGTGATAAACGGCTTTAAGGTGACAGGACCA
Organism: Vibrio rotiferianus CAIM 577 = LMG 21460; assembly: GCF_002741985.1. Classification (GTDB taxonomy): domain Bacteria; phylum Pseudomonadota; class Gammaproteobacteria; order Enterobacterales; family Vibrionaceae; genus Vibrio; species Vibrio rotiferianus. Next base: position 42,891 of record NZ_APHW01000029.1, read on the forward strand.
ACATTGTTGGTGCTATTTACACATTAAAAAACTCAAGCGTCATTAAGAACGCAACTGAAAGTGTAGATAGCTTGTTTACAAGTTTATTGACCATTTGGATTGAAGACATGTCATTACCACACGTAATCTTAACTGTACTTAGCACTCGCGACGCTACCGGTTACGACATCACTAAAGAATTCTCAGCTAGCATCGGTTACTTCTGGAAAGCAAGTCACCAACAAGTTTACCGTGAACTAAACAAAATGGCTGAGAAAGAACTGGTTACTTGCGTATTAGAACCTCAAGAAGGCAAACCAGACCGCAAGGTTTACTCAATCACTGACGCTGGCCGCAGCGCGCTGGGAGAGTGGTTTGATCAACCAACAGCACACCCAACGGTACGTGACGAATTCTCTGCGAAACTGATCGCTTGTGCAGTACAACCTGCGGCACCGTTCCGTGATCAACTTTCTGAGCTTGTAGAAGAATCTCGTAAGCTGGTTTCTCACTACAAAGAAATCGAAGCAGCGTACTACGCAACACCATCAACGCTAGACAAGCAAGCGCGCCTAGAACGTCTAACACTTCGTCGTAATCTAATGCTACGTGAAGCGTGGATTAACTGGGCGGAAGAAGTACTGACTGAACTTGAAGTGATCGGCTAATTCTGTCACTTAAATTGAAACGAAAAAGGCTTGCCGATGGGCAAGCCTTTTGTCTATCTGGGAAAGCGTATTAAGCGCCAACAGCCACTTGTGGACGTACGCCTAGAGTATGGCATAACGCATAAGTCATCTCTGCACGGTTAAGCGTATAGAAGTGGAAATCTTTCACTCCTTCACGGCTTAGTACACGCACCATATCAATCGCTTGGCTAGCACCAACGAGCTGGCGTGTCACAGGGTCATCATCCAAGCCTTCAAACTGCTTGCTCATCCAACCTGGTACTTTCACATTGTTCTGCGCCGCAAAGCGAGAGGCTTGCTTGAAGTTTGAAACTGGCAAGATGCCCGGAACAATTTCTACATCGATACCTGCCGCAACACAGCGGTCACGGAAACGTAGGTAAGACTCCACATCAAAGAAGAACTGAGTAATCGCGCGGTTAGCACCTGCATCCACTTTACGCTTTAGGTTAAGAAGATCCGATTGGGCGCTTTTCGCTTCTGGATGTACTTCTGGAAATGCCGCCACTGAGATATCAAAATCATGACGCGCTTTAAGCAACTCTACCAAGTCCGATGCGTACATATCTGGCGCACCACCACCTGGTGGAATGTCACCACGTAAAGCAACGATGTTTTTGATACCGTTATTCCAGTAATCATCAGCAATATCGATCAACTCATCACGAGTTGCATCGATACACGTTAGGTGGGGTGCAGCCACAAGGCCGGTCGCCGCTTTGATTTCTTTAATGATTGAGTGAGTTCTGTCACGCTCGCCTGAGTTTGCGCCGTACGTTACAGAAACGAATTTTGGTTGAAGAGTTTTAAGACGATGTACTGAGTTCCACAGTGTTTCTTCCATCTTCTCACTGCTTGGTGGAAAAAACTCAAATGAGACGTTGATATTATCTGATAGTTCAGCGATGTTCTGGTTTAAGGCATCAATGTGCCCTGCATGCGTATATCCCATCTTACTCTCCCTGTGGCAACTCCACCACGAAATCAAAATTCCTTAAATCGACGTTTAGACGTCTATATGTCTACAGAATGTATTGAATACGATTTAATGTCAACCTTGTGATTATGAATTTTTTTCAAGTTCATAATGAGGATAGTTCAAGTTGCTGTATGGCTAATCCTTAGCCGAAATTTCCTATTCAGTATGGCATTATCAAAATAATAAAAAAACCCGGAGATAGTCCGAGGTTTTGTTGTCGTTCGCAAAAATTGGTTTGGTCAGATTAGAACAAACCTGCCAAGCGATTCAGGTCTGATTGAATCGCCCCAGCGGTCACTTCACGCCCTGCACCTGGACCACGAATCACTAATGGGTTGTCTTTGTACCATTTACTCTCGATAGCGAAGATATTGTCACACGGCAGCAAGTTCGCCAGTGCGTGCTCGCGTGATAATGCTTCAACACCCACCGTTGCTTTGCCATTACGCTCTAAACGCGCGACATAACGCAGCACTTGATCGTTTTTCTGCGCTTTGGTCAGACGCTCTTGCAGAATCTCACTTAGTATATCGCCATGATCAAAGAACGCATCCAAGCTCAATTCTCGCAATTCCTCCGGTACAAGTGATTCCACTCTCACGCTCTCCGGCTCAATATCTAAACCTGATTCGCGAGCGAGGATAACCAGTTTACGCATCACGTCAGATCCATCTAAATCAGAGCGAGGGTCGGGTTCAGTCAAACCTTGTTGCCATGCTAAATCGACCAGTTCAGCGAACGGCACTGAGCCATCAAACTGCTGGAATAACCACGATAGCGTGCCAGAGAAGATGCCTGATAGTGCGACGATATCATCACCACTTTCACGCAAATCTCGAACGGTATGGTTTATCGGCAGCCCTGCACCAACGGTGGCATTGTACAGCCAGTGGCGACCAATCTTAGCAAAAGCGTCTTGTACTTGATGGTAGTACTGACTACCAGCAGAGCCAGCCACTTTGTTTGCCGAGATAAGATGAATACCTTGTTGCGCGATCTCCACATAACGTGACGCTAACTCTTTACTCGCGGTGACATCAAGCACCACCGCTTCATCAAAATTCTGAATCGCACCAAGCTTAGTTAACCACTTATCATCATTCTCGATACTCTCATCATTAAAACGCTGGGCAACTGTTGCTGCATCGATACCATTTTCATCGAACCAATAAGTCTGGCTATCGACCACTGCCACTAGCTCAAAGCTCATACCGTGACGTTTTTCGAGCTCTTCTTTTTGCTCAGAAAACAGCGCTAACCAACTTGAGCCAATGTTGCCTTTACCGCACAAGGCGACAGCGACACGCTTCTGTGCTTGAAACAGTTGGCTATGAATACTTTGCACTAATCCTTCCACTTCTGCGCGGCGTAACACCGCGACCAAGCTCAAGCCAGATTCCGCCTCAGAAATAAACTCCACCGGTGAATGCTTTAGCTGTTGGTAAAAACCAAAGCAGTGATTTGCGTTTTTTGTCACGCCAGCACCGACGGCAGCAAGCAGTGAGTAGCCTTCTTTTAGTTTGATCTCTGCTTCAACGGCTAACTCTTGCAGATAAGCTAATGCCCCGCCTGCAATCTCAGCAGTGTAGGCTAAGCGCAAGGTTTGCTGATCCTCTTGCGCTTCAAACGCTAATGGCTCCAGTTGGGCACGCTTTAGGGCTTGCAATACTTCTTTCTGCGCACGCTCAAAATCGTGACCGTGGATAAAAGACAGTTGAACCAACAACACTTCATCAAGAGACGTAATGATTTTAGCACCGCGACCTGAAGCCAATACGCGCTCAATACGCGTTGAACCTGATTCCGGTTGATAGCTGCATTTGAGGTTCAAATCCATCGTGCTTTGAGCAACAGGCTGTAGTGTACGACTGTGCAGCACTGGCGCAGCCAAACGCGCAAGTTCACTCGCCTCATCTAAACGCAGCAGCGGCAACAAGCAAGCATCCGACACTAAACGTGGGTCTGCACTGTAAACGCCAGCAACATCGCTCCAGATGGTCACTGTGTTTACCTCAGCCAATGCACCAATCACCGTTGCTGAATAGTCAGAGCCATTACGCCCCAGCAGTACCGTCTCACCAGCTTCGTTTTGTGCCATAAATCCGGTGATGATTACGCGTTTATGGTTGTGTTGAGTCAATGCTTCTTTGATCAATGCATAAGAGCGAGCTCGGTCAACTTCTGGCTGTGTTCCAGCTTCTGCGCGTAAAAAGGCGCGAGAATCTTGCGCTACCGCAGGAAGATCCTGTTGTGATAACAGTGCAGCCAGTAAGCGTGACGACCATACTTCACCATGCCCAAGCACTGCTGCTTTTTGCGCCTCTGTAAGTGGCGCAGTTAACTCTGCTAGGGTACTGAATTCATCTTGAAGAGAAGCAAGCAGTTGCGCTTGCACTTCACCTTCTAGTAAAGCTTCTACCAATTCAGTTTGGAACTGTCGCAAGCTCTGCAACGCTTCATGGGCAATGCGACCGTCTTTATCTAAGCCTTCTAAAAACTCGATCAAGCGATTGGTGGTTTTCCCTGCCGCAGAGACCACCACCAAGTCATTTTCTGCCGAATACTCTTTAAGAATACTCACCACGCGCTGGTAGCATTCTGGGTTCGCTAAGCTGCTGCCGCCAAATTTATGCAGCTGACGTTGTACACTCATGACCTTCCTCTCCCAACTACTGTGCTGCTTTCGCGAATGCTTGCTCAAGATCGGTAATCAGATCCTGCGCATCTTCCAAGCCAACAGATAACCGTAGCAACTGCTCAGAGACACCTGCTTCAGCCAGTGCTTCTTCACCCATCGCACGATGCGTCATTGAAGCTGGGTGGCAGATCAAGCTTTCTACCCCGCCTAGCGACTCTGCAAGAGAGAAGAGTTCAAGTTCTTTAACAAACACTTTTAGCTGCTCAAATGAGCCAGCAAACTCAAAGCTCAGCATTGAACCAAAACCTGATTGTTGTTTTTTCGCGATGTCGTGACCCGGATGCTCTGGCAAACTAGGGTGGTAAATCTTCGCCACCAAAGATTGCGTTTGTAAATACGTCAACACTTGCTGAGAGCTTTCTTCGTGAACTCGCATTCGTGCACCCAACGTACGAATTCCTCTAAGCGTCATGTAGCTATCAAATGGTGTACCCGTTGCACCAATGCAGTTGCCCCACCATGCCAACTCTTCAGCATGCTCTTCGCTTTTAGTGATCACCACACCACCAATCACGTCAGAGTGACCATTAATGTACTTCGTCGTTGAGTGGATAACAAAGTCCGCACCTAGATCTAAAGGCTTTTGGTACACAGGTGTCAAAAAGGTATTATCCACTGCGACTAATGCGCCTACCTGCTTCGCTTTCTCGCATACTGCCGCAATATCGACCACGCGCACGAGCGGGTTAGACGGTGTTTCTAGTAAGACAAGCTTTGGCTTTTTAGCAATCGCAGCATCCAGAGCTTGCTGATCCGATTGGTCGACAAACAGAACTTTAAAATCACCTTTGCTTGCTCGAGTATTGAACAGACGATAGGTCCCCCCCCGTAGCAATCGTGTGGCGCCACAATTAAGTCATCAGGACCAAGAAATGCCGATACCCAAAGGTTTAATGCCGACGTACCGCAGTTAGTGACAACCGCACCTTTACCTGATTCAAGTTCGTATAGCGCTTTCTCCAGCAGACCTCGGTTTGGGTTACCGGAACGGGTGTAATCGTACTGTGGAACTTCACCAAATGCAGGGAATCCATAGTTAGTAGAAAGGTAGATTGGTGGTACTACAGCGTGGTATTGACTGTCTGACTCGATACCAGTGCGTACAGCAATGGTCGCAGGCTTACGGGTGCTCATGGGTGTATCCTTTCACGGGTGGTGACATCTAAATGGGAATGCGCTATATCTAGCTTATGCTGCTCACTTGATTAATACTCTTCCCTGACTATTAACCTCACTTTACTTGTCTAAAAATAAGACGTCAACACTTCTAGACGTCTATATGTCTTTGCTTATGGCGGTAAATGCAGCTAAAATCAGCACCTATATTTATTTTTCTAACTTATTACATTAATGAAGGTGCGCAATGGCTGACTGGAATGGCGAATACATTAGCCCGTATGCTGAGCACGGTAAAAAAAGCGAACAAGTAAAAAAGATTACCGTCTCTATCCCGCTAAAAGTTTTAAAGGTGCTGACTGATGAGCGAACTCGCCGTCAGATCAACAACTTACGCCATGCAACTAACAGTGAACTACTATGTGAAGCGTTCCTACATGCGTACACAGGTCAACCACTGCCAACTGACGAAGACCTTCGTAAAGACCGTCCAGATGATATTCCTACAGAAGCGAAAGCGCTGATGACGGCTATGGGCATCGAATTCGAAGCGTTTGACGAAGAATAATTGCTTACAAATTCGTTAGCATGATGACGCTACGCCGGGGGTAGCTTCAGAGCAAACTAAAAAGGGACGCTACTGCGTCCCTTTCCTTTATCTGAAGAATTCTATTCTATCACTTACTCAGCCATGTAATTTTCTGGCATTTCAATGCGAGCAACACCCGAATCAACTGCTGCTTGAGCAACGGCTTTCGCAACACGTGGTAACAGACGCGAATCCATTGGTTTTGGAATGATGTAATCAGAACCAAACTCTAGCTTATCTACGCCCGCCGCCTTCAGTACCGCTTCAGGCACAGGCTCTTTAGCCAACTCACGAATCGCATCAACAGCCGCTAACTTCATCTCATCGTTGATTTCGCTTGCACGAACGTCCAACGCCCCACGGAAGATGAATGGGAAACACAGTACGTTGTTTACTTGGTTCGGGTAGTCACTACGACCAGTACCCATGATCAAGTCATCACGCACTTCGTGAGCCAGTTCAGGTTTGATTTCTGGATCTGGGTTTGAACATGCGAACACAACTGGCTTGTCTGCCATTAGCTTCAACGCTTCTGCTGGTAGTAGGTTTGGACCCGATACACCCAAGAACAGATCCGCACCTTCAATCACATCTTCAAGCGTGCGCTTGTCAGTGTTGTTTGCGAACAACTGTTTGTATTCGTTTAGGTCGTCACGACGTGTATGGATCACCCCTTTACGATCCAGCATGTAGATCTTCTCGCGCATTGCGCCACATTTGATCAACAGCTCCATACATGCCACAGCTGCAGCACCTGCACCAAGACAAACGATGGTTGATTCTTCTAACTTCTTACCTTGCAGCTCGATTGCATTCAGCATACCCGCTGCCGTTACGATTGCTGTACCGTGTTGGTCATCATGAAATACTGGCACGTCACAACGTTCGATAAGACGCTTTTCAATCTCAAAACAATCTGGTGCTTTGATATCTTCTAAGTTGATACCACCGAAAGTGTCAGCAATGTTTGCTACTGTGTCGACAAATTCGTCGATCGTACGATGTTTTACTTCGATATCAATAGAATCTAGCCCAGCAAAGCGTTTGAATAGCAGTGCTTTACCTTCCATTACTGGCTTAGAAGCTAGCGGGCCAAGGTTACCCAAACCAAGAATCGCCGTACCGTTAGAAATAACCGCAACCATGTTGCCCTTCGCCGTATACTTGTACACATTATCAGCATTCTGTGCGATTTCACGAACAGGTTCCGCAACACCTGGGCTGTATGCCAATGCAAGATCGTTGGCAGTTTCAGCAGGCTTAGTCAGCTCTACTGCGATTTTTCCCGGAGTTGGGTACGCATGGTAGTCTAATGCTTGTTGGCGGCGTTCTTCTTCTGGGGTGACTTCTTGGCGATTGTCTTCAGACATGGATCGTTTCTCTTTTGTTATTTTTCGGTACGGGGGAATAAATTCTAAAGGATAGAAGTCAAACTTCATAGGCTAGATTGCGAGCTATATCCTTAAAAAGGCCGATAATAAAAGAGATTAGACCAGATATTAGTGATGAGCACCCTTTTTACAGGTCAGGTGCTCTCTTAATCACTTAGTTCGGAAAAGAAAACAGCGAAATATAATCTCACTCTTCATCCACGTACTGCGCTTGTAGGTAATTCTCAATGCCGGACATCTCAATCAAGCCCAGTTGCGTCTCAAGCCAATCGACATGCTCTTCTTCGTCTTCAAGGATATCTTGGAATAGATCGCGTGAAACATAATCACGAATATCTTCGGCATAAGCGATGGCATCTTTAAGATCAGGAATGGCCGCCATCTCGAGTTTAAGATCACACTCAAGCATCTCTTTGGTATCTTCACCAATCATCAACTTACCGAGATCTTGTAAGTTAGGTAAACCTTCTAAAAACAGAATTCGTTCGATCAAGTGATCGGCGTGCTTCATTTCATCGATTGACTCGTGGTACTCCTTATCGGCTAAGTGCTTTAACCCCCAGTCTTTGTACATACGAGCGTGTAGGAAATATTGATTAATAGCGACGAGCTCATTACCGAGCACTTTATTGAGATGTTGAATTATGATTGGATCGCCTTTCATGACAAAGCCCTCCTCTTTGGCTTCATTTAAATGTAGAAGCAAATGAGAAGGTGTCAAAAAGCCCTAACTAATAATTAGCTAGCTTGTTTCAGTGTTAAGTATTCCGTTTCCGCTAACATTTCTTTCGCTTGTTTGATGCACTTGCCACATTGGCTACCTAGAGCTGTGCATCGCTTGATTCCTCTGATGTCAGTTACGCCTTCATCTATCGCCAACTTCCTAATTTTCTTGTCAGAGACACCATGACAAAGACAAACGTACATACTCACAACCTTTAAATTTTACTTTGGAGCGAAATATAAACAAGAATCGTTCTTGTTGCTAGTTGTAATAACACGAATTACAGAACGTTTTGTTATATGGATTTGGACAGTTTAAGTCATTTTCAGGGACTTAGCGTGACGCTAGAAAAATGGGAAACTTGGAATGATATAAGGTTATGTTTTTCAATGATAAAAAGCATAACAAAGAGAGGGGGGGGCTTATAACCATATTGGAAAGAGAAATAGCAGATATAAAAAAGGGAAGCCTTAGCTTCCCTTTTTCTAGCGCTTTCTTCAAAAAGAAGAAGAGTGCAAGATTACGATTAATTCGTTAAGAATTAGTCGAAGATCTTAGCAACAACACCAGCACCTACTGTACGGCCACCTTCACGGATAGCGAAACGTAGACCTTCGTCCATAGCGATAGGAGCGATTAGCTCAACTTGCATTTGGATGTTGTCGCCTGGCATTACCATTTCTACGCCTTCTGGTAGAGAGATGTCACCAGTTACGTCAGTTGTACGGAAGTAGAACTGTGGACGGTAGCCTTTGAAGAATGGAGTGTGACGACCACCTTCA
>NZ_APHW01000030.1 GCF_002741985.1 Vibrio rotiferianus CAIM 577 = LMG 21460
AAACGTAGACCTTCGTCCATAGCGATAGGAGCGATTAGCTCAACTTGCATTTGGATGTTGTCGCCTGGCATTACCATTTCTACGCCTTCTGGTAGAGAGATGTCACCAGTTACGTCAGTTGTACGGAAGTAGAACTGTGGACGGTAGCCTTTGAAGAATGGAGTGTGACGACCACCTTCATCTTTAGAAAGTACGTATACTTCTGACTCGAACTTAGTGTGTGGGTTGATTGACTTAGGAGCTGCTAGTACTTGACCACGCTCTACTTCGTCACGTTTAGTACCACGTAGAAGTGCACCAACGTTCTCACCCGCACGACCTTCGTCTAGAAGCTTACGGAACATCTCAACACCAGTACATGTAGTTACTGTTGTTTCTTTGATACCTACGATTTCTACTTCGTCACCTACAGTTAGGATACCGCGCTCGATACGACCAGTAACTACTGTACCACGACCTTGGATTGAGAATACGTCTTCAATCGGCATTAGGAATGGTTGGTCTACTGCACGCTCTGGCTCTGGGATGTATGAATCTAGCGCTTCTGCTAGTTCAACAATCTTAGCTTCCCACTGCTCTTCGCCGTTTAGTGCGCCTAGTGCAGAACCTTGGATAACTGGTAGGTCATCACCTGGGAAATCGTACTCAGATAGAAGTTCACGAACTTCCATTTCTACTAGTTCTAGTAGCTCTTCATCGTCAACCATGTCACATTTGTTCATGAATACGATGATGTAAGGGATACCAACCTGACGGCCTAGTAGGATGTGCTCACGAGTTTGTGGCATTGGGCCATCAGTAGCAGCAACTACAAGAATACCACCGTCCATCTGTGCAGCACCAGTGATCATGTTCTTAACGTAGTCCGCGTGTCCTGGACAGTCAACGTGCGCGTAGTGACGAGTTGGAGTGTCGTACTCAACGTGAGAAGTTGCGATTGTGATACCGCGCTCACGCTCTTCTGGAGCGTTATCGATAGATGCGAAGTCTTTAGCTACACCGCCGTAAACTTTAGCAAGTGTTGTACAGATAGCTGCAGTTAGAGTTGTTTTACCGTGGTCAACGTGGCCGATAGTACCAACGTTAACGTGCGGTTTAGTACGTTCAAATTTTTCTTTAGACACAATCGTGTTCCTTCCTAGTTATGATTCGCCTCGATCATTATTGATCTCGACGCGCCAGAAATTGTTATTTTATGCGCCAACGTCCGTTAGCGCAATATTTCGACGGCTTGATCTAGCAAAAAGTCGTAAACTTTTTGTGGTTCAATCGTCAATTAGTAACCACGCTCAGCCATGATAGCTTCTGCAAAGGTCTTCGGCACTTCAGCGTACTCATTAAACTCCATAGAGTAAGAAGCACGGCCTTGAGTTGCAGAACGTAGGTCCGTTGCGTAACCAAACATCTCAGATAGTGGAACTTGAGCACGAATGATCTTAAGACCAGCCACACCTTCATCCATACCTTCGATCATACCGCGACGACGGTTTAGGTCACCAACAACGTCACCCATCCAGTCTTCCGGAGTAGTTACTTCAACATTCATCATTGGTTCTAGAATCACAGGTTGTGCTTCTAATGAACCTTTCTTGAATGCCATCGAGCCAGCGATCTTGAACGCCATCTCGCTTGAGTCAACATCGTGGTAAGAACCATCAAATAGTGTAGCTTTAATATCTAGAACAGGGTAACCCGCTAGAACACCACTATTCATTTGCTCTTCGATACCTTTCGCTACCGAACTGATGTATTCCTTAGGAACCACACCACCCACGATCTCGTCTACGAATACGAAACCTGCACCAGGTTCTGAAGGTTCAAGTTTGATCCATACGTGACCGTATTGACCACGACCGCCAGATTGACGAACGAACTTGCCTTCCACTTCCGCAGAACCACGAATGGTCTCACGGTAAGCAACCTGAGGTTTACCAACGTTACAGTCAACGCTGAATTCACGCTTCATACGGTCAACGATGATATCTAGGTGAAGCTCACCCATACCAGAGATCAGAGTCTGACCTGTTTCGTCATCCGTTTCCACGCGGAATGATGGGTCTTCCGCAGCCAGTTTACCTAGCGCGATACCCATTTTCTCTTGGTCTGCTTTAGAACGAGGTTCTACAGCGATCTGAATTACAGGTTCAGGGAATTCCATGCGCTCTAGAATCACTTTGTGGTTCTGGTCACATAGCGTGTCACCTGTTGTTACGTCTTTCAGACCGATAGCAGCTGCGATATCACCAGCGCGAACTTCTTTTACTTCTTCGCGCTTGTTCGCATGCATCTGAACGATACGACCAAAACGCTCTTTCTTGTCTTTTACTGAGTTGTAAACAGCATCACCTGAATTCACAACACCAGAGTAAACGCGCATGAAAGTTAGCGTACCCACAAATGGGTCAGTCGCGATCTTAAATGCTAGAGCCGAGAACGGTTCGTTGTCGTCTGCATGACGTTCAACTTCATTCTCTTTTTCGTCGATACCTTTAATTGCAGGTACATCGATTGGCGATGGCAAGAATTCGATCACTGCGTCTAGTACTGCTTGAACACCTTTATTCTTGAACGCACTACCACAAGTAGCTAGTACGATTTCGTTGTTTAGTGTACGAGTACGTAGAGCTTGTTTGATCTCAGCTTCAGTCAGCTCACCTTCTTCAAGGTACTTGTCCATTAGCTCTTCAGTTGCTTCAGCTGCCGCTTCAACTAGGTTGTTGCGCCACTCTTCAGCTAGCTCTTGCATGTCTGCTGGAATTTCGTCGTATGTAAACGACATGCCTTGATCGGCTTCATTCCAGTTGATCATTTTCATCTTGATAAGGTCAATAACACCTCGGAAATCATCTTCCGCGCCAACGTTTAGCTGGATTGGAACAGGATTCGCACCAAGACGGTTTTTAATTTGGTCCACAACACGTAGGAAATCTGCGCCTGCACGGTCCATCTTGTTTACAAATACCATACGTGGAACGTGGTACTTGTCAGCTTGACGCCATACAGTTTCAGATTGAGGTTCAACACCAGATGAGCCACAGAACACAACTACTGCACCATCAAGTACACGTAAAGAACGTTCTACTTCGATAGTAAAGTCAACGTGTCCAGGAGTATCAATGATGTTTACGCGGTGCTCTTGGAATTGTGCTTCCATACCACGCCAGAAAGTAGTAGTTGCAGCTGAAGTGATAGTAATACCACGCTCCTGCTCCTGCTCCATCCAGTCCATGGTTGCTGCGCCATCGTGAACTTCACCGATTTTATGAGACAGACCAGTGTAGAACAAAATACGTTCAGTAGTGGTTGTTTTACCTGCATCTACGTGAGCACAGATACCGATATTACGGTAGCGCTCAATAGGAGTTTTGCGAGCCACGATTGAATCCTCTTATACTTAGAGAGTTAGGGACTATTGCTATGTCTAAAAAAAGCTATCCCCTAGATATAGCAATAGTTCCTAGCATAGGCATAGGAACTAAAGAAGTGCTGCAAGGAACCTTGCAGCACTGAAAAGGTATTACCAACGGTAATGAGCGAACGCTTTGTTTGCGTCAGCCATGCGGTGAACGTCTTCACGTTTCTTAACCGCAGTACCTTTGTTCTCAGACGCGTCTAGCATTTCAGCAGCTAGGCGTTGAGCCATAGATTTTTCACCACGCTTACGCGCAGCTTCAACCAACCAACGCATAGCAAGTGCGTTACGGCGAACCGGACGTACTTCTACAGGTACTTGGTAAGTTGAACCACCTACACGGCGAGATTTAACTTCTACCGCTGGGCGAACATTTTCAAGAGCTTCTTCAAAAATAGCTAAGTGGTCTTTACCAGACTTTTCAGCCATAGCATCTAGTGCAGTGTAAACGATTTTCTCTGCAGTAGATTTTTTACCGTCAACCATTAGGATGTTAACGAATTTTGCCAGCAGTTCAGATTTGAACTTTGGATCTGGAAGGATCTTACGCTGACCAATGACGCGACGACGTGGCATGGATTTTCTCCGTTGTCTTCTTCAGGTTTTATCCAAAACTTTTCAGTTTTTTCAAAAAATTAAAAATAATTTAGTGTTTGGCCTTACTTAACGGAATCCATTAAGACTTAGGACGCTTCACACCGTACTTAGAACGACCTTGTTTACGGTCGTTAACGCCAGCACAGTCAAGTGCACCGCGAACAGTGTGGTAACGTACACCCGGAAGGTCTTTTACACGACCGCCACGGATTAGTACAACACTGTGCTCTTGAAGGTTGTGGCCTTCACCGCCGATGTACGATGTAACTTCGAAGCCGTTTGTCAGACGTACACGACAAACTTTACGAAGTGCTGAGTTAGGTTTTTTAGGTGTAGTAGTGTAAACACGAGTACATACACCACGTTTTTGTGGGCACGCTTCTAGTGCAGGCACGTTGCTTTTAACAACTTGCTTTGCACGTGGCTTACGTACCAACTGGTTAATAGTTGCCATTAACTAGCTCCTGATTTACTTGAAAGTAAGCTTTGTGAAAAATCTATCCCTAACAGCGGTTGGCAGTTAGGGACGCAAAATTCTATGCAGCAGTGAGAGGTGTGTCAAGAAATATACGGATCTTTTTTGTTCAATTAAGGTAATTCGTCCGTAAAGTTCAATCCACAGTAGAAAGGGGTTAATCCCAGGTAAGAGATTTGGCCTGCTTTGCGGAGAGTTTAACAAAGCCAGCATAGCCAATCACTTCAATAGATGGACTGATACGATTGCTCATGCCACGGGCATCAATATCGCTTTGTAGTGCAAACATTGATGGACCTTTTACCTTCCTAAACGCCTTATGCTGAGGATTAGCCGCGTACACGGCATCTTCAATCAACAAGACATCATCTTGCTCACTGTACAGTGCCATTGCATCGTCTAATGCAGCTACGGATTTGATGATATGTAACATGACTTCCTCAGAATGACAGCAGTTTACCTGCTTGCTGCAGTTTGTCTTTGAATTGCTCGGTCCTCAGAACTTCTGCATCAATGACCAAATCGGCTTGTGCCAAGCCACGTTCTGCTAGAGAGTCGGCACAGACAAACACTTGTTCAATATCGTACAAGTCGAACAACTTCAACATTGGTGCGTAGTCCTTGCTCAAAATACCAGTAGGATCTTGACCAAGTAGCAGTTGGTAAACACCATCGCCAAAAAACAGTACCGTAATGTCTTCACAGTACGCTGACGCCGCTAGCAGCGCATCTACACCTTCACGACCTGCATTGCTACCATGAGGTGCGCTACGAAATAGGTAAGTTAACTGACTCAAAACTGCACCACTCTATCTTGCGTTAACATGGCTTCGGCTAAGCTACCCAAACCAGCTTGTTCGAACCCTTCAGCAAGGTTGTTTTGTTCAAGACCATGCTGATTCGCCTCATCTTCGCTGATGATGCCGCGACGCAAAGCGGCTGCTACGCAGGTTTCCAAACGAACATCATGTTGCTGTGCGAGTGATTGCCATGCTTTGGTTAGGTCAAACTCATCGTTGGCAGGCACGCTCAAAGCCGTACCATTGGTGACGCCATCTTGGTAAAAGAACACACTCACCAGAGTATGTCCTTGTTCAATTACCGCTTGTGCGAATTGATATGCGCTGCGCGCCGATTGACTGCCGTAAACTGGACCGTTCACTACCAGCGAGTAAGTTAATCCACTCACGCTTATTCGTCCTCAGTCTTACGCTGACGAATGTATAGGTAAACGGTGTGTTTAGAGATGTTCAGGCGATCTGCGACACGGTTGATCGCGTCTTTGATATCGAAGATACCCTTATCGTACAGCTCCATAACGATCTGACGGTTTTTGGTGTTATTCGATACCGATTTATCAGCGTTGATCTCTTCAATCGTGCGCTCAACCGTTTGGTCTACTAGCTCTTCAACATCACTTGCGAAGTTAACGGATGACGCCGCTTCTTTCGCTTCTTGTGTTGGCATGAAAGATTGCAGCACTTGAGAGAAAGGCGCATCGAGGTTGACGTTGATACAAAGCAGACCAATCACGCGGTTTTCACCGTTACGAATAGCAACGGTGATCGACTTCATTAGTACGCCGCCTTTTGCACGAGTGAAGTACGAACGTGAGAAGTTACGCTCAGAACCTTCGATGTCTTTCAGCATCTTAAGTGCTAAGTCAGTGATAGGAGAACCTACCTGACGACCAGTGTTTTCACCGTTAGCGATTTTGATTGCAGAGGTATTGAGGTCTTCTAGTGAGTGAAGAACGATCTCACAAAATGGACCGATCAGACTGGCAATGCCGTCTACGACCGCTTCGTAAGATCTCAAGATGATTTTATCGTGCTCGGTAAATGGCATCACGTTGACAGATTCCATTTCGAGCAACATTTCCGCATTTATTGTTTCTGTAGTTGTCATAAGCCTTCGAGCGAAAAATCAACAAATTGGTGTAAGTTTATCAGAAAATTTGAAAGGCAACCTAGCAAACTCATCAACTAGTGACCTAGAACAAAAAAGACCCGTAAAACGGGCCTTTTTTCATCGAGTTATCACTGATGCCAATTATTGAGCAGCGTTGTCGTTCTCAATTTTTAGCAGTTCAACTTCGAATACTAGCGTTGAGTTAGCAGGGATGCTTGGTGTGTCTTGGTCACCGTATGCTAGCTCTGGCGGGATAACGAATTTGAACTTAGAACCTACAGGCATTAGTTGAACACCTTCAGTCCAGCCTGGGATTACGCGGTTTAGTGGGAATGTTGCAGGTTCGCCACGATCGTAAGAGCTGTCAAACTGTGTACCGTCAATCAGAGTACCTTTGTAATGTACTTGAACCGTATCAGTATCTTTTGGTTGTTCGCCTTCAGCTGGAGTAATTACTTGGTACAGAAGACCTGAGTCTGTTTTCACTACGCCTTCTTGCTTCTCAAACTCAGCGCGGAAGTCATCGCCAGCTTTTTTCGCTTCAGCCGCTTTCTCAGCCGCTTGCTTTTGCATCGTTTCAGCAACACGCTTGTCTAGAGATTCTAGAGCTGCACGAGTTTCTTCTTCGTTTAGTGCTGCGTTACCTTTAAATACGTCTTCGATACCTTTAAGAACTAGGTCCTTGTTTAGGTCGATACCAATTTCGCTTGGTTTTTCGATACTAGCGCTTAGGTAGTTAGCAAATGAAACACCAATTGCGTATGCCGCTTTATCGTCGTCTGTTTTAAAGTGAACAGCTTTACCAGTTTCTGCCTGAACTTGTTCTGCTTGAGGTGCTGCTTCTGGTTTTGTTTCTTCTTTTTGACAACCTACCGCTAGCATTACTGTTGCAGCAAGTAGCGACACTTTTAAAACTGATTTCATTAAATTCTCCAAATAATGGCTGCGCCATTGGTTGTTGTGCACAAATCTTCTATGAGACTAGTGAAGACAATCGTTATACCAATATACTAGCTATATGTCTCAAGACACAAACTGGATTATTAGATGTGATGCAAAGAATTTCTCATTTATTCCTATATTTAATTGTCATCACCACGTTAAGTGGATGCTTTTTTTCCGATCGCGATGTTCAACGTTGGTCACTCGAACCACAAGGTTCCACCAGCTTTGCGCTCAGTCGAGATGGTCGATTTGCGCTGCTGTACTCCAAAGAACACCAACTGGTACTGTGGGATTTAGCGCAAAATAAACAACTCGCAAAGCTGGGTGAACTCGATCAAGCCGCCAATGTGGTCTCTCATATTCGCATTTCGGACAATGGCCGCTATGCCGTCACAGCAAGCCAAATGAACTTCGCTGTGTGGGATCTCGGATGGACCCAAGCCGAAGGATTATGGTCTATCGATGACGCGCTGATTCGAGACGTTGATATCACCAGTAACGGTGAACAGGTGTTACTTGGACTGTCCAACGGTAAAGCAATTCACGTCAACTTAGTCACTGGTCGTCGGCTAGAGTTCCTTGCGCATCAAGAAAAAGTCAATTCTGTCGCCATTTCCCCTAATGGTCGTTTCGCCCTCACAGGTGGCAACGACTACAAAGCTTACCTTTGGGACACCGAAACCGGATTGGTACTACGCACCTTTGAACACGACCAGCGCGTTGTTCGAGTCGCCTTGCAGAGAGATGGTAAACTGGCCATGACCTCAGACGGTGGCAATCAAGCCATCATCTGGGATTTAGAGACAGGTGAAGAAGTGACACAACTCAGCAGTTGGTCTCGCCAGTTGATCTTCTCAACGGCGCGTTTCTCTGATGACGGTAACCTGCTCGTTACAGGCACCCCTTCCGGTCGAGTGATGGTGTGGAACACTAAAACTGGTAAACGCGTCGATGGATTTGAAGTTGAGCCGAAAAAAGATACTCGCCCTCCTCGTGCGGTCGTGTATGATGCAGCCTTTGATTCCAAGCAACGTGTAATTACTGCCACTTCTGCGGGCATTGCCCAAGCTTGGCAGCTAGAGAACGGATCATGACAGATAAAATCATTCAGCAATTGGAAGCACGCATTAATGACTTAGAATGTCAGCTTGCGTTCCAAGAACAGACTATTGAAGATCTGAACGGCGCCTTGTCGCAACAGCAACTGCAAATTACCAAGATGCTCGATCAGATGAAATATGTGGTAGGTAAAGTGAAAAATATGGACTCGTCGAATTTAGCCGATCCATCAGAAGAAACACCACCACCGCATTATTAAAGTGCAAGTACAAATTGCATAAAGCCCAGAACGTGTTCTGGGCTTTGTTGTATTGGCTACTTAAAAATATTGCTCAGGAATGATCGGGAAGAAACTATTCGTCTGCGTAGATTTTAACGCTCAGCTCACCTTGCGTATTGATGCCAGCTCGGTACATACCAGAACTGTTCATCGCAAAATGCAGCTCACCTTTAGCATCAATCGCAATCAAACCACCTTCACCGCCCATTGCTTTTAAATCACCCTGAATAATGTGTTCGCACGCCGTATGTACGTCTTCTTGCAAATAACGCATGCGTGCTGCAACGTCTTCCGCAACACGTTTACGAATAAAGAACTCACCGACACCAGTGGTTGAAACCGCCACAACGCCATTCTCTGCCACCGTGCCACAACCAATCAGAGCGGAATCTCCCACTCGTCCGTATTTCTTGTTGGTCACGCCACCAGTACTGGTCGCAGCGGCTAAGTTGCCTTGTTGGTCCAATGCCACCGCACCAACCGTACCGTGCTTACGGTCATCTGGGTAGCGAGATTCTGAAAGCGCAAATAATCCTTTTTCACGCATAGACAGCAACTGCTCATAGCGGCGATCGGTAAAGAAGTAATCCTGCTCGGTGTACTCATGACCTTGTTCAAAAGCAAACTTCTCTGCGCCCTCGCCCACCAACAATACATGGTTGCTGTTTCGCATCACGTCACGAGCGAGTTCAATGGGGTTTCTGATATGACGCACCCCAGCGACTGCCCCTGCGGCTTGGTGTCGACCATCCATCACAGAGGAATCCATTTCGACCATCTCGTTATGGGTCAGTACTGAGCCTTTACCCGCATTAAAATTAGGAGAGTCTTCCAACACTTTCACTGCCGCCACGACCGCATCTATGGCTTCACCACCTGTTGCTAGGATTTGATGCCCCGCTTTTACCGCAGCTTCTAAATCCGCCAAGATGGATTGTTGCAGTTCGTCACTCATCTGTTCACGCAAGATAGTGCCCGCACCGCCATGAATGGCAATCGAGAAAGGTTTCGTCATCGCTTTGTCCAACTGTTATTCCTTGTATGATTGGCACTACACCCCAGATAAACAAAAAGCGCAAGTTGAAACCTCAACTTGCGCTTTTTAAAGCTTTACTAGATAGCGTTATCTAGTGAAGAGCGTGCGATTAGTGAGAACCGCAACCGCCGCCGCCACAACATTCGTGGTCGTCAGCTTTTTCTTCGCCACCACAGCAGCCGCCTTCGTGATCGTGGTCGTGACCGCCACAACAGCCACCACCTTGGTGGATGTGACCGTGTTCGATCTCTTCAGCTGTCGCTTCACGAGTAGCCATAACTTCTACTTCGAAAGTTAGTGTTTGACCAGCTAGCATGTGGTTGCCGTCTACAACAACTTCGTCGCCGTCTACTTCAGTTACTTCTACAGGGATTGGACCTTGGTCAGTATCTGCTAGGAAACGCATGCCAACTTCGATTTGGTCAACGCCTTGGAACACATCTGCAGGAACACGTTGCACTAGCGCGTCGTTGTGGTCGCCGTATGCATCTTCAGGAGCTACAGTTACAGAGAACTTGTCGCCAGCCACTTTACCTTCTAGTTCTTTCTCAAGACCAGTGATTAGGTTGTTGTGACCATGTAGGTAATCAAGAGGTGCTTCAGAAGTTGATTGATCAACAACAACACCGTCTTCCAACATTACTTTGTATGCAAGGCTTGCAACAACGTTCTTTTCAATTTTCATACTAACTCCAGGGAGATTAATTGACCTAACCAGAATGGGGTTAAGTACCGAGATGGTAGTATTATGGGGATCAATTAACGAAGTTCAATTATTCAGGCTTAAAAATCCCGATCATTTCTTGTTCCGAGTGTTTATTTTTTTCTACAGATTGCGGTTTACGCTGCTCGGTATAATCGCAGTCGACACACTCGACCAGCTCGATGTTGTTCTCAATCCACCAGCGTAGGGTATCTTGCTGACTGCATTGCGGGCAGCTAGCTCCCGCGATAAAACGTTTCTTGGCTTTCACTTTTGTTCCTTTTCCCGCTAGATGCTATGCGGGTACTACTTCCAATGATTTGGCGACTGTTGGTCACTTTCCATTTCACGACCAAAGATTTCTTCTAGTTCTTTACGGGCTTCTTTCGAGCGTTGAGCGAGCTCTTTATCCTCATTATGCTGAGGCAATAAGTCTTTGAGCATAGCATTATCTAGCTTGCGAAAATGTGCTTCTGCCCGCTTTGCTTGATACGGGTGCATACCCAATTCTACGAGCGCTTGGCGACCTAGATCTAATGCGCCCAAAAAGGTTTCTCGCGAGTAATTTTGCACGCCATGGTTCATCAACTGATACGCTTCCACACGGCTGCGGGCACGGGCAAGGATCTTCAATTTCGGGAAATGTGCACGGCAAATGTCGACAATCGCCATCACCTCATCAGGTGAGTCGGTACAGATCACCAAGGCTTCCGCTTTATCCGCACCCGCGGCACGTAACAAATCAATCTGAGTCGCATCACCATAAAACACCTTATAGCCGTATTTACGCAGCAAGTGAATTTGGCTCGCGTCACTTTCTAATACCGTTACCTTGATCTTATTGGCGTACATCAAGCGTCCGACAATCTGACCAAAACGACCAAAGCCAGCGATGATCACTCGTGGCCGACGATCCACCACATTGGTCGTCACGCTCTCTTCTTCTTGGTTAAGCGTGTGAGCAAACCACTTCTTCTGCCCCATGAGCAACAGCGGCGTAGTCACCATCGACAAACTCACCACCACCAACAAAAAGGCAACTTGCTCTTTGGTTAAGATACCTTCTTGGCTTGCCGCGGTGAAAATCACAAACGCAAACTCACCACCTTGGCTCAAAATCGCCGCCATACGACTGCGCGACTTAGCACGGACTCGAGCGGTGCGAGCTAAGACATACAGCACCAAACCTTTGACCACCACGAGAGCAATCACGGCACCAATAATTGCGAACGGTTGCAAGGCTAATAACCCAAGATTCACTGCCATACCCACAGCAATAAAGAACAAGCCAAGTAGCAGACCTTTAAACGGTTCAATCGCAATTTCTAGTTCATGACGGTATTCACTTTCTGCCAGCAGCACACCCGCTAAGAAAGTGCCGAGCGCCATCGAAAGCCCCAGCTTTTGCATCGCAACAGAAATGCCAAGTACGACTAGGAGGGCGGCAACGGTGAAGAGTTCACGCACACCACTCATCACCACAAAACGGAACAGAGGACGCAGCAAAAAGTGACCACCAACCAGCAGTGCTGCAACGCTCGCCAGCACCCAAATAGCATCTAACCAATCACCACCGCTTTGACCACCAGCGAGTAAGGGCAACATGGCAAGCATCGGGATGACGGCAATATCTTGGAACAGCAGCACTGCAAAACCAGATTGTCCGGTTTCCGTGCCAGCTTGCCCCTGCTCTTCTATCACTTTTAGTGCAATCGCCGTGGACGAGAGTGCCAAGCCCATGCCGATCACTAAGCTCACTTGCATACTCAAACCAAATAGGCTGACGATGCTGCCGATCACCGCCGTGGTGACAATAACTTGAGCGCCACCCAGACCGAGGATAGGTCCGCGCATCTGCCATAACTTTTTAGGGTTCAGTTCCAAACCAATTAAGAACAGCAGCAACACCACCCCGAGTTCGGCGAAGTGGAGAATCGCGTCCACATCACTGATCAAACCCAGCCCCCAAGGACCAATTAGAACGCCGGCAATCAGGTAACCAAGCACAGAGCCCAGACCAAGTCGCTGGGCAATCGGCACCGCAATAACAGCTGCAGAAAGAAATACCACACTACTTTGAAGAAACTCACTGGTTATCGCCATGTAGACCTCCTTGCTCATCCCACTCTCTCAGGGGATTGTTCAGCCATTGACGATATTGTTCAGCATGCTGATAACGTTCGATGTCCGAAACATTGCGCGACCAGTACAGCACTAAAGGCTCAATCCAATGCATCTGACACAAAGCAGCGGTCAGTTCGAACGGCTGGAGGATTTGTTCCAACGGGTATTTGTTGTACCCCATAGGGCTAAACGCATCCTCTTTACCGCCAGTAGTGATCACACTGCGCCAGTACTTACCCGCTAATGCGCTACCATCACCGAACGCAAAGCCTTTACCCAACACACGATCCATCCACTCTTTCAACAGTGCGGGACAGGAATACATATAGAGAGGATGATGAAAAACGATCACATCATGCGTCATCAGCAGATCGTGTTCGTAGTTCACATCAATAAAGAAATCAGGGTACGCGCCATAAAGATCGTGCACGGTGACATGACCCAGTGATTCGATTTTTTTAATCATCACTTGATTGGCAATGGAATTTTGTGGCTCTGGATGAGCATAAATCACCAGAACCCTCGGAGGAATGGGCGTAGCAACAGCCAAATGGTCATCCTTGTATTGATTTCTCAGGGAAAATTATCGTTATCAGTTTGTTATACTTTTTTGTATAGCATAATGCAATTAAAGCGCAGAGATCGACTTTTCCTGCCAATAGCCCTACTATTCACCGCGAGATAAACGACCAAGAAACGCGCGCGGCGCAAAGTGAATTAAAACTCTATGATTACCTTCTCTGATATTCAGTTACTGCGTGGCGGTAAACCTCTTTTAGACCAAGCATCCGCAACCATTCACCCAGGCGATAAAGTGGGTCTGGTTGGTAAAAACGGCTGTGGTAAATCGACCCTATTCGCGCTACTGAAAGACGAACTGGCGATTGATGCGGGCTCATTCAGTCAACCTCAGCACTGGGAACTAGCGTGGGTAGCACAAGAAACCCCTGCTCTTGACCGCAGTGCCATTGAATACGTCATTGATGGTGATCGCGAGTTTCGTGGTTTGGAACAGCAGTTAGCCATTGCTGAAGAAAAAGACAACGGTACGCTGGTTGCAGAGATCCACGGCAAGATTGAAACCATTGGCGGTTACAGCATTCGCGCACGTGCTGCCGAGCTGCTTGATGGCCTGGGCTTTAGCCAAGAGCAAATGAGCTGGAACCTGACTCAGTTCTCGGGTGGTTGGCGTATGCGCCTTAACTTGGCTCAAGCGCTATTGTGTCGTTCTGATCTACTGCTACTCGACGAACCAACCAACCACTTGGATTTGGACGCGGTCATGTGGCTAGAGCGCTGGTTACAAAACTACCCAGGCACACTGATTCTTATCTCGCACGACCGTGACTTCTTAGACCCAATCGTTGGTCGTATCATTCACATCGAAAATCAACAGCTGAATGAATACACGGGTAACTACTCATCATTCGAAAACCAACGTGCACAAAAAATGGTGCTGCAACAAGCAATGTTTGAGAAGCAGCAGAAACAGATGTCGCACATGCAAAGCTACATCGACCGCTTCCGTTACAAAGCATCGAAAGCTCGCCAAGCACAAAGCCGAATTAAAGCTCTGGAGCGTATGGAAAAAGTGCTGCCAGCGCAGTTCGATAACCCATTTAGCTTCCAGTTCCGCGAACCAGCAGCACTGCCAAACCCAATCATGATGATGGATGAAGTATCGGCAGGCTACGGTGACAACCTGATCCTAGAGAAGATCCGCCTTAACCTTGTCCCGGGCAGTCGCATTGGTCTACTTGGCCGTAACGGTGCAGGTAAATCAACCTTGATCAAACTGTTGTCTGGTGAGCTAAAAGCGCAAGGCGGCGATCTGACTTACTCGCAAGGCGTGAAGATCGGTTACTTCGCTCAGCACCAATTAGAAACGCTGCATCCAGAAGAAACACCACTACAGCACATGATGCAAATCGCTCCAGACCAGACTGAGCAACAACTACGTGATTACTTAGGTAGCTTTGGCTTCCAAGGCGATAAAGCGCTAGAGAAAGTCGCTCCGTTTTCTGGTGGTGAAAAAGCACGTTTGGTATTGGCATTAGTGGTCTGGCAAAAACCTAACCTATTGCTACTCGACGAACCAACTAACCACCTAGACTTGGACATGCGCCAAGCATTAACCATGGCACTACAGACCTTTGAAGGTGCAATGGTGATTGTTTCGCACGACCGTTACCTACTGCGAGCAACAACGGATGACTTGTACCTAGTACACGACCGTCAAGTGGTACCATTCGATGGTGACCTCAACGATTACTATAAGTGGCTGACTGAACAACAAAGAGCTGAACGTAAAGAAGCGCAAGCGGCACAGCCTGAGAAAGACACAGCGAATAGTGCTGCAGCGAAAAAAGAGCAAAAGCGACGTGAAGCAGAGTTTCGTAAACAGACCGCTCCAATTCGCAAAACGCTGACACAGTTAGAAAACAAAATGGATAAGTTAGGTGAAGCGTTAGCTTCAGCTGAAGAGCAATTATCAGACAACTCTCTGTATGAAGCGGAAAACAAAGCTAAACTTAATGAAGTATTGGCCCTTCAAGCTTCTAGCAAAGCAGAGCTTGAAGATGTAGAGATGGAATGGATGTCTGCTCAAGAAACCCTCGAGCAGATGGAACTAGAGTTTAATCAATGACAACAGAGCACGCTGAATACACCTTAACCCTTGAACACCTTTGGCAGTTCAGTCTGCAATTTTATGGTGTACGAGAAGTGAAAGAAGCGTGCTTGTCGTTGCAAAATAACTATCACGGCAATGTGAATCTACTGCTGCTGCTCAGATGGCTCGATGAGCAGCAGTTCATCTTTCAAGAGCAAGATTGGCCTCTTGTTCAAGACTGCCTAATCCGCAGTGAAACATTACTCCACTCCTATCGCGAACTACGACGACACCTCAAACTTCAAGTAAATGATGCACTTTATCGTGAGGCATTACAGTTTGAGTTACAGCTTGAAAAGCAACAACAGTCTGATCTGGTTGACTGCATTAATTCACTCATACTAGTGACAAATGACGGTGAACCACTAACATTAAGATACTGTCGAAAGCTGGGCGCAGAACACCTTCAACAAGCATTTTCGCTTCCAGTTCCGAATATTCATCATCCATAAATCTATAATAAATCTATACTTAGACTTATATAAATAAGAGTATACGTTTGTTGGCATTGAAGCTCTAAGCAGAACCAATCTCTCAGACTAGCGGTAAGGATTGCACAAAATCTCTGCTTAGTTCATGGCAAAGCTCCATCAAACCCTATTCGCGTAAGCACAGAGACCAAAGTGGCGTGAATAACGATAATACTTAAATTGATTGGTACTAAGTATGACCCAATTTTTCGCAGCAGCTGGAATTAAAAACCCACACCTTCAAACGCTTTTGCCGCGCTTTATTCGTAAAAAAGCGTTGTTTACCCCTGTGTGGCAAACTCTTGATACCCCTGATGACGATTTTCTAGACTTAGCATGGTCAGAACAACAAGACACTGAAATTGCCCGTAACAAACCCATTTTTGTTCTGTTTCATGGCCTTGAAGGATGCTTTTATAGCCCTTACGCTAACGGCTTAATGAATGCTTTTTCCAAATCGGGCTGGTTATCGGTGATGATGCACTTCCGCGGTTGCAGCGGTAAGCCAAACAAAAAAGCCCGCGCCTATCACTCCGGTGAAGTGACTGACGCTCGTTTCTTTCTCGAGCAGCTCAATCAGCAGTTTCCCAACACCCCTAAAGTTGCAGTCGGCATTTCCCTTGGCGGTAACATGTTGGCGAACTACTTAGCCCAATACAGAGACGACCCGATTTTAAGTGCAGCAACAATCGTTTCTGCCCCGCTGGATTTATCAGCATGCGCCAACCGCATAGAGCAAGGTTTTTCCAAGGTCTACAAACGCTATTTGCTCTCTTCACTTAAACGTAATGCGCTACAAAAGCACGACTTGATACAAGGGGAACTTGCGCTGTCTTACCGTTCGATCAAACGTGTTACTCGTCTGTATGAATTCGATGATCTCGTCACCGCACCTCTGCACGGATTCAAAGATGCACAAGACTACTATGACCAATGTTCAGGCTTGAGCAAACTGCAGCAGATCACCCTACCAACACTGATCATCCATGCTAAAGATGACCCTTTTATGACTGAAGCAGTAATCCCAAAATTCGTTCTGCCAGACAACATTGATTACCGACTTTACGAAAATGGCGGCCACGTCGGCTTTCTTACTGGTACAGCGCTTAAGCCAAAATTTTGGTTAGAGGAAGCCCTGCCAGCTTATTATGAAAGTATCGCTGCTGAATACCTTTCTACTGTATCCAAACAACAAACACAGTAAACTATTCACGAGTATCAACCGAGGCAGGTAGTACACCATCATCATAAACGTTTGAGGTATTTATGATCATTCCATGGCAAGACATTGCGCCAGAGACATTAGAAAACTTGATCCGCGAATTTGTACTGCGTGAAGGGACGGATTACGGTGCGGTAGAAGTATCATTACAAGATAAAATTGACCAAGTTAGAACTCAGCTCGAGAAGGGGGAGGCAACGATTGTCTTCTCCGAGCTCCATGAAACGGTTGATATTCAACTTAGAGCAAAATAATAACGCCCTCACATTTTACCGTATCCCACTCGATGACACGGGCTTGTTACGTGCTATAGTGGGTTATCGACCGTGCAACATCCGCGTGTTGCACTTTACAGGTAAGTAATTTTCGACAAGGTTTGTCATGTCAGCTAAACACCCAATCATCGCGGTTACTGGCTCCTCTGGAGCTGGCACAACCACGACCTCAGAAGCCTTCCGTAAGATGTTCAATATGATGAACGTTAAACCTGCATGGGTTGAAGGAGACAGCTTCCACCGTTTTACTCGTCCGGAGATGGATGTCGAGATCCGTAAGGCTCGTGAACAAGGTCGACACATCAGCTACTTCGGTCCGCAAGCCAATGACTTCCCAGGGTTAGAAGAGTTTTTCCGAAAGTATGGTGAAGAAGGCACTGGCAGTGTGCGTCGCTATCTACATACCTTTGATGAGGCGGTACCCTATAATCAAATGCCTGGCACTTTCACACCATGGCAAGACTTACCTGAAGACAGCAACGTACTGTTCTATGAAGGTTTACACGGTGGTGTCGTAGATGGTGACGTCAACGTGGCGCGTCACGTTGACTTTCTAATTGGCATGGTGCCAATCGTGAACTTGGAATGGATTCAAAAGTTCGTTCGTGACACGCGCGATCGTGGCCACTCAAGAGAAGCGGTAATGGATTCGATCGTGCGATCGATGGACGATTACCTAAACTACATTACCCCGCAATTTTCTCGTACACATATCAACTTTCAGCGTGTACCAACTGTTGATACTTCCAACCCACTTAACGCGAAAGGCATCCCGAGTTTGGATGAAAGTTTCGTTGTGATCCGCCTACGCGGCATCAAGAATGTCGACTTCCCGTACTTGCTGGCGATGATTGATGGCTCATTCATGTCTCGTCATAACACCATTGTGGTGCCGGGCGGTAAGATGAGCTTTGCAATGGAGCTCATAGTGAGGCCGATTCTGCAGCAACTCATCGAAACTGGGAAAATTGGTTAAAAACCTCGTTAATTGAGTGTTTACTTTTCATACCGTGATCATGTGCACAGTTTTGCTTACAAAATCTCAATCATGGCACGATTAAAATCAAGAAATCGTTTCCGAAAAAGGATACTATTTCTAACCGAAACACAAGAGAGCTTGCAGCATATAAAAAGTGCTCTTATTCTAGTAAGCCAATTCAGGCTTAGCTAAAATATGGATAGCGCAAGCGTACCCTGCAGAGGAAGTGAGATATTATGGTTCTAGGTAAACCTCAAACCGACCCAACATTAGAGTGGTTTCTTTCACACTGTCATATTCATAAGTACCCATCAAAGAGCACGCTAATTCACGCGGGCGAAAAAGCAGAGACTTTATACTACATCGTTAAAGGTTCTGTTGCGGTTCTTATCAAAGACGAAGAAGGTAAGGAAATGATCCTTTCTTACCTAAACCAAGGCGACTTCATTGGTGAGCTTGGTCTATTCGAAGAAGACCAAGAGCGTACAGCTTGGGTTCGCGCTAAATCTCCTTGTGAAGTGGCTGAGATTTCTTTCAAGAAATTCCGTCAACTTATCCAAGTTAACCCAGACATCCTAATGCGCCTTTCTGCGCAAATGGCTCGTCGTCTACAAGTTACTAGCCAAAAAGTGGGTGACCTAGCGTTCCTAGACGTAACTGGTCGTATCGCTCAGACTCTTCTGAACCTTGCTAAACAGCCAGATGCGATGACGCACCCAGACGGCATGCAAATCAAGATCACTCGTCAAGAAATCGGTCAAATCGTTGGCTGTTCTCGTGAGACAGTAGGTCGTATCTTGAAGATGCTAGAAGAGCAGAACCTAATTTCTGCGCACGGTAAGACTATCGTTGTTTACGGGACTCGTTAATCTCGATTAACGTTTAAAAAATTTAAAAGCCACCAAATGCAAGTTTGGTGGCTTTTTCTTTTTTGGGAGTTAGACATTGAGAGTCGAGAGCATTGCACTTCACAACGGACTTCATCCTTTGAGATGAAGCCCTCTCGCCTCATATCTATTAACCGTTGGTACTCTCGAAGATCTTATCTGCCGATGCTGCCACAAATCCTGGGTACAACTCACCGTTATCCATTGGGTAGCGTTTAGCAAACTCGTAGAAGCCACCAGGAATCACCTCAACGCCTTCAGCAAAGGTCACTGGCACTTTGTCTGCCATGGTCGACGATTGCTCTAGTAGTACCTCTGGCGTGCCTTTTACTTCACCGCCATTCTCGTTGATGGTAAAGCCTACTGTGCGTAGGTGGTCGTTTACCTGCTTCACTTCTTGGTGCTGATTGAGCTGATTCACACTCACTGTGAAGTGGTTAGCTCCGTAGCCGTGCGCAGCAAGCCAAGAAGCGTACTCACTCTCTTTCGCTAAGATTTGGAAGTCAGCATAGCTAAGGTCCCACAAACGTCCGCCGTACAAGAAGTCACTGCCTGTCAGTTTAGAAGCATCAACCTGCTCTACCAGTTTATGAACGATGGCTTGTAGCTCTGGTGAGCACTCATCCACTTTCAATTCACTGATGAAGACTTTTGGCTGCTTCGGATCTGGGTGCTCAAAATGTTTTGCCACCAGCTTTTTGCTTTCAAATACGTAATCACCACAGGCTTTATAACCCACTGCCAAGAATGGCTTCGCCAGCGTTTCAATGCCTAGGGGAGCGACATTAAACGTACGTAGCGCAATATGGTCATTAATCAGAGGCTCATCTTCTTGAAGAAGTTGATGAACTTTAGCAGCAGAAGGACAAAGACGTTGAATGTAGTCTTGCCATAGCGATTCAAATAACACATCGGGCGTCATAACGACTCCTTGTTATGAAATGTAGAGTTAGGGGTAAGAGGAAGTTGACCGCTCGTTCACAGCCCTAAAGCTGTCCAGAATCACGAACGAGCGGCCATCAACCTGTGACGGTATGTGTGGCATAAGTGCCAGTCAGTCAACACGCGCTGGAGAGTCTTAAGCTCGCCTTTGGCGTTTGCCAGCGCGCTTACCAGAATCCTAACTTGGTAAATAGCTCCGGCAGAGAGAAGCGGCGATACTTTGTCACCACTTCGTGTTTCTCTATTACAGGCTTACACCCGGGCTCAATGTGGCAGGTAAGACCGTCTCTTGTCCTTCCATTGATGCCATTGGGTACGCACAGTAGTCTGCTGCGTAGTAAGCACTTGGACGTAGGTTACCCGACGCACCCGGACCACCAAATGGCGCATCACCACTTGCACCCGTCAGCTGACGGTTGCGGTTCACGATGCCAGCACGAATGTGGTCCACGAAGTATTCCCATTCTTGGTCGTCGGTTGAGACCAGACCTGCCGATAGACCAAAGCGCGTATCGTTCGCCAGCTCTACCGCTTTCTCTAGCCCTTCGTAGCGCACTACTTGCAGAAGTGGACCGAAGTACTCTTCATCTGGCAACTCAGCAATGTTCGTCACATCGATGATGCCCGGAGAAACAAACGCCGCCTCACCCGCTTTCGCTTCGATCAAGCTTTCACCACCAAGTGCTTGCAAGTTCGCTTGTGCATCGAGAATAAACTTGGCTGCCGCAAGCGAAATTTGCGGTCCCATGAATGGCGCAGGCTGTGCAAATGGTTGGTCTACGCGAATATTGCGTGTCGCTTCCACCAGCTTAGTAATCACTGTATCACCCTTGTCGCCAAATGGAATGTACAGACGACGAGCACAGGTACAACGTTGCCCTGCGCTGATAAAGGCAGATTGGATGATGGTGTAAACCGTTGCGTCTAGGTCGCCGTAGTTATCCGAGATAACCATCGGGTTGTTGCCACCCATTTCAAGCGCCAGCATCTTACCCGGCTGACCAGCAAATTGACGATGCAGAACATGACCTGTGTTTGCACTACCAGTAAACAGCACGCCATCAATGCCTTTCGCATCCGCCAGCGCAATACCAGTCTCTTTCGCGCCTTGAACTAGGTTAATCACACCTTTTGGTAGACCAACCTCTTCCCACAACTTCATAGCGAGTTCACCCGTCCATGGCGTTTGCTCAGACGGTTTGAAGACCACGGTGTTACCAGCCAGCAGTGCTGGCACGATGTGACCATTTGGCAGGTGACCCGGGAAGTTGTAAGGACCGAAGACCGCCATTACACCCAATGGGCGATGACGCAATACAATTTGGTTACCTGCAGCTTCACGTGCAGCTTCACCAGTACGGTCGTGGTAAGCACGAATAGAGATCGCGATTTTACCCGCCATCGCTGCCGCTTCAGTGCGCGTTTCCCAGATTGGCTTACCAGTTTCTTTGGCAATCACTTCAGCGATTTTTTCGCTGTTCTCTTTTACTTTCTCAGCAAAAGCCAACACGATCGCTTCACGCTCTGCAAATGGGCGCTTCTTCCAATCAACGAACGCTTCACGCGCCGCAGATACCGCTCGGTTAACCTGCTCTGCTGTCGCGCCGTTACCTTGCCAGATCACTTCTTGGTTGTACGGTGACAGAGACGTAAATGCTTCACCCTGACCTTGTACCCAATCACCTGCAATCCAATGTGTCATTGTTTCTATCCTTAAATTCTGTCGTCAGTTACTGCGGAAGAAGGCGAACAAAGTCCCCTTCCTCAACCAAGAGTGCATCCGCCAATTCTGGGGCTAGCACTACGCTTTGCGTTTCTGCGTCATACGCCGCTTTCGCTGCCGCAGCACGGAAGTTCTCGAATGACGAGTTACACATCAAGAAGTCTTGTGTGCTGGTATGCTCAGAGATTTTGACTTGTGCGCGGAATGAGTGGCGTACCGATTCGATATTGCGTAGGTCACACTCCACCGTTGGACCACCATCGAAGATGTCGACGTAACCACGGTTGGTGAAGCCTTCGTTCTCTAGTAGCTTCAAAGCAGGACGCGTGTTGTCATGCACTTGACCAATCACGGCTTGCGCTTCTGGGCTTAGCAGGTTGATGTAGATTGGCAACTTCGGCATCAAGTCAGCGATAAAGCCTTTCTTGCCGATACCCGTTAGATAATCCGCAAGCGTAAAATCGATTGAGAAGAAATGCTCTTGAAGCCACTGCCAGAATGGCGAGTTACCGTTCTCATCTGACACGCCACGCATTTCAGCAAAGATGGTTTCCGAGAAACGCTCTGGGTGCTCTGCCATCATTAAGAAGCGACACTTGGACATAAGACGCCCATTCAAGCCACCACGGAATTTCTCACGTAGGAACAAGGTGCAGATTTCGCTGTTACCCGTGTAGTTATTACCAAACGTCAGCAGCTTAACCACGTTATTTACGCCAAGCTTTGGTGACGAGTGCACCACTTTACTGATGTGGTAAGAATAAAAAGGCACATCCCAGCCGATTGAAGCTTCGATACCTGTGGTGCCTGCGACTTCTCCAGTTTCAGATTCAAAGCCCACCATTAGGTAGCCTTCATCACCGGCTTCCTTCACGTCAGGTTTGCCAAAACTGTATTCTGAGTGTTTGATTCGATTGGTTAACAGTTCTTCGTTAACCGGTAGAGATGTAAATCCATGACCTGACTCAACCGCACAGGTATGCAGCGCGTCATAATCCGACATTGCGATAGGGCGAACTACTAGCATCAATACTCCCTCCAGATGCAAGAAGATCCTAACTATATTGTAGGAACAATACCCCCATCAGAGATCCTTGATGGGGGTTTCTAGGTTGACGATAAGCGGAAATCGCGCTTAAACCAGCGTTGCGATCGCTTTATCCAGCTTCGCCAAACCTTCTTCGATTTCTTGTTGTGTGATAACGAGTGATGGTGTGAAACGTACGACATTGGCACCCGCAACCAATACCATGAGACCTTGTTTACCTGCAGCAACCAGTACGTCACGCGCACGGCCTTGCCACTCTTCATTAAGTGCTGCACCAAGCAGCAGACCTTTACCGCGCACTTCAGAGAAGATGTTGTATTTCGCGTTGATCTTATCCAAACCTTCACGGAACATTGCTTCACGCTCTAGTACGCCAGCCAATACTTCTGGTTTTGTCACTTCTTCAACAACGGCTTCTGCAACCGCACACGCTAGTGGGTTACCACCGTAAGTTGAACCGTGCGTGCCCACTTTCATGTGCTCAGCCAGTTTTGCCGTCGTTAGCATGGCACCAATAGGGAAACCACCACCCAGTGATTTCGCTGTGCTTAGGATGTCTGGCGTGATGCCCAGACCTTTGTATGCGTAGAAGTGACCAGTACGACCGTTACCAGTTTGCACTTCATCGAAAATCAGTAGTGCATTGTGTTTGTCACACAGTTCACGAACCGCTTGAGCGAACTCAGGTGTTGGTGGAATGATGCCGCCCTCACCTTGCAGAGGCTCCATCATTACCGCACAAGTACGATCAGACATGTGTGCTTGTAACGCTTCGATATCATTGTAAGGAAGATGTGTCACATCGCCTGGCTTAGGACCAAAACCATCTGAGTAAGCCGCTTGACCGCCCACCGTTACCGTGAAGAAAGTACGACCATGGAAACCTTGTTTAAATGCAATGATTTCCGACTTCTCAGTGCCATGAACGTCCGCTGCGTAACGACGTGCCAGCTTCAGCGCTGCTTCATTCGCTTCTGCACCAGAGTTAGCAAAGAACACACGCTCAGCAAAGCTGACTTCTGTTAGCTTCTTCGCCAGTCGCAGTGCAGGCTCGTTAGTCATAACATTACTTAGGTGCCAAAGCTTGTTACCTTGCTCAGTCAATGCGTTCACCATAACTGGGTGACAATGACCAAGACAGCTCACCGCAATACCACCAGCAAAGTCGATGTATTCATTTCCGTCCTGATCCCAAATGCGTGAACCTTCACCTTTTACAGGGATCATTTCCATCGGGTTATAGCAAGGTACCATTACCTCATCGAATAAACCGCGCTCTACTTTGTTTTCCGTTGTCATTGCACATTCCTTCTTGATACCGCATGCCTAGCAGATAAGCGAATTTAACCGGCACTCTTTGCCAGCAAATAATGTTTTGCATTTAAGCTATTACGGCATTGTATTTACATTTGATTAACCATTTCAATAGTGATTTATTCTTTTCGCATACCAGCGTAGCACCTCATACTCACTATCTATGATTATTTATGCACCAAGAAACGCAAATAGAGAAGCAATTTTTTATAAAAACCATGCATGGCAAGGTTCAGAAAGAAATGAGAAAAATGAATAGGACTCGCCTAATTATCAGAACGCATAGTTTTGCATTCCCATTCCAAGGCGAAAAATATGAAGAATTTGTTAAGAAAAGTGATCGCGATCAGATCATTTAGCGCGCTAGAAAGTTCGCAAGTAGCTCATGACCTTGTTCTGTCTTAATCGACTCAGGGTGAAACTGTACCGCATCAATTGGCAGCGTTTTATGCTGATAACCCATGATTTCATCCATGGTTCCATCAGGTAGTTCAGTCCACGCGGTCAATTCAAACACATCTGGCAAAGTGCCATTTTTCACCACCAGAGAGTGGTAGCGGGTTACCGTCAATGGGTTATTAAGGTTTTTAAACACACTGCGACCGTTGTGACGAATTGGTGATGTCTTGCCGTGCATCACTTGTCGAGCACGTACCACTTCGCCACCAAACACCTGTGCAATCGCCTGATGACCAAGGCAAACGCCCAAGATAGGTAACTTACCAGCAAAGTGCTCAATGGCTTGTAGAGAGATACCCGCTTCGTTAGGAGTACATGGCCCTGGAGAGATCACCAAATGAGTTGGGTTGAGCGCCTCAATGCCTTGGATATCGATTTCATCGTTACGCACCACCTTTACGTCTGCACCAAGCTCGCAGAAGTATTGGTAAAGGTTGTAGGTAAAAGAGTCGTAGTTATCGATGATCAACAACATAAAAGGTCGGTTGCTCCAATCCGTTTTGGCAATGCTTACGTAGTGAATCGCCACGTTCGTGACAATCAAGGGCGGTATTTTGCTATACCAAGCAAGAAAGGCAAGTTTTTGCTGAATAAAAAGGCCAGCATAGGCTGGCCTTTGGTCTTTACAGCTATTTAGGGACTGTTTGTCAGGAAATAAATCCGCTTAGCGACGACGGAATAAACCTAGACCTAGCAGCGCAAGTAGCGCACCGAAGCCAAATGAACCGCCATCATCATCTTCTGATGGGGTCGTGCTCGATGGCTCTAGCATAACATCGCGAGAATCGCTGAACTTGACCGTGTTACCCGTAGAGTCTGTCACTTTCTCTTCTAGAACGTACTGACCTTCTGCTGGTGCTTGATCGAATTCCACATTTGCACTGCGAGCATCAATGTCTGTTTGCGTCAACGTTGCACTTGCTGTGTAGCCATCTTCATCTGACGTTGATGATGCTGCTTGAGCTGCTTTCGTTAGACTTACCGTCACGATATCACCCACCACTGCGTTTGGCGGCAGACGTACTTCTACAGCCAGATTGTCACCTGAACTTGGTAGTGTGATGTCCGTATCTGGGAAATCAATTGCGATGATCACTGGATCATGGTCAGACGCTGAGAATGCATCTTTGTACTTCGGCATATCACCTGTGTACTTGCTGCTGTATTCAAACAAGTTACTTTCTAGTGAGTTGATGTGCCAGTCTTCAATCGCCACCACTTTTTGCGCCAAGCTGTTGCTTGCTAATGCGTGGTCTAGGTTACCTAGCTCACCAGAGTAAGTGTATGAGAAAGTATCAGCACCATGCAGCACGGTATTCAGGTTGTGGTAACCGTAGCCTTTTTCAATTTTGGTCTTCTCTACTTGAAGTTCACCACCACCAATGGTTGTGTAAGCTGCAGTGTAGATATCACGGCCGTATTTCTCTTTCGAGTAATCAGTCAGTGTAAGCAGAGGATCTTCCATGCCGTACGCGTTCAGATCACCCATCACTAGCACGTCACCTTCAATGCCTTTCAGAGCGTCACCCACAACGTTAGCAGCAGAAACACGGAAGTTGTTACAGTTACCTTGCAGATCCGCTGGCTCAGAGTCTTCTACGCCTGCGATCCACTCTTCAATACATTCAGAACCTTTCGATTTGAAGTGGTTAACAACAACAGATAGATCTTTACCTGTCTCTTTCACCGTGAAGGTTTGTAGCAAGCTATGACGCTGGTACTTGTCGTAAGCTGGGTTGCCTTCTGCACCGTCATTACGCGTAATAGTGTTTTCTTCGATGTGTTGCTCTGGCGTCACAATCACTTTCGCCGCTTCTTTTGGCGTCACCGCGTTAGCACGGTATAGGATCGCCACCATGATCGCATCACTACCAAAGTACTCGTCTTGGTATTTGTCTTGATCCGCGATTTCAACGTAAGTGTAATGATCTTCTGTATCTTCGATTTCAGCATTCAATGCATCCACCAAGTTCTTCACAGCACTACTATCACCAAAGCCGTTGTTCTCGACTTCCATCAAACCAATGATGTCAGCGTCCATCTTGTTCATCGCCGCAACGATTTTCGCTTGTTGGATCAGGAACTCGTCTAGGTTAGTCGCACCACGGTTTTGTCCAGTTGGGTTTTCATGACCACTATCAGCTACCGACGTGAAGTAGTTCAGTACGTTGAAGCTTGCAATACGCAAGTCTGAATCCGCAATCGCAGGGGCATCTTTACGAGCCACGTCGAAACCTTCACCGGAAGTCACGAAGTTAGTGTTATCGACTTCATTAGTCGCAATCAGGCGGTATTCACTGTAGCTATAAGCTACCACGCCCTGTAGACCTTCTACTCGCGAACCAAGGCGAATATGCTGCTCAGAAGAGCCATCTTGGTCTGCATCTTTAGCAAAATCTGGGTAGTAAGGGATTTGACCGCTTGGCGCTTTGCCATCAGATTCTAGGTATACGCGGTTTGCAGCGTTGTCTTTTGCAAGTTCAACCGCTGCATCACTTTCTGCAGCATGCAGTTGAGTCGGTTTAAATAGAGGCGCTTCATGCGAAAGCATCATGTTGTTACGACGTGAATCATAGTCGTAAGAGAAGTTACGAGTCACGAACAAGTCGCTCGCTGATTTCAACTCAACTTGCATGCCTTCATGACGCTCTAGTGCGTCACGTAGAGTCTCGCCTTCTTTGATGATGAGATCGGTAACAAGATCGATATCCGAAGTACCCGTCTTCACATAGCTATTGGCATCAGAAGCAAGCTGAGTATTGCTGTAGTACTCTTGAACCTTACCCTTCACACAAACAACATCGCCTGCTTTTAAGTTGGTATCAGCAGCATCAGTATGGATAAATAAGCCTTCCGAGGTCTTATCGTTGTTGTCGTTCTCTAGCGCTTGTAGGTAGAAGCCTTTGGTCAAGCCAGTTGTTACTGCCGTGACGACACCAGTAACAAAGTGGTCTTCTTCTGTGATGTACGGGTAGCCATCAATAAATGGAGACGTCGAACCTTCACCTTGAATATCTTGAATAGTAGTAAAGCTCGGTTGTTGACCATCTACTTCACAAGCGAATGGTGCCGGTGGCTCAGTCGCGTTTAGCTCACCAAGACCATCAATGTTGTCTTTCTCGAACGCCGTCCATTGTGATGCATCATAAGTAGCAGAAGGGGTTAACGCATCACTGTTACGAACCAATGTGGTGTCTTTACCAAAATCTACGTCACCCATCACACCGATGATGTCGTGCACTTCACCATTTTTAAGCAGCGCGATCGGGTCGTCACCGTTAAAGTTCGCTACGCTTTTATCAGTGATATCCGCTACCGCTTTGATTGCATCGCTCGCATCACCATGAGCCAGTACATACACTTGGTTAGCTTGTAGCGTCACTTGGCTTAGGTCGATTGTGCTGCCCCAAGTACCACCACCGTTTGATGATTTTGCCAGTTCATAGCCTGTTAGCGTTACTGCCGCATCGCCCGTGTTCGCGATTTCAACGGCTTTATTGTATGAACCACCTTCAACATACTGGGAAAGAATAATTTCAGCATTAGCGTTGGCACTAAGTGCGCTGGCAATCGTCAGTGCAAGTAAAGAGGGTTTGATTAACGTATCCATTGTCGTACCTGATATTTATTTAAATGCAAACTAAGCCCTGAGCAGAGCCCACCATTTGTGCCTACTATCAGGTTTATTTATGAAATAAATAAGAAATACCAGCAAAAGCCGTGAAATATGTCACAAGCGGATAGTCGAAATTATGCCAGGGCAGATCCTTTAAACAGTTTTTGTAACAAATACAATAACTAAAGAGGTTAAAAGCAAAAGTTAGAGTTGTTGCTCAGTTTTAGTTTCTCTAGCGTGTTATATGGATAATTAAGATAAAAAGCTCATTACTTTAAAACTAAAGACAGGTTTATTTCTGCTCATTAGTAAACAGACATAAAAAAAGCTCCACCAAAGGTGGAGCTTTCTTATATTCGAGTTTTGCCTATGGGCGAGCGACAAAACCTACTGCTTCGTACGCTTTCTTCAATGTTTCCGCTGCGCGAGCTGACGCTTTTTCAGCACCTTGCTTCATCACTTCGTTCATGTAAGCACGGTCAGCACGAATGCGGTGGTATTCAGCCTGAATTGGCTCAAGCATAGTCACCAGCGCTTCACCAACGTCTTTCTTGAATGGGCCGTACATTTCAACGCCTTGGTATTTCGCTTCAATCTCTTCAAAGCTCATACCTGTTGCCGCAGAGTACAGCCCCATTAGGTTAGAGATACCTGCTTTGTTGTCCCAATCGTGAGCGATACGCGGTGGCGTTTCTGTGTCAGTTTGCGCTTTGTTGATCTTCTTAATGATCGACTTAGGCTCTTCCAGTAGCGTGATAACGTTCTTACGGTTGTCATCTGATTTGGACATCTTCTTCGTTGCGTCTTGAAGGCTCATTACACGCGCGTTTACCGTCGGAATGTAAGGCTCTGGCACTTGGAAGATTGGCTGCTCTGGTGAGTAGATGTTGTTAAAGCGGTTAGCAATATCACGCGCTAACTCTAGGTGTTGCTTCTGGTCGCTACCTACTGGCACTTGGTGTGCGCCATACAGCAGGATGTCTGCCGCCATCAGTACTGGGTAGTCAAACAGACCAACATTTACATCACCAAACTGGCTTGAGCTGTCGTTTGAGTAACGTGCAGATTTGTCTTTAAACTGAGTCATACGACCCAGTTCACCCATTTGGGTGTAACAGTTAAGAAGCCAACCAAGTTGAGCATGCTCTGGTACGTGTGACTGAACAAATAGCGTGCTCTTCTTCGGGTCAACACCAACTGCCAGACAGATCGCCAGTGCGTCTAGAGTCGCTTCATGCAGAGCTTTAGGATCTTGACGAACCGTAATCGCGTGAAGGTCTACCACACAGTATTGGCAATCATAATCGTCTTGCATCTGCTGCCATTGACGTAGAGCACCCAAGTAGTTACCGATACTTAGTTCACCTGAAGGTTGAACACCACTCAATACAATGGGTTTGCTCATTAGAATGATTCCTTTGACTTCTTAATCTAATTAAATGAAAAAACCGTGCAGCGATAGGCGCACGGCTTACTCAGTGTACTCATTAACGAGTATTTTGGAAGCTCTTTTGCAGCCGTTATGCAGAAACCGCTACGACATCCAATAATTCTGCCAAACTGTCAGCGACGAAATCTGGGTTTGACGACGAAATTGGCTCGCCGTGGTTATAACCGTAAGTTAAGCCAAATGAGGCACAACCTGCATTCTTCGCCGCCAAGATATCGTTTTTCGAATCGCCGACCATCAGCATTTCACTTGGCTGAACTTGGTGTTTTTCCATCAACCAGTTCAGTGCGACTGGGTTTGGCTTTTTCTCTGGGAATGCATCACCGCCAAGAACATCAACAAAGTATTTTGCGATGTCGTGCTTTTCCAAAACGTCAGGCACAAACTTTGAAGGTTTGTTAGTCACCAACGCCATAACAAAGCCCGCTTTATGTAGTTCTGCTAGTGTCTCTTTTACCGTTGGGTAAAGGTGGCTTAGTTTATGACCGCTTTGCTCATAGTAATCATCAAACAGTACACGCGCTTTAGCACAAAGCTCTTCGCTCAGCTCTGGATTGATGGTTAGACTTTGGCTTAATGAACGACCAATCAACACGTCTGCACCGTTACCGACGTAGTCACGAACCTGCTCTTCTGAAACAGACGGAAAGCCAAGCGCTTGTACCGCTTGGTCAGCCGCTACCGCGAGATCTGGCACGCTATCAAGCAACGTACCATCAAGATCGAAGGCGATGAATTTAATGTCTTGTTGAGTCATAACTTCCCTGAAGATTTTTATTTATAAATCGGTGAAAACGACAAAGGATGGCACCCCATCCTTTGTTTTTATCATTGTGTCTGACTTTGCAGTAACTATTTGTTTGTTAGCAATTTGTCTAGCAATTACTTTGCAGCAATACGCTGACGAACCGCTTCAAACAAACAGATGCCAGATGCCACAGATACGTTCAAGCTTGAAACGCTACCTGCCATTGGGATCTTAATCAAATCATCACAGGTTTCGCGAGTCAGACGACGCATGCCGTCACCTTCTGCCCCCATAACGATAGCAAGAGGACCAGTCAGTTTTGCTTGGTAGATGTCGTGCGTTGCTTCGCCCGCCGTACCAACAAACCAGATGCCTTGCTCTTGCAGTGTACGCATAGTACGAGCCAGGTTGGTCACTCGGATCAATGGCACGACTTCCGCTGCGCCACAAGCCACTTTGCTTACGGTTGCGTTCATCGGTGCAGAACGATCTTTCGGTACGATGATCGCCGCTGCGCCAGCTGCGTCGGCATTACGTAGACAAGCACCTAGGTTATGCGGATCCGTCACACCATCCAACACCAATAGTAGCGGTGATTCGTGCTGCGCTAGGATGCCGTCAATGTCATTTTCATTAAGCTGTTTCGCAGCTTTAACACGAGCAATGATGCCTTGGTGATTAGCACCATGCGCTTTGTCATCTAAAGTTTTACGTGTCATTTGTTGAATCGAAACACCACAGACCTGAAGATCATTCAAGATTGGCATTAGGCGATCGTCTTGACGGCCTTTTAAGACGTATGCTTCGATAAAACGTTCTGGTTCACGTTCCAATACCGCTTTCACTGCGTGAATGCCGTAGATAAATTCGTTACTCATTATTTAACCTGTTGTTCTGGTCGTATTGCCTACGCCAACCTATCTCTCTGTATCCAGAATAGATTGGCGATTCAGCCTACTGAGCGTCGCTGTTGGTACGCTTGCTCTTCTTCGACTTACTGTGTGGCTTTTTCTTACGTGCTTTCTTTGGCTTTTTCACGCCTTCAGTGTCGCCTCGTTTCGCTCCACCTTTACGAGGCTTATCTGCTTCTGCAGGCTCTGGTCGCTTAGTGGGCTCAATCGCAGGTATCGCACGCGTGCCGCCTTTCGTTGCTGCACGTTTTTTCTCTTTCGCTTTGCGTTTGGCATCCGCTGCGCGTTTCTTCGCAGTCTTACCTTTGCCACGTAGCTTACGGCTTGTTTCGATTAATTCAAAGTCAATTTGCTTGTCATTTAAGTTAACCGCAAGCACTTTCACTTTCACCGCATCGCCTAGGCGATAGATGTTACCGAAGCTTTCACCGATAAGTCTTTGACCAATCGGATCAAATTGGTAGTAGTCGTTCGCGAGCGTTGAAATGTGCACCAAACCATCAATATGCAGCTCAGTCAGACGAACAAAGAAACCAAAGCTGGTCACGTTGGCAATAACACCATCCAACTCGTCGCCAACGTGGTCTTGCATGTATTCACACTTCAACCAATCAGCCACTTCACGAGTTGCGTCGTCTGCACGGCGCTCTGTCATCGAACACTGCTCACCATAGAAATCCATGTCGTCAAACGAGTAGTGGTAACCACCAGTTGGCGTCCAACGATCTTGGTTACGACCTTCTTCTTTAGCAATCAGATATTTGATTGCGCGGTGAAGCAGCAAGTCAGGGTAGCGGCGAATTGGCGACGTGAAGTGCGCGTAACGTTTCAGCGCTAGACCAAAGTGACCGGCATTGTCTGCGTTGTAGACCGCTTGCTTCATTGAGCGCAGCAGCATGGTTTGAATCAGTTCTTTGTCCTGACGTTCTGCGATTTGTTTTACTAAGTCTGCGTAGTCGGTTGGTGATGGCTCTAGACCACCTTTCAGATCCAGACCTAGCTCACCGAGGAAATCACGGAAACCTTGCAGGCGCAGTTCACCCGGAGATTCGTGCACACGGTACAACGCTGGCTCTTTCGCTTTCTCAACGTAAGACGCTGAAGCGATGTTCGCTAAGATCATACATTCTTCGATGATCTTGTGTGCGTCGTTACGAATCACTGGCTCGATGCTTTCAATCTTACGATCTGCGTTGAAGATGAACTTAGCTTCAACGGTTTCAAATTCGATCGCACCACGGTTATCACGCGCTTCTTTAAGTACTTTGTACATCGCGTGCAGCTCTTCAAGGTGAGGAACCACAGCGTGATAACGCATGCGTAGTTCTTCATCCCCTTCTAGAATCGCGCCCACTTTGTTGTAAGTCAGACGAGCGTGCGAGTTCATCACGGCTTCGTAGTGCTTGTAACCTGATAGCTTACCGGTGTCAGAGATGGTCATCTCACATACCATACACAAGCGATCAACTTGCGGGTTAAGTGAACACAAACCATTTGATAGCACTTCAGGTAGCATTGGCACAACTTGCGATGGGAAGTACACCGAGTTACCACGGTTGATGGCTTCTTTATCCAGCGCTGTGTCTGTACGTACGTAGTAACTTACGTCAGCAATCGCTACCCATAAGCGCCAACCGCCGCTCTTTTTCTTCTCACAGTACACAGCGTCATCGAAGTCACGAGCGTCTTCACCATCGATGGTCACCAACGGTAAGTCACGTAGGTCGACCCGACCCACTTTCGCTTCTTCTGGAACTTCTTCGCCCAGATTTTCGATTTGCTTATCCACCGCTTCTGGCCAGTCGTGTGGAATCTGGTGGGTGCGGATTGCAATTTGCGTTTCCATACCTGGCGCCATGTTTTCGCCAAGGACTTCAACCACTTTACCCATCATGCCACGTGAGCGAGAACCACGGTCGGTGATCTCAATCACAACCACATTACCCATACGGGCACCCGCTTTGTGCTCATTTGGGATCAGGATGTCTTGGCTGATGCGCGAGTCATCAGGAACAACGTATGAGTAACCGTATTCAAGGAAGAAACGACCCACGATCTGCGTGTTGCGCTCTTCTAAAACGCGCACAAGACGCCCTTCACGACGACCACGTTTACTGTTGTCGGTTGGTTGCACCAATACGTAGTCACCATGGATGATGTGTTTCATCTGGTGATGTGGCAGCACAATGTCATTATCCTTGCCAACACTGCCTTCTGGACGAACCCAACCATGGCCATCTTTGTGGCCAATTACGTAACCTTTCACCATCTCGAGTTTTTCTGGCAACGCGTAGCACTGACGGCGCGTAAACACGAGCTGACCATCACGCTCCATTGCACGCAATCGACGGCGCAAACCTTCGTACTGCTCTTCACCTTCAAGTTTCAGCGCTTCGAACAAATCATTGCGATTCATCGGCACACCCGCTTCTTCTA
This sequence comes from Vibrio rotiferianus CAIM 577 = LMG 21460, assembly GCF_002741985.1. Taxonomy (GTDB): domain Bacteria; phylum Pseudomonadota; class Gammaproteobacteria; order Enterobacterales; family Vibrionaceae; genus Vibrio; species Vibrio rotiferianus. The sequence goes on from NZ_APHW01000030.1 coordinate 33,694, forward strand.
GAAACTCAAGAATGAACTCTCGGCTTGGGATTGGATTTTCGTAATTTTTGGATTCACGATCTGCGAAAGGATCGTTTGGAATGTTGTCTGACATAGGCACGCCTATCTAGCAAGGAAGGTATAGAGCTAGTATATCCGAGTCTCTCGATAAGCTACAGAAATTGCTTTAAAAAAGAGTCTTAGTAAGAGGATTTTAAAGGCGTAAACAACACTATGGACGAGCGAGTAAGATTAGCAGTTCCGAATTATCACTCAATAGTTCTTCAATCGTGCAGCCATCCAATTCCGCAAGAAAAGCCATTTTCGCTTTGGCGAGCTTTTCTTTTAGGCGGCATGCTGGCGTGATGTGACAAAATTCCACGGAACAATTCACCAAATCTAACGGCTCTAAATCGCGCACGACTCCCCCCCCACGGTAATCTCTTCTGGAGCCTTCAATAAACGAATACCACCATTTTTCCCGCGAACGGTGTGCACATAGCCAAGCTGACCAAGGCGATTGATCACCTTCACCATATGGTTCCGTGATACACCAAATAAATCAGTCACTTCAGTAATGTTTGTCAGCTCATCTTTAGGCAGTGAAGCCAAGTAAATCAGGGTTCTTAGCGCGTAATCGGTAAAGCTGGTTAACTGCATATTGCTATCCTCTCTAGTAGCAAAAGTGTAAATCTTTTCTTGATCGAAAGATACATTTGAGATACAACTTTAAACATGCATTATAAATACAACTTTAAATAGGAAGTCATTATGCTCAGCAATCAAACCATTGATATCGTAAAAGCAACCGCACCACTGCTTGCAGAAACTGGTCCAAAGTTAACCGCACACTTTTATGATCGTATGTTCACCCATAACCCTGAGTTGAAAGACATTTTCAACATGAGCAATCAGCGTAACGGTGACCAACGTGAAGCTCTATTTAATGCAATCTGTGCTTACGCAGCCAACATCGATAACCTACCAGCACTGCTTGGTGCAGTAGAGAAGATCGCCCACAAGCACACCAGCTTTATGATCACTAAAGATCAGTACCAAATCGTTGGTACACACCTACTGGCGACTATCGATGAGTTGTTCTCTCCGGGTCAGGAAGTGATTGATGCATGGGCAGAAGCTTACGGCGTACTTGCAAACGTGTTCATTCAACGTGAAGAGCAAATCTACCAAGAGAATGCTGCACTTCAAGGTGGTTGGCGTGGGCTGCGTGAATTTGAGTTGGTGGGCAAGCAGCTTGAAAGTGAAAACATCTGTAGCTTTGTTTTCAAACCAACCGATGGTGAAGTGGTTTCTGAGTACAAACCGGGTCAATACCTAGGTATCTACATCAACAGCGATAAGTTCGAAAACCAAGAGATTCGCCAATACAGCCTATCCTCTGCGGTTCAAGAGAACACTTACCGTATCTCGGTAAAACGCGAACAAGGCGGTAAAGTATCGAACTTCCTTCACGATGAGTTGAACATCGGCGATAAGGTACAACTTGCTGCACCTGCGGGTGATTTCTTTATGGATGTGGACGCGGCTACACCAGTTGTTTTGGTGTCAGCGGGCGTTGGTCTAACTCCGACTCTATCGATGCTTGAGAGCCTTTCTGAGCACCAAGCGCCAGTAACATGGGTGCACGCAGCAGAAAACGGCCAACAGCACGCATTCAAACAGCACGTAAACCAAATCGTGAATGCAAAAGAAAACATGAACTCGTTAGTTTGGTACAACCAACCAACAGCAGAAGATAAGATTGGTGAAGACTTCCAATTCACGGGTTTCGTCAACTTAAATGAAATTGAAGCAGCCCTTAAGCAAGACAACGTACAAGTCTACTTCTGTGGCCCGGTTGGCTTTATGCAGCACGTCGCGAAACAACTGCTTGAGCTTGGCGTAGCGCAAGAGCAGTTCCATTACGAGTGCTTCGGTCCACACAAAGTCGTTTAATCGCTCACGATTACTCGTCGGGAAAAACAACAAAGCCCACATGATGTGGGCTTTGTTGTATCTATTCGCAGAGCTTTATGAAGTTACTGGTATTTTAAGAGTACATTTACCAGAAGGTGTCTCGGCGCTTGGCTCGCGCAATAATGTTTTGCGGCATACGCTGCTCAAGACCATTTCTCAGCATTGCAATACGCTTATGTTGTCTCTTATCCGCAGTCACAGAGTTATACAACCAACGGTAGGCATCTTCGTAGTCGAGCGGGCTACCGTAATCGCGCAGTAATAGTTCGGCAAGATGAATACGCGCGTTCAAGTTGCCCATCGATGCGGCTTCACGCAGGTATGGGATCGCACGTTCTTTATCTTGTTGGACTAAAGTTCCACGAGAGTAGTAGCGGCCAAGTTGCTCTAACGCTGCAGGTAAACCTTGGTGGGCTGCGTTTTCCATGTAGTAAAGACCAAGCTCTACGTCTTGCTCTACACACACGCCCCACGCAAGCATATCGCCATAAAGGAATTCATAAGACGGCAAGTTAATGCGCGTCGCACGTGCCACGATATCTTCCACTAGCTGGCAGTTATCAGCGCGCACGCGCTCTAGGTGCTTATTCTGCTCAATAAGCTTAATCAATTCTGCTTCGGTGTAGATAGGAACTGGCGCCCCTACATCGGCAACATTTGCCTTAGCCGATGTTGCACTCAGCATCAATAACAGTGAAGCAGCCACTGTTCGTAACTTCATATATGTACTCTTTAAGGTATCTAAGAAACCAAAGATCAGCCAAGGATCTCCTCTGCTTGATTACCTTATCGGCAAAGGTTAGTTAAGCTTTAGGCAAATTTTGCCTCCTGTCTAATCTTAACGGCAACAACTTGCCATATCGAGTACGATTTTTCACCAATGGTTCTAATTCACAAATATAAAAAAACCGGCCATCATAGCCGGTTTTTAAAAATCTCTAACGAGTATCGATTAAGCTTCGAATGGGTGAACCTTAATGATGGTTTCGTTACGGTCAGGACCAGTTGAGATGATGTCTACTGGCACGCCAGTTAGCTCTTCGATACGCTTGATGTAATCTAGAGCAGCTTGTGGTAGCTCATCGATTGATTTTGCACCGAATGTGTTCTCAGACCAACCTGGCATTGTTTCGTAGATAGGCGTCGCTTTTTCAAATGCTTCAGCAGCCATCGGAGAAACTTCTAGCGTAGAGCCATCTTCCATCTTGTAACCAGTACAGATTTTTAGCTCTTCTAGACCATCTAGTACGTCTAGTTTAGTTAGACAGAAACCAGATACAGAGTTGATTTGAATTGCGCGACGCATAGCAACGGCATCGAACCAACCAGTACGGCGTAGACGACCTGTTGTCGCACCGAACTCGTGACCCACTTCACCTAGGTGTTTACCTACTGGATCTTGCTTGTCTAGACCATCGTATAGCTCAGTCGGGAATGGACCTGCACCAACACGAGTACAGTAAGCTTTCGCGATACCAAGGATGTAACCGATGTGACGAGGACCGAAACCAGAACCTGCAGCAACACCACCAGCAGTCGTGTTAGAAGAAGTTACGTACGGGTAAGTACCGTGGTCGATATCAAGTAGCGTACCTTGTGCACCTTCGAACATGATCTTGTCGCCGCGCTTACGTGCTGCGTCTAGTTCGTCAGTTACGTCGATAACCATAGAAGTTAGTAGTTCAGCGTAACCTTTCGCTTGCTCAAGTACTTCTTCGTAGCTTACTGCTTCAGCTTTGTAGAAGTTAACTAGTTGGAAGTTATGGAATTCCATTACTTCTTTTAGTTTCTCAGCGAAAGATTCCATATCGAATAGATCGCCAACGCGCAGACCGCGACGAGCAACTTTATCTTCGTATGCTGGACCAATACCACGGCCAGTAGTACCGATAGCTTTTTTACCGCGAGCGATTTCGCGAGCTTGGTCCATTGCAACGTGGTAAGGAAGAATTAGAGGACATGCTTCAGAAATGAAAAGACGTTCGCGTACTGGAATGCCGCGCTCTTCAAGAGGTTTCATTTCTTTAATTAGAGCTTCAGGCGATAGTACAACACCGTTACCGATAACGCATTTTACGTTATCGCGAAGGATACCTGATGGAATTAAGTGAAGAACGGTTTTTTCACCGTCAATTACAAGTGTGTGACCTGCATTGTGACCGCCTTGGTAGCGTACCACGTATTTTGCATCTTCAGTTAAAAGGTCTACAATTTTACCTTTACCTTCGTCACCCCATTGGGTGCCTAGAACGACTACGTTATTTCCCATCTTTCCAAGTCTGATTGCTAGTTAAAAATGGATTCTAGCACCGAATCACACTTCTTGCAGTCATTTTTTGTTCACAGAGTGGATACCAGAATGCAAACTCGCCAATCTTACTCATTTCGAAATCACTACATCACTGATAATATTTACTTTTCAGAATTCGACTAGGGATCATGATGTCAGAGTCTATTTGGCTAGCGATAGGGCTAGTATTGATCGTTGAAGGTATTGGACCGTTGATCGCCCCAAATGGTTGGCGCAACATGGTCGCTCAGTTAAGTGAGCAACCGGATAACCAGTTGCGTCGCATTGGCGGTTGTTTAGTAGTAGCGGGCGCCGTAATCGCCATCATGATGAGTTAACATACTCGCGGTGCCTATCCGATATTTATCCAACAGATACCAAAAGATACAAAAAAGGCTCCATCACGGAGCCTTTTTAATTTGCTGTAACGCTTAGCTTATTTCGCTTCTGTGCCTTTCGCATTGTTCATGTATTGGAAGAACTCACTCTTCGGATCCAGAACAAGGATGTCACTCTTAGAGCTGAACGATTTTTCGTAAGCTTTTAGAGAACGTAGGAAGCTGAAGAACTCAGGATCTTTGTTGTACGCATTCGCGTAGATCTTCGCCGCTTCTGCATCCGCTTCACCTCGTGTTACACGAGCTGTTTTGTCTGCTTCAGCAAGAATTGTTGCCACTTCAAGCTCAGCTTGTGCACGGATAACTTCTGCTTTCTCACGACCTTGAGAACGGTGCTTACGCGCTACCGACTCACGCTCTGCGCGCATACGACGGTAGATAGATTCACTGATCTCATCTGGTAGGTTGATCTTCTTCATACGGAAGTCAACGATGCGAACACCCAAGTCTTTCATTGCACTATCGCGCGTGTCTTTCAACACTTCAGACATGATTAGGTCACGTTCACCATCGATTTCCAATGCTTCACGAGCAGCTTCAGTACTCACTTCATCACTGTTTGCATCTTCTGGAAGTACGTCATTATTGCGTGGACCAGATACGATTTGCTTGATTTCACGAGAACCGATTTCTGCACGTAGCACGTCTGTTACCTTACGCTCAAGAAGCGCTTCAGCTGTCAGTGTGTTACCACCGCCAGTTGCTAGGTAGTAACGACCAAAATCTTCAATACGCCACTTAACGTAGGTATCGATGATTACGTCTTTTTTCTCAGACGTTACGAAACGGTCAGCACGGCCATCCATTGTTTGGATACGCGCATCTAACTGCTTAACTCGATCAAACAGTGGCATTTTGAAATGCAGACCCGGCTCGTAAATACGAGTGATGTCGTTGTTATCTTTCAAGACACGACCGAATCGAACCACAATACCACGCTCACCTTCAGGAATCACAAACAGTGACATCAGCATTAATGCCAGTGCGATTACCAATACAGGGATCATTAACTTACGCATTTCTAGTATCTCCCTTGACGTGAACCAGTTGAACGAGACTGTGTGTTCGAAGTGTCTTGCTGAGCACGTTCAGACTCTAATTGAATGTGATCGTACGTTGAAGTCGACTTCGATTTACGTTTAGTGTCTGTTTGGCCTTCTTGACCAGCCAACTTATCAATTGGAAGGTATAGAAGGTTACCGCTTGATTCAGAGTCAATCAGCACTTTCGATGTGCTGGAGTACACTTCTTCCATCGCATCTAGGTACAGACGATCACGAGTTACACCTGGTGCAGCTTGGTATTCAGGCAGTAGTTTTTCAAACTGAGCCACTTGACCAAGAGCTTCGTTGGTTACACGTTCGTTGTAACCTTGTGCTTCTTTCTTCAAACGCTCTGCACGACCAGTTGCTTTAGGCAAGATTTCGTTCTTGTATGCTTCCGCTTCACGGATGAAACGCTCTTCATCCTCACGCGCTGCGATTGCATCATCAAACGCATCTTTAACTTGCTCTGGCGGACGCGCAGACTGGAAGTTCACATCAACAATCACGATACCCATATCGTAGCTATCGATAATTTGGTTTAGTGTCTCTTGAGTACTTTGACGGATTTGCTGACGACCACTTGTTAGGATGCTATCCATTAGTGAGTCACCAATTACTGCACGTAGTGCAGAATCTGTTGCTTGACGCAAGCTATCGTCTGCATTAGTTACGCGGTACAGGTATTTGTATGGGTCAGCAACACGGTATTGAACGTCCATCGCTACCGTTACTACGTTTTCATCTTTAGTCAGCATTAGACCAGATGCACGTAACGAACGAATCGCTTGCACGTTAACCGCTTCGTATTCATCAATAAACCGAGGACGCCAGTTCAGACCTGGGTCTACGATACGGTCGTATTTACCTAAACGCAGCACAACACCACGCTCTGCTTCACCGATGGTGTAAAAACCAGCGAAGAACCACACCGCAATCGCAATAACTGCAATCACGCCGAAGCCAATTGCACCACCGCCACCGCCGATAGAAGAACCACCGCCGCCTTTTTTACCAAACTTACCACCCAGCTTTTGACTCAGTTTGCTGAACACTTCATCTAAATCTGGCGGACCTTGATCTCGGCCACCAGGACGCTGGCCACCACGATTATTATTACCCCAAGGGTCATTATCGCGGCCATTGTTGCCGTTGTTATTTCCAGGCTCATTCCACGCCATTAGAAAGCTCCATCATTTGATATGACGTTATACTGTAGCAGTCCTTTAAGTGACTATAAAGTCGACTAAAACTGCCCCTTCTCTTTTTTCAAGTCTAGACCAATCTACCTGTTGCATTCGAATATCGATCAACAAGTTACCTTCCTGGTCATATTCCTCACGTTGAATACACTTCATTTGGAAGAATGTACTACGGAATCGTCCTTGATACTGTGGAGGAATTCGCAACTGATGCTCAACCATTTGCGACGCCAAACGTTCTGTCAGCGCATCAAACAGGAGATCAATGCCCAATCCGTCCATCGCAGAGACCCAGACCGCACGAGGTATACCTTCCTCATCACGTTCTATACGTGGTTTCTGCTCTTCTAGATTATCAATCTTGTTCATTACTACGAGCGTCGGCACTTCATGTGCGTCGATCTCTTCTAAAACTTCATGAACAGCTTGAATATTCTCACGAAAACGCTCATCACTGGCATCAACAACATGTAACAAAATGTCAGCTTCTTGCGTTTCTTGCAAGGTTGCTTTGAAGGCAGCAACCAAATCGTGAGGTAGATGTCGGATAAAACCAACGGTATCTGCAAGTATTGCAGGCCCTACATCTGCTAACTCTATCTTACGTAAGGTAGGATCAAGAGTAGCAAACAGTTGATCTGCGGCATAAACGCCAGCTTCTGTTATACGGTTGAAGAGTGTCGACTTACCCGCGTTGGTGTAACCCACAAGAGAAATCGTTGGGATTTCTGCTCGGTTTCGGGCACGGCGCCCTTGCTCACGCTGCTTCGCTACTTTTTCAAGTCGGCGAAGGATGGCTTTGATTCTGTCACGCAATAATCGACGGTCAGTTTCTAACTGAGTTTCACCCGGCCCACGTAGACCGATACCGCCTTTCTGCCTTTCAAGGTGCGTCCAACCACGAATCAAACGAGTAGAAATATGACGAAGCTGGGCTAGCTCTACTTGCAGCTTACCTTCGTGTGTTCGTGCTCGTTGGGCAAAAATATCGAGGATGAGACCAGTGCGGTCGAGGACTCGACATTTGCACAGTGCTTCGAGGTTACGTTCTTGGGCAGGAGAGAGGGAGTGATTAAAAATCACAATTTCAGCACCCGTTAATTGCACCGTAGTAGCAATTTCTTGTGCCTTGCCCTCTCCGACATAGTATTTCGGGTGTGGGGATTGACGACTACCAGTTACAACTTGTAGCGCCTCAACCCCAGCGGAAGAAACCAGCATTTCGAATTCAGCCAGATCTTCCCATTCACCTTCTTGCGTGAAGTTGATATGAACAAGTACGGCTCGCTCACCGGATTCATAACGGTCAAACAAGCAATCAACTCCTTATTTTAACAATACTAAATGAAGAATTAATCTTCAGATTTCTCTTGTGGACGGTCACCCTGAGGACGATCACCACTGTGGTGGCTCACTGGACGAGCCGGAACAACTGTAGAGATTGCGTGCTTGTACACCATTTGATTTACAGTGTTTTTCAATAGAATCACGAACTGATCGAATGATTCGATCTGACCTTGTAGTTTGATACCGTTCACAAGGTAGATAGATACCGGGATACGCTCACGACGTAGCGCATTTAGGAATGGGTCTTGTAGAGATTGCCCCTTAGCCATTTTATTTTCCTTATTTAATTTGTAGTTGTAATTATTTAGCTAGCGGTGCAATGCAAAAGGTACTGCTTTTTGCATCTGAGCTAAACGAATCAAAATGCACCCTAAGTAATTAGCAGCATAGTATAAAAACTGCCAATAACAGATCCTTTGAGAGTGCGATCACGCAAAAACGATCACATTATACACAGCTATCTCAATCAGATGCTATTGCTTCTGACATGGTTTCGAGTGCTTGTTCAATGTTGTCGCTATCCAACCAAGTTAAATCATTCCAGCTGCGTAACCAGGTGATTTGACGCTTGGCCAATTGACGAGTTGCACAGACGCCACGAAATATCGCTTCGTCACGAGAGCACTCCCCGTCTAAATACTCCCACATCTGTCTGTAACCAACACAACGTATTGATGGAAGATCAGGATGAAGATCGTCACGCGCATACAGCGCTTTCATCTCATCTTCAAAACCTGCCTCCATCATCTTCTCGAAGCGTAGTTCAATTCGACGGTGAAGTTCTGCCCTGTCCTTGGGAGCTATTGCAAACTGTTTGACTCGGTAAGGCAAGCTATCACCTTTTGTTTGAGTCAACTCAGTAAGAGTTTTACCTGAAATGCGGAATACTTCCAACGCCCTCGATAAGCGTTGAGGATCGTTTGGATGAATTCTCGCAGCTGATACAGGATCAATCTCTTTCAGCTCATCGTGCAACACCGACCAACCTTTAGTCAATGCCTCTTGCTCAATTTGCTGACGAATTTCAGGATTTGCAGCAGGAAGAGGTGATAAGCCTTCAAGTAAGGCTTTGTAATACAGCATGGTGCCGCCGACTAACAGCGGAATTTTTCCTTCTGCAACAATGTCATCCATTGCCTGCAATGCATCACGACGAAAGTCTGCCGCAGAGTATGCTTCACTGGGATCAAGAATATCGATAAGACGATGCGGCGCTAGGCTTAGCTCACGATCATCTGGCTTTGCAGTACCGATGTTCATGTCTTTGTAGATCAACGCTGAGTCCACGCTGATGATCTCAACCGGATATTTCTGGCGCAGGCGAATCGCTAGCTCTGTTTTACCTGATGCTGTTGGCCCCATCAAAAAGAGGGCCAAAGGTAGTTTGTCTGTCATGGTCTTAATTTGGCAATCGTGGCAGAGAAATCAACAGCAGACACAAATTTCGTGTCTTCTAATGGCAATTGACCATGTCTTAGCTGTTCAAGTTCCGCAATAATTTGAATGGCTTCGGATAGAGTATAGTGGCTCTTAACAGTCGTGACCTGCAAAGCAAGCCAATCTATCAGCTCTGATAGCAGCTCAACCGTTGCCACCTCTCCTCTCACGCGAGTTTGCGCGTAAGATAACAGATCTGGTATCAAATTTTGTAAGTTTTGTTGACGCAGTGGTGATGGCACACCCATGACCATCAAAGCTTTGTCATTTCGAGCTTTCAATTGAATGCCCAACTGCGCAAAGTCTTGCTGATAATCGCGCGCAAGCTCAACTAATTCCGGCTCCAACTTAACGGATAATGGAACTAACAGTGGCTGAGCTTTTAACGCTCCATCGCTTGGTGTGAGCTGACCTTTGGTTCGATAAAATTCAGCTCTTGGCAGCGCAACCAAAGCCACACCGCTGTCGCTGCTCATCAAGACAAACTGTTCGTCCACAACAGCCAGCGCTTTACTTAGTGCCGTAACAGGCGGTAAAGCAACTTCTGCCGATGTGCTGACTGGCGCTTTTGGGGACTCTGTTTGAGGCTCAAAATCAGGCGTCTGAAGCAACTCATGATAAGCACGTACTTCTTGTTTACTTGGTGCAGGCTCGGCATGACGTTGTTCTTTACTTGAAGTTGGTTTAGGCGCTGGTTTTGACTCAATCCAATCTGTTCGCTTGAAAGAATCCGCCGCTCGCGCTTCTCGTATAGAAGCGTCACTTGATTCCCTATCGCGAGGTTTCGCTTCATAGTCTGAACGCCCTGGATAGGCAGGTGTGTTATCAATTGCTTGATACACTCGCTCAGGTACAGGTGAACCCGTTTGCTCTGGTTTACTTACTGGCTCGGGCGAACTTGCTGCTTCAAGCGCAGACGTCATCGTCTCAAACGGTTCTATCGGCTCGGCAGGATCTGCATGGTGGAACGCGGACTCGTTGACGTGCGGTTTATCAATCACTGAGCTTTGCGCAAGGGCATCCGCCAGTGCTTGATAAATAAAATCGTGCACTAAACGTGCTTGATGGAAGCGCACTTCATGCTTCGCAGGGTGCACGTTAACATCCACTTGGTGCGGATCAAGCTCAATAAACAATACATACGCAGCGAATTGATCCGGCTTTAAACTCGTTTCATAGCTTTGACGGATAGCGTGATTGATCAACTTGTCACGCATCATGCGACCATTCACGTAGCAGTATTGTAAGTCACTCTGCTGCCTCGCCCCTTCCGGAGTGGTGATCCAGCCATGAAGCTTAAGTCCTTGATGCTCAAGCTCGATGCGAAGCATATTGCGCACAAACGCATTACCGCATACCGCAGCGATGCGCTTTTCAGTTTGAAGCTGATTCTTTGCCGCACGATATTGGCGGATCATTTTGCCGTTATAGCGAACATTGATAGTGACATCAAAGCGGCTTAAAGCGATACGCTTAAGCAATTCATCAATGTGAGCAAATTCGGTTTTCTCGGTGCGGAGGAATTTGCGGCGCGCAGGCGTATTAAAGAACAGATCTAAGACTTCAACCGAGGTACCAATTGGGTGTGCAGTCGGTTGCAGCTTAACCTTCATGTCTCGCCCTTCCGAGTAGGCGCTCCACGCTTGTTCTTGTGCCGCTGGACGAGATGTCATGGTCAGGCGCGATACCGAACTGATACTCGCTAGCGCCTCCCCACGGAAACCCAAACTCATGATAGCTTCAAGATCGTCCAATGTGTGGATCTTAGAGGTGGCATGACGACTCAACGCGAGACCTAACTCATCTTTCACAATCCCCTTGCCGTTATCGCGCACGCGAATCAGCTTGGCGCCCCCTTTCTCAATATCAATATCAATTCGAGTGGCGCCAGAGTCGAGACTGTTTTCTACCAGTTCTTTCACGACAGAGGCGGGTCTTTCCACCACTTCCCCTGCCGCGATTTGGTTTGCCAGACGAGCGGGCAAGATCTTAATGGTCATGATGAGTTATAAGCTCACTTATTTGTTTGGAATGATCAGCACTTGTCCGACGGCAAGTTCATCAGAACGCAGGTTATTCGCTTTGCGGATGCTGGATACACTCACGCCGTATTTCGACGCAATCTTACCTAGGTATTCACCACGAGCAACTTTGTGCTTCCGGATTGGTTTGTCTTTTACCGCAACGGTGATCTTCAGTTTCTGACCAACCCACAAGGTATCTGACTTGAGATTGTTCTGCCTACGAATATCTGCAATCTTCACTTTGTAGTGACTTGCGATCTTACCGAGAAACTCCCCTGATTTAACGGTGTGGGTGATCGTCTTTGTTTCAACGGTATTTGGCTTATTCGGAATAGCAATCGAAGCCGCTCCCATACCCGGGATTTTTAGTTTTTGTCCAACAGCCAAGCTACTAGACTTGAGCTTATTCTCACTCATGATCGCTTTCGTCGACGTGCCGTATTTCTGCGCAATTACAGAAAGTGACTCACCACGTTTCACGGTATGAACGGTCGGCTTAGCTGAAGATGAGAAAACCGTCCCTTCTGGTGGGTTGTCTTTCAAGTACTTCACTACGGCTTTAGTAATCGCTCGCGCCAGCTTATCTTGATGAGAACGTTGGAATAGCAACTTCTCTTCAGTCGGGTTAGAGATAAAACCAGTCTCAACCAATACTGATGGGATCTGTGGTGAACGTAATACCGCAAGGCTGGTATTAATTGGTTTTGAGTTATGTAGACGAGCAACTTTGCCCATCTCGCCCAAAATCTCAGTCGCTAACTTATAGCCCTCCTTTTGAGAGTGACTGAACTGAAGATCCAATAAGGTTTGGTTCACATTGCGATCACTGGAGTTACTAACAAAAGCCGTACCTGAACCACCAAGCAACTCTGATTGTTTCTCATGATTTTCCACCCAGCGAGAAATCTCAGTGTTCGCGCGGCGAGTGTTCAACACAAATACCGAGCCACCGCGTGGTTTAGGTGAGGTAAATGCGTCAGCGTGAATGGAGATCAACAGATGAGCGTCATTCTCACGAGCAATTGCAACACGACGGTTTAAGTTGACGAAGTAGTCGCCGGTACGAGTCATACGTGTTTTGATACCAGGAACGGCATTCAATTGGTCTGAAATCTTACGAGCAATGCTCAATACCGCGTCTTTTTCATACTTACGACGCGATGGACCTATCGAGCCAGGATCTTCACCACCGTGACCTGGGTCTATTGCAATAAGGATTTCTTGTGCACGATGCACGGTACTCATATCTTTGCTCGGTGACGCTGGCTTACTTGGTTTTGAAGCACTCGTGGCCGTCAACTTGTTCGAGCCATGTGACAAATCAATAACTAAGCGATGGCCGTATTGCCCCCCAGGTGTAGGCTTGAGTTTGAATAACTCAGCTTTGACACTTTTCTTTAACTCAAAAACTAGACGGTAAGTGTCTTTATTTGGCGGGCTACTTTTACGGACACGTTTTAATACTGGACTGTCCGTGACAGTAACCGGCAACTTCGCTTGCATTGAGGTGTTTTTGAGATCCACCACTAAGCGATCTGGCCCAGAGAGAGAGAAATAAGAATAGGTAGCTTCCGCGCTTAAATCGATGACGACTCGAGTCTCATCAGGAGAAGGCCAAACTCGGAAACTTTTAACGACGTTAGCAAAGGCTAAATTAGGGATGATAAGGAGAAAAGTGGCGACTAACATCGCCACTGCTCTAAATTTTGAAAGACTCAACATAGCTCCAATTGACTGAGTAGTTGCTCACCATATTCATTGTTTGCGGTTAGCTCCGCGATACGTTGCTCACTCTGATAACGAATGTTCATATCAAGATCTGGCTTAGGTAGCAACCCGTGTCCTTTTTCAGGCCATTCAACTAAACAAATTGCATCATCAGTGAAATAGTCTCGAATCCCCATGAATTCCAGTTCTTCAGGATCAGCAAGACGATAAAGATCAAAATGGTAAACTTGCCACTTATCCAACTGATAAGGCTCGACCAACGTGTATGTCGGGCTTTTTACATTACCTTGATGGCCAAGAGCACGGACAAAACCACGGCTAAATGTTGTTTTACCCGCACCTAAATCACCGTGCAAATAAATGGTGGTTTGTTGAGAACAAAGCTGAGCCAATGCGGTTCCAAGTGCTACCGTTTCATGCTCATCTTTAAGATTAAATTGTTTCGTGCTCATTGATGCTTCTCTAACTAATGATCGTTGACTATATAAAAATCAAAAGAACAGGAATAGTAAACTGTGTTGGTTTTGAGAGACAAGCTCTCAAATGTCATATATGCGAAAAAACAGCCAAAAAGACAAAACCTAATTAACTGATTCTATTGAATGCATAAGCAAAATTTCTCATGCCTAAATCAACTTTTGATAACTTTGTTTCAAAATTCATTCTCGCTCCTGGCTACTCGACTTTCTGGTAGCACCATTGAATAAGATCCGGTAAGATCCGCCCCCCCCTTTATCTTGGTGGTAAACATGAACTACGAACAACTCGCACAACAAATAAAAATTTGGGGTAAAGAGCTTGGCTTTCAGAAAGTCGGTATCTGCGATGTTGATCTTAGTGAACATGAAGCTGCCCTGCAAAAATGGCTCGATGCTGGCTATCACGGCTCAATGGACTGGATGGCTCGTCATGGCATGATGCGCGCTAGACCAGATGAGCTGTTGCCGGGGACTGTGCGTGTCATCAGTGTCCGTATGGACTACCTTCCACCAGAAGCGAGGTTTGCCTCTAATTTGGCAAACACAAACCATGCTTACATCAGCCGCTACGCACTAGGGCGTGATTACCATAAATTGGTGAGAAAACAGCTTAATAAGCTTGGCAAACTTATTGAACAAGAAGTTGGGCAATTTGGCTATCGACCTTTCGTCGATTCCGCCCCAATCCTTGAGCGTCCATTGGCACAGAAAGCAGGATTAGGCTGGACTGGTAAACACTCACTCATTTTGGATAAAGACTGTGGGTCATGGTTTTTCCTTGGTGAACTACTTATCGACTTGCCATTGCCAGTTGATGAACCGAGCGTTGACCAATGCAACAAATGTAAGGCATGCATCACCTCATGCCCAACACAGGCAATCGTTGATGAGAAAATTGTGGATGCTCGGCGTTGCATCTCTTATCTCACCATTGAGTTTGATGGCGTGATCCCTGAAGAGTTCCGCAAACCAATGGGAAATCGTATCTATGGGTGTGATGACTGCCAGTTAGTTTGTCCTTGGAACCGATATGCCGAAATCACCGAACAAGAAGACTTCCACCGACGTGAGAGCTTTGAAGAGCCAGATCTTGTGACCATGTTTAATTGGGATGAATCAACATTCCTCAAACAGATGGAGGGTTCTGCGATTCGTCGCATTGGGCATCTGCAATGGTTGCGCAATATTTCTGTCGCACTTGGTAATGCAGAATACAGCCAACTAATAATAGAGGCTTTAGAAGCTCGCCAAGGTGAAAACAAATTACTGGATGAGCATATCGAATGGGCTCTAGAACAGCAATTTAACCAAATTCCTGCCAATCAATCAGATTCTATCGATACAAAGAAGAAGCGTTTAATCAGAGTTGTAGAGAAAGGTCTTCCACGAGACGCTTAACGCGTAGCTCATATGCAAGAGATTGAAAACATTTTTTGCATCAGCAAATCATGATTTTGTTCTCAAATTCTGAAATGTGGAAAAAAAGATTTAAGTCTTGTGAAATTGAGCTATTAAAAAAAGTTAAACACAGCTTAAAGAAATGACTAGGATCAAAAAAACACAAAGTAATGATCCAGAATTAACGCATCCGATCCGCAATAAAACTACTTTTACCTATAAATAACAGCAACTTAGCCATTTTAGATAAAGTTATATCACCGTCGAATTTAGAAAAGATCTTTCTTTACAACCTTTAAACCCCAAACAGAAAACACTTTATCAACCAACTTATCCACAGAACAAGATATGTGGATAACTCTGTTAATTAAAGATATAAAAGTGCCTTGAGCATCAGGATATTCATTGGACGGCCGACTTTTATCATGTTTAAAACACAAACAAAATCGTCCGACATCATTTGATGCGGATTAAGGTTTTGTTTTTTAGGGATTGATGCTTCTCAGCATTATGAAAAGAGCGATGAGACTGGTTGTAACACTTCAAATAATGAAAGTTACATCCATCGATGGTTTAAAACTACTAAAACTATCGCTTGGAAATTGGTTGCGGGGGCCGGATTTGAACCGACGACCTTCGGGTTATGAGCCCGACGAGCTACCAAGCTGCTCCACCCCGCGTCCATGTATTATCGATTAATACGATAATAGAAACTGGAGCGACACACGAGGTTCGAACTCGTGACCTCAACCTTGGCAAGGTTGCGCTCTACCAACTGAGCTAGTGTCGCAATGTCACTGTTAAGCACAATGAGGGCTATCAAATTGGAGCGACACACGAGGTTCGAACTCGTGACCTCAACCTTGGCAAGGTTGCGCTCTACCAACTGAGCTAGTGTCGCATGTCACTGTTAAGCACAATGAGGGCTATCAAACTGGAGCGACACACGAGGTTCGAACTCGTGACCTCAACCTTGGCAAGGTTGCGCTCTACCAACTGAGCTAGTGTCGCAATGTCATTGTTAAGCACAATGAAGGCTATCCCCACTTTTCTAAAAGAAAGTGGAGCGACACACGAGGTTCGAACTCGTGACCTCAACCTTGGCAAGGTTGCGCTCTACCAACTGAGCTAGTGTCGCATTGGTTGCGGGAGCCGGATTTGAACCGACGACCTTCGGGTTATGAGCCCGACGAGCTACCAAGCTGCTCCATCCCGCGTCCGTATTTCATTGTTAAGCACAATGAGAGCTATCAAATTGGAGCGACACACGAGGTTCGAACTCGTGACCTCAACCTTGGCAAGGTTGCGCTCTACCAACTGAGCTAGTGTCGCATCTCTCAACGGCCTGAATATTATCAAAAATAATCTTCAAACTGTTTTATAGATTTGGTTGCGGGGGCCGGATTTGAACCGACGACCTTCGGGTTATGAGCCCGACGAGCTACCAAGCTGCTCCACCCCGCGTCCGTAGTTCACCATTTAAGGCATGATGAGAACCTTTTTTCCACTTAAGAAAAGTGGAGCGACACACGAGGTTCGAACTCGTGACCTCAACCTTGGCAAGGTTGCGCTCTACCAACTGAGCTAGTGTCGCATCAACAACGTTTCCGTCGTTCAGGGCTGCGAATTATAAGAGCATTTTTTTGTGATGCAAGTCCTTCGTTCAAAAAAACTTTATTTTTTTACTAACAGATGAAAAAGCAAGCAAAACGCTCATTAATTACAACAATTTGGATCGCAGCCTTAACAGTTAGATCTTAAAGATCGTTTCGCGGTAGTACTTTAGCTCGGCAATCGACTCACGGATATCATCCAATGCCAGATGCGTACCCTGCTTCGAAAAACCGTCTAACACTTCTGGTTTCCAGCGGCGAGTCAGTTCTTTTAGTGTACTAACGTCCAAATAGCGGTAATGGAAGTATTCTTCCAGCTCTGGCATGTGCTTGTACAAGAAACGACGATCCTGACCAATGCTATTACCACAAATTGGAGAAACACCCTTTGGCACCCATTCCTCAAGAAACTTGATGGTCTGCGCAACGGCATCTTGTTCAGAGACATCACTATTACGAACGCGTTCAACCAAACCACTTGCAGTGTGCGTATTGGTGCACCAATCATCCATCTTCGCCAGTTCTTCTTCAGGCTGATGTACTGCTAGAACTGGGCCTTCAGCTAAAATATTTAACTCGCTATCCGTGACGATAGAGGCAATTTCGATGATTTTGTGCGTTTCAGGATCGAGGCCTGTCATCTCTAAATCCACCCAAATCAGGTTTTGATCGCTAAAGGACATGGTTACGCCGCCTATTTGTTTATCGATAAAAGAGGTACTATACCTGAAAATACTTGAAACACGATACTCACGAGTTTGAGCCGAAAGCGTGCTCAATCAACTGAGTTAACTCACATTAAGTACAAGATTGTGGCAAAAAAGAAAAAGTTAACCAAAGGTCAGGTGCGCCGCGTACGCAGCAACCAACAAAAACGCCTAAAGAAGCAAGAAGAGTCCATCCAATGGGATGAAACCATGCTAGGCGCAAGTAAACAGGGTCTCGTCATCACTCGTTTCGGTCAGCACGCTGACATCGAAGATCTAGAAACAGGTGAGGTGCAGCGCTGTAACCTTCGTCGTGGTATCGAATCACTGGTATCCGGCGATCGCGTACTTTGGCGCGAAGGACTTGAATCAATGGCAGGTATTTCTGGCGTGGTTGAAGCCGTAGAACCTCGCACATCGATGCTAACTCGTCCTGACTACTACGATGGCTTGAAACCTGTCGCCGCTAACATCGACCAAATGGTGATCGTGTCTTCGGTTTTGCCTGAGCTTTCGCTCAACATCATTGACCGCTACTTGGTCGCATCAGAAACACTGAACATCGCACCGCTATTAGTACTCAACAAGATCGACCTACTTTCAGATGAAGATCGTGCAATGTACGAAGAGTGGCTAGAAGAATACAAACGTATTGGCTACAAAGTCCTGTTTGTGAGCAAGCAGTCAGGTGAAGGTATTGCCGAACTTGAAGAACAACTGCGTGATCGTATCAATATCTTCGTTGGTCAATCTGGCGTAGGTAAATCGAGCCTAGTAAACGCACTGATGCCAGAACTTGAGCAAGAAGTGGAAGAAGGCGAGATCTCTGAGAACTCTGGTTTGGGTCAGCATACAACTACAGCAGCTCGCTTGTACCACATCCCAACTGGTGGCGATCTGATTGACTCTCCAGGGGTACGTGAATTTGGTTTGTGGCACTTAGAAGCAGAAGAAGTGACCAAGGCGTTCGTTGAATTCCGCCCTTATCTTGGCGGTTGTAAGTTCCGCGACTGCAAACACCACGACGATCCAGGTTGTATCTTGCGTGAGGCCGTCGAAAAAGGCGAAGTGAGTGAAGTACGCTTTGAAAACTACCATCGCATCTTAGAAAGCATGAGTGAAAACAAGGCTAACCGTCAGTATTCACGCAGCAAGAAAGCAGATCTGTAGCTGAGTTGAGACTGCAACTGTGTAAGAAATCATCACCTAATACTGACAAGCAGATTAAATTTCAGTAACATCACGCGCCCTAAAGCGAGAATCTAACAGAAGTATCGGAATTAAAGATGGACAAGATTAAAGTTGGACTGCAGTACTGGATCCCACAACACGGGCTGACCCGCCTAGTGGGTAAACTGGCTTCAGCTAAGGCTGGCGGTCTAACAACAGCAATCATTCGCTGGTTTATCAAACAGTACAATGTGAACATGGATGAGGCGAAGCACTCCGATCCTAAGCACTTCAAAACCTTCAACGAATTCTTTGTGCGAGAGCTAAAAGAAGGCGCTCGTCCAATTGCAGAAGGCGAAGCAGTAATCACTCACCCTGCGGACGCATGCGTAAGCCAATTTGGCCCGATTGAAGATGGTCAGCTTATCCAAGCGAAAGGCCACAACTTCTCAGCACAAGAGCTACTAGGCGGCGATGCAAAACTGGCAGAAGAGTTCCAAGACGGCTCTTTCGCTACCTTGTACCTATCGCCTCGTGACTACCACCGTGTACACATGCCATGTAACGGCACGCTACGTCAGATGATTTACGTACCTGGTGACCTATTCTCAGTGAACCCGCTAACGGCAGAGAACGTTCCTAACCTATTCGCACGTAACGAGCGCGTAGTGTGCATCTTCGATACCGAGTTTGGTCCAATGGCACAAGTGCTGGTTGGCGCAACCATCGTTGGTAGTATCGAGCAAGTGTGGGCTGGAACCATCACACCACCACGTGGTAGTTCAGTCTACAAGTGGGATTACCCTGCAGAAGGTGACAAAGCGGTTATCTTGAAGAAAGGCGAAGAGATGGGCCGCTTCAAGCTTGGCTCAACCGTTATCAACCTGTTTGCTAAAGATGCTATCGCATTCGATGAAAGCATGGAAAATGGTAAGCCAACCGTAATGGGCACACCTTACGCTCATCAGCAGTAAGCTTATTGCGAAAACTGATTTTAAAGCCTCCGCTCGCGGGGGCTTTTTATTGACCAAAAGCAAAATTCTGTTCAAAACTTAATCTCTATTTTTCAAACTCATACCTGCCTCTAAGACCCTTAAAGAACGATCCATTACCCTACTGATAGGGATGATTGTTGAAAGGGGCGACTAATGCCAAAGATGAATATGAATACGCTAGTAAAGCTACTGGTGTGTTTTTTAGTACCACTCGGCATTTTGATGATGCCTATAGATGCGATACCTATTGATGACCTCACTTTAATTCAGCATCGTCTACTGGCAATTTTCCTTCTTGCGGCACTGCTTTGGGTTTTAGAGCCTGTTCCCGTATTTGCCACTTCGATTCTTATCATAGCTCTTGAATTGATCATGATATCGGACAAAGGCTTACATCTATTTCGTAACCCACCGCCGGGACACGATTTAGGTGAACTGATCGCGTATACAGACATCTTCTCTGCCTTTTCTTCTCCCATCATCATCCTTTTCATGGGCGGATTCGCACTCGCCATAGCGGCTTCCAAATACGAACTTGATAACAACCTTGCTCGTGTTTTGCTTAAACCATTTGGCACTCAACCCAAGTTCATCATGTTGGGGTTAATGCTGATCACTGCCGTGTTCTCAATGTTTATGTCAAACACTGCGACTACCGTTATGATGCTAGCGTTACTTGGCCCTATTGTGGCTTCTGCACCAAAAGGTGATTTGGGGATAAAAGCGCTGGTCCTATGCATTCCTATCGCCGCCAATACAGGCGGCATCGCAACACCGATTGGTACACCACCCAATGCAATAGCCTTGCAATATTTAACTGGAGAAAACGCCATTGATTTCCTTTCTTGGATGACAATGGGGTTACCTTTTGTATTGGTGCAACTCACCATCGCTTGGCTGCTACTGCAAAAGCTGTTTCCTTCCAGTGAACCAGAAATGAAGTTACGTCTGGACGGCACGTTTAAAAAGAGTTGGCGCGCTATTGTCGTGTATATCACGTTCGCAATGACCATCCTGTTATGGATGACAACCAAAGTGCACGGCATGAATACATATGTGGTCGCCATTATCCCACTCGCGGTGTTCACCTTAACGGGCATCATGGGCAAAGAAGAACTTAAGCTTATTAACTGGGATGTCTTGTGGTTGGTTGCCGGTGGTATCGCCATAGGTATTGCTTTAGACAAAACAGGCTTGGCAGAAGCGCTTGCCCATGCCATTGACTATGAAGCACTTTCACCATTTGCGGTAGTCGTATCTCTTTCTATCGTGTGCTGGTTAATGGCGAACTTTATGTCCAATACAGCCACAGCAAACTTGCTCATGCCAATTGCGGCTGCAATTGGGGTATCGATGCCAAGCTTAGCTTCTATTGGTGGGTTACAAGGACTGCTCGTTGTCGTCGCCTTCTCCGCATCTCTGGGGATGATTCTTCCTGTATCAACACCACCTAACTCATTGGCTTATTCGACAGGCTTAATCGAAAGCAAAGACATGGCGAAAGTTGGACTCATCATTGGCTTGATCGGTTTGCTTCTTGTTTATGGCGCCGTACTTGTTCTTACTTGATATCAATGGGGCAACGCTAAAGATGTAGCGTTGCCCGTCAGTATTGCGGATGACTAAATTTGGATACAACATCACAGCAATCATTAATGAAGTAACCCTCAATATAAAATACATTTACAATCAACCTGTTGAATAAACATTCCCCTATTTATCTTAAGTTTATCCAGATCGCGTCGATAAAGTAGTCGTAGCCTTTCAGTACTCATCTGTACCTGAATCGTCTTAAGCAACCTATTGTCACCACCGGTGATGTCGATCTTTTTGTCTATTGAGAAGGTAAGACAATGAGAAGTTCCATAAAACTTAAAATTCAGATTGCAATCGCAGTCATTATTGCCATTGTTAGTGGCGTTCAAGCTTGGGTCTCCGTAAATCAGTTGCGTGATGAAACCACCTCAACACTGAGCAGAGAGATGGAAAACATCTCAGCATCAACCAATCGATACATCAGTGATTGGTTAGCTATTCGTAGTGAAATGATGTTAGCAAATGAAGATGTCATTCTCGATTCGACAGACGCAGATAGAGAGATGCTGTTAACCAAGCGAGCTGGGCAATTTCTCTCGGTTTATGCCGGCTTTTCTGATGGTTCAATTGCTTACGGTGATAAAACTGAATCGTGGCCAGCTGATTACGACCCACGAACTCGCCCCTGGTATAAAGATGCAATGGCAAAGTCTGGCTTGATCATCACAGAACCTTATCAAGATTTTGACGGCAGCATCGTTGTCAGCTTTGCCAAAGCCTTCAACCAAGGCAAGCAAGGTGTGTTAGCTGCCGATCTCGCGGTGACAGATATCATCGATGAAGTCCTAAATATTCAATTGGATAATGATGGATTTGCCTTTTTAGTCGATGGAAAAAACAACATCGTTGCTTACCAAGACGCCAAGCTAAGCCAGAAACCTTTAACGACGCTCAACCCTGAACTGAGTGCCGCTAGCATGAATAAACTGAGTCAAGACGCTCAGTTAGCGACCATCTCTTGGCCAAACCAAGGGGAAAAGCTCATTTACGTCGCCAAAGTACCAAACACGGATTGGTCATTAGGTATCGTTGAAGATAAGCAAATGGCGTATGCCTCTGTTTCTGAGCAAGTGACGTTTACGGCTATCGCTTCTATCGTTCTTTACTTGATCATCGCAGCCATCAGCACCTACGTCATCACTCGCTTACTCAAGCCACTTCAAACTCTCTCTACGGCTTTAGAGGAACTTTCTCAAGGGGAAGGTGACCTGACTCAGCGCATCAAGATTGAACGTATGGATGAGATTGGAGAACTGGCGACACACGTAAACCAATTTCTTGCTCAGATGCAAACCATGCTCAAAGGCATTGTGGAAAATAGTGAGCAGCTTTCAGCTCAAGCAAACCAAGCAAATGAACTCTCTGCAATGGCTGCTGGTCGAGTTGAACACCAGCAAAATGACGTCAACCAGATTGCAACCGCCATTCATGAAATGTCAGCAACCGCAGCAGAGGTGGCAAGCCATGCAGAACTCACTGCAAGTGCTTCTCAGAACTCGGCATCTGCATGCCAAGATGGGCAGAACGTGATCCAGAAAAACCGTGAAGCCATTGTAGAACTAGCAGAACAAGTAAGTGATGCCGCCAGCGTGATTTCAGAACTCGAAGCAAACACACAGAGCATCAACCAAATTCTATCTACTATTCAAGGTATTGCTGAACAAACAAACTTACTGGCACTTAACGCTGCCATTGAAGCGGCACGTGCCGGTGAGCAAGGCCGTGGTTTTGCTGTGGTTGCTGATGAGGTACGCGTACTTAGCCAGCGCACCCATGGTTCAACGGAAGAAATCCGCACCATGATCGAGACGTTGCAAGGTAATACCAAGCTAGCAGTAAACAGTATGCAAACCAGCACCAGTTTGGCAGACACCAGTGTGGACTATGCCCAACAAGCACACGACAGCTTGACTAGCATTACTAACTCAATTACTGAGATCAACGACATGGCAATGCAAATCGCAAGCGCCGCTGAAGAGCAGCGCGCGGTGAGTGAAGACATCAGTCGCAACACGCAAGGCATTAAAGACGATGCAGATATGATTGCCGAGCAATCACTCAAGAGCAGCGAAGGCGCACGCCAGATGTTCGACACCGCCAATACCATGCGTGAGAACATCAGTCGCTTCAAAGTGTAAAGCCCCTCAAAAGCAGCTCAATGAGCTGCTTTTTTATTGCCACAAAGATACGCTTTTAGATCTTTATAGATTCGTGCATATTAAAGCCTCTCCCCTGCTCAACAAGGATGTCTCGCAATCATGGGTTATGAATGGCTGGCGTTATGCGCCGCTTTCCTATGGGCTGTTTCTAGCCTAATTTCTGTTGTTCCCGCTCAGCACCTCGGTGCGTTTGCTTATAGCCGTTGGCGTATGGGTTGTACCGCGGTGATCCTCTCAACGATGGCGTGTATAACGGGTGGCTGGCTCAGTGTCTCAACAGAACACGTAACACCGATGATGGCATCCGGTCTGATTGGTATTTTTATTGGCGATACAGCGCTGTTCGCTTGCTTGAACCGCATGGGACCACGCCAAGCAGGTTTACTGTTTTCTTGTCACGCCGTATTCTCCGCCCTCCTGGGTTACTTCCTATTTAGCGAAAGCATGACGGGGATAGAACTTATTGGTGCTGCCTTAGTGTTCAGCGGCGTAGTGATGGCAATTTTCTATGGCCGACGCGGGCAAGCCAGCAATGCACTGGAAACAATCAAGGGCAACGTTTGGATTGGTGTTGGACTGGGTTTAACTGCTGCAATCTGTCAGGCACTTGGCGGCATTATTGCCAAACCAGTAATGCAAACCAGTGTCGATCCGGTTGCCGCTTCTGCAATTCGTATGATCAGTGCTTTCGTCGCACACTGCATACTCTGGGTGATTGGCGTTAAAGTTGCACGTGCAACGCAAACCATCACCTGGAAAGTATTTGGCATCACCGCATTAAACGGCTTTTTAGCGATGGCAATTGGTATGACGTTGATTCTGTAGCGCTGCGTGAAGGTAATGTGGGTATGGTGGCTCTGCTTTCTTCAACAACGCCGATCATGTTGCTGCCACTACTGTGGGTTTACACTAAGAAACGCCCCAATCGCTTTGCTTGGCTAGGGGCTGCCTTAGCAGTTATAGGTACTGGAATCCTTATGCAGTAGTCGAGCTCAATAGCTCAAAACTGATCGAGCACAGAATTACAGACATAAAAAAGCCCGAGTCGAACTCGGGCTTTTATCATTCTGAATCGTTAGTTAATTACTTAACTAGCACTTCACCAGACATTTCTGCAGGAATTTCTAGACCTGCTAGAGAAAGCATTGTTGGTGCAAGGTCAGACAGTTTGCCGCCTTCTTTGAACTCAACCGCTTTGTCACCCACGTAGATTAGAGGTACTGGTAGGTTAGTGTGAGCAGTGTGAACACCGCCCGTTGTTGGGTCGATCATCATTTCTGCGTTACCGTGGTCCGCAGTAATTAGCATTTGACCGCCAACTTCTTTGATTGCTTCAACCACTTTACCAACGCTTTCGTCTAGCGCTTCGATAGCTTGCTCAGCCGCTTCGTAAACGCCAGTGTGACCAACCATATCTGCGTTCGGGTAGTTACAGATGATAGTGTCGTACTTACCAGACTTGATAGCCGCAACCATCTTCTCTGTTAGTTCTGGAGAGCTCATTTCTGGCTGCATGTCGTAAGTTGCTACTTTTGGAGAAGCAACAAGTTGACGCTCTTCGCCTTCGAATTCGTTCTCAATACCACCGTTGAAGAAGAAGGTTACGTGTGCGTATTTCTCTGTTTCAGAGATACGTAGCTGAGTTTGACCTTGTTTAGATAGCCACTCACCGTAAGTGTTTTCTAGAGACGCAGGTGGGAATGCGATAGCTAGAGGGATGTCAGCTGCGTATTGAGTCAGCATCACGAAGTTGATTGCTGGGAATACAGCACGCTCGAAGCCATCAAATGCAGGAACGAATGCACGAGTGATTTGACGTGCACGGTCAGCACGGTAGTTCATGAAGATAACTGCGTCGCCATCTTGCATGATTGCTTCTTCTTGACCTTCCGCTTTGATAGCCGTTGCTTTAACGAACTCATCGTTTTCTTCACGAGCGTAAGCCGCTTCTAGACCTGCAACCGCAGTTTCAGCTGTGAACTCAGCTTTAGCTTGAGTTAGAAGATCGTAAGCAACTTGAACGCGATCCCAGTTGTTGTCGCGGTCCATTGCGTAGTAACGACCTACTAGAGAAGCAACACGACCTTTACCTAGTTTTGCAAATAGGTCTTGGAAACGTTGTAGTGAGTTTTCAGCACTACGTGGTGGTGTGTCACGGCCGTCTAGGAAGCAGTGTAGGTAGATTTTCTCAGCGCCACGAGCTGCAGCCATTTCAACTGCTGCGTAGATATGGTCTTCGTGAGAGTGAACACCACCTGGAGACATAAGACCCATGATGTGTACTGCTTTTTCAGCTTTTACAGCAGAGTCGATAGCTTCAACTAGTGCTGCTGTCTCTGCGAACTCACCGTCAGCGATAGACTTAGTGATACGAGTTAGATCTTGGTATACAACGCGACCTGCACCGATGTTGGTATGACCAACTTCTGAGTTACCCATTTGGCCATCAGGTAGACCAACGTCCATACCTGAAGCAGAGATTAGAGTGTTAGGGTTGTTCGCAATCAGTGCATCCATTACTGGTGTTTTAGCATTTGCAATTGCGTTACTTGCTGTGTCTTCACGGTAACCGTAACCGTCAAGGATAACTAGAGCCAATGGCTTCTTAGCAGACATAGTGATGACCTCATCAAATTTAAGTAACTTTCGGTGTAGAGCTTCGCTGCTCCATCTAACCTTGAAACAAAACTAGCGTAATTTTACTACACTTTTTAACCAAAACTGTAGGTTAAGATCAAATAATGTTTGCGATTTATTGTTGCTATCTTACAAGTTAGCAAGCAATCCGACCTAGTCAGCAAACGTGTTCCACAAGCATAGTCACTTTCAAGACGCTTTGTACCACCACCGAAATACTTTGGTGAAAAACTTTTTGTTGTGACCCATTGTGCGCCTTTTCGACCAGAAGTGAAGTCAATTACGCCGATTGAATTGATAGGAGGAAGTGATAATAAGATTGCATGAATGACAAGTTTGGAAGAGCTCACCGGAAGCGATTAGATCTCAATTATTCGTTAGAAAATTTTAACCCTCTCGCCTAAGACGACTATCCCCGCTATACTCCTGCTTTATTTTTCCGCCAACAGTGCAAGAGCTCAAGACATGCAAGAGTACATTGATTTTTTCCAACAGAACATGATTCTATCTTTGGTTTGGGTAGGTCTTCTTGTCGCATTTATCATGAACATCGTGAAATCAGCGACGGCTGCATATAAAGAAGTGAACGTAAACCAACTGACTCACCTAATGAACCGTGAAAACGGTGTAGTAGTGGATATCCGCTCTAAAGATGAGTTCAAACAGGGTCATATCACCGACGCACTTCACATTTTACCATCAGACATCAAAGCTGGTAACTTCGGTAGCCTTGAAAACCGTAAATCAGACCCAATCATTGTGGTATGCAAAACGGGTCAAACCGCTCAAGAAAGCGCAAACCTACTAGCGAAAGCTGGCTTTGAAAATGTAAGCCTACTGAAAAATGGCCTGATTGCGTGGAGTGAAGCAAACCTACCTCTAGTACGTGGTAAGAAATAACCTTCAAGCCCTGACAGGTATAAACTGAGTAAATAGAGAGCAGTTGAAGCACTAAGTTGTGATGCCTTGCACGTAATACGCGCTTCATCTAGTCATATTAGATTTGCTCAGTTAGTCTCAAGACATATTTAAGGGTTTAGAGGTATCTAGGCCCAACAAACGATTATTTAAGGATTTAAAAATGGCTGAAGCAGCACCACAAGAAGCACAACAAAACTTCGCAATTCAACGTATCTTCCTAAAAGATGTATCTTTCGAAGCACCTAACTCTCCAGTTATCTTCCAAAAAGAGTGGAACCCAGACGTTAAACTGGATCTAGACACTCAAAGCCGTGAGCTAGGTGAAGGCGTTTACGAAGTAATCCTACGTCTAACAGTAACAGTGAAGAACGAAGAAGAAACAGCATTCCTATGTGAAGTTCAACAAGGTGGTATCTTCACTGCGGACAAGATGGAAGCAGGTCAACTAGCTCATTGCCTAGGCGCATTCTGCCCTAACATCCTATTCCCATACGCTCGTGAAACTATCTCAAGCCTAGTTGTAAAAGGTACGTTCCCTCAACTGAACCTAGCGCCAGTTAACTTCGATGCGCTATTCATGAACTACCTACAGCAGCAAGCTCAGCAAGGCGAAGGCGAAGCTCAAGCGTAATTTAAACCGTTCTTGACGCACTACGGCAACGTGGTGTGGGACAATGTAAAAAGCGAAATCAAAATGCACAAAGCGTCCATCAGAAAGATGCATTGTGCATTTTTTGTTTCTGCCTTGTAATTAGGTGCGAATCGGCGCCATTTACAGGTGGTAATTACTTGATTTGGTATTATCATTCAGAAAAAACAACGATCAGGCGGTAGCATGACACAAGCAAATACGAACAATGCCTACGGTAAAGACATTACGATGACAGTGATTGGCGCTGGCTCTTACGGTACATCTCTAGCGATTTCTCTCGCTCGTAACGGTGCAAATGTGATCCTTTGGGGTCATGAGCAAGAGCATATGGCTCGTCTTGAGGCAGATCGCGCTAACCATGAATTCTTACCAGGTATCGACTTTCCTGAAAGCTTGATTGTTGAATCCGATCTAGAGAAAGCGGTTCAAGCAAGCCGTGATCTACTCGTTGTTGTTCCAAGCCATGTATTTGGAATTGTGCTAAACAGCCTTAAACCATTCCTACGTGAAGACTCTCGTATTTGTTGGGCAACGAAAGGCCTAGAACCAGAAACCGGCCGCCTTCTAAAAGAAGTCGCATTTGATGTGATTGGCGAAAACTACTCTCTAGCCGTTTTATCGGGACCTACCTTTGCAAAAGAACTCGCAATGGGTATGCCAACCGCTATCTCAGTGGCTTCTCCCGACGCTGGCTTTGTTGCCGACCTACAAGAGAAAATCCACTGTAGTAAAACTTTCCGCGTGTACGCAAACAACGACTTTATCGGCATGCAACTTGGTGGCGCGGTGAAAAACGTTATCGCGATTGGCGCAGGCATGTCCGACGGTATTGGCTTTGGTGCCAACGCTCGTACTGCATTGATCACCCGTGGCTTAGCAGAAATGAGCCGCCTTGGCGCAGCGCTTGGCGCTCAACCAGAAACCTTTATGGGGATGGCAGGACTGGGCGATCTAGTCTTAACTTGTACAGATAACCAATCACGTAACCGTCGCTTTGGTTTAGCATTGGGACAAGGCAAGGATGTCGACACCGCTCAGGAAGAAATCGGTCAGGTAGTTGAAGGCTACCGAAACACCAAAGAGGTGTGGATGCTTTCCCAACGTATGGGCGTTGAGATGCCAATTGTTGACCAAATTTATCAAGTATTGTATCAAGGAAAAGATGCACACCTGGCAGCACAAGATTTACTTGCGCGTGACAAAAAATCAGAGGGAAAGTAGCACTCTAGCTCCCCTTTTTCCTCAGGAGAGGAAGGATAATAAAGTCGTAATAACACTGTCGGGACAAGGAAGAACCACTCAGGATATTGAGAATGAAGCACTGCGAAAAACAAAAAGTTTGGAATAAGATCGTATCTGAAGCCCGTGAGATGTCAGAACAAGAGCCAATGCTGGCCAGTTTCTACCACGCAACCATCATCAAACATGATAGTTTGTGTGCGGCGTTAAGTTATATCTTAGCCAACAAGTTAAACACCGCATCTATGCCAGCCATGGCTGTTCGGGAAGTAGTGGAAGAAGCATTTGCTGCAGACCCTACCATCACCGATGGTGCCGCTTGTGACATTTGTGCCACGGTTAATCGCGACCCAGCTGTTTCAATGTACTCAATGCCATTACTATACCTAAAGGGCTACCACGCTCTACAAGGTTACCGAGTGGCAAACTGGCTGTGGAAGCAAGGCCGTCACGCTCTTGCGACTTATCTACAAAACCAGATTTCTGTAGCATGTCAGGTTGATATTCACCCTGCAGCGCGCATTGGTAGTGGTATCATGCTAGACCATGCGACCGGTATTGTGATTGGTGAAACGGCCGTTGTCGAAAACGACGTATCTATTCTGCAAGATGTCACCCTAGGTGGTACCGGTAAAGAATGCGGTGACCGTCACCCGAAAATTCGCGAAGGCGTAATGATCGGCGCTGGAGCAAAAATTCTTGGCAACATTGAAGTGGGCGAAGGCGCAAAAATTGGCTCCTGCTCTGTCGTGCTGCAACCCGTACCACCGCATACAACAGTAGCAGGTGTTCCCGCAAAAATTGTCGGTCGTCCAAAAACGGACAAACCTTCATTAGACATGGATCAGGGCTTCAATGGCAAATCGCAGAGCTTTATTCATGGAGACGGTATTTAAACACTTCTCGACTTTTTCTTAATGTTAGTGTGGTAGGTTGTAATCAAGTGAAAGAACGTAATTCTGTTGTCACCCGCTCTGCGGTTATTTTAGCTTGCGCATTATCTGCCACACTCTCCAGCTCAACTTTTGCAGCGAGCCAGCAAGAGTTAAAGGGCGTAAAAAGCGAAATTAATCGTCAACAACAGTCACTTACCTCCCAAGAAAAAAAGCTGAATGACTTACAAAAGTCGTTAAAAGATCAAGAGCTTGGTATATCAAAGCTTGAGCGAGATATTAAACAAACGAAATCGGAACTCGCAAAAGCAGATCAAAATATCAATAAATTGGAAGAGAAGATTTCTCTACAAGAAGCGCAACGCCAAGCCCAAGAGGAACAACTCAAACAACTGATTCAAACCTACTATGTCACTGAACGAGCTAAAGCTAATGGTCACCTTTTAAATGAAGGCATTGAAGAAGACCGCATTAGTCAGTATTTCCAACACCTTGCTAAAGCTCGTTCAGAAGTCATTGATGCGATAAGCAAAATTACAGAAGAGTTGGCACACAATAGAAATCAGCTTGAGCTTGAAAAAACGCAAATTGAGAACTTGTTGAAACAACAATCTCAAAAGCGTGCGTCATTAGCCTCAACACAATCCAACCGAAAAAAAACGTTGGGGAACATTCAAAAGAACATCAAAGACGACAAGCGTTACTTGGCTGAGCTGCAACGCAACGAAACCCGATTGAAAGCAGAAATAGCAAAGGCAGCCAAACGCAACGCCGTCCCGATGGATGGTATTGCTAAGCAAAGAGGCAAGCTACCGTGGCCTCTCAAAGGACGTGTTTTGCATAGCTTCGGTACCAAGCAAACAGGTCAAGTAAACTGGAAAGGCATGGTGTTATCTGCCAGCTACGGCCAGCAAGTGAAAGCGGTCTATTCAGGTACCGTGGTATTTGCC
The DNA here is from genome assembly GCF_002741985.1 of Vibrio rotiferianus CAIM 577 = LMG 21460. Taxonomy (GTDB): domain Bacteria; phylum Pseudomonadota; class Gammaproteobacteria; order Enterobacterales; family Vibrionaceae; genus Vibrio; species Vibrio rotiferianus. Next base: position 64,528 of record NZ_APHW01000030.1, read on the forward strand.
GAATACCTACGCGGTTACGGTCTAGTGGTACTTCTCGACCACGGCAAGGGTGACATGACGCTATATGGCTACAACCAAGCTCTGACTAAGAAAGAGGGCGACAAGGTTACTGCTGGCGAAGTGATAGCTCTCGCGGGGGATACCGGTGGTCAAGACAGAGCTTCACTCTACTTCGAAATCCGCAGGAACAGCGAAGCGCAAAATCCAAAATCTTGGTTAAAACGTTTATAACTACCGTTTGTCATTGCAGTTTATAAACCGATAATTAAAAACAAAGGAGCCAATCGGCTCCTTTGTTGTATTCACATTTAGAAAAACGCTAGGCGTAATACGTCTCTACTGCGTCGATAAAGGCACTGACATCACATTTACTTAACGCATTGATACCCGCTGCAGCTTCTCGGCCGCCACCAGTTGGGAACTGCCCACACACAGCCACGGCACCTTGCTTGTTATTCAACGGTGCGCGAAGAGAAACCGTGTAAGTGCCATCAGTATTTTCAGTTAATACCGCATGCGCAAAGTCTGGGTTTTGGTTTGCAAGCCAGTTGCCATAAACGCCACTGATTCGGCGTGATGCCGCGTTGTTTGGCAATTCAAACAGCTTGAGCTTAGCGCTTTCATGAGTTGCCGGAATCGCTAATGCCGCGTCCATATCTTGCTGATAAGCCAATTGCAATTGGTAGTAAGGTGAGGCTTTATCTGCAATCACATCGAATGGTGACACGTATTGCTTCAACGCTTGGTACAAATCGGCAGGATGAAAGTGGAGGTCATCAACTTTAGAGCCGTAGCCGTTGTAGTTAATCAATGTACCCAGCTCTTTTAACTGCGCTTTTTGCTCTTCATTGAGCCCAACTTTATCAGCCAGCGCATCGGCTCTAGTAATCAAGTTATCGCCATAAGCAGCAGTGATTGCCCATAAATGGAAGCGACCACCTAATAATTGGTCAACTATCAAAGCAGTACAAATATTGGCATCAAGATCGATGTGCGCATCCAAATTACCATGCTGAGGTATCTCTCCCGCTTTGTGGTGATCTGCATAAAACACGTGTGCGCCTTGAGCCAAAGCTTGCTCTAGACCAGCCATGTTCTTTTCCATTGAAATGTCCAACACTGTCAGCTCATCGCCCGCTTGCACTTCCACTTTTTCCACCAGCTTGATGTCGCGCTTAACGCCCGTCACCAACTCAGCGTCGATTGGATCGGCTAAACGCAGTTGCAGTAATGCGATGATGCCGTCAGCATCGCCATTAAAAATGTCGTAGTTCATTGGACGATAATTCCTGTATCGAGAGTCATACCCAACGGATGGTTTGGGCGTGCATGAATCCTATTGTGCGAAATGAGCACAGCAAGTCAACTCGAGGAGGGAGCTGAAAATGAGAGCTGCGCTCTAAACTTTAAGCGTAGAACCATACTCTCATTTTCTAGATTTAATAAGGAGGGAAAATAGTATTAACTGTGCAGTCGGCTCACAGCTTCTTCAAGCAGCAGTAGTTGTTCCATACCCTGCTCGGTCGCCACAGGCTTAACCACGTTAAGCATTTGCAGCATGCCCTGTTTTACCATTTGCTCGGTGATTTCGGTCTTTGGAGACATTGCCGACTGGTAAGCTAACCAACTACACGCAATAAGGTGCAGCGTGCATACCAGTGACTTCAACTGTTCTTGGTCAACATTCAGCAGCTTTAACGCCACAAACTCTTGCATGATCGCAATCAGGTTTGCTTGCAGCTTCTCTTGAACATCCATGTATTCATCATGTAACTGCTCATCTCGAGACAGAATTTCTGGTAAGTTTGCGTAGAAAAAACGGTACTTCCACATCAAAGTGAAGATCGAGTCGAGGTAGCTTTTCAGCATGGTCAGACTTTCTTGAGAACCTTGGATTGGAGTAAATCGTTCTAGTAGCTCTGCAGAATAAAGTGCAAAGATCTCGCGTACGATTTCTTGTTTATTACGGAAATGGTAGTAGAGATTGCCTGGACTAATTTCAATATGGTCAGCAATGTGATTCGTCGTAATATTGCGCTCACCATGTTGATTAAACAACTCCAGTGCGGCATAGACAATTTTGTCGCGCGTTTTCATGGTTATCGTATTCCCTCTTCATTAACCTTTCGAGTATAGCGACTTCACTTTGGTAGGTCGATAGAGGGCAAAAATACAGTAACATAGCAGACCAGTTATACGCCAAAAGCGCTTCTACTTTAGGCCTGCTATGAGCAATAACACTAAGCGATTGGGAATGGGAAAGCCGTTACTTGGTCAATATGATCACAACCCAGTGCCAACATGATCAAGCGGTCAACACCCAGGGCTACACCTGCGCAATCTGGTAAGCCAGCTTCTAATGCACCAATCAAATGGTAATCGATCGGCTGTGGTTTCAAGCCCATTTCCAGACGCTTAGCGTTATCTTGTTCAAAGCGCTCCAATTGCTCTTTCGGATTATCCAGCTCGTGGAAACCGTTCGCCAGCTCAATGCCTTTGAAGTACACCTCGAAGCGATCCGCCACTCGGTTGTCTTGCGGATTGATCTTTGCCAGCGCCGCTTGCGATGCAGGGAAGTCATAAACAAATGCCGGAACTTGCTGACCAATCTTGGCTTCGACACCAATGCTGAACAACAATTGCAGCAAAGTATCACGGCCTTCTTCAGGCTCGGCAATATCACTCAGCCCTAGTTTAGCCGCCACCGCTTTTAGCTCTTGCATTGAGCCTTCTAGTGGACACACACCGAGCACATCAATAAAGGCTTGCTGGTAAGTCATACGCTCCGCTGCGCCACACTTCAATACTAGTTGCAGCAGGTCGTCCATCTCATCCATCAGCTTGTGGTGATCAAAACCAATACGGTACCACTCCAACATGGTGAATTCAGGGTTGTGGTGACGACCGTTCTCCTCATTACGGAATGCTTTGTTGATTTGATAGATACAACCACTGCCCGCAGCGAGCAAACGCTTCATGTGGAACTCTGGGCTGGTCATGAAAAACAGCTTGCTACCATCCGCATAACCAGGGCCGACAAACTCAGTCTGAAAGGTATGCAAATGGATGTCTGTCACTGTCGCGTGACTCATGGCTGGCGTGTCCACTTCCATCACCTGTCGCTCGGCAAAGAATTGACGAATGTCGGTGATCAACGCGGCACGTTGACGAAGTTGTTCCATAGACGCAGTAGGCTGCCAGGTCGTTTGCATAACAAAACTCTCAGTACATTAATGAGCGGGGAAAATAGCAATTTTGGCATGCTTTGCCTAGTTCATCGAGGGGGGAAATTGCTCAAATGTGATTGAGTAAATACGAATAACAATCGATTAAAATTGAAGCAAGCATTCCACGTTCTACAGTACAAAAAACATCCACAACTAAGCCTATTATCAATGATACTAATGTCGCGCAACAGAAGTGCAACATTGATAGAAATTACGTTTGTATGTCATGCGTTTCGTGCCGTGATAGCAGTCACATAACCTAGAATTTCTATGCTCTTGTGTGCATTACCGGAGAAAAAACCCAAATACATCAATTTTTCTGCCACAAGCCTCCCCTACACTAACCCTACTACTTTTGAGGGATAGCCCAAAAAGGCCTTCCTCACACCCACAATAACAAGCGGATTTCCGCAATCACACACTGGAGGATAACTGTGCAAATTATCACCACAGATATCGCAGTCATCGGCGCAGGCGGCGCTGGTCTTCGTACTGCTATTGCAGCGGCTGAAGCAAACCCGGACTTAGAAGTAGCACTTATTTCTAAAGTTTACCCAATGCGCTCCCATACGGTTGCTGCAGAAGGTGGCTCAGCAGCAGTTATCAAGGATGAGGATAGTCTAGACAATCACTTCAACGATACCGTTGGCGGTGGTGACTGGCTATGTGAACAGGACGTTGTTGAATACTTTGTAGAGAACGCGACTCGCGAAATGATCCAAATGGAGCAATGGGGTTGCCCATGGAGTCGTAAAGAGAACGGTGAAGTCAACGTACGCCGCTTTGGTGGTATGAAGGTTGAACGTACCTGGTTCGCTGCAGATAAAACTGGCTTCCACATGCTTCACACGCTATTCCAGACATCGATGAAGTACGACAACATCAAACGCTTTGATGAGTACTTTGTTGTCGATTTGCTTGTTGATGAAGGTGAAGTACAAGGTCTGATTGCAATCCACATGTCTGAAGGTGAGTTGGTTACGATTAAAGCGAAGTCTGTTGTACTAGCAACAGGTGGTGCAGGTCGCGTTTACCACTGTAACACCAACGGCGGTATCGTAACGGGCGACGGCATGGCGATGGCTTACCGTCACGGCGTTCCTCTACGTGATATGGAATTCGTTCAGTACCACCCTACTGGTCTTCCTGGCACAGGTATCCTGATGACCGAAGGTTGTCGTGGTGAAGGCGGTATCATCGTTAACAAAGACGGCTACCGTTACCTACAAGATTACGGCATGGGCCCAGAGACTCCTGTGGGCGAGCCGAAAAACAAATACATGGAACTTGGTCCTCGTGACAAAGTTTCTCAAGCGTTCTGGCATGAACAGCAAAAAGGCAACACTATCAAACACCCTCTTGGTGATGTGGTGCATCTAGACCTTCGCCACCTAGGTGAAGAGTACCTACAAGAGCGTCTGCCATTCATCTGTGAACTAGCAAAAGCTTACGTGAACGTTGACCCAGCAAAAGAGCCAATTCCAATTCGTCCAACGGTTCACTACACCATGGGTGGTATTGAAACCAATGGCGAATGTGAAACTCGCATTAAAGGTCTGTTCGCAGTCGGTGAATGTGCGTCTGTTGGTCTGCACGGTGCAAACCGCCTAGGTTCTAACTCGCTGGCTGAGTTCGTGGTATTTGGTCGCGTTGCGGGTGAACAAGCGGTGAAACGTGCTGCGGAATTCAAAGGCTGGAACGAAGAGTCTATCGCGGCTCAGGTGAAAGCGGTTGAAGCACGTATCGAAGCGTTGATGAACCAAGAAGGTGATGAAAACTGGGCTGATATCCGTACTGAAATGGGTCACACCATGGAAGCGGGTTGTGGTATCTACCGCCAAGAAGACTTGATGCAAGCAACGATTGATAAGATCACTGAACTTAAAGCTCGTTACAAACAGATCAGCATCAAAGATAAAGGCAAAGTGTTCAACACTGACCTTCTATACGCTATCGAAGTCGGTTACGGCCTAGAAGTGGCAGAAGCGATGGTTCACTCTGCTATTCTGCGTAAAGAATCTCGTGGTGCGCACCAACGTCTAGACGACGGTTGCACTGAGCGTGACGATGAGAACTTCCTGAAACACTCACTCGCATTCTTCCAAGAAGATGCAGCACCAAGCATCGACTACAGCAACGTGAAGATCACTAAATCTCAGCCAAAAGCACGTCTATACGGTGAAGCGGCAGAGAAAGCAGCTGCTGCAGAGAAAGCCGCTGAAGCAGAAGCGAAGAGCGCAGAGGAGCAAGCATAATGTCAGCAAACCGCATTCAAAAAGTAGACATTCTGCGTTACGACCCTGAGAAGGACGCGGAACCATACAAACAAACATTCGAAGTTCCATTTGATGAAACCATGTCCGTACTTGATGCACTTGGTTACATCAAAGATCACCTAGACAAAGATCTGTCTTACCGCTGGTCTTGTCGTATGGCGATCTGTGGTTCTTGCGGCATCATGGTAAACAACGTGCCTAAGCTCGCTTGTAAGAGCTTCCTACGTGATTACCCGAATGGCGTAACTATCGAGCCACTAGCAAACTTCCCAATCGAGAAAGACTTGATCGTTGATATGACGCCGTTCATTGAGCGCCTAGAAGCCATCAAGCCTTACATCATTGGTAACGACCGCAAACCAGAAGACGGCACAAACCTACAAACACCAGAGCAAATGGCGAAATACAAGCAGTTTGCTGGCTGTATCAACTGTGGTCTTTGCTACGCAGCCTGTCCTCAGTTTGGTTTGAACCCTGAGTTCATCGGCCCTGCAGCACTGACTCTGGCACACCGTTACAACCTAGACAGCCGTGACAACGGTAAAGCCGAGCGTATGAAGCTGATCAACGGCGAAAACGGCGCTTGGGGTTGTACGTTTGTTGGTTACTGTTCTGAAGTTTGTCCGAAGAGCGTAGATCCTGCAGCGGCAGTAAACCAAGGCAAAGTGGAGTCTTCTATGGACTTCGTGATTGCGATGTTGAAACCTGATGGTTCACCAAAGAAAGTGGAGGCATAAGGATGAGCAACCGTAAACCTTACGTTCGCGAAATAAAACGCACATGGTGGAAGAACCATCCTTTCTACCGCTTCTACATGGTACGTGAAGCAACGGTGCTTCCTCTGATCCTATTCACGATCTTCCTAACAGTCGGCCTAGGCTCACTAGTGAAAGGGCCTGAAGCTTGGCAAAGTTGGTTGGATTTCATGGCGAACCCTATCGTAGTAGCAATCAACATCGTTGCTCTACTAGGTAGCCTGTTCCACGCACAAACCTTCTTCAGCATGATGCCACAGGTAATGCCAATTCGTCTGAAAGGCAAACCAGTGGATAAGAAAATCATCGTTCTGACTCAGTGGGCAGCGGTCGCGTTCATCTCACTGATCGTTCTCATCGTGGTGTAAGGAGCTTTAGTAATGAAACCGAATTATAGTGTTAACACAGCACCAAAGCGTTCTGATGAGCCAATCTGGTGGGGTCTATTTGGTGCCGGTGGTACTTGGTTTGCGATGATCACGCCAATCACGGTACTCGTACTGGGTATCCTAGTTCCACTAGGCATCATTGATGCAGAAGCAATGAGCTACGAGCGCGTATCTGAGTTCGCGACTAGCATCATTGGTGCACTGTTCATCATCGGTACACTAGCACTACCAATGTGGCATGCAATGCACCGTGTACACCACGGCATGCACGACCTAAAATTCCACACTGGTGTGGTAGGTAAGATCGCATGTTACGCGTTTGCAGGCCTTATCTCTGCACTCGCCGTTATCTTTATCTTCATGATCTAAGAATCTGAAGAAAATGAAAAAAGCTGGCACCTAGCCAGCTTTTTTATTGCCTGTAACTCGTGTTTGAATGCCAAGCGCTACTCAATAAAGGTCGCGATTTCATCCAGTGACTTTTTGTGCATCGCATGCTCTGGAATGGTCGCATCTTCTTCCGGATAGCCCGTCACAATCAACATATATGGACGGTCGACATCATTGTCTCGCCCACAAATCTTGCTCAAGAAACTCATCGGCTTTGGCGTGTGAGTCAGTGTCCCCAGCCCTGCATTGTGCAGTGCTTGAAGCAAAAAGCCTGTGGCAATCCCTACTGACTCGTGCACGTAATAATTGGTTTGCTCCCCATCGTTACTCATGCCGCCCTTCTTCTGCGAAAACACCGCGATCAACCACGGTGCTTTTTCCAGATAAGGCTTGCTGGCATTGGTACCTAGAGGTTTCAGTGCATCTAGCCATTCTTGCCCTGCTCTCCCTTCATAGAAAGAACGCTCTAACTCTTCGGCGGCTTGGCGGATCTGGCCTTTCACTTCCACACTATTAATCGCAACAAAATGCCAAGGCTGATGGTTTGCCCCACTCGGAGCTGTACCTGCCGCTCGAATACAGTGCTCAATGACTTCTTTCGCCACTGGGCGGTCGGAGAAGCTACGAATCGAATGACGGCGTTGAAGTTGCTCAAGATTATGTACAGCTCTTGCTGCCATTTCTTGCGGAGGATATTCCACAAAATCGATGAGTGGATGATGTTGTTCTTGAGTCGACATAGTGCTTCCTTGCGCTTGTTGGGTGTTGATTCACTATAGCCACAAATTTCACACTCGCCTTTTAATCTTCATAAAATCAATGCGATATTGAGATAAAGCGCAAATATTCATCGACAAATGACAGGCAAAATATGGAAGAATTACAGGCAATAAAAAAGGCCGCCAAAGCGACCTTTTCCATATGATACGTTTGGGTGAAATTACTTCACACGACCTACGTATTCACCTGTACGAGTGTCAACTTTGATCACTTCGCCAATTGCGATGAATAGTGGAACACGAACTACAGCGCCAGTTGCTAGTGTAGCTGGTTTACCACCAGTACCTTGAGTATCACCTTTTAGACCTGGATCTGTATCTGTAACTTCTAGCTCAACGAAGTTTGGTGGCGTAACCGTAATTGGGTTACCGTTCCAAAGTGTGATCATGCAAGTGTTGTTTTCTACCAACCATTTAGCGTTTTCACCAACCGCTTTCGCGTCTGCAGCGATCTGCTCGAAAGTTTCGTTGTTCATAAAGTGGTAGAATTCGCCGTCTGAATATAGATAATCTAGATCGATATCCATTACGTCTGCCACTTCACAAGTGTCACCAGACTTGAATGTTTTCTCTAGCACTTTACCAGAAAGAAGTTTACGAATTTTAACGCGGTTGAACGCTTGGCCTTTACCTGGTTTAACGTATTCGTTTTCCAGGATTACACAAGGCTCGTTATCAAGCATTAACTTAAGGCCGCCTTTAAATTCATTGGTGCTAACTGTAGCCATTTTGTCCTCTTACATTCTTAGAGCTAAATTCAATGCCGCACATAATAACCCGAAAAGTCGAATCTGTTGAGCAAAACTGGCTCAAACAGTTAGCGAATGGGATCTCTGATCCTGCAAAACTGCTAGAAATGTTGGAAATTGATCCATCGCCATGGCAAGACGGGTTTGCTGCGCGCAAGCTGTTTGCACAGCGTGTACCGCAAAGTTTTGTCGATAGGATGGAAAAAGGCAATCCTTACGATCCACTTTTACGCCAAGTATTACCTTTGAGTGCTGAGTTTGAGGTACATGACGGTTATTCCAATGACCCATTGGACGAGCAAGATAACGACATCCCCGGACTACTGCATAAATACCACAATCGCGCTTTGATGATCGTGAAAGGTGGCTGCGCCGTAAACTGCCGATATTGCTTCCGTCGCCACTTCCCTTATCAAGAGAATAAAAGTGGTAAACAAGCTTGGAGCAAATGCCTAGAATACATGGCGCAAAGACCTGAGTTAAACGAAGTGATCTTCTCCGGCGGCGATCCGCTAATGGCCAAAGACGATGAGATTCACTGGTTACTGGAGCACATCGCACAAATCCCACATATCAAACGCCTACGTATTCACAGTCGTTTGCCTGTTGTGATCCCTGCTCGTATTACTGACGAATTGTACCAGCTACTTCGTGCTTCTCGCCTACAGATCGTCTTGGTGACTCACATCAATCACGCCAACGAAATCAACGCTGAGTTTTCTGCTCAAATGGCCAAGTTAAAGCAAGCTGGTGTGACTTTGCTGAACCAAGGTGTATTGCTGAAAGGTGTCAATGACAACGTAGAAGCACAAGTTGCCCTCAATGAGGCTTTGTTTGACAGTGGCATTTTGCCGTATTACCTGCACGTCTTGGATAAAGTACAAGGCGCTGCGCACTTCTTTGTTTCTGATGACAAAGCTAAAGAAATCATGCGCGGTGTCATTACACGTGTTTCTGGTTACTTGGTACCTAAACTAGCCCGAGAAATCGGCGGCCGCCCAAGCAAAACGCCACTGGATTTGCACTTGGAGTAGCGTGTTGATCGTATAGGATTTTATCGTAACAAATAAAAGCTTTTGTTCGATCGGACGGTCTTATCTATGCATACTCCGACAATCTTGGAGGTTAAGATGCAAGCAACTTTTGAACAATTATTCGATCTTGGCCCATTCAGCTGGCCTGCGTTAGCCTGTTGCGCCATCAACGGCTTAATGATCGGTATAGAGCGCCAAACTCGTGGTAAGCCTGTTGGTATTCGAACCGCAATTCTCGTTATCTCTGGTACTTACCTGTTTATGTCGATGGCGGTTTCACTCTCGCCAAACACTCTCGATCAAGCTCGCGTACTTGGCCAGATCATCACTGGCGTTGGCTTCTTAGGTGCAGGGGTGATGATGACGCAAGACGGCAAAATCCACGGCGTGACTTCCGCGGCAGTGATTTGGGTCTTGGCGGGGCTAGGCTTGATGATTGGCTTGGGCTACTTATCGCAATCGATCATCATTACCGTGTTGGCGCTGACCGTATTACTTGGCGTAGATAGAGCAGAAAACCGTGTTAAAGCGCTACGTCGTGGCGTACACCAGAAAATGCAGCAACGAAAAACGCCTACGCGTTTAATCAAATAAACAACACTATAAAAAAGACCCCGACATCATGCCGGGGTCTTTTTGTATCTGGTATTTATCGTAAGAGATCGCTTAATTTATTTCGCGAAGTTTACGATTGGGAAACACTTGAAGAAACCGTTGTCTGCACAGTTTAGAAGACCAATTTGCACACCGTCAATTTGGTCAGTCATGTTGAAGAAACCTAGCTGGAAGTTAGATTTTTTAGAGATACTTGCCAGACCGATATCTGCCATTGTGTAACCTTCAGAGTAGTTCACAGCACTCCAGTTCAAACCTTCAACGTTGTTAGTCACGTTTACCGCGCCTAGGTTAAGACCGGTTGTTTGGCCTTGGTTCCAGTTGAATAGACCTAGCGAAACACCTTTCATTTCTTGGTTTACTTTAGACGCACCAAAGAAAAGGCCGAAGTTAACACCCGTTGTGCGGTCTGTTTCAGACATACCAAGTAGAGAGAAGTCGACACCTTTCACTTCGTTCACTTGACCGTGAAGAACCGCAAGACGAACACCACCAACAGAAGAGTTAGAAGGTGCGTTAGTGTTATCGATAGTCGAGAACATAACTGGCGTGCTGTCAGCAAGAGCAACAGGTGAAGCAATAGCGGCTGCAACAGCCAATGACGTCATAAGCTTTTTCATTTTAATCTCCATGGGGAATAATCACTTTACAACATAGTGTAATGTACAAATTTTGCGCCATTTTAACTCAATAAATGTTAGCTGGAAGTCATATTTAACTCTCTGACAAATAAAGCAATTAATTCATCATAATTATTTATCTGCATTTTCCCTGACGATTTACGCACAATACCCGCACAATTGCGTATTTTTATATCAACTTGCTCCATTCTATTGCTCAGAATAAGTTAAGGAACTCAATGCCATATAGGAGCTAAAAATAAAGATTAATCTCCTCAAACGCCTGCTTTTTCTTGCGCCAAAAACAGCAGATACAAAAAAGCCGAGGCATCCACCTCGGCTTAATAGTTTGGTTTGGTCGGTTGTCTTTAAGCTATAACGCCTTAGAGCAAAGAGAAAGCGCGGAGTTTACGCACGTAAATGAGCACTTTCGATGCCGCTATAAGGGGTTAAAGCGACAAGACAAGCAGCAAATGTCGGGTAAGGAACAGCCATTACTGGCTGCCCCTCCCCTAAGAACCGTACGTGCGAGTTTCCCCGCATACGGCTCAAGCCTTTATAAGTTTCTCCTAGAAGAAACCAGCAACTGAGCTTGCTTTAACCTTTAGGTGGAAAATCGTCATTCCCGTAAGAATTTTTCTCACGAATCTTATTATCTTTACCTTGGATTATAAGCTCACTCTTTTGGTTCTGAGCAATAGCTTTGCCGGCTTCAATAGCCTCCTTTTGTGTCTTATGGTAGGACGTCATTTTTTCGTTTCCTTCCCCTTTAACACCCCATTGCCCATCTTTCTTGACTACCCACTGGTTTTTTCCCATAAATAGATACCTCATTATGAACTTAATTGCTCAGCATGAGATATATGGGGTTATTGAACATAAATCAATCACACACATCACAACTTGAAGATGAGTGCCGTAATCTATGACAATTTATATGAAGCATCATTAAGTTCGAGCTGTTATCTGAGCCACCATCAACTCGCCTAATGAGGTGGTGAATATCCCATTCATCATTTGAGTTAAACGCCTGACCACAGACTCCACATTTGAAGTCCTGCTTTTCAGCAATTTTCCAAAGCTTCATATTACCTGACAGTGACTTTTTAAGTCTCTGCATCCTTAGACGTTCAAAATACTGCTCATCTGCCGGCAAGTAACAATTCGTCTCTGACTTAATTTTTACGTGCTTATCGATTTTCACTCTCGCAGCACTTAACAAACGGTAGTGTCCATCTTCTCCTTTTGGTTTTGGTGCACTAAATACCCATCTCCTTTCTCCCACTGTTTTAAAGTATTTGTCTTTAATCCAGCGTTTACGGCGATTGGAGTGGATGCGTCTGCACCATTGCCAAAGCATCTTCCAGATACGGTAATCTACATACTTGAATGTCTCACTCGCACATATCCATCGGTGGTAGTTACACCATCCACGGATCATAGGGTTCAGTTTGGCAATAATCGCCGCGGCTGAGACCGTTTTGTGGCTATGTAGGTAATCTCGTATTGTCCTCAGAAACGTCTTTACGTTTTTCTTCGACGGCTTGATTAACATCTTGCCGTTGTATTTCCGTACGTTCTGTCCTAGAAAGTCGAACCCACTGTCTATGTGTGTAACGAAAGTTTTCTCATCTGACAGTGACAGACCTCGTTCAGCCATAAAGGCTTTTACGATTGGCAGCACTTGTTCTTCTAGCAACTCTTTCGAGATACCAGTAATGATAAAATCATCCGCATAGCGCACATAGTTAACCTTGGTTTTGTAACTGGCTTTTGTATTCTTTTTCCCAAACTGGGATTCGAGTACATCAACCAACCCATCCAAAGCCATATTGGCAAGTACTGGTGAGATAATCCCACCTTGTGGTGTTCCTGCCTCAGTTTCGTTCCAACTTCCTGATTCCATGTATCCAGCTTTTAGCCATTGCTTCAGAATTGCTTTATCCATAGGAATATTAGCAATCAACCAATCATGACTAATGAAATCAAAACACCCTTTAATATCACCCTCTAGCACCCACTGGGCACTTGCTTTGCGACTGAGGTTCACGAAACATTGTTCGATAGCATCAGCGCAACACCGGTGAGGACGAAAACCATAGCTATGTCGATCCGCTGTCGATTCCGAAACGGGTTCTAGCGCCAGCAAGTATAAAGCCTGCATTGCTCTGTCTTTCATTGTCGGTATACCTAACGGTCTTTTTTTGCCATTGGTTTTTGGAATGTATATTCGACGTAACGGCTTGGGTCTATAACCTTTGCGTGTTAACTCCCCTATCGCATCCCATTTTAATATTGGTGTGTTCCAAGTCTCCTTATCCACACCAGATGTTTTCTTTCCGCGATTCTCGGTTACCCGTCGGACCGCTAATGCTCGAGCAGAAAAGGAGCGTACAAGCATACGTTGCAGCTTCTTAACCTGTCGCCAGTCTCCATTTAACGTTGCTTTCGCAATTCGCACTTGTAGCTTCTTCACTGTCTGATGGCATAGATTCCAATCGATAGAGTGCCAGCCATCGTTTAAGTGTGAGAATGCAGGTAAACACTGAATGTTACTCATCTTGCTTTCCTCATGGTTATCCAATGGGAGTGAAGATAAATCCCCTCTAAGGAGATTTATCATCTACCCTTATGGGGTTGTTTCGAGTCATCGAAATAAATTTCGCTGATCCGCTTTCAGCTTTACAAGCCATTTTGCGATTAAAGACCCTATGGAAGTCTGCACTCTTTCGAGTTGAGGCAAAGTTTGAACCTCTATCTTGACCATTACAGCCAAGCATTCGCTTTCTCCATAATTCCTCTACCCACTTATCCAACAGCTTCCCTTACGAGTCACCTGCCTTATCGGCGGATAGTTGGGCTTACCAAGTTTCTTTACTTGTACAAATTGTTACTTAGGCTCTACCTATCCAACGGTGGCACTACAGTAGCGTACCTCCAAATGTAAAAGAGATAACTTGTCCACATACCTTTTGGTCAGAGCGTATCAAAGACATTTCGCTCGTCGCGGCTGACGTTGTTTATCAGTAGTTCACATATGTTAACCCTATAACTTAGCCTAGCCCCTTGATCGGATGTCATTACCGATCTCTGTATTATTCGTTCACACGAAGAACACACCTTTACAGGGGGTACATTGTCAGGAAGCTCCGCACCAGTCCGTTACCAGACTCGCACTATCCCTAGGCTACTACTTGCTACAAAGTAGGTCTTATCACATCAAACTGCTGTTGAGAGTAAGACAATACAAGCAAAGACTTAAGCGCGTTAACTAAAAATGCAAGTACATCATCCCTGTACGACTAAGCTTCAAAGCTTAGTTATAGGACTTTGTTTTTGCTATTGCAGGACGCAAAAGAAAACGAGAGAAGCAAATGACAAAAGTCAGTTACTCCTTGTTTCTTGATCAGCGTGTAAACGCTATGACTAGTTGAAAATGTCAACTAGGAAGGACTACATCAAATACCCTCCCTCAAAGTGCACCCAAGGGCTCTTTGAGGAGGGTTATTGATGCAAAAATGGGGCTGGGTACCCATTAGGCTCCGAAAAACCAAAGGTGTTTTCGGTGAGACAGTACGTTTAGTTAGGTATTTACACCATCGAAGGTAAGCTTCCCTCTAATAGTGAAATATTTCTCCTAACTGTACTGTAATAACCAAACTAGTAGCTTAAAGCTCCGCTAGATGGTGACCTTCATATGAAGGTTATTTTTTCCCTTTAACCACAAGGGGGGGACTTCAGAAGCATACAGCTTTCTGACTCAACTGGGAAGTTGAGGTTTTAGTTAACACGACTCTTGTCGCGCTACATCATGCCGCCCATACCACCCATACCGCCCATACCACCCATGTCAGGCATACCTGCGCCGTCTTTTTGTGGTAGGTCAGTAACCATCGCTTCAGTTGTGATCATTAGACCAGCTACTGATGCTGCGAATTGTAGTGCGCTACGAGTTACTTTAGTTGGATCTAGGATACCCATCTCTAGCATGTCGCCGTATTCGCCTGTTGCTGCGTTGTAGCCGTAAGAACCTTCACCCGCTTTCACGTTGTTCGCTACTACTGACTCTTCGTCACCTGCGTTCTTCGTGATTTGACGGATTGGCGCTTCCATTGCACGTAGTGCAACGCGGATACCAACGTTTTGCTCTTCGTTGTCGCCTTCTAGGTCAACAATCTTAGATGCTGCACGGATTAGCGCTACACCACCACCAGCAACAACGCCTTCTTCAACCGCTGCACGAGTCGCGTGTAGTGCGTCTTCTACGCGGTCTTTCTTCTCTTTCATTTCAACTTCAGTTGCTGCACCAACTTTGATCACTGCAACACCGCCTGCTAGCTTAGCAACGCGCTCTTGTAGTTTCTCTTTGTCGTAGTCTGAAGTTGCATCTTCGATTTGCTGACGGATTTGAGCAACACGACCTTGGATCATTGCTTCTTCACCCACGCCATCGATGATGGTTGTGTTTTCTTTTGTGATTGCAACGCGCTTCGCTTGACCTAGGTCTTCTAGTGCTACTTTTTCTAGCTCTAGACCAACTTCTTCAGAAATCACGATACCGCCCGTTAGGATAGCGATGTCTTGTAGCATTGCTTTACGACGGTCACCGAAACCAGGCGCTTTAACTGCTGCTACTTTCACGATGCCGCGCATGTTGTTCACAACTAGTGTTGCTAGTGCTTCACCTTCTACGTCTTCAGCAATGATCAGTAGTGGGCGAGATGCTTTTGCTACTGCTTCTAGTGCTGGAAGAAGTTCACGGATGTTCGATACTTTCTTATCGATCAGAAGGATGAATGGGTTTTCTAGATCAACAGAACCTGCTTCTTGGTTGTTGATGAAGTAAGGAGATAGGTAACCGCGGTCGAACTGCATACCTTCTACTACGTCTAGCTCATCTTGTAGTGCTTGACCTTCTTCAACAGTGATAACACCGTCGCGGCCAACTTTTTCCATTGCTTCAGCAATGATGTTACCTACGCTTGAGTCAGAGTTCGCTGAGATAGTACCAACCTGTGCGATTGCTTTAGTGTCGTTACACTCAACAGAAAGCTCTTTTAGTTGCTCAACCGCTGCGATAACTGCTTTGTCGATACCGCGCTTAAGGTCCATTGGGTTCATACCCGCTGCAACTGCTTTTAGACCTTCGTTTACGATTGCTTGCGCTAGTACGGTTGCTGTTGTTGTACCGTCACCCGCTGCGTCGTTTGCTTTAGACGCAACTTCTTTAACCATTTGTGCGCCCATGTTCTGGAATTTATCTTCCAGTTCAATTTCACGCGCTACTGATACACCATCTTTAGTGATTGTCGGTGCACCAAAAGATTTGTCTAGAACTACGTTACGACCTTTAGGACCCAGTGTTACTTTTACTGCGTCAGCTAGAACGTTTACGCCTTCTAGCATTTTAACTCGTGCGTCATTACCAAATTTAACGTCTTTAGCAGCCATCTTTAGTTTCCTTTTCTAAATTCTTAAATTTTGATTAGTATTTGAATCTGAGCAAAAAATTACTCAATGATTGCTATTACTCAACGATCGCCATGATGTCGTTTTCAGACATTACTAGCACTTCTTTACCGTCGATTTTTTCAGTCTTAGTGCCGTAGCCTTCAGCGAAGATAACGGTATCACCAACTTTAACGTCCAATGGCAGCACTGTGCCGTTTTCTAGGATGCGGCCTTTACCTACAGCTAGAACAACACCACGTGTCGATTTTTCCGCAGCAGAACCAGTTAGAACGATGCCACCCGCTGACTTTGATTCAACTTCTTTACGTTCTACGATAACTCGGTCATGTAATGGACGAATGTTCATCGGTCGTCTCTCCTGAAAGTTTCCATGTTTATTTGATAATTGCCCGCATAGGCACGTGATCACTATATAAGGGGCAAACCCAACGATCCCAAGGGGTAGACGTGATTTTTTTGTGACTTAGTTAAAATAACCAACAGTCAGGCAACGGTTTGCGTGCGAAATGCTCACTCGCCGAGGCAACGGCTTTCTTGTATCCTTGCACTTCCCTCACCAGATAGACGTCAAAAATGCTGGAAAAGAACAAGCCGGACAATCAGGCCCAAGACAAACATGGTTTGCTGACCGCGCCCATTCCCGACACATTACGCAAAATGACCATCCCCATGACCATGGGCATGATTGCGATTTTGATGTTTAACTTGGTCGATACCTTTTTTATCTCGCTATTGGGTACCGAAGCGCTCGCCGCAATCAGTTATACCTTCCAGTGACCTTTGCGGTGAACTGCATCACTATGGGCATTGGTATGGGTCTGTCGACCAATATCGGTCGCTTACTTGGCCAAGGTCAGTCTTCCCAAGCTGCTCGTTTTACCAGTCATGGCTTACTGCTTGCCGTTGCTCTGGTCACTATCGCTTCGACACTGGGCTTCTTTACTATCGAACCTTTGTTTAGCTTCCTTGGCGCAAAAGAAGACTCCATCCCACTGATCAAGCAGTACATGCAAGTCTGGTATCTGACCATTCCCCTGCTGGTGATCCCAATGGCAGGCAATAGCGCTATTCGGGCGACTGGTGATACCAAGACTCCTGCCAAGATCATGATGCTCGCTGGATTGATTAACGGCATACTCGACCCATTACTGATCTTTGGCTATGGTCCTTTTCCTGAGCTCGGCATTCAAGGCGCTGCGATTGCCAGTGCGTTCAGTTGGTTTGGTGCGTTGTGCGGTTCTTTCTATGTATTGATCAAACGCGAAAAGCTGCTTGCCGCGCCGCAATGGTCACTCATCAAACAAGATTGGCAACAAACGCTCAAGATAGGCACACCCGCCGCTCTCTCGAATGCGATGACGCCACTCTCTGGCGCGATTCTGATGATGATACTTTCCAATCACGGTACCGCAGCGGTTGCCGCTTATGGCGCAGCGCAGCGTATTGAGTCGATCTTGATTCTGGTTTTGATGTCGCTGACCTCTGCACTTACCCCGTTTATGGCGCAAAACTTTGGAGCCAATAACCCTGCTCGCGCATTTTCAGGCTGGTTCCTCAGCATGCGCTTTGCGGTGGTGTTTCAAGGTTTTATCTTCTTGATGATGGTGCCTCTTAGCATTCCTCTTGCTGCACTGTTCTCCCAAGAAGCGGCAGTAAAAGACTTGCTGTGGCATTACCTCTTAGTGGTGCCATTTAGCTATGGTTTCCAAGGCATTGTGATGATGTTAGTCAGTGGCTATAACGCGATGCACAAGCCGCTGCGAGCCTTCCAATGGAGCTTTATGCGCTTATTTGTCTTTACGTTACCAGCGGCATGGATTGGCAGTCAGCTTTATAGCATCGAAGGCTTGTTTATTGGTATTGCTCTGGGTAACACATTGGGCGGCTTGTTAGGCTATCTCTTTGCCCTGCGCGAGCGTCGTATGACATTAGCAGAGCACGCGAGCTCTTAGTTCCACATAACGCTAGTCTCAATCTCAGGCAGATTTCAGCTCAGACAAGTTTCAGATAATAAAAAACCGCGGATAACCGCGGTTTTTTGATTTTGACTTTATCAAGCAGGCTTAGAATAGCTCTTCAGCAACTTGGTATAGGTCGTTGCGTACTGGACGCTTCATGTTCTCGATTGCATCGATGATGTCGTGGTGAACCAGTTGCTCTTTCACGATACCAACACAACGACCGCCGTGGCCTTCCATTAGTAGGTGAACTGCGTAGTTACCCATGCGAGATGCTAGAACACGGTCGAATGCTGTTGGACGACCACCACGTTGGATGTGACCAAGAACCGTTGCGCGAGTCTCACGACCAGTTGCCGCTTCAATCTCTTTCGCTAGTTCGTTCGCATCCATCATCAGCTCAGTTAGTGCGATGATTGCGTGCTTCTTACCTTTAGAGATACCGTCTTGGATGTTACCAATCAGCTTCTCTTTATCTAGGCCAGTTTCTGGAGTAATGATGTACTCACAGCCACCTGCGATTGCAGACATCAGAGTTAGGTCACCACAGTGACGACCCATGATTTCTACGATAGAAATACGCTGGTGAGAAGAAGACGTGTCACGTAGACGGTCGATAGCATCGATAACTGTATTTAGCGCTGTTAGGTAACCGATTGTGTAATCTGTACCTGCGATATCGTTATCGATTGTGCCTGGTAGACCGATACATGGGTAGCCCATTTCAGTCAGTTTCTTAGCACCCATGTAAGAGCCGTCACCACCGATAACAACTAGTGCATCGATGCCGTGCTTTTTAAGGTTCTCAATCGCTTGTTCACGTACTGCTACTTCCTTGAATTCAGGGAAACGTGCAGAGCCTAAGAATGTACCACCCTTGTTGATCACATCAGAAACGCTAGAACGATCTAACTTTTCAATGCGGTCTTCGTATAGACCTAGGTAGCCATCGTAAACACCGTAAACTTCCAATCCCTCAGATAGTGCTGTACGAACTACGCCGCGTACTGCAGCGTTCATACCAGGTGCGTCACCGCCACTTGTTAAAACACCGATCTTCTTAATCATGCTCACCCTCGATCTTTGGCAATCAATTTATTTAATTTTCTTCTAGGCCCCTTGTTACCAAGCAACCTGCATAATCCAGAACTGTGCGTTATGTTACATTTCCTCTACAGGAATACCAATGAAAACACACTTTTTTATGTAACTTTTCTACTTATGTAAGAGTATTACAGTTTCTCTTTGCAACTTCGTTGATTCACATCAGGATCACGATTCTTAATAAGTAGTGATGGAAAGATAGTCAATAAGCGCTTGTTTGTCGTCAGACTTAGCCCGATTTTTCGACCGTTACCAATCTTGCGCTTTTTGTTCTTTCTCTGGCCCAAACACCACCGACAACGGATCTTGGTGGATCAATACATCCGCTTCAGGAAACAGTTCAAGCAAATTATCTTCAACTTTATCCGCAATATGATGAGCTTCAATCAAGCGTAAATTGTCATCTAGCTCCAAATGCAGCTGGATAAATCGTGTTGGGCCTGACATACGTGTACGCAGTTGATGCACTCCCAATACGCCTTCCACTTTCAAGCATTCTTGACGAATTTGCTCCAACTCTTCATCAGGCAGTTTTCTATCCAGTAAGGTCTGAATCGCCTCGCTAACCATCTTGAAAGCGCTGTATAAAATGAAGATACCAATACCAATCGCAAATACCGCATCAGCTTGGGTGACACCAAAGTAACTCAAGCCTAATGCCACCATAATGGCACCATTCATATATAAGTCAGTTTGGTAGTGCAGAGAGTCTGCTGCGATCGCCTGACTGCCTGTCATGCGTACAACATGCTTTTGGAACATCACAAGTCCAAAGGTCACCACCATGGCGAAAAGAGAGACGTAAACACCGAGCTCAGGGGCATTGAGTTCATGCGGGCGGAAGAAACGTTCGATACCATTTAGGATCAGGAATACCGCAGAACCAGAGATAAACATGGCTTGCGCCAAAGCGGCCAACGACTCGGCTTTACCGTGACCAAAAGTGTGTTCTCTGTCAGCCGGTTGCAGGGAATAGCGCACCACAATAAGATTTACCACCGAAGCGGCGATATCCAACATCGAGTCAATTAAAGAGGCAAGTAAACTGACCGATCCCGTCACCCACCAAGTGATGACTTTAACAATCAAAAGAAGTGTCGCAACGATGGTAGCCGTCCAGGCAGCCATCGTGACTAAGCGTGCATATTGCTGTTTCATAATCAAAGAGTTAACTCATACCGTATTTTGAGTATACCTTGAGAATCATGTAATGAGTATGAAATCGCCAAGATCAAAAAGAGGCAGCACTCTGGCTACCTCTTTAATTTTATCTATCAGCAATTAGCTTTCGTGATGCTTTTTCATGCGTTTTTGCATCTTCTCACCACACTCTTGTTGGCGCTCTTTCTGTAGCTCAACAAATTTTTCTTTTTGCTCCGGCGCTAGCACACTTAGCATTTGATGTTTCTTCTCTAGCATCTTAACGCGACGCTCAGTCTGCTTCTCAACCATCTCTTTTGCTAGATCGTTTGCCGCAGCTTCATCGAAGTTATCAGCCAATAGTAGTGCTTGTACTTTGTCGTGGTGAGCTTGACGCTCTGCCATGCGAGCTTCGTGACCGTCAGCAAATTTTGCTTTCATTTCTGCTTTGTTTGCTTCACGCATTTCTTTTAATTGGTCTTTTTGTGCATCCGTCAGGTCTAGTTGACGCATGATGCCACGGTCCATACCCATGCCGCACTCACCGCGATGACCTTTGTGGTCTTTACCGCCAAATGCGAATGCACTCGCTGTACCTAGAGTTAGAGGTAGAACAACAGCCGCTAGTACTAATTTCTTTGCAGTTTTCATAATACGATTCCTTACACAGGTTAGTGATTCTTCTGAGCTGTTCTCACAGCGCTTGAGTGTAGAATACGACCTGCTAGGTAAAGCGACGTATAGAGACCGTAAAGAATCGTAAAGAGTGATTTTTACACTCATTGTTGCTCATCATTACCATGTAATATTAAAGCGACCACGAATGATAAATAGGTACTCAAATGGCAAACATTCTTTTGATTGATGACGATACCGAGCTAACCAGCCTACTTAAGGAAGTGCTGAGCTTCGAAGGTTTTAATGTCAGCGAAGCCAACGATGGAGAAGCAGGACTCGCCGCTGTTCATGATGGGATCGACCTCATCTTACTCGATGTCATGATGCCAAAACTCAATGGAATGGAAACCTTAAAGCGCCTGCGTGAAAACTGGGAAACACCCGTGCTAATGCTGACAGCCAAAGGTGAAGAGATAGATCGTGTGATCGGTTTGGAGCTAGGGGCGGACGACTATCTGCCTAAGCCATTTAGTGACCGCGAATTACTAGCGCGTATTCGTGCCATCTTGCGTCGTACCAGCAGCACTCAGAAAAGCGGCAAAAACGGCGACTGCATTGAGTACCAAGAAATCAAACTCTACCCAGGTAAACAAGAAGCTTATTGTGAAGAGGTTCTGCTGGATTTAACCACCACAGAATTTGCCTTGCTGACTCACTTTGTACAGAACCCAGGACAAGTACTCACTAAAGAAACATTGAGTCTTGACGTACTTGGCAAGCGCCTCGCGGCCTTTGACCGCGCGATCGATATGCACGTGTCCAATCTACGTAAAAAACTGCCAGATCAAAGCAACGGTAAGCCACGCATTAAAACCCTACGTGGGCGCGGCTACATGTTGATTGAGGAGGATTAATGCGAGCACCACGCTTCAAACTGCCGAAGATAAACAGCTTGTATGGACGCATCTTTGCCATCTTTTGGTTCACTATGTTTTTGGTTCTGATGGCTGTGCTGTCATTACCCCACCTTGATCCACGGAAAGCACGCGACATTCCAAAAGAGCATTATCAACGTATGCTAGAAATACGTGACGGCATTGAGAAGAAGTATCGCAATCAAGATAACCTTGGCAAGATTCTCTTTAGTGTTGACGGACAACGAAGAAGCAAACACGATCCGCGTCCGCGCATCTTCTTTTCAGATCACGAGGGCAATGTACTAAGCACCTCGAGTCACAAAGACTTTAAGCTGCGTGCACTGCAAAACTTTGTCACCAGCATTGAAGATCAATCACAGCCGAAGCAAAAACTCTACGGTCGCTACATGATTGCGGGCCCTGTGCCGATCAAAATCGCCAATTCTGACCTACTGATGTACGTCGGTTTTAAGTGGAACGAGCCACCACCTATCATGCTGCGCCTGTTCGATCACCCATTGCAATTACTCCTCGCCGTCATGTTGGTGAGTACACCGCTATTGCTATGGTTAGCGTGGGCATTGAGCCAACCAGCTCGACGATTGGAAACCGCGGCACAACGCGTTGCTAAAGGTGAATTTGTCATCGACCCAAATTTGGAAAAAGGCACCACCGAGTTTCGCCAAGCAGGTACCAGCTTCAACCAAATGGTCGAAGCCGTGAATCAGATGATTTCTGGTCAGCAGCGTTTGCTTTCAGACATCTCACACGAGTTGCGATCACCTCTGACTCGTTTGCGCATGGCAAGTGCTCTAGCAACTCGTAAGCAAGGTGAAAGCCCTGAACTGACTCGTATTGATACTGAAGCCCAGCGTTTAGAACAGATGATTGCCGAACTGCTTGAGCTATCACGTATGCAAGTGAACAGTCACATGACACGTGAGACTCAGCCAATTGCCAGCTTATGGGAAGAAATCATCAAAGACGCGCAGTTCGAAGCCGAGCAGATGGGTAAAAGCCTCAGCTACTCTGCCTTGCCTGATCGCAGTATCTCGGGGAACCCTAAATTGTTGATGAGCGCAGTAGAGAACATCATCCGCAATGCGATTTACTACGGTAAAGACGAAGTGAAGATCGACATTCAGGATTCATTCGACACTCTCAGCATTGTGGTCGATGACAATGGTGAAGGCGTACCAGACGAAGAGCTGGACGCAATTTTCCGCCCGTTCTATCGGGTATCGACCGCGCGCGATCGACATTCGGGAGGCACTGGCTTAGGCTTAACCATTACCGAAAGTGCTATCCGCCAGCACAGTGGCGTGATTGTCGCGAGTCGTAGTCCGCTCGGTGGTTTACGTGTCACCATCACCCTGCCATTGATCAGCGCGGGCAAATAACCCCACAAAGATCAAAGTTGATAATGATTTTCATTAACATTAAAGTAAATCCTCCATAAAGGAGGATTTACAATGTCGCACATTTTCCCAGAGCTTCCGTACGAATACGATGCGTTAGAGCCGTACATCGATGCGAAAACCATGGAAGTTCACTACAGCAAACATCATAAAACTTATTACGATAAATTCATTGCTGCCACAAAAGGCAGCGCTCTCGAGACCCAAAGCCTCGATGACATCTTCGCTTGCATTTCTCAACACAGCCCAGCAATTCGCAACAACGGTGGCGGCTATTACAACCACATCATTTACTGGAACTGCATGTCACCAGATGGTGGCGGTGAACCTCAAGGTGCCCTAGCACAAGCCATCAACGAAAAGTTTGGCAGCCTCGAGACATTCAAAGACGAGTTTGCACAAGCAGCTATCAATACATTTGGCTCGGGCTTCGCTTGGCTAATCGTAAAGGATGGGGAGATTCACATTACCTCCACCAGCAACCAAGACAACCCTCTTATGGACGTTGCCGCACAACAAGGTGAGCCTATCCTAGCACTTGATGTATGGGAGCACGCTTACTACATCAGCTACCAAAACCGTCGCCCTGATTACATCGACGCATGGTGGAATGTAGTGAACTGGCGCGCGGTAGAAGAGAACTATGCTCGCGCATTAGGTTAACTCTCTTTCACGAGCGGGCGACAAGGTTCACCGAAATGCCCTCTTCTATACCCAGTCATTGTGCTGAATCTCGCTTCTCATGGTGACTTGGGTATATACTGCTCGCCTGTTTTGACCAATCTAATTCAATACCATGTTTGATATCGCTCTATACGAACCAGAAATCGCGCCGAACACCGGCAACATCATTCGCCTGTGTGCTAACTGTGGTGCGAATCTCCACCTGATTGAACCGCTTGGTTTTGATCTTGAAGAGAAGAAAGTCCGCCGCGCAGGTTTGGATTACCATGATTTGGCTCGCGTGACGCGTCATAAAGATTATCAAGCATTCTTGGAGTACTTAGAGAAAGAGAAACAAGGCAACTACCGCCTGTTTGCATGCACGACAAAAACCACTGGTCATCACGTGGATGCGAAGTACCAAGAAGGTGACGTGCTGATGTTTGGCCCAGAAACGCGTGGCTTACCAGCAGAAGTGATTGAAAGCCTACCAATGGAGCAACGTATCCGTATTCCAATGATGCCGGACGCACGCAGCCTAAACCTATCTAACGCCGTTGCTATCATTGCGTTTGAAGCATGGCGTCAAATGGGTTTTGAAGGCGCAATGTAAACGCACCAAACTACAGATACTAAAAAGGGCGCTGTATGCGCCCTTTTGTTTTTCTTACTGAGTGAATCAGTTGAGCTTGTTACGATCATCTTCGTCTTTACGCTCGTACTCACCTTCGAAGGTATTGCCGTTATCCGATTGAGAATCATATGGGTCACGACGGTACGGGTCTTGCTCGAATGGACCTTGGTTTGAGTAATTGGCGTGGAAGCCACCACCGTTCATGGTCTTCACCACCATCTTACTCATTAAGTATTTTGCAATCGCTGCTCGTGGTGCTGGCAACAACACTAACATACCTAATGCATCTGTCATGAAGCCCGGTGTTAATAGCAGCACACCAGCGACGGCCAGCATCACACCTTCAAAAATCTGCTGAGCTGGAAGCTCACCTTGCTCTAAGCGACCTTGCACTGACATCAACGTCTGGATGCCTTGGCTACGCACCAAAGACGCGCCGACAAATGCCGTGATCAATACCAAAGCAATCGTAGGCCAGAGACCTAAAAAGCCTCCCACCTGAATAAATAGGCCGATTTCAATGATCGGGACGAAAATAAACGCCAATAATAAGATAGGAAACACATGCCCTCCTTTGTTATTTGCAGTGTAAAGGGAAAATGCTGCTAAGCTCAAACGAATCGTTGTAAAAAAGCGTGTTAATACTAAAGAGAATGCACGGTGTCATCTCCTCGAACAATAAGGTGCCATATACAAAAAAGTGCAACTGAAAAGGGCTAATTTCGAACTCTTAAAATCCAACTTTGTCCAGCAAATTAGACTACCCATTAAGGGTTATTAATAACTCGTTCATACTTTGCAAAATATTGACGCATCAAAAGCGAAAAAGGTGATCTAGTTACTATTTTTATGCGCTAGGTACAGTATTATGTGCCACATAAGTCAGGACGGATTTTCCAGCCAAAAATTCTGATGAATGGATTCTAGATTGCAGAAATGGCTAATAAATAACTTTATTATCAGAATTATCATCTAAGGATCCTGTTATGGCTACTCTATCTGATGCTCCAAAAACAGCAAACCAAGCCACTCGTATCGAAGAAGATCTATTAGGTCAACGTCATGTTCCAGCTGATGCTTACTACGGCATCCACACTCTTCGCGCTATCGAAAACTTCAATATTTCAAGCACTACCATCTCTGACGTACCGGAGTTTGTACGCGGTATGGTAATGACGAAGAAAGCTGCTGCATTAGCAAACAAAGAGCTAGGCGCTATTCCAAAAGACGTTGCTAACTACATCCTAGAAGCGTGTGATTTGATCCTTGAAACAGGTAAGTGCATGGATCAGTTCCCTTCAGACGTATTCCAAGGCGGTGCGGGCACGTCAGTGAACATGAACACCAACGAAGTTATCGCGAACGTTGCACTTGAACTGATGGGCAAGGAAAAAGGCCAATATGAGTTCATCAACCCGAACGATCACGTAAACAAGAGCCAATCAACGAACTGTGCATACCCAACGGGTTTCCGTATCGCGGTTTACAACAGTGTTCATCAGTTGATGGAAGCGATCGAATACCTAAAAGGTGCATTCGAGCTTAAAGCACAAGAATTCAAAGACGTATTGAAGATGGGCCGTACTCAGCTTCAAGATGCGGTTCCTATGACTGTGGGTCAAGAGTTCCACGCATGGGCGGTTACGTTAAACGAAGAGATTCGTGCCCTAGACTACACATCTAAGCTACTACTAGAAATCAACCTAGGCGCTACTGCAATCGGTACTGGCCTAAACGCGCCAACTGGTTACCAAGCGCTAGCAGTAAAACACCTAGCAGAAGTAACAGGTGTTGAAGTGGTTGCCGCAGAAGACCTAATCGAAGCAACCTCTGACTGTGGTGCTTACGTAATGACGCACGGTGCGCTAAAACGCCTAGCAGTGAAGCTATCGAAGATCTGTAACGACCTTCGTCTACTTTCTTCTGGTCCACGTGCAGGTCTAAACGAGCTGAACCTACCAGAAATGCAAGCAGGCTCTTCAATTATGCCAGCTAAAGTAAACCCAGTTATCCCAGAAGTAGTGAACCAAGTTTGCTTCAAAGTTCTAGGTAACGACAACACGGTTTCTTTCGCAGCAGAAGGCGGTCAGCTACAACTTAACGTAATGGAACCGGTTATCGCGCAAAGCGTGTTTGAGTCTATCTCTCTACTACACAACGCGTGTGTGAACCTACGTGATAAATGTATCGATGGCATTACTGTGAACAAAGAAGTTTGTGAGAACTACGTTTACAACTCTATCGGTATCGTAACTTACCTAAACCCATACATCGGTCACCACGAGGGCGATATTGTTGGTAAGATCTGTGCAGAAACAGGTAAGAGTGTACGTGATGTGGTTCTAGAACGCGGTTTATTAACTGCTGAAGAGCTAGATGACATCTTATCAGTTGAAAACTTCATGCATCCGACTTATAAAGCGAAACGCTACGAGTAATCGCATGTTTAAGGGGTCCCAAACGGGGCCCTTTTTTAGGCTTTTATACGGTTAACCACACTTTTATTAAGCTTTTTATTACCGTAAGCCGAACAGGTTCTGATTCTCTGAACATTTACTCCTGTTCCTGAGTGTTCAAAAAATCAGAATCAATAAAAAACTAAAAGAGGTATCAATATGGTAATGGTCGAACTATTCGTGGTTCTGCTCTTCATTTATTTGGGGGCAAGAATTGGTGGTATCGGCATTGGTTTTGCTGGTGGTGCCGGGGTAATTGCGTTGTCTCTCATCCTGGGCGTTCCAACAAGCCAAGCTTACATACCTGTCGACGTAATCCTGATCATCATGTCTGTAATCACCGCTATCGCAGCAATGCAAGTCGCAGGTGGTTTGGACTGGATGGTACAGGTTGCAGAAGACTTTTTACGTAAGCATCCCGAACGCATCACTTTCTACGCGCCTATCGTGACATTCCTAATGACACTGATGGCGGGTACTGGTCATACGGCATTCTCTACCCTGCCTGTAATTGCAGAAGTAGCGAAAGGTCAAGGCGTTCGTCCTTCTCGTCCACTGTCTATCGCGGTAGTGGCATCGCAAATCGCTATCACAGCATCGCCAATCTCAGCGGCAGTGGTGGCTTTCGCGGCAATGCTTCACCCGTTCGGCGTAGACTACCTAACGCTACTAGCGGTATGTATCCCAACAACCTTCATCGCTTGTATGATCGGTGCATTTGTTGCGAACTTCATGGGCTGTGAACTAAAAGACGATCCTGAATACCAACATCGTCTAGAGAACGGCCTAATCAAGCTAAGCACAGAATCTAAACGTGAGATCCTACCAACAGCGAAGAAAGCAACGTTCATCTTCCTTGGCGCGATCGCATTCGTAGTGTGTTACGCAGCGGCAATTTCTGGCTCTGTCGGTCTTATCGAGAACCCAGCGCTTGGTCGTAACGAAGCAATCATGACAGTAATGCTAGCGGCCGCAGCTGCTATCGTAATGAGCTGTAAAATCGACGCTAGTAAAATCCCAGCAGCGGCAACATTCCGCTCTGGTATGACAGCGTGTGTGTGTGTTCTTGGTGTGGCATGGCTAGGTTCTACATTCGTTAACGCGCACGTTGATGGCATCAAGGAAGTCGCAGGTGCACTACTGTCTGACTACCCATGGATGCTAGCACTTGTTCTATTCTTCGCTTCAATGCTGCTTTACTCGCAAGGTGCAACGACTGTTGCGCTGATGCCAGCAGCACTAGCAATCGGTGTAGCACCACTTACCGCGGTTGCGTCTTTCGCAGCAGTAAGTGCGCTATTCGTACTACCAACTTACCCAACGCTACTTGCTGCGGTTGAGATGGACGACACGGGCTCGACTCGCATCGGTAAGTACGTATTCAACCACCCGTTCTTCGTACCAGGTGTAGCAACTATCGCTTCAGCGGTAGCACTTGGCTTCGCATTCGGTGGTCTACTGATCTAGTAGAAACAGAGTCTTACTCGGGGAGCTTCGGCTCCCTTTTTTATTGCCTGAGGCTCACGTTTTTGCTTAACAAATCTTCACTTCCATGAAACTTATTGGCTAGCCAGCAGGTCTGATTGAGTTACACTAACGGCAATTATCTAAGATGAATTGAACCTTTTATGCGTGCATTACTCTCCGTCTTACTCTTAGGGCTTATTACTTTTTCTGCGCCATCCATGGCCTTATTTGGTAACGACCAAAACAATGCCTTTGGCAGCAGCAACGATTCTTTTGTGCCTGTCGATCAGGCTTTCCCGTTCAACTACTACCAACAAGACGGCAAACTGATGCTCGATTGGCAGGT
Source organism: Vibrio rotiferianus CAIM 577 = LMG 21460 (assembly GCF_002741985.1). Taxonomy (GTDB): domain Bacteria; phylum Pseudomonadota; class Gammaproteobacteria; order Enterobacterales; family Vibrionaceae; genus Vibrio; species Vibrio rotiferianus. The sequence goes on from NZ_APHW01000030.1 coordinate 93,555, forward strand.
ACGTGATGGCTACTACCTGTATCAAGAACGCTTGTCGGTTGCGGGCGAAAACGTCGCGTTAGGCGACTTACAAATGGAGGAAGGCACACCGCATAAAGATGAGTTCTTTGGTGACGTGCATATCTACACTCAACCACTGTTTGTTAACGTGCCAATGCATAACTGGCAAGACGGCGCTCGCGTCGTGGTGCAGTACCAAGGCTGTGCCAAAGCAGGCTTCTGTTACCCACCAGAAACTCGCGTGATTCCTATCAGTGCGTTTACTTCATCGAACTCAGGCTCAACCACGTCGACGACAGCACCAAAAGCAGAACAAGCAGCAATAGTAACGCCACCAGCGGCGAAATCATCCACGGCAGATACTCCCTCATCGGCACCAGTAACACAGCAAGATAGCCTTGCAGCCAACCTAGCAGATAACTGGTGGACGCCACTATTGTTCTTAGCACTTGGTGTGGGCTTAGCATTTACGCCATGTGTACTGCCGATGTACCCAATCCTGACCAGTATCGTGCTTGGCAGTGGCAAGCTGAGCCAACGCCGCGCACTAGGCTTGTCGTTTGTTTATGTGCAAGGCATGGCGCTGACTTACACCCTACTCGGTCTTGTGGTGGCGTCTGCGGGCATGCAGTTCCAAGCAGCGATGCAACACCCTTATGTGTTGATTGGTTTGAGTGTGTTATTCGTGGCGCTGGCACTATCTATGTTTGGTGTATATAACCTGCAGTTGCCAAGCAGTGTGCAGACATGGTTAAACAACCTCAGCAACAAACAACAAGGTGGTAGCAGCGCAGGCGTGTTCGCCATGGGCGCGATTTCAGGTTTGGTGTGTTCACCATGTACCACGGCACCTCTGTCCGGCGCACTACTTTACGTGGCACAAAGTGGTGACTTACTCACCGGTGGTATCGCACTTTACGCACTGGCGATGGGTATGGGCATTCCACTGATTCTTGTTGCTGTATTCGGCAATAAACTGCTACCGAAAGCAGGTGGTTGGATGGATCGCGTTAAGACCCTATTCGGCTTTGTTCTGCTGGCAGCTCCTATCTTCCTACTTGAGCGCATCATGCCAGAGGTGTGGGCAACCGCACTATGGTCAGCACTAGGTATCGCGGCTTTTGGTTGGCTATACCACATCAAAAACAGCCTAGAGTTTGGCGGTTGGAAGCAAAGCACAGTAGGCATCATCGCAGTACTAGGTCTGTTTGCTTCTGCTCAACCGGCGTTGAACTTCTGGTTTGGTGACAACACTACAACGCAAGCTCAGCAAGCAACGGTGAGCTTTACTCGCATTACTAACGTGGCAGAGCTTGAGGCAGCACTTGCTCAAGCTAAACAAGCAGGCAAACCAGTGATGCTCGACTTCTACGCTGACTGGTGTGTGGCATGTAAAGAGTTTGAGAAGTACACCTTCCATGACCCAAGTGTCGAAGCTAAGCTGCAAGACTTCGTTCTACTGCAGGCGGACGTGACCAAGAACCAAGTGAAAGACATCGAGCTGCTTAAACATATGAATGTACTTGGTTTACCAACCATTGAGTTCTGGGATGCTAACGGCGAACATGTTTCAAACGCTCGTTTAACTGGTTTTATGCAAGCCGAACCTTTCTTAGAGCACATCAACCGATTCTGATTGTGAATCATTCAAACGCCAGTGATTTTTCACTGGCGTTTTTTATTGTCTTAATAAATTCGAGAAACTTGCGTTTATATGCAATTTTTCTAATAAAAGTCGATTTGGTTCAGACTTTTAGTGGATAAACATTGTCCACATTCTTAAAGGTGGACAATAATTCCATTAACGAAATAGTCAAAAGTGTTTAACGTCATGGATTCGACCTACACCATAATCATCGCAGATGATCACCCCCTATTCCGAAATGCCTTGTTCCAATCGGTACACATGGCAGTGAGTGGGGCCAACCTTCTTGAAGCGGATACGCTAGATGCTCTACTTGCGTTGCTGGAAAAAGAAGAAGACCCAGATTTGGTGTTATTGGACCTAAAGATGCCAGGCGCGAATGGCATGTCGGGGTTGATTCACCTTCGAGCCGAGTACCCAGATATTCCGGTGGTGGTCGTTTCTGCCAGTGAAGAGCCAAGCGTGGTCACGCAAGTGAAAAGCCATGGTGCATTCGGCTTTATTCCAAAATCCAGCGACATGCGTGAGCTGGTCAACGCCCTCAACCAGGTTCTCAATGGTGACCCATACTTCCCAGAAGGCTTGATCACCAATAACGCAGCATGTAATGACTTGGCAGAAAAAATTGCCGCCCTGACGCCTCAACAATATAAGGTGCTAGGCATGCTTTCTGATGGCTTACTCAACAAACAAATCGCTTACGAGCTCAATGTCTCAGAGGCCACCATCAAAGCCCATATGACCGCAATTTTCCGCAAGCTGGGCGTGAAGAACCGCACTCAAGCCGTCATCCTACTGCAGCAAATGGAACCCGAGCAGTAATGTGTTAGTAAATATATCTAATTCACATTTATATGACGCAAAAAGAACAACAGACGTTAAAATAAACAGGCTGCACTATGTAGCCTTTTCATCCCTCTGTTAAACCGCTAACTCTGGGAGGTCATACTTTGCTAAGTATTCTCGTCACTCAATTCGTTGTACTCTGGGCCGTCATTGACCCGATTGGTTCAGTCCCCGTTTATCTATCACAAACTCAACACCTCACGGCAAAACAGCGTCGTCTCGTCGCGTTAAAAGCCATCGCCATTTCGATGGGTGTGTTGCTGTTTTTTCTTATTGCCGGTCAGTTATTACTGGAAGCGATGCAAATCCCATTACCTGCCTTCCAAGCCGCTGGTGGTTTAGTGCTATTGCTGTTTGCACTATCGATGATCTTTGGTGAGAGCAAGCCAGAACAAGAACAAAAACTGGGTGAAGAAGTCAGCCACTCCGATCTTGCTGACTTAGCCGTTTACCCTCTCGCTATTCCCTCAATTGCATCACCAGGTGCCATGATGGCTATCGTGATGCTCACCGACAACAACCGTTACTCTTTTGTTGATCAGGCGATGACTGCTGGTGTCATGATGGCGGTGTTGCTGGTTACCCTCTTCTTGTTACTGGGTGCAAACACGATTCAAAAAGTGATTGGTAACGTAGGCGCAGCCATCATCAGCCGCGTAATGGGGCTTATCCTTGCTGCTGTTGCACTGAATAATTTGCTACTTGGTATAAAAGATTTCTATGTTAATTGATAAAACTCTTAGACCTTTGGCTAATTTAACATCAAATTAACATCACACTTTTATTCCTGCTTCTTCTCAAACGCCCTAAAAACGGGCGTTTTTGCTTTTTGGCGTCCCGACTAAAGTTGAAAAGAGTTCTTGCTAACACCTTGCTAATGTACATGTTGAAACATTTTTTTAACAACAATACCAATCGTAAGGAGACGGCAATGGCATTTGAAAGCGAAGAAAGAGCCAAAGCCTACTGGGACAAGAACGTGAAACTCATGATTACCCTAATGGTCATCTGGTTCGTAGTGTCTTTCGGCTGCGGCATTTTATTTGTCGACGTACTTAATCAATTTCAATTAGGTGGATACAAACTAGGATTCTGGTTTGCTCAACAAGGCTCCATCTATGCCTTCCTAGGTATTATTTTCTACTACGCGTGGAAAATGCGCCAAATCGACCGTGAATTCGGCGTAGATGAGTAAGGAGTAACTCAGATGGATTTGAAAACTATTACCTATCTAGTGGTTGGCGCAACGTTCGTCCTCTACATCGGTATTGCGATTTGGGCGCGTGCGGGCTCAACCAAAGAATTCTATGTAGCAGGCGGCGGTGTCAACCCGATCGCTAACGGCATGGCAACCGCAGCAGACTGGATGTCAGCGGCATCGTTCATCTCAATGGCAGGCTTGATTGCCTTCATGGGTTACGGCGGCTCTGTATTCCTGATGGGCTGGACAGGCGGTTACGTACTGCTTGCACTTCTGCTTGCTCCTTACCTACGTAAGTTCGGTAAGTTTACCGTGCCGGAGTTCGTGGGCGAGCGCTTCTACTCTAATGCAGCGCGTATCGTAGCGGTTGTGTGTCTTATCATCGCATCGGTGACTTACGTTATCGGTCAGATGAAAGGCGTGGGCGTGGCGTTTGGTCGCTTCCTAGAAGTGGATTACTCAACGGGTCTACTGATCGGTATGTGTATCGTATTCATGTACGCGGTTATGGGCGGCATGAAAGGCATTACCTACACGCAGATTGCTCAATATTGCGTACTCATTTTAGCTTACACTATTCCTGCAATCTTTATCTCTCTGCAACTAACAGGTCACCCACTACCACAGATCGGTCTGGGTAGTACCATCCAAGGCACCGATGTCTATCTGCTCGATAGGCTCGACCAAGTGGTCACCGAGCTCGGCTTTAGTGAATACACCACCCAAGTTCGTGGCGACACACTAAACATGTTCGTGTACACCATGTCACTGATGATCGGTACTGCGGGTCTACCACATGTAATCATTCGCTTCTTTACCGTGCCTAAGGTTCGTGATGCTCGTACATCAGCAGGTTGGGCGCTAGTTTTCATCGCTATCCTTTACACAACAGCACCTGCAGTATCAGCAATGGCGCGTCTAAACCTAATGGATACCGTTAACCCAGCTCCTGGTCAGCACCTTGCTTATGATGAGCGCCCTGACTGGTTCAAGAACTGGGAGAAAACAGGTCTACTAGGCTTTGATGACAAGAATGGCGACGGTCTGATTGAGTACACGTCGAACCCAGCAACCAACGAGCTGAAAGTTGACCGAGACATCATGGTATTGGCAAACCCAGAGATTGCTAAGCTACCTAACTGGGTTATCGCACTTGTCGCAGCAGGTGGTCTGGCGGCAGCACTATCGACGGCTGCGGGTCTACTACTGGCTATCTCGTCCGCGATATCCCATGACTTAATCAAAGGTGTGATAAATCCGAACATATCCGAGAAGAAAGAGCTGCTCGCGAGTCGAATCTCCATGGCGGTCGCCATCGCAGTCGCCGGTTACTTAGGCTTGAATCCACCAGGGTTTGCCGCCGGTACGGTAGCCCTCGCCTTCGGTCTGGCAGCATCTTCCATCTTCCCTGCGTTGATGATGGGTATCTTCAGTAAGAGCATCAACAAAGAAGGCGCAATCGCAGGTATGATTGCTGGTATCAGTATCACGCTATTCTACGTGTTCCAACACAAAGGCATCCTATTTGTGTCTGATTGGACTTACCTACAAAGCTGGGGTCAGAACTGGTTCCTAGGCATCGAGCCAAACGCATTTGGTGCAATTGGTGCGGTATTTAACTTTGTTGTGGCATTCGGTGTATCAAGAGTAACAGCAGAAACACCACAAGAAGTAAAAGACCTTGTCGAGCACGTACGTGTACCAGCAGGCGCTGGCGGTGCGGTAGACCACTAAAATATAACCCAAACCACAAAAGCCCCACTTGGGGCTTTTTTATTCACTTAACTTATTCTAATAATTAGAGATTCCCTGAACCGTAGCAAGGAAGCATACCAATGCCATTGATTATATGTTCAGGGGTTACGCTGAAAAAATCGCTTAGAACAAGGCAAAGATTGCAGCAAGCTAGTTGCTCTAACTTCAAAATCTTTAACGAAGTTATTAGCGATTTTAGCCAGTAAAAATGAACAGATAATTGATGGGATTAGTATTTTATGTTCAAAAACAAGCACTTTATTATCGCTCTGTTGATAGCCCCAATTCTGTCTTTGATCGCTTATTTCGGTACTGACATGGCTCTGAGTGAAAAGCCTCATGCAGCTAAAGAAGGGGAAAGCTACAAGCTGATCAGCAAGTCGAATTGCCGTTATACCAGTGGCTTGTGTGATATGGAGAACGGCGACTTTAAAGTGAAGTTTCGCTCAGAAAAGCTGACTCAAGATAGCTTAGAGTTGTCTTTGCATGCGGCTTATCCACTAGAAGGGGTGAAGCTGTCAGTGGTGGATAGCCAAGAGCAAAACGCACAGCCAATCGACATGACACAAACCGATCAAGCAGGGCAGAACTGGAGTATCACTTTGCCTAAGCCTGCATCAGCAGACAGCTGGTTACGTGTTGCGATTCAATCTGAAGGCACACTCTACTACGGTGAAACGCAAACAGCATTTGTGAAATACGAGACTTTGTTTACGGACAAATAACTTACCTGCTCCATAAGGCTTGAAGACGCATTTGAGCCGACCTTATCTCGCGAAAGAATACCGAGCTTAATTGTAGGGATTGAGCTCACCCACTTCAGCCGATACTGAGTCCGAGTATCGGCTTTTTTTGTTGTGTTATTTCCTCAAAAAAGCTGTGGTTGCTAATCGACAATTAATTGATAATAATTATCATTATCTTAACTGTCGAGGTAACTATGGACAGCAGCCAAGCCATCTACAACGCCTTTTTTAAAGCGCAAGACCGATTCCTTCATGTGTATGCGCCAAGCGGCTTCGAACCTGATGTGATTCATGATTACATCCATTGGGGCATGGTGCTGTCGTCCATCTACGATCACGATGCTGAGCACGAGAACCTGTTGCTGTGCGAACTGTATTTGCGTCAGGTTTACTTCCATCTACTTGATGCCATTCAAGACCCTGCTCGTAGCCGCATCTTCCGCCGAGTTTGCCTCGATTCCATTCACACTCCGCTACTTTGTCTCAAACGTTACTACTACCAATTTGAGGATGGCGATGTGAAATTTCTCTCATTACAACAACAATTACGTCTGATACAGACGCCACTCGATTAAACAAAAGGAACCTACCATGACCACGGAATTCCGTATCGAAGCAGACAGCATGGGCGAAGTCAAAGTCCCAGCCAACGCTTTGTATCAAGCCCAAACTCAACGCGCTGTCGATAACTTTGCTTTTAGCAAGCACACTATGCCGACTGGCTTTATCCAAGCACTCGCGCACATCAAACAAACCGCTGCGCTCACCAATGCTCAACTTGGCTTGCTAGAAGGTGATATTGCCAATGCCATCGCCGATGCTGCGCAAGCAATCATTGATGGTAAACACCTAGACCAATTCCCTATCGATGTATTCCAAACCGGCTCGGGCACCAGCTCAAACATGAATGCCAACGAAGTGATTGCAACATTGGCGTCTGAACACCTAGGTGGAACGGTCAATCCAAATGATCACGTCAACATGGGTCAAAGCAGTAACGACGTAGTGCCTACTGCGATTCAAGTCAGCTCTGCGATTGCGATTGAAAAGCAACTTCTGCCAGCACTGTCTCACTTAGGTGAAACTCTAGAAACCAAGCAACAAGCACTGAAAGATGTGGTGAAAACAGGTCGTACGCACCTCATGGATGCGATGCCAATTACCTTCGCCCAAGAGCTTGGTGGCTGGCAGTTCCAAATCGAACACGCCAAACAAGCCATCGAACAAACACTGCCAGCAGTGAAAGCGTTAGCCCAAGGCGGAACAGCGGTGGGGACAGGGATCAACGCCGATCCACGCTTCGCCGATCTCTTTGCTGATAACTTAGCGCAATCAACGCGCATCGAATTTTCTTCCAGCAAAAACTTCTTTTTCAATCTCAGTAGTCAGGATGCGATCGTTGCCCTATCTGGACAGCTCAAAACAGCAGCAGTTGCGATCATGAAGATCGCAAACGATCTTCGCTGGATGAACTCAGGTCCACTAGCAGGCTTGGGAGAAATCGAACTGCAAGGTTTGCAACCGGGCTCTTCTATCATGCCAGGCAAAGTGAACCCAGTGATTCCAGAAGCAGCGGCCATGGCGTCTGCCCAAGTGATTGGTAACGACGCGACCATTACCGTTGCCGGTCAATCGGGTAACTTCCAACTTAACGTGATGCTGCCAGTGATAGCTCACAATGTACTAGAAAGCATTGAACTGCTGTCGAACAGCACCGTAGCTTTGGCAGACAAAGCCATCGCGACGTTTGAAGTGCGCCAAGACAACCTTGATGTTGCATTGGCGAAGAACCCGATTCTGGTCACCGCACTTAACCCTGTGATTGGCTACCTAAAAGCAGCCGAAGTGGCGAAGAAAGCCTACAAACAAGGTCGCGCGATCATTGATGTCGCAGAAGAAGAAACGGACTTGGATCGTGCAACATTAGAAAGACTGCTCGAACCAGCCAAACTGACTCAAGGCGGGGTGGCAGAATAAGCCACTGGCCGATCACCCCTTTAAAGCAAAAGACCTCCAAGCGGAGGTCTTTTTCCTAGGCGACTCGGTTAAGTACCGAGCGCAGTTTCAAAGGCTTAACTGGTTTGGCAATAAAACTGAACCCGTTGGCTTTAATTCCTTCCATCATGTCATCGGTTCGGTCGGCACTGATGATCACCCCTTCAAAGCGGTCACCAAGACGCAAACGACATTGCTGCAACACTTCCAACCCCGTTCGTCCATTATCTAAACGGTAATCGGAGAAAATCACATCAGGCAGCCAGTCGTCCTCCAATGTTTTAAGACTCTCGACAATATCAGTCGCAATACGAATATCGCAGCCCCAGCGTGAGAGTAAGTTTTCCATCCCGACCAGAATATCTGGCTCGTTATCAACACATAGAACACGGATATGGCTCAAGTCAGATTGTGCACTCTTCACCGCTTTGACCGCCGGAATATGTACCTTCTCTGCTTTATCTAAGGTAATAGAGAACACACTGCCTTGACCAAACCAAGAACGCATCGAGATTTCATGCCCCAGCACTTGAGCAATACCTTTCGAGATGGCTAAGCCTAGCCCCAAACCTTGGTCAGAACGGACTTGAGTACCACGATTAAACTCTTCGAAGATCTCTTGTTGCTTCTCTTCTTCGATACCCATTCCGTTATCCCACACATCAATACGCACTCGCCCTTGTACGCGACGCACCCCAAGCGCCACTTTGCCATTCGGGCTATAACGGAACGCATTGGTAAGAAAGTTCTGCACAACACGGCGCAGCAATTTCGGGTCGGATTTCACCATCAAAGACGATGGGATCATGGTGAACTCAATACCTTGTTGTTTCGCCAGCGCACTGAATTCCGCATTCAAGTTTGCCAATACATCATTAACCGCAAAGCCATGCACATTGACGTCCAGCTTGCCCGATTCCAAACGCGAAATATCCAGCAAATCACCAATCAAATCTTCTGCTGCGCCTAATGCACTCTCAATGTGGGTCGACAGCTTTTGGGTTTCACTGTCTTTGGCAACTTCCGACAACGAAGAAGCAAACAGACGAGCGGCATTCAGCGGCTGCATCAAGTCATGGCTCACCGCCGCTAAGAAGCGCGACTTAGACTGTGACTCATGCTCAGAACGCTGCGTCGCAGCCACCAGCTGTTTATTCAATTGTTCCAACTCGCGAGTACGAGCACGAACACGTTCTTCTAGTGTCTCATTGGCATCTTTCAGAGCTTGCTCAGCGTCGCGGAACACGGTGATGTCGGTAAAACTCATTACGAAGCCACCACCGGGCATCGGGTTACCTTGTACTTCAATCACGCGGCCGTCAGGACGTACACGGGAAGAGGTATGTCGCGTGCCTTGTTCAAGGTGATAAACACGGCGACGAACGTGATCTTCGGGGTCACCCGGACCACACAACCCCTGCTCAGCATTATGACGAATGACTTCAGCAATCGGACGCCCGACCTGAATCAACCCCGGCGGGAAGACAAACAACTCAAGGTAACGCTGGTTCCACGCCACCAACCTCAATTGCTTGTCGACAACCGCGATACCTTGTCCAATATGCTCAATCGCCCCTTGCAGTAAACCACGGCTGAAATCGTATAGTTCAGAGGCTTCATCAACAATAGTCGCCACCTCCTCAAGTTGCATGTTTCTGCCCTGCAACGCAGAAGTAAGTACTAACTTAGCAGAGGAGGCACCAAACACACCGGCAAGTACGCGCTCAGTATGTCGAATCAAGGTAGAGGGGGCTTGTTGGTTAGGAAGTAGCTCTTCTCGTTGCTGGCTCCAATAGGTTTGGAAGGCAGATTTCACTCGCGTGCGTCCGACAAATCGAGAGGCTAGCATCTCTAGCTCACTAACCGTCACGCGGCTCTGATACAAGCTGATATTTTCACTCTCAGGCAAAGGTGTGCCAACGAATGATGCTGATTGTAAGCGTTCACTTATGCTTGGCCGCGTGGCTAGTGATACGGCGACAAAACATGCGGTATTCGCCACCACGCTAAGGATCATGCCCCAATCAGAAACGGCAATGCCAAAGCCTGCCAATAAATCAGGCGGTGTGATAAGCCAAATTAGTAAGTTATTGGTTGCGTCGCCCGCTAGCATGTCGGTTTGGCTCATTAAAGTAATCAACCAAATGGTGAAACCCACCAGCAAACCAACATACACGCCCTTTTTGTTGCCCTGACGCCAGTACATGCCGCCAATCAAAGATGGAGCAAACTGGGTAATCGCTGCAAACGAGAGAAACCCTATTGCGGAGAGTGAGTGAATACTATCTAAAGCCTGATAAAATCCCCATGCGCCAATCAAAAGAAGCAGAATAAGCCCACGACGTATACGTAACAACAACGTAGAAAAGTGGTGATGATTGCGTTTTGATAACTTCATCCGGCGCAGAATCAGCGGCATCACCAAATCGTTCGATACCATGATTGCTAAGGCAATGGTCGAGACGATAACCATACCACTTGCCGCCGAAGTACCACCCAAGAATGCCAGCAACGCAATGTCATTTGCACCCACCGCCATCGGCACACTTATCACGTAGGTATCAGCAGGACTGCCACTCAACAGGCTTTGTCCTACCCACGCGATCGGCAAAACAAAGATGCCCATCAGAATCAGATACAGTGGGAATAGCCAACGGGCGACATGTAGGTCTTGCGCGCGTTCATTCTCAACCACCATGGTATGAAACTGACGTGGCAAACAAACAATCGCCAACATGGTCAGAATGGTATGAATCAACAAAGTCGGAATATTTGGCGACTCATAGGTTTCAGTGGCGATATCAGCGAGATGGAAGCTCTCAGTATCCATCGCGAGCCAAACAATAAACACGCCCACCACCAAGAACGCCACCAGCTTGAGCACCGATTCAAACGCAATCGCCATCATCATGCCGCGGTGGTGTTCGGTGTTATCGATATGGCGCGTACCAAACAGCATGGTGAAGATCGCCATCGCACCAACCACAACCCAAGACACGCTATAGTTTTGATAACTGAGATCAGAAGCCAAATCTGGCGCAATGATTTCTAATCCCATAGTGATGCCACGGAGCTGTAAAGCGATATACGGCAGAATACCCGCCACGGCAATTAAGGTAACAGCCACCGCCAAACCTTGCGATTTACCATAGCGGGCAGCAATGAAGTCAGCGATTGAGGTGATGTGCTCACGCTTGGCAATCAGTATAAGCCGAGCGAGAACGCGCCAGCCGATGGTAAACACGATTATCGGCGCAATGTAGATGGGTAAGAAGGACCAAGGATTGTTGCTCGCCTGTCCGACCGTGCCGTAGAAGGTCCACGACGTACAGTACACCGCAATCGACAAACTGTAGATCCATGGTCGCCAGCGTGCTAACCATCTCTTTTGTTTGTCACCATACCAAGCGATTAAAAACAGGATTCCCAAATACGCCAAAGAAACGGGAATCACTAGCCATCCTTGCATTCGATATCCTTTCTTGCCTTTCTTGCTGTTTTTAAAGCAAGAGAATAAAAAAAACCTCTCCATAAGGGAGAGGTTTCATTTAACACTGCTTTCACAACAGAGACAAAGGTTAGTTTTTAATCTCTGTCACAGAAGCTTAATTCTGTGCTTCAGGTGCATTGGCTGATAGGTCTACCACATTACTTTCATCATTTTGAGACTCAACTTTGATGAACAACGCAACAAAACCCATCGCAGCCATCAACCAGAAGATACTCGCCCCCCCCAGTGCTCGTAACCCCAGCCACTGATCACCGTCATTAGTGCGATAAACGCACCAAGTGGAATCGCATTGTACAACGCCTGCAATGCCACCATCTTGTTCTCTGCTGAGTTTTGGATGTATTGAATTGCGGCAATGTGTGCCATCGCAAACGTCACGCCGTGAAGCATTTGCACGACCACCAATGCGAAGATAGAAGTCGTCGTGGCTGTCATGCCCCAACGCAGCATCACGCCACCGGCAGCAATCACAAACAAAGTCCGTAGAGACCAACCTGCAAACAGGCGCTTACTCAACGCAAACACGGCAACTTCAGCTGCCACACCTAAGCTCCACAAGTAACCAATCACATCTTCAGAATGACCTGCCGCTTTCCAGTGAATGGCACTAAAACCATAGTACGCCGCATGACTACCTTGTATTAACGCCACCAGCACAAGAAACTTCACCACAGGTTTATCAGTAAGTAGTGCTGATAGCTTTGGACGTTCAGCATGCTGGTCACCGCGGGTCACAGGCATTGGGTTGGTATTACGCATAACAAACAATAGCGAGATGAATACCCCAGCCATTGCCGTATAGAGAATCATATCAGAGCCAAATTCTGCCACTAAATACCCAACCACCGTTGAGCCAGCAATAAAAGCAATAGAGCCCCACAAGCGGGTACGACCGTAATCGAGCATCTTCAAACGCGCATAGTAGTTTGCCATGGCATCAGATAAAGGCACCACAGGACCACAACACAAATTGAACAAGACAGTGGCGAGTGCCATTAACCAGAAGTTGCCGCCGGTGAAAAAGTGGAAGCCAACAAAAATAAGGGCAGCAAGACTTAACCAGCGTAGCGCTGGCATGATGTGTTCAACCTTATGCAAACGTGGCGTAATGACCATATTCGCCACACAACGTGTAGCTAAACCCAGCCCGACTAACAGGCCGATGTCTGTCGGAGAAACGCCCTGCTCTTTAAACCACAATGACCAAAATGGCAGATACACGCCATACGCAAAAAAGAATCCGAGAAAGTACTGGGAAATCCAGCCATACGGAGAGGGTTTCAACATCACAGATATCCTAAAAACGACAAAACTAAAGACTTCCACCACGTAAACGTTTGGGACGCGGAATTATGGATCGCAATGCGTAATAGAAAAAGGGAAGAATCGGCAACTTACCGTTTCCTCTATGGCACAGGCTCTCGAAATGCAAAATTAGATTGTGACGATTTAGACCAAAGTCGTCTGGCTTCGGCAGGGAAATTTGTCAGACTTAGAATGTGTTCCCACCAAATTTAGGTGCTCTCATGCCTGACAAATTTAATATGCAATCTCCACCGTTCGACCGCCTGAACGACGCACAGCAAAATCGACTGCGCTCATCTCTAGATGTGGCGTATTACCGAACGCGAGATGTCATCTTAGCTTGTGGGCAAGACAATCCTCATCTGCACGTACTGATTAAAGGCGCAGTGGAAGAGCGCTCAAAAGATCAAGACGAAGTGTTTGCTCACTACGCTAACGACGATATGTTTGATGTACGTTCGTTGTTCGAAGGAAGCGTCCGCCATCAGTATGTGGCACTGGAGGATACCCTGTCGTACTTGCTGCCCAAAGACGTGTTTCTTGAGCTGTATAACGAGAACGGACAGTTCGCCGCCTACTTCGATAACAACTTATCGAAACGCCAAGCCCTCATTGAAGCGGCTCAACAGCAGCAAAACCTTGCCGAATTCATTCTGACTAAAGTCGATAGCAGCATCTATCATCCACCAATGCTATTGGCACCTGATATGCCAATTAATCAGGTCACCAAAACACTCAAGGACAATGGCATCGATGCTGCTTTGGTTCAGCTTAGCCAAGAGGACCCGCGCTTAGAGCAATATCCATCGGCGCATCCCTACGCGATAGTGACTCGAACCAATATGCTTCATGCCGTGATGCTTGACGGCCACCCACTCGATACGCCAGTGAGTGAGATTGCTACCTTCCCTGTTTATCACGTAGATGATGGTGACTTCTTGTTTAACGCCATGATCACCATGACACGAAATCGCATGAAACGTCTCATGGTGTGCGAAGGCAATCAAGCGGTCGGTATGTTGGATATGACGCAGATCCTCAGTGCGTTTTCCACTCACTCACACGTACTGACACTCAGTATTGCACGAGCCAGTAGCGTGGAAGAGTTAGCCCTTGCTTCCAATCGACAGCGTCAGTTGGTGGATAGCTTGCTGACCAATGGCATCCGCACTCGCTTCATCATGGAGCTGATATCCGCCGTAAACGAACAAATCATCGAAAGAGCGTTTGAGCTTGTGGTGCCACCAGCACTGCACGATCACTGCTGTTTGATTGTGCTTGGCTCGGAAGGTCGTGGAGAACAAATCCTCAAAACCGATCAAGACAATGCGCTGATCATCCAAGATGGGTTGGAATGGGAACATTGCTCCGAAGTGATGCAAACCCTCACCCACACCTTGCAGCAACTGGGCTACCCACTCTGCCCTGGCAAAGTCATGGTTAACAATCCGAAGTGGGTCCGAACGCAGCAAGAATGGATTAAAACGCTCGATGGTTGGATTGCTAAAGCGCAGCCAGAACAAATCATGGATTTAGCCATCTTCAGTGACGCTCATGCGGTCGCGGGCAATCGAGAGTTGCTCACGCCAATCGCCGAGCACCTTAGAGACAGCATGAAAGATCGTATGTTGATTCTGTCCGATTTCACTCGCCCTGCACTGCAATTTTCCGTGCCTCTTACTCTGTTTGGCAACGTAAAAAGTGCTAAAGACGGGCTGGATATTAAGCGTGGTGGCATTTTCCCAATCGTGCATGGTATTCGCACCTTGGCATTGGAATACGCGATTGAAGAGAAGAACACCTTCGAGCGTATCGAAGCACTGAGAAACAAACGTATCTTAGAACCAGAAACCGCCGATAACCTCAATGAGGCGCTGAAGCTGTTTTTCAAGATCCGTTTGAACCAGCAATTGAGTAAGCAAGAAGCATTGAACAACATCGACATCAAACAGTTAGACAGGACAGAACGAGACCTGCTACGCCACAGCTTACACGTGGTGAAGAAGTTTAAGCAGTTCTTAGGCTTCCATTATCAAATCCGTGATTAGAGTCTTTTAGGCAAATAAGACGAGAGGTAACAGGGATGAATTGGCTACAAAGGAAATACTGGCATTACAAGCTGAAAGGCTCACCTTATCAGCCACTGTTTTGTTCGCCACAAAAAGGCGAGTTTGTCTCTCTCGATTGCGAAACCACCAGCTTGGATCCAAATAGAGCCGAGCTGGTGACCATCGCTGCGACCAAAATCATCGATAATCGCATCATTACCAGCAAACCGTTCGAAGTTCGACTTCGCGCCCCGCAATCACTCGATTCAGGTTCAGTGAAAATTCACCATATCCGCCACCAAGATTTGGTGGATGGCATCAGCGAAAAAGAAGCACTCATCAAGCTGCTCGACTTTATCGGCAATCGTCCTTTAGTCGGCTACCACATTCGCTATGACAAAAAGATCCTCGACCTCGCCTGTCTGAGGCATTTAGGTTTTCCACTGCCCAACCCATTAATCGAGGTTAGCCAGATTTATCACGATAAGCTCGAACGTCATTTGCCTAACGCCTACTTCGACTTAAGTCTTGATGCAATTTGTAAGCACCTTGAACTGCCGATTCAAGACAAACACGATGCCCTGCAAGACGCAAAATCCGCCGCTTTAGTGTATGTACGCCTGACCAAAGGCGATTTACCTAACCTGAGCGTACCGTATACCCAATAGGTTTAAGACTCGGCTTTCGATCCACCTCCCACAATCGCTTTTATTTCAGCAATATCGCGGCGCATTCCTCACTCTCATCCTAAAGTCTAATTGTGGAAATACGCGCTGTGACTGACAGTTATATGCACAGCAACGTTCTTGATGACACATAAACCAAGAGCGAACACAGCCCTACAAAAGACGAAGGTCGAGAATTAAAGGCACAAGGAGAGAAGCCATGAGCGAAGCCCACGTTTATCCGGTAAAAGAAAACATTAAAAACCATACGCATGCGGATAATGACACTTACCTAGCCATGTATCAGCAGTCGGTAACCGACCCAGAGGGCTTCTGGAGCGAGCACGGTAAAGTTGTCGATTGGATTAAGCCATTCACTCAAGTTAAAAACACCTCTTTCGATACCGGTCACGTCGACATTCGTTGGTTCGAAGACGGCACACTAAACGTATCTGCAAACTGTATTGACCGTCACCTTGCCGAGCGTGGCGATGAAGTCGCGATCATCTGGGAAGGCGATGACCCTGCGGACGACAAAACCCTCACATTTAATGAACTGCACAAAGAAGTGTGTAAGTTCTCTAACGCGCTAAAAGAGCAAGGCGTGCACAAAGGCGACGTAGTTTGTCTTTACATGCCAATGGTGCCAGAAGCGGCTATCGCAATGCTGGCATGTACGCGTATTGGTGCGGTTCATACCGTGGTATTTGGTGGCTTCTCGCCAGAGGCACTGTCCGGTCGTATCATCGACTCAGATGCGAAAATCGTTATCACCGCTGACGAAGGCGTTCGTGGTGGTCGCGCAGTACCACTGAAGAAAAACGTTGATGAAGCACTGACGAACCCAGAAGTAAAAACCATCGACAAAGTTGTCGTTCTAAAACGCACGGGCGGCGACATTGATTGGCACGAACACCGTGACGTTTGGTGGCACGAAGCAACGGCTGTTGTTTCTGATGTATGCCCACCTGAAGAAATGAAAGCGGAAGACCCTCTATTCATTCTTTACACTTCAGGCTCAACAGGTAAGCCAAAAGGCGTGCTGCACACCACAGGTGGTTACCTAGTGTACGCAACCATGACTTTCAAATACGTGTTCGATTACCAAGAAGGTGAAACGTTCTGGTGTACGGCGGATGTGGGTTGGATTACGGGCCACACTTACCTCATTTACGGTCCACTAGCGAACGGTGCGAAAACCATTCTGTTCGAAGGTGTACCAAACTACCCAAGCACAGCTCGCATGAGTGAAGTGGTTGATAAGCATCAAGTAAACATTCTCTACACTGCGCCAACAGCGATTCGCGCCCTAATGGCGAAAGGCAACGAAGCAGTAGCAGGGACATCTCGCTCAAGCTTGCGTGTAATGGGCTCAGTGGGTGAACCTATCAACCCTGAAGCATGGGAGTGGTACTACAAGACCATTGGGAATGAAAACTCACCTATCGTTGATACTTGGTGGCAAACAGAGACAGGCGGTATCTTGATTGCGCCACTACCAGGTGCAACCGATCTTAAGCCAGGCTCAGCAACTCGCCCATTCTTCGGCGTACAACCAGCGCTAGTGGACAACATGGGTAACATCATTGAAGAGACCGCAGCAGAAGGTAACTTAGTGATCCTTGATTCATGGCCAGGTCAGATGCGTACTGTTTACGGCGACCATGAGCGCTTTGAGCAAACCTACTTCTCTACCTTCAAAGGCATGTACTTCACCAGTGATGGCGCACGTCGTGACGAAGACGGCTATTACTGGATTACAGGTCGTGTAGATGACGTACTGAACGTTTCAGGTCACCGCATGGGTACCGCAGAAATTGAATCAGCACTGGTTGCACACGATAAAATTGCGGAAGCGGCGATTGTCGGTATTCCTCATGACATCAAAGGTCAGGCAATTTACGCATACGTCACGCTTAATGACGGTGAATTCCCATCAGCCGAACTGCACAAAGAGGTGAAAGACTGGGTACGTAAAGAGATTGGTCCAATCGCAACGCCAGACGTACTGCACTGGACAGACTCTCTACCAAAAACTCGCTCCGGTAAGATCATGCGCCGCATCCTACGTAAGATTGCAACGGGTGATACCAGCAACCTAGGTGATACTTCGACACTGGCAGATCCAAGTGTTGTAGACAAGCTAATTGCAGAGAAAGCAGAACTGGCATAACACCCCACCTCTGTTTTAAACGCTAGCCCTAAAAGCCACCATTGCATATGGTGGCTTTTTTGTGCGTGGACGCAAAATAAACCACAATAACCACATGGCAATTATGTTGTTTTTGTTAACTTGGTTACAGAAACGACAGGGGACATTGGGAGATTAGACCAGTAAATTGCTGCTAATTGCTGTGAATTAGCTATAATCTTGGTCGATTTTTTAAAATTTGCTCGGTTTTAACAAAAAAATCGTGCTGAATTATCGTATATTTGGGAATATAAACGTTCCACTCACGATAAAGGAAGATAGCAACATAATGTCTGCAAAGTCACGGATTCTAGTTCTAAACGGACCAAATCTTAATCTATTAGGTCTGCGTGAACCGACACATTACGGTAACAACACCCTAGCACAGATTGTTGACGCATTGACTGAACAAGCTCACAACTCTGGGGTGGAACTTGAACACCTGCAATCGAATCGTGAGTACGAACTGATTGAAGCTATCCACGCTGCATATGACAAAGTGGACTTCATTATCATCAACCCAGCGGCTTTCACTCATACCAGTGTCGCGCTGCGTGATGCATTACTTGGCGTAGCCATCCCATTTATCGAAGTGCACCTATCGAACGTTCACGCTCGCGAGCCGTTCCGTCATCACTCTTATCTGT
The DNA here is from genome assembly GCF_002741985.1 of Vibrio rotiferianus CAIM 577 = LMG 21460. Classification (GTDB taxonomy): domain Bacteria; phylum Pseudomonadota; class Gammaproteobacteria; order Enterobacterales; family Vibrionaceae; genus Vibrio; species Vibrio rotiferianus. The sequence continues at coordinate 112,110 of NZ_APHW01000030.1, forward strand.
CTGATAAAGCAGAAGGGGTGATTTGTGGCTTAGGTGCACAAGGTTATGAATTCGCTCTGTCTGCAGCAATCGCGAAATTGCAGGCAAAGTAAACCAAACACTCTGCAGCCCTTTGGGTTGTCTTAATCACAAGATAAAAGAGAAAGAAAAGATGGATATTCGTAAAATCAAGAAGCTAATCGAGTTAGTTGAAGAATCTGGCATTGCTGAGCTAGAAATCTCTGAAGGTGAAGAGTCAGTACGCATCAGCCGTAGTGGCCCTGCAGCGGCTCCAGCACCAATTCATTACGCAGCAGCTCCAGTAGCAGCACCTGCGCCAGTGGCAGCGGCTCCAGCAGCAGACGCACCAGCAATGGCCGCAGAAGCACCAGCAGCAGTTCCTGCAGGTCACCAAGTTCTTTCTCCAATGGTTGGTACTTTCTACCGTTCTCCAAGTCCAGACGCGAAATCATTCGTTGAAGTTGGTCAGAGCGTAAATGCTGGCGAAACTCTATGTATCGTTGAAGCAATGAAAATGATGAACCAAATCGAAGCGGACAAATCAGGTGTTGTAACTGCAATCCTAGTTGAAGACGGCCAACCAGTTGAATTCGACCAACCACTAGTTGTAATCGAATAAGCGGGGCTTGCCTTATGCTAGATAAAGTAGTCATCGCGAACCGAGGTGAAATCGCACTTCGTATCCTTCGCGCTTGTAAAGAATTAGGTATTAAGACTGTGGCAGTTCACTCAACAGCTGACCGCGATCTTAAGCACGTACTACTTGCAGACGAAACAGTATGTATCGGTCCGGCTCGTGGTATCGACAGCTACCTGAACATCCCTCGCATCATTTCTGCAGCAGAAGTAACGGGTGCGATTGCGATTCACCCAGGTTACGGCTTCCTATCTGAGAACGCAGACTTTGCTGAACAAGTAGAGCGTAGCGGTTTCATCTTCGTTGGTCCTAAAGCAGACACCATCCGCATGATGGGTGACAAAGTGTCAGCAATCAACGCTATGAAAAAAGCAGGCGTTCCTTGTGTACCAGGCTCTGACGGTCCACTAGATAACGACGAAGACAAAAACAAAGCTCACGCTAAACGTATCGGCTACCCAGTAATCATCAAAGCCTCTGGTGGCGGCGGTGGTCGTGGTATGCGTGTTGTACGTTCTGAAACAGAACTTGTTCAAGCTATCGCTATGACGCGTGCAGAAGCAAAAGCGGCGTTCAACAACGACATGGTTTACATGGAGAAATTCCTAGAAAACCCTCGTCACGTTGAAGTACAAGTGATTGCTGATGGTCAAGGCGGTGCTATCCACCTAGGTGAACGTGACTGTTCTATGCAGCGTCGTCACCAGAAGGTTGTTGAAGAAGCACCGGCACCAGGTATCACAGAAGAAATGCGCAAGTACATCGGTGAGCGTTGTACTCGTGCATGTGTAGAAATCGGTTACCGCGGCGCAGGTACATTCGAATTCCTATACGAGAACGGTGAGTTCTACTTCATCGAAATGAACACTCGTATTCAGGTTGAGCACCCAGTAACAGAAATGGTTACCGGTGTAGACCTAATCAAAGAGCAGCTACGCGTTGCAGCAGGTCAGCCACTGTCATTCACTCAGGATGACATCAAGATCCGCGGCCATGCGATTGAGTGTCGTATCAACGCAGAAGACCCAGAGCGTTTCCTACCTTCACCAGGTAAAATTGAACGCTTCCACGCGCCAGGCGGTATGGGTGTTCGTTGGGAATCTCACATTTACACAGGCTACACAGTACCACCTCATTACGATTCAATGATTGGTAAACTGATCACTTACGGTGAGAACCGTGATGTAGCTATTGCACGTATGAAGAACGCTCTAGGCGAGATGATCATTGAAGGCATCAAGACTAACGTTACTCTACAAGAGTCAATCATGAATGATGAGAACTTCCAGCACGGTGGTGCAAACATTCACTACCTAGAGAAGAAGCTAGGCCTACAATAAGCCTTCGCTAGCCTCATAATAAATGCCCACATCTGTGGGCATTTTTGTTTTGTATAAAGTCTATACTCAAACAAATCGTAGAGTTCTGGTAAACTCTGCGCCACTTCATTCACTTTAAGAGCCAAAACAAATGCCTTGGATTCAAATCAAACTCAATGCGACCAATGAAAACGCTGAGCAAATCGGCGACATGCTAATGGAAGAGACTGGTGCGCTGTCTGTAACATTCCTAGACGCGCAGGATACGCCTGTATTCGAACCTCTACCTGGCGAGACTCGCTTATGGGGCGATACTGACATTCTGGCACTGTACGATGCAGAAGCTGATACAAACTTCATCATCACTCAAATCAAAGCAAGCAACATGCTAGCGGACGATTTTGCTTACAAAGTAGAACAGCTAGAAGACAAAGACTGGGAACGCGAGTGGATGGATAACTTCCACCCAATGAAGTTCGGCAAACGTCTATGGATTTGCCCAAGCTGGCGTGAAATTCCAGAGCCAGACGCAGTAAACGTAATGCTCGATCCAGGTCTTGCATTCGGTACAGGTACTCACCCAACGACTGCATTATGTCTTGAGTGGCTAGAAGGTCTCGATCTATCAGGTAAGACGGTTATCGACTTTGGCTGTGGCTCAGGCATCCTAGCGATCGCTGCGATCAAACTAGGTGCAGAAAAAGTTATCGGGATCGACATTGATCCTCAAGCACTACAAGCATCTCACGACAACGCTGAACGAAATGGCGTTGCCGATCAACTTGAAGTGTTCCTACCGCAAAACCAACCTGAAGGTCTAATTGCAGACGTCGTGGTTGCGAACATTCTTGCAGGTCCTCTACGTGAACTAGCGCCAATCATTAAAGGTCTAGTGAAGCCAAATGGCGACCTTGCGATGTCGGGTGTATTAGACACTCAAGCAGAAGATGTAGCGAACCATTATCGTGACGAGCTTCACATTGACCCAATCGCAGAGCAAAGTGAGTGGTGTCGTATCTCTGGTCGTAAGCAAGGCTAGACAAGGTTTTCAGGGCTAATTGTCTGAATTTCATACAAATTAACAAAACAATTTGTAAATGCTCAAATATTAGTCTTTTCACGCAGTGAAAAAATGCGTAAAATGCGCGCCCTTGCTGGTACAGAACTGTGATGACGTTTTGAAAATCGGAAACTATCAACTTAAGAACAATCTAATCGTAGCCCCTATGGCTGGTGTAACGGATAGACCGTTTCGCGAGTTGTGTCTTCGCTATGGTGCGGGAATGGCCGTCAGTGAAATGATGTCTGCAAACCCGAAACTATGGGGAACGTCAAAGTCGAAACAGCGCATGGTACATGAAGGCGAATCGGGCATTCGCTCAGTACAGATTGCCGGTTCCGATCCACAGCTTATGGCCGATGCGGCTCAATTCAGTGTTGAAAATGGTGCACAAATCATCGACATCAACATGGGCTGCCCAGCAAAAAAAGTGAATAAGAAGCTGGCGGGTTCAGCACTGCTACAGTACCCAGACATCATCAAAGAGATTTTGACTGCGGTAGTGAACGCGGTAAACGTTCCTGTAACGTTAAAAACCCGCACTGGCTGGGATACAGAAAACAAAAACTGTGTCCAAATCGCTAAATTAGCCGAAGACTGCGGCATCCAAGCCCTCGCTCTGCATGGCAGAACGAAAGCCTGTATGTACAAAGGTGAGGCCGAATACGACAGCATTAAAGCAGTTAAACAAGCTATATCCATTCCGGTTATCGCAAACGGTGATATCGATAGCCCGGAGAAAGCGAAGTTTGTACTGGAGTACACCGGTGCTGACGCTTTAATGATTGGACGCCCTGCCCAAGGTCGTCCTTGGATTTTCCAGGAAATCCATCACTATTTGGAAAACGGCACCACGATGGATGAGCTTCCAAGTGAGGAAGTGAAAACCATTATGCTTGGTCATGTGAACGCTCTGCATGATTTCTATGGAGAGTTCTTAGGCCCACGTATCGCGCGTAAGCACGTTGGTTGGTACCTAAAAGAGCATGAACAAGCGAGTGAGTTTCGCCGTACCTTTAACGCTATCGATGCAGCTGAGCTGCAACTTGAAGCGTTAGAAGGTTATTTTGATAACGTTGCATCATAATTAAGAGAAGAGCTAGACCGAATATGTTCGAACAAAATCTGACTTCAGAAGCATTAACAGTAACTACAGTAACGTCACAAGACCAGATTACTCAAAAGCCTTTACGTGACTCTGTTAAAGCGTCTCTTAAAAACTACCTAGCTCAACTAAACGGCCAGGAAGTAACAGAACTATACGAATTAGTTCTAGCTGAAGTTGAACAGCCACTACTAGATACCATCATGCAGTACACTCGCGGTAACCAAACTCGCGCAGCAACTATGATGGGTATCAACCGCGGTACTCTTCGCAAGAAACTTAAAAAATACGGCATGAACTAATACTAGTCCATACAGTAATTTTGTAAAAAAGGCTTAGTCAGCAATGGCTAAGCCTTTTTTATTACCTATCCGACCAGCTCTTAGTCACGTTATGAACCAGTCTTAACCAATGCTGATACATTGAAGTGTGATCAGTATTGATTGTGAACTCAATTTAAACAGATATAATCAAGAGCTTACGTTGGATAAAGGAATTAACTTCATGATTTATAAAGAAAGGGAAGAGTGGCTTTATGCTATTCTAAATACTCTCCCTGATCATGTCTTTATCCTCAATGAACAAGGTCGCTATATCGAGAGTTTTGGCGGCACGTATCATTCCAAAAACTTCAATGCCTCAAGCTATACCAACCTCACACTAAGTGAAGTCTTGTCTGCTAGCAAAGCTGCAGAGCTCGTTGGCTATATTGATGAAGTCGTCCGTACTAACCAACTAAAAGTCGTCAAATACAGCATCTCCTTACAAGACCACCTACTAATGCCGATAGAAGAGCTAGAGGCATTAGAGAACCCAGAAGAAACCTGGTTTGAAGCGATCATCAAACCTGTTGAAAGCATTCATAGTGACGAAAATTGGGTAATGTGGTCCGTTCGTGATGTAACGAAAACACACCTGCTTGAAAAGCGCCTTAAAACGCTCTCAGAGACCGATGAGCTAACTGGTGTAATGAATCGTCGAGCATTCTTAACCAACCTAGACAAGGCTCTGAGCTCGCATGCAGGGCTATCTCAGACCTTTTCATGCATAATGATCGATATTGACCATTTTAAAGAGATTAATGATCAAGTAGGTCACTTCTCCGGAGATCACGTGATCCATCACGTAGCAAAGATCTGCCAACGATCTATTCGTGGCACTGATTTTATCGGTCGCCTAGGGGGAGAAGAGTTTGCCGTTATCTTAGCCAATACCAGTGCTATACAAGCCTATGATGTCGCAGAGAGAATGAGAGACGCGATTCAAAATGCGCCATGTAAAGTCGATGGCATTGAGATCAGTACTACAGTGAGTATTGGTGTTGCAGAATATGATGAGCAAGTATCTAGCGCTAAAGAGCTTATGATTAACGCAGATAAAGCCATGTATTACTCAAAGCACTCTGGACGCAATCAAGTGACTCTTCATCACGGCAGCATCCCTGATGTAAAGTTACAGCACTCTACTAACTTAAGAATTCAAAAAGTTTCTTAGCTCTCCCTGCCTTACTTCAAACTAATCAACACCATTTCTAGCTTCTCTCAATGCATACCTAGGTCGCTGTCTAACGCGTTTTATACGGTTAAACAATAAAGGCTTTGAGGTAAACCTCAGAACGCCGAATAATGGCAAACTGTAGGTTACGCGAAGAGGTAGTGCGTTAGCACTGCATCGTAGCTAATTTCTTAGCTAGAAAGAAAGAATGGTGAACGGGAATTAGGTGCGACTTTAGCAAGCTATTCGTTGCTGGAGAAATTTACTTTGTGCCAAATGCAAAAAAGCCCACTCTTTCGAGTGGGCTTCTTCAAATTTAAAGCCTGGCGATGTCCTACTCTCACATGGGGAAGCCCCACACTACCATCGGCGCTAATTCGTTTCACTTCTGAGTTCGGAATGGAAATCAGGTGGGTCCAAATCGCTATGGTCGCCAAGCAAATTCTTTAATTCGGAAAGCTGTTTTCAGTTCTTAACACATTCAATGTTCTTACATTGAGTCCATCAAAACCCCTTGGGTGTTGTATGGTTAAGCCTCACGGGCAATTAGTACAGGTTAGCTCAACGCCTCACAACGCTTACACACCCTGCCTATCAACGTTCTAGTCTC
>NZ_APHW01000031.1 GCF_002741985.1 Vibrio rotiferianus CAIM 577 = LMG 21460
GTTTCCAATGGTTATCCCCCACATCAGGGCAATTTCCTAGGCATTACTCACCCGTCCGCCGCTCGACGCCGTTATCGTTCCCCGAAGGTTCAGATAACTCGTTTCCGCTCGACTTGCATGTGTTAGGCCTGCCGCCAGCGTTCAATCTGAGCCATGATCAAACTCTTCAATTTAAGATTTTGTTCGGCTCAATGAATACTGAACATTACATAAGTAATGTTTGAATTGACTGTGCTGAATCTTTCGATTCAATGGTCACTTCGTATCATTGAAACCTAATTTGATACCGCTTTCCGTAAAGAAAGAAATATCTAATTGGATTATCATCAACGAGTGCCCACACAGATTGATAGGTTCTTATTTTTAAAGAGCTTTTCTAACATTTTCAGTAACTTAGTCACTTATCGTTAGGGGTGCATATCTTACTTCACACCGTGAGAGAGTCAAGCATTTTTTTAAATTCTTTTTTCTCTCTTCCCGACTCGCTGTGTGACTTTCGTCTCACTCCGTGTCGGTGGATGCGCAGTATAGGGGGTTGAGAAATTAGCACAAGCGTTTTTTGCAAAAAAACTTTCAACCGAACAAATAACAAGCACTCTGCATAGATACTCAACGATCTTGTCTAATTTTTCAGGTTGAAGAGGATCTTTTCATGAGTAAACATCTTATTTCTGAGTTGGAAGATCGTCGATTTCCTAATGATTTCGGTTGCTGATCTTATCTCTCTTGGTTCTTTTTCTCTTTCTGTTTATATAAAGACGAAAAAAAAGAGCAGAACGATAACGAACTGCTCTTTGGTCTTTGCTTTTTATTTGGGGTACTTCAGGTGAAGTCTTGGAAAAGTGTTTCTTCTATATATAGAAGAAAAGATCAGAGCATCCTTGCCCTTCTCTTTACGACAGATTAGTTAGGGGTATATCTAAATGTCGCAGTTGTTCGATGACACATTGAGCTCGTAAGAGTGGAGCATGCTTGCATTCCCAATGGCGCCATCTTCGAGAGGAACTTAGTTCTTCAATACTTTTACGGTGTAGCTACCATCTTTTTGTTGGTATAAACCGTGGATGTCGGTTTCGAAACCTGGGTAATGTGCACCGATCTCACAAAGCATCTCTAGGAAATCCAACACAGGGCGAGACTCTTGAGTCACCATTTCACCAGGAAGTACTAGTGGCACACCTGGAGGGTAAGGAAGGATCATGTTCGCACTTACGCGACCAACCATTTCTTCCAGTTTGATTTCTTCCACGTTACCACGAAGCTCTTCTTGCCATGCTGCGTGTGGTGTTACTTTCATTTCTGGAAGAACATCGAACGCTTTGTACATTAGCTCTGGTAGGTTGTATTTCTTAGTTAGGTTATGAATTGCTTGTGCTAGCTCTTGAACGCGCATGCCTTCATAGAAGCTTGGATCTTCGTTGTATAGCGAAGGTAGGAAGCTCTTGATGGTTAGGTTCAAGTCGTAGCCACGTTTAAATTCAGTTAGGCCGCGTAGCAATTGCATTGCTTTTGATTTGTCGATACCGATTGAGAATAGGAACAACAAGTTGTATGGACCTGTTTTCTCAACCACGATGCCGCGCTCGTCTAGGAATTTAGCCACCAGCGAAGCAGGAATACCTGATTCTTCTAGTTCGCCCTCTTTATTCATCCCCGGAGTCAGTAGCGTTACTTTGATTGGGTCAAGATACATGTGGTTGTCATCCATGTTCTTGAAGCCGTGCCATGTGTCGCTAGGGTCTAGTTTCCAACATTCAGTGCTATCGATGTTTTCTGGTTGCCATACATCGAAGAACCAACTGTCGCTTTCTGCTTCTAGACGTTTAATCTCTTTGCGGAAGCGAATTGCGCGATCGATAGAATCTTGCATCAACTTCTTACCTGTGTTGCCGCGCATCATTGCCGCTGCAGTTTCAGTAGAAGCAACAATGCCGTACTGAGGTGAAGTTGAAGTGTGCATCATGAATGCTTCGTTGAAAGATTCTTTATCAAAGTCACCTTTCACGTGGATCATTGAAGCTTGTGAGAATGCTGCCAACAGTTTGTGTGTTGATTGTGTCTCGTAGAACACTTTGCCTGGCATCGCTTCACCACTCATACCACATTTACCTTCGTAAATTGGGTTGAAGTTAGTGTAAGGCACCCAAGCACTGTCGAAGTGGATGTGTTTACAATCTAGCGACTCTTTGATGAATTGCGTGTTGTACAACAGACCATCGTAAGTTGAGTTAGTCACTACAGCATAATTTGGTGCAGTTGCACCTGGTGTTTTCGCTACTTTCTCTGCAATCACATCGCGGCTGAATTCGCTTTGTGGAATACCACCAAGGATGCCGTATGCGTTACGAGTTGGGCGGAAGTAGATTGGTGTCACGTCGCTCATCATCATTAGGTGAGTTAGAGATTTGTGACAGTTACGGTCAATCAGTACTGTGCTGCCCGCAGGCGCTGAGTACATGCCAACGATTTTGTTCGATGTAGACGTACCGTTCGTTACGATGTAAGAGCTGTCTGCATTGAATGTACGTGCGATGTATTCTTCTGCATCTTTATGTGGGCCTGAGTGGTCTAGTAGAGAACCTAGTTCAGGCATTGAGATTGATACGTCCGCTTTGAATGTGTTTGGACCGTAAAAATCGTAGAAAATGCTACCAGCAGGGCTTTTCTGGAATGCAGTACCCCCCCCATGTGACCTGGAGTACAGAAGGTGTATTTACCTTCTTCTACGTATTTGAATAGTGCTTTAGTGAATGGAGGCATGATTGCATCTTTGTATGCCTCTGTCGCTTGGTTGATTTTGATAGCGATGTCGTCAGCCATACCTAAAGCGTACTCGAAGAAGCTCACGTTTAGACGTAGGTCTGTTAGTGAAATGTCTAGAGTAGACTGTTCGTTAGCAAATGCGTGAACAGGTAGTTTTTCGTTGATTTGGCTAATACGTTCACATAACTCTAGTGAGTATTTATCCCAGTCGAACAGCACACCGCAAATGCGTGGGTTCATCTCAATCATTTTGATCAAGTCTTTATCATCTACTGGGTAAACCACTTCGTAGCCCGCTTTCTCAAGAGCAGCGTGAAGTTGACGAACTGGCTCTTCTTTAAAGAACACACCCATGTGGTTCAAGATAGCGAATATATTCATTTGGACATCTCCAAGGCGAATGAGGGCGCTCTTTGCCATTTACAGGCAATGAGTAAGGTGAGCGCCGCGTGAATTTGGGTTTTATGGGCTGGCACCGTAGTGCCAGCGTTTTGGGGATTAGTTGCTTGCTTGAGCAGCTACGTCTTCGTCAGCATGAAGCTTCATGTACTGAGCTAGACCTGCTTTTTTGCTGTAGAACATCAAGATAACAAGAGACACGATGAAGGTTGCTGTTAGCGTACCGCCCTCTGCACCCGCTAGTGCGATGAAGCAGAACAGACAAGCCACACCAGAGAACAACATTACGAAGCCGTTGCGTGTTGTCATACCTTCGAAGCGAATCAAGTTAATGCTTGAGTAGAAGTAAGGCAGCATAGTTAGTAGTACTGCGTCAGTTGTTAACTGGTTGAACAGGTCTGATGCGTGTGCTGTTTTAGAGCTGAAGAACATCAGTACAACCATTAGCGCAGTCATCTTGATTGACGCAAGGATTAGACCTTTCTTAGGCACACCGTTTTTATCAGTTTCACCGTAGATTTTAGGGAAGTTGCCATCGTTGGCTGCGCGTTTACCTGCTTCACCTACTAGCATCATCCAAGAACCTAGCGAAGTGAAACATGCTAGTGCTGTAAATGCTGATACGAATGGTGCTGTCCAGCTACCGAATAGCTCAGTGGTTGCTAGTGCAAATGGCGCACCTGATGCCGCAACTTCTGACGCAGGGAACATGCCGCTGATCATTTGAGTTGATAGGATGTAAATCACACCTGCGATACCAGTACCCAACATAGTTGCTAGTGGTACGGTACGTTTAGGGTTTTCTACCATACCAGTAGATACCGCTGCTGATTCCACACCTACGAATGACCATAGACAGATAAGAACCGCAGTTACTACCGCGTGGCTGTCAGTGCCTGCTGATACGTTCCAGTTTTGGCTGTAAAGCGCAGTGTCGAAGTGCGTCCAACCAAATGCTGCTGTACCAACAACAGGGATAAGGATAAGAACTAGACCAAGCGTACATAGACGGCTTACCCAGCTACCACCAAGTAGGTTGACGAAAGTGAAGATCCATACCGATGCAATCGTCGCAATACCTGCTGGGATTGGGTTGTTAAGCACAGGGAAGAATACTGAAAGGTAAGAAACACCTGTAATGGCAATAGCTAGGTTACCAATCCAGTTCGCGTGGTAATAAAGAACGCCCGTTTGGAAACCAAATACCGGAGACACTTCGCCAGCATAAGCGATAGGACCACCTTCTTGTGGGTTTTTGGTTGCCAGACGAGCGTAAACGAACGCTAAACTCAGTGCACCGATCAAACAGATCAGCCAACTGAAGATTGAAACAGAGCCTACGGAGGCAAGACTAGAAGGTAATAGTGCAATACCACTACCCATCATGTTACCGGCAACAACACCCGTACAGGCGATTAGACCGATTTTTTTTGTATTCGATGACATAACATCTCCAAATCTATTCTACTCGAGCCTCAATGACTCAAACTGAATGGTAATTAGCGAGATGCTATGAGAAAGAAGTCACTCGACCTCGCTAAATTTCGAAGTGAAGACTACGCCCAAAAGCTGGGAAAAAAATAAACTTGGGGTTATCAATAAAACAATTAGCCCATCGATATAAAGTTGAGATAAACCTGATAAACCAAAAAACATAAAACCAATAAATACAATAAGTTATAGTTGACACCTAAAACGCCTCCTCTCAAAATCTAAAAACATCAACCTCAACAAATTTTCCATCAACCTTATCAACGACTATCAACATCAAGACAAAGCCCAGCAAATTACCTGAACTGTTGATACAGCCTTTTCCTTCCCTAATAGAGCAATTGACTTACATCAAAGTTCCTTGGTTTTTTGCTTCTGCTATGCGTAGATGCACACACTACTTCAGGCAAATAACAGTGTGTCGGGGCTGCTTGAAAAGCACAAACGGAAGATGGGTATAGCAAATCGCACAAGGACAACCTTCTACTTGGCGACAAGCGGATATAAAGGTAGCGAGAATAGAGAATAGAGAATAGAGAATAGAGAATAGAGAATAGAGAATAGAGAATAGAGAATAGAGATTGAAAAGCCCTCTCCCCCAGTAAAGCAAGTTCTATTTAAAGAAAGAAGCAGCGGTAAGCTTTAATTGTGCAGATACAAGAAAGCCCCTCACCGAAGTGAAGAGCTCAGTATCTTTGCCGATCAAAAACTGGTTTGATTACAGCATACGAACTACCGAAGGGTGCACTGCGCGATACATGGCGTAATCAATCGCCTTCATGTTGCTTGGGAAAACCAAGTTTTCGCACAACAGATAGGTCTCAACAGACGTATCTATATAGAAGGCTTCACTGTAGGACTCACTCGCCAAATCCAAATCACCATCAAGCTCGGCATGCTTGCCACGAATCACGTACGACAAAACCGAATCACGCAACCCTAGCGCTTGATTCAAATGACGCTTTGCCAAGTCGAGATCACCAATGATGGTTTCATGTAACGCCAAAGCTTCATAAATCCGAGGCTGAATAGGCCCTAGCATCATCTTGGTATTGGTCTCTAACTTATCGCTCAGTTGCTGCACTCTGCCTTTTCTTAGTTCCAATGCAGGGTCTAATGCTCTCTGCACATGGTAGGCAATTAACAGCTCAGCCTGAACATAAGCATTATCCGACTCAACTTCGAGAATTTTCTCCATCAAATCAATGCCATGCTGAAACTGGTTTGCATCCGAAACATTTAGATAATGGTTAGCTTGTATAAACAACTTTAGAGCTTCTGGATTATTGGGCATGCCAGCCACCAGCACTTTCGACTTCAGTTTTGCATCTGGCACTTTCAGTACCGTCATTAAATCCAAAGAAGCTTGCTGCAATACCGTCTTCAAGTGGTTGCTCGTAAGTGCATATTGACGACTAAAAAGCACCTTCTCAGATGAATTATTACGGTACTCCACCTCAAGAAAGTTACCACCATCGTTTTCTCTAACGCGTACCAACACCGACTTACCCGGAACAATACCGTTGGTAAAAGCAGCTTTTTTGAGCATCACACGATAGTCACTAACCTGAGCAATATCAGCCATCAGCTTTTGTGCAAAGCCATCGGCCAATTCGTAACTTAAATCATCCCTGCCGAAGTTATCTTGGAACTTAAACTCTATTAAATGCGTATCGATAGCTTGGGTGATGCGCACCTCTGATTGCTTATACGTAAACACTCCCATCACCACAACTAAGATGCTAATCCAGATGAAGTTCATAAAACCCAATCGCCATGGGCTGATTTTGTTTGGTTTACAGGGCGCTTTTTTCTCTTTCGACATCTCGCACACCGCACGAGTTAGAGGTCCTGCCGGAAAGGTTACCGCTGGTGCTGGCGTTTCAGGTAACGCTTCTTCGTTTGCTTCAACAAATGGCAAGTCATCATCATGATCGCAATGACGGCATACAAGGAATTCCTCGTGCGTCATTGGCTTAACGTTCGCCACCAACTTATAACCGCGCTTAGGCACAGTAATAACGTAGCTGATGTTTTCCTCTCGACCATCACGTAACAGCTTACGCAATTCAAAGATCGACTGTGTCACCACTTGGTCAGTCACAATCGCGCCTGCCCAAACATATTGGATTAGCTCTTCACGATTGAATACTTCACTGGCGTGCTCGGCAAGGAAATGCAGCAGATTAATTAAGCGTGGCTCAACGGTAACTTCCCTGTCTTGTCGATACAGCTTATTTTCATCAACGCTTAAAACCCAGTCATTGATTTGAAAATAGACTCCAACCATGTATGAAAACTCTCGTATCTGATAGACAGCGTCGCTTTAGGAATAGATAGGACTACACATTCTTACAGTCGACTAAAGCCGAGATTATAGGTGGGAAAACGGCTTGAACCTAGAAAAGCAAGCCGTCAAAAATGCAAACTTAAGTTAAGTAGCACGCTACTCAAGGGCTGCGAGGATAGAACAATGACTGGCGTCGTCATTGTTATGCCCGCAGCAAGCGTCATTTATCTTCTTTAATGCCGCACGAATTTTTGTCAGTTCCGCGATTTTTTCATCAATTAAAGTTAACTTTGCAGAAGTGATGGCTTTTACCTCCGCGCAGCTGTGCTCAGTCGCCTCTAATTTGATCTCAAGGAGCTCTTTTATTTCATCCAAACTTAGGCCCAGCTCTTTCGCTTTGAGAATAAAACGCACCTGTTTTTGATTCTCTTCGTTATACAGACGATAGCCCGATTCACTTCGCCCTGCGGGTTTAATCAGCGCATTTTTTTCATAGAATCGGAGTGTGTCGGCAGTCACACCACAGCGTTTCGCCAGTTCACCTATCTGAAACATAACTTTCCTTATTAACTATCTCGTTACTTTTAAAGCCAAAGATCGAGTTTTTTGCAATTATTTTTGAGATGCCAAACGATTGCGCGAGCTTTTTTGTAATAAATTGGTTAGAATACGCGCCATCAAATAGTGGAGACTGTTTTCTAAGCATGAAAACGCCCCGCAAAGGTCTTTACCAAAACTGGCCAATATTTTACCCCAAGAGGTAAAAACAAGTTCATTTTTGGCAAACATCTTTAACTCCGTGAATTTGAGGAAAATGGAAGCATGAACAACGCTCGTCCTATTCGCCGTGCGCTTATCAGCGTATCAGACAAAACAGGTATTGTTGAGTTTGCACAAGCTCTTGCTGAGCGCGGTGTCGATATCCTATCTACTGGTGGTACGGCTCGTCTACTTGCAGAACAAGGCATCGCTGTAACAGAAGTCTCTGACTACACTGGTTTCCCAGAAATGATGGACGGTCGCGTTAAAACGCTTCACCCGAAAGTTCACGGTGGTGTGCTGGGTCGTCGTGGCCAAGATGATGACGTGATGGAAAAGCACGGCATCAACCCTATCGATATGGTTGTTGTTAACCTATACCCATTCGCAGAAACCGTTGCTAAAGAAGGCTGTACGCTTGCTGATGCAGTTGAGAACATCGATATCGGTGGTCCAACAATGGTTCGCTCTGCAGCGAAAAACCACAAAGACGTAACTATCGTAGTTAACGCAGGTGATTACCACCGCGTAATCGCAGAGATGGACGCAAACGACAAATCTCTTACTCTAGAAACTCGCTTCGACCTTGCTATCGCTGCATTCGAACACACTGCAGCTTACGATGGCATGATCGCAAACTACTTCGGCACTATGGTTCCATCTTATGGTGAGAACAAAGAAGGTGATGAAGAGTCGAAATTCCCACGTACTTTCAACCAACAGTTCGAGAAGAAGCAAGACATGCGCTACGGTGAGAACAGCCACCAAGCAGCCGCATTCTATGTTGAAGCTAACCCACAAGAAGCATCTGTTTCAACTGCTCGCCAAATCCAAGGTAAAGCCCTTTCTTACAACAACATCGCAGACACTGACGCAGCACTTGAGTGTGTGAAAGAGTTCAACGAGCCTGCATGTGTGATCGTAAAGCACGCGAACCCATGTGGTGTAGCTCTAGGTAAAGACATCCTAGAAGCGTACAACCGCGCTTACCAAACTGACCCAACATCTGCATTCGGCGGCATCATTGCATTCAACCAAGAGCTAGATGCTGCAACAGCAACCGCTATCGTTGAGCGTCAATTCGTTGAAGTAATCATCGCACCTTCTGTTTCTGCTGAAGCGATTGAAGTGGTTGCAGCGAAGAAGAACGTGCGTCTACTTGAGTGTGGCGAATGGTCAACGAAGACAACTGGCTTTGATGTTAAACGCGTTAACGGCGGCCTACTGGTTCAAGACCGTGACCAAGGCATGGTCAGCCTAGACGACCTAAAAATGGTTTCTAAGCGTCAACCAACAGAAGAAGAGCTGAAAGATGCCCTATTCTGCTGGAAAGTAGCGAAATACGTGAAATCTAACGCGATCGTTTACTCGAAAGGCGACATGACTATCGGTGTAGGCGCAGGCCAAATGAGCCGCGTTTACTCTGCGAAAATCGCAGGCATCAAAGCTGCAGACGAAGGTCTAGAAGTCGCAGGTAGCGTAATGGCATCTGATGCGTTCTTCCCATTCCGTGATGGTATCGATGCAGCAGCAGAAGCTGGCATCAAGTGTGTGATTCAACCTGGCGGCTCGATGCGTGATGACGAAGTTATTGCAGCAGCAGACGAACACGGCATGGCAATGATCTTTACAGGTATGCGTCACTTCCGCCACTAATTAGTTTTTGGTCCTCCCCCTTACCAAGGGGGAGTTAGAGGGGGTCTGTTGTACGTATACGACTTACCCCTCCCAACCTCCCCTTAATAGGGGGAGGAGCGAAATCAAAGGAAATATTATGAATATTCTTATCATTGGTTCAGGCGGTCGTGAACACGCACTAGGTTGGAAAGCGGCGCAAAACCCAAATGTTGAGACTATCTTCGTGGCTCCAGGTAACGCAGGCACAGCACTTGAGCCTAAACTAGAGAACGTAAACATCGCAGTAGAAGACATCGCAGGTCTGGTTGCTTTTGCAAAAGAGAAATCGGTTGAACTGACTATTGTCGGCCCTGAAGCGCCGCTGGTTATCGGTGTTGTGGATGCTTTCCGCGAAGCAGGTCTGCCAATCTTTGGTCCAACACAAGCAGCAGCTCAGCTTGAAGGCTCTAAAGCGTTTACCAAAGACTTCCTTGCTCGTCACCAAATCCCAACGGGCTCATACGCGAACTTCACTGAAATCGAACCAGCCCTTGCTTACGTACGTGAACAGGGTGCGCCGATTGTAGTGAAAGCTGATGGTCTTGCTGCTGGTAAAGGCGTTATCGTTGCGATGACACTAGAAGAAGCCGAAGAAGCAATCAAAGACATGCTAGCTGGCAACGCATTTGGTGATGCAGGTAGCCGCGTCGTTATCGAAGAGTTCCTAGATGGCGAAGAAGCAAGCTTCATCGTGATGGTGGATGGTGAGAACGTTCTGCCAATGGCCACCAGCCAAGATCACAAACGTGTCGGTGACAAAGATACCGGTCCTAACACAGGTGGCATGGGGGCATACTCTCCTGCTCCAGTCGTGACACAAGAAATCCACAACCGCATTATGGAAGAAGTGATTTACCCAACGGTACGCGGCATGGCCTCTGAAGGTAACCCTTATACTGGTTTCCTATACGCGGGTCTGATGATCGACAAAGATGGTACTCCGAAAGTGATCGAGTACAACTGCCGCTTCGGTGACCCTGAGACGCAACCGATCATGATGCGTATGGAATCGGATCTTGTTGATCTATGCCTAGCGGCAATCGACGAGAAACTGGATCAAGTGGAATCAAAATGGGATCCACGAGCATCGATTGGTATCGTGCTGGCAGCCGGCGGCTACCCTGCCTCGTACAACAAAGGCGACGTAATTTCGGGTCTGCCACAAGTTGAAATTGAAGGCGAGAAAGTCTTCCATGCCGGTACAAATAACAAAGATGGCGACATCGTGACAAACGGTGGTCGTGTTCTTTGTGCAACCGCACTTGGCAACAGCGTATCAGAAGCGCAGCAACGTGCTTACGAGCTTGCAAAACAGATCAGTTGGGACGGTATGTTCCATCGTAACGACATCGGCTACCGTGCAATCGCGCGTGAGCAAGAAAAATAAAAACAACTTCAGTTGGCTAAAACGACAAAAGGCGCACTCAGCGCCTTTTTTATTATTCTTTTTCGAAAGAATTCGAAGTCATGTTTATTCAGAGATCAACTTTGGTCGTGGTACACAATCAAAGTCATCATCATTGAGCATCAGCAATTCATCAACGGTCGCCGCATTACGCGACTCTTTACCAATAAACGCAATGTAACTGTCCACTGACGCCAACCTATCAATCACAAACTTAGGTAGGGTCTGATTGAATTCCAACGTCGTAAACTCTCGCCCTTTACAGGTTTCGAACGTTTCACCATCCCAATAACCTTGGATTAGGCTCTGGCCATCACGAGATTGTTTCTTGATAGACGTAACGACATCGTTCGCCTCTTGCTTGTAACGCTCTAACTGGTCGCGCTGTAAGGGCAGCACTTTTCCGTTCATACGGTATTGCTGATAAATCGCGTCGCCATCTTTATTAAATCGAATGTGGATTTGAAAAGGCACCAATCCTTGTTTGGCATCGAGTTGCTCACCTTTTCGAATCAACTCTCTGAGCTCACCATCATCCCAACGATAATCACTCTGGTACGAGCCGTAATCGCCCATAGTTACATAGTCTGCTGCTGTGCTGACGCGTGTCAAACGTTCGGTCATCCAATACAAACTAGTGGCATCACCCAGAATTTTACCGCCAGAAAAATGGGTAAACTGATCAAGGTTTGGGGTTTCTACAGATGAACAGCCAACAAGAGCGAGGCTTGATAGAAGGAGTGAAGTGAGTAGATGTTTTTTCATGAAATTGCACCGAGGCAGGATACCTCGGTGCATTTTAACTTAGTTTACTGATTCTTTCAGCGCTTTACCTGCTACGAATGCAGGTACGTTAGCTGCTGCGATTTGAATCTCGTCACCAGTTTTAGGGTTACGACCAGTGCGCGCTGCACGGTGGTTTACTTTGAATGTACCAAAACCAATTAGTTGAACTTGGTCACCCTCTTTAAGAGCGCCAGTAACACCCTCAAGAGTTGCTTCAAGAGCAGCTTTAGCTTGTGCTTTAGATAGGTCTGCTTTCTCTGCAATAAAGTCGATTAATTGGGTCTTGTTCATTAGGTTTCCCTTCTCATATGTTATCGAATTCACCTCACTCTAAAACATAAATGCCCCATCTGGCAAAGGTTTGTAAGCGATCTTTCGATTTTCTGACGTAGTTTTAGCCATAATATGAGTAATAACTCACAATTTGTTACTACTTGTACGGGCAAAGCGCTTGCTTTCTAACGCAATTAGAACGATTTATAGGGCGCTTTTGCGGTTATAATCGCTTAAAATCCCGACTATCACATTACATTCAAGGGCAACTATGCTGCTGTTATCCATTTATATCTCTATTGCTATCGGCATTTCGTTTATCTGTTCGGTACTGGAGGCGGTTCTACTGAGTATCAGTCCGAGCTACATTGCGCAGCTCAAACAACAGGGGCACCCTGCTTCCGCTCAATTAGACAAGCTGAAAGCAGACATCGACCGACCTTTGGCTTCTATCCTGACGCTGAACACCATTGCTCACACTATTGGTGCAGCAACGGCAGGTGCACAGGCGGCGGTCGTCTTTGGTAGTGAAGCTCTGGGCATCTTCTCTGCGGTACTGACACTGGCGATTCTTGTTCTTTCAGAAATCGTTCCTAAGACGATTGGTGCGACGTACTGGCGCCAACTTGCACCAGCTGCTGCTGTATCACTGCGCTGGATGGTATGGGCACTCACCCCGTTCGTATGGTTCTCAGAACAAATCACTAAGCGCCTTGCTCGAAACCACGAAGCACCGAAGATGCGTGATGAGTTGTCTGCGATGGCCATCCTGGCAAAAGAAAGTGGTGAGTTCGCAGAAGGTGAATCAAAGATCCTGAGCAACCTGCTTGGCATTCAAGATGTGCCAGTAACGCAAGTCATGACACCGCGTCCGGTAGTATTCCGCGTAGACGCGACCATGACCATTAATGACTTCCTAGAGAAGCACAAAGAGACGCCTTTCTCTCGTCCACTGGTTTACAGTGAGCAGAAAGACAACATCATTGGTTTTGTGCACCGTCTAGAGCTGTTCAAGCTGCAACAATCAGGCAGCGGCCAAAAACAACTTGGTTCGGTCATGCGTCCTATCCAAGTGGTATTGAACAATACGGCTCTACCTAAAGTGTTCGACCAGATGATGACTCACCGCCTGCAGCTAGCGCTTGTAGTTGACGAATACGGCACAGTACAAGGCTTGGTAACGCTAGAAGACATCTTTGAGCACCTATTGGGTGAAGAGATCATCGATGAAGCGGATAAGAGCACTGACATGCAAGAGCTGGCTTACCAACGCTGGGAAAGCTGGAAAGAAAAACACGGCGTAATTGAAAGCCGCGATGACGATGAAGAAGAGGAAGAACTGGAGAGACCGGACAAAGAGCAAGACGCTCAAGAGCCAACTAAACCAGAATCTAAAGAATCGTAATCAGCATTGGGCGTAATCGCTCAAACGCAAAAACAAAAAAGGCATCCAATCTGGATGCCTTTGTTTTATCTATTCAACGATTAAAGTGCGATGCCGATGTTGCTCACGGCTTCTTCGCGTAATTCTTCACGCAAATCTTTAATCAAGCAGATGTCACGTTCTACCGCTTCACGCAGTGGGCGGAAGATAGCCCATTGAACATCCCACTCTTCACATACGGCTTCATTTTCTTTTTGATTGTCGTTGGTGATTGGCTCTGCACCTTGTGCTTGTTCTAGGTCAGCAACGGTTTTTACCGACTGTTGGCTCACTTTAAGCATTGAATCGAAAAGGTAGTCGCGATCCAACAGACCATGCAACAGTGTCGACAAGCTCTGACACGCATCCATCGCTGGATAAACACCGTAAAAATCGAATTCATCCGCACTTGGGAACAACTCTTCTAACTTCTCTAATTGACGCTCGAAGTTAATTTTCGCGTTCTTAACCGTCAGAATTTCCCATACACTATCAAGAATCGCTCGGTAAGCACGTGGCTCAGCAAATTCTGTATTCTCACAAAACATCGCATAGTTTGGATACATGCGTTCACACAGACACGCCATGAAGGTAATTTGTTGCCAAGGTTCTAGTTTTTCCAAACGAACCTGAAGAGGATTCTTAAGCATAGTCACTCAATCATTGAAGAAAAAAACAGCGAAAGTGTACTTGATTCATCACAGGGAAAAAAGTTAATGCAGCATCCAAATCAGATTTTCCTGCTCTCAGAGCATCGCGACACCTACGAAACGTTACTGGCAGAGAAAAACTTGCCCGATCTTTGCCTCACTGACCAACCTGAAGAAGCCCAGATCGTACTAGCGGATCCACCATTGCTATCACAAAGGTTAGACGAGTTTTCGCAACTTGAGTGGGTGCAATCCACATTTGCGGGGGTGAACGCTTTAATGTCACCGGATCTGCACCAAGATTACACTCTGACCAACGTACGCGGTATTTTCGGCCCATTAATTGCCGAGTATGTGATTGGCTACAGCATTGCTCACTTCCGTCACTTCATGCAATACCACCAGCAACAACAGAGCAAGCAATGGCAACCGCATCTGTATACCTCGCTGCAAAGCAAAACCATGGTGATTCTTGGTACAGGCAGCATCGGTAGCCACTTAGGTAAAGCAGCACAATTGATGGGAATGAAGACCGTAGGGATCAATCGTACTGGCATTCCAACCTCTGGCGGCGAATTTGTTCAAACCTATCATATCAATGAACTGGCAAACGCCTTTCACCAAGCGGACATTGTAGTGAATACGCTGCCGAGCACACCGGATACGCAACGATTACTCAAAAGTGAAGTGTTAAGCCACCTTAATCATGCACTGTTATTTAATGTCGGAAGAGGCGATGTGATTGATGATGCGGGTCTATTGCTCGCACTAAAGAATCGCTGGGTGGAACATGCTTTTCTCGATGTGTTTGAGCAAGAGCCACTCTCAGCGCAGCATCCGTTTTGGAAGCTCTCTCAAGTGACCATCACTCCCCACATCGCGGCGTTAAGTTTCCCTGAGCAAGTGGTCGACATTTTTGCAGACAACTACTTGAGTTGGCGAGACGGGTTCTCTCTAAATAATCAGGTCGATTTCGATAAAGGATATTAACCATCTTATGTCTTTAGAAACATTGCTAAAGCAAGTACGAGCCTGCCAGATCTGCGCAGACGATTTACCTTTGGGTGCAAACCCTGTCGTCCAAGCCGCAAAAGACGCACGCATCCTAATCATCGGACAAGCACCGGGGACGCGCGTACACAAAACCTCGATACCTTGGAATGACCCAAGCGGCGATCGGTTGCGCCAATGGCTCGATATCGACAAAGACACTTTCTACGACCCAAACAAAATAGCCATTGTCCCGATGGGCTTCTGCTATCCAGGCAAGGGGAACTCTGGCGATTTGCCTCCTCGCAAAGAGTGTGCGCCTGCTTGGCATAAAAAGATTCTTGAGCAGTTGCCCAATATAGAGCTGACACTACTGATTGGTCAGTACTCACAACAGTACTATCTCACCAACAAACCAAAAACACTCACGCAAACTGTTCAGCAATGGCAGGACTGGGAGCCTGACTTTATCCCGCTTCCTCATCCTTCTCCACGCAACACATTGTGGTTGAAGAAAAACCCTTGGTTTGAATCTGACGTCGTGCCATACCTTAAAAAGCGTGTCCATTCGATGCTTTAGGCTACCCATAATCTAATTGCTTGTTTATCTGTACAAGAAAATTGGCGCACAAGCACCAAGACTCTAAACCATTGTTTATAAAAACATTAAACAGCAACTGAACAGCTTGAGTAGTAATTAGATCATGGTAGACCAAATACTACCAGAGCTGTACAACCTTGAGTTTCAGATAAAAAAATACCGGCACTGAAGGCCGGTATTTGATTTCAAAAAGTCGAAGTTACTTGTGGTACGGCTTAGATAGCTCGTGTACCGCTTCCACAAATACGCCCGCGTTTTCTGGCGGCACATCCAAATGGATACCGTGACCTAGGTTGAACACGTGACCAGTACCTGCATCGCCAAAGCCTTCTAGGATACCCGCGACTTCTTCACGGATACGCTCTGGTGAAGCGTAAAGCATTGATGGGTCCATGTTACCTTGTAGAGCCACTTTGTCACCGATACGCGCTTTCGCGTCTGCGATGTTGATGGTCCAGTCTAGACCTACCGCATCACAGCCCGTTGCTGCGATTTGCTCAAGCCACATGCCACCGTTCTTAGTGAACAGCGTTACTGGTACGCGACGACCGTCGTTTTCACGAATCAGACCATCCACAATCTTGTGCATGTATTGCAGTGAGAACAGGTTGTAGTCACGAGGTGTCAGTACACCACCCCATGTATCAAATACCATTACTGATTGCGCACCCGCTTTAATTTGTGCGTTTAGGTACTCGATAACGCTGTCTGCTAGCTTATCTAGAAGCAGGTGCAGAGTTTGTGGTTCAGCGTACATCATCTTCTTGATCTTGGTGAACGCTTTCGAGCTGCCACCTTCGACCATGTAGGTTGCTAGTGTCCATGGGCTACCAGAGAAACCAATCAGTGGAACGTCACCGTTCAAATCTTTGCGGATTTGACGCACTGCGTTCATTACGTATTGCAGCTCGCCTTCTGGATCCGGCAGACCGATCTTTTCTACGTCTGCTTTGCAAGTGATTGGTTTATCGAAAACCGGACCTTCACCCGCAGCAAAGCGAAGTTCTAAACCCATTGCATCTGGGATAGTTAGGATGTCAGAGAACAAGATCGCTGCATCAAGAGGAAAACGGCGTAGTGGTTGAAGCGTTACTTCTGACGCCAACTCCGCGTTCTTACACAAAGACATGAAATCGCCCGCTTGCGCACGAGTTGCTTTGTATTCTGGTAGGTAACGACCTGCCTGACGCATCATCCATACTGGCGTGTAATCTACTGGCTCTTTTAGAAGGGCACGCAGATAACGATCATTTTTTAATTCAGTCATTCCGTAATTCCAATTGTTAGGCTTTCTTTGAAAGGGGGTATTCTATCACTGATTTAAGGCTAATAGCTGCGTGCTTTGCAACCTGGATCAAGTTATTAACTTTTAAATCAGTGCTTAATTTGCACCCAATCGGTATCAGTGTTAAAAATTTGTTCGCTAGCGAAAACTACAATTATAAACTGAGTACCCAGTACTCAGCATCTCATAACGACATCTTACTTACCCCCTCCCTCTCGGAGGGTTTTTTTTATCTATTTTTCATCTAATTAGATTCGATATCTTGTCGCGTTTTTTCGATAAGCGCTCGTGCAATCGTCCCTTTTGGCGCGACAGGTGGCATCTCATCAACACCAAACCACTGAGCATCAGACAGTTCAGTGTAGTCCGGATTCAATTCACCAGAGTCATAATCAGCAAGAAATGCCATCATCATACTGGATGGAAATGCCCACGGCTGACTGCCAAAGTAGCGAATATTTTTAACCTGTACGCCGGTTTCTTCATGCACTTCTCGTGCGACACATTCTTCTAAGGTTTCTCCTACCTCTAAAAAGCCCGCTATTACGGTATACATGCCATTTCGATGACGAGGGTGCTGAGCTAGCAAGATCTGCTTTTCTTTGCTCACAGCGACAATGATGCATGGGAAAATACGCGGATAATGCAAAGTACGGCACTCGCCACACTGCATCGCCAGTTGATTGTTATTGAGGAAGTTACGACCACCACATTGTGGGCAAAAGCGCAGACTTTGCGTCATATGGCCATACTGGATGGCTTTGCTGATCAACAGAAAAAGGGCTTCAGGAAAATGGAGGCAATCGCGCAGAGAGACAAGCTCTAAATCATGGTCAAGATCAGATAAATTTACCCACATGAAAGGAGCGCCTTGGTAGTCCCCTATTTGCCTTGCACTTGCTTCTGGCAGTGAGAACTGCTTCGCACTACCTAATGGAATAGCACCATCCACCAGCCAAATATCACTTCCTGAGACAACACACCAATAGGCGTCTTTCATACGGTTTGCTTCACCTTTTCTTAACATTACTACTTCCCTCTGCTTGCAGTTCATCCATTTTACTGGCAATCTAATTTCATACCAGAGTTTGTTGTTTGCCAAATCTGCAACTATAAATTCTAGGAAGGACAAGAGTTTGTATTCAATTTACTAACTTTGCTTTGCAAAGGATACGAATGCCATTGGGCGTTCAGATCATGAGGGCATGGTCATGCTAAAAAAATTCAAACAAACACAAGCACAATGGGGTGGTTCGAGTGAGGTCATCGACCATTGGCTTGAAACGAGACAATCTTTGATTGTCGAATATTGTAAACTTGCTGCGTTGCAACCTTGTTCAAAAACTAACGTCATTGAACTCCCTACTCCTCAAGAACTACAACACTTCTGCCAACACCTTGTAGATTACATCTCCGAAGGCCATTTTAAAATTTACGAGATGGTCATGGACAAATGGAAAGCAACCGGTTTTGTTGCCACTGATGAAATCAACCAAACCTACGGCAAAATTGTACTGACTACTGAGCCTTTGCTTAACTTCACTGATAAATATTCAGATGTATCCGAGGACGATGTACTTGGTGAGTTTGATGGTGATATGTCTCTAATTGGGGAAATTATTGAGACACGTTTTGCCGTTGAAGATCATCTGATTAAGCTAATTGCTGACAGTCTTGCGATGCCTCCTGGCGCATAGCGAGAAGCGAGAAGCGAGAAGCGAGAAGCGAGAAGCGAGAAGCGAGAAGCGAGAAGCGAGAAGCGAGAAGCGAGAAAATTCTTAAGGGTTGGCGTGTGTGCGTCAACCCTTTTTGTTTTTTGGGATTCGGTTCATTTTACCTCTCTAAGGACAAGTTCTTTCTAAATGTCTTGCACTAGCCCTCAAAAAACACCTCTCAATTCCTATAGTAAAGCGCTCTCGAATCATAGCGTCTAACCTCTTGCTTCAAAAACAAAAAAGGCACCCGAAGGTGCCCTTTCTTTTAAGCTCTTAACGATTACTCGTCAGATGAGAAGCCAGCGTTTAGAAGTGCAGCTAGGTTATCTGTTGCTTGTTCAGCAGATGGACCTTCTTGCTCTTCAGCACGTTTAGCTTGACGCTCTTGGTGGTATGCGAAACCAGTACCAGCTGGGATCAGACGACCAACAATTACGTTCTCTTTCAGACCACGTAGGTCATCACGCTTACCAGAAACCGCAGCTTCTGTTAGTACGCGAGTTGTCTCCTGGAACGATGCCGCAGAGATGAATGACTCAGTCGCTAGAGATGCCTTAGTGATACCTAGTAGCTCACGCTCGAAACGTGCAGGCTCTTTGCCTTCAGCTTCTAGGTTACGGTTAGAAATCTTAACTTGTGAGTATTCAACTTGCTCGCCAGGTAGGAACTCAGAGTCACCTGCGTGAGTAATTGTACACTTACGTAGCATTTGACGAACGATAGTCTCGATGTGCTTATCGTTAATCTTAACGCCTTGTAGACGGTAAACTTCTTGTACTTCGTTAGCAATGTACTGAGTTACAGCGTGTACGCCACGTAGACGTAGAATGTCATGTGGAGACTCTGGACCATCTGCGATCACGTCACCACGTTCAACACGCTCACCTTCAAATACGTTCAACTGACGATGCTTAGGAATCATCTCTTCGTAAGCGTCACCGCCGTCACGAGTGATTACTAGACGACGTTTACCTTTCGTCTCTTTACCGAAGCTTACAGTACCTGTGTGCTCAGCAAGAATCGCAGGCTCTTTAGGCTTACGAGCTTCGAATAGGTCAGCTACGCGTGGTAGACCACCGGTGATATCTTTGTTACCGCCAGATTTCTGAGGGATACGTGAAAGTGTATCACCCACACCTACTTCTGCGCCGTCTTCGATGTTTACAATCGCTTTACCAGGTAGGAAGTAGTGAGCTGGCATTTCAGTACCAGGGATCATTACGTCGTTACCTTGCTCATCAACAAGTTTGATAGCTGGACGCATATCTTTACCTGCTGCTGGGCGAGCTGCTGGGTCAGTTACTTCGCTTGAAGATAGACCTGTTAGGTCATCTGTTTGACGAGAAACTGTAACACCGTCGATCATGTCTACGAACTGGATGCGACCTGCCACTTCAGTGATGATTGGCATGGTGTGCGCTTCCCAGTTAGCAACAACGTCACCAGCTGTTACTGCATCGTTGTCGCCTTTGCTTAGCATCGAACCGTAAGGAAGTTTGTGCTTCTCTTTAGTACGACCGAATTCATCAATGATAGTTAGCTCAGATGCACGAGACGTGATTACTAGCTTCTTATCTTTGTTGATTACGAACTTAGCGTTGTGCAGTTTAACTGTACCAGTTGTCTTCGCTTGGATGCTGTTCTCTGCTGCTGCAGTAGATGCCGCACCACCGATGTGGAACGTACGCATCGTAAGCTGTGTACCCGGTTCACCGATAGACTGAGCAGCGATAACACCTACTGCTTCACCTTGGTTCACTAGGTGACCACGTGCTAGGTCACGACCGTAACACTGTGCACAACAACCGAAGTCAGAGTCACATGTAACAACAGAGCGTACGCGCATGCTGTCTACAGAGTTCTCTTCCATGATCTGACACCACTTCTCATCAATTAGAGTGTTACGTGGGATCAGAACATCTTCTGTACCTGGTTTAAGAACGTCTTCAGCTACTACACGACCTAGAGCTAGCTCAGTTAGTGCAACTTTAACATCACCACCCTCGATGTGAGGCATCATGTCAACACCCTCGTGAGTGCCACAGTCATGTTCAGTTACAACAACGTCTTG
This sequence comes from Vibrio rotiferianus CAIM 577 = LMG 21460, assembly GCF_002741985.1. GTDB lineage: Bacteria > Pseudomonadota > Gammaproteobacteria > Enterobacterales > Vibrionaceae > Vibrio > Vibrio rotiferianus. Next base: position 20,579 of record NZ_APHW01000031.1, read on the forward strand.
AGCAACGTCTACTAGACGACGAGTTAGGTAACCCGAGTTCGCTGTTTTCAGTGCCGTATCCGCAAGACCCTTACGAGCACCGTGCGTTGAGATAAAGTACTGAAGTACGTTTAGACCTTCTTTAAAGTTCGCAGTGATCGGCGTTTCGATGATCGAACCATCCGGACGAGCCATCAGACCACGCATACCCGCTAGCTGACGAATCTGAGCTGCAGAACCACGAGCACCCGAGTCAGCCATCATGTAGATGCTGTTAAACGATTCTTGTTGCTCTTCTTCACCGTCACGGTTAACTACCGTTTCAGATGAAAGGTTTGCCATCATCGCTTTCGCTACGCGATCGTTGGTCGATGCCCAGATATCGATAACTTTGTTGTATCGTTCGCCTGCAGTAACAAGACCAGATTGGTATTGTTCCTGGATTTCACGTACTTCTTCTTCCGCTTCTGCGATTTCAGTGTACTTAGCTGGCGGTACAACCATATCGTCGATACCAACAGATACACCAGATAGTGCCGCGTATGCGAAACCTGTGTACATGATTTGGTCAGCGAAGATTACAGTGTCTTTCAGGCCTAGTTTACGGTACGCCTCGTTTAGTAGGTTAGAGATTTGCTTCTTACCTAGCTTTTGGTTAACGATGCTGTACGGTAGACCAGCTGGCACGATTTGCCATAGCATTGCACGACCGATAGTTGTATCAACCATCTTAGTCTCTGTTGTGCTGTTGCCATCTTCGTCTACAACTGTTTCTGTAATACGTACTTTAACGCGTGCGTGAAGTTCAGCTTGCTTAGTGCGGTATGCTTTCTCAGCCTCTGCTGGGCCAGAAAGGTACATGCCTTCACCTTTCACGTTGATCTTGTCACGAGTCATGTAGTACAGACCCAATACAACGTCCTGAGAAGGTACGATGATCGGATCACCTGACGCTGGCGACAGAATGTTGTTTGTCGACATCATCAGTGTACGAGCTTCAAGCTGTGCCTCTAGTGTTAGAGGTACGTGAACCGCCATTTGGTCACCATCGAAGTCCGCGTTGTACGCCGCACACACTAGTGGGTGTAGCTGAATCGCTTTACCTTCGATTAGTACTGGTTCGAACGCCTGGATACCTAGACGGTGAAGTGTAGGTGCACGGTTCAATAGTACTGGGTGTTCACGGATTACTTCGTCTAGGATATCCCAAACTACCGCTTCTTCACGCTCTACCATCTTCTTAGCAGCTTTGATTGTAGTCGCAAGACCACGAGTCTCTAGCTTGCTGTAGATAAATGGTTTGAATAGCTCAAGTGCCATCTTCTTAGGAAGACCACACTGGTGTAGACGAAGGTATGGACCTACTGTGATTACAGAACGGCCAGAGTAGTCTACACGTTTACCTAGAAGGTTCTGACGGAAACGACCTTGTTTACCCTTGATCATATCAGCAAGAGATTTCAGAGGACGCTTGTTAGAACCTGTGATCGCACGACCACGACGACCGTTGTCTAGTAGCGCATCAACAGACTCTTGCAGCATACGTTTTTCGTTACGTACGATGATGTCCGGAGCAGCTAACTCTAGAAGACGCTTCAAACGGTTGTTACGGTTGATCACACGACGGTATAGGTCGTTCAGATCTGAAGTCGCAAAACGACCGCCATCTAGTGGTACTAGAGGACGTAGATCTGGCGGAAGAACTGGAAGTACAGTCAGGATCATCCACTCTGGGTTGTTACCAGATTGAATAAACGCTTCTACCAGTTTCAGACGCTTAGTTACTTTCTTACGCTTAGTTTCAGAGTTAGTTGTTTCTAGCTCTTCACGCATTTGTTCTGCTTCAGCGTGCATATCCATAGAACCTAGTAGGTCCTTGATTGCTTCTGCACCCATCTTAGCAGTGAACTCGTCGCCCCACTCTTCTAGACGATCCAGATACTCTTCTTCTGTAAGCATCTGAGATTTTTCTAGATCAGTCATACCTGGTTCTGTTACTACGTACATTTCGAAGTAAAGAACACGTTCGATATCACGTAGAGGGATATCCATTAGTAGACCGATACGAGACGGTAGCGATTTTAGGAACCAGATGTGAGCTACTGGTGAAGCTAGCTCGATGTGGCCCATGCGGTCACGACGAACTTTAGTTTGTGTAACTTCTACACCACACTTCTCACAGATAACACCACGGTGCTTCAGGCGCTTGTACTTACCACAAAGACATTCGTAGTCTTTAACTGGACCAAAGATACGCGCACAGAACAGACCATCGCGTTCAGGTTTGAACGTACGATAGTTGATCGTTTCAGGTTTTTTAACTTCACCGAAAGACCATGAACGGATCATGTCTGGTGAAGATAGACCGATTTTGATTGCATCAAATTCTTCGGTCTTATGCTGTGCTTTTAGAAAGTTTAATAAGTCTTTCACAATCAGCTCCTGTAAGGAGTTAAAAGGAGCTCACCCGCTAAAGTGAGCACCTTCTACTAAATAATCGCTTTATATCTCTCTCAACCTTGGCTGAGAGAGAAAGAGATTACTCTTCGTCTTCTAGCTCGATGTTGATACCTAGCGAGCGAATCTCTTTCAACAATACGTTGAACGATTCTGGCATACCAGGTTCCATGCTGTGGTTACCGTCTACGATGTTTTTGTACATCTTAGTACGGCCGTTAACGTCATCCGACTTAACCGTTAGCATTTCTTGTAGAGTGTAAGCAGCACCGTATGCTTCTAGTGCCCATACTTCCATCTCACCGAAACGCTGACCACCGAACTGAGCTTTACCACCAAGTGGCTGCTGAGTTACTAGGCTGTACGAACCAGTTGAACGTGCGTGCATCTTGTCATCAACAAGGTGGTTCAGTTTCAGCATGTACATGTAACCTACTGTTACAGGACGCTCAAACTGGTCACCCGTGCGACCATCAAACAGTTTTAGCTGACCAGATTCTGGTAGGTCTGCTAGTTTCAGTAGCGCCTTAATAGCCGCTTCTGGTGCACCGTCAAATACTGGAGTCGCGATTGGTAGACCGCCACGTAGGTTCTTGATCAGAGTGCGAACTTCGTCATCAGATAGAGAAGCAATGTCTACTTTCTGGCGAGTTTCGCCTAGATCGTAAACTTTCTGTAGGAACTCGCGGAATTTCGCTAGTTCTTGCTGCTCTTTAACCATCTGGTTGATCTTGTCACCGATACCTTTCGCTGCCAGACCTAAGTGTACTTCTAGGATCTGACCGATGTTCATACGCGAAGGTACACCCAGTGGGTTAAGTACGATGTCGACAGGCTGACCTTTCTCATCGTATGGCATGTCTTCAACAGGGTTGATCTTAGAGATTACACCCTTGTTACCGTGACGACCCGCCATCTTATCACCAGGCTGGATGCGACGTTTAACCGCTAGGTAAACCTTAACGATCTTCAGTACGCCAGGTGCTAGATCATCACCTTGTGTGATCTTACGACGCTTAGTTTCGAATTTCTTATCGAAGTCAGCTTTTAGCTCGTCCCACTGCTCTGCTAGTTGCTCTAGCTGAGTTTGTAGAGCGTCATCTTCAAGCGTTAGTTCTAGCCACTTCTTACGATCAGTTGCGTCTAGTTTCGCTTCAGAGTAACCACCATCAATCAATACAGCGCGAACACGGTTTAGAAGGCCACCCTCAAGAATCTGGAATTCTTCAGTTAGGTCTTTCTTCGCTTCTTTAAGCTGCATTTGCTCGATTTCAAGCGCACGCTTGTCTTTCTCTACGCCATCGCGAGTGAAGACTTGAACGTCGATAATCGTACCTGAAACAGAGTTAGGTACACGTAGTGAAGTATCTTTAACGTCAGATGCTTTTTCACCGAAGATTGCACGTAGTAGCTTCTCTTCAGGCGTTAGCTGAGTTTCACCTTTAGGTGTTACTTTACCAACTAGGATGTCGCCACCCTTAACTTCAGCACCGATGTAAACGATACCTGACTCGTCTAGTTTAGACAGAGCAGATTCACCTACGTTTGGAATATCAGCTGTGATCTCTTCAGAACCAAGCTTAGTATCACGCGCCACACAAGTAAGTTCTTGGATGTGGATAGTCGTGAAGCGGTCTTCTTGAACTACGCGCTCAGATACTAAGATCGAGTCTTCGAAGTTGTAACCGTTCCAAGGCATGAACGCGATACGCATGTTTTGACCAAGCGCTAGTTCACCAAGGTCTGTTGAAGGACCATCAGCAAGAACGTCACCGCGTGATACAGGTTCACCTGGCATCACACATGGGCGCTGGTTAATACATGTGTTCTGGTTAGAACGTGTGTATTTAGTCAGGTTGTAGATGTCGATACCAGCTTCACCTGGTACTAGCTCTTCTTCGTTCACTTTAACAACGATACGAGAAGCATCTACTGACTGGATTACACCACCACGTTTAGCAACTGCAGTTACACCTGAGTCAACTGCTACGTTACGTTCAATACCAGTACCAACAAGCGGTTTGTCAGCTTTCAGTGTTGGAACTGCCTGACGTTGCATGTTGGCACCCATCAATGCACGGTTCGCATCATCGTGTTCTAGGAACGGGATAAGCGATGCAGCGATAGATACAACCTGGTTTGTCGCAACGTCCATGTACTGAGCGTGCTCACGAGGGTGTAGACCAGATTCACCTTTTTGACGAGCTGTGATCAGCTCATCTGCAAAACCGCCTTCTTCAGTTAACGCAGCGTTAGCCTGTGCGATAACGAATTGGCCTTCTTCGATTGCAGATAGGTAATCTACTTCGTCTGTAACAACGCCATCTACAACGCGACGGTAAGGAGTCTCTAGGAAACCGTACTCGTTACAACGCGCAAACGCAGATAGAGAGTTGATCAGACCGATGTTTGGACCTTCTGGCGTTTCGATCGGACATAGACGACCGTAGTGAGTTACGTGAACGTCACGTACTTCAAAGCCAGCGCGTTCACGAGTTAGACCGCCAGGACCCAATGCAGAGATACGACGTTTGTGCGTAACTTCTGATAGCGGGTTGTTTTGGTCCATGAACTGTGAAAGCTGTGAAGAGCCAAAGAACTCTTTAACCGCTGCTGAAATAGGCTTAGCGTTGATCAGGTCTTGAGGCATGATTGCATCAAGGTCACCAAGGCTTAGGCGCTCTTTCACTGCACGTTCAACACGCACAAGACCAACACGGAATTGGTTCTCAGCCATTTCGCCTACAGAGCGGATACGACGGTTGCCTAGGTGGTCGATATCGTCCACTTCGCCTTTACCGTTACGGATCGCAATAAGCTTCTTCATCACTTCGATGATGTCTTGCTCGTCAAGCGTACCTTGTTCTAGAGCATCTTCACGCTCGATAGAACTGTTGAACTTCATACGGCCAACAGTTGATAGGTCATAGCGCTCTTCAGAGAAGAATAGGCTTTCGAATAGAGCTTCTGCAGCTTCTTTTGTTGGTGGCTCACCAGGGCGCATCATGCGGTAGATTTCTACCAGCGCAGAAATACGATCAACAGTGCTGTCGATACGTAGCGTTTCTGACATGAATGGACCGTGGTCTAGATCGTTCGTGAATAGAACTTCTAGCGCTTTATGGCCAGCCTGAGATAGGTTCGCTAGAGCTTCCAGGCTAATTTCCTGGTTAGCGTTTACGATGATCTCGCCTGTTGCTTCGTTAACGTAGTCTTTCGATGCAACTTTACCAACGATGTACTCAACTGGTACTTCGATGTGATCAACGCCATCTTTTTCTAGTTGGCGGATATGACGAGCTGTAACGCGACGACCTTGCTCAACGTAAGTCTTACCGTTCGCTTCGATATCGAATGACGCAGTTTCACCACGTAGACGATCTGGAACCAACTCCATAAGTAGAGTTTGGTCTTTCACTTCGAAGTTCACTTTCTCGAAGAAGATATCTAGGATTTCTTCTGACGTTTTACCAAGTGCACGAAGGATGATCGATGCTGGTAGCTTACGACGACGGTCGATACGTACGTATAAGTTATCCTTAGGATCGAACTCAAAGTCTAGCCATGAGCCACGGTAAGGAATTACACGTGCGTTATATAGAACTTTACCTGAAGAGTGGGTCTTACCCTTATCGCTGTCGAAGAACACGCCTGGGCTTCGGTGCAGCTGGGATACGATAACCCTCTCGGTACCATTGATTACGAAGGTACCATTGTCTGTCATAAGCGGAATTTCGCCCATGTAGACTTCTTGTTCTTTAATGTCTTTTACAGTACCTGCTGGTGCGTCTTTATCAAAGATTACTAGACGTAGTTTTACGCGTAGTGGCTTTGAGTAAGTTACACCGCGGATTTGACATTCTTTAACGTCAAAAACTGGCTCACCAAGACGGTAGCTAACGTATTGCAGCTCAGAATTGCCGTTGTAGCTCTGAATTGGGAATACAGAACGGAAAGCAGCTTCAAGACCGTATTGACCTTCAGGATCCTGTTCGATGAATTTGTCGAACGAATCGAGCTGGATCGATAGCAGGTATGGAATGTCCAAAACTTGTGGACGAGTACCAAAGTCCTTACGGATGCGCTTTTTCTCGGTATAAGAGTAAACCATGGGGTTCCTCAGCTCGCTGATAAGTGACCCAAACTGTCCGCCCGCTCCTAGTTACTTAAGGGGGGTAAGGGACAGTGACTAAATAGCTGTTTACTGTAGTGACATTCCATTGCGAAAGAATGAAATGTTTTTTGCATGGATATGAGGCGCTTAAACAGCGGGAAAATTCGCCTATACCCTACAGCGCAAAAAGGCCGGTGGTTAAAAAACCACCAGCCAATTAGCCGTTAGGCTAAGAAACTATGCAATAATTACTTAACAGCAACAGTTGCACCAGCTTCTTCTAGCTGAGCTTTAAGAGCGTCAGCTTCTGCTTTGTCAACACCTTCTTTAAGAGGTGCTGGAGCGCCGTCTACAAGAGCTTTAGCTTCTTTAAGACCTAGGCCAGTTGCGCCACGTACTGCTTTGATTACAGCAACTTTGTTACCGCCAGCAGATTCTAGGATTACGTCGAATTCAGTTTGCTCAGCAGCAGCTTCGCCTGCAGCAGCGCCGCCAGCTACAACAGCAGCAGCAGCAGAAACACCGAATTTCTCTTCCATTGCTTCGATTAGTTCAACAACTTGCATTACAGACATTTCTGCAACTGCGTCTAGGATTTGCTCGTTAGTGATAGACATAACAATTCTCTTTTAAATCAACAATAAGTTTAAATAGCAACCAGTGAAAAGCAAGGCTTACGCAGCAGCTTCTTCTTTTTGGTCGCGTAGTGCAGCGATAGTACGTACCAGCTTGCCTGCAGAAGCTTCTTTCATGCACATCATTAGGCGTGCGATAGCTTCGTCGTAAGTTGGTAGTGTCGCTAGTACTTCAGCGTCAGTTAGCGCGCCTTCAAATGCAGCAGCTTTGATCTCGAAGTCTTTGTTCTCTTTAGCGAAGTCTTTGAAAAGACGCGCTGCAGCACCTGGGTGCTCATTAGAGAATGCGATTAGAGTAGGACCAGTGAAAGTGTCAGTTAGACACTCGTACTCAGTACCTGCAACCGCACGACGCATAAGTGTGTTACGAACAACACGTACGTAAACACCAGCTTCACGAGCTTGTTTACGTAGTGATGTCATAGCGCCAACTTCTACGCCACGAGAATCAGCTACAACTGCAGAAAGTGCACCACTGGCAGCTTCGTTGACTTCAGCAACAATTGCTTTTTTGTCTTGAAGGTTTAAAGCCATCTTGGATTTACTCCTGGTTGTCGTTACACCACTCACTATCATCACGACAGTGAGAGTTATTCAGGTGCTTCCCAGAAGAAAGGTAACTATTTACATAGAGCTTTCTGTCAGTTCGGGCACCATCTACGTAGGGAATATTAAGCCTTCATTTAAAAATAAAGTCAGACACCTACGGTCTTGGACGGAGACTGGGTCTTAATTCATTTAGAACCAAAGTTCAGCCCCAACCACAAATATTAGGCGCAAAATTATACACAAATTTTGCGCCTAAGCAAATAAATTATGCTTGAGTGTTCAGGCTAGCCTGATCAACAGCAACACCAGCACCCATAGTAGTAGAGATGCTTACTTTCTTCAGGAAAGTACCTTTCGCTGAAGATGGCTTAGCTTTCTTCAGAGCAACTAGAAGTGACTCTAGGTTCTCTTTGATCTGCTCAGCAGAGAAGTTTGCTTTACCGATAGTAGTGTGGATGATGCCGTTTTTGTCGTTACGGTAACGAACCTGACCAGCTTTAGCGTTTTTAACTGCTTCAGCAACGTTAGGAGTTACAGTACCAACTTTAGGGTTTGGCATAAGACCGCGAGGACCTAGGATAGTACCTAGTTGACCTACAACGCGCATTGCATCTGGAGAAGCAACAACTACGTCGAAGTTCATTTCGCCTTTCTTAACTTGCTCAGCAAGATCTTCCATGCCAACGATGTCTGCGCCAGCTTCTTTAGCTGCTTCAGCGTTTGCACCTTGAGTGAACACTGCAACGCGGATTTCGCGGCCAGTACCGTGAGGTAGTACAGTTGCACCACGTACGTTCTGGTCAGATTTACGAGCATCGATGCCTAGGTTAATAGCAACGTCAACAGATTCTACGAATTTAGCAGTCGCTAGTTCTTGAAGAAGAGCTACAGCTTCGTTGATTTCGTACTCTTTAGTTACGTCAACTTTTTCGCGGATTACGCGCATGCGCTTAGTTAGTTTAGCCATCTTATTAACCCTCTACCACTAGGCCCATTGAACGAGCAGTACCAGCGATTGAACGCTTCATTGCTTCGATGTCAGCACCAGTCATATCAGCAGCTTTAGTTTCTGCGATTTCTTGGATTTGAGCGTCAGTTACAGTACCAACTTTTTCAGTGTTTGGACGACCTGAACCAGACTTAACGCCAGCAGCTTTCTTAAGTAGAACAGCAGCAGGTGGAGTCTTAGTTACGAACGTGAAAGAACGGTCGTTGTATACAGTGATAACAACTGGAGTAGGTAGACCTTTCTCTAGAGATTCTGTTTTCGCGTTGAACGCTTTACAGAATTCCATGATGTTAACACCGTGTTGACCTAGTGCAGGACCAACTGGTGGACTTGGGTTCGCCATACCAGCTGCAACTTGTAGCTTGATGTAAGCTTCAACTTTCTTAGCCATGATAATTCCTAAGTTTGGGTACAAACGCTAATCACTGATCAGCTCCCCGTTTGTGAAAAAACTCTTTACTTCACGAGAAGTAAAAAGGCGCGAAATTATAGTCATAATTCGCGCCTTAGACAACCCTTAAAAAGGTGTTTTTTTAATCAAGTTTTTCAACCTGACCAAATTCAAGCTCAACTGGTGTTGCGCGACCAAAGATCGACACAGACACTTTCAGGCGGCTCTTCTCATAATCTACTTCTTCAACAGTACCATTGAAGTCAGCAAATGGACCTTCGTTAACACGTACCACTTCACCCGCTTCGTACATAGTACGTGGACGAGGAGCTTCACTCGCCTTCTCAAGACGGTTAAGAATAGCGTCAGCTTCTTTATCTGTGATAGGTGCTGGACGGTCGGAGGTACCACCAATGAAGCCCATGACACGCGGCACACTGCGTACTAAGTGCCATGATTCATCGTTCATAATCATCTGAACAAGGACGTAACCAGGGAAGAACTTACGCTCAGATTTGCGACGCTGACCCGCGCGCATTTCCACTACTTCTTCAGTAGGAACCAGTACTTCACCGAATAGCTCTTCCATGCTGTGCATTTTGATATGCTCGCGAAGAGACTGAGCTACACGACCTTCAAATCCAGAGAAGGCTTGAACCACATACCAGCGTTTTTTTGGAGCTTCACTCATGAATTAAAACCCTCTATACCCCAGTCGCTAGAGCTACTAGACGAACCATAATGCCGTCAATACCCCAAAGCGCTAGAGCCATTACAATACTTACAGCTAAAACGATCAGTGTTGTTTGCATGGTTTCTTGGCGAGTAGGCCAAACAACCTTACGAACTTCCATACGAGATTCTTTTGCAAAACTGATCGCTGCTTTACCTTTAGTTGTTGTTGCTGCAACGCCAAGAGCAGCTGCAATTAGAACAACAACGCCTGCAGCGCGAACCACTACAGACATTTCACCATACAGGTAATTACCCACAACAGCGGCCGCTGCTAATACGAAAGCGGCAATCCACTTAAACGTATCGGCTGCGTTTGAGCTATCAGGAGTTTCAGCATTATTTGCTTTCATAAACCAACCTGTCACAAGTCTTACTATAGACGACAACAACCCCGCTGTTGCAGGGCAAACTCCATATCGCTGAAAAAATCAGCGTTACACTCTTAAGATTAAGCCTCACTGGCCAATCTTGCTCTGCTCTCAACCAAATTCTGAACAAGAAAACAGCTAAAAAAAAGTTGAGTGCAGAAAAAGGGCATCAAATGATGCCCTTTTTGCTACTGGTTCGTCAAATCTAATTCAAGATTTTCCGAAGACATTCGGCAATTCGTTAAGAATTAGTCGAAGATCTTAGCAACAACACCAGCACCTACTGTACGGCCACCTTCACGGATAGCGAAACGTAGACCTTCGTCCATAGCGATAGGAGCGATTAGCTCAACTTGCATTTGGATGTTGTCGCCTGGCATTACCATTTCTACGCCTTCTGGTAGAGAGATGTCACCAGTTACGTCAGTTGTACGGAAGTAGAACTGTGGACGGTAGCCTTTGAAGAATGGAGTGTGACGACCACCTTCA
>NZ_APHW01000032.1 GCF_002741985.1 Vibrio rotiferianus CAIM 577 = LMG 21460
CACCAGTTMGTCAGTTGTACGGAAGTAGAACTGTGGACGGTAGCCTTTGAAGAATGGAGTGTGACGACCACCTTCATCTTTAGAAAGTACGTATACTTCTGACTCGAACTTAGTGTGTGGGTTGATTGACTTAGGAGCTGCTAGTACTTGACCACGCTCTACTTCGTCACGTTTAGTACCACGTAGAAGTGCACCAACGTTCTCACCCGCACGACCTTCGTCTAGAAGCTTACGGAACATCTCAACACCAGTACAAGTAGTAGTTGTAGTTTCTTTGATACCTACGATTTCTACTTCGTCACCTACAGTTAGGATACCGCGCTCGATACGACCAGTAACTACTGTACCACGACCTTGGATTGAGAATACGTCTTCGATAGGCATTAGGAATGGCTGATCGATTGCACGCTCTGGCTCTGGGATGTATGAATCTAGCGCTTCTGCTAGTTCAACAATCTTAGCTTCCCACTGCTCTTCGCCGTTTAGTGCGCCTAGTGCAGAACCTTGGATAACTGGTAGGTCATCACCTGGGAAGTCGTACTCAGATAGAAGTTCACGAACTTCCATTTCTACTAGTTCTAGTAGCTCTTCATCGTCAACCATGTCACATTTGTTCATGAATACGATGATGTAAGGGATACCAACCTGACGGCCTAGTAGGATGTGCTCACGAGTTTGTGGCATTGGACCATCAGTAGCAGCAACTACAAGAATACCACCGTCCATCTGTGCAGCACCAGTGATCATGTTCTTAACGTAGTCCGCGTGTCCTGGACAGTCAACGTGCGCGTAGTGGCGAGTTGGAGTATCGTACTCTACGTGAGAAGTAGCGATTGTGATACCGCGCTCACGCTCTTCTGGAGCGTTATCGATAGATGCGAAGTCACGAGCAGCACCGCCGTATACTTTAGCAAGTGTTGTACAGATAGCTGCAGTTAGAGTTGTTTTACCGTGGTCAACGTGGCCGATAGTACCAACGTTTACGTGCGGTTTTACACGTTCAAATTTTTCTTTAGACATGAGTAGTCCCTCTAGGTACGGATTTAGGTGGCCCGAATTGACCACGCAACCAAAAAAGATTATTGGTAAATCTTATATCAAAAGGAGATAACTTTGAGAGCTGGTGCTGATAGGCAGACTCGAACTGCCGACCTCATCCTTACCAAGGATGCGCTCTACCACCTGAGCTATATCAGCACTCAAATTAGAGTGGAGCGGGCAGCGGGAATCGAACCCGCATCATCAGCTTGGAAGGCTGAGGTAATAGCCATTATACGATGCCCGCAACACGTAACTCTGAGAGCTATTTCCTAAAGAATATGGTGGAGGGGGACGGATTCGAACCATCGAAGGCAGTGCCGGCAGATTTACAGTCTGCTCCCTTTGGCCACTCGGGAACCCCTCCAAATTTTAAAGCCATTCTAACTACTAAAGGAAAGAATGGTGCCGACTACCGGAATCGAACTGGTGACCTACTGATTACAAGTCAGTTGCTCTACCTACTGAGCTAAGTCGGCATAAGTGGTGCGCATTCTATTGAATGATTTTCTAGGTTGCAATAGCTATTTTAAAAAAAAACGTAATTTTCTTCTTTTTAGATTTGTTTGCTGCAAAATCATACAAACCTCGCTTTTTAAAGCAAACTTTCGAGCTTTGTCGTTTGCTTTGCCCAGAGCTTGTTGTATGTTCTTGCTCTCGATGAAACCAAGGATAAAAGAGATCCATGAGTCCATTTTTGTCATTCGATCGTGCAGAGTGGGCAGAATTACGTAATTCTGTTCCGATGACACTCTCTGCAGACGATCTAGCTGCGCTTCAAGGCATTAATGAAAACCTCACTATGGAGGAAGCGGTAGAGATCTACCTTCCCTTGTCTCGCCTGTTGAACTTATATGTTCAAGCTCGCCAAAGTCGCAATACAGTACTACAACAGTTTCTTAATACCGAAGAACATGCTCCGCCATTTGTTATTGGTATTGCGGGCAGTGTGGCTGTGGGCAAAAGCACTACAGCTCGACTACTCAGAGCACTACTGTCTCGTTGGGATAACCACCCAAAGGTTGCGCTGGTGACAACCGACGGTTTCTTGTATCCAAAGAAAGTTCTGGAAGAGAAAGGAATCATGCACCGTAAAGGTTTTCCAGAGTCTTACGATATTAAACGCTTGGTGGAGTTCGTTTCTGATGTCAAAGCTGGTCAACCAAACTTAGAAGTACCAGTCTATTCACATATCACCTATGACATTACTGATGAGCGGAAAAAAGTCGATCGTCCAGACGTATTGATTATTGAGGGGTTAAACGTCTTACAAAGTGGGATGGATTACCCGCATGACCCTCATCGTGTGTTTGTTTCTGATTTTCTAGACTTCTCAATCTATGTTGATGCTGAAACAGAGACCATCGAACAATGGTATATCGAACGCTTCTTGAAGTTTAGAGGCGGGGCATTTACCAAGCCCGGTTCTTACTTTAGTCATTACACTCAGCTCACTGAAGATGAAGCGAAGAACAAAGCAAAGGACATTTGGCAAAGCATTAATGGACTCAACTTGGAACATAATATACTTCCGACTCGAGAGAGAGCCCATTTAATCCTGCATAAAGGCCCAAGCCATTTGGTTGATAAGGTATCGTTGCGGAAATAGTGCCTACCTATACGCACTAATCACTTTTCCTTAGGGAGATCTCACCACCAATGTAGGTCTCCAAACCATTATCAGTTTCTAATACAACCCCGCCCTGCTGATCGATTCCTTTTACAACACCATGAACCTCTCTAGGCCCCATTAGTAGCTTGACTGGACGACCAATAAAGTTATCTAAACGATTCCACCGCTCAACAAACCCAGCCAGCCCAGTCATTTCATATTCTTCTAACGTGGTCTTCCAATGCTCTATTAAGTTGATCGCAAGCTGAGTTCGGTCAATCGCAATACCGTCACTGACTTGATTGAGTGTTGTCCAGGGCTGATCGATGTCTGGTTGCAAGTCTGGCATACCGATATTCAGTCCCATACCAATAACTAAATGTGCAGCACCACCGGCTTGACCAGACATTTCCACCAAAATACCAGCCAACTTTTTATCTTGATAATAAATGTCGTTCGGCCACTTCAGCTTCACGCCTTGAATGCCCATGCTTTCTATAGCTTCCACCGCGGCAATGCCAACGACCAAACTTAAGCCCATCGCGGCGGCCATACCAGCATCTAGCCTCCAGTACATGGATAAGTAGAGGTTAGTTCCAAAAGGGGAAACCCATTGGCGCCCCCGCCTACCTCTGCCTTTAGCTTGGTACTCAGCAAGACACACGCGCCCTTTCTCCGACTCACTGACTCTTTCAAGCAAATACTGATTGGTCGAATCAATGACAGAAATCAGCTCAATTTGGCTACTAAGTTTCGCTTGGAGTTTAACCTCGTCTAATAACTGCAAAGGATGTGCGAGTTGATAGCCTCGCCCCTGAATGCGATAAATATCAACCCCCCCCAGTCATTTAGGCCTTTGATATGTTTAGCGATAGCTGCACGAGAAATTCCAAGCTCCTGACCGAGCGCTTCACCGGAATGAAAGTCGCCATCACTTAATGCCTTTAGAATATGCAGCTTTGCGGAGTGCTCCTTTCTCATTGCGCAGCCTCTATATCAGCGAGATTAGTTTCCCCTGTTCGATTCATAAATCGAACTTCATGTTCTAACTCTATCTGGTATTTATCCCACACGGTCTTCTTAACCAGAGAAGCAAGCTCAACCACATCATCAGCACTACAATTATTAACATTAGTGAGCACTAAAGCTTGTAGAGGGTTCACCTGAGCACCTTTAACCGATGCGCCTTTAAGTCCGCATTGATCAATTAACCAGCCTGCTGCAACCTTCATTCCGTTTTGTGTTGGGTAAGCCACCATATTGCTATGCTGCTGAATAAGGAGATCATAATGATCTTGGCTGATCACTGGATTTTTGAAGAAACTACCCGCATTGCCGACTTTGGCTGGATCAGGCAGCTTTTCCATTCGTACCTGACAGACACGCTCAAAGATAGAAAGCGGACTCAACTCTTCTTCAGGAATACTCTGCAAAGGGCCATATTGATTAATCGCCTGCCATTGCTTCGGCAGCTTAAGACCAACCGCAGTGATAAAACACTTCTCATACAGCTCATGCTTAAAAATAGAATCACGATAACCAAACTGACACTCTTCGGCACTCATACGCTTAATCTCGAAGCTGTCGAGATCTAGGATATCGACATATTCGCAGATGTCCTGCAGCTCTAGACCATACGCCCCAATATTCTGGATCGGCGCCGAACCAGCACAACCAGGGATAAGAGCCAGATTTTCAACCCCTCCCATGCCTTGCTCTACACACCACTTAACCAGATCCGGCCAATCCTCACCGCCGGCGATATGCAGTAAATAATGCTCATCTTCTTCGGTAATGGTTTTGCCCATTAAGCGGTTGATGATAACCATACCTTCATAAGGTTGAGTAAAAAGCATATTACTACCTTTACCCAAAAACAGCTTTGGTACGTCTTGGTAAGCTTTATCTTGGAACAACTGAATTACGTCGTCGACAGATTCAGCAACCGTCAAATACGCACAGGTTTGTTCTATACCAAATGTGTGGAAAGCCTTAAGGCTCGCGTGTTTCTTAATTTCCATAGTGGATTTGCAACGCCTGATGAGATTCTCTTAAACTGTAAGCATTCTACCTTAGTTATCTTTTAGCCGCAGTGACAATACCAGACTCATTAATCATAGAAGTGTTAAATCCCATCAAACTTCCTCTCATCAAGAGGTTGTACAAAACGCATTACCCTGCTGGCAAGGCCAAACGAGATGAGCTGATCATTACCGCCAGTATGGAAAATTGCATTATTGCTCTCCTGAGAATGAAAACCGTAGAAAAGTCACGACTGCTCACGGGGATGTTAGTGATTCCAGAGTTCCGTGGAAGTGGCATAGGAGATGCTTTGCTTTCTCATTGCAAAAACACAGTTTTCACTAGTGGTGACTACTGCTTCGCTTTTAGGCATTTAGAGAATTATTACGCTCGACATGGATTTGCTACCATTGATAGTTCTGCACTACCAAACTCATTAAAAATGGCTTATCTACGCTATGTAGACAGTGGTAAAGATCTCATTCCAATGCAATTCAGCAATTCTGACGCTCTAAAGAGCGGGGTTTTGTAGCCAGATAATTCATATCTTTGGTAAAATATCAGGTTCGCAATATTGCACTAAATTAAGGTACACACACCGATATGATTGTTAGTAGGAATCCATTCGAGCAGTTGCCAAGTCTTGCGGTAAAGCCAGAAGACTTCGAAGTTCTGCATGCTGCAGAAACTTTTAGAACACGTCTTCTTGAAGCAATTAGCAAAGCAACATCACGAATCTACCTAGTTGCTTTGTATCTGGAAGATGATGAAGCAGGGAGAGAAATTCTGACTGCTCTTTATGAAGCCAAACAGCGCAACCCAGGACTCGACATTAACATCTGTGTAGACTGGCACCGTGCACAACGTGGCTTAATTGGTGCAGAAAGCTCTGAGGGCAATTCTGCTCTTTATAAGGCTTATGCAAAGAAATACCAGCACGCGATTCCTGTTTATGGAATTCCTGTCCGCGGGCGAGAAGTGTTTGGTGTTCTTCACCTTAAAGGTTTTATTATTGATGATACCGTCATCTATAGTGGCGCTAGCCTAAATAACGTATACCTGCAATATAATGGCCGATACCGTTTCGATCGATATCATGTTATTCAGCATAAACCACTTGCAGATAGTATGGTTAATTTTGTGCAGAGTGAGATGATTGCTCATCCCGCTGTAAATGATTTAGCAGATCGAGATAAGCCAGAGACTAAGGACATCAAAGCAGCCATTCGCCAGCTGCGCTCATCTTTATCACGAGCTGATTATAACTTTCAAAGTGAATCGGCTTCAGAAGAAGAAGTGAAAGTGACCCCTCTCGTCGGTTTAGGAAAACGTCGCAATAGCTTAAACCAAAGAATTGTGCAGCTATTAGCAGCCGCTCAAAATGAAATCTTCATCTGTACTCCATACTTCAATTTCCCTAAAGCTCTAAACAGAGAAGTAAAACGTGCGTTAAAGCGCGGAGTGAAAGTAACTATTGTCGTTGGCGATAAAACCGCAAATGACTTTTACATTTCCCCAGAAGAAGAGTTTAAAACAATTGGCGGCCTGCCATACCTATATGAGCTCAATCTACGTCGCTTTGCAAAGTCGCACGAAGCTAGCATTGCCGCTCGAAAACTCTCAATCCACCTATGGAAGCACGATAACAATAGCTTCCACTTAAAAGGCATTTGGGTTGATAAGCGCTATATGTTACTAACAGGCAACAACCTAAACCCGAGAGCGTGGTCTTTGGATTTAGAGAACGGTCTTCTAGTTCAAGATAATTTTGCTAAGATGACGGAAAAGTTCGAGAACGAAGTGGCAAAAATATTAGAGCACACCCAGCTGATTTGTACTTATAAGCAACTTGAAAAAGTTGAAGACTATCCTGAAGCAGTGCAGAAACTTGTTCGCAAAATCACTCGTATAAAGGCAGATGGCGTACTAAAACGTATCCTATAAAAATCTTCAGCCCAACGTGAGTTGGGCTTTTTCTCTTCTGTCTATCCTCATAAATTTCTTCAGTAGAAGTCCTCGATAAATATGTTCTAGTCGAAGCGCTCAACTAATAGTGAAACATCACTATTAACAATAGCCCTGATAATACAATTGCCACACTCCCTCAAGTAAAGATCTATCGAACCGCCTAGCGTGCTTCAATGAACCACTCAAATGCAGTATTTACGAATCTACAGAGAGTAAACCGAAGGAGTGTAATTCAACAGAGACTAGTATTTCTTGAAGAAAGGCTTAAAGACTACGATCAAATCTTTGGTGTGGTCTTGTTACTTGTCTGAATAAGTGGCGAGTTAGCGGAGATGCCTAGTCCGGGGTTGCTGGCAACCGGGACTCGTTCCCTGAAAGGGAAATTATTATGCTCTAAAACGACAAAACCCAGTCCGAAGACTGGGTTTCTAAATAAGTGGTGGAGCGGCGGGGCTCGTTGGTCGTAGACCAAAATAATAGCACAAACGAAAAAGCCCTAGCATTTCTGCTAGGGCTTTGTCTGAATAAGTGGCGGAGCGGACGGGACTCGAACCCGCGACCCCCGGCGTGACAGGCCGGTATTCTAACCAACTGAACTACCGCTCCGCACTGGTTAGACATTTAAGTCTAAGTTTTTGTCTTCACTTTTCATAAAAAGTGAAAATAAAATAACAAGCCTGGCGATGTCCTACTCTCACATGGGGAAGCCCCACACTACCATCGGCGCTAATTCGTTTCACTTCTGAGTTCGGAATGGAAATCAGGTGGGTCCAAATCGCTATGGTCGCCAAGCAAATTCTTTAATTCGGAAAGCTGTTTYTCATTCTTATACACATTCAATGTTCTTACATTGAGTCCATCAAACCC
>NZ_APHW01000033.1 GCF_002741985.1 Vibrio rotiferianus CAIM 577 = LMG 21460
CTTCAATTTAAGATTTTGTTCGGCTCAATGAATACTGAACATTACATAAGTAATGTTTGAATTGACTGTGCTGAGTCTTTCGACTCAATGGTCACTTCGTATCATTGAAACCTAATTTGATACCGAAGTATCTAATTGGATTATCATCAACGAGTGCCCACACAGATTGATAGGTTCTTATTTTTAAAGAGCTTTTCTAACTAACTTACCGCATCAGCGCTTCGTCGTTAGGGGTGCGTATCTTACGCTTCCCATTCTGAGAGTCAAGAGTTTTTTAAGTTCTTTTTTCTCTCTTCCCGACTCGCTGTGTGACTTTCGTCTCACTCCGTGTCGGTGGATGCGCAGTATAGGGAATCCAGAAATGAGCGCAACCCTTTTTTGAAAAAAACATTTCAAGCGCTTATTAATCCATCAATAACGCGGTATCTGCATATTTCTTCGTCACATTTGAGACATATCACAGCAATTGGTTGGAAAAACACCAACCATATACGTAAGATCCGTGTGTCTATTTTGTTAATAGGCAGCTTATCTATTTATCATCTATATGTAGTAATCAAAATGACGTCTAAAAAAAATCTGATCTTATGTATTGGGTTGGCGGTTCTTGGAGGAGTTATCTTCTCTCAAGTGCCTGTGTCACCAGCCTTGAGCTTTGTTATCGGTGTTGTCGCTACTGCTTTTCTGTTTTCACTTTCTAGCAAGGCACCTGTTATTCAATCTTCGGATTCCGATCCTTCGACTAAAACACTGTATGTCGGCAACCTTCCCTATAAGGCAAATGAGAGTCACGTTCGTGATTTGTTTGCTGAGTATGGGCAGGTCTATGCAGTGCGCTTAATGAAAGATAAGCGCACAGGTAAAAGAAGAGGGTTTGGTTTTGTAGTGATGGCCGCAGCAGATGCAAAACCTGCTATCGCAAAACTTAATGAGAAGGAATATATGGAGCGTACGCTTAAAGTACGTATTGCTAACGATCCTAAACATCCGGATGGCGGTAAACCTGAACAGGATTAAATCCTAGGTTTGCCAAACATACATTCAGTGCATCTTCTTGCCAAGGAGGTGCACTGGCATATATCTTCTTACTCCCCTCATCTTTGCTCTCTTCCTTTGTGTCACTCGATATTAACGCTTTCACTCGCCGGGCAATGGCTTCACCAGAATCAACTAACGTTACTTCGCCACCCAATGCTTGATGTATTTCGTCTTTAATTAGAGGGAAGTGAGTACAGCCTAGTACTGCAACATCGACTTTATTACGTAGTGGGAGAAGAATACTCTCCAGCTCTGAAAGAGAAATACTTTCACCACGCAGCTTTTCTTCTGCCATATCTACTAAGCGAGTCGAGCCTAATAACTCGACAGGTTTGCCTTGGGCAAAGTCGCGGATAAGTTCATGAGTATATTGACGGGTCACTGTCGCAGGCGTAGCAATAAGCCCTACACCTTGAGAAGCAAGCAGCGATGCTGGTTTGATAGCAGGGACCACACCAACAACCGGAATGGATAGATTCGCGCGCAGTGATGGTAGCACTATAGTACTTGCGGTATTGCAGGCGATGACTACGATGTCGGCTTGATGCTCTTCAACCAACGCTGCCACCAGCTTATTAACGCGAGTGATCAACACCTCTTGGTCAAGCTCTCCGTATGGGTAGGCCTCATTGTCGAACAGATATAAGTAATCCATATGTGGTAGAAGTCGGTGGATCTCTTGAAAGACCGATAGCCCTCCGACACCGGAATCAAACACTAGGACTTTTTTCTTACTTGATGCTCGCACGAGTCTTACCTGCAAATTAGAGACTCGGCGATCATACTGGTTAGATTTGTTTTGGCAATGCTTTGGCTTGGTATCTTTGATGACTGAATCGCTCCCCTATTTCCACTTCAAGCTTAGTCAGTTCTATATGTCCTTGAAATGACGGCGTTGATGTCACCAATGTATGGAATTCGCCATCTTCTCCACAGGGATCAATATGAGCGGGCAATGACTCAATCAGCTCTTTGTCATACCAGCGACCACACCACTGGGGCTCCAAAGCCTCTCCATCGGTAGTAATCAGCATGGTTTGAATACCGCGTTCGACGATTTCGAATGCCAATTCCTTGCTCTCTTCCCCGAGTAGTGGGAATACACACTCCCATCCCGCAGGCTCTATATAGCTACGACGATAATCAGCAATACCATTACAAAACATATCACCAAATGCGACCGCTTCCACGTTCAACTCACTCTGTTGTAGTGCGCTGACAATAGTCGATTGATAAATGTCGTTACTCGGGAAGACTTCAGGTAGTTCAATAGTAACAAGTGGAAGGCCAAGCAAGTCGGCCTGCATTTGCACAACCTCTAAAGGCGTTGCTTGAAAAGGCACTTCTTTCTCAACATAAGTGGTGTATAGCCCTACTACCTGATAATGAGGATTTTCGTTTAATCGCTCCAACGTTAGCGTAGAGTCCTTACCACTCGACCAACTGATCACAACCCGTTTTGCTTTTGTCATTAACTTTCCTCGTTGCCTATTTCCACCAGCTTCTTTATTCACAATAAGAAAGACCGCCGGTGTGGCGGTCTTGTTGGATTCGATTAGAAGCGGTAGTCCGCCGAGACAAAGTACTGACGCCCTGGTGTCGCGTAGCCCACATACATCTCGTAATCTTTATCAAAGGCGTTGCTTAGCTTCGTATTGATGTCCCAGTTTTGGCTTACTGCGTAAGATGCAGTGAAGTTCCAAAGGCTGTAGCTCGGCAATCTTGTACTGCCACTAAAGCGCTCGCCTTGGTATAGATACTGTGAACCTAGCGTCCATTGATCAAACGTCGCGTAAGCGTTCCATTTAGCACCGCGCTTAGAGCGATAAGCTAGTTGAGTATCTTCTGCACCAGATTTATCAACGGGGTCTTTGTAATCTAAGTAGAACTCGTGAGAAACGATATTTGTATCGAATTTCACCTCTAATTCCACACCTTTAATTTCGGCCTCACCAACGTTTTGCATGCCCGCACCTTCCCAGATCAGCATGTTTTCAATTTGGTTGTAGTAACCCGTTACCGTCCAATCAACAATCGATACAGCACCCGATAACGATAGCTCAGTATTTTCTGATTCTTCCGGTTTCAGGTTTGGCATTTCGTAGCCTGGGTAATACAAATCAACAAAGCTCGGGGCGCGGAAGGCGGTACCGTGACTCAGCGTCAATTCATAACCTTGGTAAAACTTCCAACCCGCTGCGGTTTGCCACGTGGTGTTATTACCAAACTGGTTGTTGTCGTCATTACGTACACTCGCTTCTAACGTCCAGACGTCATACGCGTATTGAGCAATGGCGCTAACACCAAAGTTGGTTCTTGGGTTCTTTTCTGGATCGTAGTCTTTAGCTGGTCCCCAGTCACTTGGTGCAATATAGCCCTTGGCTAGCTTCTCAGTACGGTAGTCCAAACCACCACCAACGCTCAACTCTTCGTTAATGCTGTACGAGTTCAGCCAAATTGCGTTGAACTGTTCAATAGCAACATGATCGCCGGTTGATTTGCTTTGACCTGATTTATGGTCATAGTTGTCTTGCTGACCATAAGCCAGTTTCAATTCAGATGAGTAGACGTCTCTGTTATATTCCAACGACAGGTCTGCGCCAACATACTCAACTTCACCGGTTTTCTTTTCGTGCTTATCAACCGTTCCCCATGCAGGGTTACCATAGCTACTGTTATCGTAGTCGTACTCATTGTTATAAGCACTCAACCCAACGTAACCAGATAAGTTATTAGAGAAGTTTTGTTGGTAGCCTAGTTTAAGGTTGAGCGTTTCGAAACCGTGCTCATCACCGTCGTTCACACCCGGCAAAGGTTTAACATTAAAACCATCGGTTTTTTCGTAACCTAGCACGCCCTTAAAGTGTTTACCTTCGCCTACAGGTTTAGAGACCACAAACGTGCCTTTTTTATGGTTATTTGAGCCGTAACCTGCAGACACTCGACCTGAATCGTCATTAATAGACGCACGAGTAATAATGTTGATTACGCCAGAAATCGCTTCAGAACCGTAAATAGAAGCACGCGCACCACGAATGTAGTGGATACGTTCAATCGAGTTGATTGGAAATTGGTTAAAATCGATACCACCCATGATAGCGCGTGGCATACGTACACCATCTACTAAAACCAAAACTTGGGATGAACTACCACCTCGAACGTAGATAGATGCAGATTGACCACGTCCACCGTATTGAGCAACTTCAACACTCGGTAGTGTGCGGAACACATCAAATAGGCTATTTGCTTGAAGGCGTTGAATATCTTCTTTAGTTACGGTAACGGTTTGTGCGAGAACCGCACCATCAATTTGCTGGAATCGGTTTGCGGTAACCACAACCGTTTCGTCTGCGGAGGCTTGTTGAGCCTGTGAATAAAAGGTAGATGAAAGCAGCGATGCACACGTCATCGCAAGAAGAGTTTTTCTCATTGTATTGTCCTAAATCGCGTAATTCCTACCGAGCCCTGCTCTTATTGAGCAGTCCAGTGCTGTGGCTCAGTTGCTGGCAGGTATTCGGACTTAAGAGCGAGGTTATTCTACCTACTTGCTCGACTTCCCACATAAACTAATGCAGTGTCTTAATGAGCGTTCGTTCTCTTTTACCGCTGCGCGTCAGTTCTGGATTTCCACCAGATTCCCATTTCAGCCATCTAGATTGCTAGATAGCACCAGCTTGAGACAAATACTATTAAGCTATTGATTATTTGTCCAGCCAATATTACCCCTGACAATTGTAACGATTTGGTTCATTTGAGTTTCAACTGACACAGAACACACTATCTTTAGATCAATTAGGGTACAAAACTGGACATCCTATTAAGATTGAATAAAATCTGCGCTCTTAAATTGAATGCACCATAAAAGGTAAGATCATGGCTACTCTTGATGTAAACCCACAACGCTACCAAGAACAACTGGCTGAAAAAGTCGAACGTCTGACCGATATGTTCGCGCCATACAACGTGCCAGAACTGGAAGTGTTTGAATCACCAGAGCAGCACTACCGCATGCGTGCTGAGTTCCGCGTTTGGCATGAAGGTGAAGACCTTTACTACATCATGTTCAACCAAGAAACTCGTGAAAAATACCGCGTTGACCAGTTTCCAGCAGCCAGCCGCCTGATCAACGACTTGATGCCACTTTTAGTGGATGCGATGAAAGACAACGAATCATTACGTCGCAAACTGTTCCAAGTGGACTTCCTGTCTACCCTAAGTGGTGAGATTCTGGTTTCACTGCTTTACCATCGTCAACTTGATGAGGAATGGATTGAAAACGCAAAAGCACTAAAACAACGCTTAAATGATGAGGGCTTCAACCTAAACATCATTGGCCGTGCACGTAAGATGAAGATTGTCTTAGACCGTGATTACGTGATCGAAAAGCTAGATGTGAATGGTCAAAGCTACATCTACCAGCAAGTTGAAAACAGCTTCACCCAACCAAACGGTAAAGTGGCAGAGAAGATGCTGGAATGGGCGGTCGACTGTACTCAAGAAAGCACGGGTGATCTACTAGAACTTTACTGTGGTAACGGTAACTTCTCTCTAGCGCTGGCACAAAACTTTGACCGCGTGTTAGCAACTGAGCTAGCGAAGCCATCTGTGATTTCTGCGCAATACAACATCGCAGCGAACGAGATTGATAACGTACAAATCCTACGTCTGTCAGCGGAAGAATTTACTCAGGCAATCGAAGGTAAGCGTGAGTTCCGTCGTCTACAAGATGCAGGCGTGGATCTGAAGAGCTACAACTGCAACACGATTTTTGTTGATCCTCCACGCTCAGGTATGGACGTTGACACTTGTAAGATGGTGCAAGGTTACGATCGCATCATGTACATCTCTTGTAACCCTGAAACATTAAAAGAGAACTTGGACATTCTATGTGAAACACACAACGTGACGCGTTTTGCTCTGTTTGACCAGTTCCCTTACACCCACCACATGGAAGCTGGCGTACTATTGGAACGCAAAGCGTAATCCACCAGCGTCAGGCATAAAAAAAGCGAGCTCAGTAGCTCGCTTTTTTGTTGAGTTCTTTTGGCTTACTCAGCAGAAGTTTTCTTTTCCATGAAACCTAGCTTTTTTCCAACCCAAGCCAATAGAATCATTGAAACTAGGATCGCGAAGAAGTTAGAACCTGCTTCTGGGTATTGTGCTTTGATAAACGCAGAGTGACCAAATGCCCCCACGAAGAAACACGCCAGACCAACAAGTGGGATATCTTCCGATACTGGGTTGTTAAGGTATTCTTGGTAAAGCGCCTGTACTGCTAGCACGAGTGCAATCAGAGGGAAGATTGAGAAAGATACTTCGCTCATGGTCAACCATGACAACAAAGCATCACCACACATACCTGCAACCAGTGCCAAAATCAGCGTTTTCTTTTCAGATTTATTTCCATTCGACATTATTCTATCCCGCCTTTTAATCGGTTACGTTCACGTTCTTTGCGATACCAATAAGCCCCTTTGGCTATCATTCGCAATTGCATGATCAATCGCTCGGCGAGTTCATCGCGCTCACGTCGATCTAAGTCTAAAACTTCCGCACCTGAACTGAATACCAAAGTGACTGACGCCTCAGCTTGAGTAAACGCCTCTTCCTTGGTCATACCGGTGCTTATTAAATATTCAGTCAATTCTGCCGCAAAATGTTGTATTTCTCGAGCGACAGCAGTACGAAACTCAGAGGAAGTACCAGAGCGCTCACGCAACAATAAGCGAAATACGTTAGGACTACTTTCAATGAATTCCATGAAGGTTTCAACCGAAGTTCGAATCACACTGCCTTCTTTGACAATACGCTGACGAGCCTGACGCATCAGTTGGCGTAACAGTAGACCGCCTTCATCAACCATGGTTAAACCGAGTTCGTCCATATCTTTGAAGTGACGGTAAAAAGAAGTGGGTGCTATTCCGGCCTCCCGGGCAACCTCTCGCAAGCTGAGATTGGAAAAGCTGCGATCCGCACTAAGTTGATTAAATGCCGCATCGATCAATGATCGACGTGTCTTTTCTTTTTGCTGCGCGCGGATTCCCATCGATTTCATTCTAAAACTTGCTCTTTTTTCTATTGGGTACAAGAGCATCAATATAACGCAATTAGCCCCTACGTAAAAAGATATGTTGCCTCGACTGAAGCAAGCGCGAGCAAGTTACTATTGCCCGACGTTCAAATGCAAACGTTTCGCTTCAAATTGTAGACATACAGCATACCAATTAGTTCTTTTGGTCGATTCTACGTGATCACTTCCACTCTCTAGCAGCGATGATGTGTACCTGTAGAGCAAATGAGTTAAAATCCCGCTACAGCAATGTTAATTAAATATAACAAGGAAGACATCATGGCGCATGCTAATCACTATGACGTGATCGTAATTGGTAGTGGCCCTGGCGGTGAAGGGGCGGCAATGGGATTGACCAAAGCCGGTCTGAATGTTGCCATCGTTGAAAAAGAAAGCAGTGTTGGTGGCGGTTGTACGCACTGGGGAACCATACCATCGAAAGCATTGCGTCACGCGGTTAGCCGTATCATTGAGTTCAATAGCAACCCTCTATTCTGTCGCAATAACACCAGCCTTCATGCAACATTTTCTGACATTTTAGGTCATGCGAAATCAGTGATTGATAAGCAAACTCGACTTCGTCAGGGCTTTTATGACCGCAATTCATGCACACTGTTGTTTGGTACTGCGCGCTTTATCGATAACTACTCCATCGCGGTGATGCAAAGTGATGGTACGGAAGAGGTGTACTCCGCGGACAAATTTGTTATCGCCACAGGATCTCGTCCATACCAACCGAACGACGTCGACTTCTTGCATGAACGCATCTACGACAGTGACTCTATCCTGAGCCTGAAACACGACCCTCGCCACATCATCATTTACGGTGCTGGGGTTATCGGTTGTGAATACGCTTCTATCTTCCGTGGTTTGGGTGTAAAGACCGATCTGATTAATACTCGCGACCGTCTGCTCTCTTTCCTAGATAACGAAGTCTCAGATGCATTGTCTTACCACTTCTGGAACAGTGGCGTGGTGATTCGCAACGATGAAACGTTCGAGAAAATCGAAGGCACCGAAGACGGCGTAATCGTACACCTGCAATCAGGTAAAAAGATGAAAGCAGACTGCTTACTGTATGCTAATGGTCGAACGGGTAATACAGACAAACTCAACCTACCTGCCGTTGGATTAGAAAGCGACTCTCGCGGGCAACTTAAAGTAGACGGTAACTACCGTACAGAAGTGGAACACATCTACGCAGTCGGTGATGTGATTGGCTACCCTAGCCTAGCAAGTGCAGCATATGACCAAGGTCGCTTCGTGGCACAAGCCATCACGAAAGGGCAAGCCGACGGCAATCTGATTGATGACATCCCAACGGGTATCTACACCATTCCAGAAATCAGCTCAGTAGGCAAAACCGAACAAGAGCTAACTGCGGCGAAAGTGCCTTACGAAGTGGGACGCTCTTCGTTCAAGCATCTCGCTCGTGCACAGATTGCAGGTAAAGACATCGGCAGCTTGAAAATCCTCTTCCATCGTGAAACCAAAGAGATTCTTGGTATTCACTGCTTTGGTGAGCGCGCGGCGGAAATCATCCACATCGGTCAGGCAATCATGGAACAAAAAGGTGAAGCCAATACGATTGAATACTTCGTCAATACCACCTTTAACTATCCGACGATGGCAGAAGCGTATCGCGTAGCGGCACTGAACGGTTTGAACCGACTATTCTAATTCAATTGGGTTGCCATGATCCAAAAGCAAAAACAGCAGGTTTCGACCTGCTGTTTTTTTATGTGTAACTAGGCAAGAAAGCTACCCTTGCGCCATTGATAGAAGAAGATAGCGCCGAGTCCAACCCCTCGCATTGCCATGAAACTGGTCATCGCAAACCACAGCGCATGGTTTTGCCAACCAGAGAACAAAAAGAAAATCGCAAAGAAAAAGCAAGTCGCCACGAACATACTGTTTCGCATGTCTTTACCTTTAGTGGCACCAACAAAAATGCCATCAAACAGGAAGCACCACATCGAGGCTAATGGCATGACCACCAACCAAGGCAGATACACCGACGCTTGCTGCTGCACCGCTTCAATCGAAGTGATCATGGCGATCAAGTGCGATCCCGCTAAACCAAATACCGCAGTCAAACCTAAACAGATGATCAGGCTCCAAAAGAAAGTACCAATCAACGATGCACTGAGTTGCGCTCGGTCTTTGGCACCAATCGCTTTGCCTACCATGGCTTCCATGGCATAAGCGAAACCGTCCATGCCATAGGAAATCATCATCAAGAAACTCATCAATACTGCATTGGCCGCAACCACATCATCGCCAAAGCTCGCACCTTGGAAAGTCATAAAGCTAAACGTAGCTTGTAAACAGAGTGAGCGTAAGAAGATATCGCGATTGAGTTTTACGAACCGCCCTAACCCATGTTGAGTATCGGTTAGCAGGCTCTTAGGAGATGGCAACTGACGCGAGCGCCATGTTTTCCACACACACATCAGCCCAAACGCCATGCCTGAGTAATCAGCAATCACCGATGCCAGCGCTGCTCCTTCGACTTTCCAGCCCAAACCAATCACAAACAGTAAATCGAGCGCTATGTTGGTCACGTTGGTGATGATCACCATCCACATTGGTGCTTTGGAGTTTTGCGTTCCGAGCAACCAACCCAACAGAACAAAGTTCATCAGCGCAGCGGGGGCGCTCCATACACGGATAGAGAAATATTGCATGCCGTAGTGCTTCACTTCAGCACTGGCATCACTCCAACCAAAGATCAGATCCGCGATTGGGTTATGAGCAATAAGGAAGACTAACGCAAACAACAATGCCATGAGTGAGCCTTGCATAAACACCAAAGCGAGTTGTTTCCGGTCTTCACCACCATAGGATTGCGCCGCTAATCCAGTAGTCGACATACGTAAAAAGCCAAGCAACCAAAACGTCACGCTGATTATGGTACTGCCCAACGCAACACCGCCCAGATACCAAGCGTGTTCAAGGTGGCCGATCACCGCAGCGTCAACCAAGCCTAATAGTGGAACAGTAATATTCGACAGCACCATGGGGATAGCGAGCGCTAACACTTGGCGATGCACTTGAGGATTCGATAAAGGAGAGAAGATAGAGTTTGTCACAGGCACCTCGTTGTTTAGATCAGCGAGTGTACCTGAGTGTTAAATGCCTAGCCAATTACCACTTGATGTGAACGAGGACTGGCGTGAGGCGATGCTTCAACATTGGGATCTTATTCAGCCAACGTTGCCATACCTTCCAGCGTGAGCAGAATCGGTCGAATGGCGAGAAGGCTTTGACCCATTGCGCCCATGGCAGCCAATGCAGTACTTGTTGCGCTGGTGCTTCAAAACCATGTGCATACGTATCTGAACCGAGCTTCTGACCCCATTTACTTTCGGTTAAGTCACCTGCTAGCACCATGCACACTTCTGCCGATACAAAATAGCGACCCAGAGTTTGGATGAAAGTCGCAACACGCGATTCATCGCAATCGAGTAAAGCCATCTCACATAGGATCAGTACTGGTGCTTTTTCAGGAATGCGCAGTTCGTCTAACCAGCTCATGTCTTCTACGCTGCCGCAACGATGCTCGTAACGTTCGTTTTTGTGGAACAATCGCTGACGCCAAACCAGATTCTCGGTGACATCCAGTTCAATCCAATGACAACGGCCATTGTCCAAACGGTAGAAACGCGTATCTAAGCCCGCACCAACGTTAATGATCCAAGCGTCTGAGTGTTGTTGAAGAAAGTGACTGACCTGCTGATCGCACAGCTGAGTTAAAGTCACGTGCAGCAGCTGCTTCTGATCGACATCGCCACTGATGCAATCTGGCGCCATCTTGCAGCTCAAGCACGCTTTTGCAGCGATCGGATCGTACACCAAGCCGTTATCGACCAAGCTTTCGCGGCTGCGCAAAAACAACGGTTTCAACAGATGATTAGGTACGTGATGTTGAGGCTTGGACATGGGCATTTCCTTGCGCCGAAAAGAAAATGGTTAAATGGAACTGGATGATAATAAATCTCAATATCACTTGCAAGTTTTAACGCAACAACCAAACGCTCTGAATCAGGCCGAGCGTAACTATGCTTGGAAGACAATAAAAATGGAATAGAAAGTGCAGAAAACACAAAGCCCAGCAGAGCGCTAGGCTTTATTAGAATGCTTGAGGTAAGAAACCTACATCCAGTCAGTGTTACGGATGATACCAACCGCCAGACCTTCAATCGTCAGATGTTGCGACGTTAGATCAACTTGGATTGGTGAAAACTCTTCATTCTCTGCATGCAGTAGAACTGTAGAACCTTTGCGCTCTAGACGCTTCACCGTCACATCGTCATCAACACGCGCAACCACAACTTGACCGTCGCGCACGTCTTGGGTTTTGTGCACAGCTAGTAAGTCGCCGTCCATAATACCGATGTCTTTCATACTTTCGCCGTTTACGCGAAGTAAGAAATCTGCTTTTGGTTTGAACATAGCAGGGTCCACTTGGTAGTGAGACTCCACATGCTCTTGAGCCAGAATCGGCTCACCAGCAGCAACTTGACCAATCAAAGGCAGACCTTGATCGTCGTTTGCCGCATCTTCAAGCAGGATTCGGATCCCGCGAGATGCGCCTGGAATAATTTCAATCGCTTGTTTACGAGCAAGCGCTTTTAGGTGTTCTTCTGCGGCATTCGCAGAGCGGAAGCCAAGCTCACGCGCAATCTCTGCACGAGTTGGTGGCATTCCGGTGTCTTCGATTTTGCTTTTAATCAAATCGAAGACTTGTTGTTGGCGTGGCGTTAACGGCTTCATATGTCACCTGTCTTTTTATACAGTTAACTGTGAGTATATCCAGTAAATGGACAAATGAAAACCCAATTGGTTGTTTTTTAATTTATTTGCGCCCGTTTCAGATCCCACCCACAAACCTCAAGTGAGTATGCGTTTTAAACACGCAATAGCCAATTCGTCTAATGAAAGCAACAACCTAGGGCTTCGGCTAATTTCCGCTCAATAAAATTAAAAGGTTTGACCAGTTTCTGGTATCCTTGCTGCGCTTAAAATTTATCGCCTAGGCTTATTTCTATTGCCGTATCTATTTCCTTTCCTATAGAAGAAGGGAAAGCGGACGCAGAAATAAGGTTAGGCTTGTTTGAATACCTATTGAGGCTGTGAACTTTATGTCTTCTGGACAATCATTTTCACGTTCATTACTAAAACTACCTTTATCGGTAATGGTAAAGGGCACCACAATCCCGTCAAATCCAATTGACGATCTCGACATCGACCTAGCGAAGCCGATTGTGTATGCCTTACCGTTCCGTTCGAACGTGGATTTGCTGACACTACAAAAACAAGCTTTGAGCCTTGGTCTACCAGACCCGCTTAGCCCGCTAGAAATCAATGGCAAAAAACTGACTCGTTACGTGTTTATTGCCTCTCGTCCAACCGTGATGAGCAATGATAACGACGTACCGAGTGAGTCTGTTTCTCTGTTTACTGAATTACTTGAATTGCACAAACTCGACAGCGAGCTAGACGTGCAAATGATCCCAGCGACCGTGCTTTGGGGTCGTAAGCCAGGTAAAGAAGAAAACCACAAGCCGTACCTACAACCAATGAACGGTCCGCAAAAAGCAAAAGCGGTAATGGCAGCGGGTCGTGACTGCTTGGTGCGCTTTAGCCCAGTGGTTTCACTACGTTACATGGCAGACTCTCACGGCACTGACAGCGCTATTGCACACAAGCTAGCGCGCGTTGCACGTATCCACTTCTCTCGTCAGAAACTTGCGGCATCGGGTCCAAACCTACCTCAACGTCAAGTGCTGTTTGCACGCTTAATGAAATCGCCAGCAATAGAAAAAGCGATTGAAGACGAAGCGCAAAGTAAAAACATTTCTATCGAGAAAGCACGCAAAGAAGCCCATGACAT
The DNA here is from genome assembly GCF_002741985.1 of Vibrio rotiferianus CAIM 577 = LMG 21460. Taxonomy (GTDB): domain Bacteria; phylum Pseudomonadota; class Gammaproteobacteria; order Enterobacterales; family Vibrionaceae; genus Vibrio; species Vibrio rotiferianus. Next base: position 13,005 of record NZ_APHW01000033.1, read on the forward strand.
CATGGACGAGATTGCAGCGGACTTCTCTTATGGTTTGGTGAAAAATGGCGATCGTATTCTTGGCTGGTTGTGGACTAAGCTGTACCAAGGTTTGCACATCAACAACGCTTCGACCGTTCGTCGCCTAGCGCAAGATGGTCATGAGATCGTGTACGTGCCATGTCACCGCAGTCACATGGACTACCTACTGCTTTCTTACGTTCTGTACCATGAAGGTATGGTGCCACCGCATATTGCTGCAGGTATCAACCTGAACTTCTTCCCAGCGGGTCCAATCTTCCGTCGTGGTGGTGCGTTCTTTATTCGTCGTAGCTTTAAAGGCAACAAGCTGTACTCAACGATTTTCCGTGAGTACCTATCAGAGCTGTTTGCTAAAGGCTACTCGGTTGAGTACTTCAGTGAAGGTGGTCGTTCACGTACTGGTCGTCTGCTTCAAGCAAAAACCGGTATGTTGGCAATGACGATTCAAGCCATGTTGCGCGGTCTAAACCGTCCAGTAACGTTAGTGCCTGTGTACATCGGTTACGAGCACGTAATGGAAGTGGGTACTTACGCCAAAGAGCTTCGCGGTTCACGCAAAGAGAAAGAAAACGCAGGTCTTGTTCTACGTACTCTGCGTAAGCTGCGCAACTTTGGTCTTGGTTATGTGAACTTCGGTGAGCCGATTCAGCTAAACCAATACCTGAATGAACACGCGCCAGAATGGACCAAAGACATCGACCGCATGGGCGGTAGCAAACCACAATGGATGAACCCTGTGGTAAACGGCCTAGCAAACAAGATGATGACGCACATTAACGATGCAGCAGCAACTAACGCGCTGACTCTATGTGCGACAGCGCTATTGGCTTCTCGTCAGCGTGCGTTGTCTCGTGACTCTTTGATCAACCAGATTGAATGCTACCTGAAGCTACTTAAGAACAACCCATACTCAAACACTTCAACCGTTCCAACAGAAAGTGCTGAAGAGTTGGTGGATCACGCTATCTCACTCGATAAGTTTGTAATTGAAACCGACACCATGGGTGACATCATTTCGCTGGATCGTAGTCAGTCGATTCTGATGACCTACTACCGCAACAACATCATTCACTTGTTCGCTCTACCATCATTGATTGCTCAGATGATTATTCGTCAGCGCAACGTAACTGTAGAGAAGATTCAAGACAACGTCGCTCAAATCTATCCATTCCTGAAAAAAGAGCTGTTCCTAAGCTATAAGGAAGAAGAGTTGAACGAGCTGGTCGTGAAGATCTTGAACGAGTTCATTGAGCAGAAGATGATTTGCCAAGACGGTGAGAAGCTGGAAATCAACCAATCAAACAACCAATCATTGGTTCTGTTGGGTCGTACTATCACTGAAACGCTACAACGCTACTCTATCGCGATGAACTTACTGGTAGCTGACCAAGAACTGGGTAAATCTGATCTTGAGCAGAAGAGCCAAGACATTGCACAGCGTTTGGGGCGTCTGCACGGTATTAACGCGCCAGAATTCTTCGACAAAGGTGTGTTTGCTGCGATGTTCAATACGCTGAAAGAGCAGCAATACCTAGACAGTGACGGCAACTGCGATCTTGAGAAGACGCAGCAATTTGCCAAACTGCTATTTGCTCTGCTTTACCCAGAAGTGAAGTTGACCATCGAAGAGAGTATCCACCAGCTGCAAGCATAATTCGCTTAAGCTCGATACCCACTCGACAAAAACACAAAAGGCATCCAATTGGATGCCTTTTTTCTATCTGAATGTTTGTACTATGCCGTTACCAGAAAGCGATAAGAAGACCGATCGCAATCACCATGCCCACATAGTTATTGTTGAGGAAGGCTTTAAAACACAAATCGCGCTCTCGGTGGCGAATCAAATGTTGCTGGTACACAAACAAAGAAGCAGCAACCAGAATCGTCCAGTAGTAGCTTTGGCCAAGTTCATAGTGTTGACCCAGCAGCACTAGCATCGCCAAGGTAACCAACTGCAGAACGCCAATGACCAACTTATCGTGACGACCGAACAAGATAGCTGTCGATTTGATACCAATTTTTAAATCATCATCGCGATCGACCATCGCATATTGAGTGTCGTAGGCAATAGTCCACAAAGCGTTAATCACAAACACAAACCACACAATCCAAGGCAGTTCGCCTGTTTGCGCAGCCCACGCCATCGGAATCGCCCAGCTAAAAGCCAAGCCCAAAAACAGCTGTGGCAGATGGGTGTAACGCTTCATAAATGGATAAATGAACGCTAAAAAGATGCCCGCAAAAGAGAGCTTAATCGTAAGCGGATTCATAGTTAGCACTAATAAGAACGAACTGATACCAAGAACCAAAAACAAACCAATCGCTTCTTTCGAGGTCACTTTACCCGATGGCAAAGGACGCTGCTTGGTACGTTTCACATGTCCATCGACTTTACGGTCGGCAAAATCGTTAATCACACAACCAGCGCTGCGCATTAGGAACACGCCTAATACAAACACGATGAGTACATCCCAATTTGGCATGCCCTGCGCGGCAATCACAAGTGCCCAAACCGTCGGCCACAACAACAACAATGAGCCAATTGGGCGATCCATTCGCATCAGTTGCCAATATGCTTTGGCTTTTTCTGCGGACATTTACACCTTCTCCTTAGCGTAAACGGGTGAATTTGGTAAGAATAACTCAGCGACCAGCATCGGTTTGTGATTCATCCACAATCTTGAGCGACGCGCTAAAAAGCGCCCTTGTGGCAGATCAACCCACCCCATTTGCAGAGCATCGCGTTCAACATTATCAGCGCTGAATACGGTCAAACCCAACGGGATATCCCCCTGCTGAGCCAAGTCATATTGTTGATCAACCAAAGTTGTGCGTGGGATTAACGTGCGGCCAATGACCCAATCTGTATTGTCACCACATAAAATCACCTCTCTAAGCAGGCAATCTTGGTCGGATAACAAGAGACTTTCATCTGCACGTAATGTCTGTGCAGTAACAATTTGGTTATGCAGCAATTCCACTGTCAGTTCCTGACAGTGCTGCTTCAAACGGCGTGACAAAGACCCTTGCTCCTCAAGCCAATGCTGAGCAAATTCATTGGGAAATGCGAAATCTTCGGGTTTTTGCCACTCTACTTCCATTAAAGAAGTAATATAGAGTGATGTCGGCTGATTCATACTAGTATTCAATTGGTGGCTTTATGCGTACAATAAAGCAACAACTTACCGTCTTATTGAAACTGTAAGTTCCGTTATTTGTTATAGACGGTCTATTGTATCAAGACTAAAGCGATTCGAGTATCGCGATCCAGAGAAAGAAAAGTTAGAAATATGTACAAACGTTATGTAGCCCAAATTATTTTTGCATTGAGCTTGCTGATCTCTGCACCTAGTTGGGCAGAATCGGAAGAAACAGGACCTCAGTTGGCCTATTTTACTCTTGAGCCAGATTTAACTACTAACTTTTACACCAAAGGCAAAAAGCTAGGTTATGTACAAGTTCGTATCGATATTATGGTCATGAGCCAACAAGATCTTGCTGTTGTCGAACATCATCAACCGCTCATTCGTGATGCGGTTATAGAGTTACTGGGCAAACAAACTGAAGATACGATTAAATCATTGTCTGGCCGAGAAGACTTACGTAAAACCTTGGTTGAAAAACTCAATGAGATTCTTCTTCCAGAAACAGGCAAGACCATTATTGCTGATTTACTCTTTACCAAGTATCTCTATCAATAACCTCTTCAGGTTTACAGCGTAAAACAAAAGACCGCCTTTCGGCGGTCTTTTTTATTCTTATCAAGTGCTCACAATGCTTGTTGGTATTTCTGTTTGCCTGAATCAAACAGCGCAATCGCCATACCTGAGAGCAAACCTACCAAGTGGGCAGTATTGGCAATCGCCATAAATGGCTGAACAAAGCCTAGTACTAACCACACCAGCATAAAGCCAATAATCGGTTTAGGTAGGGCTAAGCCAAGGTGTGGGCAGCGATAACCAAGAACCCACAAGTAACCAAGTAGCGCATAGACCACACCAGACAAGCCACCGAAGTTGGCCCCTTCTACGTAAAATTGCCCAGCGCCAGACAGCGCCGCAGAGATAAAGAAGATTTGCAGTAACTTACCGGAGCTTAGGCGACGTTCGATATCACCACCTAACTGCCACCACCACAGTAGGTTAAACACAATATGTGTCACTGAAAAATGCAGCAATGCATGACTTATCCAACGCCAAACTTGCCATTGCTGACCTTCAAAAGCGGGGAAGTGCAGCAGTGCAAACACCCCATCACCAAAACCAAACATCTGTAAAAAGTAGATAACTGTACAAACGGCCATGATCAATAAAGTCACAGGACCCGCTTTGGCTTTGATCATCCCCATGATGCTTGGGCTGGAGTAATGAAATTTACTCTTGCGAGTATCGGCAACGTCCCACGAGGCCGCGCTGTATTTCGAAGCCGATGGGTTGGCTAAGAACTGCTTCAGCTCCGCGTCGACTTCTATTTCATGCTGCGCGTCCGTCAACCAAAGCGCAAACTGCCCTTCACCTTCCGGCATCATCTGAATCTCAATTTTGCGCGATGCCATGTAATCAATGAAAGCTTGCGCCATACGTGGATTACTTAACGTTACCAATCTCTTCATTAACTTCTCACTATTGGGAGTTCTGCTCGTTGCCAGGCTTCAAAGCCACCATCTACACTGTACACCTGTTCGAAGCCTTGGTTAACCAAATATTGTGCAGCACCTTGACTACTGATGCCGTGATAGCACATCACTAAAACAGGTTGTTCGAACTCTATTTCGTCCATAAAGGCCACGATTGAGTCATTGGTCAGATGAAAAGCGGATTCTGCATGCGCCACTGCAAAAGATTGAGGGTCACGAATATCGACAAGTTTAGCTTCGCCTTGTTTAAGCAAGGCTTGAGCACTTTGTACATCAATGTGTTGAAACTGGTCCATTTACTTTCTCATGTTGTTCTCAGAATTGACGTCATTGTAACCTATCCAAAGCCAAACTTAGCCACAGAGATAGTCTGGTCATTTAAAGCTGTTCATATTCCAACCGTTTGTGGATAAATCTGTGAATTGCGTTGATAAAGTGCATTTGGATCTTTTGATCCACAATATGTAGTGATGATCTTGATCTAACTGTGTGTATATTCAGAACTATCCCCAAAACAAAAACGGCGATAAAGCCTTATTTTGTCCGGCTTTCGAACAGTTGATGAATAATTACTTCACAGAGTTATACACAGGTAGCACAGATAAAATGGATCGCAAACTTCATCGAATTTAGATCGACAATAAAAAAGCCGAGATCACATGATCTCGGCTTTCTATGAAAATCTTACGTTGTATTAGGAGCGGAAGTTAGAACTCACCAACAGCTAATTTTAGCTTCTTCATCGCGTTCTTTTCTAGCTGACGAATACGCTCAGCAGATACACCAAACTCATCCGCTAGATCTTGCAGTGTTGCTTTTTGGTCGTCTAACCAACGCGAGCTTACGATACGCTGACTACGCTCATCTAGACTTGCTAATGCATGGCTCAAACGGTTATTGGTATGTGCTTCCCAGTTAGCCGCTTCAACATTGTCCGCGACATCTGACGACTTATCTTCTAAGTACAGCATTGGGGCTGTATATGAATTCGAACTGTCGTCTTCGTCTGTTGGCATATCGAACGTTGAATCTATTGCTGCCAAACGAGATTCCATTTCACGCACTTCTGAAGGCTCTACCCCCAGCTCACGTGCAACCGTTTCTACTTCACCATTGTTGAACCAACCTAGGCGCTTTTTCGACTTACGCAGATTAAAGAACAGTTTACGCTGCGCTTTTGTAGTCGCAATCTTCACGATACGCCAGTTACGTAGCACGTATTCATGAATTTCTGCTTTGATCCAGTGAACCGCAAAAGAGACCAAACGAACACCCACTTCTGGGTTGAAACGCTTAACCGCTTTCATCAGACCGATGTTGCCCTCTTGAACTAGGTCTGCCATTGGCAAGCCGTAGCCTGAGTAGCCACGAGCAACGTGAACAACAAATCGTAGGTGTGACAAGATCAGGCCTTTCGCCGCATCAATCTCACCGTTGTAGTGTAATCTTTCTGCCAGTCCTCGCTCTTCTTCTGGTGTCAGCATTGGGTAGCTGTTTACAGAACGGATATAGCTATCAAGGCTATCTTGCGTGACTAGGGCCATCGGATACGCTTCGTTTGACATTCAATTCCTCATCAATCTCTGATCTGGAGCAATACATTGCAATTTAGCTTCGCCATCTTGAACTCAAAGTGAACAAGTTGCAAGAAGGGTGAGCAATTATCCATAAACAAATCGTCTAAACAAGAGAGAAAAATTAGCTTGTGCTAATAAATTCCAAGTATAAGACCTTTATCACCTAAACTGGTTCAATTTCTTTTAGGTGTCGCTGCGCGGATACTCGTGCGGCAATACAACCCAATAAACTGCCAGTGATGATCAATAACAGAGATTCATCCCAGCTCAAGCCAATCAAACGGAACTGACTATCATACAGCGCTGCTAAATCCTCTACCGCACTATTCATTACCACTGTAACTAATGCAGTAACCAACCATGCTATTGCTGCGCCTAGTACTCCGAACCACATGCCTGTATAGAGGTAGGGACGAAGAATAAAACTGTCGGTCGCGCCGATCAGTTTCATGGTTTGAATCTCTTCTTTATTTGCTAATACATTAAAACGTAATGTATTGCCGACGATTAAAAATACAGCACCTAACATCAGTATTGTCAGGGTGATGACAATAATACCAGCAAGGGTTTTAATCGCATCTAAACGAGTTAACCAATCCTCATCAAGCCTAACATCGGTTACGTCTTGCTGTTGGCGGACATCCTTCGCTAACGCTTTGATATCACTTTTTAACTCGGTATCTGGCGTAATCACCAACACACCAGGTAGTGCATAACCACTCAACAGGCTCAACGCTTGGTCAAACCCAGCGTATTGGCTTAGATCTGATAGACCTTGTTGTGGCGAAATATATTCCACCTCTTTTACCAAAGGCCAAGTTTCTATCTGATCTTTTAATACCATCACCCTAGCATCTGGCATCCCTTCAACTAAGTAAGCACTAACTTGCGATGGTGAAGCTACATCTTCGGCTGCGCCCGCTACATTTTTACCTAATAGGTATAAACATGCTGGCATGGAAAGCGCCATCGAAATCACGGCAAGGGTAAGGATATTACCTAAAGGACGTCGCCATAACGCACGAAAAGAAGCTTTCGCTTGCTTCAGATGGACGGAGAAAAAACTATCGGTATTTGCACGACCGGTATTACGCCCTTTCTTCTGGGTGCGCTTATTACCTACCATAGTCTTCTACCTCACTAAGGAAACCTTGGTTCAATTCAAAGTGGCGATATTGAGGGCGAGTATTTACTAACCCGATATCATGCGTCGCAAGGAGAATCGTTACGCCAGCACGATTAAATTCTTCGAATAAGCGAATAACGCGACTAGACAATTCTGGATCTAAATTACCCGTCGGTTCATCCGCCACCAATAACGTTGGTCGGTTTACAACAGCACGAGCGATACCGACACGCTGTTGCTCACCTCCCGAGAGTTGACTAGGTAGACAACGGGCTTTATCAAGTAGACCCGTTTTATCCAATGCCGCAGAAACTCGGCGTTTGATTTCATTTTCAGAAATCGACTCAATACGCATCGGCAGCGCGACATTGTCGAACACGCTTCGGTCCATCAATAAACGGTGATCTTGAAACACAATCCCAATATTACGACGTAAAAAAGGGATGTCTTTGCTTGGAATACGCGTAATGTCGTGCCCGTTGAACTGGATCTTTCCATCAGTTGGGCGCTCTATTGCACATATCAGTTTCAACAAAGTACTTTTACCCGCACCCGAGTGGCCACCTAAAAACGCCATTTCTCCGCGCCTAAGATGAAAATCGACCTTCTGTAAGGCTTGTCGACCACCTCGATATGCTTTGCTCACTTGCTGAAATTTGATCACCGTTGATTACCTCTAACTCTAATTACTCTTCACGGCTAAACAGAGCGTCGATGAACTCTTGAGTTTCGAAAGGACGCAAGTCTTCGATACCTTCGCCTACACCAATGTAGCGAATTGGGATTTCGAACTGATCAGCAATAGCAAAGATAACGCCACCTTTCGCCGTACCATCCAGCTTAGTCAATGTAATCCCAGTTAGAGGGGCCACGTCACTGAACAGTTTCGCTTGGCTAATGGCATTTTGACCTGTACCCGCGTCTAGCGTCAGCATGATCTCATGCGGTGCAGAATCATCAATCTTCTTCATCACGCGCACGATCTTGCGTAGCTCTTCCATTAAGTTAGCTTTGTTTTGTAAACGACCGGCAGTATCTGCAATCACGACATCAACGCCACGCGCTTTTGCCGCTTCAATTGCATCATAGATAACAGATGCGCTGTCTGCACCAGTGTGCTGAGCAATGACAGGAACGTTGTTACGCTCGCCCCATACTTGTAGCTGCTCAACCGCTGCTGCACGGAAGGTATCACCTGCAGCGAGCATGACTTTCTTGCCTTGGTTTTGGAATTGCTTCGCTAACTTACCGATCGTAGTTGTTTTACCAACGCCGTTCACACCAACCATCAAGATAACGTAAGGGGTTTTGCTGCTGTCGATTTCGAGAGGCTGTTCTACTTTAGCTAAGATTTCTGCCATCTCTTCTTTTAATAGGCCGTAAAGTGCTTCACCATCTTTCAGATCACCGCGAGAAGCTTTCTCGGTCAGGTTGTCGATGATTTTGGTGGTGGTATTCATCCCCACATCAGCAATCAACAGTTGTTCTTCTAGCTCTTCGAAAAGGTCTTCATCGATCTTCTTACCACTGAACAGACCAAAGAAGCCTGCACCAATGTTCGCTTTAGTACGGCTTAGACTGCGCTTAAGACGAGCAAAAAAGCTTTCCGTTGGCTTCTCTTGCTCTTGGATGCGAGGCACAACTGGCGCTTCTGCTTCTGCTTCTGCTTCTGCTTCTGCTTCTGCTTCTGCTTCTGCTTCTGCTTCTGCTTCTGCTTCTGCTTCTGCTTCTGCTTCTGCTTCTGCTTCTGCTTC
>NZ_APHW01000034.1 GCF_002741985.1 Vibrio rotiferianus CAIM 577 = LMG 21460
GTTCTGCTTCTGCTTCTGCTTCTGCTTCTGCTTCTGCTTCTGCTTCTGCTTCTGCTTCTGCTTCTGCTTCTGCTTCTGCTTCTGCTTCTGCTTCTGCTAGGACAGGCTCAGGCTTCTCAGTTTCTTCTTCAACAATTGTTTTTTCTTCTGCTTGATCGGCAGCATCTTCTGTAGATTGTTGCTCGGCGGCAGGTACTTCCGCTGCTTCTTCTTTTACTGATTCTTCAGTTGTCGGTTTTTGGCTTTGCTCTTCATCACCAAAACCTAGCCACGAAAGTAATCCGCGCTTCTTTTTTTCCGTCATCTGGGGCTATCCTAGATTGTCTTCTTATCTATTAATGACTCTTTTCTGACAAGAATATTATCTTGACAGAAAAGGCGAATGACAAAGTTGTGAAAACTTTCCAATTAGGTGAATCTAATCTTATTAGTGTTACACTCTGTCATCTTGAATATTCTGGGCTGTATCCAAGCTCAAAGCTTGGGCGATTGGATATAGTATCACTTTATTAGCGGTCAAAAAATCTATGGTAAGACGTCGCCAGCAAAACTCATCACAAAAAAAGCCAACAACGGGCTTTGTTCGCATTATTAGTGGTTTATGGAGAGGTAGAAAGCTACCTGTTCATGACGCTGAAGGTTTGCGCCCAACCACGGATCGCGTAAAAGAAACCCTATTTAACTGGTTAGCTCAAGATGTGCCGCAAGCAAAATGCCTCGATCTATTTGCTGGCTCGGGCGGCTTAGGCTTTGAAGCCGCTTCTCGCCAAGCAGAGCTTGTCACCATGGTGGAGCTAAATCCACAAGCATTTCAGCAGTTACAAAAGAACATTGCATCATTGAATACTAGTAATATTCATGTAGTGAACACCGATGCGTTAAGCTTTTTGAAGCAACCGGGTACGCCACATCACGTAGTATTCATCGATCCGCCGTTTCGCAAAGGCTTATTGGATGAAACCGTGACCTTGCTTGAGCAAAATGGCTGGCTGGCTGAAGATGCGATGATTTATATTGAAACAGAGAAAGAACTAAACATTGCTGGGCTTCCAGAAAACTGGCGTCTGCACCGCGAGAAAACCGCAGGCCAAGTCAGCTACCGCTTATATGAACGCGCAACAGCTTAAAGCCTCAATTTAAAAGGATAGTTAAATGAAAGCATTATTGATACTGGCTAAAGCGGCCATCGCCTTTGTCTGGTTTATATTAATCCTCAACATCTTTATGCCCTTTCCAGGTAAAGCGGCCATTGCGCTGTATATCATGGCGGCATTTTTGTTCATTATGCATGGTCTACAAATGGCGATCTTCATCGGTGCATTTGGTGACAAAATTAAGATGAGCAGTTGGGAGAAATACTCGATTTTGATTTTTGGCATCTTTGCTCTGCTCGATATCCGTCGCAAGCATATGATGTAGAAACCTCAGATAAACAAAAGCCGCTCACTAGAGCGGCTTTTTTGTATTCATCCGGTGGACAAAGGCTTAACCCATGTAGCTCTTCACGCCATCAAGGAACATCTGAGTAGAAATCATCACCAAGAGTAATCCCATCAAACGTTCGACGGCTTTCAGACCACGTTCCCCTAAAATACGGTGGAAGAAACTGTAGAACATCAAGATAAAGAACGTCGCCCCCCCATGCAATCAACACAGCTGCCGACAGCTCCATAATCTTATCTGGGTGCTGAGAAGACAATAGCAACAATGCAGCAATCACAGATGGTCCAGCTATCATCGGAATCGCCATCGGCACAATGAATGGTTCTTCGCCAGCCGCTAAACCAGTAATACTGCCCGCACTAGGGAAAATCATCTTAATCGCGATGATAAATAGAATAATACCGCCAGAAATACTCAAGGTTTCAGGTTGAACATGAAGGAAGCTCATGATGCTTCGGCCTGCGAAGAGGAATAGCATCAAAATCATCAAGGCAAACAACAGTTCACGGATTAACACTTTACGGCGACGCTTGGCATCTAGGTGTTTGAGAATGGACAGCACAATCGGCAAATTGCCGAGCGGGTCCATAATAAGAAACAGCATGGTCGCTGCAGAAAGAATGTCCATGTTCTGACCTCGACAGGAAAATTGGCGGCCAGTATAACAACGTGAATACGTGAATATATGGTTGAAGGCGAAATGGATTTCCCGCCCTCAACGAATAACGCTTAGCCGCCGCTTAGTGATTACAAACGCGCGCCATGTTAACCACAAACTTACCTTCCAGTTCGCGTACTTTTTCGCGCTTTAGCAAAAACTCTAGCAATGCATCTAAGTCTAGATCATTCAGCTTACAGGTATGAAAGCGCGCATCTGTGCCGAAATGAGCAGCAAGTTCATCACGATTCATTGGGGTTTCACGGAGTAGGTTCAGCAAGTTATGTGCATGAATTTCAGTCATCATCGATTCCAATCTTCAAAGTTCGTCTGGGCAGTGTAACTAAAACATGATCGATTGCTTTGACCTAAGTTAGTAAATGATAGAGGCAACAATTAATGCATGGGCTAAGAAGTAACTGCCGCTCACCCAGACATAGGCACGCTTCATCGGCTTACGATAGCCATGTATCGCGTAAGCTAAGGCAGAATAAATCATCACTAAGGTGCCACTAAACCCGATCGCATTAGCAAAGCTTGGCACTTGTAACCAAACCTCACCCGCCGCCCAAGCCAGTTGAACTAGCATGATACCCATGATCACGACCGGAAAGACCATGGAATCTAACTGTGGCAGCAAGAGGAAGAAAGCCACAATACTTGCAGCAAGCAGTAAAGCTAACAGCCACCACACAATGTCACCATTGAGCTGAACCCAGAACGATTTGCTATAACAAATTTGTGCCAGTAGATAACCAGCAAAATAGAGAGGCTTACGAGATTTAAACGAATGGAGCGTATCAGCAAACATCGAGACCACGAGACCACCCACGATCCAATAAGTATGTGGTGCTGAAGAACCCTCAGTCAGTGCCAAAATCAGCAGCAATAGCAGAGTAAAAATTTTAAATGTTAGAGACTGCGTTGGATTGGCCTGTTTTGCCCCCAACACGGAATACATCCCCGATAGCCCAATCGCTAACCAACTCCACATGCCGATACACCTTTCACGTAATCTCGCCGCTAGTCTAGGTAGACCAATCTTGATGTAAAGACATAATCAATGAAAGTTGGATCTCGCTAGCGAATCAAAACATTTCGTAATCACCACGGACTCAATCAACGAAGTGACAATCTATTCACCTCTAAGAATAGCTCGGCCTTTCAGCTCACCATAGACAATACTGTGAAAAATAAACCGCCACTTTGTTCACCACACGAGCACTATGTGTAAATAACCAACACAAAACTAAAATCCATCACCTCTGTGCACCAAGAGGGACAAAACCGCCTTACCTATAAAGAATAAACCGCTATCAGCCCAGTAATCATGTAGATTAAAAATTCAGACAAATCAACATAAGTAACTGATATAACTAACCATCAAGGAGATAAGTCGAAAAAACCCAACCATTTCCAATCAAGACTGAGCCTATCCGTTTTTGAGGCTGTAAATTTCTCATCAGATAGGAAAATACGTTTCCAAACCCCTTAATTTAAATCGACCTAACTAGCATTAAATAGAATTTTCTCAACTTTTGAGAAATTCAGCAAAAATAGATCACCAAACACACCATAGAGACAATAAACACTATAACACCATCACATTAACCATATTTAACACATAAAAATCATACACTTAAAAACAAAAAGAAGAAGAATTAGACAAGTCGCACACTTTAACAACAGCACAAAAAACACAGTTTTATTAGTCAATAAAGGGTCAATAAACGAAAGTTAAGTGTTAGTTTTGAAAAGTTTTGCGCTTTGAAGTTGATCAACAGCCAAAAACAGTGCTATATTATTTACATCGAGTTCATCAATGATTTTAGGGGTAGTGTTATGATTTCTTCTTCTCAAAAACAAGGGCTGGTAATGATTGCAGTGGTTGTTGGTTTAATGACACTGCCAATGATGTACTAAGTTACTGTTTAAAATAAAAAAGGGACGCTTCCGCGTCCCTTTTTTATTGTTCAATTTTTGTAGTCTACAAATGCTTACTTAGAATATCCCAGTGCATGTAATAGAAGCCAAGAGCAGCAAGCGTAATCAAGGCCATTAACAAAATAGCCGCTCGCCAAATAAAGCGAGAACTTCTTGGCGTAAGTTCCTTTTCACAGGCATCACATGCCGCCATAAAGCCTTTTCTGTCGTCCAACTTATAGTCTTCTTCGTGAACAATCTTATTGCGCACGGTTGCGATAAAGCGTAATTTCGCTATAACGTCGTGTGGCAAGCGTTCTTCACAGCTGCTGATCAATTGATGCAACCCCTTCCCTTCCGCATGATATTGCGTACGCAGAAGTTTTTCGATGGTTCGGGTACGCATGACTACTTTCTCAATATCTGACATCGCAACCCTCCTTACTTGACCATTCCTTTGTCTGTCATCTCATTCTTCTATAAATTTAGAACTTTTTCGAGTCAAAAGGTGCAAATTTCCTTTTAAATTGTGCTCTTGAACGCATATAAAATGTGAAGTGCGCCGAATAAAATCTACGACGCTTTTACTAGATCACGAATAATTTATCTCAACTCATAGTTTAATCAGGGAGTTCTGTAAAATAGGCGCCAATGAAACATTGGAGGTTATCATGCCAATCTCACTTATTTTGGCTCTATTCGCCCTAATTGCACTTGGTGCATGGGTATTTTTCCGCTTCTACAGCAAGCATTACTTTGGCGAAGACGCACCTGAACAAAGCGCTCAAGTGACCATATTAGACAAACAAGTAATAGAAGTGCCAGAAGCAGAGCCAGGTCAAGACGATCAAGAATATTGGATTTATGTACAACGCGGCTCGATTGGACCAAAACGCGAGTTTCAAATCGGTGTGCACTATTACCACGCTCTAAATCCCGGTGATAAAGGCACACTGACTTACTGTGGCGACAAGTTCTTACACTTCGCCCTAAAACGCTAAACTACGGCAACAACCAGCGAGTCTTGGCGGACCTGGAGAACAAATAGCTCATCGCCAAGGCTCCAGCACCACTTAATACAATCCACACCGGAATCACCCATGCAGGGTGCCCTTGATACCAACCGAACGCTTTCATCGGCCATAAAAAAATTGGGTGGAGAAGATAAATACCCAAACTGTGTTGACTAATAACACTCACCACTTTTTGCGCTTTTGGCGCCAAACCTTCTCCAAAGTAACGACACAGCATAAAGATCATCGACGCAGCTAAGATCACATTCAATGTTTTGTATGATAGCCAACGCCCCACTGTGTATTTATCTGCCTCTAAGCTATTTGCGACAACCATAGTAAACGTCACCACTAATGCCACCAGCCCAAGCGCAGCAAACGCTGTAACCATAGAACGATTGAGCGGTACTTTCTTAAACAAAACATAACCGAGTGGTAAATATCCCATATAAAGCCAGTATTGATTACTCCACGGTCCATCAATTTTGAATAAGAATAAAGTGCTGGTGAGTAGCCAAACCGCCAGATACGCATAGAGGACACTGTCATCACAATTACGGACTACCCATTGAAACAACGGAATCACAAAATAGAGCGGAATAAAGTAATAGAAGAATCCAAGGTGGTAGTAGGTTGCATGATGCGGACTGTTGCTCACCACTTCTTCAACGGTGGCAAAGTCAAAGCCTTGCGCCGTCCAGCCTGACAAATACGCATAAAACATCGACCAAATAATAAAAGGGACTAACACCTTACCTAAGCGCCGTTTGAAGTAGTACTTGGCATCAAAAGGACGCGTATCGCTGAGCATCAATGCCCCCGTGATCAAAATAAAAACTGGCACTGCCCAACGAGTCACGCTATTTACACCCACCGCGGTTAACCATTGGTCAAATGGAATCACGCCCAACTCATTACGATATGGTGCTAACACATGGATGGCGATCACTGCTACCGCCGCCACACAACGTAATAAGTCGAAAAACAGAACCCTTTCTCTCATACCCTTTCCTAATTTGCGTAACTTCACGCCTATAGCATAGGGCAATTTTCATCCAGTGAAATAGTTAACAATCTGTTTTTGCTTATTTTTAACCCTACAATGACGCTAGAACATCATTCATCTGCAAAATAAATCGCTCCAACATCTATTGCGAAGTGAATTCGGTAACCCTAAGCTTTCTCGGATATGAAACAGCTTTAAAATCTGTGTTCCTTTAGGATGCCAATTAGATTATTAAGAGAGGTCTTTATGAAGAAAACATTATTAGCGTCACTGGTTTGTGTAGTGGCTTTAGCTGGATGTAATCAAAAGGAAGAGGCCGTGGCACCAACACAATCGCAACCGGAAGCGAACCCTATCTGCAGCGCTGAAAACCTTGCTGGCGGCTGGTCACAAAGTGAAGTGACTCCTGAGGCTCAACAGGCATTAGATTTTGTACTTGGTCAGATGAATACCGCGGCTAAGCTAAAAGAGATCTTGAGCGTACGTACTCAAGTGGTGAATGGCCTTAACTACGCGATTGAATTCGAAATGGACAATGGTGAAGTTTGGAACACCATCGTTTACCGCTCACTGAAAGGTGATATGGAAATGACGCAGCCAGCACAACAAGGCCGCATTTGCCCATAAGCAAGACTTGCTGATTTGCGATACTGAATCGTAAAAACAAAAATGGCTCCCAAAGCGGAGCCATTTTTTATTCTGAATCGTAAGTCGATTTAAGCCGTCGCCACTTTGGCTTTTGGTAGCTTGATAGAGATGACCGTCGTTAGCGCTAAGAAAGCAAATGACACCCACAGACATGCCGCTAGACCCGCTTCTTGGTAAATCCAACCAGACAGAACCGTACCGATCAAACGTCCCATCGCATTCGCCATATAGTAGAAGCCAACATCCAGTGATACTCCATCGCCTTTCGCATAACTAACGATTAGATAAGAGTGCAGAGATGAGTTCACCGCAAACACAGCCCCGAAAATCATCAAGCCCACCACAATAACAAGCTCTGGTTGCCAACCGATTTGCACGCCATAAGCTATCGCACCAGTGATGACAGCAAGTATACCTGCCCAAATTAATGCCGCGCTGCCATCTGGCACTCGACCTTGCGCTTTGCCGGTAATACGAGGCGCAAAACCTTGAACGAATCCGTAAGCAATCACCCAAGCCGCAAGGAAGCCACCCACCATCAGGTGATCCCAACCAAACACGCTGCCAAGATAAATTGGCAGTGCAACAACAAACCACACATCACGAGCGCCAAATAGGAACATACGTGCAGCGGAAAGAATGTTCACCGACTCTGACTTGGAGAAAATCTGACGGAACTTAGGTTTGCTCTTCGCCTTACCCATGTCCGCCTCAAGCCAAATCAAGCTGCATACAAACACAACGGCCAGCACACTTGCCATGATTATCATCGAAGTTTGGAAACCAAACGCCGATAGCAGCAAACCACCAACGAAGAAACCCGCACCTTTCAGCGCATTCTTCGAGCCCGTTAAGATCGCAACCCACTTATAAAGTGCACCTTGCTGCTCGTCTGGCACCAAAATTTTGATCGCGCTCTTGGCACTCATCTTATTTAAGTCTTTGGCAATACCTGAAATTGCCTGCGCCGCCATTACCCAAGGAATGGTCAACCAAGCATTGGGCACTGCCAACATCAGCAAGGCAAAAATCTGCATCCCTAAGCCGACGTTCATGGTTTTGTTCAAACCAAGTCGAGCACCTAGCCAGCCACCAACCAAGTTGGTCACTACGCCAAAAAATTCATAGAAAAGGAACAGCGAAGCAATGGCTAAGCTTGAGTAGCCTAAGTCATGGAAGTAAAGCACTACCAGCATACGTAGTGCACCATCCGTCACTGTGAAGTTCCAATAGTTGAACGTCACAAGCATATACTGACGGATACTTTTGCTTAGTTTTGAAATCATAACGACCTCAGATGTACAGCATTTAGGGTATTTAGATCATGATATTCCAAATGCTCTATGACCTGAACACCAGCATTGAGTCATCTCAATACTGGCTCTAAATTGTGAAACAAGAACTGATGAAACACCTAAACATTATTCATTAATAAACAGTGAGTTAAACGTAAAACCAATAAAAGGAATCACATAAATTGGTAAGCCATTACGGCATAAAGAGAGCTTTTGAATCATGATGTTCCAAAAGCTCTACAAGCTGATCAAGCGCCTTGAGCTACGCGCTCGATGTACTCAACTTGTACAGGCTTTGTGAAAGCACCAGGACGCAGCGCTTGCACTTCACGTACGATGTCTTCTAGCGCCCAATCTTTCTCTAGCAGTAGGTGCGCAGCAAACAAACCTGTGCGACCAGAGCCACCCATACAGTGCATTGCCACCTTGCCACCTTGAGCAAGAATCGCGTGCAGTTCAGGACTCGCTTGTTGCCATTTTGCAGCGAAGTCTTCGCCTGGAGCACAGTCATCTTCAATTTCAATTTGGAGCCATTTCATGCCCAACTGTTGGGTTATATCGCCCAATGCAGACACGTCTTTGGACGCTAATTCAACATCATCAAGGGCAGTAACAATCGCTTCTACACCTTGCGCTTTTAGCTGTTCTAGCGAAGTTTGCAGTTCCACACCTTTGGTACCTGGACATGGAGTCAGTACCAATGCGCCCATTTCTAAATCTAATTGCCATGTAGGATGAGACATCTTAAAACTCCTTATGCCATACCAACGTTACGAACCAATTCCGCAGTACGCGTCGCGTAACCCATCTCGTTATCGTACCAAGCGTAAATCTTCACCATGCGAGAGCCCACGACCATGGTTGATTGCGCGTCGACGATAGTTGAACGTTGGTCGCCTTTGTAATCGATAGAAACTAATGGACGCTCTTCAAAACCAAGGATGCCTTTTAGCTCGCCTTCAGAAGCTTCTTTCAGTAGTGCGTTAACCTCTTCTGCCGTGGTATCACGTTTCACATCAAAAATGATGTCTGTGAGTGAGGCGTTTGCTAGAGGAACACGAACCGCGTGACCGTTAATCTTATCTTTCAACTCTGGGAAGATTTCCACAATTGCAGTCGCACTGCCCGTTGTAGTTGGGATCAGGCTCATACCACATGCACGTGCACGACGCAGGTCTTTGTGCGGCGCATCCAGAATCGTTTGTGTATTGGTTAAATCGTGAATCGTTGTGAATGACGATTGTTCAATGCCCAGTTTCTCGTGAATCACTTTCACTACTGGAGCAATACAGTTGGTTGTACAAGACGCTGCGGTCACGATACGGTGCTGCGCTGGGTCGAAGATGTGGTCGTTCACACCAACGACGATGTTTGCAACACCTTCTTCTTTCACTGGTGCACTAACAACAACACGCTTTACGCCTTGTTCTAGGTATTTGTTTAGGAATGAGGTTTTGCGATGAACGCCCGTTGCTTCAATCACAACATCACATTGACCCCAGTTCACAGCGTCGATATCGCGTTCTTGTGAAGTCGTGATGCGCTTACCATTGATCACCATGTCTGTGCCTTCAACTTGCACTGCATGATTCCAACGACCTTGAACTGAATCGAACTCAAGTAAGTGGCCAAGCGTCGCTGCATCACCCGCTACATCGTTGATGTGCACGAACTCTAGCTCTGGCCAGTCAAACGCAGCACGCAGTGCCAAGCGACCAATTCGACCGAAACCGTTAATACCTACTTTAATCGTCATAATCTTCTACCTTTTCAAACCTATAAACTGGTAACGCTTACTACTAGCAGCAAGCCGCACGAGTTTTATCGTGCAATCGTGAAATATCGTCTTGGTACTCTTGTTTTAAGCAGTTCGAAGCGACCAAGTCATCAATCAATTTTTGCATCCATCCTGGTAACTGTTGGGACAATTGATAGAACACCCACTGTCCCTGGCGTCTATCTACCAAAATGCCATTCGACCTTAACAGAGCTAAATGACGAGAAATCTTTGGCTGACTTTCTTGTAGCGCATAGGCTAGATCACCAACGCAGGTTTCCCCTTCGCGCACAACAAGCATTAAGCAGCGCACACGAGTTTCATCGGAAAGAAGTTTGAAGAATTGATGCGGAAGCATTGTTACATACCTATATATGGATATGCGTATATACTTATTTAAAACTAGGATGCCGTCAAGCGATCGCGCTCGACTGTAATAAAAGTTTAATAATTGATCGGATTATGCGCCAACGAAAGTCTGGCTCAAGCGCACCGCTTCACCAAGCTGAGACTTAACATCGTCAAAGGAGAGCCCTAGCTGTTGAGAGAATTTTTCCACACCATTCCAGTCAGCACGTTCGTAACATTCTTCTAGGGCAATGAGTGCTCCATAAGCGCCTTCTCGATGCAAAAGCGCTTGTTTTAAAGCGGGGCTAAGTGGTAGCTGCTCTACAAGAGAATCTACTGATAAATCGAGCATGGCATCAAGAATTGACAATAGCCCGACCATAAAGCCTTGCTCATTGAGGTGTGAAAATGGCTGGTAGCTAGACATCAACTGGCAAAATTGCGCACGTTGCAAAGACAGATTGTACAACTCTCTGGGTTTGTTACTCGAGATATAAGATGCCACCACCAACGAGACAAACATCTTAAGCTTCTCTTGCCCCAAATAAATCAATGCTTGGCGAAAAGAGGTAATAGCGACCTCAAGATTGCTTGATTGTGTATTTACAAAGCGCAACAACTTGTACGACAACGCGACATCTTGAGTAATGATACTTTCAATCCGATCAAAATCAGGGTCTGGTACACATACTTCACGAAACAGCTTCAGGGCAAGAACCTGCTCAGGACTGACGTACTTCGTTTGGGATATTAGTGGCTGACTAAAAAAGTACCCTTGGAAAAACTTAAAGCCAGCCTCTTTAGTCGCTTCAAATTCTTCTTCAGTTTCAACTCGCTCTGCAAGAAAGTGGTACTTAACTCTTTTCTCTAAATGACTTTTGACTAACTCGCATGCCTTATCTAAGCCCATAGCCATAATGTCGAGTTTCACTATATGGACGTAAGGCAAAAATCGACGCCACTCCTGAGTCAACGTAAAGTCATCTAGAGCAATTAAATAACCTTCTCGATAGAACTCTCGAATTGCATCTAGAAGGTCATCAGTTGGACGGCATGTCTCCAGCACCTCAATAACAATTTTGTTTTTGGGTAAGCTGCGAGGCAATCTGCGCACCAAGCTTTGATGAGGAAAATTGATAAAGCAGCGTGATGAAGCAATAACAGGGTTAGTGCCGACAGAAAGAAAGTTCTCGACGATAAGTCGGTATGTCGCTCGATTTGAATCTATATGAGCAGGGTAAGCATTGCGCTCACCATCACGGAATAACAATTCATAGCCCAGCGTCTGTCTTTTACGGTTAAAGATTGGCTGGCGAGCGACATACGTAGTATTCATGCTAAAGGACAACTCTTCTGGTAGCTTATGACTTCGCAGCCGCTAATAATGCACCACATCCCATAAACATTGAACCGAATACTTTGTTTATTTTGCCCATGATCTTACCTGAACGAATAAAACGTCCCATTTGTGCGGCCAAACTGGTGTAGCCCAGCATCACACATGCATCAATAACGACAGTCGTCCCCCCCCAAGACAAGCAGTTGGGTTAGCTGATCTTTTGCTGGGTCAATAAACTGTGGAAACAGCGCCACTAAGAACACAATAGATTTAGGGTTAGTCAGGTTGATAAGAATGGCTTTGTACAATAATGACTTACCTGACATCGTGTTATGAGTCTCTGGTGTGACCAAACTAGACGTATCACGCCATTTTTGAATACCAAGCCACACAAGGTAAGCTGCACCCACCCACTTAATAACGGCAAATGCGGTTGCCGATTGCGCGACCAAAGCACCAATACCTGCACCAACCAGAGCAATATGAATTGCCAGGCCGATCTGTAAACCAACAATAGCGCCCAGAGACTTGCGCGTGCCGTAACTCAAACCATTGCTGATTGAGTTGACGGTACCAGATCCCGGAGCCAGACTAAAAACGATTGCTGTTACCACATAGGCTAACCAAACATGGGTATCCATTGCATTTCCTCAATAATTCTTCGATGATACATCGCGTAAGCAACGTATCTTCAGGTAATCGACTAATGGCTATTAACCATTCACCTTTGACTTATACTCAAGAGACCTTATTTGAGCAAGCAATAGGTGGTCCGATCGCAGCACTTTGGCAAGAACGCCAAGAAGGCTTTGTAAAAGGGACAGAAAAAAAGAACATCTACTGGTGCAAACTCACCAAACCTGAGCACACAAAAGCCGTGCTGATCGTCAACGGTCGCATTGAGGCCTCCTGGAAATACCAAGAACTGTTCTACGACCTGTATCGACAAGGTTATGACGTGTATTCGTTTGACCACCGAGGACAAGGTTTATCAGATCGTCTTCTACCAGACTCAGACATGGGTCACGTCTATGACTTTAATGATTATATTGACGATATGGAATTGGTGCTGCAGCAGCTTGATTTAAGCGGATATCAGCAGCGTTTTATCATTTCTCACTCAATGGGCGGTGCAATTGCGACGCGTTATCTGCAAACCCACCCAAATCATAACTTTGACGGTTTAATCCTGAGTGCGCCGATGTTTGGTATCAACTTACCTTGGTATCTCAGTCCTATCGCGATTCCGGTCACGCAAATCCTTGCCGCAGTGTCCCCACAGCCAAGCTACGCGCCGGGTCATAAGGAATACTATCCAAAACCGTTTGAAGATAACCCACTCAGCCAAAGCTACGATCGCTACCATTGGTTCCGTGGTTTATACCGCGATAAACCAGAGCTACAAGTGGGCGGCCCTAGCACACGTTGGGTATGGCAAGGCTTGATGGCAGCAAAGCAGTGTATTTTGCTGACACGGCAAATTAAAGTTCCGGTTTTATTACTCCAACCTGGTAATGATCGTATCGTGAGTAATGCCGCTCAGCAGCGCTTTATCGACAAGCTGAGTAAGACTAACCCTAATGCGAGCCTAGTTTCGATAGCTGGCGCAGAGCACGAAATCTTATTCGAAAAAGATCAGTATCGTAACCCAGCGTTGGATGCCGTCTTTGCCTTCATGCGCGGGCACAGCCAATAAAAACAGATTAAAGAGGAAATACGAGCTCATCGATTTACCCTCTTTTTTTTCCTTATTTTGGCGTAGACTTCCCCATGTTCCCCCGCACGCGGAGCAGTATGACCTAGTCAATCTGCTGCGCTCCGTGTGCAATCAACCTGTTCTACTCTATCCGAACCGTTTACGAGGGCTTCATGAGCACATCGCTACCTTGCAAAGAGATCACTAAAATCGTTGCCTCAGATCTGGATGGCACATTACTCGCACCTAACCACCAGCTAAGCGCTTACTCGAAAGAGACACTCAAAGCGCTGCATGAGCAAGGCTACACATTTGTCTTTGCAACGGGTCGCCACCACGTAGACGTCGCAAGCATTCGTCGCACGGTAGGTATTCCGGCTTACATGATTACTTCGAATGGTGCACGTGTGCACGACCAAAATGATCAAGAGATGTACAGCCAGAACGTACCAGAATATTTGGTTCAGCCAGTGATCGACACGATCAAAACGGATCCTGAAATACTTATCCACATGTACCAAAACGACGACTGGTTGCTGAACAAAGACGACGAACAACTGCGTGATTTCCACGAAGAGTTCACTTACAAATTGTACGATGAAGACAACGCACCTACAGACGGCATTGCGAAAATCTTCTTCACCCACCCTTCGCAAGACCACGACCACCTGGTGACTTTCGAAACCAAACTGCGCGAACAATTTGGTGACCGCTTGAACATCGCTTTCTCAACACCTTGGTGCTTGGAAGTGATGAGCGCTGGCGTTTCTAAAGGTGATGCCCTGAAGGCAGTCGCAGAGTCTATTGGTCTAACACTGGAAAACACCATCGCGTTTGGTGACGGCATGAATGACGTAGAAATGCTATCGATGGCGGGTAAAGGTTTGGTGATGGGCACCTCTCACGAGAAAGTGATGAAAGCACTACCAAACAATGAAGTGATCGGCAGCAACGCCGACGATGCAGTTGCTCACTACCTACAAGATCATCTGCTATAACCTGTATTAGTTATCAACAGCAGGTTATCGACAAAATCACAAAGGGCTGCACCATGCAGCCCTTTTTCTTTTATCGCTGACTCGGCAACTTCTCTTTGCCGAGGATTGCTTGCCACTCTTCTTCGCTCACCGGCATGATCGATAAACGATTGCCGCGTTTCACTAATGGCATGTTTTCTAGCTCTGGCATCGCCTTCATGACCGACAACGGAATCAAGCGCTCAGTCTTACGCACAAACTCAATATCCACCATTATCCAACGCGGATTTTCTGGGTCAGATTTCGGGTCGTAATAATCGCTCTCTAGGTCAAACTGGAAATGATCGGGATACGCTTCACGGGTCACTTTGGCAATACCTGCCACACCTACGTTCTTACAAGAAGAGTGGTAAATCAGTACCAAGTCGCCCAATTTAACTTGGTCGCGCATCATATTACGCGCCTGATAATTACGAACTCCCTCCCAACATGAAACCTTTTGGGTTCGAAGCGTGTCAATAGAAAAGGTATCTGGTTCTGTTTTAAATAACCAATATGCCATAATGCCATCCGATGCAGATTGAGTAATGAGGAAGATATAACATGAAGGCTTTGAAAAACCCAGTGGCATTAGCCACACTGCTGGTGCTGCAAGCATGCAGCATGCAACCACAGCAGTCCGATGCAGACACACCAGCGACTCCGCCTGCGTCCTTAGATAAGCCAGAAACCATCTTACCTCAAACCTTTATGCTACGTGGTGAAGTCGTGATTGGGCATGAAAGCCAGTACATCACTCCTTGTGGCAGTGACAAACAGTACTGGCTGCAACTTTCACCACAACAGGTGCAAAGAGCCATCGCATTAACCAATCAGCCTTATCAGAAAATGTATGGAGAAGTGATCGGTCACCTCAATCCACCTGGTGTTGACGGTTTCTCTGCAGATTTCGACGCGAACTTCGTGGTAGAACAAGTAAACTTCCTCACCACAGAAAACCCACAACGCTGCAAACAAACCAGTAAACCAACACGAGTCTTTGGTAACGAGCCATCTTGGTCAGCCAGCTTTGAAGGCAACTCTCTCAAGTTCCAGCAAATGGGCAAATCGACACAAACACTCGAAATTGAGAGCAGCAAACTGCAACCTCGCCAACGTACCTACCAACTTAAGGATGGTGAACTGCGCATGACAGAGAACTTGTGTTCTGACACCATGAGCAACTCTGTCTACGGCTGGAAGGCAACACTGGAGCATGGCGATAAAACCTATCAAGGTTGTGGTATGACAGCCAACATAGATTCAACATTAGAATGGGTGAACACTTACGTCGCGACGTCGACCCAATCGCAAGGCTTCGAAGTGCAGATGACACTCAACAGCGACCACAGTGCCATCACCAAATACAGCTATTCAGACGGGCAACCGCCATTGATTGAACGCGGCTACTGGCAGCAACTGAGTCCATCGCAAGTCCAAGTATTGATGACTCACCACCAGCAACAACGCTTAATGACTGAGCGCCTATTCACTCGCGAAGGCAACCAGCTAAAAGCAGTCAAAGAGAAAGTAGGCAATTTGGTTTATCCCATTGCCGATGGCGGTTTAGTGCTATACCCAGCAACCGTGCGTAACTCAGGCACAGAACAACCAGCAGCCGAACGCAACAACGATCCAATTGGCGCTGCTGATATTCCTTCTAGTGCGGACTTCAACTCAAAAGTGGACGCTGCGGTACGTAACTACTTCTTCATTCACCAAACCAACCCTAGTAACAACCAATACCGTTGGCTGACCTATGATCTGAATGGCGATGGTGATGAAGAATTACTGGTGCAACTTGATTGGTGTGGTTCTGGCGGTTGTACTCTGCTGATATTCGAAAACCACGAGAAAGAGTGGCGTTTCAACAGCCGTATGACGCTAGTGCAAAGCCCAATTATGCTTGGTCAACAAACCTCACACGGCTGGCGTGACCTGATTTTCAATGTCAGCGGTGGCGGCGCAACGCCAGGGCAACACGTGATGCAATACACAGGCGTAAGTTACCCAATCAACCCAAGCTTGGCGCCAAAAGCGAACAAAGAACAAGTCAGCGGCGTGCGTCTGTTCTCAGATGGCATTAGCCCTGTTCGTGATGGAGTGCGCTTGTAATGGCGCAGCCTTGTCCACATTGTGGCTTCCAGTTCAACTGCATCTGTTCACTGCTGCCGAAGTTAAGCAGTGAACATACACTGATACTGTTAATGCACCCTAATGAACTGGCGCGAGACACCAACACTGGCAAACTACTCACCCAGTGCCAACTGAATGTCACTCAAGTCGTTTGGGATCGTAAAGCGCCACCAGCGGAGTTGTTAGAAACGCTTGCCAATCCGAGCCTGCTGCCGGTATTGCTATTCCCAAGTGAAGAGAGCCTGACGCTTGAACAAGTGCAGCAACAAAGTAACGAGCAAAGCAGACGACCGCTGTACATCATTGTTGATGCAACCTGGCAAGAGGCGCGCAAAATGATCAATAAAAGCCGATGGCTAGAGGGTATCGCGATGATGGGCTTAGCCACTCAAGCCGATTCCCAGTATCAACTGCGTCGCAACCAACAAGAAGGTAACCTATGTACCTTGGAAGTAGCTGCGCAATTGCTGGGGCAACTCGGTGAAGAGCAAAACCAGCAACAGATGTTGGCGTTCTTCGAGCAATACCTGCCTCGTTTCCAAGCCGAGAAAAGTGGTCACGAGCTCAAAACCTAACGCTGTTAAGAATTAAAAAACGCAGCTTTACCGCTGCGTTTTTTATTCGATGCTGTTTCACGTGAAACAAGGCGTTAGCCTCAGAACAAACGCGTTGGTTCTCCCAAGTAATAGCCTTGCAGATAGTCCACTCCCATATCCTGAGCAATATTACAAACTTCCTCGTTGTGCACGAACTCCGCTACGGTTTGAGCATTAAACACCTGACACAGACGCACTAACTGCGAGGCAATCTTGCGCTGTTTCGGATCCTTATCAATATTCTTGATTAAGCTCCCATCAATCTTTATCACTTCCGGTTCCAGCTTAAGAATTTCATCAATATTGGAATACCCCGAACCAAAGTCATCAACAATAATGCGCGCTCCAAGCTTTCTAAAGTGGCTACATACTTCAATCATTCGCCCATAATCTTTGATCTGTTCTGACTCCAATACCTCTAAACCTAAACGCCGAGGGTCATTGAGCTTTAATATCGAGCGCTCAAGTACTGCTAACGTTTTGTCACTGAAAAAGTCTTGAGGCGATAAGTTAATGGAGAAGTCACCCTCTTTGTCCTGCATATAACCCAACGTATTCCTGATCATATGACGACTCAATCGGGTATAAAGGTGAGTATCGGTAATGATCGGGAGGAATCGTCCCGGAGGAATAATAGAACCATCTTCCTCAACAATTCTGACTAGACATTCTTGGCTTGCAGGGCGATGACTATAGGCATGAACAATGGGCTGACTGTAAGTGACAATATTCTGTTGCAGTATGGCTCGACTCACACAGCTCAGCCAACCAAGCTGCTCTTTTCGCACATCTTCATTTACCTCTACATCCTTGGCATTACATATGTGCGTATTATTTCTTACCCCAGCTCGGCGGGCTTCTATCGCTTTCAATAGCAGCTCATCTGGCGTGGCATTAGGGAAATCTCTTCGGCTGACCAAACCGCCACATAGTGAGACGGTGAGATAATCAATATTAAGCAAACCACGCGGCTCAAAGTTTGTCTGTTCAATCGCATCAGCAAAGCGAGTGAAATGCTGCTTAATAACCTCACTGCTAGCATCAGCTTTAAACACAAATGCCCACTCACCCACGCCTATGCTGTACAACTGCAAGGCGGCGGGTTTACCCAAGCGTTTACGTAGGCGGTTACTAAAATGAAGAGATAAGTCATTAAGTAGTTGGTCACCCACTCGATAACCATACTTTTCGTTGATGTGGCTAAAATTGAGCAGCTTTAACGTCAAAAGGTGTTCTTCGTCATCCAAGTCATTCAACGCTTCTTGCAAAGCAACACGGTTTTTTAAGCCTGTTCGAGTATCATGCCTAAAACTCTCGTGTAACTTCCTAGCCTGCCTCTCAAGCTGATACTCCATATGAGTATTCATTTCATTGAGATCGCTAATCGCATTTCTAATTAAACTAAACAAAGGAGAGATGGAACTACTCACTTCATCACCAAGCACACTCAATGAGGCGACCTCATCTCCTTCTCGCAGTGCTAGGTAGGTCAAACTATGGTGCAATATTTCCTGTTGGCCATTATTTCGATGCAGCTCACCCATACAATAACTGCCTAGCGTTGGGGCAATATCGGCGAAAGCTTTGACCTCCGAGCTTCCATCAATAAAGTCTAGTCGTGACGCACAATTGTAAATCATCACCGACTCTGGCTGATGCATCATCAGCTCAAGGACACCATGCTTTACCTGCTCAAGAGTCAATGATGGGTGGTTGTAACAAAACTGAACTTCATCCCCAACACACCAAGACTTATCAAACGTCATACTGCCATCAGAATGAATTTCTACGACTGCACAAACCTCTTTCTTACCCACAGACTCTCGATACAAAGGGAAATTAATTAATTGACCAAACGTCAATTCACGCCCATCCGAAAGGTATCGTTTATACACATCGTAAGCCGTTTTGTTTCCCAGTTTAAACAGCCGGTTCCCTTTTGCTTCCGTCACTTGGTGAGGCATGCCGACGGGGTTCCACTCCGAATAGGCATTAGTCCACGTTTTTAGTGTATTGCTATGCATAGCAACCGCCACAGCGGCGTGTTCATAACACTGAGTTTGAAACAGAACCCAGCAACCACCTTCATTGGCTTGTGCTAACCCTCCTGATACTGGAGGCCCATCAGAACAAAAGCCTCGATAAATAGGATAATCACGACGTTCCACTTGAACAGAAAAGCTGATAATGGCTTTCGAGTTATCACGCAAAGCAAGTGATTGCTTTAAATCGTAGCCATCGATATCAGGAGAGAAAGAGTAGGTTTGAACAGCAGAGGTAAGAGTTGTGTCTACCAACTCGCTCACAATCAGCAAACTACCATCGGTAAATATATCGCCTGAATAAATCAATGTTCGGGCACTGTGACCAATAACATGCGCATGAGGTACAACTTCCAACAAACATTGAGCAAAACTGGTCGCTTCTTCTCGCGATTGCGTAGAGAGTAGCTGCACCAAGTACTGCTTGCTTGTTTGCCACGAAATTGTGCCTAAAAAATCATTGAGCTGATTCTGGTCATGAATCAACTGAGAATAAGTTCGCATGTATTGAAATGATACCCTATCGCTTATCGTCCTTTAGTATTAGTGCAAGGACATTTTTACTGTTAGCTTAGTAATTTACGTGGGTTTATAGGGCTTGACCAGACTAATGTTAAAGACTCAATACATTAATGCGATTGTCGTTACAAAAGTGTGAGCAAGTGTTGTAAGCAACTGATTTCGACATCGGGCAACGTACGACTTTGAGGCTGTTTAATGACATTTTTATTCATATTATTGAACCAACATGCGGCAAAGCCCGACAGTTTCGCACCTTGAACATCCGTCACAAAATGGTCGCCGACATGAAGAATACACTCTCTTGGTAGCGCCAAAAACTGCTGCGCTTTAGTGAACATATCAGGTGCGGGTTTCGCACTGCCATCCGGCCCTGCTTTCAGTACTTGCTGAAAATATGGTGTTAGCCCAATTCTGTCCAAATCCACATTACCATTGGTGATGGCCACCAGCGGGATGGCTTGCGCTAACTCGGCAAGCACATCGAGGCTTTGCTGTGGAACCTCAAAACGGTTGCGCCAATCCAAAGCGACGTCGACTGCTGCTTGCGCGGCGGCATGTGCGGCTACATCATCATAACCAACTTGGGAGAAGGCTTGTTTAAGTTGCACTAAACGCCACAAAGTGACGTCACTCTTCAGCTCAGGCTGTTGCGCAGCGACACGTTGCTTGAGTGACAACCAATCGGTTTTGTCCATATGAGCAACCGCCGGATGATGGTGTTTAAGCCAAGAGAGCAACTCACGCTCCATGCGAACTATCACTGGATAGTTGTCATAGAGGGTGTCATCAAGGTCAAACGTCATCGCCTTTACAGGCGCAATACGGCGGTAGAATTTCATGGTTTTCCTGGGGTTAGTCGGACTTGTCGTCGCTTTTCTTACGTGCTCTGGGGTGAGCTTGATCGTAGGCCTGCGCTAAATGTTGGAAATCCAAGTGGGTGTAGATTTGGGTGGTCGAGATATTTTCGTGCCCCAATAGCTCTTGCACTGCACGTAAGTTATTGCTCGATTCCAACATATGAGTAGCAAATGAGTGACGCAATTTGTGCGGACTGATGTGGCTCGCGACGGACTGCTTTTGGCCCCATTCTGCCATACGCTTTTGCACGCTACGGTGTGAGATACGCGTACCTAGCTTAGAAACAAACAGGGCAGGCTCTCCCGATGCGGCTAAATCACCACGAACACGCAACCACTTACCAACCCATTCGGTTGCCATACCAGAGAACGGTACTTTGCGTTCTTTATCACCTTTACCGATTACTCGCAGTTCACCACTTCTTAGGTGAACATCACGAACATCAATACTGACCAATTCAGCCAAACGCAAACCAGCACCGTACATCAGCTCCATCATCGCGCGATCACGCACCGCTAACGGATCATCTTCGCTAACTTCAAGCAGTTGATTAACTTCATCTACATCGAGGTTTTTCGGCAGTGGGCGTTTCTTACGCGGCGCCGATACCCCTTTGGCAGGGTTAGCTGACATTTCTCCACGTAGGATCAGGAAATCAAAAAAGCTGCGTAGAGAAGATAGGCGCGTCGCTAAGCTGCTGGCTTTTATGCCTTCACGCATGCCTTTACCTGCCAACTGACGCACCCAGCCAGCATCGACTTGCGACCAATCTTTCAAACCCATCTCAGCCAAGTGGTGAGCCATGGTTTCCAATTGCTGCTTGTAGTTTCGTTGGGTGTGCAAGCTAAGCCCCTTTTCGCTTCTTAGGAACTCATAGAAGCGTTCAAGAGGCTTTGTTAGGCTAGTTGGCAGAGGAGTGTTGGGAGTTATCGTCATGGTGACTTTGCCATACCAATGTTTGAGCGAGATGTGCCACTACTAAGGATAGATGACGCAAAAACAGAGTGTCCATATCTGGTTGGAAGTGACCGCCCTCCTCGCTAGAAAATGCTAAAACGCCAAGCGTCTGCTTTTTCACAAGCGGTAACACCACATAGGAACCCATTTCTGGAACATCCATATTCCCAAACAAAGCTTCACGATCCACCTTACGCAAGCGACCCAAGTATGCCTCTTTGCCATTTAGGTGGTTGGTTGCAAAGCGTTGGTAATTTTCCTTGCTAAGTTGAGTCGATGCATCGCACTGACTCAACAAACGAACATAAGCTCTCAAACCAAGATCTTTGGCTTTCAGTTCGATAGCTTTGATTACTTGCTTAAAGTCACCACACTTTAGGATTTGTCCTTGCAGGTCCATGAACTCGTAGAAAGTACGATCATTATTCGCCGCCAATGACATCAGTGTCGTGATCTCTTCTTCCAGCTCTTCAATACGTTGGCGCTGGCGGTTCATTTGAATGTGAACCAAGGAGACCGTGCCGAGATCTGCATGCGGCATTGATAATCGATCGATCAGTTCGGGGCGCTGAGCGAAAAAGTCGGGATGGTCTTTCAGATACTGAGCAACGACTTCAGCCGTCAACGCATCCGCTTCTACTTCTGACATTTGGTTTTCTTGTTCTTCAACTAGCACGACAACTGACCATCAAATACGTGAGTTGCTGGCCCAGTCATAAACAGCGGTTTACCCGGGCCTTGCCAAGAAATACGTAGGTCACCACCCGGAAGAGAGACTTTCACATTCTCGTCCAGTAGACCTTGCAGAATGCCTACCGCAACTGCGCCACATGCACCGCTGCCACAAGCTTGTGTTTCACCGGCTCCACGTTCAAACACACGTAAACGGATGTGATTGCGATCTACGACCTGCATAAAGCCTGCGTTCACTCGCTCAGGGAAGCGTTCATGCGATTCAAGCAATGGACCGAGAACTTCCACATCAGCCGTATCAACATCATCTACCACGGTAACTACATGAGGGTTACCCATGCTCACTGCACCGCAGAAAAGGGTCTTATCACCGGCACGCATGATGTAGGTTTTCTCTTTCTGTTTAGCTTTGAAAGGAATCTTATTCGGTTCAAACTCTGGCACACCCATGTTAACCGTCACATCACCATCATCTTCGACATCAAGAATCATCTTACCTTTCTTGGTGCTAACACTGACGCTGTACTTATTAGTTAGTCCTTTCAAACGCACAAAACGCGCGAAACAGCGAGCGCCATTACCACACTGCTCAACTTCGCTGCCATCCGCATTAAAAATACGGTAGTGGAAGTCAGTTTCTGGGTCATATGGCGCTTCAACCACGAGCAGTTGATCGAAACCAACCCCCGTGTGTCGATCCGCCAAACGACGAATCAAATCTTGCGAGAAAAACACGTTCTGGGTAATGCAGTCGACGACCATAAAGTCGTTGCCCAAACCGTGCATTTTGGAAAAGTGGAAATGCATTTGTTGTGTGTTACTCCGGTAGAATCTGTTCCAGCTGCCACAAACTGGTCAGCTCCTCACGCTGGCGAACAAGGTGGCTTTGTTTACCATCCACCATTACTTCCGCTGCTCGGGTACGAGTATTGTAGTTCGAAGACATCACAAAGCCATAGGCGCCTGCAGAGCGAACCGCGAGTAGATCACCTTCTTGCAGTACTAGTGCTCGATCTTTGCCCAAGAAGTCACCCGTTTCACAGATCGGACCTACTAAGTCGTAAGTCTGAGCTTCACCTTCACGTGGTGCGACTGGGACAATATCTTGCCACGCTTGGTATAGTGCCGGACGCATCAAGTCGTTCATTGCTGCATCGATAATGGCAAAGTTCTTGTGCTCTGTGTGTTTGAGAAACTCCACACGTGTGAGCAAGACCCCTGCGTTGGCAGCAATCGCTCGGCCTGGTTCGAAAATTAATTCCAGATCTTGATGATTCTCAAGACGACCTAGTAGTGCTTTTGCGTAGTCTGAAGGCTGTGGCGGCAATTCATCACGATATACCACGCCTAGACCACCACCTACATCTAGGTGACGAATGTTGATACCTTGTGTTTTCAAGTCATCAATCAGTGCTAATAGACGGTCTGTTGCATCAATGAAAGGTTCAATCTCAGTCAGTTGAGAACCAATATGACAGTCAATACCTTGTACATTTAGGTTTGGTAAGCTCTGGGCGAATTGATAAACCGCCGGAGCACGATCAAAAGCGATACCAAATTTGTTATCACGCAGACCAGTCGAAATGTAAGGGTGCGTTTTTGCGTCTACATCAGGGTTAATTCGTAGAGAAATCGGTGCAACCACACCTAGCTCACCCGCAACTTTGTTCAAGCGCTCAAGCTCAGGTTCTGATTCCACGTTGAAGCATTTAATGCCCAGCTCCAGTGCGCGTTTCATCTCTGCTGGCGTTTTACCAACACCCGAGAACACCACCTTCTTCGCATCACCGCCTGCCGCGATAACACGCTCAAGCTCACCACCCGATACAATATCAAAGCCTGAACCTAAACGAGCCAGTGCATTCAATACGCCAAGGTTAGAGTTTGCTTTTACTGCGTAACAAACAAGATGAGGATGCTGACCCACAGCGCTATCAAACGCATTCCAGTGACGCTCCAGCGTCGCACGTGAGTAAACATAAAGAGGAGTGCCATGTTGCTCGGCAAGTGCTTGGAGTGAGACGTCTTCGGCCCAAAGCTGGCCATCATCCTGATAGTTGAAGTAATCCAAAATTCGCTTCCCTTAATTAATTCGACTGCTAAACCCTAAATGTATGATGCTATAAATTCGTTATTGTGATTGCTCATTCTTCTGAGCATCATCTGGAATGTAAAGGTCTCCCGACTGCCCACAACCGGCTAAGGTCGCAGCCATCATCACAAACAACACAGTAAGTAGTTTTTTCATTTCGCATATCGTGATTATTGATTCAATGCCCCCTATAATCGCACCACACTCAGGAAAAGCAATAGGATAGACGGATGAACGATACTGAATTTCATCAACTGGTGGATGCGCAGATGCAAATCATCGAAGAATCCATCGATGAATCAGGCGCAGACATTGATTACGAAGTGTCTGGTAATGTAATGACATTGGAGTTTGAAGACCGTAGCCAAATCATCATTAACCGCCAAGAGCCAATGCATGAGATTTGGTTAGCATCAAAGTCGGGTGGCTTCCACTTCAAGCTTATCGATAACAAATGGACCTGCTCTAAGACGGGCATGGAACTATTTACAATGGTAAAAGAAGAGTGTGAAAAGCACGCTGGTGAAGCGATCGATTGGGTATAAGCCAATAGTATTCTAGTAAGCCAGAAATAAAAAAGAGCACCCTGTGCTCTTTTTCATTTTTACACGTTCACCGCTTTGGTTGGGCGAGTTGGCGTACAACCATCATTGCGATAAGGGATAATGTAGGTATTCCCTTCTTCCGGATGAATGATTTGGTAGTACTGCGGCAAGTTAAAGTTAATAAACTTCGACGAGACACGACTGTCATCTTTTACCGAGGTATAGAAGCTGTTCACCGACGCAATCATTTCATCTTTCGAACCGCTAAATTGATGGTAAACCTCAACTTGGTTTGACTCATCCAATACATAGATATTGAAGCCATCGTCGGTGTCTTCAAAGAAGAACTGCACCAAACCTTCACTGGCAAAGCCATCTACCACTTCTGGCAATTGGTACTCTTGCTCACGATCCAGCATCAACAGCGGTGAACCTTTCAACTTGTTGGTTGAAATACTGCGGTAGAAATCGACTGAGTTTTCTAACTTCTGTACCGATACGCCACGACGTTCGAAGAACAAACCATAAGTTTGATTTCCAAGGCGCATCGCTTTAAAGCGACGACGCTTCTCTTGTTCAACCGGCTTCAAACGTAAATCAATACACTCAGCTAATAATTGGTAAACCATATTGCGCATCACACCACGCATGTTCTTCGCGTAACAGAACACATCAACCGACTCTGGCGGGATCGCATCTTGGTGCATTTTGCCCAGAATGGTCTTCAGCGCATCCAGCATTGCGGTTTCGCCTTTGAAATGCAGTGTACGCACTTCATGCCATGAATTACGGTAAACCAAATCAACACTGCCAACTAAGTTGACTTGCTCAGGACCAAAGCTAAAGATGTCTGTATTCTTCACATCCACTTTCAGTGAACGACCGGACAATGCTGCCGTCGGGTCATTTTCAAAGTTGATGAACATTGCCATTTGGCTGATCTCACACGGGCTCGCTAATGCTTGCATGGTTGGACGACGCTTACGCAACGAGAAGGTGTTACGCAAGTCACTCACCATTTGGTAGAACTTATCAATGTCTAACTGAGCTTCACGCACCACCGCGTGTAAACGTGTCGATTCAGTAATCAAACCGTTGAAGAACGCCCAAGAAACCAGCTTGCTCAAGTATTCGTGATGCTCAAGACAAGGTTGACCAAGAATGCGGTGCGCAATCAATGGTTGCTTGTACAAGTACCAACCGGATTTGTTTACGCTGCCTTCTTTTACTTCAATGAAGCTCAAGTCGGGTTCGTGCAAATCTGGTGAGATCTGCGGGTTAAGCAAGGTAACTTTACCCGGCAACACTTCGAATGCCGCGTACAATTTACGTGCGAGGATACTGATATCTTGCGGGCTGATCGCCGAAGTAATGTCGTTACGGCGCGCAAACTGGATCAAGTTACGGTAGCTTTGCATCAAAGCATCCAGCAGTGCATGGTGCACTACTTTCACTTGCTCTACTTTCCAGTTACGGCGATCGTCGAGCTCCGCCAATACCGATGCATCCCAATCCCATTTCGCAGTCATGTCGCTCAAAGCTTCACGACGCCAAGCCACAGAGCCGACATCTGGTTCGCGAGACAGTTTTTCATGGGTTTTAAGATAGAAACAGCGGCGAACTAAATCCAAACGTGTGTCATCTTGGATTCGCTCTAGGTAACGCGTTACTTTCTCTAGCATCAAGTAGTACGCATCCATGCCGTACAAGTCAGGCTCGTGGGCAAAGAAGCGACGCTTGGTGTCGATACTAAGAAGTTGTGTGTGCGGGTATTCCCACGAGTAAGCTTCAAGCAAGATCGCTTTCAACACGGATTTGTAAGGGGAATCGATACTCTTATACAGCTGCCATAAGTTCGAGCCGAAGTACTCTTCAGCAGGAATGCGGTTAAGCTGACCAAAGTTGATCCACTCATCACAGTTGATATAGCCATCTTTACAAAGCTGTGCAACGTACTCGTCGTAACACTCTTCCATTTCTGGCGGCACGATTTGCCACAGCAGGCGTTGGCCTGCGAGACGTACCGCAGAACGGTAGAATTCATCCAGCAATAAAAGATGCTGAGAAGAACCACAGTTATCACCGGTCATCTCTTCTGAATGATTACTACGGAAACGCTCTTCATCCATCAAGAAGAAGTTCGCCTCCACACCTTGGCTTTGCGCCCAATCAGTGATCAGCAAACATTTGTTGGTAAGCAGTTCACGCTGGTCGTTATCCATCTCCGGTGAGATACACACCCAGATATCCAAATCACTTGAGGTACTTTGACCAATAGAAGAGGTACTGCCCATGGTGTACAAGCCAAGGATGGCAGGTTGCTCAGCAGTTTCGAGCGGCTGACCAATCGTCAATTGAGTGTCTTCAAGGAATTGTTGCTGGAGTTGATTCAACTCAAAGCCAAACACACCATAAGGTACATCGGCATCATAATAGCCCGGAATCACAGGGTGGTTGTAGTTCAACAAGGCAGGAATCAAGTGGAATACTTGCTGGCTTTGCGAATCCATAAGCGCCAGCGCGCGATCAATACGCTGCTGGTTTAGATTATCTAATCGCTGAATAAGTTTTTGGGTGTAAGCCTGCAAGGGAAGTTCCTTGGTTGAACAATCACGAAATTTGCTGATGTTTTAAACCAAAACGGCTTAAAAACGTGATCAATTTAACACTTTCATCAGGGTTGGTAAAGATTTCCACCCGCAAATAGTTGTGGTCTAAAAACCCCACACTAGTCGCAAAAATTGATAGCGCCGTAGTGTCGCTTGTATTCGCCTATAACTAATAATAGTCCTTAGTCTAAATGAGAATCTAGTCACACTATTTTCATAACGTTGTGTAATTCCATTTATGACCCCTAGAGAAGCCTAACTAACATTAAGACTTTCACGCGTTGAGTGGTAGGATTAAGCAAAACTAAAACAGCATTGAGAAGACCATGACACAATCTACGCCAATTCGCATTGCAACACGAAAAAGCCCACTTGCCCTATGGCAAGCCTACTATGTAAAAGATGCCCTTCAAGCCGCTCATCCTGGCCTTGAAGTGGAGCTGGTTACTATGGTGACCAAAGGCGACATCATTTTGGATACGCCGCTAGCAAAAGTCGGTGGTAAAGGCTTGTTCGTTAAAGAGCTGGAAGTGGCAATGCTTGAAGGTCGCGCAGACCTTGCGGTGCACTCAATGAAAGATGTACCAGTAGACTTCCCTGAAGGTCTTGGCTTGGTGACGATTTGTGAACGTGAAGACCCACGTGATGCATTCGTATCAAACACTTACAACAACATTGATGAGCTACCGCAAGGCGCGGTTGTTGGTACTTGTAGCTTACGTCGTCAGTGCCAGTTGAAAGAATACCGCCCAGACCTGATCATCAAAGAGCTACGCGGTAATGTTGGTACGCGTCTAGGTAAGCTAGATGCAGGTGAATACGACGCGATTATTCTTGCAGCAGCAGGTCTGAAGCGCCTTGAGCTAGAAGAGCGCATTCGCAGCTTTATCGAACCAGAACAATCACTGCCAGCAGTAGGCCAAGGCGCGGTAGGCATTGAGTGCCGTGTGGATGACGAACGCCTACTAAAACTGCTTGAGCCACTAAATCACCAAGATACGGCAGATCGCGTGCGCTGTGAGCGCGCAATGAACCTCACTCTTGAGGGCGGTTGTCAGGTACCAATCGGCAGCTACTCACTGCTTGATGGCGACAACATCTGGCTTCGCGCACTGGTTGGTGAACCAGACGGTAGCCTAATTGTACGTGGTGAAATTCGTGGTCACCGCAACGATGCCGAAGCACTAGGCGTTCAACTTGCTAACGAGCTACTTGAAAACGGTGCGCGCGACATCCTAACCAAACTGTACGCAGACCACGAATAATCATGACAGTGTTGGTCACTCGTCCGGGAGAGCAAGGTATGGCGCTTTGCTCTCTGCTCGAAAGGCACGGCAAAACTACAATTCATCATCCACTGATCGACATCGTCGCCGATCTCAGCGACACACAACTCTCCAAATACATTGAAAGTGCTCAAATCATCATTGCGGTAAGCCAACATGCGGTGCAATGCGCAGAGCAAATCTTGCGAAACCACGCTAAATCATGGTCTAAGCAAGCTATATACCTTGCCGTTGGTCAAAAAACCGCACACTATTTGAGCAAATGTACCCAACAAAAAGTACACTATCCACAAGTCAGTGATAGTGAGCACTTGTTGCAGCTTCCCGAATTAGACAATGTAGATAAACAAACCGTTCTAATTCTTCGCGGTAACGGTGGAAGAGAGCTGATAAAAGATGCATTGGTGAGACGTGGAGCAAAAGTTCACTATTGTGAGACTTATAAGAGAGAATTTATCCCATTCGATCCAGTAAGCTGTGTCTCACAATGGAAAACCCAGCAAATCAACCAGATCATCATCACCAGTGGTGAACAACTGGATTATTTGTGTCGCCAATTGTCGCCAGAGCAATTGGCTTGGCTTAATCAACAAGAGTTGTATATCCCCAGTCAGCGAATCGCTGACATCGCAATTCAACGGGGCTTCACTCAGGTCAGATGCACAGGAAGCGCATCCAACCAAGAATTACTGGCTGCTCTCCAGCCCTAGCTACACAGGATATAGGCATGACAAGTAAAAATAACGATCAAAAGAATAACGATAAAAACCTTTCCGAAGAAACCACATCGGCACCGCTAGCTGAAAAAGACACGCCTAAAAAGGAATCTGAATCGAGCAAAGCAGAATCAAAGCCTGCCGAGCCAACCAAACCAGCAGAGCCAAGCAAAGGTGAATTTGAAGAGAAGCAAGGTAAACGTGGCGTCAAGCTGGGTACCGTTGCAATCGTCTTGTCACTTATTTTTGGTGGTGGCCTGACTTACAAAATGCTCGAGCAGCAGTCTGAATACCAAACTCAGATTGCTCAGCTTCAAAACCAACTAGAGCAAGCTCAATCAGCAATGAAACAAGAGCTAAGCCAAGTAAAACAAGAGACTATTGAAAAAGCGACTACAGTCACTCACAAAGCAGAAGTGGTACTGGGTCAGCAGCAAAAGAGCATTGAAAGCCTGCAACTAGCAGTCGCTGACGTAAAAGGCCGTCGTCCAAACGACTGGTTACTAGCAGAAGCTGACTACCTAGTAAAACTCGCTGGTCGTAAGTTGTTCCTAGAGCACGATGTAGAAAGCGCAACTCAATTGATGGAAAGTGCAGACCAACGCATCGCCGCACTAAACGATCCAAGTTTAGTTGGGCTTCGTAAAGCAATGGCAAACGACATTACTAAGCTACGTGTTGTACCTTTGGTAGACCGTGATGGCTTGGTATTACGCCTAACTGCGCTACAGCAACAAGTAGATAAACTACCTCTAGCGAATGCCTTGCTACCAGAGGCGGCAGCAGTCGAAAAACAAGAAGTCTCAGAAGACATTGCTAACTGGCAAGATAACCTGATGACGTCATTGAAAGATTTCTCAGAAAACTTCATCACCTTCCGTACTCGCGATGGTAACGTGATTCCTCTATTGTCCCCACAGCAACACTTCTACTTGAAAGAAAACATCAAAGCGAAGCTAGAGACAGCAATCAAAGCGGTATACCAAGAGCAAGGTGAGATCTACACCACCTCGTTGGAAACAGCGGATAAATGGGCAATGGCATTCTTCAACCAAGACGACAACTCGGTTAAAGAATTCAACAAGACACTGAGCCAACTGAGCAAGCAAGACATTCAAGTCGAATACCCTGCGAAGCTAGAAAGCCAAAACCAACTCTCAGATGTGATTCGTGAACGCCTACGTCGTGAAGTGACCACGATGACAGGTACGGAGGATAAGTAATGGTTCGTCTTATTTTCCTATTTGTAGTTCTTGGTGCTGGCTTATTCGTTGGCACGCAGTTCTCAGGTCAGCAAGGTTATGTCCTGATTTCAATCGCGAACAAAACCATTGAGATGAGCGTAACCACGCTAGTGATCTTCGTAATTGCAGCATTGGCAGCACTGTTCTTCCTAGAGTACGTGGTCAAGAAACTGGTTTACGCAAGCTCAAGCACCTGGAACTACTTCAGCGTGCGTAAAATGCGCCGCTCTCGTCGCTACACCAACGAAGGCATCATCAAGCTACTAGAAGGTGACTGGAAAGGTGCCGAGAAGAAAGTGACACGCTGGGCAAATCACCACGACATGCCTCTTCTATGCTACCTAGTGGCTTCAGAGGCTGCACAAGGTCAAGGTGACAAAGCCAAGCGTGACCAGTACCTAGAACTGGCAAGCCAGCAAGAGAATGCGCACCTAGCAGTAGAGTTGACTCGTGCGAAACAGTTCATTCGCGATAACGAATTCGAATCGGCATTCGATACGCTACAAGCACTGAAAGGCCAGTACGCGAATAACTCGATCGTTCTTAACCTGCTAAAAACCACTTACATGCAGCTTAAGCTATGGCAACCACTGATCGATCTGATGCCTCAGCTAACCAAAGCCAAGCTGGTAACAGAAGAAGAGCAAGCGGAACTGATTCAGAAGGCACAGTGTGGCTTACTACACGAAGTCGCCCAGCAACAAGGTAGCGAAGGTCTGGTCTCACACTGGAACGGTCTGCCACGCAAAGTAAAACAAGATACTCACCTCATTGCTTGCTTCGCACGAGAACTCATTTCACGTAAAGCAGATTCTGAAGCCTTCACGGTTATCAAAGAAGCACTAAAGAAACACCCAACACCTGAACTATATAGACTACTGCCTGAGCTAAATTTGTCAGACAGCCATCCTGTAGTTGTATTCTTAGAAGGTGTATTAAAGCGTGAATCGGATAATGCCGCTGCTCATAGTGCTTTAGGACACTTCCTATTCCGACAAGAAAAATGGCAAGAAGCACAACAACAGTTCGAGGTTGCTCTTAAGCTCCACTCAGACGTCTCTGACTATGCTTTCCTCGCAGACACACTAGAGAAGCAAAACCTGACTAAAGCGGCTCACGAGGTCTCTCGTAAAGCACTAACGCTAGTTCAAAACAACTAAGCGATTCAGAAAGTAGAAAGTAGAAAGCCGACAGTAAACTGTCGGCTTTTTTATTGCCTGCTATTCCTCATGCCCCTTTATCGCTTCAACTAACTACCCAAAAGTTGTGTTCCCTCTACTGACTATTCTTCATTAGAGACAATCACCAACGTCTCTGTAGTTCACTCCAAACTACCACTCTTCATCTCATCAAGAGCTACGAGAAACAACCTCAATCACTTTCTACAAAGTAGAGCGATTGAATCTGAATGGCTAGTAAGGCAGCTCTACATCAATCCAACATAGCTATATTGGATTGATGTAGAGAGGATTAACCGAATGCATCAGCGACCTGACATTATGTACTCAGTTAGACAAAGAATAGCTCTATAGAGCGCTTGAATAGCGTTCTTTGTACAAGCTAACGTAAAGAGTCACGGTAATCGGCAATAAGCATCAGAGGGTACGTAACGTCGCTTATACATATTTAAGGCAGCAGTGAGTAGAAACGCTCTTCTGTTAACAGAAACACTGAGCCGATAGAGATAGGAAGGGTAAGGGACAGGCTTAATAACTTTTAGTGGAGGACAAAGCTATGAGTTCCTATAACCCTATAAAGTGAGGATAACAGAAAGCCTCAAGG
Source organism: Vibrio rotiferianus CAIM 577 = LMG 21460 (assembly GCF_002741985.1). Lineage (GTDB taxonomy): Bacteria > Pseudomonadota > Gammaproteobacteria > Enterobacterales > Vibrionaceae > Vibrio > Vibrio rotiferianus. The sequence goes on from NZ_APHW01000034.1 coordinate 32,241, forward strand.
TACGGCTTATTAGGTGGAGAGTAGAGGTGCTTAGTTTGGAGCAACGTCGGCTAGGAGGTTGATTCAAATCACTACGCCGATTTGCAAGTATCAGAAACAACGAAAGCCCGTTGAATTGTCAACGGGCTTTCTATGTAGTGACAGAGAATCGGGATTTAGTAAATCCCTATCATTTCATAGCTCGTGTAGAAATGAAAAAAGCCTCGCTATTTCTAGCGAGGCTTCTTAATAGTGGCGGAGAGATAGGGATTTGAACCCTAGATACGCTATTAACGTATGCCGGTTTTCAAGACCGGTGCTTTCAACCACTCAGCCATCTCTCCACAAATTGTTACTAAAATTTAGTCTTACTTAAATAATGCTAAATTTCAGTTTTGCCTTTAGATTTATCTAAAAGCGATATTAAAGCCTGGCGATGTCCTACTCTCACATGGGGAAGCCCCACACTACCATCGGCGCTAATTCGTTTCACTTCTGAGTTCGGAATGGAAATCAGGTGGGTCCAAATCGCTATGGTCGCCAAGCAAATTCTTTAATCTGGAAAGCTGTTTTCAGTTCTTAACACATTCAATGTTCTTACATTGAGTCCATCAAAACCCTTGGGTGTTGTATGGTTAAGCCTCACGGGCAATTAGTACAGGTTAGCTCAACGCCTCACAACGCTTACACACCCTGCCTATCAACGTTCATAGT
>NZ_APHW01000035.1 GCF_002741985.1 Vibrio rotiferianus CAIM 577 = LMG 21460
CTGAGCCATGATCAAACTCTTCAATTTAAGATTTTGTCGGCTCAATGAATACTGAACATTACATAAGTAATGTTTGAATTGACTGTGCTGAATCTTTCGATTCAATGGTCACTTCGTTTCATTGAAACCTAATTTGAAACCGCTCTTTATTAAGAGAAATTTCTAATTGGATTATCATCAACGAGTGCCCACACAGATTGATAGGTCTATATTTTTAAAGAGCTTGCTTATCGAGAAGTTTTTCTCTCAAAGCGGAGGTGCATTCTAACGAGATAATTGAGAGTGTCAAACACTTTTTTCAATTTATTTTCTCAGAAGCTTTTCACCTCTCCGACCCTGCTGAAGCCTTATCGCGTCTGCCGTGTCGGTGGATGCGCATTATAGGGAACTCAGATCCGTTCGCAACCCTTTTTTGAAAAAAAATGGAAAAAACTGACTGTTCGATGACTATTTCATCAAAAAAGCAAAAAAGAGGGTAAAAAACCCTCTTTTTCTGCCTCAAAAGCCGTATTTAAATGAACGCGTACGCGTCTGCGAACATACGTTCACTCTTCGCTTTCTTGTTCTGAGTGAACTGTTCACGCGCTGCGCCAGCCATTTCGAAGCGACCTGCAATATAGATATCGTAGTTTTCTAAGCTTTCGAAATCTTCACTCACCGCTTGTAGCACGTTACCAACTTTACCTTGCCAATCGGTAGGTGCTTCTTCTACTACTGGAATAAAGTGAACGTTGGCAAACTTTTCAGCGATCTCGACCAACTCTTCTTTAGCGTAAAGTTGGCAGTTATCACGCGCACCCCAGTATAAATAGATAGGGTTGGTTTTGTTCTGTGCAACACAGTGATCCAGAATCGAACGCACGTAACTAAAGCCAGTACCACCAGCAATCAATAATAGTGGGCGTTCGCTTTCTTCTTGAACCCAAGCATCACCATGTGGGGCATCAATCTCGATATGACCATCTGTTTCTAATGCCGCTTGCATTGCTTCAACAACTTCTAGTGCATAAGCGTTGTGTTCCGCCGCACCGATATGCAGTTCAAGTTCACCTTCATGACGACAAGGACTGCTTGCAATAGAGAAAGGACGCTTGTCTTTTTCACCCATCACAACCATTAGGTACTGACCTGCTTTAAAAGGTACAGGTGATTCTGGGTGTAGAAGGATTTGATAAGTATTACAAGCTAACGGCTGAATAGACTTTACTTTACATTGGATGGTCATGGTGTTCCTCTCGCTTACTCATCAAAAGTAAGCACTAAATTACTTTCTGTATAGGCTTGGCAAGGGAATATCCAACCTTGCTGTTGCTCTTTTTCGGTTAGCATCGGTTCGAGGTGGTAACTCACCTCACCCGTCAGCTTTTTACACATACACATGGCGCAAGCGCCAACTTGGCAACGGTGGGGGAAGCGAATATTATTGTTGAGCGCGGCTTCCAACACCGTCTCCCCTTCTTTTACTTGGAACGTAACGTCCATCGGTAGAAGGTGGACTTGATGACTCATAGAATACCTAACTGGTTCCAAATCTCATCGACTTTAGCCACAAGTTTAGGATCTTTTTTGATAGGTGTTCCCCACTCGCGCGTGACTTCGGATTCGAACTTGTTGGTCGCATCCAATCCTAATTTGGATGAACTATCAGTCTTACCATGCACTTGAATAGTGTCTCTATCTGGATCCATTCGGGTTGTTACAGCCCAGATGATGTCATTCCAATCTCGTGCATTAACATCATCGTCGCACAAGATAATGAATTTGTTATCCGTGTACTGATCAAAGAAATCCCACAGGTATTCCATCAAGGCTTGCGATTGACCAGCTTGGTCTTTCTTCATGGTCACAACAGCGAACTGGTTATTTGCTGTTGCTGGTAGATAGATATCGACAATGTCAGGACGTTGCTGTTTTAACGCCTCCAGATCCGCTTCGGTAATCGCTTTATTGTCACGTTCGTTGACCTTGATGCGTGTCGCCAGTTCAGCATCCCATTTAATGGTCGCATCTAAACCCATCTTGGAGCCAAGACCGACCACAGGTGAAGCAAAGTCGAGCGAGTCGATTGGCGTGTTATCTATCATCAAGGTATCACGTACAGGGTCCATATGCTCTGACATGGCTTTCACGACATCATTCCAATCTCGCGCGTTTACCGATTCATCGCACACAATAACAAACTTGGTGTACATGAACTGACGTAAGAAAGACCATACGCCCATCATTACGCGCTTGGCATGTCCTGGGTACTGCTTCTTCATAGTGACGACCGCCATTCGGTACGAACAACCTTCTGGCGGTAGGTAGAAATCCTCAATCTCTGGAAACTGCTTTTGCAGAATCGGCACAAAGACTTCGTTTAATGCCACACCCAATACAGCTGGTTCATCTGGCGGACGGCCTGTGTAGGTACTGTGGTAGATTGGGTCTTTACGCATGGTAATGTGCGTAATGGTAAACACGTGGTGTTTTTCTTTTTCGTTGTAGTAGCCAGTGTGGTCGCCATAAGGACCTTCATCAGCAAACTCGTTCGGGTCGATATAGCCTTCCATCACGATTTCAGCGCTCGCTGGCACTTCCAAATCATTACTGACTGACTTCACGACTTCCGTTTTGCTGCCACGTAGCAAACCTGCAAATGCGTATTCTGATAGCGTATCTGGCACTGGCGTTACTGCACCAAGAATGGTTGCGGGGTCTGCACCAAACGCGACTGAAACAGGGAAAGGTTTACCTGGATTGGTTTCCATCCAATCACGCAGGTCAAGCGCACCACCACGATGAGCCAACCAACGCATGATGATTTTGTTCTTGGCAATTTTCTGCTGGCGATAAATACCTAGGTTCTGACGTTTCTTGTTTGGACCCTTGGTCACGGTTAAGCCCCACGTAAGCAGTGGCGCAACGTCTTCCGCCCAGCAACTCATCACCGGAATTTTATCCAAATCGACTTCATCACCTTGCCACACAATCTCTTGGCACGATGCTTTTCTTAAGCGCTTGGCTGGCATGTTCAATACTTGCTTGAACACTGGCAATTTTTCCAATGCGTCTTTGAAGCCTTTTGGTGGCTCAGGTTCTTTCAAATAAGCCAGCAGCTTACCGACTTCTCTTAATTCTTTAACGTCTTCACGTCCCATACCAATCGCGACACGCTCTGGCGTACCAAATAGGTTCGTCAAAACAGGTACGTCGTAGCCAATTGGGTTCTCAAACAACAGCGCAGGGCCACCAGCACGCAAGGTACGGTCGCTGATTTCTGTCATTTCGTAAGCGGGGTCGACGGGGTGAGTGATGCGTTTAAGTCGACCTTTCTGTTCTAGGTGGTCGATAAATTCGCGTAAATCCTTAAAACTCATAGGCCTTCATGCTGGCTGATTAAACTGTCCGCAGTATAACAAATAGGAGGACGCTAAGATCCTCCTATTTTGTGTGGGTATGTGAACTCGATAACGACAAGAATCGTTACTTAAAGAACAATGGCTTCAACAACGGTTATTCCAAGAATTCTGCAATCTGTCGTGTTTTTACTTGGCGATTACTTGAAACAAGCTCTTCCAACCACGAGTGGTGCCCTTGCTTTACGAGTTCTCTTGCAACCAAAGTGGCTTCTTCGGAAAGTGCCATCTTGGCCACTAAGAATTGTTTTACGTCATGAGAGAGTGGATTGGATCTGGTGAGCAGCTCAATAGCATAAGGTTTTAAGGTTGGATTGGCAGTGGAATTCATCAATTGTTGCAATGAAAATTCGTCACCAACCTCGGCAAGCCTTGCCAGCTCGGTTTGGCTATTATAGTCCGCACGCATTCGCCACAGCAGATCATACATTGCCTCACTTTGACTGACTTGTGCCAAACGCACGACCACCGCTGTTGATGGCAGCCAACTAGTCACATTAGCATGAGTTAATTGTTTAATCAGGGCTTCAAGTGCATCCGGCGATAAGCTGTCCAGCTCACGAATAAGTAACGCTTCTCTGGTTTGTACATGTTGCGAAGTGCCTGTTAACCAATCTTTTAGATTAAGTTCTTGGCGCTCTGCCGCTAACACAAACTCCAACGTGCTTTGGTCTTGTTTCCAACGTTTAATCAGACGACTAGCAATAGAAGGAAAGTTAAAAGCAGGTACGGTGAATTCGTAACCGTCACCGCGCTCTAGTACTTGGTAAGTTGGAGTAATACTAATCTGAGATTCGACAAAAATCGCCATTCTTGGCGTGAGGATGATTTCTTGTTGTTCAAACTTTTCGAGCAAAAGAAAGCGGACGACTTCTTGTTGAGGGAAAGCAAGTCGGTCTAGGGAAAATTTAAGCGAGTCAACCTCGTCTCTGACGGCATAATCAAGCAGTTCAGATACTTTGGTCTGTATTTGGGTATCCTGAAGCCACTGCTCTACCACAGTTTCCTGCATTTCCTTGGCAGATAACGTTGCTGGTAGCGTAATAAGTGACAAGCTCAGGAGTAATGACGACAACATTCCTTGTTGCATGTTAACCTCCCGATAACATTTCCTTCATTCTGCTGCTTATCTCGGGAGAAAGCAATAAAAAAGCCACCGATATACGGTGGCCCTTCGCAGAATTGCTTATCTGAGACTATTGACGACGCATCGCATCGAAGAACTCGTCGTTGGTCTTCGTCATCGCTAGTTTGTCGATGAGGAATTCCATTGCGTCGATTTCGCCCATTGGGTGAACAATCTTACGCAGAATCCACATCTTCTGAAGTTCTTCGTTCTTAGTTAGAAGCTCTTCACGACGTGTGCCGCTGCGGTTGAAGTCAATCGCAGGGAATACGCGTTTCTCTGCAATCTTACGGTTCAAGTGGATTTCCATGTTACCTGTACCCTTGAACTCTTCGTAGATAACTTCGTCCATCTTAGAGCCAGTATCAACAAGAGCAGTAGCAAGGATAGTTAGGCTGCCGCCTTCTTCTACGTTACGTGCTGCACCGAAGAAACGCTTAGGACGATGTAGTGCGTTTGCATCCACACCACCAGTTAGTACTTTACCTGATGAAGGTACTACGGTGTTGTATGCACGAGCTAGACGAGTGATAGAGTCAAGCAGGATAACTACGTCTTTCTTGTGTTCAACAAGACGTTTTGCTTTCTCAATTACCATTTCCGCGACTTGTACGTGGCGAGAAGCTGGCTCATCGAACGTTGACGCAACCACTTCACCTTTAACTAGGCGCTGCATCTCGGTTACTTCTTCTGGACGTTCGTCGATTAGAAGTACCATCAACTCACACTCAGGGTGGTTGTATGCGATGCTTTGAGCGATGTTTTGCAGAAGCATTGTCTTACCCGCTTTAGGCGGAGCAACAATCAAACCACGTTGACCTTTACCGATTGGCGATGCCAAATCTAGTACACGTGCCGTGATATCTTCTGTTGAACCATTACCGCGCTCCATAACCATACGCTCATTAGCGTGTAGAGGCGTTAAGTTCTCAAATAGGATCTTGTTACGAGCGTTATCTGGTTTGTCGTCGTTAACCGTATTGACTTTAAGAAGAGCAAAGTAGCGCTCACCGTCTTTTGGTGGACGAATTTTACCAGCGATTGAATCACCAGTACGTAGGTTGAAACGACGAATCTGACTTGGCGAAACGTAGATATCATCAGGGCCAGCAAGGTATGAGCTGTCTGCGCTACGTAGGAAACCAAAGCCGTCTTGCAGAATCTCCAGAACCCCATCGCCAAAGATGTCTTCGCCGCCTTTCGCGTGCGCTTTAAGAATAGCGAAGATGATGTCTTGTTTTCTTAGACGAGCTAGGTTCTCAAGACCTAGGCTTTCGCCAAGCTTTACAAGGTCAGACACAGGTCTGTTCTTCAGTTCAGTAAGATTCATGGTGGTGGATGCTTGTTTAGTCAAAATAAGATCTATTTTCTAGTTAAGATGGATTTGGTCTCAGGATCGACCAAGAAGAGAAATTTGTTCAATTAACGCGCGATAAGTTAGCACTAATTAATATTCTAGTCCAGAGTTAGAAAAACAAAACCGTGCATTATCACTTTGCACGGTTTTGTTCTGAATCACTTGGTGATTATAGGTTTGCGTCCAAAAACTCTTTTAGCTGAGTCTTAGACAGTGCACCAACTTTCGTTGCCGCCACGTTACCGTCTTTAAATAACAGTAGCGTTGGAATGCCGCGAATACCAAACTTAGGTGGTGTACCTGCGTTATGGTCAATATTTAGTTTACCGATAGTGAGTTTGCCTTCGTACTCTTCTGCAATTTCGTCCAGAATTGGAGCAATCATCTTACAAGGACCACACCATTCTGCCCAGAAATCAACAAGAACCGGGCCTGCAGCGTTGATTACATCGTTTTCAAAACCGTCATCAGTAAGCTGCAAAATCTTATCACTCATCTTCCACTCCAATGTGTTTTTTGAAACTGGTTGGATGATAACCAGTAATTAGATGCCCTATTGGAATGTATTTACTTTCGTATTGCAAGCTTTAGCTGATATTCTATAGCCATGAAAAAGACGCATATCACAGAGCAAAAGTTCGCCGATTTGGGATTAAATCCACAAATTACTGAAGGTTTGGAGAAAAAAGGGTTCGAATTTTGTACCCCAATTCAAGCCTTGGCGTTGCCGGTACTGCTCACCGGCCAAGACATTGCAGGCCAGGCCCAAACGGGTACTGGTAAGACGCTTGCGTTTCTTACTGCTACCTTTAACCACCTATTGACTACACCTGAGCATGAAGGTCGTAAGCCAACTCAACCGCGTGCTATCATTATGGCACCAACCCGTGAGCTAGCGATTCAGATCTTTAATGATGCGGAACCTTTGATTGCGAGTACAGGTCTTAAAGCTGCCTTAGCTTACGGTGGCGAAAGCTACGATAAGCAACTATCGAAGCTTCAAGACGGTGTAGATATCCTGATTGGTACGACTGGTCGTATTATCGATTTCTACAAACAGCGCGTATTCAACCTAAACAACATTCAAGCGGTTGTACTCGATGAAGCCGACCGTATGTTTGACCTTGGCTTTATTAAAGACATTCGTTTCTTGTTCCGCCGTATGCCAGAACCAAAAGAGCGCTTGAACATGCTGTTCTCAGCGACGCTTTCTTACCGCGTTCAAGAGCTGGCATTCGAACACATGCACAACCCAGAGCACGTTGTGGTTGAGCCAGAACAAAAAACCGGTCATCGCATCCAAGAAGAGCTTTTCTACCCTTCGAACGAAGACAAGATGGCACTGCTTCAAACCCTGATTGAAGAAGAATGGCCAGATCGCGCGATCGTTTTTGCCAACACTAAGCACAAGTGTGAATCGATTTGGGGTCACCTCGCAGCAGATGGCCACCGTGTTGGTCTACTGACTGGCGATGTACCGCAGAAAAAGCGTGAAAAGATTCTTGAGCAATTCACTCGCGGTGAAGTAGACCTATTAGTAGCAACTGACGTTGCAGCACGTGGTCTACACATCCCTCAAGTAACACACGTATTTAACTTCGACCTGCCTGATGACTGTGAAGATTACGTTCACCGTATCGGTCGTACGGGCCGTGCCGGCGCAAGTGGTCACTCTATCAGCTTCGCTTGTGAAGATTACGCAATCAACTTGCCACCAATCGAAGAATACATTGAGCACGCAATCCCAGTTTCTGATTACGACGCTTCGGCTCTAATCCAAGACTTGCCTGCACCACTTCGTATGCGCGCGCCTCGTACTCAACAACGTCGCACCAATACAGGTGGCACTCGCTCTGGTAACCGCAAGCCGCAAGGACGTCGTCCTCGTCAACCGCGTCAATCAGCGCCAAAACAATCATAAAAGGAAACTGAAGTCGTTTATGAGTCAAGCAGGATCATCACCGCTATACGCCGCCATCGACCTCGGGTCGAACAGTTTTCACATGCTCGTTGTGCGTCATATCGATGGCAGCGTTCAAACCATGGCTAAAATTAAGCGCAAAGTTCGCCTAGCGGCGGGCTTGGATGAACGTAATTCTCTTAGTACGGAAGCTATGCAGCGAGGATGGGACTGCTTAAGTCTATTTGCAGAACGCTTGCAGGATATTCCTAAACAGAACATCCGTATTGTCGGTACCGCGACTTTGCGTACCGCAACCAATGTAGATGTTTTCCTAGAGAAGGCGAACCAAATTTTAGGTCAACCTATCGAAGTCATCACAGGTGAAGAAGAAGCCGCCACTATATATAAAGGCGTTGCTCACACTTCGGGAGGCAGTGGTCGCCGCCTTGTGGTCGATATTGGCGGTGCAAGTACCGAGCTGATTATCGGTGAGGGCTTCGAAGCGAAAGCGCTAACTAGCCTTAAGATGGGTTGTGTAACATGGTTGGAAAGCTTCTTTAAAGACCGCCAGTTGAACGCACGCAACTTCGAGTCTGCCATTGAAGGCGCAAAACAAACCTTAACGCCAATCTTAGAGCAGTACACCGACCTAGGTTGGGATGTGTGTGTGGGTGCTTCAGGTACAGTTCAAGCACTGCAAGAAATAATGCTAGCGCAAGGTATGGACGAAGTAATTACTCACTCCAAACTTAAGCGTCTACAAAAGCAGGCGATGCTTGCTGATCACTTAGAAGAGCTCGATATTGAAGGTCTGACCCTAGAACGTGCTCTGGTATTTCCAAGTGGCTTATCTATTTTAATTGCAATCTTTGAGCTACTAGAAATTGATGCCATGACACTGGCTGGCGGCGCTCTGCGTGAAGGGCTGGTGTATGAGATGGTTGACGAGCTTCGTCAAAACGACATTCGTGCTCGTACCATTTGTAGCGTACAAAGCCGTTACCAATTGGATTGCCAGTACGGTGAGCAAGTGGCAAACCTCGCTAATAATCTACTTGAGCAAGTCGGTGGTGAAGCTTGGGTTGCAGAACCTCAAGGTAAAGTCCTGCTGGAAACAACAGCTAAGCTGCACGAAATCGGTCTGACTATCGACTTCAAAAAAGGTGGAGAGCACAGCGCTTACCTACTGCAGCATTTAGATTTGCCTGGTTATACGCGTGCGCAAAAGTTCTTTATTGGTGAAATTGCACGCCGCTACCGCGAACAGCTCACCTCCCTGCCTGAGCAACATGCACTTTCAGGTAACAGTGCGAAACGTGTATTACGTCTATTGCGTTTGGCTGTTTTACTTAGTCATCGTCGTAATCCAGACCTAGTACCAAATGTCACTCTAAAAGCAGAAGGCGACAAGCTAACGCTCAGCATTGAAGCCAAATGGTTAGATGCAAATCCGCTGACGGCCGCTGAGTTGGAAATTGAATCCAACCGTCAAACAGACATCGGTTGGCCGTTAAGTATTGTGACTTGTTAAATCTCACGATAACTTATTGCTTGGTTAAAGGTCCCTATTGGGGCCTTTTTTATTGCTCATTTTACTTTCGTACAGCTTAGGGAGCTTTTTGACACCCATGATCTAATTACCCCCCCCACGCTGTACAAAACGCTCCAAACCCTAGTAAACAGATACAAAAAAGCCGCTTGATTTGAGCAAGCGGCTTTCGGGGTTCCCACTGATATTAAGACTGAACGCTTGTCGTCACCTTAAAGTCAGGGTTCACCGCAGTCAGTTTCTTAATTAGGTAATTCAGTAGTACGCCATACATAGGAACGAACAAACCAAGACTGATAATCAGTTTGAAGCCGTAATCCACCAGCGCAATTTCCGTCCAATGCTCCGCCATAAATGGATCTGGGCTTTGGTAGAAGGCAATGGCGAAGAAAGCGATGGTATCAAGTGCATTACCGAAAAGCGTTGAACACGTTGGTGCCACCCACCACTGTTTCATTTGGCGTAGGCGGTTGAACACGTGTACATCCATGATCTGACCAAGTAGGTACGCCATGAAGCTAGCAATCGCTATACGAGCAACAAATAAGTTGAATTCACCTAAGTGGCCAAAACCTTGGAACTGACCTTCGAAGAACACCACCGATAGGAAGTAAGAGACAGCCAGAGCGGGCAACATCACTAAGAAGATGATCTTTCGTGCCATTTTCGCACCGAAAATACGCACGGTTAAATCCGTTGCTAGAAAGATAAATGGAAAGGTAAATGCGCCCCAAGTGGTATGGAAACCGAAGATAGTAAACGGTAGCTGAACTAGGTAATTGCTAGATGCAATAATGACTAGGTGGAATAGAACCAGATAGATAAGGGCGTTGCGCTGCTGCGCAGGGGTAAAGTTACTCATGCGATACCTTTTTAGTTTGGTTTGGGGGTGAGGGAACCCAAATCGAGTCACTGAATAAAGTGGCTCTTACCAACAATGTAAAATGAAAAATAAACTGGCTTGGCTCATTCTGAGCGAAGCGGTGGGCGATTATACATTAACCACTTTCCGCCGCAAGTCGTCTGTCTTACGCAAACGTTTGAGCATAAAAAAGGGTGTTTCATGTGAAACACCCTTTCTAGAAAAATTCTATTTTTAGAAGCCGCGTTGGAACAATCCTGCGAGATAATCCAGTTCTTCCCTGCTCTCTTCAATCGCTAAAGCTTCAAACCAAATCGCTTCGCTGTAATGCTCTGCTTTCATAAACAGTCGGCAACCTTCAAAGTCGATCAGCCAAGAGTGAATGTCCGCATCCCATTGCTTTTCCACCACAGTAGCGGAAAGCAGTCCGACTAAACGCTCACCTAAGGTAGGAAAGCTATCAAGGTCAAAACTCGGCGCTGTAATGATTAAGCGCCCTTCTTGTGCCATGTAGTCCGCTAAGCCAAATTCCTTTTGCATCTTGGTTCCTTATCCGTGGTGAGTAATGTGTTCTTGAATCAAATCGAGGAATGGATCGGCGTACTTCTCCAGTTTGCGCTGACCAACACCGCTAACTGCCAGCATTTCGCCGTAAGACGTTGGCAGAATTTCCGCCATATCAATCAGAGTCGCGTCACTGAAGACCACGTATGGTGGCAAACCATCTTCATCAGCAATCGACTTACGCAGCTTACGTAACTTAGCAAACAACTTCTTGTCGTAGTTCTTGCTGGTCAGTTTATCTGATTTCGCCGCACGTGCTGCGGTGTCTAAACGCGGAACCGCTAACTCTAGAGTCACATCGCCACGTAGCAATGGACGTGCCTCTTCGGTTAATTGCAGCGTTGAGTTACGCGTGATGTTTTGGAACAGCAGCCCTTTGTGGATTAACTGGCGGAAGATACTCACCCAGTAATCGTGGCTGTGATCGCGACCTATCGCGTAGGTAGAAATCTTATCGTGCCCGTTTTCACGTACACGAATATTTTGCATGCCACGCAGTACTTCCACTACGTAGCCCATACCAAAGCTCTGATTCACTCGGTACACACAAGACAACGCCTTACGCGCTTCTTCCGTGGCATCAAAGTGCTTCGGTGGATCTAAGCAAATATCGCAGTTGCCACATGGCTTCTCGCGATACTCACCAAAATAATTCAATAGCACCTGACGACGACAAGTCTGCGCCTCAGCAAAGGCACTCATCGCATTCAGCTTATGGGTTTCCACCTGCTTCTGTGGACCATCGTCTTTTTCATCCAACATACGACGCAGCCAACTGATGTCCGCCGGGTCATACAACATCATCGCTTCCGCAGGCAGACCATCACGCCCTGCACGACCCGTTTCCTGATAGTAGGACTCGATATTGCGCGGGATATCAAAGTGAACCACAAAGCGCACGTTTGGTTTGTTGATACCCATACCGAATGCCACGGTCGCCACCACGATTTGGATGTCATCGCGTTGGAAAGCTTCTTGAACGTAAGCGCGCTCGTCCGCATCCATACCGGCATGATAACCAGCAGCACGAATGTGGTTGTTGCACAGCTTCTCGGTCACCATCTCAACTTTCTTACGGCTACCACAATAGATGATGCCGCAATTACCTTTCTGGGTCTCAAGATAACGAACGATTTGCGAAACCGGCTTGTGCTTCTCAACTAAGTTGTAGCGAATGTTAGGACGGTCGAAGCTGCCTAGATAAACCTCTGGATTATTCAGTTGCAGGCGCTCAAGAATATCTCGACGCGTTGCGTCATCCGCAGTCGCCGTAAGCGCCATAAATGGCACATGGGAAAACTGCTGCTTGAGCTGGCCAAGTGCGGCGTATTCTGGGCGGAAATCGTGTCCCCATTGGGAAATACAGTGCGCTTCATCGACGGCAATCATCGATAGCGGCAAGTTTTCCAAGCGCTCAATGAAATCGCGCATCAATACGCGTTCTGGCGAGACGTAAACCAACTTAAGATGGCCTGTGTGCATGCGGTTATACACGCTAAGCAGCTCCTCGCGAGCCATAGTCGAGTTAATACACTCAGCGGCTACGCCGTTGGCTTTCAACTGATCAACTTGGTCTTTCATCAACGAAATAAGCGGAGAAATCACCAAAGTAATACCAGAGCGAACCAAAGCAGGAATTTGATAACACAGCGACTTACCGCCACCAGTAGGCAGGATAACTAAGCTGTCGCGACCTTCTACCGCGGCGTCAATCACCAACTGCTGACCATCACGGAACTCTTGGTAACCAAACACATCCTCCAACACACGTTGAGGCGTTACAGGCGAGTCTGATTGTTCGGCTAACAAGGTAGAGGTCATGAAAAATCTCAGATTGGGTCTTAAAAAGAGGTGCTTATGCATGCCACTAGCACGCAAAGTGAGGGCACATTGTAATGGGGTTTCATGGTGAATAAAACCGCAAATTGTTAGGTGATTCAGCTCACGACTCGTATACTGATTTTCTGCTCTATAAAAACTCAATTAGGTGACATCCCATGACACCAGAAGAACAACAACGCTCACGGCAAGGCGTCTTGCTTGCTATTGGCGCGTACACCATGTGGGGCATCGCCCCCATTTACTTCAAATCGATTGCTGAAGTCTCGCCACTAGAGATCTTAAGCCACCGAGTGATTTGGTCTTTCTTTTTGCTAGCCGCACTCCTCCATTTTGGTCGCCATTGGCGCTCGGTTCGCGACATCATTAAAAACAAAACCAAGATGATGTTTCTGGTTTCTACTGCCATTTTGGTCGGTGCAAACTGGTTGATCTTCATTTGGGCGGTGAACTCGAATCACATGCTCGATGCCAGCTTGGGTTATTACATTAACCCACTGATCAACGTCTTACTCGGGATGGTCTTCCTTGGTGAGCGTCTACGTAAACTCCAGTGGTTCGCGGTTGTCCTTGCTGCTTGTGGCGTATTAGTTCAGCTGATCGTCTTTGGCTCGGTGCCTGTGGTCGCTATAGCGCTGGCAATGAGTTTCGGCTTTTATGGCTTGCTGCGTAAGAAAGTCAGTGTGGAAGCACAAACCGGACTATTCATTGAAACCTTGGTGATGTTACCTGCCGCAGCAATTTACTTGCTGTTTATTGCGAGTTCACCGACGTCCAACATGCTAGATAACCCAATGCAGCTGAATACCTTGTTGATTGCTGCAGGCGTGATCACTACCCTGCCGCTACTATGTTTTACTGGCGCAGCAACCCGTCTAAAGCTATCGACGTTGGGCTTCTTCCAATACATTGGTCCGAGTTTGATGTTCTTGCTCGCGGTGCTGATATACGGCGAACCGTTTACGAGCGATAAAGCCATTACCTTCGCCTTTATTTGGGGCGCCTTGGTGGTATTTAGCTTTGATGGTCTGCGTAATAACCGCAAGTCACGCAAAGCGGCTCGTGCTGCCTGATCGTTTTTTACAAGACATTTAAGAAATTGATGGATAAGCTTGGTCATAATGTGACCAAGCTTTTTTTATTTAATGGAACATATTCAGTACTACGCAACCGACCATGACAACCTGAGTCTGATAGAGGCGAAATACCAGAAATTTGCTTTTCAAAGGCATTACCATCTGGATTTTCATCTCGGTCTGATCACGCATGGCGCGCAGAAGTTCCAATACCAAGGTAACAGCCACCAAGTTGGTCACGGGCAAATTGTGATTATGCCGCCAGATGAGCTGCACGACGGGCAATCTAAGCTCGAAAGTGGCTATGAAGTAAATGTATTTGCGATCGAACCTCACCTATTGAGCGATCTGGCTGATCTTAAGCAAAACGGTCAAATAATACACTTCAACGAGCTGATCATCTCGGATCCACAGATATTTTCACAACTTAGTAACTTACATGGGCTACTTCGTCGTGAAAACCTCAGCCAACTCACCAAAGATTGCCTCCCTTTTGAAGGATTTAACCAACTTTTTGATCGCTACGGATCGCTTGAGCGACAAAAAGTGGTGCCGTTAGGAAATCAATCGCTTGGAACGTTAAAAGATTATCTAATGGCGAACCTCGACCAAGCAGTGCGTTTGGATTCGCTATCAGAGCTGTGCCAACTGAGCCCAACTCAGTTCCAGCGCCACTTTAAAGCGCAAACTGGCATGACGCCTTATGCATGGTTCGCACGCCTGCGCCTCGAACAAGGCATGAAGTTACTTCAATCTGGCCAATGTGGTACCGACGTCGCCCATCAAATCGGTTTTTACGATCAAGCGCATTTCAGCAAAGCGTTTAAGCAGACCTACGGCGTTTCCCCTTCTCAAGTGACTCGTTAATTTCATTTACCGAGAAAGCTGTCAGTTTTTTACAAGCGCCACAGGTGACTTGCCACGACAATAGCCGCATTGGTTATATTTGAGATGTGTTATGAATGAATCCACCATATTGCTGACACTCGCCAGCATTCACTTTATTGCCCTAATGAGTCCCGGTCCCGACTTTGCGTTGGTCGTACAAAACGCGACGCGTCATGGTCGTCAAACTGGCTTGTACATTGCGTTGGGATTGTCTGTCGGTATTTTGCTGCACTCTTTATTTAGCCTGACAGGCGTAAGTTATATCGTCCACCAACACCCAGTGTTGTACTCCGTGGTGCAACTGCTCGGTGGTAGTTACCTGCTCTATTTAGGTATTGGTGCATTACGCGCCGTGATCTCAATGATCAAAAACCCACAGGCGGATCAACCTAAGAAGCAAAACAACCTAGTGATCAGTAATAAGCGTCAGGCATTTGCGAAAGGATTTGCGACCAACATTCTTAACCCGAAAGCCTTGGTGTTCTTTATCAGTTTGATGTCGAGCTTAGTCCCTGCAGGTATGTCGATCACTGGCAAAGGTATTGCTTTGGTTATCCTGTTTGGCTTGTCGCTATTCTGGTTCTCTAGCCTTGCATGGATGCTATCAACACAGCGCTTACAACGTAAATTGCAACAAGCAGGCATCTACATCGACGGTCTGTGTGGGGTGGTATTTACTCTCGTTGGCGGCAGTATTTTGTACCAAACCATCAGCACTTTTATCGGATAAGGTACTGATTTAAAAGCGTAGCACAATCGACATTTCTAAGATTGCTGACTCGACGTGACTCTTCATGACTGCCAAGCTGAAAGCACAAAACTGGCAACATGGAGAGTCATCATGCATTGGACGTTCAACCGACTCGTGACCACGGGTCTTTTTCTTACTTCCCCACTCGTCTTATCTACCTCAGCCTTTGCTAACCAAGCAGCAGATGCCGTTGCGCCGGAGCACAGTACTGGCTTCGAGCAAAAGCAATTGGTCAAAGCCAAAGATTATATGGTCACCGCAGCCAACCCACTTGCCACCCAAGCTGGGGCAGACGTTCTTGCTCAAGGCGGTAATGCTATTGATGCCATGGTTGCCGTGCAACTGATGCTGGGCTTGGTAGAACCGCAATCTTCTGGCATTGGTGGCGGTGCCTTCTTAGTTTATTGGGACAGTGAGAAACAAAAACTGACTACGTATGATGGACGCGAGACAGCACCGCTCGCCGCGACGCCGAAACTCTTCCTAGATGACAACGGACAACCTCTGCAGTTTTACGATGCGGTTGTCGGTGGGCGCTCCGTCGCTACTCCTGGCACAGTGAAACTACTTTGGGACACGCACCAGAAATACGGCAAGTTGGAATGGAAAAAGATCATCCAACCTGTGATTACCTTAGCTGAGCAAGGTTTCGAAGTCAGTCCTCGCCTCGCAAGCCTGATTGAGAAAGATGCCAAGCGCCTATCACGCTTCCCTGCAACTAAGGCTTACTTCTTTAATCCAGATGGCTCACCAAAAGCCGAAGGCACGTTGTTGAAGAACCCTGAATACGCGCAAACTCTGACGGCAATTGCAGAGCAAGGGGCAAAAGCTTTCTATCAGGCGATATCGCCACGGACATCATCAAGACAGTACAGAATGCACCGGGCAATCCTGGCGTATTGGCACAACCTGACTTTGATGCGTTCCAAATCAAGCAACGTGAACCGGTTTGTGCGGCTTACCAAAGCTATGACATCTGCGGCATGGGGCCACCTAGCTCTGGCGCATTGACGGTTGGACAGATTCTTGCGATCACCGAGCAATACGATCTCAAAGGTTGGGGAGCCGAAAGTGCGAAATCATGGCAAGTGATCGCCGATGCATCACGCCTTGCGTTTGCAGATCGCGGTAAGTACATGGCTGACCAAGATTATGTGCCAATGCCAACCGAAGGCTTGCTTGATCAAGATTATCTCAAACAGCGTGCTGAGTTGATTCAAGTCGGTAAAGCCTTGAGTAAGGTTGAAGCCGGCAATCCACCGTGGTCACACGCGATGAACTTAAGCATGGATCAATCGATCGAGCTGCCTTCCACCAGCCATTTCAATATCGTCGATAAGCAAGGCAATGTGGTTTCAATGACAACGACCATTGAGAACGCCTTTGGCTCACGCTTGATGGTGCGCGGCTTCTTGCTCAATAACGAACTGACCGATTTCTCTTTCCGCACCCACCAAGATGGTGTGCCAATCGCGAACCGCTTAGAACCGGGCAAACGCCCACGCTCATCCATGGCACCGACCATTATGATGAAGGATGACAAACCTTACATGGCAATTGGCTCACCGGGTGGCAGCCGCATCATTGGTTACGTTGCACAAGCCATTATCGCCCACACGCAATGGGATATGGACATCCAAAGCGCGATTAATCAGCCACGACTACTGAACCGTTTTGGTACCTTAGATATTGAGCAAGGTACTGCGGCAGAAAGCTTACAACCTACGTTGGAGAAAATGGGCTTTAAGACCGATGTTCGTGATTTGAACTCTGGACTGCATGCTATACGTATAACTGAACAGGGCTTAGAAGGTGCGGCCGATCCAAGGCGTGAAGGAGCCGCTATCGGACATTAAGCGCATTTAGCTCGACCCCTTGTGCGAGATCTCTCACAAAGGGTTGAGCAAACCTCTCTTTTTTAATGGCAAAACTGCGCACAAAAACACATAAGATATTGATTTAAATGGTTATGTATCTTTTTTAAACGCTAAGAGAGAAAAAAAATGTGAGATTTGTCCGTTGTTGGAAACCGTTAAACACGTAATATTAAACCTGTCGGAAGGATGCTGACACGGAACAGGAAACACCACGGACTTGGTGAACTTCAGGAAGAAGAAACGGTTGTTCAGGATGAATAGTCGGGCATGGATTGCAAAATTGGACATTGAACGGAATCAATAGCGACTAGGATGGTTGCTACTAAGGACGGGAAATGGACACCTCTGGACGAGGCAAGGATTTGAACATCAGGATGATGTCAGGGACACCGCTCAGGGAACAAGTGATGAGAGCTAACGAGGATAGTTAGCAGACCAGGATAAGGTCATTAAGGACACCGCTAGGAAGGCGACGTAAGGATTAAGCTGACGGATTCAGCACACTATCATGGATTAGATGCATGGAGCACTCTTAGTAGCCGGATTGCTGCGAGTAAGACTATAACCCCGATGGGCGCAAGCCTCGGGGTTTTTCTTTACCCAAAGTTTTTCTCAGCAGCTCTGTTGAAAAACTAACAACACCCTACTTTCACTTAAAACGGCATCGTTAAATCGTGCTTACGCACTCCATTTTTCACTGCTTTCTTGACATGAAAACAGCACAAACAAAAAGAGCCGCCGAAGCAGCTCTTAAGTTGATTAGTTTTGGGGAAGCCTTACAGTTTCTCTAGTCGAGCGTAAGCAGTCACCAACCATTTGATGCCCTCACCATTAAAGGCAATCTGTACGCGGCTCTGTGGACCACTGCCTTCAAAGTTGATGATGGTGCCCTCACCAAACTTAGGATGCATCACACGAGAACCTAGCGTAAAGCCAGTTTCATTGAAGCTCTCTTTCACCGCTGTTTGGCTAAATCGACCACTGCTTGCAGGACGACTAACTTGCGCCTTCATTCGTACTTCGTCTAAGCAAGTTTCTGGCAGTTCACGTATAAAGCGAGACGGTTTATGGTACTTATCCTGACCGTACAAACGACGCATTTCAGCATAAGTGATGTACAGTTTCTGCATTGCACGGGTCATGCCTACGTAACACAGACGGCGTTCTTCTTCTAAACGCCCTGCTTCTTCTGCCGACATTTGGCTTGGGAACATGCCTTCTTCCACACCGACCATAAACACCAACGGGAACTCTAGACCTTTCGCACTGTGTAATGTCATGAGCTGAACCGCATCTTCAAACTCGTCCGCTTGTCCTTCACCCGCTTCTAATGCCGCATGGGTTAGGAATGCCGTCAGCAATGACATATCCTCGGCTTCTTCTGGTTTCTCGAATTGGCGAGTTGCGGTCACCAATTCCTCCAAGTTCTCAATACGCGCCTTAGACTTTTCGCCCTTCTCTTGCTCGTACATCGCGAACAAGCCCGAGTACTTGATCACATGGTCAGTCTGGTGATGCAGCGGCATCTCGATGGTGTCGTCTTCTAGTGCCGTAACAAGCTCGATAAAACGGCTTAGAGCGCCAGCAGCACGACCAGCAAGCACCTTCTCATCCAACATCGCCACACTCGCTTCCCACATGGTGCAACCACGGTCACGAGCCGCAAAACGGATGGTTTCAAGCGTCTTATCACCCAAGCCACGTGTTGGCGTATTCACTACACGTTCAAATGCCGCATCATCATTACGGTTGGCAATCAGACGCATGTAGCTCAAGGCATCTTTGATTTCCTGACGTTCGAAGAATCGCATGCCACCGTAGATACGGTAAGGCAGACCAGCTTGGATTAATGCTTCTTCCAGAACACGCGACTGGGCGTTGTTACGGTAAAGCACTGCAGCGTCATTCAGAGCACCGCCCTTGTCTTGCCACTCTTTGATTTTGTTTACTGCAAAACGGGCTTCGTCTAATTCGTTGTAAGCGCTGTAAACCGAGATAGGCTCACCGACAACGCCATCAGTCCAAAGCTCTTTACCCATACGCTCGGTGTTATTCGCGATCAGAGCGTTGGACGCTTCCAGAATGGTCTTGGTTGAACGGTAGTTTTGCTCAAGACGAATGGTATTCACACTTGGGAATTCCAGCGTAAACTTCTCAATGTTCTCGACTTTTGCACCACGCCAGCCGTAAATCGACTGATCGTCATCACCTACGATCATCACGTGACACTCAGGACCCGCCATCATACGTAGCCAAGCGTATTGGATGTTGTTGGTATCTTGGAACTCGTCCACCAAGATGTGCTTAAAGCGTGCTTGGTAGTGTTCACGAACGAACTTGTTATCACGCAGTAGCTCATGTGCGCGCAGCAAGATTTCCGCAAAATCGACTAAACCAGCACGATCACACGCTTCTTGGTAAGCGGTGTATAGCTGCAGATATGTCTTGGTCACTGGATCATGGTACGCATCAATGTGCGACGGGCGCAGACCTTCGTCTTTCTTACCGTTAATCCACCATGCCACTTGGCGTGCTGGCCACTGCTTCTCATCGAGGTTTTGCGCTTTGATCAAACGCTTTAGCAAACGCTGTTGGTCGTCACTGTCGATGATTTGGAAATCTTCCGGTAGCTTGGCATCAAGATAGTGCGCGCGCAGAATACGGTGACAAATGCCGTGGAAAGTACCATTCCACATACCGCCTGCACTGCCCATCATTAGCTCTTCGATACGTCCACGCATCTCTGCCGCCGCCTTATTGGTAAAGGTTACCGACATGATTGAGAACGGAGAAGCCTGCTCTACCGACATCAACCAAGCAATACGGTGAACAAGAACGCGCGTCTTACCACTCCCTGCACCAGCAAGGACGAGCAAGTTTTCTAGAGGTGCTGCAACGGCTTCACGTTGTTTATC
This sequence comes from Vibrio rotiferianus CAIM 577 = LMG 21460, assembly GCF_002741985.1. Lineage (GTDB taxonomy): Bacteria > Pseudomonadota > Gammaproteobacteria > Enterobacterales > Vibrionaceae > Vibrio > Vibrio rotiferianus. Next base: position 20,106 of record NZ_APHW01000035.1, read on the forward strand.
GTTCAAACCGTCGAGTAATAGAGATGGATCCATCATGATGAGAGCTACTGGTTATTTATACATAAAAATAGATTATAACCTAAACAACCTGTTCAGATTAGACAAAAATTCATAAAAAATTCGTCGTTTTTTTACTCCAAACATCAATAAGTTATATAAACCACACTCTTTAAAATCATTTGTTTCGAAAATTTCTCTGAAAGTTTTTTAGCCAATTTCCTATCTTTTAAGTTAAGCAAGTTGAGAACAAAAACGCCAAAACAGGCGATTCATCTTGCCAAATTAAAGTGAAGGAAATCATTCAGAGGAATTTATTATGAAAAAGTCGAATCTAGCTGTTACTGCTGCTGTTACTGGTCTTCTAGCTCTTGGTGGCACTATGCTAACTGCAGCCCCAGCTGTGGCTGCTGAGAAAGAGAAGTGCTACGGCGTTTCTAAAGCAGGTAAAAACGACTGTGCAACGAAAAGCAGCTCATGTGCAGGTACTGCTAAAGAAGATAACCAGAAAGACGCGTTTGTTGTCGTTCCTAAAGGTCTATGCGACAAATTAGCTGGTGGTAGCACTACTTCTTCATAATCTTTCATCGCTAGCTGCTATGAGGATGCATTGACGCTCACCAATGCATTCTCCTCTTTCCGCCCGTTTTGAAAAGGAGTTTCACGTGAAACACCATACCTTCAATGACCTTGTTGGCGTTGGATTAAGAACCCCTCACCTCGATTACTTTAGCCAAAACAAACCTGAGTTAACTTGGTTAGAAATCCACAGTGAAAACTACTTTCAGCCCAATGCTGCAGAACGCCTTCAGCTACAAGCACTGCGCGAGAAATACCAAATTAGCTGTCACGGCATTGGTCTGTCATTGGGTTCGGTAGAGCGTTTGAATCAAAAACATTTAGCGCAACTGAAAGCACTGATCGATTCAATCGATCCGATTCTTGTTTCTGACCATTTAAGTTGGAGTGAAAACGGCGGCCACTACTTTAACGACTTACTTCCACTCCCATACACGGAAGAAGCGCTCAAAGTGTTCACTCGTAACGTGAATGAAGTGCAGGATTATTTGCAACGCGAGATCTTGATAGAGAACCCATCTAGTTATGTGAAGTTTCAACATTCAACCATTAGTGAATGGGAGTTTCTGACCGAAGTTCAAAAGCGCACTGACTGTCGTTTATTGCTCGATTTAAACAATGTTTATGTTTCGGCGTTTAACCACGGTTTTGATTGCGACACATACCTAGATGCGATTCCAGCCGACAAAGTGGATGAAATTCACTTGGCAGGTTTTACCATCAAACAACTCGACAAAGGTGAGATATGGATTGATACCCATAGCCGCCCAGTTAGTGATGAAGTTTGGCAACTGTTCGCGCAGTGGACAAAAAAACACGGTCCACGCCATGCGTTGATTGAATGGGACTTGGATATTCCTGCGCCAGAAGTTTTGCTCGGAGAAGCACAGAAAGCATCGCAACTGTTGCTGCAAGGCACAAACCCAAGTGAACAAAGCGAATCAAGGAAGGCATCATGAATCTAGCCACCTTACAAAGCCAGTTTGCTAAAGCCCTACACTATCAAGCACTCGGTGAAGATTGCGATATTGCCAGTGATGAGTTTACCGCTGATGAACGCATGCAGATTTATCGCAATAATTTTATCGTCAGCCTAAGCGAAGTGTTATCCGCGACCTACCCGATGGTTGAAGCGTTGCTTGGTGAAGAATGCTTTGAACAGATGGCTCGCCAGCATGTTCTCACTTATCCATTAGAAGAAGGAAATGTGGTCCATTATGGCGAAGGTTTTCAAGACACCATCATGCAGTTCAGTCAAGTGATCGCACAAGCACCATACAGCCCTGAAGTCGCACGCTTCGAGTGGCATATCGACCTCGCTCGTCAAGCGCAGTATGAACAATCCAATGCACAGGAATTAAAATCGCTCGCATTACTTGGAGAAGTGAGTGAAGAGCAACAACCCGCTTTGGTTTTGCACCTTAAGCAAGGCTGCCGGAGCTTTGACTCTAACTACGCCGTATTTGATTTGTTTAGTGCGATTCAAACTGGGCAATTCGAACAACTTAATATCAACCAATTACAGCAAGGTGTCATCTCGATTCAAGCCAATGGAGAAGCCTTGTGTCACGCACTCGATGCCGATGTGTTCCAGCTGCTGCAATGTTTAGAGCAGAAGCTGAGTTTAAGCGAAATACCTGAAGTTTTTCTCGCTCACCTCAATAGCATCATGGCACTCGATCTCGTTGACGGCTTTACATTGAAATCAATCTAAGGAGCACTCTATGACGGATACGGTTAAAAACTTAGTGAATCGGTACGACGATTTAATCAGTACCCTACAAGCTGGCTTTGTCCCTTTACTACTTCTATTTTGTCGCTTGTGGGTTGCATGGGTGTTCTTCAATTCAGGGCTAATCAAACTCTCGTCTTGGGATAGCACACTGTATTTATTTGAGCTGGAATACCAAGTGCCAATACTGCCATGGGAATTGGCGGCTTACCTAGGTACGGCTGCGGAATTGGTTCTACCAGTGTTCTTGGCACTAGGATTGATTACCCGTCCGATGGCTGCGATTCTGTTTGTGTTCAACATCATCGCTGTAGTCTCTTACCCGCTGCTGTGGGAGAAAGGTTTCTATGATCACCAACTTTGGGGATTGATGATTCTTGTAGTTATTGTGTGGGGACCAGGACCATTGTCCCTCGACCACATACTGAAGAAGAAAATTACCAACTAAAAAAATCCCCGCATGATGCGGGGATTTTTTATTATTTGTTCAAGTAAGCCAGTAGCTCTTCAGCTGAGATACCCTGCTGAGCGAGGTCTTTTGCCATTTGCTCTACTTGCTCGCCTTTACGTGACTCAATCACTTGTTGAAACTGATACACAAGATCACGCAAAATCGGCAGTGGAACTTGCTTTGCCGCACTACGAACACGCTCTGAGCTCTGGTTACCTAATTCGTTAAGCAACTTGCCAAACATCACCTTTTCAGGTGATTCTTCCATTTGCTCTAAGATACGAGCCATTTCATACGTGGTTAACGACATTACTTTATGAGTTCCGTTATGGTGTCGAGAATAGTTTGAACGACAAATATACACGCGTTAGGTACGTTGGAAAATACTAAATTACCGAGTTTTACGCATTCGCTAATTTAGCATGCCACTTCTTACCTGCTTTGCTGAACAGGATCAGCAAAGCAGGAAGCAGCACCCACATATGAATTGCAATCAGTGTTTGTGGGTCAAGCGATAGACGCTGAAGCGTACCCACCAACAAGCCAGCACCACTCATTTGGAACAAGCCGAGTAACGCTGCAGCCGTACCCGCTTTATCTCCAAACGGTTCTAGTGCTTTACCTGCAGCGGCACCAAGAATCCAAGCGAAGCCAACCGATGAAATGAAAATTGGTAGCATGAAAGACAGCGCGGTGTAGTGCTCTTTCATCACCATCATGATCACGCCAGCAATTGCCAGTAAGCTGATACCAACTACAAGTGAGTTATGCGTGCCCCAACGATCCATGAACTTAGGAGCAAGCATACAAGCTGCAATGTTGAACGCCGCATTAAGACCAAACCAGAAGGTGAATTCATTCATCGATAAGCCCATTCCCGTCATCAGCACCACTGGTGCAGACGTTACGTAAGCAAGAATAACTGCCATCGCCATCAAACACAGTGATGCGTGGAAGATGAATGATGGGGTGCTCAATACTGACCAGTAGCGGCTCAGTTTAAATACCGCCTGCTTTTCTGTTGCAGGATTGGTTTCCTTCATTCCAAGGAACATCATCGCCCCCGCAATCACAGCAAAACCGGCCATAAAGCTGAAGTTTGCACGCCAATCAAATTGCTGTGTTAACCAGCTACCAAGAATCGGTGCCAATGCCGGGATAAAGCAGATCGCACCGTTAAGGTAGCTGATCATCTTGCCGCTTTTCTCCGGCCCAAAGATATCGCGAACTGTTGCAAAGGCTGCTACAGATGTTGCACACGCACCTAAGCCTTGTAGCAAACGAGCCATCAACATCCACTCAATATTTTGAGCACTCCACGCCAATAAAGCACTCAATGCGTAGATGGTGATGCCGCCCAATGCAACAGTTCGACGTCCGAGTTTATCTGCCAAGGGACCAGCGAACAGCTGACCAACACCCATAGCAAATAGGAACCAAGTGATGGTGTCTTGTGCCAATGCATTTTCTACCTGAAAAGTGGACGCGATAAGAGGCAAAGCAGGTAGATAGATATCAATCGCAAGCGGACTGAATAGAACTAACATGGTCAACAGCGCCATCTGTTTTTTGCTATTTGTAATATGGCTAGACACAAAACACTCCAAATTGAACAAGAACTTTTGAGCAAAGCTTAATCATCTGATGATATGAATGGAAATGATGTATACTCATGACCATTATTCCAATGGGGAAAATCACTGTGAACGTAGAGAAACTGGCACGTATCGACCTCAATTTGCTGGTCTGTTTTAAAGTGCTGATTGAAGAGTTGAATGTTACCCGAGCCGCCCACCGACTTTGCTTGAGTCAGTCTGCCGTGAGCAAATCCTTAGCGAAATTACGTACCCAATTTGATGATCCCCTATTCACTCGAAACTCACACGGATTGACGCCAACACCACGCGCACTGTTCCTTAAACCGAAACTGGATCTGTTGATAAACCAACTTGAGGTGCTGACTCAACCCGAAGAGTTCTCACCACAGAGCAGCGAGTACCGCTTTCAAATAGCTGCGGTAGAGAGTGTCTACCCGTTGATTCTGCCCCACTTCTTACCGGCAATATTCCAACAAGCGCCAGGCGTGACCATCAGTACCCACTCTTGGTCGGAACAAACGTTCAAGATGATTCAGCGTGGTGAGATCGATTTGGGCATGACAGGTCGAGATATCGACATCAACGACGCCAAACTAACCATGTTGCCGCCAGATGACATTTGCGAACAGGAAATCTATCGCGACCACCAGATGTGTATCGTACGTAAAGACCACCCGGCTTTGAGTGGTAATTGGAACTTAGAAGCTTACCTAGCCCTGCGTCATGTTCAGGTACGTTGTGATGGCAACGACCGTTGGTTGCTCGACTATCGTTTAGCCGACATTGGTCGTGAACGTGATATTGCGGTAACCGTCCCGGACTTTAACAGTGCCGCCAGTTTATGCTCTTACACCGATTTTGTGTTTACCGCGCCAAGCCACTTTGTGAAGCTGGCAGCCAAACAACATGACATGGCATTGCTGCCTCTTCCACTCGAATTTCCTCCAATGGCTTACACTTTGTTCTGGCACCGAGACAGAGAGAATGACCCAGCTTTGACTTGGTTGCGTACCATGATCACGAAGAAAACCGATCATCTTAGATAAAAATCCTGAACGCAATTTGCTCTATTAATGTAATATGAGTAGCTTAACAGTCGATAGTCCTTTTTGGCTCATCTATGGCCTGTTGTACTCCGGCTCTATTGAAGTGATTGCGAACCTCAATAGACTCAAAAACTGCATGAAGCAGATGGAAACAGCTCCCACACCTGAGCATGAAGGAGCGGTAATTTGAAGGAATAACACAGATGCACAACAATACCCTAAGCCGCGTGAATGCAATTCGCGAATGGCTAGCACAACATAATATTGATGCCCTACTTGTCCCACATGAAGACGAGTACTTGGGCGAATACGTACCGGCGCACAACGAGCGTTTACACTGGCTAACTGGTTTTACCGGTTCTGCTGGTGCTGCGGTAATCACCAAAGACAAAGCCGCTATCTTTGTTGATGGTCGCTACACGGTACAAGTCACTAAGCAGGTTCCTGCTGATCTATTCGAATACCGTCACCTGATTGAAGAGCCTGCACTAGATTGGATTAAAGACCATCTTGCAAATGGCGCATCTGTGGCAATCGACCCTCGCATGCACAACTCTGCTTGGTTAGACATGGCACAAGCAAAACTTGCAGGTGCACTTGAGCTTAAGATTCTCGACAGCAACCCAATTGATGAGCTGTGGCACGACCGCCCTGCTCCTGTGGTTTCTGATGTTCGCCTAATGGCAACAGAAGCGGTTGGTCAATCAAGTGAAAGCAAACGCCAAGAAATCGCAGAGCTAGTGAAAAAAGCCGGCGCAGACAGCGCAGTAATCACAGCACTTGACTCTATCTGTTGGTTGCTCAACGTTCGTGGTCTTGATGTATCACGCCTACCAGTTCTGCTTTCTCACGCGATTCTGCACTCAGATTCAAGCGTGGAATACTTCCTAGATCCAGCTCGCCTACCTGCTGAGTTTGACGCTCACGTTGGTGCTGGCGTAACAATTCATCACCCTGAAGCATTGCAACCACGACTAGAAACCCTAACTGGCAAGAATGTACTGGTTGACCCTGCGACAAGTAACGCATGGTTTAAGCTGGTTCTACAAAACGCTGGCGCATCAGTGGTGAGTAAAGCTGACCCATGCCTAATGCCAAAAGCAGCGAAAAACGCAGTTGAAATCGCAGGTATGAAAGCGTGTCATATCCGTGATGGCGTGGCGATGAGTAAGTTCCTATCTTGGTTAGATGCAGAAGTCGTTGCGGGTAACCTGCATGATGAAGCGACGCTGGCAGACAAACTGGAAGCATTCCGTAGCGAAGACCCAACACTTATGGATCTTAGTTTCGATACTATTTCAGCTGCGGGTGGCAACGCGGCGATGTGTCACTACAACCACGAGAACCAACCTGAACCTGGCAAGCTAGAACTGAACACGCTTTACCTAGTGGATTCAGGCGGTCAGTACCTAGATGGCACGACAGACATCACGCGAACAATTGCGATCGGTCAGCCTTCACAAGAGATGATTAAACAATTCACTCTCGCGCTAAAAGGTCACATCGGTGTCGCTCGTGCACGTTTCCCGAAAGGCACACGTGTTACCAAATCGATACACTAGCTCGTCAGCACCTATGGGCGGAAGGCTACGATTATGATCACGGTACTGGTCACGGCGTTGGTCACTTCTTAAGTGTTCATGAAGGTCCGGCGAGCATTTCGAAGAAGCAAATCGACGTGCCTCTAACAGAAGGTATGGTGCTTTCCAACGAGCCAGGTTACTACCGTGCAGATGCGTTTGGTATCCGTATTGAAAACCTAGAGCTTGTTGTTGAAACCCCAACTAACGGTGACTTCCCTGTTCTGTCATTTGAGTCGCTAACACGTTGCCCAATCGACAAGCGCAACATCAATGTTGATATGCTAACTCGTCCAGAGCTTGCTTGGCTGAATGACTACCATCAGAAGGTATGGGATGAGATCAGCCCGCTAGTTGAAGGTGATGTGAAAGAGTGGCTTCGTCAAGCAACGCTACCAGTAGCACACAGCTAGAAGCTAGAAGCTAGAAGCTAGAAAAAGTAGAGGGTTGATGTTTTGCATCAACCCTCTTTTTTACTTATGTTTCACGTGAAACATAACGATGACTAGTGGCTTTATTTATTACTTAACCGGAATACGCTAAGTGCCAATCTCGCCATACAGGGTCAAATCCTTTGGCTCGAATCATCTCTTCCACAGAACCAGCACTTCGCTCATCGCTGATCTCAAACTGCTCGAGTTCAACATCATCCATCGCATAACCCCCCCCGGCTGAGTTTTTGATGCAGCAGACATACTGGTGATGCCTAACGGTAATGCATTGTCTCTGAACTTCGGTGATTCACGAGTCGATAATGACAACTCCACTTCTGGATTCAACAAACGATAAGCGCAAATCAACTGCACAAGCTGCTTATCCGTCATAACTGATTTTGGCTGCTTTCCGTTTAAAGAACTGGCCCCCTCACAAGGACGTAAACGTGGGAAAGAAATCGAGTAACGAGTCTGCCAATACGTGCGCTCTAGATAGTCCAAGTGCGCTGCCACATAAAAGCAATCGGTACGCCACTCTTCCAACCCTATTAAAGCGCCAATACCGATCTTATCGATGCCTGCTTTTGCAAGACGATCGGGTGTATCCAATCGGTATTCGAAATCCATCTTGTTGCCACGCAAATGGTGCTCGGCGTAAGTCGAAGGATGATACGTTTCTTGATAGACCATCACCGCATCTAAACCCAATATCTTGAGCTCTGCGTATTCGTCTTGATCTAGCGGCTGTACTTCCATCGCCAAATAGTTAAAACGCTGCTTAATCATCGGCACCATTTCGCGAAAGTATTTCATCCCCACTTTGGTTTCGTGTTCACCAGTCACCAGCAATACGCTGTCGAACTTCATGCGTTTAATGGCTTCAACTTCTGCAGCCACTTCGTCTCTATTCAAAGTACGACGCTTGATTCTATTCTCCATCGAGAAGCCACAATAAGTACAAGCATTGGCGCACAAGTTAGAAAGGTACAATGGAATATAAAGCGACATGGTATTACCAAAACGCTTGCGAGTTGCCGAGTATGACAGCTGCGCCATTTGCTCTAAGTACACTTCAGCCGCTGGTGAAATTAGCGCTTTAAAGTCTTCCAAATCACGCTTGGGTTTATTCAATGCTCGCTCGACATCTCGTGCCGTTTTCGCGTAGATCGACATCGAGATGTCGTCCCAATTCAGCTGCTTAAATTGTTCAACGAAGCTCATGTTTTCCTCGCTTAATAGCTAAACCAATCTAGGACTAAAGCTCATCTAGGAATGACGTCAGTGGACTCGACGCAACCGCATGAGAAACCTTACCAGCAAGTCCGGCTTCATAAGCCATACGCCCCGACTCTACCGCCAACTTAAATGCCCTCGCCATCGCAACGGGATCGCTCGAAGCTGCAATCGCGGTATTTACGAGAACGGCATCCGCGCCCATTTCCATCGCACGCGCGGCATGTGAAGGAGCACCAATACCCGCATCGACAACCACTGGAACATTGGCTTGGTCGATGATGATCTCTAGGAAATCGTGAGAAACTATCCCTTTGTTGGAACCAATCGGTGCACCTAATGGCATGACCGCTGCACAACCCACTTCTTCCAATCGTTTACACAGAACCGGATCAGCATGACAGTAAGGGAGGACAATGAAGCCTTCACGAACCAGTTGTTCAGCGGCCGCAAGCGTCTCAATTGGATCGGGCATCAAGTACTTCGGGTCTGGGTGAATTTCCAGTTTTAGCCAGTTTGTACCTAACGCTTCTCTCGCCAATTGTGCTGCAAACACAGCATCTTTAGCATTCTTTGCACCTGAGGTGTTCGGCAATAAGTTCACGCCCGCTTGTACTAACGGCAGCAAAATATCGTCTTGTTGGTCGTTCACATCCACACGCTTCAACGCCATGGTCGCAAGTTGAGAACCCGATACTTGAATCGCTTCTGCCATTAATCGGCTGTTGGCAAACTTCCCTGTTCCCGTGAACAGTCTTGATTCGAATTGTTTATCACCAATTTTAAGCATCGACTTTACCCCCCCCTGCGATCGCTTGAAACAAAGAGATGCTATCTCCCTGTGAAAGAACTGTGCTAGCCCACTCACTGCGCGGCACAACATTGTTATTAATTGCAAAAACACAGCCCATTTCAGGCAGCGCAAATTGACTAATGATTTGCTGTAGATTTGACTCACTGGCAACTTGATGTGACTGGTCATTGATGACAATAGTGATCACATCTAAATCAGCAGCGGTCATTTGTGTTGTTTGTTGTTCTGATAACGTCATTGCTTCCAACTCTCTTAATTCTGCCCATGACTCGTAAGCTAAATCTGAGCACACACTTGGCACTGTTTGTCTTTGCTTATCGCCATGGTTTGCCATTGCAGTTTCAATCCATCAAATAGGTGTAGCTTGGCAGTCTCGACATGAAACTTTCCCGTCGCCAGTTTTTGAATTGCCGCTATCGCTTGGTAGTTGCCAAGTGTGCCCACCACCGGACCAACGACACCGCTGTCACTGCACTTTTGAGTTTGTGGTAATTCGTCGAACGGATACAAACAGCGGTAACAGGCTTTACTCTGTACTTCTTGTTCTATTTGGGCTTGGTAATCAAAGACTGCGAATTGCCCTTGCCAACCAATTGCCGCCGCTGAGATGAGCGGCGTATTTTGCTCGAAACAAACTTGGTTAATTAGCTGGCGCGTTGGCATGTTATCGGTGCAGTCGAGCACCACATCCGCTAGCATCACCTCAAGCTGCAGCTGTGCTTTGTCTAATCGCTTATTGAGAGCACGAATTTGAACCATAGAATTAAGGTCAGTGAGTTGCTTTACAGTCGCTTTTGTTTTCGCAACTTGGAGGTCTTGTTCACGATAAATGATCTGACGTTGTAGGTTACTGCTATCAACTTCATCGTCATCAACCACAACCAATTTACCCACGCCCGCTGATGCCAAGTACAAACTCGCTGCACTCCCTAATCCACCACAACCGATGATCAGCACATGCGATTTGCTCAAACGCTCTTGCCCAACTTCGGCAATTTCAGGCAGAGCGACTTGGCGTTGATAGCGAAGGAACTGCTTATCCGTGAGCATGCTCGCCTCTCTTGGTATCCACCAACTCTCTATTCTGATCAGTAAACGTTAGCTGTCTTTCCTTCATCAGTTGTGCGAAGCACTCGATGACGGGCTGAGGTGATTCTGCCAACGTAATAGCTCGCACAACTGCCAAACTAGAAACACCTGTTTGCCAAACTTGGTCTGCATTAGATTGGTCAATGCCACCAATCGCGACCGTCGGAAAGCCAAGCACATAGTCACTATCTGCTTTGTCTTTTGAAGGATGGAAAACCGACTCCGCGTTTCCATAAGGAATGCTATCAATCAGCTTTTGATACAGAGCCAAGCGCACCAAACCTTGTGGTTTCGATGGCATCTGTTTAGTGGTGGTTGGGAAAATATGCCCTAGCGCGATGTAACTAGGATGAATTTGTACGATGCGCAGTAGCTCATAATAACCATGAGTAGAAAGACCAAGACGAATGCCGGCTTTAGTTAGCTGAGCCAAATTCGATTCTTCTATGTCTTCTTGTCCTAGGTGAACACCATAAGCGCCATGCTTGATTGCCAACTGCCAATAGTCATTGATGAACACTTGTGCTTGATACTGACGACCTAGCTCAATTGCTCGAATGATCTGTTGTTCTAAATCGGCTTGTTGTGGGTTCTTGATTCGCAGTTGAATAGTGTTGATGCCTAGTGGCAGTAGACGCTCAATCCAAGCAACATCATCAACGACTGGATAGAGCCCTAGGCTTTGCTTAGTTAGAGTTGGAAAGCTAACGCTCTCGCCTTGTGCAGACCAACCAACTTGAATATCGAGTCGGCTATCCTCCAGTACAGGTGTGGGGAAATCATCAAATTGGTCAGCCCACTGAGTAGATCTTCCCTCACCAAGGTTGTCATTCAACAGTGTTTCACGTGAAACATTCGCTTGTTGAGTTAGCATTCCTCGAGCAAGTGTTAACGCATCTTCGATAGGAAAATCGAGTACTGTCAGCGTTACTGTCCAAGCAAGGTGATGTTCGGGATCGAACATTGCGTTGAATTTGGACTTAACGGAAAGCGCTCTCACTTCGTTATTAATTGGGTGACGCCAGATATCAAGCTGAAGCACTTTCTCCTTTTCATCGGATACCTGCGTATCAGCAATGCCAATATAAATCGCTTTCGACGGTTGCTTAGCACACGCTTCTACCGATAAAGCAGAGCGGTAATAGAGCACAAATGAACTCTCATGCTCAGAGTCATAACCATCAATAAGATCTGTCGTTATGCGTGTGGTCTGTTGGTCGCGAACAAGCTGAATAGATTGAGTTGGGCTCACACCCAACTCAATGTCTTCGATGCTAAAACCCTGTTCTTTCGCCAACAACAAACATTGCTGAACTAAACCTGTCAGTTCAATCAATGATGACGGAATAAGGATTTTGCTCATTAGTCACTTACCTCGGCATGTGCTGCTGGATGGTATAGCTCAGAACCTGTGTCTCTAAATTCTTGCGATTTCTGACGCATCCCCTCAAGAGGATCATCCAGCATTTTGATTGAGATAGCTTGGTCCGCAGCAACTTGCTCAGTATCTTTCGCGTATTCTCGTACCTCTTGCGAAATCTTCATCGAGCAGAACTTTGGTCCACACATCGAACAGAAGTGAGCAACTTTTCCAGACTCTTGAGGCAAGGTTTCATCATGGAAAGCGCGTGCGGTATCGGGGTCGAGCGACAAGTTAAATTGGTCTTCCCAGCGGAACTCGAAGCGAGCTTTAGAAAGCGCGTTATCACGAACTTGTGCACCAGGGTGTCCCTTTGCCAAATCAGCGGCGTGCGCAGCAAGCTTGTAAGTGATCATACCTACCTTTACGTCTTCTTTGTTCGGTAAGCCAAGGTGTTCTTTAGGAGTTACATAACAAAGCATCGCACAGCCATACCAACCAATCATCGCAGCGCCAATACCTGACGTAATATGGTCGTAACCAGGAGCAACATCTGTCGTCAGTGGACCAAGCGTGTAGAAAGGAGCTTCATGGCAGTGCTCTAGCTGCTCCTCCATGTTCTCTTTGATCATATGCATTGGAACATGGCCAGGACCTTCGATAATCACCTGTACGTCGTATTCCCACGCTATCTTGGTTAACTCACCAAGGGTGCGAAGCTCAGCAAATTGAGCTTCGTCGTTAGCATCGGCAACCGAGCCAGGACGCAGACCATCACCGAGAGAAAGTGCCACATCATACTTAGCACAGATTTCACAGATCTCTCGGAAGTGGGTATATAAGAAGCTTTCTTGGTGATGCGCTAAACACCATTTCGCGATGATAGAGCCACCACGAGAAACGATGCCAGTAACGCGTTTTGCAGTCATTGGCACATAACGAAGTAGTAAACCGGCATGGATAGTGAAATAGTCAACGCCCTGCTCTGCTTGCTCGATCAGAGTATCGCGCATCACTTCCCAGTTAAGGTTTTCAGCAACACCATTCACTTTCTCAAGCGCTTGGTACATTGGTACGGTACCGATCGGAACCGGACTGTTACGTAGAATCCACTCGCGAGTTTCGTGGATGTTCCTTCCAGTAGAGAGATCCATAACGGTATCTCCACCCCAGCGCGTTGCCCATACTAACTTCTCTACTTCTTCTTCAATCGAAGAAGTGACCGATGAGTTACCGATGTTGGCGTTCACTTTGACCAAAAAGTTACGCCCAATGATCATTGGTTCGGATTCTGGGTGGTTGATATTAGAAGGGATAATCGCGCGACCTTCAGCGACTTCTTTACGCACAAACTCGGCGGTAATGTCTTTTGGAAGATTCGCTCCGAAGCTTTGACCCGGATGTTGTTGATTCAACACTTCATCGCGGTATTGAGCACGCCCCATATTTTCACGTAGGGCAATGTATTCCATTTCTGGGGTAATAATGCCTTTGCGAGCATAGTGTAACTGAGTCACACACTGCCCACCTTTGGCACGTCGAATACGTGGTAGATTGCCGTAACGAAGATCGTCTAGCGTTTCATCTTCTAGGCGCTCTTTGGTGTATACCGAGCTTACTTCATTAAGTAGTTCAGTATCGGCACGCTCTTCAATCCACCCTTCTCTCAGCTTAGGTAAGCCGTTGTAGAGGTCTATGGTGTGTTCTGGATCTGTGTATACACCCGAGGTATCGTAAACGCGTACTGGCTCATTAGGCTCGAAAATAGGCGCTTCTTTTGTACCTCCAATAAGGCTATCAGCGAGTGATATTTCACGCATTGGCACACGAATATCGGGACGTGAACCCTCTACGTAGACTTTGGTTGAATTTGGGTATGGTTGTACCGAGAGTGTATCAATGAACAGTTTTGCTTCCAGTCTCGCTTGCTTGCGACTCGACATAGCATTTTTCCTTGCTTTGTTATGCTTAGATAAAAAGTATTGGGATAAAAATGCTTGGCGGATAGATGCGACAAGAGGAATCGAATTAAAGACAGATTGAGCGAGTGCTCTTCGTCTATAACAACATTCGACTATTTGATAGGTCGACCAGATAGAGCTCTGGTGTAGATATCTTCTCTTGTTCCCTTCGCAGATTCTAATCTGATCAGGTTCAACGGATCCCGAATTAACGGTCTCAGCCTTATGGCACTCCGACAAGTGAAATCAGTATATAAAAACGGCTTGGTTAAACCAAGCCGACCTGATGAAGATTTGAGTGTTTTTGCTAGCTACGCATCAATAATTGGAAACCAATCCACGCAGCCGAAATGCTTAACACGACATTCAGTAGTACGTTCAATCCCATCTTAAAGAAAGCGCCCTGCTGCATAAGCAACACATTATCCATCGAGAAAGTAGAGAAAGTGGTTAATGCGCCCAAAAAGCCAAGACCGATGATTTGACGCCATGGGTCAGTGACCATCAACTCAGTTTCAAACGCAGCAATCAGTAGACCCATAATAAATGAGCCAACGACATTCACGGTTAAGGTACCGTACGGAAAACCACGACCAAGTAGCATCACACAAAGTTCAGAAATTAAGTAACGAGAACATGCACCAAATGCGCCACCCAATGCAATAAAACCCAAAACGGATAGTTGCCCCATAATTCCCCCAGAAAAGTTAATGGCGACATTGTAATCAAATTTACGGCAATAGTGATTATACAATCTAAGAATTCGGCAAAGTATAGCGCTTAAAACTTATCAAGATTTAAAAAGTTACAGGAGTCACTTTACTTCGATGTACCCCATCAAACCTGTCTTCATGTGTTCAATCACATGACAATGGTACATCCAAAGCCCTGGGTTATCTGCAACAAATGCCGCTTTCGCACTGCCGTTTTTTCCAAGCAAGACCGTATCGGTATGAAACGGTTCATCGAGTTTTTTGCCATCTAACTCAAGAACAGTAAACGTGTGCCCATGAAGGTGAATAGGATGATGATATTGGGTGACGTTCTTAAGGTTGAAAATATAAGTTTTTCCGAGCTCCAATGTTGAAAGCGGTGCTGGAATATTATCTTTACTCATTCCCTCCCAAGCTCGTTTATTCATCAGCCAAAACTTAGGTATCGCTTTGCCCGATTTATCGGCAGGAGTGACCGCCCCCTCCCATTCAAACACATAATCAATTTGCTCAGCATTTTTCAAATCAAGATCTGGCACTGGGTTAAGAGGTAATAAAGGCAGTTTCTGGTTGGTCGGCAGGTCAGACTCGACAACTTCGAACTCACACAAAGGGAATGGGAAGCGTCCTTTCATTTGACGCACATAAACACGTTCTCCAGCCTTCGGAGCAATCAATCCGACATCTAACCTCATTCCTGGACCAATTTTGTGCTGAGTGAGCTTATAAGGTGTTTTAACAGGATTCCCATCAATAGCAAAAACCCAAGCCTCTGCGCCTTCTATAGCGATCGGATAAGTAATGGTGTTATCGACATTAGCAATTCTTAATCGCGTAGTGGCATTCTGCTTCAACGTATAAACAGGCTCATGGATACCGTTGACACTACTCCACTCTCCAGGGGTCCCCATACGTGCACTCAAGCGCGGCACCATAAGGTTCTTACACTGACCTTGTTTGTCTAAATGCCAATGCTTGAGGACGACTTCATGTTCTTCATCAAACTGAACAGGCTCAGCCTCTTCAACGATAATTAGACCAACTAACCCCATACCAAGCTGCTTAACGCTATTCATATGTGGGTGATACCAAAACGTACCCGCATCTGGCGGTGTAAATTCATAAACGAATGTTTCACCTGGCATGATAGGCGGCTGGCTCAAGAAAGGGACACCATCCATTTCAATAGGGATTCGCAAGCCATGCCAGTGGATTGTAGTTGGCTCTGAAAGCTTGTTGGTAAATCGGATAATAACTTTCTCGCCTTGGCGACAACGAATCGTAGGAGCTGGAATCGAACCATTAAACGCGAGTACATCCGTGTTAAATCCTGGTACTAATTCTGCAGTAGAAGGCTCTGCAGTGATGTCGTATATATGCTGACCTTGTTTGTTAGTGCTCCTAGATAGAGAACATGCAGGCAGAATGGTAAGCGCAGAGATCGCTAAGGAAGATTGAAGAAAGCGTCGACGAGATATATCCATGTATTTAGTCACTTATTATTCCAATTGATGTGAGTGTAACTAAATATTAATAATGATTCTCACTTATCTTTTAAAGATGTGCACTAATGATGCTTAGAGTCAGGAATATAAATTAAGATCCATATTTAATAGGCACTAAAAAGGTAGTAAGCACCTACATACATATACTAAGAAGTAAAAGAGATCGGTTTGAGAAGAAGGGAACTTAATGGTAAATACGAAAAAGCCCTAGCATTTCTGCTAGGGCTTTGTCTGAATAAGTGGCGGAGCGGACGGGACTCGAACCCGCGACCCCCGGCGTGACAGGCCGGTATTCTAACCAACTGAACTACCGCTCCGCACTGGTTAGACATTTAAGTCTAAGTTTTTGTCTTCACTTTTTCATAAAAAGTGAAAATAAAATACAAGCCTGGCGATGTCCTACTCTCACATGGGGAAGCCCCACACTACCATCGGCGCTAATTCGTTTCACTTCTGAGTTCGGAATGGAAATCAGGTGGG
>NZ_APHW01000036.1 GCF_002741985.1 Vibrio rotiferianus CAIM 577 = LMG 21460
CGACGCCGYTATCGTTCCCCGAAGGTTCAGATAACTCGTTTCCGCTCGACTTGCATGTGTTAGGCCTGCCGCCAGCGTTCAATCTGAGCCATGATCAAACTCTTCAATTTAAGATTTTGTTCGGCTCAATGAATACTGAACATTACATAAGTAATGTTTGAATTGACTGTGCTGAATCTTTCGATTCAATGGTCACTTCGTATCATTGAAACCTAATTTGATACCACTTTCCGTTAAGAAAGAAATATCTAATTGGATTATCATCAACGAGTGCCCACACAGATTGATAGGTCTATATTGTTAAAGAGCTTTCCTATTGAGCTTTGCTCAAATCGGACGGCCATTTTAGCGAGTTAAAGTTTAGTGTCAATCACTTTTTTCAAACTTTTTTCAAGCGTTTCCGCTTGGCTAATTGGCTTGCTAACTCAACCTCGTTTCTTTCGAAGCGTTGCCGTGTCAGCGAGGTGGCATTATAGAGATTGCGATCACATTGGCAAGCCCTTTTTGACGTTTTTTTTGTTTTTTTTATTGTTTGAATGTTTTTTGTTCTAAAAGGCGAGTTTTTGCTACTCTTCTCATTAGATATCACCGTAGTTAGCGCTTTATAAGGAGTAAAGATGAGTTCAATTAGAAGTTATAAAGGAATACGCCCTCAACTGGGGGAGCGTGTATACGTAGACTCAACCTCTGTTTTAGTTGGTGATATCCGGATTGGCAACGATTCTAGTATTTGGCCACTTGTGGCGGCTCGTGGTGATGTAAACCATATCCATATTGGTGAACGCACTAATATCCAAGATGGCAGTGTTCTTCATGTAACTCATAAGAATGCCGAGAACCCAAGCGGCTATCCACTAATTATTGGTAATGACGTTACTATTGGTCACAAAGTGATGTTGCACGGCTGTGAGATTCACAATCGTGTACTGGTCGGTATGGGGGCGATAGTTTTAGATAATGTGATTATCGAGTCAGATGTAATGATAGGAGCTGGCAGTTTAGTTCCGCCAGGGAAGAGACTGGAAAGCGGCTATCTATATGTGGGAAGCCCAGTGAAACAAGCTCGCCCTTTATCAGAGAAAGAGCGAACTTTCTTACAAAAGTCTGCCAACAACTATGTACAAAACAAAAATGACTACTTAACTGAAGTCGAAAACATCCAAGGTTAGTTAAAACTAAACAGCTAGTCGATAATGATATGGCCTTCTTCGTTGAAGGCTTCATCTTCTATTAACTCTTCTGCGATTTCTTCTAGATCAAAGCGAAAATCGACGAAAGCCTCAATGGCTGCTTGCTCATCACCTATCGCTGAGCCACTCAACTTTTCTAATTTCTGTTTGGTTACGTAGCACTCAATCAATGCGCCAGACTGTTGAGCAGCAAAGTTTACCGATTGAGATGCTTCATCCCACGACTGCATGTCTGGGAATAGAATAGATTGGTTCATCGCTTATAGACCTTCAAGGTTCTTTCTTAATTCTCTGAGAATTTGTTTTGCGCCGGGACGCAAGCCACGCCATAACATATAGCTTTCAGCCGCCTGTCCGACCAACATTCCAAGACCATCATAAGCATGAGCCGCACCGTGTTCTTTCGCCCACAGGTTAAAGCTTGTTAACCCCTTGCCATACATCATGTCGTAGCTAGTGCTGTTAGTGGAAAAGATAGCAGAAGAGATCGCGGGCAACTCGCCGCTTAATGAAGCAGAAGTTGAGTTAATAATCACATCGTACGCTTCTTCTATTGTCGTCATATCTTTCGCTACGATAGAGCCGTGTGACTCGAATAGGTCTGCAAGCTGTTGTGCTTTACTAAAAGTACGGTTAGTAATAGTCAAAGAAGCAGGCTTCTGTTCTAGGAGTGGTTTAATTACACCACGCGCAGCACCACCAGCGCCAATGATCAGAATTCGCGCACCTTCCAATACAACTTGATGTTGCAGTAGGTCTTGTACCAAGCCCGCGCCATCAGTATTGTCACCAATGATTTCTCCGTCATCCAACTTCTTCAGCGTATTCACTGCACCAGCTAACTCCGCTCGCTCAGTAAGACGGTTAGCAAATCGATAAGCATCTTCTTTAAAAGGTAATGTCACGTTACACCCTTTACCACCGTCAGCGAAAAAAGCTTTCGCAGCTTCAACAAAGCCATCAACAGGGGCGGTTTCTGCGGTGTACACCAGCGACTGATTGGTTTGACGAGCAAACAAGGTGTGAATGAATGGCGACTTGCTGTGTCCAATAGGATTACCAAACACGGCATAACGATCAATTTGCTGAGTCATTTCCTTACCTTTATATAGAAAACAGGGCCATCTGATTACCGATGACCCTATCACTATCTATCTATATAGAAAAGGAGATTCAGCGCTTACCACTCTCGCGGCGTTAGGTATCGCTCGTAAAGTTCAGCTTCTGGAGAACCCGCCTGTGGTTCGTAGCTGTATTCCCAACGTGCAAGTGGTGGCATCGACATAAGAATTGACTCTGTACGACCGCCACTTTGCAGACCAAATAGCGTGCCGCGATCGTACACTAGGTTGAACTCTACGTAACGACCACGTCGGTACAGTTGGAACTCACGCTCGCGCTCACCGAACTCGATGTCTTTACGACGAGAAACAATCGGTAAGTACGCTTGGCAGTATCCCTCACCAACCGCTTTGATGTAGTCAAAACACTTGTCGAATTCCCACTGGTTTAAGTCATCAAAGAACAGGCCACCAACACCACGAGTTTCATTTCGGTGTG
This sequence comes from Vibrio rotiferianus CAIM 577 = LMG 21460, assembly GCF_002741985.1. Taxonomy (GTDB): domain Bacteria; phylum Pseudomonadota; class Gammaproteobacteria; order Enterobacterales; family Vibrionaceae; genus Vibrio; species Vibrio rotiferianus. The sequence continues at coordinate 2,751 of NZ_APHW01000036.1, forward strand.
GAAGGAAGAAGTATTTGTCACACCACGCTTTGTGCTCTGGGTAAACGTCGTCACCAAATGGCGCACAAAGCTGTTTTGCTGTGTCGTGCCATGATTGGCAATCTTCTTCAAATGGGTAGAAAGGCGTAAGGTCAAAACCACCACCAAACCACCAGATTGGGTCTTCGCCATCTTTCTCTGCAATAAAGAAGCGAACATTGGCATGCGAAGTCGGTACATAAGGGTTTTTAGGGTGAATAACCAAGGAAACACCCATTGCTTCAAAACGGCGACCCGCTAACTCTGGACGATGTGCCGTCGCTGATGCTGGCATTTCATTACCTTCTACATGGGAGAAGTTCACCCCTCCTTGCTCGAAGATATGACCATCACGCAATACGCGAGTACGGCCACCGCCACCAAGACGCTCTCCTTTTTCACGTTGCCATGCATCTTCGACAAAGACGGCCTTTCCATCTTCTTGTTCTAACTGCTGACAAATGGAATCTTGAAGGGACATCAAGAACTGCTTTACGGCGTGCTTATCGATTGCTGACATACGTGTAGTACCTATTAATTGCTGACTAGCAGGGTTAGCCCTGTCTTAATATTTGCGAGGTTTTAGCATCACGAATTTCACTAGGCTTGTCACGACCGCTGGTTTCACCACGTAAGATCGCCACAAGTCTATCGCCTAACTGTTCTTCAACTTCTTCCGTCGTCATACAAGGAGACAGACCAGTAAGATTCGCGCTGGTAGAGGTTAGCGGCTTTCCGAACGCATTACACATCTTTTGTACTAAAGGATGATCCGTCACACGCACTGCGATTGAATCAAATTGTCCCGATACCCAGTGAGAAACTTTGTCACTTGCAGGCATGATCCACGTGTATGGCCCTGGCCAAGTTGCATGGACTTTATCTAATTGCTCTTGAGTCAGCTGAGATTCGTCAATATAAGGCAGAAGCTGCTCATAGCTCGCAGCAATAAGGATTAAACCTTTCTCTACTGGACGCTGTTTTAGCTCTAGCAGTTTTTGAATCGCTTCCGGGTTATCTGGGTCACATCCAACACCAAACACCCCCTCTGTTGGGTAGGCAATCACTTCACCTGTTTGTAGTGCTTTTAGCACCTGTTCAAAGTTCTCCACCGATACTTCCTGATAATCTTTTCTGTTGTGTTTGTACTAAGTGTACAAATATTCATTCTCAGAGACTAAAGCAATTTGTTTATAAAATGTATCAATAGCATTTACAAACACACGCAAACGTTTGCTTGGGGTAAAAATCCCCGTATAATGCGCACAAATTTATCAGCTCACCTAATTTTGCAGCTTGAAGGAGTTTGAGATGAAAGTCGGTATCATCATGGGTTCTAAATCAGATTGGCCAACCATGAAACTAGCAGCAGACATGCTGGATCAATTTGGCGTGTCTTACGAAACAAAGGTGGTGTCAGCTCACCGTACTCCTCAATTACTGGCTGATTACGCAAGCAGTGCTAAAGAACGCGGCATTAAAGTCATCATCGCAGGTGCGGGCGGTGCTGCTCACCTACCAGGTATGGCGGCGGCGTTTACTAGCGTTCCGGTACTTGGCGTCCCTGTTCAGTCTCGTGCGCTGAAAGGCATGGACTCACTGCTTTCTATCGTACAGATGCCAAAAGGTATTGCGGTTGGTACATTGGCGATTGGCGAAGCAGGCGCAGCAAACGCTGGCATCCTAGCAGCTCAAATCCTTGGTACACATGATGAAACGATCATGGCAAAAGTCGAAGCGTTCCGTAACGAACAAACGGAAACCGTATTGGCGAACCCAAACCCTGCTGAGGATTAATCAGATGCATGTACTGGTTCTTGGTGCGGGTCAGTTGGCTCGTATGATGTCTCTGGCTGGTGCGCCACTGAATATTCAAATCTCAGCTTACGACGTGGGCAGCGGTAATATCGTGCATCCACTGACTCAGCACGTGATCGGCAACGGCTTAGAGAATGCGATTGAACAAGTCGACGTTATTACCGCTGAGTTCGAGCATATCCCACATGATGTGCTCGATGTTTGCGAGGTGAGCGGCAAGTTCCTACCAAGTACGCAAGCCATCAAAGCAGGTGGTGATCGCCGTATTGAAAAAGCATTGCTTGATGATGCTGACGTGCGTAACGCGAAATACTACGTCATCGAAACTCGTGAAGACTTTGACCGCGCCATTGAGTACGTTGGTATGCCAATGGTTCTGAAAAGCGCCTTGGGTGGTTACGATGGTAAAGGCCAGTGGCGCTTAAAAGAAACTTCTCAAGTCGAAGACATTTGGGCAGAGATGGCAGAGTGTATCGCAGCAACACCAACTCAAGCGATTGTTGCTGAGGAATTTGTCCCTTTTAACCGCGAAGTTTCACTGGTTGGTGCTCGCGCTAAAGATGGCAGCGTTGAAGTGTACCCACTTGCAGAAAACATCCATACCAATGGTGTATTGAGCCTTTCTACTGCGATTGATGCGCCAGAGTTGCAAAATCAAGCGAAACAGATGTTCACGGCCGTTGCACACAACTTGAATTACGTTGGCGTGCTAGCGCTGGAGTTCTTCGACGTTGACGGCACTTTGCTGGTTAATGAAATCGCACCACGCGTACACAATTCTGGCCACTGGACTCAACAGGGTGCAGAAACTTGTCAGTTTGAGAACCACCTACGCGCCGTGTGTGGCATGCCTTTGGGTAGCACGAAACTGGTTCGTGAAACCTCGATGATTAATATTCTTGGTGAAGACACACTACCAGAAGCATTGCTAGCAATGGATGGTTGCCACATTCATTGGTACGGCAAAGAAAAACGTGCGGGTCGCAAGATGGGCCACATCAACGTATGTGGTGACTACACTGGCGAACTTAATCGCAAACTTTGTGCATTAGCAGATGTTTTGGATGAACAGGCTTTCCCTGCTGTGCACCAATTTGCCAAGCAGTGGCAAGCCTAGAAAAGCATCGGAATAAATAGCAAAAGGGTCGCATGATGCGACCCTTTTTAATGTTGACTGAGATTTATTGTGACTGTGTATGCTGGCACTTACGGCTCGCGCATTGCAGTTTAACCCCGCCGGCAAGTTTCTTTTCTACCAACAAGGTAAATCCACATTCCTCACAGCGGCCTCTTACAGGCGGCGAGTTCACCGCAAACTTGCACTTCGGATAGTTATCACACGCGTAGAATGTTTTACCAAATCGGGTTTTACGCTCAACCAAATGCCCTTTGCCACATTCGGGGCAAGCATGTTGCTCTTTCGCTTGCTGCTGTGGCTCAGGTTGGTTAATCGACTCAATATGATGGCATGCTGGGTAATGGCTACAACCAACAAACATACCGTAGCGCCCTTGGCGGAGTACCAATTCATTGCCACACTCAGGGCAAGGCACACCCAGCTCTTTCACGATGTGACCGTCATTGCTGTGTAGCGGCTTAATGTAATCGCAACTTGGGTATTGGCTACAACCTAAAAAAGGACCGTGCTTACCGTGCTTAAGCGAAACTTCCCCACCGCATTTAGGGCAAGGTTCGCGCTCAAGCGCATGCTCGTGTGCCGAGAAAAGGTTGTGATCGATTTTACTACTCATACTCACCGCTCAAACGAAGATATTAATGAAGAATACCTTGTTCCTTGGTGTACAGCAGCTCTTCCATCAGCGTGTAGGCGTTTTCGTTGCCTGGAACATTAAACAGCACCATAAGGATGATCCATTTAAGGTCCTCAAGCTCAAACTCATTGGTTTCAAGCCCCATCACACGGTCGATGACCATCTCACGCGTTTCTGTGGTCAGAACATTGATTTGCTCTAGGAACAACAAAAAACCACGACATTCGAGGTCTAGTCGCTGCATCTCAGATGCGGTATAGATACGTGTCGATGCCGATGCAATGCAGGTTGAAATGGCTGAATGTTCATCGCTTTGTTGCAATGCCGCCAGCTCTTCTAACCAGACAAGGGCTTTGTAGATGTCTTTTTGCTGGAAGCCTGCACGAAGCAATTCATCTTCCAACTCGTCTTGTTCGACCTGTAACTCTGCATCGCTATGGATGTAGGTTTCGAATAGATACATAAGTATATCCATCATCATAGCTAGCCCCTCCCCTTTCGAATATAGCCACCGGATACTGCAACAACATGCCCTGAAAGCTCAAGCTCTAAGAGCTGCATCATGACTTCTTGGACAGGTATATTGGTCCTGCTTGCAAGAATATCAACTGGTGTAGCCTCATTTCCTACGTTAGCTAACAGCTGAGGAAATGGCAATTCTTCTTCATCAATTGGCGCAGAAAATAAATCTAAGCTCTGATTAATAGACCAGTCGAGCAAAGACTGTATTTCATTCAGCACCTCTTGAGTATTTTGTACGAGACAAGCCCCGTTCTGAATCAATTGATTACCGCCACTGGCGTTGGGTGCATTAATCGAAGCTGGCAGAGCGAAAACTTCTCGACCTTGTTCTAAAGCATAACGCGCCGTAATCAAGGAGCCACTTTTTTCAGCCGCTTCTACCACTAACACACCCAGCGACAAGCCACTGATGATTCGATTGCGCCGTGGAAAGTTTTCTGCGCGAGGTTTAGCATCTGGACGAAACTCTGAAACAAGCGCTCCATTTTCGGTCACTCGCTGCGCCAAACCTCGGTGTCTTACTGGGTATACTTGTTCTAATCCCGAGCCGAGCACTGCGATGGTTTTACCTCCAGCCAACAGCGCACCATCATGAGCATGACCATCAATACCCAATGCTAAGCCACTGGTGACGATCAGATCGTGTTGCACCAAATCAGATGCAAAAGTTCTTGCATGTTGTAGCCCATCCACACTGGCATTACGGCTGCCAACCATGGCTATTTGAGGTTGAGACAAACAACTCGCCTCTCCTTTTACAAAGAGTAAAGGAGGCGGTGCGACCGTTTGTTTAAGGAGTGGCGGATACAAAGCATCCGCCAAAGTAAGAATATGATGATGAGAAGATGCAGCAACCCAAGCCAGACAAGCATCGACTTCTTTATCGACCTGCGACCAGGCTTGCAACTGTTTTGCCGTTAAGCCTAAAAGCTGAAGCTGCTCTGTCGAGTATTGGACAATATTGCTCGGCGTATCTTTACTGAGCAGCTTATTCATCTTGACCCCACCAATGCCCGGTAAGCAGCTAAGCTTTAACCAGGCAGCGAGATCAGTATCATTGTGTGGTTTCATTAGTGGTTGATTCCTCAGCCAGAGGAGAAACCACGGATACCTCTTTGTTGATTGGCTTGGTGCTATTAGTAATCAAAGCAAGGCTGAAATATTCATAAGGGCGAATCACAAGTAACTCACCCACTTTACTCTTAGGTAATACCACCTCTGAATCAAACAAACTCCCCTCTTTTGTATAGCCATCACTATTTTGATAGAGAGCATGAGCATCTTCCATCAGATTTAACATACTGCCCTGTCGTAAGTTGTCTTTCGAGCCTAAATCTAAGACGACAACTTGATTAGTGGAGCTAAATCTCATCCCCTCAATATTGCCTAAAATTTTGGCAGATACGTCTGCTGGAGCTGGCTGTGGGTAAAAAACCACTGAAAGGTCTGATTTCTCTTCCTGCTCGAGAGGTAAAGCAATGTCGTTACGTTCAATTTCTTGTAGTTGAGTCGTTATTTTTATTCCAGAGAAGTCTGTCTGAGAAGAGACTAAATTTCCCCGAGCTACCACTTTTAAAGCGGTTATCGACTGAGAGGTATCCTCTCTATCATATGTCTTTACAGGCCGATAAATAGCCCAATATTGCTCGGCCTGCTTTCCGCTTATATAAAGAACATCTTCACCAACTAAATACTTACTACCTTTACTACTACCCATTACTTTAGCCGCACTTTCCAGATCTTTATCCAGAACTAATCGGTCTGAGTTCAAGTAAGGTAATACCAAACCTTCTGCGATCGTTGGAACCGCTTTTTTCTCAGTAATACGTGCTTTAGGGCTAAGTTTTTTGACTGGTTTCAGGCTCAAGACAGGCTGACCATTAATCCACACTAACGATAACTTGTCCCCCGGATAGATAAGGTGCGGGTTATCAATTTCTGGATTTACCTGCCACAAACGCGGCCATAACCAAGGGCTGTCGAGGTACATAGCAGAAATATCCCACAATGTATCTCCTTTCACCACTACATAGGTTTGCGGTGCGTCATCTTTGACAGTAAGTGGTTGGGAATCCGTATTTGCTACGGCGCTGAAAGAGAAAAGTAACGGCAACGTAATGCGAAAAACGTCGCGGAAAATTCGATTCATGACCCTCGTCCTTGGTCTGTTAGGCAGTTACCAGAATGGAAATTGGTATCAGGATGCTGTCATTTAGGTCATAAAATGTCTAGAATTGAGCCAACAAGGTTTGTGCTGTTACGGCACAGTTCAATATTTCGAGTGAATATGTCTGTATTACAAGTATTAACATTCCCAGATGATCGCCTGCGTACCGTTGCAAAACCTGTAGAAGAGGTGACACCTGAGATTCAAAAAATCGTCGATGACATGATTGAAACCATGTACGACGAAGAAGGTATTGGCTTGGCTGCAACACAAGTTGATATCCACAAACGTATCGTAGTGATTGATATCTCTGAAACTCGTGATGAGCCTATGGTGCTTATCAACCCTGAGATTCTAGAAAAGCGTGGCGAAGATGGCATCGAAGAAGGCTGTCTATCGGTACCAGGTGCACGTGCACTTGTTCCTCGCGCTGCTGAAGTTACGGTTAAAGCGCTAGATCGCGATGGCAAAGAATACTCCTTTGAAGCCGACGATCTGCTAGCAATCTGTGTTCAACACGAACTGGACCACCTAATGGGCAAACTGTTCGTGGATTACCTATCGCCACTGAAGCGTAAGCGTATTCAAGACAAGCTAGCAAAAATCAAACGCTTTAACGAGAAACAGCAAAGCGCTTAATCTCGATACAATTTAATTAGAAGGAAGCCTACCTTGAGTCAGTCTTTACGTATTGTCTTTGCAGGTACTCCGGATTTCGCCGCCCGTCACTTGGCGGCGTTGTTGTCTTCGGAGCACGAAGTAATTGCGGTTTACACTCAACCAGACCGCCCAGCGGGTCGTGGTAAGAAGCTTACTGCAAGCCCAGTAAAAACCATCGCGCTTGAGCACGACATTCCGGTATACCAACCAGAAAACTTCAAATCAGACGAAGCAAAGCAAGAACTTGCCGATCTGAACGCCGACATCATGGTAGTTGTTGCGTACGGCTTATTACTTCCACAAGTTGTACTAGACACACCTAAACTAGGTTGTATCAACGTACACGGTTCGATTCTTCCTCGCTGGCGCGGCGCAGCCCCTATCCAACGTTCAATTTGGGCTGGTGATGCCGAAACTGGCGTGACTATCATGCAGATGGATATCGGTCTGGACACCGGTGACATGCTAAAAATCGCGACATTGCCGATTGAAGCAAGTGACACCAGTGCGTCGATGTACGAGAAACTGGCAGGCTTAGGCCCAGATGCCCTGATCGACTGTCTAGCGGATATCGCCGCTGGCAAAGCTGAGCCAGTGAAGCAAGATGACGAGCTAGCAAACTACGCGAAGAAGCTAAGCAAAGAAGAGGCGCGCATCGATTGGAATGATGACGCGGCACACATTGAACGCTGCGTTCGCGCATTCAACCCATGGCCAATGAGCCACTTTGAAGCTGCTGAAAACAGCATCAAGGTATGGCAAAGCCGTGTTGCAGAGCAAACCAGCGACAAACCTGCGGGCACCATCGTGCAAGCAGATAAGACCGGTATCTATGTTGTGACAGGCAACGGCGTATTGGTGCTGGAACAACTGCAAGTTCCGGGTAAAAAAGCCATGTCAGTTCAAGATATTCTGAACTCACGTGCATCTTGGTTTGAAGTTGGCACTCAACTGGTTTAAAAACCAGGCAATAGTGTCACACACCAATAATACGAACTTTTAGAGGGCAGAGATGCCCTCCTTTACTTTAAGGTACTCATCATGAATGTTCGCGCTGCGGCTGCCAACGTCTTGTATCTTGTCGTCGACAAGGGCCACTCACTTTCAAGCGCTCTTCCAGCGGCTCAACAAAACGTACGACCACGTGACCACGCTCTTCTACAAGAGATCTGTTACGGTGCTCTACGTTACCTCCCTCGCCTAGAAATGATTGCAAACCAGTTGATGGATAAGCCGTTAAAAGGCAAACAACGTGTTTTCCATCACCTGATTTTGGTTGGTATTTACCAATTGAGCTTCATGCGTATTCCTGCGCACGCTGCAGTGGGTGAAACGGTTGAAGGTACTAAAGAGCTGAAAGGCCCCCGCTTGCGTGGTCTTATTAACGCCGTATTACGTAACTATCAGCGCAACCAAGAAGAGCTAGACCAAATGGCGGTCAGCAACAATGCGGGCAAGTACGGCCACCCAAGCTGGTTACTTAAACTGCTGCAAGAAGCTTACCCAGAGCAGTGGGAAAGCATTGTTGAAGCCAACAACCAAAAAGCGCCAATGTGGCTGCGTGTAAACCACCAGCACCACACTCGTGATGACTACCTTGCGCTACTCAAAAATGAAAACATTGATAGCACGCCACACTCACAAGCAATGGACGCCCTAAAATTGGCGGCGCCATGCGATGTAATGAAACTACCGGGCTTTGAAAAAGGTTGGGTATCGGTGCAAGATGCGGCGGCACAGCTGTCGATTAACTACCTTGAACCAAAAGATGGCGAGCTAATCCTAGACTGCTGTGCAGCACCGGGCGGTAAGACAGCGCACATTCTTGAGCGTACGTCTGGCAGCGAAGTGGTTGCCATCGACTGCGATGACACGCGTCTTAAACGTGTGCACGAAAACCTGAAGCGTCTCAACCTTCAGGCAAAAGTGGTTTGCGGCGATGCGCGTAATCCTCAAGAATGGTGGCAGGGCGAACAATTTGATCGCATCTTGTTAGATGCACCGTGTTCTGCGACGGGGGTAATTCGTCGCCACCCAGACATCAAATGGCTACGTCGTGCTGATGATATTGCCGCACTTGCTGAGCTACAGAGCGAAATTTTCGACGCAATGTGGACGCAACTGAAACCTGGCGGCACCATGGTTTACGCAACTTGTTCAATCACACCACAAGAAAACGTGGAACAGGTAAAAGCATTCTTAGCACGTACTGCTGATGCGCAATTGATGGACTCCGATCCAAAGCAACCTGGTCGTCAGATTCTGCCAGGTGAAGAAGATATGGATGGTTTCTACTACGCAGTGCTAACAAAAAAACACGCGTAACAGCATGCTAAATAGGGCGATTGAAGTGAATTCAATCGCCTTTTTCAGATAACGAGTAAAGAGTATGAAAATCATTATTCTTGGTGCAGGTCAGGTTGGCGGCACATTGGCGGAAAACCTAGTTGGTGAGAATAACGACATCACCATCGTCGATAAAAATGGCGACCGACTGCGTGAGTTGCAAGACAAATACGACTTACGAGTGGTTAACGGTCACGCCAGCCACCCAGACGTACTTCATGAAGCGGGTGCACAAGATGCAGATATGCTAGTTGCGGTAACCAACACCGACGAGACCAATATGGCGGCCTGTCAGGTAGCCTTCACTCTGTACAATACGCCAAACCGTGTTGCACGTATTCGTTCTCCAGAATATCTGGCAGAAAAAGAAGCCCTATTTAAATCCGGTGCCATTCCTGTTGATCACCTTATCGCACCAGAAGAGCTGGTAACCAGCTACATCGAACGCCTCATCCAATATCCAGGCGCACTACAAGTGGTGAGCTTTGCCGAGCAGAAAGTCAGCCTAGTAGCGGTAAAAGCCTACTATGGTGGCCCTCTGGTGGGTAACGCGCTGTCTGCCCTGCGTGAGCACATGCCACACATCGATACTCGTGTTGCTGCTATCTTCCGTCAAGGTCGTCCGATTCGTCCGCAAGGCACTACCATCATTGAAGCTGATGATGAGGTGTTCTTCGTTGCTGCAAGTAACCACATTCGCTCGGTAATGAGTGAACTTCAGCGCCTTGAGAAACCTTACCGCCGCATCATGATTGTCGGTGGTGGTAACATCGGTGCTAGCTTAGCCAAACGCCTTGAGCAAACTTACAGCGTGAAGCTGATCGAGCGTAACTATCAGCGTGCAGAGAAGCTGTCTGAGCAACTAGAAAACACCATCGTTTTCTGTGGTGACGCGGCTGATCAAGAACTGCTTACCGAAGAAAATATCGACCAAGTAGATGTATTCATTGCGTTAACCAACGAAGATGAAACCAACATCATGTCAGCGATGTTGGCAAAACGCATGGGCGCGAAGAAAGTGATGGTATTGATCCAACGCGGCGCTTATGTCGACCTTGTACAAGGCGGCGTGATTGATGTAGCGATCTCACCTCAGCAAGCAACTATTTCAGCTCTACTGACGCACGTTCGTCGTGCTGATATTGTTAACGTATCTTCTCTGCGTCGTGGCGCTGCAGAAGCCATCGAGGCCGTTGCACACGGTGATGAAACCACGTCTAAAGTGGTTGGCCGTGCGATTGGCGATATCAAACTCCCACCAGGAACCACCATTGGTGCTATCGTTCGTGGCGAAGAAGTCCTTATCGCACACGATCGTACCGTCATCGAACAAGATGACCACGTCGTGATGTTCCTGGTCGACAAAAAGTATGTACCAGACGTCGAAGCGCTGTTCCAGCCGAGTCCATTCTTCCTCTAGGATTTTCCTATGGTCAACTTACGTCCCGTACTGTTTGTTATCGGGCTGGTTTTATCCAAACTAGCCCTTTTTATGTACGTGCCGACTTTGGTCGCGTTTTTCACAGGTACAGGCGGATTCCTCGATTTCGCTCAAGCCGTAGTGATCACCCACCTAGCCGCATTCATCTGTTTGACGATCGGTCGAACTGCTAAGTTCAAGCTCAGTGTTCGTGATATGTTCCTTATCACCAGTTTGGTATGGACCATCGCCAGTGCGTTTGCTGCATTGCCGTTTGTGTTCATTAACCACATCAGCTTTACCGACGCCTACTTCGAGACCATGTCTGGCATCACCACTACAGGCTCTACCGTGTTAAGTGGCTTGGACGACATGGCACCAAGTATATTGCTATGGCGCTCCATCTTGCAGTGGCTTGGTGGTATTGGCTTTATCGTAATGGCAGTAGCCATCCTACCAATGCTTAACGTTGGTGGTATGAAGCTGTTCCAAACCGAATCTTCTGATTGGTCTGATAAAAGCAGCCCGAGAGCGAAAACCGTCGCGAAGAACATCGTATTGGTGTATTTGATGCTAACTGGCTTGTGTATTATTGGCTACTTGCTGACAGGCATGAATCTATTTGAAGCGATCAATCACGCCTTTACGACGCTGTCGACGGGTGGTTACTCGACTTCTGATGGTTCAATGAACCACTTCTCTAACGGTGCTCATTGGGTGGCCACTACCTTTATGTTCCTTGGTGGGTTGCCATTTCTACTTTTCGTCGTCGCATTACGCAAACGTAGTATCGATGTATTGGTGAAAGATGCGCAGGTTCGCGGCTTTGCCTATCTATTTTTGTTCTCGAGTTTGGTTGTGTCTGCTTGGTTAGTTATCCGCGATGGCTACACCATTTTGGATGCACTACGCGTGTCGATGTTTAACATCGTCTCAGTCGTCACCACTACGGGCTTTGGTTTAGAGGACTTCACTGCATGGGGTGCTCTACCTACCACGCTGTTTGCCTTCTTGATGATGGCTGGTGCGTGTTCAGGCTCAACCGCAGGCGGAATTAAGATCTTCCGTTTTCAGATCGCAATGACGCTGCTTAACAAGCAGATCATGAAGCTGATTCACCCATCTGGTGTGTTCGTTCAACGCTACAACCAACGCCCTGTGAACGACGATATCGTTCGCTCTGTCGTAGCGTTTGGCTTGATGTTCTTTATCACCATCATATTTATTGCAGGCTGCTTAAGCGCACTCGGCCTTGATCCGCTAACTAGTATTTCTGGTTCGATTACCGCAGTCGCAAACGTAGGTCCTGGCATGGGTAGTGTGATTGGCCCAACAGGTAACTTTGCACCGCTGCCAGATACTGCAAAGTGGTTATTAAGCTTTGGTATGTTAATGGGCCGTCTGGAAATTCTGACTATTCTTGTCCTGTTCTTCCCTGCGTTTTGGCGCCGTTAAACAGACTCAAACAAAAGGTATAACAATGAAAACATGGATCACTCTGGCGACCCTACTCGCCACTTCATCGGTTTACGCGGCAGAGGTCGTGAAACTGGCGGATGGACGCGAAGTAAAACTGAACGACGACTTTACGTGGGAATACGTTGTGAAAAAGGCAATGCCGAACACCACAGAAACCACACTAGAAAAAGTCGAAGCGGTAGAAGCGTCGGCGGTTGCTGCATCGACAACTGCCTTAGAACCGGTTACCACGCAAACCACTAAAGCACCTGAGATTGCGACAATTCCCGTCGTAAACAAGAAAGTCGGAACTACAGTAGTGGTAAACGCGAGGAAGCCAACCATGCAGCTGTCTGATTCGGGTGTTGATGTCTTGATTGGTTCTGCAAGCTACGAAGACGGTGAACTTATCTTTCCAACGTCTATCACCAACCAAAGTTCACAATCAGTCATTCAGGTAGAAGTAGAAGTTCAGGTATTTGATACGTCTGGTAAGCAGTTAGTGAAAGAGAACGTGACCGTTTGGCAATCCATTAAGCGTATCGCTGATACTTACCTTCGCCCACAACAAGCCGAGCAAGGTAAAGCGATCAAACTGGCAGTGCCACAGTCGCAACAATACCAGTTCTCAGCAGAAGTATTAGAAGTGAAAACTCGCTAATACGATACGACATGCTTTGTCGGGTTTATCTCTATCAGCTAGATAGGCTCGACAAAGTAATAAATCGCGAAGAAGTGACACACACAACCCGCCAACACAAAGCCGTGCCAAATTGCGTGATTAAAAGGGATCCGCTTAGCAACGTAGAAAATCACCCCGATTGAATACACCAATCCACCCGCTGCTAATAGTGTCAGACCACCAATATCGAGATTTATCGCCAACTGATAAATCACGATCAACGATAACCACCCCATCACCAGATACGTCATCAAAGATAATTTTTTGAATCGATAGACAAACGCGACTTTCATGATGATGCCAATCAGCGCAATGGTCCAAATCACAATCATCAGCCCAATCGCTAATGGAGTACGCAGACTCACCAATAAAAATGGCGTGTAACTGCCTGCAATCAAAAGGTAGATGGCACAGTGATCGAAGGTTTTCAGCCAACGTTTGGCTTTCGGGTATGGAATGGCGTGATAAAGCGTGGAAGCCAGAAACAGCACAATCATACTAGAGCCGTAGATTGCCATACTGGTAATGGTCAGCGTGTCCGCTTGATGATCAATCGCTTTAACCAGTAGTAAAACCAAGCCTACAATACCGAAAATCATTCCGATACCATGGGTGATGGAGTTGGCCAGTTCTTCGCCCTGACTGTATTGTGCTTTCTGAGGTGAAGACATGAACGTGCCTATACTAGAGTTTGAATATTCGCTCTAGTATGGCACATTAAGCGTACACGTGTAAGCTTAAATTAGAGTTCGTGAGCAGCGGTGGTTTGTTCAAGATAATTAAGAACCAGCGGACCGACTTCTTCCAATTTAGTATTCACTGGGATACAAAGCTCGCGTTTGAGTTTACCACTACCTAATAGACTCGCTAGCATACCACTCGCCCCACTTCGAGTTCGGTCAACTTCAAACCAAAGCTTAAGAGTGTTCTCGTCACGATGAGCAACAAATTCTAACTCGCGCCATACACCATGATATGGCCCATCTGTTGGTACCATCTCAAACTCTTGTACAAATGGCAGATCAAAACCTTTCACTTCTTCACACTCGACTTGGCGGATGCGCAGACCTTGCGATTCAAAGGCAGACAAAATGGCATCCATCAGTGGATCGGGCCTAACTGTGAGAATATCTTTGTCGGTTGGGTCGAGAGCCATCGCAACATCTAAACCAGTCTCTAGCCAGACTTTGGCATCACCAATAGTGACTGGTGTATTCCAAGGTACATCAAGTTTTACTTCAAAAGTACGCTCTTCACTTGGGTGTAGGGTAAAAGCATAAGGTAAACTCCAACTCGCTAGCACATGGGTTTGCGGAAGACGGCGTAAGCTATGGCCTTCACGAGCACCACGATCATCAGGGACTTCTGCGATGTATCGACAGCATAACTTCAAATCAATGTTATCAATCGCCTGATCACTGGATCCACCATAGACATGAATTGATACATCAACACTTTGACCGGGATAAAGGACATCCTGATTAAGAACTGAATCTACCTTGGCGCTGCCGATTCCAAAACTCGCCAATGTCTTTTTCAAAAATGACATACGCACCTCCTTTGTCGAGATCTCATACTACTGTTGATCATGATTGTAAAACAAACTTTTCACCCCAGTTCTTCGAAAGAAAATAGCAAAATTGAACAATTTCAATTGCTCAAGTATCGACCAATTATAGCAGGAGTGCTAACCTATACATGATATGCATGCATATCATTATTCCTGGTTCATTATTTGGATTGGCGAGAGCCAAAAGAGCCACCCTTCAAGCAGTTGAAGCTCAACTCATAATGCATCAGGCCATTACATTGGCAATGGATATGCCTGGCAGTTAGGTAATTAAATGCGCCCAACAACAGTCAGGTTCGCACACACTAATCGTAGTGCAATGCGCCGTCGCAGTGGTTTCACTACTGCGCTTAAGGCAAAACAAGTTGCGCCAGCAATGACTCTGGTTGAGAAAACAGCGATTATGCCGAGTGTTCCAAACAAAGTTATTAAAGCAGCTTAATTAAAAAGCGCGGCACTCACCGCGCTTTTTTCTTTCTTTCCAGCCTTTTCCTATTTGGTGTTCGACATGCAATTTGATACCTTTAGAAGCAAATAACACCTATAAATTCTGTGGAGAAAGAAATGAAGTGTCATCGTATTGAAGAGTTGCTTGAGCTATTAGAGCCTGAGTGGCACAAAGACCAAGAAATGAACTTGCTACAGTTCATCATGAAGCTAGCAAATGAAGCAGGCTATGAAGGTAAACTGGAAGATCTAACCGACGATGTACTGATCTACCACCTTAAAATGCGTAACAGCGGCAAAGACGAAATGATCCCAGGTCTAAAGAAAGACCAAGAAGATGATTTTAAAACCGCAATCCTACGCGCACGTGGCATCATCAAGTAAACGAATCAGCACCCTAGTATTCCTAAGCGACTCCTTTGAGTCGTTTTTTTATAACTAAACCAAACAGTTCAAAAGCTAGTTATAACTGTTCAGTCATTTATTAGGTTAACTGTACTGACTTTTGTTGTTAAACGTTGACTACGTTAAAGAAACGGAATTGTTATTGATTGTATAATCGCCGTTCATCAGTATTTACTAAAATAATTATGTTCCGTCATAACATATGACATGAACAAAGCAGCAATGTCATCGAGCGACATCGATAGAAGTGTCGCCGTACATTATAAAAGCCTAAAGAAGGATGTATACATGAGTCAGGACAAGATCGATATCAAAGATGTGACTCCAAAAACCTTTAACCCAAAGACCCATAAAGGAAAAGGGGATCGTTTCAACCCCAATAATCGAATTTACGTACGAGAAAGCAAAGGCACCTTCCAAAAGTTGCGCCGTTATGGTGGTTGGTTTTTGTTGCTGTTGTTTGCACTGGTTCCGTGGATTCCGTACGGAGAGCGCCAAGCAATACTCTTAGATATTGGCCACCAACAGTTTAACTTTTTTGGAACGACTCTTTATCCACAAGACCTGACCCTACTTGCGCTGCTGTTTATGATTGCCGCGTTTGGATTATTCTTTATTACTACCTTCTTAGGTCGAGTTTGGTGTGGTTACTTATGCCCCCAGACAGTTTGGACCTTCATGTATATTTGGTTTGAAGAAAAACTTGAAGGAAGTGCGAATAAGCGCCGCAAACAAGATTCGAATAAGATCACTGCGAATCTGGCGATGCGAAAAACCATCAAGCACATAGCTTGGTTTGCTATTGCGCTTGCCACTGGCTTTACTTTTGTTGGCTATTTCGTTCCAGTCAAACACCTAGTGGTAGACTTTTTCACCTTTAACGCCAGCTTCTGGCCGGTTTTTTGGGTTCTTTTCTTTGCGGTTTGTACCTATGCAAATGCTGGTTGGATGCGTTCTATTGTCTGCCTTCACATGTGTCCGTACGCACGCTTTCAATCCGCTATGTTTGATAAGGATACTTTCATCGTTGGCTACGACACTAAACGCGGTGAGAAACGTGGTCCACGTTCACGTAAGGCCGACCCAAAGCAATTAGGTTTAGGTGACTGTATCGACTGTGATTTGTGTGTTCAAGTATGCCCAACAGGAATCGATATTCGTGATGGATTACAGTACGAATGCATCAACTGTGGCGCTTGTATTGACGCATGCAACCAAACGATGGATCGCATGGGTTATGAAAAAGGTTTGATCAACTACACCACGGAGCATCGTCTATCAGGTAAACACACCAAAGTGATGCGACCTAAACTGCTTGGTTATGGGGCAGTATTGTTGATGATGATTGGTTTGTTCTTCGCCCAGATAGCGGCTGTTGACCCAGCTGGGTTGAGCGTCATTCGTGACCGCAACCAACTGTTCCGAGTGAATAGCTCAGGTGAAGTGGAAAACACCTATACTCTCAAAGTCATCAACAAGACCCAACAAGTTAAAGAATACAACTTGGATGTAGAAGGGTTAAGTGACGTTAGTTGGTATGGTAAACAAACCATCCAAGTTGAACCTGGTGAGGTATTGAACTTACCAATGAGTCTTGGCGCAGATCCTGACAAGCTAGACTCTGCGATCACAACAATTCAGTTTATACTCACCGATAAGAGCAACGAATTCACCATTGAAGTAGAAAGCCGATTTATCAAGAAGCTATAACTTCGATGACCAATGGAAAAAGGCTCAGCAATGAGCCTTTTTATTTATATGTCCCAAGGTACTTTTAACTTTGATGCCCTCACACCCGACTTTATGTGGTACGCGTTAGAGAGCATCGGTATTCGAGCAGAATCGGGCTTTCTTGCTCTAAACAGCTATGAAAACCGCGTTTACCAGTTCACTGACGAAGAACGCCAGCGCTACGTGGTAAAGTTCTATCGCCCAGAGCGTTGGAGCGACAAGCAAATTCAAGAAGAGCACGACTTTACGCTCGAGTTGATTGATAACGAAATCCCAGTTGCACCACCTGTACTCATCAACGGTGAAACGCTGCATCACTATCAAGGCTATGGCTTTGCTTTATTTGAGAGTGTCGGCGGCCGTCAATATGAAGTCGACAACTTAGATCAACTCGAAGGTGTCGGTCGTTTTCTAGGACGTATCCACAAAGTGGGTAGCCGCCAAGCATTTCAACATCGCCCAACCATTGGCTTGCAAGAGTATCTCTATCAACCAAGAGAGATACTACAAAACGCCAACATGATTCCGATGCATTTGGAGAACAGCTTCTTTAATGATTTGGATATGCTGATCAAGTCCATTGAAAGTCACTGGCAAGAAGGCTTCAACACTATTCGTCTGCATGGCGACTGCCATCCGGGCAATATCTTATGGCGCGATGGCCCAATGTTTGTCGATTTGGATGACTCACGTAATGGCCCTGCAGTACAAGATTTATGGATGCTGCTCAATGGCGAGCGCCAAGACAAGCTAATGCAGTTGGATATTGTTTTAGAAGGTTACCAAGAGTTTTGCGATTTTAACTCGGCAGAATTGAAACTAATCGAACCACTTCGCGGTCTACGAATGGTGCACTATATGGCATGGCTAGCAAAACGTTGGCATGACCCGGCATTTCCGCTCGCTTTTCCATGGTTCAATGAGCCAAAATACTGGGAAGGTCAGGTCCTTGCATTTAAAGAGCAGATTGCCAACTTAGAAGAAGCACCACTGTCTTTAATGCCTCAATGGTAAGTCAGGCCGAACAATTAAAAATGGAGATATTTAAATGAAAAAGCTGTTCGCACTGTTTTCTATGCTGATGCTAAGCCTGTCGGCACATGCAGCGCAATTCAAAGAAGGTGAGTATTACAAAGTACTGGATCTAGAGGCATCAAAAAAACCTGTAGTAACCGAATTCTTCTCTTTCTACTGTCCACACTGTAATACGTTTGAGCCAATCATCCAGCAGCTTAAGAAGCAGCTACCTGAAGGCGTGAAGCTACAAAAAAACCACGTGTCATTTATGGGGGGGGCAACATGGGGCCTTCTATGAGTAAAGCTTACGCAACGATGGTAGCACTTAAAGTTGAAGACAAAATGGTGCCAGTGATGTTTAACCGCATCCACAATATGCGTAAGGCACCACGTGATGATGCAGAAATTCGTCAGATCTTCTTAGATGAAGGTGTAGACGCGAAGAAGTTCGACGCAGCATTCAAAGGTTTCGCGGTAGATTCAATGGTTCGTCGTATGGATAAGCAATTTGAAAACAGCGGCCTAACAGGCGTTCCAGCGGTTATCGTCAACAATAAGTACTTAGTTCAAGCACAAGGCATCAAATCGATGGACGAGTATTTCGAACTAGTAAACTACTTGCTAACACTGAAGTAATTCAGGTCAGTATTAAAAAGGGGGAGCTTATTGCTCCCCTTTTTATTTGTGAATGTCTTGTAGAAGTTGGTCTTTCTCTTGCCACACATCGCCAAGCCATTGTTGAAATTGACGCTTATATGGTTTGTCGTTGAAGTAATCACCCAATACACGCTCATCAACAGGTAAGACATTCACGCGCACAACTATTTTAGTCATGCGCCCCATTAGTATGTCTTTGAATGGCTGATTGGTGTTGTCAGGGTAAGCAAGTGTCACATCAATAATATTCTCAAACTGCTCACCCATCGCCGCTAATGTATAAGCGATGCCGCCAGACTTAGGCTGCAATAAATATTGGTAACCAGCTCGACTCTTGCGTTGCTTTTCTACAGTAAAGCGAGTGCCTTCGACATAGTTCACTACGGTTGTTGGCGTATGTTTGAATTTAGCGCACGAGCGGCGCGTGGTTTGCAGATCTTGACCGCGTTTATGTGGGTTACGGATCAAATACTCTCGAGAGTAGCGACGCATAAACGGCATATCTAATGCCCAGCAAGCCATTCCTATAAAAGGCACATAGAGTAATTGCTGCTTCAGAAAAAATTTTGGCATCGGAATGCGATCTTTAAACACACAACACAGTACAACAATATCAGTCCAACTAAGATGATTACTGATCAGCAGGTACCAGCCATCTTTCTTTAGGTTTTCACCGCCTTGAACATCCCATTCAACACGATTGGAAAGCGCGAGAATGCCAGCATTGACGGTTGCCCACACCCACATCATGTTGTTGGCAGCTTCGGTGCCTTTGGCTTTGAGCTTCGCGGTTGGAAGCAACAGCTTAAAAATCGCGATGATACAAATTGCAATGGAACAAACCGCAGAATTTATAATCACAAAAGAAGCGTTAAAAATGAGTAACAAATATGCCAACATGGTAACCAATCAGTAACTAGTGCGCGTGAAGAATAAAACAGCGTGTAATTATACGAATCCGTTGCCACATTGAAACATTTGTAAGAATGGTCAGATTTGTTTCACTGTAAAACTGGACCAACGCTCAAATAACATCTTTCATTCGACAAATAAGGAGAAAGCGAATGAATCCAAGGCTAGCCATACTGCCTTTGGCTTTTATCGTCAGTTCAGCTCAAGCTCAACTTGCAGAGACTGCAGGTTTTAGTGGTGAAATTTCGCTCAATGCCGGCTTCGTTTCATCAGAATCTCATTTTAATACTGATAACAGCAGTACCATCAACTCTCTCAATGAAAGTGCAGAGAGTGACAGTTCCTTTATTGCCGCACCACTAGGCAATATTGCTTATACCTTTGGTAGCAAGCTTAACCAGCAAGCATACATTGGTACTACCCGTGCCGATATTGCAGTGGGTACTTTAGCGTTCCAATTAGGTTATCAGTACCAGTTGCCATCAGGCACGATATTAGACGTCTCTTACCTTCCCACCGTTTTAAAAGGAGAAACGTGGCGTAACCCATATAAAACAGGCTCAGCAAGACAAACCACCGATGAAGGTGGCAACGCGTACCGCTTCCAAATCAAGCGCCTCTTAGATGACAACTTTAACCTTGATTTGGCGTACGCAGACAAAGATGTGGAAAAAGATGAAGTCACAGACCGCACTTTAGCTCGTGACGCAAAAGTCTACTACGTGAAAGGTGATTACCGCATTCCACTCAATCGTACGTCGATGCTGCAACCTGCTTTTACCTACATTTATCAAGATGCGGTTGGTGATGCCGAATCATATGATTCTTATGGTTTAGACTTAAGCTGGTTCCAATTTATGAATCGTCATCGCTTTGCCTTAACCGCAGGCTACACCATGAAAGACTACCAATCGTCGAGCGATACCTTTGGTAAAACACGTAACGACGACACATTGACTCTGTTTGCGGCATACGAATACGAAAACATATTTGATTGGCAAAACTGGTCGTTCATTTCTCTGACTGGCTACAGCAATACCGATTCGAATATCACTTTCTACGATGAGAAAGAATATTTAATTTCAGTTGGTATGAACTACAACTTCTAAGCGTTGGAATCGCAGTAAGTCGCTCTGATCTCTGCGGTTCCAGTATCCCTTAAACAGCTTGCGCGGTTAACTGTTTAAGTAACCTATCCATTGCTCGATAGCCCAAAGCTTCTGCTAGGTGCGTTCGCTCAATTTGCGGCGAGCCCTCCAGGTCGGCAATAGTACGCGCAACTTTGATGATGCGGTGATAAGCACGAATCGACAATCCAAGACGATGCAGCGCATTTTCCAAAAACTCCGCATCGCTTTTTTGCAGTGGGCAGAAGGCTTCAATCTCACGACTGCCCAATAATGCATTCACCTTACCACTGCGAGTCAGCATACTGTTACGCGCTTGATTCACCCGCTCTTTGACGACAGCCGTTGGTTCTCCTCTATCGCCGCCTTCAGAGAGGGTTCCTTTCGGCAATGCGGGAATTTCTAATGACATATCAAAGCGGTCGAGAAGTGGGCCTGATAATCGGCCGAGGTAACGCAGGATGGCTTGCGGATTCGTTCTAGCTTGGTTGCCTTCGTAATACCCTGTCGGACTCGGGTTAAGCGCCCCTACAATTTGGAACCGAGCAGGAAAACGCGTCTTACCTTGCGCCCGAGAGATAATAATTTCACCGGACTCCAATGGCTCACGCAAAGAGTCGAGCACCTTACGATCAAACTCCGGCATCTCGTCCAAAAACAATAACCCGTTGTGCGCTAGAGAGATTTCACCCGGTCTCGGCACAGACCCACCACCAACTAAAGCCGCCATTGAGCTGGAATGATGCGGGGCGCGAAACGGCCGCGTCTTCCAGTTGTGTTCATTGATTTCACTTTGAGTCAGTGACGCCACAGAAGCCGTTTCCATCGCTTCTTCATCACTCATCTCAGGTAACAAATCGCATAATCGAGAAGCCAACATGGTTTTGCCAGTACCTGGAGGGCCAAGGAAAAGCTGATTATGTTATAATCCTACCAAAGCCATAAAAACGGATTTTAGCAATGAAAAAAGCTTACTCATACATACGCTACTCATCACCGCAACAAGCCAAGGGTGATAGCTTTAGACGACAATTTTCAGCAACACAAGCGTATTGTGATAAGAATGGATATGAGCTTGATACAGAACTAGCCGTTTATCAAGAGCTTGGCGTTTCAGGTGTAGATGGAGATCAGGAAAACCTTAAAAGATTTATTGATGATTGTGAAACAGGCAAAGTCGAAAAAGGTTCATTGCTGATCGTTGAAAACCTTGATCGTCTATCACGCAAAAAAATCAATAAAGCAATGCGTCAGTTTCTACATTTGCTTGATTTTGTTGATATATACACGCTACAAGACCAAAAGCTATACTCTCAAAATGATGATGTTGATAGTGATACTCAGCTATTAGATGTTATGACAAGCTTGATCGTTATGAGTCGGGCCTATGAAGAATCAGCCACAAAAAAGAAACGATTAAAAGAAAGTTGGGACTCAAAAAGAAAGAATATCAATAGTAAAAAACTAACTTCTTTAATCCCTCATTGGTTAGAATTATCAGAAGATCGAACAGAATTTCACTTAAAGAAAGACAAAATAGAAATTGTTAAGTATATCTATCAAAAATCAATTGATGGGATGGGCGTATCACAGCTTATAAGACACTTAAACGAGAACTTGACCCAATTCCCCACTCCAACCCATAAAAGCAAGCTATGGGCAAGGACAAGCCTCTCACGCATTCTTACAGATAGATCTGTATTAGGTGAATATCAGCCTCACGTTGGTAAACATAATGGGATCGGTGAGAATAAACGCAAACCGTTAGGTGATCCCATCCCAGATTACTACCCTCAGATTATTGATGAAGAAACATTTTTAAAGGCTCAAATTGCTAGAAAAAGCAGAGTTATAGGTCGTGGCAAGGTCAACCGCAACAAGTTTTCTAACCTATATCGTAATATCTTACGTTGTGGCTATTGTGATGGAAAAATTGAATATGTAGACAAAGGCGATGGTTCAAGAGGTGGTAAATACTTAACTTGCTCTAACGCTAAAAGGGGTGGTAAATGCTCTCACAATAAGCACTACAAGTATTTACCATTAGAGCTAATGCTATTGCACCTC
The DNA here is from genome assembly GCF_002741985.1 of Vibrio rotiferianus CAIM 577 = LMG 21460. Taxonomy (GTDB): domain Bacteria; phylum Pseudomonadota; class Gammaproteobacteria; order Enterobacterales; family Vibrionaceae; genus Vibrio; species Vibrio rotiferianus. The sequence goes on from NZ_APHW01000036.1 coordinate 25,547, forward strand.
ACGACAGAGAACGGCTTTATGCCCAAACCAGAAGCACCAACAGACTTAAACCTAAGACTTTCAAAGCTTCAAGATCTTAACGAAAAAGCAGAATCTAAACTTAGTTTTTTGTTGGAAGAAGATTTTTCAATACCCACGATCAGAGAAAAAACAAGAGAACTATCAAAAGAAATTGAGCGATACAGATCAGAAATTGAAGAACTTGAAAACAAAATTTTGACTTTCAAGCCAGATTATACATATTCAGATCTATATCAAAATGTAATTCTTGAAAAAGATTCTGTTTTACTATCATCTAATAGAATGACTTATAACAGTTATTTATCCAAAAAAATAGAATCAGCTTATTTATTTAATGATTATAGTAATTTCATTTTGTTTAAGATGAAAGATAAACACGTTCATACGGTTATGATTGATGAACAATATAATTTTGGTGGTTGTTCATTACCAAATAACAATATGACATATAAGCGGTTAAATGGTGATCGGACACCGATAGATGAAATGATTTGGCAGATACAACAAAACTTTTTAATATTGATTGAAAGTTGCAAAGGGTTAAATAATAAGAAGTTAAACAATTATCTAAATAGAATAAATAAACTAATCAGCAAAATAATTATTGATCAAGAAATCGAATTGTTTAATCAAGTTCTTTTCCAAATAGAAAAAGCTACTAAGTTATTAAACAAAGTTCAAAACGGATAACCAGAGCGCCCGTAAGGGCATCTTCGGGGGGGGTATCAGGGGGGGGACAAGCCCCCCTGCAACTCAAAAACAAATGCCAATCAAATTAAATACAATTGTATATAACAAGACTCCACATAATAGATAAGAAGAGATATGTTATTTTAAAAGTTATCTATTGAAAGCATTACTATCACTGGTTTTATTAATAATTAAGATACCCATTAAGTCTAACTACAGTAGTTATACATATTAACTACTGTAGTTATACATTCTAACTACAGTAGTTAGGGTTATATTTTATGTGTTTTTAACTAATACTTAGAATATTATTTAATCTAACTACAGTAGTTAGGATCTCAACGTTTGATAAAATAAAAGTATAACACTAAAAAAGTTATAATTTACTATTGACAAAACATTAGAATATGATTTATTGAAGTTATAAAACTTAAAAAGGAAATATATTATGACAGAAATAAACAGAGGAAAAAAAGACCAAGAGGTAAATAAACACTTAAATAGCTTGTTTGATGATAGATATACAGAAGAGCTTAAACATCAAAAGACAAAGAAAGAGTTTTTTCAGAAAGTAAGTTTAGATGAGTTTGGTGATATTATTAATTCTACAGAAACAGCAACAAGTAGTATTCCTAGTGAACCAGATTTTATTAAACTGTATCTTAAAGATGTTGTTACATTAAAAGGTATTCAATCAGCAAATAAAGATATTTTATATTGCTTGTTAAAATTAATGAGATATGAGAATTATGTAATATCAATCACAAAATATGACAAGACAATAATATGTAAAGAACTAGGCTTAAAAAGAGTTCAGCAAGTAGATAATGCAATAACTAAACTTAAAAAATCAGGTATATTATTTTCAATTATTGATGAGAATGGTAAAAAAGAACAAGGAGCTTTTGAAGTTAACCCTTACCTTTTCGGAAAAGGAAAATGGGTAGAAAATTACAACAAAAGAGATATACATAAATTGACTGTTTTGTATAGAAAAAATAGTAAAGAAGTAATAAATGTTGATGCGTTAGTTGAGTATATTAAAACTGAAATTAATGAAGAAAAAAGAAATGAGGCTATAAAAAAATTGAATGAAATAAGAGGTTTTACAAATGAAGAAGAAAAAGATAGCGTATGATAATTTTTTAAAAGAACGTCAGGAATTGTTTGAAGAATTAGTTATATTGGTTAGTTCAGATGAACCAGAGCAAGAAATACAGGAACTTAAACAAAATAGAAAAAATAAACAGGAGAATAAATAATGTATGATAATGATGAATATTGGGAGTGGGTTGATGCCCAAGAAAAACTTGGTAATTTTATGGAAACCGATAAAAAATATATCGAGTTAAACAAAGAATTAAAAGAAGCAAGGAATAATAAATATAGATACTCTGGTTATGCTATTTTACACGAAGAAGAAATGGACTTTATTAGTTCATTAAGCAAAAAACAATATGATAAATATAAGAATCTATGTGATATAGAAAAACACTTGGAAGATAATTTAGATGAATATCTTAGACAATCAGGTTTTAACTGTTAAATTAATTGTAAAAACAAAATTCGAGTAAAAAGGTTAGTAGCTACTAATCTTTTTTTTGTTTAAAAATCCTTTATCTTTTGTTTAAGTTTGAGTTGAACAAAATCTCCAATCAGAGATTGATACTCATTTTTGAAAAAGAACGATAAAGCTGTTCTTCTCCAAAAATCGAGCTGATTAATATTCTGGTGGTTTAGGTGGAGCTGGTCGAAGTGTTGCTTGTGATTTTCTACCGTGTTTCCTACGGTTTTTAATGTTTTTAACCTTTGTTTTCTTATCTTCAATTTCTTTTTCTTTCTTCACATTCTCGACTTTTTGAACCTCAATACCCTTTTTAACTTCTTCTTTTTTATCAACTTCTACTTTATCTAATACATTTTCTTGCTCTGGTGCTGTTGGTCGTTTGGTTAGAGCTTCATAAATCTCAAAAACCATATCTTTAACTTTAGTCGCACCAGGCAAATCCAATAGTTGCTTAGTGATTTTCGGATGTTTATCAGTGAAATCCATAACAAAATCTTTAATTTTTCCAGCGTATTCTCCAAGTTTTTCAAATCTGTCTATGTCATTTTGATAATCAATTATCTGGTCCAGTAGCTGATCTTGGTCTTGCAAATTTTTAGTGTGATTTTCAACCAGATCAATGGTTTTTAATTCTAAGTCTCTTACATAATCAGCTTTTGTCTTATGATCTTGTTTATTAGTTTGTTTCTTTTCACCTCGATCAAAGCCAAACTTTTCAAAGTGTTTATGCAATAAATCTTGGCTTTTACTCCAGTCATTTTTTGTCATTGTTCTTAAACAGGATTTATTTTTTTCAAAGTTATAATTTAAAAAAACAGCGTGAGCGTGAACATTATGTTTAATATATTCAGTTGTAAAATCTTCATCAGGATCATCAATAGGAACATATTTTTTTTGTTCTTCTTCATCTAATTCTATTAATTTTTCAGCGTCAATAATTGTTCCTTCATCAAGATGAAACTCAAAACCAATCGGCTCAAATCCATAATTTTCTTTAAAATCTAACATAAAGTCTTTTGTTGCTTGCTCGATTTCAGCTTGTTTTCCATTCTCTAAACATTCGTTGAATTTTTGAGAATCAAATATTAAAACACTATCAATAAAAGTATTGCTATTTTCTTGTAAACCTCTTTTATTTGCTAAACGTGCTGCTTTTAATTTATTTTCATAATGACTTTTAATATCACTATCACCAAAAGAATAACCAAAATTATTTTTTGTTAAACATTCAATAGCATTAATATTTTCAACCATATTTCTTAATACGTGATCAATTTCACCAACATTACTATTTTTATAATACTTTGTATTTACTGCACAATAATTTTTATCCATTTTAAAATCTCCTTGTTATATAAACAAAGAAACATATAAAAAAAGTTAATCAAGAAGCTGTGAGAAAATAATCTCCACAGTGTTTAGAACTGTGGAAAAAAAGCTGTGAGATATTTTTTTAACTGTGAAAATAAACTGTGGGAACTATATAAAAGCTGTGAGGTTTTAACTGTGTGAAACACTGTTTTAGCACACTAAAACAGCCACTACGTAGCTGGTGTGTTCTCCGAAGGCTGGGGAAACCCCAGACCCGTTCGGTACAACCTCACCCGTAAAACGAGTTTTACTCTCGCCAAGGCTCACGAAGTAATGCGAGTTTTCTTACTTAACACCCCATTACCCTGTTAACACACGATTATGGTATGATGGAGAAAATCTTAGAGGGGTTAATAATGGCAAAAAAAGAAGCAAAAACAGATCTATGGGTTCACGGTTTATTGAATGAAGCGGGAGTAAATCTTGAGCCTCAAGGTAGCACCATTGTTGAAATTGATAAAGCCCTAAAAACCGCCTCAAAAAATGGATCTGGTAACGTAGGCTTCCCTGAATATGTGGGGGTTGTAAAAGACTTTATTATAGTCATTGAAAATAAAGCCGATTTATCTAATCACTTGAAGCACGATATCAATGGATTAATTAGTAATGACCCTAAGGATATTGTTAATTTTGCTGTAAATGGTGCGCTATTTTATGGACAACATTTGGCTAAAAATACCACTTACAAGAAAGTTATTGCTTTTGGCATTTCTGGAGATGAAAAAAAACATCAAATTAGCCCACTATACATTGATGAAACAGAGTATTATCGAGAACTTCCAGAAGTAGAATCTTTTATTTCATTCAATGACAAAAACATAAACGAATACTATACAAGAGAAATTCTAAACGAAGAAACAAGTAAAGAAAAGGAATTAGCTGAGATTCTAAAAGATGCGTCTGACTTACACGAAGATTTAAGAAATTATGGCAATTTAAAAGATATAGATAAACCACTAATTGTTTCTGGTATTTTATTAGCACTAAGAGAGATTGAGTCAAAAAGCTTTTCTATAGATGAATTGACAGGAGATGATATATCCACAGACGGCGATAAAATTTATAATGCTATAAAGTCAAATTTAACAAGATCTCGTGTTGCACCTGAAGTGAAAAGAGATAAGATTCTTAGCCAGTTTTCTATAATTAAAGATACGCAGATCCTTAATGAAGTAAATCAGACACTGAACAAAACTCCGTTAAAGCACTACACTGAGTTTCTTAATGAGAAAATATATAATAGTATTAAGTACACATCATCATCTGAAGATTATTTAGGCCGTTTTTATGGCGAATTTATGTCATATTCTGGTGGTGACGGTCAAACGTTAGGAATAGTTTTAACACCCAAACATATATGCGATCTTTTTTGTGATTTAGTAAATATTCAACCTGATGACATTGTTCTTGATCCTTGTGCAGGTACTGCTGGATTTCTTATATCTTCAATGCATCATATGTTAGCCCAAACGACTAATGAAGCACAACGTAAAAGCATACGACAAAAACAATTACACGGTTTAGAATTACAGCCTTATATGTTTACTATTGCCACGACCAATATGATCTTAAGGGGCGATGGTAAAAGCAATCTCATTAATGAGAATTTTTTAAAACAAGATCACCACAAGCTTCAATTAAAAGAAGCTACTGTAGGGATGATGAATCCTCCCTATTCACAAGGCTCTAAGAAAAATCCAGATCTATATGAGATTGCATTTACAGAACATCTATTAAACTCTTTAACTGAAGGGGCAAAAGCTGTCGTTATCATCCCACAGTCATCAGTTACAGGAAAAAGCAAAGAAGAAAAAGCCATTAAAAAGAACATTCTTAAGCATCACACCTTAGATGGTGTAATTATGTTAAATAAGGATACTTTTTATGGTGTTGGTATTGTTCCTTGTATAGCAGTATTCACGGCTGGTGAACCTCACCCTAAAGAAAAAATATGTAAATTTGTAGATTTTAAAGAAGATGGTTATCAAGTTAATGCACATATAGGCCTAGTGGAAACAGAACAAGCAAAAGATAAGAATCAGCACCTTCTAGATGTATGGTTCGAACGAATAGAAGCAGAAACTCGTTTTTGTGTAAATACTACTATTAAAGATACTGATGAATGGTTGCATAGCTTCTATTATTTTAATGATAATATACCTAATTCTTCAGAGTTTGAAAAAGTTGTTTCTGATTATTTATCCTTTGAGTTTTCAATGATAATGAAAAATAGATCCAATCTATTTGATAATATAAATTTAAAACACCATTCTTATAAAATACCAAATATCGAAGAAAAAGAATGGGATGAGTTCTTTTTAACCGATATATTTACAACAATACAAAGAGGAAAAAGATTAACAAAGTCAAACCAAAAACCAGGTGATAAGCCATATGTATCATCAACAGCGTCCAATAATGGCGTAGATAATTTTATATCAAATGAAGAAGATGTTAGGATATTTTCTAATTGTTTAACTATTGCAAATAGTGGAAGCGTTGGGGCAAGTTTTTATCACCCTTATGATTTTGTTGCTAGTGATCACGTAACCCATTTAAAAAATGACAATTTATCTATTTATTCTTACTTATTTCTTGCAACTCAAACATCACGTCTTGCTGAAAAATACAATTTCAACAGAGAGATCAACGATCCGAGAATATCAAGAGAAAAAATCATACTTCCTATAAATAATAAAAAAGAACCAGACTACGAATATATGGAAAAGTATATAAGTAATTTAATGAACTTAAAGTTAAGTCAATACAAAAAGTAAACCCAAAAGGCCAGTTATATTTATAACTGGCTTTTTTTAAAATTAGCGTCTCCTTGCAAGTTTTTAATTTTAATATATATAAATTAAAAAGGAGATTGAAATGAAAAATAATAGAAAAAAAAGAGACTTACTAGAAAGCAAAGCAAAATCGGAACTATTAAAAACTCAACAAATAGCCCAATCAGATATGGTTAAAGAACACCTCTTAACCATTAAAAATTCAAAACTAAGAAAAGATATAAACATAAGAGATCTGTTAGAAAAAAAACTTAAATCAGCACAACCAAAGCTTTTAGAACGAATAGAAGAACAACAATCTTTACTTGACGATTTAGTTATGGATATTGAATCTACAAACACAGAGCTTCACGGTGCAAATGACAAGGCACGTATTGCTATAGCAAAACTAAGAAAAATCGATCCAAAACGTGCAAACGAATTAGAAAACTCATTATCTCTAAAAGATAGAACTAGAAAGTCACGAATCATTACTAAAAAACGCTTATAGCTTTGTAAAACACATTGGTAGGTAATTGACATAACTATAGCAGGTTGTGATTGCCAGCTGCCGCAATTTCTAAAGCGCGCTTTCCTTGCTGTTGACCAATGATATCCTGCAAGTCACGACCGTGTTCTTTGAGTTCTTTCTTCTTGGGCGTTTGGTACAAATTCAATTGATGTTGACCACAAAGCTCTGCACAAACTTCCAATAGTGATTGGGCAGATTTATGCAACTCTTTACCGACAAGTGCGGCCTGATCACCATTGGCATGAGGCACCACTAAACAACGCTGTTTTTTATTCGCGGCCAACGCTGCTGGCAGCACGCCTTTTACCGTTCTCAATCCACCAGAAAGAGCTAATTCACCAACAAATTCGTAGTTTTTGAGCTTATCTGTCGCGATTTGTTCTGAAGCGGCCAAAATTCCTAATGCAATCGGCAAATCGAAGCGTCCGCCTTCTTTGGGCAAATCCGCAGGAGCCAAATTGACCGTGATTCGTTTCGCCGGAAACTGAAAGTTGGAATTGACGATCGCACTTCGTACGCGATCTTTGGATTCTTTTACTGTGGTCTCAGGTAACCCCACCAAGGTAAAGCCCGGCATCCCATTACTGATGTGGACTTCCACGCTTACCGACGGCGCTTGTACACCCACACTTGCGCGACTATGAATGATTGCCAGCCCCATAATTTCCTCAAATTCTTGTACGTAATCTAACCAGACGTTTTTTATATGGATATGTTATATAGCCTGTCCAGAATGGTACTTAATGTGAAAAAAGAATGACTTTTTGCTTGTCATGCAGCAGATTTGTGTGTTACCACTAGTGACGCAAACATTTTCGTAGAACATTACACAATACTTATTAACGAAAAAAGAACGACAGACAGATGAACTTATTCGCTCACATCAACTCACTGCTAGCCCTGATTATCGTGGTCATTATTGGCACCGCGCGGGGTATTGTGGGCGAAAGATAACCACAAATTACAAAAAACCCCCGCACTGAAAAGTCCGGGGGTTTTTTTACAACTACAAGTTGTCATCTGTCTAACCCTTAGACAGCTTAACGGGAAGAATGGGAGTGCACATGAAGTGCAAAACACATGGCGATAGCTACGAGCCACAACGTAGCAAAGGAGGTTTACGATGACCGGTGCAGAACTAGTCGTAGCCGCTTTAAGACAGCAAGGCATCGAGACGGTGTTTGGGTATCCTGGTGGAGCCATCATGCCAATCTACGATGCGTTGTATGACGGAGGTGTAGAACACATCTTATGCCGTCATGAACAAGGGGCTGCAATGGCCGCCATCGGGATGGCCCGCGCGACGCAAGATGTTGCCGTATGTATGGCCACTTCCGGCCCAGGTGCCACCAACCTTGTTACTGGCCTTGCCGATGCCTTCCTCGATTCCGTTCCTCTAGTGGCCATTACAGGTCAGGTTGCTAGCTCTCATATCGGTACCGATGCGTTCCAAGAAATGGATGTAATCGGAATGTCTCTAGCCTGTACCAAACACAGTTATCTAGTTACTGAGATTGAAGACCTTGCCCCAACGCTTGCCGAAGCGTTCGAAGTAGCAAAAACAGGTCGACCTGGTCCGGTAATTGTTGATATCGCCAAAGATGTTCAGCTTGCTCAAGCACCGACAGAGCTTCTACCTCCTTTTGTTCCACCAACCGCTCCACAAGTCAGTGATGCCGATATCCAGCGCGCTCAAGAAGTACTAGCCGCTTCAACTCGCCCAGTTTTATACGTCGGTGGTGGCGTACAGCTAGCAAAAGCAACCGACTCAGTACGCGAGTTCCTACGTTTAAACCCTATGCCTGCAGTAAGCACACTAAAAGGTTTGGGCACCATTGAACGTCACGACCCGCACTACTTAGGCATGCTGGGCATGCATGGCACCAAAGCCGCAAACCTAGTGGTTCAAGAATGTGACCTTTTGATTGTAGTTGGGGCACGTTTTGATGATCGCGTTACAGGTAAGCTCGACACGTTTGCACCGCATGCGAAAGTGATTCATATCGATATCGATGCAGCTGAAATCCATAAGCTTCGCCACGCCAATGCACCTCTTCGTGGTGAGATCAGCAAGATTCTTCCTCAACTAGAGCTAACTCAAGATATCACCCCTTGGGTACATCACAGTGAAAGCCTGCGCAGCGGATTTAAATGGCGCTACGACCATCCAGGCGAATTGATCTACGCACCGCTATTACTTAAGCAACTGTCTGACATGATGCCGGATAGCTCAATTGTCTCGACCGACGTAGGTCAGCATCAGATGTGGGCAGCACAACATATCCAACCACGCGATCCACAAAACTTCATCACTTCTGCTGGCCTTGGCACTATGGGCTTTGGCCTACCCGCGGCGATGGGCGCTGCAGTCGCACGTCCTGATGATCAGTCTATCCTTATTACAGGTGACGGTTCATTTATGATGAACGTGCAGGAGTTGGGCACGCTGAAGCGTCGTCAGATTCCAGTAAAGATTGTCCTTCTTAACAACCAACGTCTTGGCATGGTTCGCCAATGGCAGTCGCTGTTCTTTGATGGCCGCCACAGCGAAACCATTCTTGATGACAACCCTGACTTCGTAATGCTTGCCAAAGCGTTCGATATCCCGGGTAAAACCATCACCAAGAAGGAAGAAGTCGAACCGGCTCTCAAAGAGATGCTAGAAAGTAAGACTTCTTACATGCTTCACGTTTTAATCGATGAAGAAGAGAACGTGTGGCCACTTGTACCACCTGGTGCATCAAACAGTGATATGTTGGAAAATACTTAGGAGACAATCGCATGGACAGATATTTACTCGACATCAAAGCCGACGATAAACCGGTATTGTTGGAGCGCGTTCTTCGTGTGATTCGTCACCGAGGCTTTGTGATCAAACAAGTCGCTGCTACCCAAAACCACGAAAGCAAAGTAGCCAGCGTAGAGATCATCGTCGACAGCGATCGACCTATCTCGTTTTTGGTCAATCAAATTGAGAAGTTGTGGGATATTCGCACCGTTGAGGTACTCAAAATCCGCAGCGATGAGCTCCCAAATCACAACTTACAACAACATGTGAGTGCATAAGGAAGGCAATAAATGGCAACGAAAACTGCAGATTTCATTTGGTTTAATGGTGAGATGGTTCCATGGGCAGAGGCGAACGTTCACGTTTTGACTCACGCGATGCACTACGGCACCTCTGTATTTGAAGGCGTACGCTGCTACAACACGCCGAAAGGACCAATTGTCTTCCGTCACCGCGAGCATGCGCAGCGTTTAAAAGACTCTGCCAAGATTTACCGCTTCCCGATCCCGTTCTCTGTGGAAGAAATCATGGAAGCGACGCGTGAAACCCTGCGCCAGAACAAACTCGATAGTGCTTATATTCGCCCATTGGGTTTTGTCGGTAATGTTGGCTTGGGCGTATGTCCTCCAGTTGGCACAGAGATGGACCTAATCATTGCCGCTTTCCCTTGGGGCTCTTACTTGGGTGAAGAAGCGCTAGAATCTGGCGTTGATGCAATGATTTCAAGCTGGAACCGTGCAGCGCCAAACACCATCCCAACGGCGGCTAAAGCAGGCGGTAACTACCTATCTTCGCTACTAGTCGGTGGTGAAGCTCGTCGTCACGGTTACGACGAAGGTATCGCACTGAGCGTAGACGGTTATCTATCGGAAGGGGCTGGTGAAAACATCTTTGTTATCAAAGACGGCGTGATCACCACACCACCAGCAACCAGTGCAATTTTGCCGGGCATCACTCGTGATTCAATCATGACCATCGCACGCGATAAAGGTTATGAAGTGCGCGAAGCGAACATTGCGCGTGAAGCACTTTACCTTGCCGATGAAGTCTTTATGACAGGTACGGCAGCCGAAGTTGTGCCAGTAGCAACCATCGACAAAATTGAAGTGGGCACCGGTAAACGCGGCCCAATCACTAAAGAACTACAAGCGGCCTACTTTGGCCTATTTAACGGCACCACGGAAGATAAGTGGGGCTGGTTAGACTATGTGTACCCAGAACAGAAGTAAGAAGGATTAGGAAATGCCAAAATATAGATCAGCTACCACCACACATGGTCGTAACATGGCGGGTGCTCGAGCACTGTGGCGTGCAACAGGCGTAAAAGATGAAGACTTCGGTAAGCCAATCATCGCCGTCGTAAACTCGTTTACTCAATTTGTTCCGGGTCACGTACACCTAAAAGACATGGGTCAGCTTGTAGCACGTGAAATCGAAAAAGCCGGCGGCATCGCTAAAGAATTCAATACCATCGCGGTTGATGATGGTATCGCAATGGGTCACGGCGGCATGCTGTACTCACTACCTTCACGCGAACTGATCGCAGACTCAGTAGAATACATGGTCAACGCGCACTGTGCCGATGCCATGGTATGTATCTCTAACTGTGACAAAATCACTCCGGGAATGTTGATGGCATCTATGCGTCTTAACATCCCTGTTATCTTTGTTTCTGGTGGTCCAATGGAAGCGGGTAAAACCAAGCTTTCTGATCAGATCATCAAGCTAGACCTTGTTGATGCAATGATCCAAGGCGCGGATCCAAAAGTGTCTGATGAGCAAAGTGAGCAGATCGAACGCAGCGCATGTCCAACGTGTGGATCGTGTTCAGGCATGTTCACTGCAAACTCAATGAACTGTCTAACGGAAGCACTAGGTCTCTCTCAACCAGGTAACGGTTCTATGCTGGCAACGCACGCTGATCGTGAACAACTGTTCCTTAATGCAGGTCGTCGTATCGTTGAACTGACTCGTCGTTACTACGAGCAAGATGACGAATCAGCACTGCCACGCAACATCGCTACGTTTGATGCGTTCGAAAACGCGATGGCACTGGATATTGCAATGGGTGGTTCAACCAACACCATTTTGCACCTGTTAGCTGCAGCGCAAGAAGGCGAAGTGGATTTCGATATGGAAGATATCGATCGCTTATCTCGCCAAGTACCACACCTATGTAAAGTGGCACCATCTACCCAGAAATATCACATGGAAGATGTACACCGCGCTGGTGGCGTAATGGCGATTCTTGGTGAGTTAGACCGTGCAGGTCTACTGCATAACCAAGCTCGCACCGTACTTGGCCTTTCAATGAAAGAGCAGCTGGCGAAATACGACATCATTCAAACAGAAGACGAAGACGTACTTAAGTTCTTCCGAGCAGGTCCTGCTGGCATTCGTACCACTCAAGCTTTCTCACAAGATTGTCGCTGGGATCGCCTTGATGACGATCGCGCTGAAGGTTGTATTCGTGCCAAAGATAACGCCTTTAGCCAAGAAGGTGGTCTAGCAGTTCTATCAGGCAACATCGCATTAGACGGCTGTATCGTTAAGACCGCAGGCGTTGATGAGAGCATTCTTAAGTTCACTGGTCCTGCCGTGGTTTTCGAGAGCCAAGAAGACGCCGTTGAAGGCATCTTAGGCGGAAAAGTTAAAGCGGGCGACGTGGTAATTATTCGCTACGAAGGCCCTAAAGGTGGTCCGGGCATGCAAGAGATGCTTTACCCTACCACTTACCTAAAATCGATGGGTCTTGGTAAAGAGTGTGCGCTTCTAACCGACGGTCGTTTCTCTGGTGGTACATCTGGTCTGTCTATCGGCCACGCCTCTCCTGAAGCAGCCAACGGCGGTGCTATTGGCTTGGTTAAGCAAGGCGACATGATCGCGATTGATATTCCAAACCGTTCGATTTCACTCCAAGTGTCTGAACAAGAACTCGCTGAGCGCCGTGCGAAACAAGACGAACTAGGCTGGAAACCTGTTGACCGCCAACGTGAAGTTTCATTTGCACTCAAAGCTTACGCAAGCATGGCAACCAGTGCTGACAAAGGTGCAGTACGAGACAAATCTAAGCTAGAGGGCTAGCTTATGACTCTGACATCACAAACTGGCGCAGATTATCTGCGCCAAATCCTTCGCGCTCCTATTTACGAAGTGGCGACGGTGACACCACTGCAAGAGATGCCTCGCCTTACTGCGCGTATTGGTAACAATGTGCAGATCAAGCGTGAAGATCGCCAGCCAGTGCACTCGTTCAAATTACGTGGTGCATACAACATGGTAGCAAGCCTGTCAGAAGCACAAAAAGCCGCAGGTGTGATTGCTGCATCAGCAGGTAACCATGCTCAAGGCATGGCGCTTTCCGGCACTAAGCTGGGCATTAAAACCACCATCGTAATGCCTAAAACCACACCCGACATCAAAGTCGATGCGGTACGCAGCTTTGGTGGCAATGTGGTATTGCACGGCAGTAACTTTGATGAGGCAAAAGCGGAAGCTGAACGTCTTTCAGAGTTACACGGTTATACCTTTGTGCCACCATTCGATCACCCACTGGTGATTGCAGGTCAAGGCACTATCGGCATGGAAATGCTGCAGCAAAATGGTCACCTTGATTATATCTTCGTCCCAGTCGGCGGTGGTGGTTTAGCGGCTGGCGTAGCGGTTCTTGTGAAGCAGTTGATGCCAGAAATCAAAGTGATTGCGGTTGAACCAGAAGACTCTTCATGCCTAAAAGCGGCATTGGATGCGGGTGAGCCAGTTGTGCTTGATCAAGTCAGCATGTTTGCTGATGGCGTCGCAGTTAAACGTATTGGTGAAGAGACTTTCCGTCTGTGTCAAAAGTACATTGATGGCCATATTGCGGTCTCCAGTGATGAAATCTGCGCAGCAGTGAAAGACATCTTTGAAGATACTCGAGCTATCGCTGAACCTTCGGGCGCACTTGCTCTGGCTGGTTTGAAAAAGTTTGCCGAGCAGAACAAGCTAGAAGGCAAAAACCTAGGCACGGTACTGTCTGGCGCAAATACCAACTTCCATGGTTTGCGCTATGTTTCAGAGCGTTGTGAGCTTGGTGAGAAACGTGAAGGCCTGCTTGCGGTCACGATCCCAGAGCGTCAAGGGGCATTCTTTGAGTTCTGTAACTTGATTGGCGGCCGTGCCGTAACGGAGTTTAACTACCGCTACAACGACGACGCATTAGCAAATATCTTTGTCGGGGTGCGTTTGCAAGGAGGTCAAGAAGAGCTGGAAAACATTATTCGTGACCTGCGTGATGGGGGTTATCCTGTTGTTGATCTCTCAGACGATGAGATGGCAAAACTACACGTGCGCTACATGATTGGTGGCAAACCGTCTAAGCCACTCAAAGAGCGCCTCTACAGCTTTGAGTTTCCGGAGTACCCAGGTGCACTGCTTAAGTTCTTGAGCACACTCGGTACCCATTGGAATATCAGCCTGTTCAACTACCGTAACCACGGTGCTGATTACGGACGCGTTCTATGTGGTTTCGAGTTAGATGAAAGCGATTTAGCTCAGTTTTCTGCGCATTTACGCGAACTTGGCTATCAATGCAAAGACGAAACAGACAACCCGTCGTATAAGTTTTTCTTGTCCTAGAGCCATCAAAGCCACTTTCCATGAAAGTGGCTTTTCTATCAATATTGAAGCCAATCTTGGTGCAGTTTATTCGGTGCGCCGAGGTAATCCACCATCCACTGGATCAGCTTGTGATTGTCATCTTTACGCCATACCAAGCAGCACTGACTGATTGGCATATCATCCTGTAGTACCTTTTCCACCAGTGTTCCTTCATGAATCAGTGGCATTGCAATATGACGAGGCATATACCCGACTCCAACGCCATTCTTCAAGCATTCTATTGCACTGTACCAGTTAGGCAATAACAAACGACGCTGCTTAGGGTAATGACCCGTGTGACGCTTTGGCAGCACGTTCGATGTATCATCAAGACAGATCGCCGGAAATTGACTGACAAACTCTTCAGTTAGAATTTGCTGACGAACACAAGGATGAGCAGGAGACATCACAAATGCCCAATCCAACACGCCCATGTCTTTGACCTCAAAGTCACCTCCCACAGGAATCGCAGATGTCGCTCCTACAACAATATCAGCACGCCCTTGAGCGATGGCTTCCCATGAACCGTTAAACACTTCCATGTTGATTTGTAGCTCTGCAAATTCGAACTCACGATAGAAGTCTTCGACCAAAGGCTTAAGCTTGTCGAGCTTAACCACGTTATCCAAAGTGAGTTTTAGTGTCGATTGCCAGCCATGCGCAGCGCGGCGGGTTTGCGCTTTAACTTCAGCCATTTGTCTGAGTAGTAAACGAGCTTCTTCGATAAACAACTCACCAGCAGGTGTCAGCTCAACTTTTCTTGGTAATCGGCGGAACAAAACCACGTTTAACTCCTGTTCGACTTGACGAACGCCATAGCTGATCGCTGACGGTACTTTATGCAGAACCTCAGCAGCAGCTGTAAAGCTTCCTAAACGAGCAACGGTATCGAGCATTTCCAACGAAGACTTCGAGAACACGACTGTAACCTTTCAAAAAATTTGATTGATAACTAATAATTTTAGCGTTTTATTTTCTCAAAATCGAAAAATAGAATGGAAGGGTAAATAAATCGGGGTTGGCGCCAACGGATATTGACTAAAAAGTGATTAAATAATTTGATTGGTTGAATCATGAAAATCTCAAAACTACAGCTTGTTTATCTAGCAGCCCTATCTATGCTTGGCTTTATTGCCACGGATATGTACTTACCAGCGTTCAAAGCAATGGAAATAGACTTTGCCACTGGTCCAGAACAAATCGCACTTTCTTTAACTGTATTTCTTGTTGGTATGGCTTTTGGTCAGTTGATGTGGGGCTTAGCTTCAGACAAATTCGGCCACCGCAATACGCTGGCGGCAGGTCTAGTGATATTCACTATCGCCTCGTTTGGTTTAGCGTTCAGTGAACAAGTATGGCAGTTATTGGCACTGCGTTTCGTACAAGCAATCGGTGTCTGTGCTCCTGCTGTAATCTGGCAAGCGATGGTAATCAAACGTCACTCAAGCCAGAGCCAACAGATTTTTGCCACTATCATGCCGCTGGTGGCACTGTCTCCAGCGCTCGCTCCTCAGCTAGGTGTACTACTGGCTGACAGCTTTGGTTGGCACAGTATTTTCGTTGCACTAACGCTTATGGGTGTGCTGTTGGTCGTTGCGACAATGGCGCAAAAAAATGAAAAAGTAGAAGTAAAACAAACCAGCATGTCTTCAGACATCAAATCACTACTAGGTTCTAAAACTTACCTAGGTAATGTGTTTATGTTTGCTACAGCGTCTGCGGCTTTCTTTGCTTACCTAACAGGTATGCCAGAAATCATGTCTCAACTTGGCTATGAAGCGAAAGACATTGGTTTGAGCTTTATTCCACAAACTATCGCCTTCATGGTTGGTGGTTACTTAGGTAAGGTTGGCGTTCGCAAATACGGTGACGAGAAGATTCTGCGTCAGTTAATTGGTCTATTTAGCGTTGCTGCACTACTAATTTTCATAGCTTCGCAGTGGGAATTGACGTCAATTTGGCCAATTTTAGCGCCTTTCTGTCTGATCGCAGTAGCGAATGGTGCGCTGTACCCAATCGTGGTAAACCGTGCTTTGGCAAGTGCAAAGCAAAGCCCAGCTACCGCTGCTGGTCTGCAAAACAGCTTACAAATTACCGTGAGCAGCCTATCAAGCGCACTAGTAGCAGCGATGGCAAGCCAAGCTCAGATGGTAACGGGCGTCGCTATCATCATCTGTATGGGTGGTCTGTGGATGGGGTACATCCTGTCTAACCGTGAATTATCCAAGCACTTCACGACGCCAGATAATGCTCGCGTGGTGAGTGAAGACGAACTTTAGTTCTGCCAATCTCAGTAGAACAGCAAACAAAGGGCCGCGTTATGCGGCTCTTTGTTTTTATATGTGCATACAAAAGAGAGTACTTACATACTCTGTAAGCCCCATTTTTCAGCCACTCGTTTAAAGAAGCCTTGGGTTTTCTTCAACTCAACCCAGTGGTTAATATAGTTAATCCAGACTTGGTCGTCTTGAGGCAGCAGCATCGCAATAGGCGTTGGCTTGCGAGGCTCTTTGACTGGGACAATCGCCAACTGTTTGAATTTCTCCACCAGCGTTGCCGCCTCTACATTAGATGTCACAGAAACATCAGCTCGGCGAGCCAATAACTCTTGGAAATCACGTGCTGGCGCTTCAATTACAATGTGCTGCGCGGATGGGAAGAAGTCTTTGACCATCTTCTCTTGCACGGTACCAAGCGTAGCAGCGACCTTCACTTCAGGTTTATCAAAATCCGCCCAATCAGAGAACTTAGCTAAATCTTTCTTTTGTACCACGGGTACAAACGCAAGATAGAAGTATGGCTGGCTGTAACCGGCCACTTTGGCACGCGACATATTCAATGAAGCGCTACCAGTAACATCATATTTATTGGCAGTAATGCCATTAACTAGCGTTTTCCAATCCGTCGCAATGTATTCCACCTTAACACCGAGATCTTTGGCCAACTCAGTGGTAACGTCAATATCAAAACCACGATAACTATTGGTAGCGGGGTCTTTCATCGTCATCGGGTTCCAATCGCCAGTCGTCCCTACTCGTAACACGCCACTATCCAGTATTTCATGCAGTCGGCTCTCAGCATGAGCAAATTGAGCAATCGCCGATAACCAAAGAACAACAGCAAACATAAGCTTTTTCATTGTATTTCCTTATATACTTATTTTGATTCAAGATTTACAAACACAACCTTGATAACATAGCAGTAACAAGTGGCATTTTTTAGTCAAGTTAGGAAATGAAGGTTGAATAATCGAACGCTGTGGCTCTTTTTCCCTCTATTACTGACAGGTTGCTCTGACTATCAATGGGGGTGGTACATACTTGACCCTTCTACGGAGCAGGGATTAACCAACATCAAGTTTCTAATAGCAGGCTTTAATGACACGATCCAAGTGTCTCTACTCAGCATGCTGTTTGCGATGAGTCTAGGGCTATTGGTCGCCCTTCCAGCCTTATCTGATTCACCTGCACTTAAGTGGCTAAACAGAATCTATGTCGAGATAATCCGCTCGATACCAGTCTTAGTATTGCTACTCTGGGTATACTACGGCATGCCAACGCTGCTTGATGTATCGCTGAATCATTTTTGGGCAGGTGTGATCGCATTAACCATTGCAGAAAGTGCCTTTATGGCGGAAGTGTTTAGAGGAGGAATCCAAGCCATAAGCCGCGGACAACATGAAGCAGCAGAGTCGCTTGGGCTAAACTACTGGCAAAAAATGCGATTGGTGATTCTTCCCCAAGCATTTCGCCAAATCTTACCGCCACTGGGCAATCAATTTGTCTATATTCTCAAGATGAGCTCACTAGTCAGCGTGATTGGTTTAAGTGATCTAACAAGACGAGCCAATGAGTTGGTGGTGAATGAGTACTTACCGTTAGAGATTTATACCTTTCTTGTCTTAGAGTATCTGCTGCTGATTCTTTTGGTGTCTCAATCCGTTCGTTGGTTAGAGAAACGCATAGCGATCCCGAGTCACTAAGCTCTCTCTTTCACAACACTAGATACAACAAAGCCGCGCAGATGAGCGGCTTTGGTTTATTTCGGTTAAAGAAAGCAGCTGAGGCTTACTTTTGTTTTACCGGGCGTTGCCAACCGGTGATTTTGCGCTCTTTCGCGCGAGTAATCACAAGCTCACCTTCTGCAACGTCTTTGGTCAATGTCGTGCCGGCACCGATCGTTGAACCATCAGCAATCGTCACTGGCGCTACAAGCTGGCTGTCTGAGCCAACGAAGACGTCGTTACCAATGATGGTCTTAAACTTGTTCGCTCCATCGTAGTTACAAGTGATGGTACCTGCACCGATGTTAGTACGTTGACCGATCTCAGCATCACCTAAGTAAGTCAGATGGTTCGCTTTAGAGCCTTCACCGATACGCGCATTTTTCACTTCTACGAAGTTACCCACGTGAGAGTCGTTACGCATTTCAGCGCCAGGGCGTAGGCGCGTGAATGGACCAACCGTACATTCTTCACCAACAGTTGCACCTTCAATCACACTGTAAGGGCGGACAACCGTGTTATCGTCGATTTCACAGTCTTTCAGTACACAACCAGCGCCGATCACGACGTTATCACCCAGTGATACTTTACCTTCGATGATCACATTGGCATCGATTTCACAATCCATACCACATTGCAGCTCACCGCGCAGATCAAAGCGGGAAGGATCACGCAGCATCACGCCCTGCTCTAGCAGTTTCTGAGCTTGCATTGATTGGAATGCGCGCTCTAGACGAGCCAATTGAGCACGATCGTTGACACCCTCAACTTCAATAGAGTTAACCGGATGCACAGCCTCTACCGCTCGGCCTTCACTATGTGCAGCCGCGATAACATCCGTTAGATAGTATTCGCCTTGAGCGTTTTCATTGTTTAGACCAGCAAGCCAGCGTTTCAGGTCACCACCTGTCGCCACCAGCACACCAGTGTTACATTCTTTGATGAGCTTCTGCTCTTCTGTCGCATCTTTTTGCTCAACAATAGCAATAACAGGACCATTACGTCGAATAATACGACCGTATCCCATCGGGTTATCTAGCATAACTGTCAAAAGTGCGATGCCGCCATTTGGCTGAGCTTCTAATAGGTTTTCGATCGTTTCCGCTGAAATCAGAGGTACATCACCATACAAAACCAAGATCTTTTCATCATCTTCGAAGTGTGGCGAAGCTTGATCAACCGCGTGCCCGGTCCCCAACTGCTCTGCTTGCAAGATCCAATTTACAGGCTCATCAGCTAACACTGCCTGCATTTGGTCACCACCATGACCGTAAACTAAGTGAATGTTTTGTGCACCTAAAGTCGCACATGTATCAATCACATGCTTCGCCATCGGTTTGCCAGCAAGGGTATGCAGTACTTTCGGCATGTTGGAGTACATGCGTGTACCTTTACCCGCAGCAAGAATTACCGCGCTAAACTTCATCGAATTACCTTTAAACTGAAATAAAACTGTCGACTATTGTAGTCAGTTAAGAAGCAATAGTTAACGTAGGAAGGTAAATTTCCCTTAAAAAATAAGCAAAAAGGCGACCTAATGGCCGCCTTTTACATGCAACGTTGCTAATTGAGCTTAGCGACGCTTTTTGGTCAGCTCGATAACTCGAAGCTGAGCAATGGCTTTAGCCAGTTCACTGGCCGCTTGTGCGAAGTCCATGTCACCATGCTGATTCTGGATTTGCTCCTCAGCGCGGCGCTTGGCTTCTTCTGCCTTCGCTGCGTCTAGATCTTCACCACGAATCGCTGTATCAGCCAGTACTGTAGCAGTACCCGGCTGAACTTCGACCATACCACCAGAGACATAAATGAACTCTTCGTGGCCGTGCTGTTTCACAATACGCACCATACCAGGCTTAATAGCGGACAGCAGCGGAGTGTGGCCGTGGAAAATACCCAGCTCACCTTCGCTACCGGTCACCTGAAACGTTTCTACGCGACCCGAGAAAATACGTTTCTCAGCGCTTACTACGTCTAGGTGAAAGGTTATTGGTGCCATATCGCCTCCTAGTTAGCCTTATAGCTTCTTCGCATTCTCGATAGCATCGTCAATCGTACCGCAGTACATGAACGCTTGCTCTGGAATGTCATCGTATTCACCAGCTAGTAGACCTTTAAAGCCACGTAATGTCTCTTTAAGAGGTACGTAAACGCCTGGGTCACCTGTAAATACTTCCGCTACGTGGTAAGGCTGAGTTAGGAAACGCTCAATCTTACGTGCACGAGATACAACTTGCTTATCTTCTTCAGATAGCTCGTCCATACCTAGAATCGCAATGATGTCTTTCAGCTCTTTGTAGCGCTGAAGTGTCTGCTGAACGCCACGAGCTGTGTCGTAGTGTTCTTGACCAACTACTAGTGGGTCTAGCTGACGAGACGTCGAATCTAGTGGGTCGATCGCTGGGTATAGACCCATAGCTGCGATGTTACGGTTAAGTACAACCGTTGCATCCAAGTGCGCGAACGTTGTTGCTGGAGACGGGTCAGTCAAGTCATCCGCTGGTACGTATACTGCCTGTACAGACGTGATAGAACCTTGACGAGTTGACGTGATACGCTCCTGCAGTACACCCATCTCTTCTGCAAGAGTTGGCTGGTAACCTACCGCTGAAGGCATACGACCTAGCAGTGCTGATACCTCTGTACCTGCAAGCGTGTAACGGTAGATGTTATCAACGAACAGTAGTACGTCACGACCTTCGTCACGGAAACGTTCTGCCATTGTTAGACCAGTCAGTGCAACACGTAGACGGTTGCCTGGTGGCTCGTTCATCTGACCGTAAACCATCGCTACTTTAGATTCTTCAGGATTCTCAACGTTTACAACGCCCGCTTCCTGCATCTCGTAGTAGAAATCGTTACCTTCACGAGTACGTTCACCAACACCAGCAAATACTGATAGACCTGAGTGTTGAAGTGCGATGTTGTTGATAAGTTCCATCATGTTAACGGTCTTACCTACACCTGCACCACCGAATAGACCGATTTTACCACCCTTAGCGAATGGACAAACCAAATCGATTACCTTAACACCAGTTTCTAGAAGTGCTGTTTCGTTTGATTGCTCTTCGTAGCTTGGTGCTTCACGGTGAATAGAGTAAACCTCTTCTGCACCGATCTCACCACGCTCATCAATCGCGTCACCTAGGACGTTCATGATACGACCTAGAGTTTTAGTACCTACTGGTACTGAAATTGGAGCGCCAGTGTTAACCACTTCAACGCCACGACGTAAACCATCAGAGCTACCCATTACGATACAACGAACTACGCCACCGCCTAGCTGTTGTTGAACCTCAAGAACTAGACGCTCTTTCGATTCTGTAACGTTTAGAGCGTCATATACACTTGGTACTTCGCTCTGTGGGAACTCTACGTCGACTACCGCACCGATGATCTGTACGATCTTACCTGTAGCCATCGTTAATCCTCTAAACTATTTCGTTTTACCTAAGCTTAAACCGCAGATGCACCACCAACGATTTCCGATAGTTCTTGTGTAATCGCAGCCTGACGGGCTTTGTTGTACACAAGTTCTAGATCTTCAATCAAGTTGGTTGCGTTATCCGTTGCAGCCTTCATCGCAATCATACGAGCCGCTTGCTCACAAGCAAGGTTCTCTACCACACCTTGGTATACCTGAGACTCTACGTAACGCACTAGAAGTGTGTCCAATAGAGGTTTTGGCTCAGGCTCATAGATGTAGTCCCATGAGTGCTCACGCTGCATCTCTTCGCTGTCCGATTTAGGCAAAGGTAGCAATTGATCGATCGTTGGTTGCTGAACCATAGTGTTCACAAACTTGTTGAACACTACGTATAGACGGTCCAGTTCACCTTCATCGTATTTCTTAAGCATTACGCCAACAGAACCGATTAGGTCTTCTAGGCTTGGGTTATCACCCAGACCAGAAACCTGTGCCGCAACTTTTGCGCCACCATTTTTAAAGAAAGCTGTTGCTTTTGAACCGATTACCGCCAGTTCAACTTCAGCACCTTTCTCCTTCCATGATTGCATGTCTGTAACGGCTTTCTTGAACACGTTAATGTTCAAACCACCACACAGACCACGGTCTGTCGAAACGATGATGTAACCAACACGTTTAGCTTCACGCTCTTCTAGGTACGGATGACGGTACTCTAGGTTTGCGTTAGCCACATGACCGATCACTTTACGCATTGTTTCAGCGTATGGACGAGAAGCTTCCATTGCGTCTTGAGAACGACGCATTTTTGAAGCTGCTACCATTTCCATCGCTTTCGTAATTTTCTGCGTGCTTTTAACACTACCGATTTTATTACGTATCTCTTTTGCGCCGGCCATCGTTACTCTCCGTTAGTTGGTGGCAGAAACTGCCACCGACCTAATTACCAAGTTTGGGTTGCTACGAAGTCGTCAGTCAGTTTCTTCAACTGAGCTTCAACTTCATCGTTGTATGCACCCGTCTTGTCGATCTCAGCTGCGAATTCAGCGTATTGACCGCGAGCGTACGATAGTAGAGCCGCTTCGAAATCTAGCAGTTTGCTTAGTTCAACATCTGCTAAATAGCCGCGCTCTGCCGCGAAGATTACTAGTGCTTGGTCAAATACAGACATTGGAGCGTACTGCTTCTGCTTCATTAGTTCTGTAACTTTTTGACCGTGGTCTAGCTGTTTCTTCGTCGCTTCATCAAGGTCAGACGAGAACTGTGCGAATGCCGCTAGTTCACGGTACTGAGCTAGTGCAGTACGGATACCGCCAGATAGCTTCTTGATGATTTTCGTCTGAGCTGAACCACCTACACGAGATACTGAGATACCTGGGTCAACGGCTGGGCGTACACCCGCGTTGAATAGCTCAGTTTGTAGGAAGATCTGACCATCGGTAATCGAGATTACGTTAGTCGGTACGAATGCTGAAACGTCACCTGCTTGAGTTTCGATGATAGGAAGAGCAGTCAAAGAACCAGTCTTACCTTTCACTTCACCGTTAGTGAAACGCTCTACGTACTCTTCGTTTACACGAGCTGCACGCTCTAGTAGACGCGAGTGTAAGTAGAATACGTCACCTGGGAATGCCTCACGGCCTGGTGGACGTTTTAGTAGTAGAGAGATCTGACGGTAAGCTACCGCTTGCTTAGATAGATCATCGTAAACAATCAGTGCATCTTCACCGCGATCGCGGAAGTATTCACCCATCGCACAACCTGCGTATGGCGCTAGGTATTGTAGCGCTGCAGATTCAGAAGCAGATGCAACAACAACGATAGTGTTAGCTAGCGCGCCGTGCTCTTCTAGTTTGCGAACTACGTTAGCGATAGTCGATGCTTTCTGACCGATTGCTACGTAGATTGAGAAAATACCAGAGTCTTTCTGGTTGATAATCGCATCGATCGCCATTGCTGTTTTACCAGTCTGACGGTCACCGATCACAAGCTCACGCTGACCACGACCGATAGGGATCATTGAGTCAACTGATTTGTAGCCAGTTTGTACAGGTTGGTCTACCGATTTACGGTCGATTACACCTGGTGCGATTACTTCTACAGGCGAAGTCAGTTTCGCTTCGATTGGACCTTTACCATCGATAGGTTCACCTAGCGTGTTTACTACGCGACCTAGTAGTTCTGGACCAACTGGCACTTCAAGAATGCGGCCAGTACCTGTAACTTTCATGCCTTCCTTAAGGTCAGCATATGGGCCCATTACTACCGCACCAACCGAGTCACGCTCAAGGTTAAGTGCTAGTGCATAACGGCCACCCGGTAATTCAATCATTTCACCTTGCATCACGTCCGCTAGGCCGTGGATGCGGATGATACCATCGCTTACCGATACGATAGTACCCTCGTTGCGAGCTTCACTAACAACTTCGAAAGATTCGATACGTTGTTTGATTAGATCGCTAATTTCCGTGGAATTAAGTTGCATGCTCCAATCCCCATTAAGACTGCAATGCATCGCTCAGGCGGTTCAAACGACCACGCGCTGAGTCATCGATGACTAGGTCTCCGGCTCGAATAATAACCCCACCAAGTAGGGTCTCATCTACGCTGCAATTCAGCTTCACTTTGCGTTCAAGACGCGCTTCAAGTTTGCTGCCAATATTTGCTAGCTGCTCATCAGAAAGTTCGCTTGCTGAAATCACTTCAACATCGACTTCTTTCTCATGCTCTTTCTTCAATAAGAAGAATTGCTCACAAACATCAGGAAGGGCCGTCAGACGACCATTCTCAGCCATAACCTTAATCAGGTTTTGACCGTGCGCATCAACTTGTTCACCGCAAACTGCAACAAAAATTTCTGCCATTTTATCAGCTGAAACAGAACCCGTTAAAAGTTCATTCATTTGTTCGTTTTTGGCAACTTCAGTAGCGAAAGACAACATTTGGCCCCATTGGTCCAACTGGTCTTTGTCTACAGCAAAGTCAAAAGCTGCTTTAGCATAGGGGCGTGCGATTGTAGTCAAATCAGACATATGCGCCCCCAGACTTAAAGTTTTGCAGTAATGTTGTCGAGAATATCTTTCTGAGCGTCTTTATCGATAGTACGCTCAAGGATTTTCTCAGCACCAGCTACAGCCAGAGTAGCAACTTGTTTGCGCAGCTCATCGCGTGCACGATTACGTTCAGCTTCAAGTTCTGCTTCCGCTTGCGCTAGGATTTTCTGGCGTTCTGCCTGAGCTTCCTCGCGAGCTTCATCAATAATTTGAGACTTACGCTTGTTCGCTTGGTCGATGATCTCAGTTGCTGTGCGCTTCGCTTCTTTCATCTGATCAGAAGCGTTGGCTTGTGCTAGATCCAAGTCTTTTGCAGCACGTTCCGCTGCTTGAAGACCATCAGCAATTTTTTTCTGACGTTCTTCAATCGCTTGCATCAACGGTGGCCATACATACTTCATGCAGAACCACACAAATAGTGCGAACGAGATTGCTTGACCTAGCAGAGTTGCGTTTATGTTCACAACAGCTACCCCTCTATTTGGACTTAGTGTTAATCAGTGACAAGCCTGAGCTCGTCCCGAGTTAAAGGTGATTAACCTAGTTGACCAACGAATGGGTTTGCGAATGTGAATAGTAGCGCGATTACGATACCGATCATTGGAACCGCATCAAGTAGACCTGCGATGATAAACATCTTAACTTGTAGCATAGGAGCCATTTCTGGTTGACGTGCTGCACCTTCTAGGAATTTACCACCTAGTAGTGCGAAACCAATCGCTGTACCAAGAGAAGCAAGACCGACGATAATACCTACGGCGATTGCAGAAAAGCTCAGTAAAGTTTCCATTACTATCTCCAATTTATAGTTGTTGGCTTAGTGCCCAAATAAAAAGCTTAAAAAATTAATGATCAGAGTCTTCGTGTGCCATTGACAGGTAAACAATTGTCAACATCATGAATACGAAGGCTTGAATCGTAATAACCAAGATATGGAAGATTGCCCACGGTAGTGAACCCATCCATTGTAAGTACCATGGTAGCATTGCCGCACAAAGAATGAATACAACCTCACCCGCAAACATGTTACCGAATAGACGCATACCGAGTGATAGAGGTTTCGCTAGTAGCGATACCACTTCAATCAATAGGTTAAACGGAATCATCAGTGGGTGATTGAATGGATGTAGTGCAAGTTCTTTTGCGAATCCACCTAGACCTTTCACTTTGATGCTGTAGTAAATCATCAATGCAAAAACGCCTAGAGCCATAGCCATGGTGATATTCACATCAGCAGACGGTACAACCTTAAGATAAGGGATACCTAGCCAATGCTCTGCTGGGTATGGTAAGAAGTCGATCGGGACTAAGTCCATCACGTTCATCAAAAATACCCAACAAAAGATAGTCAGTGCTAAAGGCGCGATCAGTGGGTTGCGTCCATGGAACGTGTCTTTGACGTTTTCCGCGACAAATTCAACGATCATTTCTACAGCACACTGAAGCTTACCTGGTACACCCGCTGTTGTTTTCTTCGCTACTTTGTAAAAAATTCCTAGGAAAATTAAACCAGTAAACCAAGAAAAAAACAGGCTATCGATATGTACGTTCCAGAAACTTGCTTCATCCGCTACCAAGCCTAACTTAGCTAAAGATAGGTTTGATAAGTGGTGGGCAATGTATCCGGACGATGTTAGCGCTTCACCTGGCGCAGCCATAACTCATCCTATTTTTTGTTGTTAATGAATAGCACTGGTGCACAGATATTAATACCTAGTACCAGCAAATAGGTTAGTTTGAGGGGAACGAGTTCCACCTGCATATACATGTAGGCTACGTAGAACAACACAACCGTGATGAGAATTTTCAGAACTTCACCTGTGTAGAAAGAGGCCGCGACACGCTTGGCAGCGCGAGCTCCACTAAACATAAAAGCACAAAACGCAAAGACAGCGTTGGCAACAACAAAAATGCCCCCACCAACCAGCGCTGAAAGTCCCCATTCAGGATTCACGGCTATCGCCATTCCTGCAGCCACAAAAATAACCGCGCCAGACTGGATCATCAACAATTGCCTTGCGAGCTCTCGTCCTGGTCTAGCTAACGCAGCTACCATGTATTCGTACCTCTAGTAATATCCACTTCGCACTAAACTCTCTGTGCAGGGAAATTGGCGAAAATTATACGGTCAGTCCAACTGAATGCAATTAAATTGCAGCAAAAACTTACAGTTTTGTTTACAAACCGACAACTTTCACACAAAATTCGATTATTTTGATTAATTGACCTAAATCAATTATCTCATCTAGGCCTCAAGCTTGGCAATTAGTTGCTCCAATTTGTGAGGCTCATCAATACTTATCGTCACTTTTGCTTTGCCATTCGCTGAACGGACTAAAGAAACTTTAGCATCAAGCAGTCGACTCAATTTATGCGACATTTGCTCTGCTTCGGTATCTTCTTGTTGAGCTTTTTGCTCATTTTGTGGCGCTAAGCACTTTTTTACTAACTGTTCGGTCTGACGAACGGTCATTTGTTTCTTTGCGACCTGCTCTGCGACTTCGACTTGTTGCTCGCCTTCTAGAGCCAACAACGCACGAGCATGCCCCATTTCTAATTTTTTGTCTGCAACCAAACCTTTTACATCAATTTCTAGCTGATTAAGACGTAATAGGTTACTTACTGTGGTTCTTGATTTACCAATCACATCGGCTACTTGCTGATGGGTGAGAGTAAACTCATCCTGCAAACGCTCAAGTGCTTGAGCTTCTTCAATCACATTCAAATCTTCACGCTGAATGTTTTCAATCAACGCCATCGCAATTGCAGCACGGTCTTCAACCTTTTTCACCAAACAAGGCACGCGCTTCAGTCCGGCTTGCTTGGCCGCACGCCAACGACGTTCACCAGCAATGATCTCGAACTGACCGCTCGCCACTTGACGCACCACGATAGGTTGAATGATACCTTGTGACTGAATCGAAGCTGCCAGCTCCTCTAACGCCTCAGGAGCCATATCTTTACGCGGTTGGTATACACCCGGCTGTAACTGGCCTATCGCTAAATCTGCCAGTTCTCCATCCGCTGATAGAGCCTGACTTTGAGATGCAATGTGCTGTTTCTCACGCGCTAACGAACTGGTCGACAATAACGCATCCAGTCCTTTTCCAAGACCACGCTTAGACATGGGATGAATTCCTTAGGTTAGTGTTAAACTGGGACTTCTTCGCGGCGAAGCATTTCGCCTGCTAGAGCAAGATACGCTTTGGCGCCAGCAGAGTACTTGTCGTAGTACATGGCTGGTTTACCGTGGCTCGGCGCTTCGGCCAAACGCACATTACGTGGGATTACAGTACGGTAAACTTTACTACCAAAGTGCTTTTTCAGTTGATCGGATACTTCATTAGACAGGCGGTTACGTGGATCGTACATAGTACGTAGTAAGCCCTCAATTTTGAGGTTCTCATTGACCACGGCCGCTAACTTGCTGATTGTATCCATAAGAGCAGTTAAACCTTCTAACGCAAAGTATTCACATTGCATCGGCACCAGCACAGAATCTGCTGCGGCCATAGCGTTGATTGTAAGAAGGTTTAGAGAAGGAGGACAATCAATAAAGATGAAATCATAGTTATCGCGAACTGACGCAAGGGCATTTTTCAAACGCACTTCACGAGCGAATACTTCCATCAATTTGATTTCCGCAGCGGTCACGTCACCGTTCGCCGCAATCAGATCGTATTTTCCAGTGGTCTGCGTACACACAACTTGATCAAACGGCGTATCTTCAACCAGAAGATCATACGCCGTTGCGTCTACCATGTACTTATCCACGCCACTGGCCATCGTAGCATTACCTTGAGGGTCGAGATCGATCACCAAAACTTTGCGCTTTGTTGCCGCCATCGAAGCTGCTAAGTTAATGCACGTTGTTGTTTTGCCGACCCCACCTTTCTGGTTGGCGATTGCTACGATTTTACCCACGATTACCTCGCTAATTTTCCTTGCGCGATAAGATTACTAGATGACGATCACCTTCCAACTCAGGAACAGCTAAAGATATGATCTCTGTCACACAACACCATTCAGGAAGCAGATCTATTTCATCTTTAGGGTGTTGTCCTTTCAACGCAAGAAACACCCCAGAATCTTGTTTAGGCAGATGATGACACCACTCCACCATATCCGTCATTGAAGCAAAAGCTCGACTCAAAACGCCATCAAATTTTTCTTCTGGTTGGAACTCTTCGACGCGACTTTGAATTGGCGTCACATTTTTCAGTCCCAGCGAATGCACAACTTGCTTGATAAAGCGAATGCGTTTGCCAAGACTATCAAGTAAGAAAAATGTCTTACCTGGGTTCATTATCGCCAATGGAATACCAGGCAAACCAGGCCCTGTACCTACATCAATAAAGCGCTCACCTGGTAAGTGAGTGCTAACGATGATGCTATCAAGGATATGTTTCACTAACATATCAAGAGGATCACGAACCGACGTTAGGTTGTAAGCTTTATTCCACTTGTCGAGCAGTTCGACGTAACCAACTAACTGCTCACGTTGTTTATCAGAGACTTCTAAATCGGTTTTGGCGATCAGAGCATCCAGTCTAGTACGTAGTGCGCTCATTACTCTTCCTCACCTTTTTTCAACAAGCCATGTTTTTTCAGGTGCACTAGCAGAATAGAAATCGCTGCAGGCGTAATACCTGAGATACGAGATGCAATACCGATGCTTTCTGGTTTTGCTTCCGTTAGCTTCGCCACAACTTCATTGGAAAGGCCTTTTACGTCTTTGTAATCGATATCGGCTGGTAACTTAGTATGCTCGTGGCGTAGTGACTTTTCGATCTCTTCTTGCTGACGCTTGATGTAACCATCGTACTTCACTTGAATTTCTACCTGCTCAGACGCTTGTTGATCTTCTAGTGCAGGTGCGAACGCATCAAGTTGCGTCAGTTGCGAGTATGAGATCTCCGGACGACGCAGAAGATCCTCACCACTCGCTTCACGTGCCATTGGTGTTTTTAGTAGCTTATTCAGCTCATCGATACCAGCTGAGTTCGGGTTCATCCACGTCGATTTAAGACGTTGACGCTCACTCTCCATGTTATCGATTTTCTCGTTGAAACGTGCCCAACGCACATCATCAATCAAACCAAGTTCACGTGCTTTTTCTGTCAGACGTAAATCGGCATTGTCTTCACGCAACAACAAACGGTATTCGGCACGAGACGTGAACATGCGGTACGGTTCTTTGGTACCCATGGTCGACAAGTCGTCAATCAGCACCCCCATGTACGCTTGATCACGGCGAGGGCTCCAGCCTTCTTTGCCTTGGCTGTGCAAACTTGCGTTCAAACCAGCCATCAGACCTTGTGCCGCCGCTTCTTCGTAACCAGTTGTGCCGTTAATTTGGCCAGCAAAGAACAAACCACTGATGAATTTAGTTTCGTAGGTTTGCTTCAAATCACGAGGATCGAAGAAATCGTACTCAATCGCGTAACCAGGACGAACAATGTGTGCGTTCTCAAAACCTTTCATAGAACGAACGATTTGTACTTGCACGTCAAATGGCAAGCTAGTGGAAATACCATTCGGGTATAGCTCGTGCGTCGTTAGGCCTTCTGGCTCAATGAAGATTTGGTGGCTGTTCTTGTCCGCAAAGCGCATCACTTTGTCTTCGATAGACGGGCAGTAGCGTGGGCCAATCCCTTCAATCACACCGGCATACATTGGGCTGCGATCAAGGTTGTTGCGGATCACCTCATGAGTTTGTTCATTGGTGTGTGTAATAAAACATGGGATTTGACGTGGCTGGTGCTCACGTTTACCCATGAATGAGAATACAGGTGTTGGGTTATCACCGTGTTGTGCCTCTAACACTGAGAAATCCACACTACGTGCATCGATACGTGGTGGTGTACCTGTTTTCAGACGATCGACACGAAATGGCAGTTCACGCAGTCGATCCGCCAATGCGATCGATGGTGGATCCCCAGCGCGACCGCCAGAAGAGCTTTCCATACCGATGTGGATCTTACCACCAAGGAAGGTGCCAACCGTTAATACCACCGCTTTTGCGTGGAATTTCAGACCCATTTGCGTCACAACGCCAACCACACGATCTTGGTCCACAATCAGATCATCAACCGATTGTTGGAACAGAGTAAGGTTTGGTGCGTTTTCTAGCGCGTTACGTACATACGCTTTGTACAATGCACGGTCAGCTTGAGCACGTGTTGCTCGAACCGCTGGACCTTTAGAGGCATTTAGTGTTCGGAATTGAATACCTGCATGGTCAATGGCCTCAGCCATCAGACCGCCCATAGCATCCACTTCTTTTACTAAGTGACCTTTACCGATACCACCAATCGCCGGATTACAAGACATCTGGCCTAATGTATCGATGTTATGGGTAAGGAGTAAGGTTTTTTGTCCTGTGCGTGCAGATGCGAGCGCGGCTTCCGTTCCTGCGTGTCCGCCACCGACAACAATGACGTCAAAGTTTTCGTGATAAAGCATGAACTGACCTCAGGTATTCAAAGGATTAAATGGACAGATAAAAAAGAGCGGTATTTTACCTTTTTTATCTGTGAGAGAGAATCGTTTTCTCGCTTTTCACATTTTAGTCTTCAAGACTATATATATAAGATCTATATATATGATCTTTTATTGGATCTATTATTAGGATCGCAGGTTTCTGTGGATAACTAGAAAATGATCAACAAGATCATGGATCTTCTTTGGATCATATCTTGTGATCATGATTTGATCTGATCGAGGATTACCTGGGATCAAAAGTGTGGGTTATGCACAGGGGTAAAATTGGATCCAAGTTGTTATTTGGATAACTAAAGGAAAATCACTGGATCTTCCCTGACTTATCCACAGACGGTTTGAGTGTTTTTTGAGCGGTTGAACAATTGGTTTTGCTAGGAGTTGTTCACAAAGAGGAAAATCAGAGCCGTGATTCGACTCTGAGAGAGGGGAGTTAAGCGGAAAATCGAGACAGGTTTTCGTTTAACCACGTTTCAGCTGCATCTTCTGGCACGTCGTGGCTAAGCACATCAATTTTCAAGCAGTCTGTAATAGGCGTAGCACCGATGTCTTCGAGTAGGTCATACGCGTGCTGACCTGCTGCGCAGAAGGTATCGTAGCTTGAGTCACCAATTGCAATCACCGCAAACTTCACATCAGCCATCTTAGGTGGCGTATTCTGCAATGCAGCAATGAAAGGCTGAATATTATCTGGGTATTCGCCCGCACCGTGGGTTGAAGTAATCAACAACCAAGTGCCTTGGTTCTCGATTGATGCCAATTCAGGTTGGTTGTGGATCGTGGTTTCAAAACCGTTTTCATTCAGTAGATCACTAAGGTGATCACCCACGTACTCTGCGCCACCTAGCGTACTGCCTGTAATAATGTGGATCATGTGTCTTCCTTTATTGAGCCATACTGACGTCAGCATTACTGTTAGCGTCAGTACAAAAAGAAACGCGGTGTTAAACTTATGCTTAACACCGCGCGTTTTGATTATTTACCGATACAGAATGAGGAGAAGATTCGGCCTAATAGGTCATCCGAGCTGAATTCACCGGTAATCTCATTCAAGTGCTGTTGAGTGATTCGTAACTCTTCTGCCAAGATTTCTCCAGCCATAAAGCCTTCAAGTTGCTCTTGACCGATTTGAAGATGCTGAGCAGCACGTTCTAGTGCATCCAAGTGACGACGACGAGCCATAAAGCCGCCTTCGGTGTTACCTGAGAAGCCCATACATTCTTTTAAGTGGCTACGTAAAGCATCCACACCAGCTCCTGTTTTTGCAGAGAGGCGAATTAAGGTTGGATCGTTGACATGGCAGATCCCCATTTCTTCACTGGTTTGATCCGCTTTGTTGCGGATCACTGTCATGCCGATGCTGTTAGGTAGGCGATCAACAAAGTCTGGCCAGATGTCTTTTGGATCCGTCGCGTCAGTTGTCGTACCGTCCACCATGAATAGCACTCGGTCAGCTTGGGCGATTTCATCCCATGCGCGCTCGATACCGATTTTCTCGACTTCGTCTGAAGCGTCACGCAGACCTGCAGTATCGATGATGTGTAGTGGCATTCCATCAATATGGATATGCTCACGTAGTACGTCACGGGTGGTACCTGCAATATCGGTCACAATCGCAGACTCTTTGCCTGACAGGGCGTTCAGTAGGCTTGATTTGCCTGCATTGGGGCGACCAGCAATCACGACTTTCATGCCTTCGCGCATAATGGCGCCTTGGTTCGCTTCTTTGCGTACCGCATCGAGGTTATCAATGATGGCTTGTAAGTCGCCAGATACTTTCCCATCGGCCAAAAAGTCGATCTCTTCTTCAGGGAAGTCAATCGCGGCTTCAACGTAAATACGCAAATGGATCAGCGATTCCACCAGCGTTTGAATACGTTGTGAGAACTGACCCTGCAGTGATTGCAATGCTGATTTGGCCGCTTCTTCTGAGCTGGCATCAATCAGGTCGGCAATCGCTTCTGCTTGAGTAAGATCCATCTTATCGTTTAGGAAGGCGCGTTCAGAGAACTCACCAGGACGCGCGGCACGCACGCCATCAATACCCAAGATACGCTTAATCAGCATATCCATTACCACAGGGCCACCATGACCTTGCAGTTCAAGTACGTCTTCGCCTGTAAATGAATGTGGGTTAGGGAAGTACAGTGCAATGCCTTGGTCTAGCACGGTGCCATCTTCCGCTTGAAATGGCAGATACTCTGCGTAGCGAGGCTTTAGCGTTTTACCTGTGACTTCTAGCGCCACTTGATTGGCCTTAGGGCCAGAAACACGAATAATGCCGACACCACCACGACCGGGTGCGGTAGCCTGAGCGACAATCGTATCTGTAGTCATAATCTTGCCTTTTGAGCTGGGCTATAGGCGTTGAAACCTAGGGAGCCAGAACCAGTTAATTAGCTGAATTGTAATCAGCCAAAAACAAAAAGGCGACCTTTTGGCCGCCTTTCTTATGCTTTTCTATCAAGGTTACTTAGTGTGTAAGCCTTTTTTCTCCAGCGCTTTGTAAATCAAAGTTTGCTGGATAAGCGTAACGATGTTCGACACCAACCAGTATAGAACTAGACCTGATGGGAAGAACAAGAAGAAGAAGGTAAACATAACCGGCATAAAGGTCATGATCTTCTGCTGCATTGGATCCGTTACGGTTGTTGGGCTCATCTTCTGGATTAGGAACATTGATGCACCCATCAGTAGCGGCAGGATGTAGTAAGGGTCCTGTGCTGAAAGGTCGTGAATCCAACCGAAGAATGGTGAGTGACGAAGCTCAACCGATTCCATTAGTGCCCAGTATAGCGCGATGAAGATAGGCATCTGTAGGATAAGAGGTAGACAGCCACCCAGTGGGTTCACTTTCTCTTTCTTGTACAGTTCCATCATCTCTTGGCTCATGCGCTGACGGTCATCACCGATGCGCTCACGCATTGCTTGCAGCTTAGGCTGTAGCATACGCATTTTCGCCATAGACGTGTATTGCGCTTTCGTTAGTGGGTACATTGCACCACGAACGATGAAGGTCAAACAGATGATTGCCACACCCCAGTTACCCACGAAGCTTTGGATGAAAGCAAGCAGTGAGTGAAGTGGTTTAGCGATGAACCATAGCCAGCCGTAGTCCACAACTAGATCTAGGTTTGGTGCCACTGCTGCCATTTCGTTTTGTAGCTTAGGACCAACCCATAGTGTTGCTTCAAACTTCGCTTGGTCGCCCGTTGCGATAGTTTTGTTTGGCATACGCACGCCGATGTCGCCTAGGTTACCAATCACGCGAGTGTACAGGTTAGTACCTGGTTCGTTGCGTGGGATCCAAGCTGCAGCGAAGTAGTGTTGGATCATTGCTGCCCAACCTTGGCCATCCGCTAGGTTGATAGACAGGTTACGATCCTGCATATCTTCGAAGCTGTATTTCTTGTAACGAACGTCTTCTGTAGAGTAAGCGCCGCCACGGTAAGTAGGCATTGTGATGCTACCACCAGCGTCCATTAGATTTTGACGCAAGTGAGCGTACATACCAAATGTTGCGTTGTTACCAGAGTTGTTCACTACATCGTATTCTACGTTCAGCGCGTAGCTGCCACGTTTTAATACGTAAGTCTTGATGTATTCGATGCCATTCGCAGTGAAAGTTATTGGAACGCGTAGTTCATCTTGACCGTCAGCTAGAGTGAAGCTGTCTGCGCTTACATTGTAGTGAGGACGGTTAGTGCTGCTAAGGTCGATACCTTGAGGGCCCACTAGACCGCTTTGTGCGATGAACTGGTGACCTTTAGTGTCTTTTAGCAGAACGAATGGGTCTGATGAATCAAGTTCAGCAGAGTATTTGTTCAGGTCGGCATGTACCACATCGCCACCAACGGTGTCGATCGACAGAGTTAAAACATCAGTCGTTACTGTGATAGTTTTTGCAGAAGCTTGCTGTTGACCAGGAACTGGGTCTAGCTCATCCGCAAAAGATGGTGCAGGTAGAGTACTGCTTGATTGAGCCTGTTCAACCGCTTGAGGTGCTGGATTCTTTGCGACTTGCCACTGTTGAAACAGCAAGAAAGAAACCAGTGCCAGAGCGATGAGCAGGATATTACGTTGAGAATCCATCGTTAGTTATCTCTGTCTTGTTTTTGGACTGGTGGAACGGGGTCATACCCCCCCCTTCATTCAAAGGGTGGCATTTTAATAGACGTTTGCCTGATAACCAACATCCTTTTACAAAACCGTGAGCTCTCAAAGCTTCTAGTGCGTAAGTGGAACAAGTTGGTGTGAACCGGCAGCGAGGACCAATCAGAGGGCTGATAAACCAGCGATAAAGATTAACGAGCCCAATGGCTATCCACGTGAAGGGCGAGACAGGCGATGCCATAGCTTATCAAACAACTTAAATAATTCCTCATTGCTTAAATCTTGCGCGCTTTTCTTCGCGATCACAACAAAATCTTTGTTTGGAAGCTGATGTTGATTGTTACGAAAGCTTTCACGAGCCAAACGCTTAAAACGGTTACGACCGACAGCAGTTTTGATTTGCTTTTTCGGAACAGCTAAACCTAATCGTGGATGAGAAAGTTTGTTATTGCGAGCAATGATGGTGAAATGAGGCGAGCCAGCTCGATGAGCTTGCTGGAAGACGTTTTGATAATGCTCGGGAGTTAACAAGCGTAACTCCCGATTAAACGCGTACGTGTTCAAAATAAACTAGCGATTATTTTGATAGGCGCGCACGGCCTTTTGCACGACGTGCGTTGATAACTTTACGACCGTTCTTAGTTGCCATGCGAGCACGGAAGCCGTGAGTACGCTTGCGCTTTAGAACTGTAGGTTGAAAAGTGCGTTTCATGATAATTACCTTTACTGATCAGTAGTTTTAGGTTCTTGTTAAACCCGGCGTGGGCAATATGCTTTCTTTATATAAAGAAGCTCTTTATATAGAGAAGAACAACCGACGCCTCTCAACAAAGAGGCGGAATTGTAATCACACTCACATAATGTGTCAATGACTCATGTGTATGAAATTCCGGCCGGGCGATTATACGTAGTGTGAGTAAAATCTCAAGGATCGATTGATCCTAATGCTTGATCTTTACTCTATTCCCACTTGGTTAAGGAATTTTTTCAATCTAGGATCTTGTGGATTGTCGAAAATATCCTGTGGAGAACCTTGTTCAACAATGTTGCCTTCGGCCATAAAGAGCACTCTGTCAGCCACTTCTTTGGCAAATTGCATCTC
Source organism: Vibrio rotiferianus CAIM 577 = LMG 21460 (assembly GCF_002741985.1). Classification (GTDB taxonomy): domain Bacteria; phylum Pseudomonadota; class Gammaproteobacteria; order Enterobacterales; family Vibrionaceae; genus Vibrio; species Vibrio rotiferianus. The sequence goes on from NZ_APHW01000036.1 coordinate 62,121, forward strand.
ATGCGTTACCACTAGCATTGTCTGGTGTTGGTTAGCTAACTTCTTCATTAATGAGAGAACTTCTCCAACCCACTCAGGATCCAGTGCAGACGTTGGCTCATCAAAAAGCAACAGTTCCGGCTGTAAGGCCATTGCACGGCCAATACCCACACGCTGCTGTTGACCTCCAGACAGCGCCGCTGGATAACTTTCGCCTTTATCGCCAAGACCAATGTCGTCGAGAATTTCTTGTGCACGTTTTAGTGCGTCATCTTTCTTCCAGCCACGTACGGTAATCAGGCCTTCTGCAATGTTCTGACGCGCAGTCATATGAGCAAATAGGGCATAGTTTTGAAAAACAAATCCTGTCCGGCGACGTAATGCTAATACTTCTGCTTTAGTATGCTTTTGCGTATCCACTGAGATGTCATCAATGGTGATGCGTCCCTGATCCGCTTGCTCTAAGAAGTTAACGGTACGCAGCAGTGTTGATTTACCCGTACCACTTGAACCGATAATAACGATGATCTCACCTTGTTTGATGTTGAGATCAATGCCTTTTAAAACTTCAGTATCACCAAAGCGCTTGTGAATATTTTCTAATTTGATCATCGTACATACGCCTTATTCAATTTCGCTTCTGCCCAAATTTGAACTCGAGTCAGAATCACCACCACACCCCAATAAATCAGTGCGACTGCAAGGAAAGCTTCAAAGAAGCGGAAGCTCGAAGAGGCTTCCATCTGCGCCTTGGCCATGATTTCTGCTACACCCAAGGTGAAGGCGAGGGAAGTCGACTTAATCATATCGATAAAGTAATTCATCAATGAAGGCAATGCGACTCGTGTGGCTTGTGGCAAGATAATACGACGCATCGCTTGTGGTGTTGTCATGCCCACCGACAAGCTCGCTTCCATTTGACTGCGATCGATACCGATGATGGCAGCACGAATGCTCTCTGCCATGTAAGCGGCAAAGTGTAATGTTAAACCAATTACCGCAGCAGAGAAGGCATCGATGCCGACCATGATCGGGAAGATTTGTGGTAGGCCGTAATACAACAAGAACAGCTGAACTAAAAGTGGCGTACCGCGAAAGAAGCTGATGTAAAGTTGACTTAACTGGTCGAGAACAGGCAGCTTAAATACACGAATATTAGCTAAAATAATGGCTAAAATCAGTGAAAAGACCAATCCCCATGTGGCCATTTCCATGGTTGTGCCAAGATACTTGAGCAGTATTGGCAGCAGTTCCAACATGTAATTAAAATCAAATCCCATACGACTTACCTTGAGAAAAGAAAAGGTGGAATACGAAGTTCCACCTTGTCATTAAGTTAAAAAAGGACGCGAGATAAAACTCAGCGTCCTAAAAGAAGAGAAATGTTACTTAGTGATGTCGGCACCAAACCATTTCACCGAAATCTTCTCTACTGTTCCATCGGCGCGCATCTCTGCAAGTGCTTTATTCACTTCTGCCTGTAGTTTGCGACCTTTCTCGTTATCTACGAAAGGCCAAGCGTTTTGAATGGTTTCAAACGGTTCACCCGCAAGCTCTAGTGGCAGGCCCGTTTTCTTAATCAATTCTAGGGCAGACAAGCGATCCATGATGAATGCATCAGCGCGGCCAAGTGCTACGTCGTGCTCAATACCCGTATCGTAAGTCTTAATATTGATTTTGCCGTCTTTATCGTAATCGCGCAGCAGTTGCTCAAAGTTGGAGCCTAGGTTTACCGCAACAGTTTTACCGGCGAGGTCTTCTACACCTTGAATGCTGTCATTGCCTTTACGTACCGTGATTTGTGCACCGTCTACCACATAAGGGTCTGCGAAAAGGTATTTGGCTTTGCGTGCTTCCGTCATGGTGATCTGGTTAGAGATGGTATCAATACGGCCGGTTTCTAGTAGGCCGAATAAACCAGAGAAGTTCGCTGTGACGTATTCGATCTTGTAGTCGTTGCGCTTACCGATCTCGTCCCACATATCTACTTCAAAACCTTGTAGCTTGTCTTGCTTAACAAAGGTGAATGGGAAGTAGCGACCTGACATGCCGACTTTTACTTCCGTAGCTGCAGTGTCGACTGCTGCTTGAACGGTTGCTGCAGACAAAGCAATGGCTGCAACGGCAACCTTAATCCAGTGTTTCATAATACATCTCCATACTTTTATGGTTGGAAATACTACTGTTAGTTAGCTCAATTAAATAAATAACCAAGTGCAATAACCTAGACCTGAGAGTAATAAGATCGTATTTGGTATAGATAGTAGGCGATAAATTGGGATAAATGATGAAAAAACGATCGAAATGAACTGGATTGGCAATGAAAAAAGCACAATGAAGGAAAATTCATTCACAGACTTATCACCAATTGCTGGATCTGGTTGATTTTGCCTAAATGTGGATCGTTGTGTGGGCAATCTTGGGGCAAGATGTGTTGATCTTGCTATGTCCAGCGAAATAATTGTGAATAACTTGGATCTTATTCACTGGATCGTCGATCAATCGCTGGCGATCTTGGTTATCAACAGGTAAAATTGCCAGTCTTTTCCGATAATTCAAATACTCAGTGGGGGCACCGTGTCATCTTCGCTTTGGTTGCAATGTTTGCAGCAGCTTCAAGAAGAGCTACCAGCTACAGAATTCAGCATGTGGGTTCGTCCGTTACAAGCGGAGCTCAATGACAATACTCTCACTCTGTTCGCGCCAAACCGCTTTGTTTTGGATTGGGTTCGCGACAAGTACCTGAACAGCATTAATCGTCTACTGCAAGAATACTGCGGTAATGACGTCCCTAGCTTGCGTTTCGAAGTGGGCAGTCGCCCTGTAGCAGCTCCAAAACCGGCACCGACACGTACGCCGGCAGATGTGGCTGCTGAATCTTCAGCGCCTGCACAGCTGCAAGCACGCAAACCTGTACACAAAACGTGGGATGACGACGCTCAAGCTATCGCGAACATCAATCACCGCTCAAATGTGAACCCAAAACACAAGTTCAATAACTTCGTTGAAGGTAAGTCAAACCAACTGGGTTTGGCTGCTGCACGTCAGGTGTCAGATAACCCAGGCGCAGCCTACAACCCATTGTTCTTATATGGTGGTACAGGTTTGGGTAAAACCCACCTTTTGCACGCTGTGGGTAATGCGATTGTGGATAACAATCCAAACGCAAAAGTGGTGTACATGCACTCTGAGCGTTTTGTACAAGACATGGTAAAAGCACTGCAAAATAACGCGATTGAAGAGTTCAAACGCTACTACCGCAGTGTTGATGCGCTACTTATCGATGACATTCAATTTTTTGCTAATAAAGAGCGTTCACAAGAAGAATTCTTCCATACCTTCAACGCATTGCTAGAAGGCAACCAACAGATCATCCTAACATCTGACCGTTATCCAAAAGAGATCAGCGGTGTAGAAGATCGTCTGAAATCACGTTTTGGTTGGGGTCTAACCGTCGCGATCGAGCCGCCTGAGTTAGAAACTCGTGTGGCGATCTTGATGAAGAAAGCCGAAGACCACCAAATCCACTTAGCGGACGAAGTAGCGTTCTTTATTGCTAAGCGTCTACGCTCTAACGTTCGTGAACTGGAAGGTGCACTGAACCGCGTAATCGCAAACGCAAACTTCACTGGCCGCCCAATTACGATTGATTTTGTTCGTGAAGCGCTGCGCGATCTACTTGCTCTGCAAGAGAAGCTGGTGACGATCGACAACATTCAAAAGACCGTCGCTGAATACTACAAGATTAAAGTGGCGGATCTACTATCTAAACGTCGCTCTCGATCGGTTGCGCGTCCTCGTCAGTTGGCGATGGCGTTGGCAAAAGAGCTGACCAACCACAGCTTGCCTGAAATTGGTGATGCATTCGGTGGTCGTGACCACACCACGGTGCTACATGCTTGTCGCAAGATTGAGCAGCTGCGTGAAGAGAGCCACGATATTAAGGAAGATTACTCTAACTTGATTCGCACCCTGTCCTCGTAATCGGTTAGAATGGCAGTATTCTAAGCAAATCACTAATTGAGCTGACAGCGTAAAGAGCCAAGCATGAAATTTACCATTGAACGTAGTCATTTAATCAAACCGCTACAACAGGTTTCGGGCGCTCTGGGTGGCCGACCAACCCTGCCAATTTTAGGTAACCTACTGATCAAAGTAGAAGAGAACGTGTTATCCATGACCGCAACCGATTTGGAAGTGGAATTGGTGAGCAAAGTGACTCTAGAAGGGGATTTTGAAGCGGGCAGCATTACCGTTCCTTCTCGTAAGTTTCTCGATATCTGCCGTGGCCTACCAGACGATGCGATCATTACCTTCGTACTAGAAGGCGATCGCGTACAAGTTCGTTCAGGCCGTAGCCGTTTCTCTTTAGCTACACTACCAGCAAATGATTTTCCAAATATCGAAGATTGGCAAAGCGAAGTTGAAGTATCACTGACTCAGTCTGAGCTACGTACGCTGATTGAAAAAACGCAATTCTCGATGGCGAACCAAGACGTTCGTTACTACCTAAACGGCATGTTGTTTGAAATCGACGGTACGACGCTACGCAGCGTGGCAACCGATGGTCACCGTATGGCAGTGTCTCAAACACAATTGGGTGCCGACTTTGCACAGAAGCAAATCATCGTGCCACGTAAAGGTGTACAAGAGTTGGTGAAACTGATGGACGCGCCAGAACAACCTGTTGTGCTACAGATTGGCAGTTCAAATGTACGTGCAGAAGTAAATAACTTTATCTTCACATCTAAGCTTGTTGATGGTCGTTTCCCTGATTATCGCCGCGTAATGCCACAAAGTACGACCAAAACACTAGAAGCAAGCTGCGATGAATTACGCCAAGCGTTTTCTCGTGCAGCGATTCTTTCTAATGAAAAGTTCCGTGGTGTTCGTGTGAATCTTGCCGGCAGTGAAATGCGTATTACTGCAAATAACCCTGAGCAAGAAGAAGCGGAAGAAATGCTAGACGTGACCTTCGAAGGTGACGCTATTGAGATCGGCTTCAACGTAAGTTATGTGCTGGACGTACTTAACACCCTACGTTGCGATAATGTGCGTATATCGATGTCAGATGCCAACGCCAGTGCGTTGATTGAAAATGCAGACGACGACAGTGCCATGTACGTGGTGATGCCAATCCGTCTGTAAGTCATCTGAATGCCACTTTCTCGCCTCATCATTCAGCAGTTTCGAAACATTAAAGCCTGTGATATTAACCTATCAGCAGGCTTTAACTTTCTTATCGGACCGAATGGCAGCGGCAAAACCAGCGTCCTAGAAGCGATTTATTTGCTCGGACATGGCCGCTCTTTCAAGAGCTCATTGACTGGCCGAGTTATCCAAAATGAGTGCGATGAACTGTTTGTTCATGGTCGTTTTTTGAACTCGGATCAATTTGAGCTACCTATTGGCATTAATAAGCAGCGTGATGGCTCAACAGAGGTTAAAATAGGCGGTCAATCTGGGCAAAAATTGGCGCAACTTGCACAAGTTTTGCCTTTGCAGTTGATACACCCGGAAGGGTTTGATCTCCTCACGGATGGTCCAAAGCATCGTCGTGCATTTATTGATTGGGGCGTGTTTCATACTGAGCCAGCTTTCTATGATGCATGGGGGCGCTTTAAGCGTCTCAACAAGCAACGCAATGCTCTACTTAAAACTGCCAGAAGTTATCGCGAACTCAGTTACTGGGATCAGGAAATGGCACGTTTGGCAGAAAATATCAGCCAATGGCGAGCACATTACATCGAACAGATGAAAACCGTAGCGGAAACCATCTGTCAGACATTTTTGCCAGAATTTGAGATCCAATTAAAGTATTATCGTGGATGGGACAAAGACACGCCCTATCATGAGATACTAGAGAAAAATTTCGAGCGTGATCAGTCGTTGGGCTACACCTTTAGTGGGCCGAATAAGGCTGATCTGCGCATTAAAGTGAATGGCACTCCAGTTGAGGACGTCCTATCACGCGGTCAATTAAAGCTCATGGTGTGTGCATTGCGCGTGGCGCAGGGACAACACCTTACCGAAATGACCGGAAAACAATGTATTTACCTAATTGACGACTTTGCGTCGGAATTAGACAGCCAACGTCGTAAGCGTCTTGCTGACTGCTTAAAAGAGACGGGCGCACAAGTATTTGTAAGCTCTATCACTGATAGCCAAATCGCCGATATGTTGGACGATACGGGCAAATTGTTTCATGTGGAACATGGCAGGATAGAGTCAAACTAGAAGAGAGAAACTCATGTCTGAAAATTACGATTCATCGAGTATTAAGGTACTAAAGGGTCTGGATGCGGTTCGTAAGCGTCCAGGTATGTACATCGGCGACACGGACGACGGCACCGGTCTTCACCACATGGTCTTTGAGGTGGTGGATAACTCAATTGATGAAGCGTTGGCAGGTCACTGTAAAGACATCGTTGTGACAATTCATGAGGATAACTCGGTTTCAGTTACGGATGATGGTCGTGGCATTCCAACAGAAATGCACCCAGAAGAGCAAGTATCGGCAGCAGAAGTTATCATGACGGTACTTCACGCTGGTGGTAAGTTCGATGATAACTCATACAAAGTATCAGGCGGTCTGCACGGCGTAGGTGTTTCTGTAGTAAACGCACTGTCTGAGAAAGTAGTTCTGACTATCCACCGCGGTGGTCATATCCATACGCAAACTTACCACCACGGTGAGCCTCAAGCGCCACTAGCGGTAGTAGGTGACACTGAGCAAACGGGTACACAAATCCGCTTTTGGCCAAGTGCTGAAACCTTCACAAATATCGAATTCCATTACGATATCCTAGCAAAACGTCTACGTGAGCTTTCTTTCCTAAACTCAGGTGTTTCTATCAAGCTGGTTGATGAGCGTGAAGCAGACAAGAGCGACCACTTCATGTTTGAAGGTGGTATTCAAGCGTTCGTTGAGCACCTAAACACCAACAAAACACCGATCATTGAGAAAATCTTCCACTTCGATTTTGAACGTGAAGATGGCATTGCCGTAGAAGTAGCAATGCAATGGAACGATGGCTTCCAAGAGAACATCTACTGTTTTACCAACAACATTCCACAACGCGATGGTGGTACTCACCTTGCTGGTTTCCGTGCGGCGTTAACGCGTACACTGAACACCTTTATGGACAAAGAAGGTTTCTCTAAGAAAGCGAAAACGGCAACTTCTGGTGATGACGCTCGTGAAGGTCTAACTGCGGTTGTTTCGGTTAAAGTGCCAGATCCTAAGTTCTCGAGCCAAACCAAAGACAAACTGGTTTCATCTGAAGTGAAATCTGCGGTTGAGTCGGCAATGGGTGAAAAACTGTCTGAGTTCCTAATTGAGAACCCAACAGAAGCTAAGATGGTGTGTACTAAAATCATCGATGCAGCACGTGCTCGTGAAGCGGCGCGTAAAGCTCGTGAAATGACTCGTCGTAAAGGTGCGCTAGACCTAGCAGGTCTACCAGGCAAACTTGCAGACTGTCAGGAAAAAGATCCAGCACTCTCTGAACTGTACATAGTGGAGGGTGATTCGGCAGGCGGCTCCGCAAAACAAGGCCGTAACCGTAAGAACCAAGCAATCCTACCGCTAAAAGGTAAGATTCTTAACGTAGAAAAAGCGCGTTTCGACAAGATGCTTTCTTCTCAAGAAGTAGCAACGCTGATCACGGCACTAGGTTGTGGTATCGGCCGTGACGAGTACAACCCGGACAAACTGCGTTACCACAACATCATCATCATGACCGATGCTGACGTCGATGGTTCGCACATCCGTACGCTACTGTTGACCTTCTTCTACCGTCAAATGCCAGAGCTTATCGAGCGTGGCTACGTGTACATCGCTCAGCCACCACTTTACAAAGTGAAGAAAGGTAAGCAAGAGCAGTACATCAAAGATGAAGACGCGATGAACCAATACCAAGTTGCTTTGGCTCTTGATAACGCGTCACTACACGTAAACGCAGAAGCGCCAGCATTGGCAGGTGAAGCGTTAGAGAAGCTAGTTCAGCAATACAACGCAGGTATCAAACTGGCGGATCGTATGAGCCGTCGTTACCCAAGCGCGCTAGTTCATGAGCTAATCTACACGCCGCGTCTAACGGCAGAGCAATGTCACGATGCAGCAGCAGTAGAAGCGTGGACAAAACAGCTAGTTGAACAGCTAAACGCGAAAGAAGTAGGCGCAAGCCAATACAGCTTCGAAGTTGAGCAACACGAAGAGCTAGGTCTAAACCTACCTAAGATCATCGTACGTACTCACGGTGTGACGCACAACTACGCACTAAGCATCGACCTACTGAACTCGAAAGAGTACGGCAAGCTAGCGGATCTATCTGAAGCGCTAGACGGTCTGCTAGAAGAAGGCGCTTACATCAAGCGTGGTGAGCGTACTCAGCCAGTATCAAGCTTTGCATCGGCACTTGAGTGGCTAATCAAAGAGTCGCGTCGTGGTCTAAGCCTACAGCGCTACAAAGGTCTAGGTGAGATGAACCCAGATCAGCTTTGGGAAACAACAATGGACCCTGAGACACGTCGCATGATGCAAGTAACCATTGAAGATGCGGTAGGCGCAGACCAATTGTTCACAACGCTAATGGGTGACCAAGTTGAGCCGCGTCGTAACTTCATCGAAGAGAACGCGCTGAAAGTAGCAAACCTAGACGTTTAGACTATTTTTCCTTTGCTGGATATGCTGATTTCGTTGTCGAAGGTGCTCACATACACTTGTATGCTGCGCGCCTTCTCCTAGAACTAAGCATATCCCCCTGCGGAAAAACGAATCTAAATTTCTTTTGATAGAATTTTAAAAGCACTGCCTTCGGGTGGTGCTTTTTTATTGAGTGAGAGAAACCAGATAAAAGAAACGAGAATGGGCTGCGCCCTGTGGAGACGGGGAGGCTTGGCTTTGAAACTCTACGTTTATGGGAAGAGTGGGTGTAAGTGTCGCTTTTCATTATCAGTATGTTAGGGCGTCATCCTCGAGAGGGAGGAACGACCGAGTCGGGGATCTAAAAATATTTTCACTGGATCCCTTGAAAGCCCATTTTTCGACCTTATATCTAGTTATGAAGAGGGATGGCTAGCTTGCTCAACAAGAGAAGAACAGCGCCTCTGGAATCGCTAAACGAGATCGCTCAGGAGAGGATACTCAGTTTTAGCACACAACTTGACCCTAGATTCGACATCATGTCCCCGCACCTAAACAGTAGGTCAGAGGAATGAATCATCGGATCCCTTAGTTCGGCGTTTTCTTGCATAAATGCGCCACGTGGATGACCTTCATCTGGGCTAAGACTATTGCTTAAAAGAGGATAGATTATGCGTAATGTAGATTTCTCACCACTATACCGTAATGCAATTGGCTTCGACCGTCTGTTCAACCTGATGGAAGCAAGCTCTGCGAAGAACACTTCTGGCGGTTACCCTCCATACAACATCGAGCAAAAAGACGAGCACAACTACCGTATTACTATGGCAGTCGCAGGTTTTGCTGAAGATCAGCTCGATTTGACTCAAAACGAAAACATGTTGATTGTGAAGGGCGAGCGTAAAGCAGAAGAAGGTAAAAACTACGTTTACCAAGGTATTGCGGAGCGCGATTTTGAACGTAAATTCCAACTTGCGGATTACGTAAAAGTCGTTGGTGCATCAATGGAAAACGGTCTACTTCATATCGATTTAGTTCGTGAAATTCCAGAAGCAATGCAACCGCGTAAGATTGCTATCGGTGGCAACAACCTGATTGAAAACAGCTAGTCAGCTAATGACACTTCAGTTAACCACCCGGTTATAGAATGAGAAAGAGCGCCATATGGGCGCTCTTTTTAGTTTGGGACTTTCAAAGCCACTATTGCAAGGCCGCAATTCAAAGATAAGCGGCTGAGTTCAATCGGTCTATTTACCTTCGCGGTAAGCCTTTTCCACTTCTTCAGCGATAATCGCAATGCCTTTTTGCATCATCTCGTCGTCTTGAACGTAGTTCATACGCAAGCATTGGTGCGCATGATCCCACTCGTCCTTCTGACCAATAAAGAAGTATTCACCCGGAACAATCAAGACCCCACGCGCTTTCAAGCGTTGGTACAGTTCCATTGTCGTAATTGGCAGTTCATCAAACCATAGCCACAAGAAGATCGCGCCTTCCGGTTTGTGAATACGAAAGCGCTCATCGGTAATCGCTTCTTGGAGCAGTTCGACCGCACGTTGCGACTTCTGCTTATAGAACGGCTTAATCACCTCTGAACTCAGTTTAAGCAGATCACCTTTACCAATGATGTGGTTTGCCAGCGCTGGACCAACACTGCCCGGAGCTAAGCTGATGATGCCGTTCATATTGGTTAACGCTTGCGTGATTTCTTCACTCGCAATCACAATGCCACAGCGCACGCCTGGTAAACCAAGTTTAGATAAGCTCATGCACAGGATGGTGTTTTCATTCCAGAACGGTTCGACATCTTCAAAAATGATATTTGGGAACGGCAGACCGTAGGCGTTATCGATGATCAGCGGAATGTTGTTCTCACGTGCTAGCTTGTCCAGCTTACGTACTTCTTCGTCTGTCAGTACGTTACCCGTTGGGTTGGTTGGGCGAGACGCGCAGATTGCCGCAACAGAGTCATCAACTTTTAGCTGCTCAAAATCGACGTGGTATTTAAACAGACCGTTATCCAACAGCTCGATTTCTGGGTGGTAAGAGACAAAGATATCTTCATCAATGCCTGCATCACCATAACCGATGTACTCAGGCGCGATAGGCAGTAGCACTTTCTTGTGCGAACCGTCTGGCTGTTTACCTGCCAACAAGTTGAACAAGTAGAAAAAGCCACTTTGGCTGCCGTTAGTTAGGCTGATGTTTTTCTCGGAAATATCCCAGCCGTAAGTTTCACGGAATAACTGAGCCAGCGCTTTAACGAACGCGTCTTTGCCCTGCGGACCATCGTAGTTGGCGAGGGCGGCGACGAGCTCCCCACTGGCGAGCATTTCCTCACTGGCTTGGCGAAAGTAATCGAGCATGGCAGGAATGGCGGCTGGGTTGCCTCCACCGAGCATGATGGCACCTGGTGTGCGCAGACCATCATTCAAATCGTCCATTAACTGCGTGATACCTGAATACTGATTAAATTTTTCACCAAACTTTGAGAACTGCATTTGTCGTTATACCTAATTCATTGTGATTGCTTTGTGTATGTTTGTGCCGATGTTTTATCGGCTTATCGAGTAATCCTTGACCTTACCTCAATGCGTAATTAACGCAAAGTGTGAATTAAGCCGAAAAAGAAAAAAGTGTGTCATCAGACCAGAGGTACGAGATAAAAAGGCAAAAAGAGCAATAAAAAAGGGAAGCTTATGCTTCCCTTGCTGGTGGAGATAGTGTGGCTTACTCACCGGTGTAAACAATCAGCACCTTGTCGTCTTGGTATTGGCGTTCGAATGCGTAGTAACCTTCTTGATTGCGAGTGATGTGCTTGCCTTGAGCAACCGCTGGGTGGCGTTTACGGAAATCCCCCAACTTTTGCCAATGCTGCAGTAAGTCTTCACGCTCGCCATTAATCTTATCCCATGGCATATCAGAGCGAGTGCCTTGGTGGGCGTCTGAACCAGTAATGCCAAAATCACGAGCTATCTCATCACCGTAATAGATCTGTACTGCACCCGGAGCCAGCATCAGAGCATTTGCTGCACGTGCTTGGTCATCAAAACTGCGGCTGCGTGCCGCCCAGAAAAGTTGAGTATCGTGTGAAGACAGGTAGCTCAACACATTGAACTCAGTGTCGCTGTTGATGCGTTCTGCATAGCGGCGGTAGTCTCCATCAAGCTGAGCAAAACACTTCAGTGCTTTTGGTGCGACATCAGATTGGAACTCGAAGTTGATGATGGAATCGAAGCCGTTATCGAAATACGGGCTCTTCACCACGCTGTGTGCCCATACTTCACCTGTCATCCAAAATGGCAGGTCATCTAGTGCTTTGTCTGGATTGTTTTGCTTCCACTGGGCAAGCGCTTGAGTGGTGCTGGCTTTCAACTCTGCCCACGCTTCCATTTCAACGTGTTTAGCGGTGTCGACGCGGAAGCCATCAATGCCATAGTCACGTACCCAGTCGGATAACCACGTAATCAGATGCTCACGCGGGGTTTGCAGTTCATCTTGCGCATTGGTGTCTTTATTGCGGAAGAAGTTTGGTAGTCCGGTTTTCTGAGTTGATTCGGTTTTGAGATCCGGTAAGTAGTTCAAAGACATGGTGATGTCGTTGTATCCCGGAGCATCGTAATCGCCAATGTCGGTGCGAAGCCAATCTTTGCCCCACCACTTTTCCCACGCTTCGCTATCACCGTATTTGATGTAATCGTTGAAGCTGTGCCAGCTTTGTCCCGATTTTGGCTGCCAGTCGGTCCATTTCTCACCAAGGATTTCTTTGGCTTCTTGGTCATCAAGGTAAAGCTGACCAAATCCGAACTCCTGCATGTCTGCTAATGTCGCGTAGCCAGTGTGGTTCATGACCACATCCCAAATCACGCGAATGCCTTTCTTATGCGCGGTATCGACAAAGGTTTTTAGTTCATCTTCGGTACCCATGTTGGCATCGAGTTTGGTCCAATCTTGATGGTAGTAACCGTGGTAGCCGTAGTGTTTAAAGTCGCCTTTATCGCCGCCGCCAACCCAACCATGGATTTGTTCCAGTGGTGAGGTTATCCAAATGGCGTTCACACCAAGAGATTCGATGTAATCGAGTTTTTTCGTCAGACCCGCTAAGTCTCCACCGTGGAAGGTACCAATCTCGTATTTGCCGTCTTTGCTGCGACCGTAGCTGTTGTCGTTGTCTGGGTTGCCATTGTAGAAGCGGTCGGTCATGACGAAGTACACCGTCGCGTTATCCCAGCTGAACGGTTTATCGGCTTGCTGTTCAACTTCTTCTAGGAGCAATAGACCTTGGCTCATAGGACCCGGCTGCATGGTGACGCTGCCATTGGCGACTGTGGATTCTTGTCCGGTTAAGGCATCACGAACGACAGTGCCATCATTAAAGGTTTGAGCAACGTTGATGGTTTTTGGCGCGTCAGTTGCGACAGGGCAAGAGTAGGTGATGTCCTGACTCTGCTTTGGTTTGATTTTTACCGTCAGCTCATTGGTGGTTGGATTGAGCGTAAATTGATAGGTATTGGCTTTGAAGATGCGCAGCGGCATTTGTGCATCAGTGGCGCAGTTATCCATTTTTAATGGACGATTGAATTTGATGCGGCTTTCTTCTGCTAGGGCAAAGCTACTGCCACAGCTCTGTTTGCTGTCGGCAATGGTAAAGGTGTAGCTACCTTTTTCCAGTTTTTGCTCTGCGATAAGTAGTCCTTCAGAGCTTTGTTCGAATACGGTAGTGTCGTCACCAACACTTAATACGATGGCATTTTCTGGAATCTGGCTGCAGGCGCTCAGTAGACCAATAGAGAGTGCGAGAATTGTTTTTTTCATTGTGTCCTTCCCCCGAATAAACAGCCCAGTTATAGCAAAACAGTGCCTCTACAATCCGAGCTCTGCACCGAGAAGTTAAATGCCTCTCACCCTACAAATTTTCGTATTGTTCACAAAATGAATAATAAATGCCGCTCACATCAGTTTGAAGGCAACAAAAAAGGGAAGCATCTGCTTCCCTTTTACTTATTTCTTAATCACTTCGAAGAGTAATGAATTACTTTTGAAGCAAAGAAATATCTGCGATCTGTAGGAACAGGTTACGCAGGTTGTTTAGTAGAGTCAGACGGTTCTTCTTAAGTGCTTCGTCGTCTGCCATTACCATTACGTTATCAAAGAACGCATCAACTGGTTCACGTAGGTCAGCTAGCTTGCTTAGCGCTTCTTGGTAGTTACCAGTTGCAAACGCTGGCTCTAGCGCTTCTGTCATTACTTCAACGCTTTCTGCTAGTGCTTTCTCTGCGTCTTCTTGTAGAAGTGCTAGATCGATGTCTGCTGCTAGTTCGCCGTCGAATTTCGCTAGGATGTTACCAACACGCTTGTTCGCTGCTGCTAGAGACTCTGCCGCTTCCAGTTCACGGAAGTGAGATACCGCTTTAACACGTTGGTCGAAGTCTGCTGGTTTAGTCGGACGACGCGCCAGTACTGCTTGAATGATGTCTACGCTGAAACCTTCGTCTTTGTACCATGCGTTGAAACGACCTAGCATGAAATCAATCACGTCTTGCTCAACATTCTCGTTAGTAAGTTTGTTACCAAACTGGACTTTCGATTCGCGGATTAGATCGACAAGGTCTAGGTTGTAGCCATTCTCAACGATAATACGCAGTACACCTAGTGATGCACGACGCAGTGCGAATGGATCCGAGCCCTTAGGTGCTTGACCAATACCGAAGATACCAACGATAGTGTCTAGCTTATCTGCCATTGCAACTGCTGAAGAGATGTTTGTGCTTGGTAGTTGGTCACCAGCAAAACGAGGCATGTATTGCTCGTAAAGCGCTAAAGCAACTTGCTCATCTTCACCGTCGTGCTTCGCGTAATGCATGCCCATTACACCTTGTGTATCCGTAAATTCGAATACCATAGAGGTCATTAGGTCACATTTCGCTAGTAGACCAGCACGTGTCGCTTTTTCTACATCAGCATCAATCTGTTTTGCAATGTAGCCAGCTAGTGCAGTGATGCGGTCTGTTTTGTCTTTGATCGTACCCAGTTGCTTTTGGAAGATCGCTTGCTCTAGTTCAGGCAGACGGTCGATAAGTGGACGCTTACGGTCTGTGTTGAAGAAGAACTCTGCGTCAGCAAGACGAGGACGAACCACTTTCTCGTTACCTTCGATTACGTAACGAGGCTCTTTTGATTCGATGTTCGATACGAAGATGAAGTTAGGTAGTAGCTTCTTGTTTTCGTCATAAACAGGGAAGTACTTCTGGTCACCTTTCATGGTGTAAACCAAAGCTTCAGAAGGCACTTTTAGGAACTCTTCTTCAAACTTCGCTGTTAGTACTACTGGCCATTCAACCAGAGATGTAACTTCTTCTACTAGGTCATCTTCTAGATCAGCGATACCGCCAACCGCTGCTGCCGCTTTTTGTGCGTCAGCTAGGATGATTGCTTTACGCGCTTCGTAATCTGCCATTACTTTGCCGCGCTCTTCTAGGATCGCAGGGTATTGCTCAGCAGAATCGATAGTGAACTCTTGCTCACCCATGAAGCGGTGACCACGGATAGTGCGGTGAGAAGCGACACCAAGGATCTCGCCTTCGATTAGGTCGCTGCCCATTAGCATGGTTAGCGTCTTAACTGGACGGATAAACTGAGTCGTTTTATTACCCCAACGCATTGGTTTTGCGATAGGTAGGTTTGCTAGTGCTTTCGCTGCAAGTTCAACTACGATGTCAGATGTTGGCTGACCTTTCACTTCTTGTTTGAACAGTAGCCATTCACCTTTGTCTGTTACCATGCGCTCTGCTTGGTCAACAGTGATGCCACAACCGCGTGCCCAGCCTTGAGCCGCTTTTGTTGGGTTGCCTTCTGCGTCAAACGCTGCAGAAACCGCAGGACCACGTTTTTCAACAACTTTGTCAGACTGGCTGTCTGCTAGTGCTGCTACTTTTAATGCAAGACGACGAGGTGCCGCGAACCATTTTACGCCTTCGTGAGCAAGCTCAGCGCCTTTTAGTTCTGCTTCGAAGTTTGCTGCGAATGCTTCAGCTAGAGTGCGAAGTTGCGTTGGTGGTAGCTCTTCTGTACCTAGCTCGATTAGAAATTCTTTTGCCATGTTACTCTACCCCTTACGCTTGTTCTTTCTTACACATTGGGAAGCCAAGAGCTTCACGCGATGCGTAGTATGCTTCTGCAACTGCTTTCGTCAGGTTGCGGATGCGCAGGATGTAACGTTGACGTTCAGTTACTGAGATCGCTTTACGTGCGTCTAGTAAGTTGAATGCGTGACCTGCTTTAAGGATGCGCTCGTAAGCTGGTAGTGGCAGTGGCTTTTCAAGCTCAAGCAGCTCTTTACACTCTTTTTCACATTGCTCAAAGAAGCTGAATAGGAATTCAACGTCAGCATGTTCAAAGTTGTAAGTCGATTGCTCTACTTCGTTTTGGTGGAAGATATCACCGTAAGTCACTTTGCTGCCATCTGGTGCGATGTTCCAAGTAAGATCGTAAACCGAATCTACTTCTTGGATGTACATTGCTAGACGTTCGATACCGTAAGTGATCTCACCTGTTACTGGTTTACACTCAAGGCCGCCAACTTGCTGGAAGTAAGTGAACTGAGTAACTTCCATGCCGTTTAGCCAAACTTCCCAGCCTAGACCCCATGCGCCTAGTGTTGGGTTTTCCCAGTTGTCTTCTACGAAACGGATGTCGTGTACAAGTGGGTCAATACCAAGTACTTCTAGAGAACCTAAGTACAACTCTTGAATATTGTCTGGCGATGGTTTTAGCGCTACTTGGAATTGGTAGTAGTGCTGAAGGCGGTTAGGGTTTTCACCGTAACGACCATCAGTAGGACGACGTGAAGGTTGTACGTAAGCTGTAGACATTGGCTCTGGGCCAAGTGCTCGTAGACATGTCATTGGGTGAGAGGTACCCGCACCTACTTCCATATCTAGCGGTTGAACAATGGTGCAACCATTTTGAGCCCAATAATCCTGCAGCGCGAGGATCATTCCCTGGAAGGTTTTGATATCGTATTTTTGCATAAGTCAGGTTCGCGCGATTCTCTTATTACTTGTGAAGTCATCTCTATTGTTGGGTTTTCTAGCCTCAACAGTGAGGATTCAAAGTAATGACGGTTGAATAAAATAACGATCAAGTATACCCAGATATTGAGCATGGGAGTAGAGCTAATCTTGATTAATTCGTGGGCAATTTTCTCCTTTAATGGATTTTTACCGCTTTATCTGCTGAATTTTTCCTAAAAGGGAGTTTTCGCTGGCTTTCACTCTTGAGGTGGTGGGGAAACATGGCTAGAATTGCGCCTGTCTTTGGGGAGTAGCTTACTCGATGAAATGTCTGTTTCATCCGGTTCGTTCGTCAACATAATTGGTGCAAAATCACCATGGCGCTCGAGACTCATCAGCCTGATGGGTTTAGCAAGACCTTAGACAAATCATCACGAACCGGGGTGGGGCGTGAGGTTTGTCTATGGTTAAAAATAATTATCCCGCCCCAATGAGCATGTCGTGAGCGTTTTAGCTATTTCAATTACTACTGTAGCGTTAGCAGAAATTGGCGATAAGACCCAATTGCTATCTCTATTGCTTGCCAGTCGTTACCGCAAGCCAATCCCAATTATTGCAGCAATCTTTTTGGCAACGATTGCCAACCACGCTTTGGCTGCATGGTTAGGTGTGGTTGTGGCCGATTACCTTTCACCAGAAGTCCTTAAGTGGGTGCTAGTGGTCAGTTTTGTCGCTATGGCGGCTTGGGTACTGATCCCTGATAAGTTAGATGATGACGAGCAGATCTCTAACCGAGGCCCATTCATTGCGAGTTTTATTGCTTTCTTCGTTGCGGAGATTGGCGACAAAACTCAGATCGCCACTTCTATCTTGGGTGCGCAATACGCAGATGCATTGAGTTGGGTGATTCTTGGTACCACGATCGGTATGCTGCTTGCCAACGTTCCTGTGGTTTTAATCGGCAAACTCTCGGCGGATAAGATGCCTTTAGGGTTGATTCGTAAGGTGACCGCATTCCTGTTTATCGCGCTAGCCATCGGAGCGGCATTGTTCTGATTCATTGCACATAAAATGGTCTGAATTATCAATAACTAGTGAAGTAATGCGCGAGTTCAAACTCTGGCTCAAAATCATTCAAGACCGTGACGGGTGACATATTAGTGGCCATACTTGTCATGGTACTTTAATGGTGTGAATGATGGCGAGAGGGCAAGTTTATGCTTACACGTTATATGGGGATGTCCCCAAAGAGTCAGAGTTATTTATTCACCTTTGGTTTGGCGCTGTGCTTGTTGGCGATGGTGCTGACTGATATGTGGTTGCCGATTGTGGCAGGGACCTTCATTCTTACCGGCTTAACGGTAGAAGCATGGATTCGGGTCGCGCATATTATTCCTATGCACGAAGAGATGCGTGCAATGAGAAAACAATTAAATAAGCTACAATCTGAACTTCGCACACTAGAATACGATGAATAAACAAACGGCAGCCTTTGGGCTGCCGTTTTTGATCTTGCTGAGATTATTCCAAACCTTTCTTAATTAGATATTGGTATGGAAGCTGTTCTGTTTGCGCTGCAACCAACTGGTGGTCCATAAATCGACAGAAACTTGGGATATCTCGAGTCGTGGATGGGTCGTCTGCCTTTACCAGCAATACCTCACCATCTTGCATGTTTCGAATTGTCTTCCTGACCATCATTACTGGCTCTGGGCAGCGTAATCCTTCCGCCTCTAATGTCTTGGTCGCCAGTTCAGGATTAAAACTCATAATGTGATTCTCGTAACTAACTTAGCGGTGAATTTTACTTTCGTTGAAAAAATATTCAATAACCACTTGGCAAAGTAATTTTTTTGTTTTACCTTAAATTAACAATTTGGTAACAACTGGCAAGGAGAGACGATGTTAACAGCGTTAGACAGACTAACCATCTATTCGGTTTCATGTTTCATCTCGTTTTGTGCATTAGTGCTTCGAACGCCAGCTGAAACCTCATTGATGCCTCTTTTAGGCATGAGTGCAACCATTATTGGGATTTGGATTGAGATGCACAAATGGTCAGGTGCATCTGAGCAAGAAAATTAGCGCTTCTTGCTGTAATCGGAACCCATTGATATACCGCTCACCAAGTTTTACGACACTTCATTCCGACACTATCCCCATTTTTCTTGGGCTTCCCCGCTGAAAGGCGGGATTTTTTTTGCCTGAAGAGTACAATTTATCTAAATCCCCAACATGGTAAGTGGCAAATCGTGGAATTAGAAGACATCTACCGTAGAGATCTGAACTTATTGGTTGCACTACGTGTGTTGATTGAAGAGAGCAGCGTCAGTAAAGCCGCCACTCGTTTGAATTTGAGCCAATCGGCTATGAGTCGTGTGCTAGGGCGTTTACGTGATCTGCTTGGTGACCCACTGTTTACGCGCCAAGGTCAGCACTTGATCCCAACCCAGAAAGCGTTAGAAATTGATCGCTCTTTGGGTGAGCCTTTGGAGTCACTACGCCAATTGCTGTCTCCACGTGAGTTTGATCCACGCAGTTGCGATCAGACGTTTAATATCGCCACGACTGACTACGCGATGCAAACCATTCTGCCCTTCGCTCTGCCACGTATTTATCAAGAAGCACCGAACGTGTCGTTTAACTTCTTGCCATTGCAACACGACCGCTTGTCTGATCAATTAACATATGAAGGCGCGGACTTAGCTATTTGTCGCCCTACAGGTCCTGTGGAGCCACTACGCAGTGAAGTGTTAGGACGAGTCGGTGTGTTATGTATGCTCTCCAAGCAACATCCATTAGCCGATAAAGAGATGAGTCTGGATGATTATCTTAGTCATCCGCATGCCATGATTGCCATCAGTGATGGGGTTAAAGCGCTGATTGAGCAAGCGCTGGTGGAGAAACCGCAACGTCAGATGGTATTGCGTGCTTATCACTTGGAAGCGGCGCTGGCGATTGTCGATACTCTGCCAATTATCATTACCGTACCGGCCGATTTAGCGTACTTGGTTGCTGATCGCTATGACTTAGTTGTGAAGCCATTACCATTCCAATTCACGCCGTTTGAATATTCGATGATTTGGCATGCGCGTTGCGAGCACTCTCCCGCTCAAGAATGGTTGCGTGCCGTGGTTCGTGAAGAATGTAGCCGTCTTATTGCCAAACGAATTGAAGATATGGGATTGGACTAACTTTTCCTAAAATCCAAATAGCAAAAAGCCGAGTGATGACCCGGCTTTGTTTATTCTATTAAAGAGTTAACGCTTATAGCTTGATAACCACACGACCAGTCACTTGACCGTTTGTGATGTCTTCAGCGTATTTTGGTGCTTCTGCTAGCTCTACCTCAGTACAAGCTTGTTCGAAGTAGCTGTCTGGTAGTAGCTCAACCAATTTTTCCCATGCTGCAGTACGTTTTTCAAATGGGCATGAAACAGAATCCACACCTTGTAGACGAACGTTACGTAGAATGAATGGCATCACTGTGGTTGGTAGATCGAAGCCACCTGCAAGACCACAAGCCGCAACGGCACTGTTGTAATCCATTTGCGCCAATACTTTTGCTAGTACTTTGCTGCCTACAGTATCAACGGCACCTGCCCATACTTGTTTTTCAAGCGGACGTGCTGGCTCTTCAAATTCAATACGGTCGATGATGCGACTAGCACCTAGCTTTTCCAGTAGCGGACCATTTTGTTCAACACGACCTGTCACGGCTGCCACTTTGTAGCCAAGCTGTGCTAGAAGCGTTACGGCTACTGAGCCTACACCGCCACTTGCGCCAGTTACTAGGATTTCGCCATTTTCAGGTTTGATGCCTGCATCAAGCAGTGCTTGAACACATAGCATGCCAGTGAAGCCAGCAGTACCCACCATCATTGCTTTCTTGCTGTCCAGACCTTTTGGTAGTGGTACTAGCCAATCCGCTTTTAGACGAGCACGTTGAGACATACCGCCCCAATGGTTTTCACCTACACCCCAACCAGTAAGAACAACTTTGTCGCCTGCTTGGTAGCGCTCGTCTTCTGAGCTTACTACCGTACCTGCTAGGTCAATACCCGGCACCATCGGGAAGTTACGGATGATTTTACCTTTACCTGTGATCGCAAGGCCGTCTTTGTAGTTCAACGATGAGTAATCAACGTCAATCAGAACGTCGCCTTCAGGCAATTGTGTTTCATCGATTTGCTCGATGTTAGCGATAGTACGTTTGTCTTCTTGATTTAGAACTAGAGCATTAAACATAAGGTTCTCCGATTGTGCGGTAGCGTGACTCTGGGTCACATGCAGCAAGATATCAACTGCTGCTAAGTGTATGTCTTCTTTGTCTATGAATAAAATGAAACTTGAGCATTTAATGTATGCTTTTTGTGCATGTGAGCAATGTTTGGCGTAAAACAAAGGGCGACATCAGATGCCGCCCTTAAGTGTAAACCTAAAACTTTTCAGTATTGGTGTATTTGCTCGTGATTGTTGAATTGAACACTACAACCTAGTGTTTCTTCAACAAACTATGGTCGTTCAAATACCGTCGCAATACCTTGGCCTAAACCGATACACATGGTTGCCAGACCGTATTTCGCGTCTTTCGCTTCCATAAGGTTGATTAGCGTGGTTGAGATACGTGAGCCAGAACAACCAAGCGGGTGACCCAATGCAATCGCACCACCGTTAAGGTTGACCTTCTCATCCATCACATCAAGCAGACCCAAGTCTTTAGCACATGGTAGAGATTGCGCTGCAAACGCTTCGTTTAGCTCAACCACATCCATGTCTTCAATTGAAAGACCAGCTCGCTTGAGCGCTTTTTGCGTCGCAGGTACAGGGCCGTAACCCATAATGGAAGGATCGCAACCCGCAATCGCCATGCCTTTAATGCGTGCGCGGATCTTCAAACCAAGTTCATTGGCTTTCTCTTCACTCATGATCAGCATCGCGGAAGCACCATCAGACAGTGCCGATGATGTGCCCGCTGTTACTGTCCCGTTTGCTGGGTCGAAAACAGGACGAAGTTGAGACAGACCTTCAACGGATGTTTCAGGGCGAATCACTTCATCGTAATCCAGAGTGAACAGCGTGCCGTCAGCGGCATGCCCTTCAATTGGTAGGATTTCGTTTTTAAAACGACCCTCTACCGTTGCAGCATGTGCACGAGCATGAGAACGTGCAGCAAACTCGTCTTGTTGCTCACGGCTAATGCCATGCAGCTTACCAAGCATTTCAGCGGTTAAGCCCATCATGCCTGCTGCTTTTGCAACTGTCTTTGACATGCCAGGGTGGAAGTCCACGCCGTGGTTCATTGGTACGTGTCCCATGTGCTCAACACCACCAATTAGGCAGATTTCAGCGTCACCTGTCATGATGGCACGTGTACCGTCGTGAAGCGCTTGCATTGATGAACCACACAAGCGGTTCACCGTCACGGCGCCAATCTCAATTGGTAGGCCAGCAAGCAGCGCTGCATTACGAGCAACGTTAAAGCCTTGCTCTAGTGTTTGTTGTACACAGCCCCAGTAGATATCTTCAATCTCACTTGGGTTCACCTGTGGGTTACGCGCAAGAATGCCCTTCATCAGGCGCGCAGATAGATCTTCTGCTCGAGTATGACGGAAAGCACCACCTTTAGAGCGACCCATTGGCGTACGTAGACAGTCGACTACGACAACATTTCTTGTTTGATTAGTCATTTTAGAATCCCTCCTTAGATAGAACCTTGCTGTTGTGCACCGTAAAAGCTTTCACCTTTCGCCGCCATATCAATCAGCATCTGTGGTACTTGGTACATAGCACCAAGCTCTGAGTATTGTTTTGCCATTGCAACAAACTCAGCAATACCTACGCTATCTAGGTAGCGGAATACGCCACCGCGGAATGGAGGGAAACCAAGACCGTAAACCAGAGCCATATCCGCTTCTTGTGGAGTGGCAATGATGCCTTCTTGTAGACACAGTACCACTTCGTTGATCATTGGAATCATCATACGTTGAATGATGGTCTGATCGTCAAAGTCCTGCTTATCGGCACAAACGTCAGCGAGCACCGGCAAGATCTCTTCAGAGAAGGTTTTCTTCGGCTTACCTTTTCTATCTATGGTGTAGCTGTAGAAGCCACTGCCATTCTTCTGACCGTATTTGCTTGCTTCGAACAGTGCATCGATCGCGTCACGACCTTGTTTACCCATACGCTCTGGGAAACCTTGCGCCATAACGGCTTGTGCGTGGTGAGCAGTATCAATACCAACGACATCGAGCAAGTATGCAGGTCCCATCGGCCAGCCAAACTTACGTTCCATGACTTTGTCGATTTTCGTAAAGTCCGCGCCATCACGAAGTAGCATGCTAAAGCCACCAAAGTATGGGAACAATACGCGGTTTACAAAGAACCCAGGGCAGTCATTGACGACAATTGGTGATTTGCCCATTTTCGCTGCGTAGGCGACAACACGATTGATGGTTTCATCAGAGGTATGTTCACCACGGATGATCTCAACAAGAGGCATGCGGTGCACTGGGTTGAAGAAGTGCATGCCACAGAAGTTTTCTGGACGTTTTAGCGATTTCGCTAATAGATTGATTGGAATCGTCGAGGTGTTTGAGGTGATAACTGTGTCTTCACCGACATGTGATTCGACTTCACTCAAAACTGCTGCTTTTACTTTCGGGTTTTCTACTACGGCTTCAACAATCACGTCTGATTCTTCGATGCCTGCGTAATGTAGGCTCGGTGTGATAGACGCTAAAATACCAGCCATCTTAAAGCCATCAATACGACCACGAGATAAGCGTTTATTCAGTAGCTTAGATGCTTCAGTCATGCCTAAATCGAGTGAAGGTTGCGCGATGTCTTTCATTAACACCGGCACGCCTTTTAATGCAGATTGGTAAGCGATGCCGCCGCCCATGATACCTGCACCAAGCACAGCTGCACGTTGCGTGTCTTTACTCGCTGACTTAGCTGATTTTTTAGCAAGCCCTTTGATGTATTGGTCGTTGAGGAATAAACCAACCAGTGATTTTGCTTCTTCAGACTTAGCCAGTTTTACGAAGTGCTTACGTTCAATGTCGAGTGCTTCGTTACGAGCAAAGCGAGCGCCTTCTTCAATAGTAATAACGGCTGTCATTGGTGCAGGGTAGTGAGGACCTGCTTTTTGTGCCACTAGACCCTTCGCCATGGTAAAGCTCATCATTGATTCGAGCTTACTTAGCGTAAGTGGTGATGTCTTTTGCTTACGACGAGCTTGCCAGTCCAACTTCTCGTTGATTGCGGAGGTCAGTGTCTTGAGTGCTGACTCGTAAAGTGCGTCGCTGTCGACAACCGCATCCAGAAGACCAATCTTTAATGCCTCATCCGCACGACACGCTTTGCCTTGTGTGATCACTTCCATCGCACTGTCGGCGCCAATAACACGTGGCAGACGCACACAACCACCAAAGCCCGGCATGATACCCAGTTTTGTTTCTGGCAGACCGATGCTGGTGGTCTTGTCACCAATTCGCATGTCAGTTGCAAGCACGCACTCACAACCGCCACCTAACGTGTGACCTTTTAGTACCGAGATAGTCGGGACCGGTAAGTCTTCCAGCTTGTTAAAGATGCTGTTAGCAAATTGCAGCCACTGATCGAGTTCAGCGTCTGTCTTAGCGAAAAGACCTAAGAATTCGGTGATATCAGCGCCAACAATGAACGCGTCTTTATCTGAGGTGAGCATCAAGCCCTTCAGTCCTTGGTGCGCTTTTAGTGCATCAAGGGCTTTGTCGAGTGACTCTAGTGTCGCTAGGTCGAGCTTGTTAACGGATTTTGGAGAGCAGAAGCTTAGTTCTGCAATACCATCTTGTACTTCCTTTACCTGTAGGGTTTCGGCTTGGTAAATCATTGTCTATCTCCATGACATACAATCTTGGATTGTCTGTATACCGATTTGATGCGGGCTGAGCGCCTGTAGGGCAACAAATAGATATAGAGGAAAGTCGTTATATTTGTTGTTCTGGTTTGACCAGTGGAGTTAGTTTGGACCTCGGATTGGTTAATTTCAATACATTTTTTAAACAAGTGTTTAACATTGTGCGCTGGTGCAGATCTTATGCGACTCACAATTCCGTCTCGTGATAGACTTTGAACAAAGAGAAAAGTGACCTAATCCTATGAATGACCTGCCTTATCTGATTCCTGCCCAGCCCACTCAATTTGAAGAAGAGATCAAAAAGAGTGTCTTTATTACTTACTTAGCTCATACGCCCAGCGTGGAAGCTGCGAAGGCATTCGTTGAGCAGATCAAAACCAAACACTCTGATGCAAGGCATAACTGCTGGGGATTTGTTGCTGGTCGACCAGAAGATTCGATGAAGTGGGGCTTTAGTGATGATGGAGAGCCATCAGGGACGGCTGGTAAACCGATCCTCGCTCAGCTGTCTGGCTCTGGAGTTGGTGAGATCACCGCGGTGGTTACTCGATATTCTGGCGGCATCAAGCTTGGTACGGGTGGTTTGGTCAAAGCTTATGGTGGTGGTGTGCAACAAGCGCTCAAGCTGCTTCAAACAATTGAGAAAAAAATAACCACAAAACTCCGACTAGAGTTAGACTATGGGTTTATGCCTATCGCACAGTCACTCATGCCCCAGTTTGGCGCGGTTGAAGTGGATGCTGAATACAGCGATCAGGTGGTATTAGTGGTGGAAATTGAGCTACGTGAAGTGAGCGCGTTTACCCAAGCTATCATCAACAAAAGTGGTGCAAAGGCAGTTGTCACCCCACTAGACGGACAATAATGAAAAATAGGAAGCCACAGGGACAGCTTCGCTAGTCAATCAATCCATGCAATTTCGTTCAATTATTCGAATCGTCGGGCTATTGCTCGCGCTTTTTAGTGTCACAATGCTCGCACCAGCACTGGTAGCGCTTATCTATCGGGATGGTGCCGGTGTACCATTTGTCACGACTTTCTTCGTGCTTTTATTGTGTGGTGGGATATGTTGGTTCCCAAACCGCAGGCACAAGCATGAGCTAAAAGCGCGTGATGGCTTTCTTATAGTGGTTCTTTTCTGGACCGTACTTGGTAGTGCAGGCTCTATCCCTTTTCTGATCTCAGATAATCCCAATATATCTGTGACTGATGCATTTTTTGAGTCTTTCTCTGCCTTAACGACTACTGGCGCGACGGTTATTGTCGGACTGGACGAACTACCAAAAGCGATTCTCTTTTATCGCCAGCTTCTACAGTGGTTTGGTGGTATGGGTATCATCGTATTGGCGGTAGCGATTCTTCCTGTTCTTGGTATCGGTGGTATGCAGCTGTATCGAGCTGAAATACCGGGTCCAGTCAAAGACACTAAGATGACTCCACGTATTGCAGAAACAGCAAAAGCGCTGTGGTACATCTACTTAAGTTTGACCATCGCGTGTGCTGTGGCGTTTTGGTTGGCGGGCATGACGCCATTTGATGCCATTAGTCACAGCTTCTCAACCATTGCTATTGGTGGTTTCTCTACCCACGATGCCAGCATGGGCTATTTCGATAGCTATGCGATTAACATGATTACCGTTGTCTTCTTGTTGATTTCGGCATGTAACTACTCTTTGCACTTCGCCGCATTTGCGTCTGGCGGCGTGCATCCTAAATATTATTGGAAAGATCCAGAGTTCCGCGCCTTCATCTTTATACAAGTTGTCCTGTTTTTAGTGTGCTTCTTATTATTATTGAACCACCACTCGTATGACTCGCCATATGACGCTTTTGACCAAGCGCTCTTCCAAACCGTGTCTATATCTACAACTGCAGGTTTTACAACGACCGGCTTTGCTGATTGGCCATTGTTCTTACCAGTGTTGCTATTGTTCTCTTCTTTTATAGGTGGCTGTGCTGGTTCGACAGGCGGCGGCATGAAAGTGATCCGTATTTTGCTACTGACTTTACAAGGTGCGCGTGAGCTAAAGCGTTTGGTTCACCCGCGTGCGGTTTACACCATTAAAGTAGGTGGTAGTGCGCTACCGCAACGTGTCGTTGATGCGGTGTGGGGGTTCTTCTCTGCATATGCACTGGTATTTGTGGTTTGTATGTTGGGTTTGATTGCAACTGGGATGGACGAGCTAAGTGCGTTCTCGGCGGTGGCGGCGACTCTAAACAACCTCGGCCCAGGTTTGGGGGAAGTGGCACTTCACTTTGGTGACGTGAATGACAAAGCAAAATGGGTATTGATTGTTTCTATGCTGTTTGGCCGCTTGGAAATCTTTACCTTACTTATTCTACTTACGCCGACGTTTTGGCGTAGCTAAGGGGAAATCGTGGCAAAAGCGTTATTTCTATACTCTTCCCGTGAAGGGCAGACAAAAAAAATTCTCCACTATATAGATGAGCAACTACCAGACTTCGATTGTGAGCTGGTGGATTTACATAATGTAGAGACGATTGATTTTAGCCTATACGACAGAGTACTGATTGGAGCTTCTATTCGTTATGGCCACCTTAATAAGAAGCTATACCAGTTTATTGAGCGAAACCTAGGTCAGCTAGAGCAAAGTAAAGTGGCGTTTTTCTGCGTAAACCTTACTGCTCGTAAAGAAGACCAAGGAAAGGATACGCCAGAAGGCAGCGCTTACATTCGCAAGTTCCTAATTAAGTCACCTTGGAAGCCAACGTTAATAGGTGTGTTCGCTGGTGCACTTTATTACCCACGTTATAGTTGGTTCGACAAAACCATGATCAAGTTTATTATGTCGATGACAGGTGGTGAAACCGATACAACCAAAGAAGTTGAATACACCAATTGGGAAAAAGTGGCTCTTTTCGCAGATAAATTCAAAGAACTGTAGAAATAACGTGCTTTTTTGACTGCCTTTGATGGATTTTTGCTCGAACAATAAAAAAATCAAATAAAACGTCAAAAAGGGCTTGCCAATGTGATCGCAATCTCTATAATGCCACCTCGCTGACACGGCAACGCTTCGAAAGAAACGAGGTTGAGTTGGCAAGCCAATTAGCCAAGCGGAAACGCTTGAAAAAAGTTTGAAAAAAGTGATTGACACTAAACTTTAACTCGCTAAAATGGCCGTCCGATTTGAGCAAAGCTCAATAGGAAAGCTCTTTAACAATATAGACCTATCAATCTGTGTGGGCACTCGTTGATGATAATCCAATTAGATACTTCGGTATCAAATTAGGTTTCAATGAAACGAAGTGACCATTGAGTCGAAAGACTCAGCACAGTCAATTCAAACATTACTTATGTAATGTTCAGTATTCATTGAGCCGAACAAAGTCTTAAATTGAAGAGTTTGATCATGGCTCAGATTGAACGCTGGCGGCAGGCCTAACACATGCAAGTCGAGCGGAAACGAGTTATCTGAACCTTCGGGGGACGATAACGGCGTCGAGCGGCGGACGGGTGAGTAATGCCTAGGAAATTGCCCTGATGTGGGGGATAACCATTGGAAACGATGGCTAATACCGCATAATGCCTACGGGCCAAAGAGGGGGACCTTCGGGCCTCTCGCGTCAGGATATGCCTAGGTGGGATTAGCTAGTTGGTGAGGTAATGGCTCACCAAGGCGACGATCCCTAGCTGGTCTGAGAGGATGATCAGCCACACTGGAACTGAGACACGGTCCAGACTCCTACGGGAGGCAGCAGTGGGGAATATTGCACAATGGGCGCAAGCCTGATGCAGCCATGCCGCGTGTGTGAAGAAGGCCTTCGGGTTGTAAAGCACTTTCAGTCGTGAGGAAGGTAGTGTAGTTAATAGCTGCATTATTTGACGTTAGCGACAGAAGAAGCACCGGCTAACTCCGTGCCAGCAGCCGCGGTAATACGGAGGGTGCGAGCGTTAATCGGAATTACTGGGCGTAAAGCGCATGCAGGTGGTTTGTTAAGTCAGATGTGAAAGCCCGGGGCTCAACCTCGGAATTGCATTTGAAACTGGCAGACTAGAGTACTGTAGAGGGGGGGTAGAATTTCAGGTGTAGCGGTGAAATGCGTAGAGATCTGAAGGAATACCGGTGGCGAAGGCGGCCCCCTGGACAGATACTGACACTCAGATGCGAAAGCGTGGGGAGCAAACAGGATTAGATACCCTGGTAGTCCACGCCGTAAACGATGTCTACTTGGAGGTTGTGGCCTTGAGCCGTGGCTTTCGGAGCTAACGCGTTAAGTAGACCGCCTGGGGAGTACGGTCGCAAGATTAAAACTCAAATGAATTGACGGGGGCCCGCACAAGCGGTGGAGCATGTGGTTTAATTCGATGCAACGCGAAGAACCTTACCTACTCTTGACATCCAGAGAACTTTCCAGAGATGGATTGGTGCCTTCGGGAACTCTGAGACAGGTGCTGCATGGCTGTCGTCAGCTCGTGTTGTGAAATGTTGGGTTAAGTCCCGCAACGAGCGCAACCCTTATCCTTGTTTGCCAGCGAGTAATGTCGGGAACTCCAGGGAGACTGCCGGTGATAAACCGGAGGAAGGTGGGGACGACGTCAAGTCATCATGGCCCTTACGAGTAGGGCTACACACGTGCTACAATGGCGCATACAGAGGGCAGCCAACTTGCGAGAGTGAGCGAATCCCAAAAAGTGCGTCGTAGTCCGGATCGGAGTCTGCAACTCGACTCCGTGAAGTCGGAATCGCTAGTAATCGTGGATCAGAATGCCACGGTGAATACGTTCCCGGGCCTTGTACACACCGCCCGTCACACCATGGGAGTGGGCTGCAAAAGAAGTAGGTAGTTTAACCTTCGGGAGGACGCTTACCACTTTGTGGTTCATGACTGGGGTGAAGTCGTAACAAGGTAGCGCTAGGGGAACCTGGCGCTGGATCACCTCCTTATACGATGATTATTCACGATGAGTGTCCACACAGATTGATAGTTCACAAGCGAAAGCTTGTAGCTAACATAGCTCTTTAACAATTTGGAAAGCTGACAAATCAACAATTTATTGTTGATTGTAAAGTTCTCAATGTTTGTCTTTAAGACAAACACCAATACAACACATTCAAGTGTTCTTGGCTTTTGTCTTAC
>NZ_APHW01000097.1 GCF_002741985.1 Vibrio rotiferianus CAIM 577 = LMG 21460
GTCTGTTGACYTTTTGAGCTGATTTTTGCAGCAGTTTGTGGGTTCTTTATGCAAGGCAGAGGCTTTGAAATGTAGTTGCCCTACCTGATAAGCCGATAACGCAGTAGAAAGGAGCCACAAACGCTGCCCGAAGGGTTCGGCTAAAAGCGTTTTACTCTTTGTTGAGAGGATTTTGCTTAGAATAACTAGGCTACAAACCTCTCGCCGCGATTAAAACGCTTTTATCTCGAACAAAATTTAACCGCAAAAGGTCAACAGACCCTAATTAAGCAACGACTTCACCCAAAGCACTAAACTGTCCCATAACTTACCAATCCAAGAGCCCTCTTCTACTGCTTGGTTACTTACCAATGGGTAGCTCGCCACTGTTTTATCGTCACTCTTCCACACGACTTTACCAACCACATCCCCTTTCGCGATAGGGGCAATCAGCGGCTCATTTACGACTACGCTTTTGTCCAACCCTGCAGTCAACGAGCGAGGTAGCGTGAGGTATGCATCTTGTGCAAAACCCAACTCGATCTCACTTACGTCACCCTTCCATACTTTAACTGTCGATAATACTTCCCCTTGTTTCGCGACTTGTTTGGTGTCATAAAATCGAAAACCATAGTTGAGCAAACTCTTCGATTGGCTGATTCGCGACTGTTTACTCGGCGTTCCCATCACCACCGAAATCAAACGCATTTTTCCTTCTTTGGCGGAGCTAACCAAACTGTAACCCGCGTTGCTGGTATACCCCGTTTTTCCTCCATCGACATCAATCGAGTTATCCCATAGCAGCTTATTCCGGTTGTATTGCGTGATCTTGTTCCACTTGAACACCTTTTCGCTGTAGAGCGCGTAGACAGCTGGTACATCATTAATGATAGATTGCATCAGCTTTGCCATATCTGTTGGTGAGGTTTGAATGCCCTCGCTATCTAGGCCATGCGAGTTAACGAAGTAGGTATCTTGCAAATCAAGTTTGTCAGCCCAGCCATTCATCAACGCCACAAATGCACCTTCACTACCGGCAACGTGTTCAGCGAGCGCGACACATGCATCGTTACCCGATTGAATAATCACGCCACGCATTAAGTTTGCTACGGTAATCTCATCTTTTGGCTTAATGAACATTTTAGAAGAGTCAGGAAATTTAGCTGACCACGCGTTTTCACTCACCGTCACAGTGTCGTCCCAATTGAGTCGCCCTGCTTTAATTTCTTGCCCCACCACATAAGCCGTCATTAGCTTAGTTAAACTGGCAGGGGCTAACCCAGCACGCGCGTTTTGCTCCGCAATGATGGCGCCGGACTGAAAGTCCATCAGCACATAACCTTTCGCCTGCAACTGAGGCGGATTCGGCGTTACGACCGCCAGTGCGGGTGCGCTAAAAATCTGTAGTAATAAACAAGCAAGCTTAATTCGGGTTAGTGACGTGTTCATCAAGCATCCTCCATGGTCAATGACCGCCAAATGTCTCGTTTCATAAGAACTGATCAAGATGGTGATAAGACAGTGATTTCCAAACTTCACCTAACAGATCATAGTTCACTCAGTGCATACCAACACGGAAAGATCGAAGAGTTTCAGTATTGATTGCCTTTCAGGAGTCAAAAATCGAGTTCTTACAACAAATCGGTTGTTTCTAATAAGGAATTCGATATCGTAAAGCAACTTTAAACAAGGAAAGATAATAACAATGAACGCTCAATCATTTATCGACGCAGGACTGCATTACACACCCCATTCATTTACAGTGCCGCTGGACTACCAAGATCTAAGCAAAGGTACGATCAACGTCTTCGCTCGCTCCGTTTGTTTAGTCGGCGATGAAGACTCCGACAAACCGTGGTTAGTGTATTTTCAAGGCGGTCCGGGCTTCCCTTCTCCTCGTCCAAACGGAAACAACGGCTGGATCAAACGCGCATTGAGTGAGTACCGTGTACTACTGCTCGACCAACGCGGCACTGGCAACAGCAGCGTGATCAATCACCAGACGCTTGCGCACCTCACGCCGACGCAACAAGCAGACTACTTAAGCCACTTCCGCGCAGACAACATTGTTCGCGATGCGGAATTTATCCGTGAACAGTTTGGCGTTGATAAGTGGGCGATTTTGGGTCAGAGCTTTGGTGGTTTCTGCTCGTTAACTTACCTATCGTTGTTCCCGAACAGCTTACTGCAAAGCTACATTACGGGCGGTGTGCCTTCGGTTTCTCGTCATGCGGATGATGTGTATCACGCAACATTCAAGCGCACCATGGAGAAGAACCAAGCCTTCTTCCAGCAATTCCCACAAGCGCAGCAGCTATGCCAGAACATTGCCAATCACTTGTTGGAGCACGAAGAGTTTCTGCCAAATAGTCAGCGTTTTACTGTCGAACAGTTCCAACAAATTGGGATTAACTTTGGTGTCAGTGACACCTTCTTGCCAACTTACTATTGGCTAGAAAGTGCCTTGATTGAAGTGAACGGTAAACCTCAGCTTCGTTATGAATTCCTCAACGACATGTTGGCGCAGCAAAACTTCCAGACCAATCCAATTTACGCGATTCTGCACGAGTCGATTTACTGCCAAGGGTTTGCTTCTCAATGGAGCGCACACCGAGTACGTCAAGAGCATGATGCGTTCAACTATGAACAAGGCAAGCCGTTCTACTTCACCGGAGAAATGGTCTTCCCTTGGATGTTCGATCAATACGTGAATCTAAAGCCACTGAAAGAAGCTGCAGAATTACTGGCAGAGAAAGCCGATTGGACGCCGTTATACGATGCGCAGCAACTGGCAAACAATAAGGTGCCTGTGAGTTGCGCTGTCTATGCAGACGATATGTTTGTGGAAATGGACATTAGCCGTGAAACACTCGCTGCAATGCCAAACTCAAAAGCTTGGATCACCAACGAATACGAACACAACGGTCTCCGCGCAGATGGTGAGCGTATTCTCGACAAGTTGATTGCGATGGGTAAACAAACCGCAGCAACGTTGAAATAAGCAGCTAGCGCTCAGAATTCGCTAAAAACCTAGATAGAAAAACGCCTCTTTATCACAAGATAGAGAGGCGTTTTTGGTTCGATTCAGGTTTAAATCGACGCTAGTCTTTGACTCGCTTGGTCATCATTTTGGTAATTACGCGGTAACCCATCTTATGGTAGAAATCTTCGCCTTCGTGATTAAATGACGCCACGGTTAAACCGAGCTCTTCAATGTCTTGGCTGCATAAATCGCTCTCGATTTTATCCATCAAAGACAAACCAATACCTAAGTTTCGATGGCTTTCAGACACCACCAACTCATTGATATAACCGACGCGTCTTTCTGGAGAGAGAATCGAGTTGACCTCTCGCACAGTGCCAGAGATAAAACCAACCACCTGTCGGTTAGAACAAGCAATAAAAGCCGTGATGCTGCCATCAAAATATTTATCGAATATGTTGCGATCTTCCCTTAACTGCGCCATTTCTTCCGGAGAACGGTAGAAATCTGGCTCAGCATTATAATGAGAGGTGTCGAGTTCGACCAAGAGCGTTTTCAACAGTGGGACGTCTTCTTCTCTTAGTCTTCTGATATGAAACTGTTGCATGTTGAATTCCTTTGCCAACCGACCTGTATCAAGCACAGATCTTTGCTTCAACTGATTATCGGATAAGAAGTTTTAGGAATGTGAAGCGAATCAACAGTACAAATTTCGACCATTTATGTCGAGTACGTTTTCAACAGTTTTACGAGTTTTTACTGATAATTTGAACATCCACAAAATTTAAGTGGAAATAAAACTCCCCTTTTCTCAATAAAAGGGGTTATACCCAGTGACTTCAAGATGCAGGATTCAGAGCGTTGTCATTGATTCGAGAGCAAGGAAAACAACGCAGTGTAATAGCCAGCTATTTCCAAGTTGTTTGACACAGCCATTGGTTTAATTAAAAAAGCGGGTCAATGACACGCTCCCAAAGGGCACTCTTTGCAAGTGGTAAGGGCCTTGGCTTGTATACTTTGTTGCCGATTCTTGATTTAGACCCACTAAACCTTTAAATCGCCGCCGCGTCTACAAACCAAGTCAGTCTCGCTGAACCTAGCATCTCGAGGTTACTTGGGTATACCTAATTTAGAAAGCGGCACTTTGCTCAAAAGCGAGTGCCGATTTTAAGCGACTGAAATCACCAATGGGTTCGCCATCGAGCATAAACTGCGGGTAGCTTCTTGCGGTTGGGAATAACTCGAACAAGGTTTCCCGATCAAACTCCACATCCAACTTGAGCGTTGCCACGTTAAAGCCCTGATTTTGCAACCACATTGCTGCGGTTTCACATTGGGAGCACTGCTCCTTGCTGTACATTTCTATTTTCATTACTCTTCTCTGCTATTCCTTGCCGTTAGAAATCCGCATCAAAACTCAATTGGCGATCTTGAGGTCGTTTGTACTCAGTAACACGTTTTTCAAAGAAGTTGGTCTTTCCTTCCATGTCCAATAAACGCATGTAATCAAATGGGTTTTCCGCACCAAAGATCGGGGTGAACCCAAACAAACCAGCGATAACATCGGCAGTGTGCTCAATGTATTGGCACATCAGCTCAGCATTCATACCAATCAAGTCCACTGGTAGGGCTTCCGTTACAAACTCTTTCTCAATTGAAACGGCTTCACGGCAAATCTCTTCAAACTCTTGTTGCGTCACCTTGCCTTGACCTAAGGTTTTAAATAGCAGCGCAGAAAAGCTAAAGTGCAGCCCTTCGTCACGAGCAATCAAGTCATTGCTTGCTGCCAAACCAGCCAGCAAACCACGTTTACGGAAGTAGTAAATGGCACAGAAGCTGCCAGCGAAGAACAAGCCTTCCACAAGACCAAAGGCGATCAAACGCATTGCCAATGGTTTATCGGAGGAGATCCACTTCATTACCCACTCCGCCTTACGCTTCACGGTCGGGACGTTTTCAATCGCATTGAACAAGCGCTCACGCTCTTCAACATCGGGAATGTAAGTTTCGAGTTGCAGTGCGTAAGTCTCTGCGTGAATGACTTCATTAAATGCCTGCAAAGCAAGGAAACAGCGCGCTTCCGCGATTTCAATTTCACCATAAAATCGAGTCAATAAGTTCTCGTTGATCATCCCTTCGCTCTGAGCAAAGAACGCCAACACATGTCGAATGAAGTGCTTTTCGCCTTCGGTCAGCTTGGCAAGATCAGCAAGATCTTGAGCAAAATCGAGTTCTTCTGTGGTCCAGAATGCCGCTTCGTGAGTTTTGTACGCTTGCCAAATCTCTTCGTATTGAATGGGGAACAAGCTAAATTTGTTTTTAACAATCATACCGTTTCCTTACTTTCGGTTGATGCGAATCTTTTTAATTGACGAGAGAGGTTTATGCGCCGCAGTTTAGGCAATCTTCATCTTCGCTTTGCTGACCAACGGTGACTTTCACCGCATTCGTTGATGGCTTGGAACGCAAGTAGTACATGCCGGTTTTCAGACCACGTTTCCACGCGTAGAAGTGCATCGCATTGATTTGGGCGAACGTTGGTGATGCGAGCCATAAGTTGAGGCTCTGCGATTGGCAAACAAACGGGGCACGAGCTGCCGACATATCAATGATCACTTTCTGAGAGATTTCCCACACGGTGCGATACACGGATTGCAGGTCGTCTGGAATGGCATCGATGCCTTGTACTGAACCGTTATTGAGAATAATGGCGTCGCGGATTTTGCTCGTCCAAAGACCACGCTGTTCCAGATCGCTCACCAGATGTTTGTTGATGATGATGAACTCACCCGACAAGGTTTGGCGTTTATAGATATTACTGGTTTGCGCTTCAAACGCTTCGTTGTTACCTAAAATTTGCGCTGTCGACGCCGTTGGCATTTGAGCAATCAGTAACGAGTTGCGCACACCATGCTCTGCGATTTGGCGCTTGAGCTGTGACCAATCCCAGCGGCTGCTTGGTTGTTCATCCCACAGATCAAATTGGAACTGACCATGACTGATTGGTGAGCCGTCATAACTGGAGTACGTGCCTTTTTGCGCCGCGATTTCACAAGACGCTTCTAGGGCGGCGTGATACATGGTTTCCGCGATGTCACGGTTAAGCTGCAATGCTTCTTCGCTATCGAATGGAAGGTGCATTTTGAAGAACACGTCCGCCAAACCTTGGATCCCCAAACCAACAGGGCGATGCGCGTGGTTTGATTTTTCAATCTTATCGGTTGGGTGATAGTTCACATCGATAACGCGGTCGAGGTTCTTAATCGCAACTTTGGTGACTTGGTGAAGTTTGTCGAAATCAAACCCCGTGTCTGTAACGAACTTAGGCAGTGCCATAGACGCCAAGTTACAAGCGGCCGTTTCATCTGGCGTCGAGACTTCCATGATCTCTGCGCACAAGTTACTCGATTTGATGGTGCCGAGGTTTTTCTGATTCGACTTTTCATTACACGCATCTTTGTAGAGCATGTACGGCGTACCCGTCTCGGCTTGTGACTCAATGATTTGCGTCATCAATTGGCGGGCTTTGATGGTCTTCACCCCCAAGCCCATACGCTCGTATTCTTGGTACTTCTGAGTAAATTCAGCACCGTATAAATCAGACAAACCTTTAGTATTGTGTGGGCTAAACAGAGTCCATTCCGCGTCGTTTTCAACACGTTCCATGAACAAGTCTGGCACCCATAGAGCAAGGAATAAATCACGTGCGCGGAACTCTTCTTTACCGTGGTTTTTACGTAAATCGAGGAAGGATTCGATATCCGCATGCCAAGGTTCCAGATAAACCGCAAACGAGCCCTTGCGCTTACCGCCACCTTGGTCGACATAGCGAGCCGTTTCATTGAA
This sequence comes from Vibrio rotiferianus CAIM 577 = LMG 21460, assembly GCF_002741985.1. GTDB lineage: Bacteria > Pseudomonadota > Gammaproteobacteria > Enterobacterales > Vibrionaceae > Vibrio > Vibrio rotiferianus. Next base: position 6,809 of record NZ_APHW01000097.1, read on the forward strand.
AACTTTCAGCATTGGCACGATGCCATTCGAGACACCGTTAGTGCCAATAATTGGCGCACCCGTCGCTCGAATATTGTGGATGTGTAGCCCAATGCCACCCGCCGATTTAGAAATCAGCGCACAATCTTTGAGGGTGTCGTAAATGCCGTTGATGGAATCTTCTTGCATCGCTAATAGGAAACACGAAGATAGTTGTTGCATCTTACAGCCAGCATTAAACAGCGTTGGTGTAGCGTGGGTGTAGTAGCCAAGACTGAGCAAATCGTATAGCTCTCTAATTTCTTCAAGATCGTCACCCGCGACAGCGACCGCTACACGCATGAACATATCTTGTGGTCGTTCAACCACCACACCTTTTACTTTCAACAAGTAGGAACGCTCGAGAGTTTTGTAGCCGAAGTAATCAAACTGATAGTCGCGTTTGTAGTCAATCATGTCTTCGAGCGCAAACTGATTCTTGGCAACAAAGTCGACGTAAGCATCGGAAAGAATACCGATTTCAGAGAGCTCACGTGTTGCAGTTGCGTATCCGCTGGTTTCTTTTTGCAGAGAACTCACCATCACGCGAGCAGCGAGCTTGGCATAATCAGGATGTTCCGTCGCAAGGCTTGCTGCCGTTTCAGCGAGGAATACATCGATTTCCGTCACCTTGATGCCGTCGTACAAACCGCTTACCACGCGTTGTGCAACCGCAATAGGTTCGACTTTTAGTCCATCAGCCAGCGCTTCGGCTCTTCGAGTCACCTTATCTAGACTGGCTTTTTCTTTCCGTCCATCTCGTTTTATAACGTCCATAATCTATATCTTGTGTGTAGTTTAAATATTGAGCACCATATGTACGCAATAGATCTAGATGATAATAGTTATCATTACAAGAAAGTTTTTTTAAAGTTAGAACTGAAGATGGAGAGGGTAAGGAAACATATTGACACTGACACCAAGCTCGATAGGAACAGCAATCAGAGGCAAGCACCGCAAACGTGATAAAGTGATGAAGTTTTCCACAAAGCTTTAATTTTCATTAACTTAGTTCATTTCTAGAAAAGAACAACAAATGTGACCTGGTTCAAATTTTCATGCCCTTTAATTTCCAATGCTACGCGCTGAAATTTGTTGAAAAAATCGCCGGGGCAACATGACTAAAAATATCCGCATAGTTTGTCCGTATTTCCGACTAAATTACTCAGGTATACTCCGAGCCGCTAAAATTGTTAGGTATCGAGTCGTCGAACCATCGACCTTTTAAAGTAAGGAATAATCATGAGTCAGTATGTTGTCTGCGCCCTGTATAAATTTGTGGAACTGAAAAACTACCAAGAGTTACGCGAGCCATTGCTTGCCCTAATGGAAGCCCACGGTGTACATGGAACGTTGCTACTGGCGAGTGAAGGTATTAACGGTACGGTTGCAGCGAAACGCGAAGGTATTGATACACTGCTTGCATGGCTAAACGCCGAGCCTCGCCTTACTGGTATTGTTTACAAAGAGTCGTACTCAGATACTCAGCCGTTTAACCGCACCAAAGTAAAGCTAAAGAAAGAGATCGTGACATTGGGTGTTGAAGGTATCGATCCTCGCCATGTGGTTGGTACTTACGTGAAGCCTCAAGATTGGAACGATCTGATTGCTGATCCAGAAGTATTTGTGGTTGATACTCGTAATGACTATGAAATTGAGATCGGAACATTTAAAGGCGCAGTTAACCCAAATACTGACACATTCCGTGAATTTCCTGACTATGTAAAACAAAACATGAATCCAGAGAAACACAAAAAAGTCGCAATGTTCTGTACGGGTGGTATTCGCTGCGAAAAGTCGACCGCTTACATGAAAGAGCAGGGCTTTGATGAGGTGTACCACCTAGAAGGCGGTATTCTGAAATACCTTGAAGAAGTACCAGAAGAAGAAAGCTTGTGGGAAGGTGACTGCTACGTATTCGACGGTCGCGTTGCGGTTAACCACCAGCTAGAAAAAGCAGACTACGACTTGTGTAATGCTTGCCGACTGCCAATCACAGAAGAAGACAAACAATCAGAACAGTTTGAGCAAGGCGTAAGCTGCCCGAAATGTTTTGGTAAACACAGTGACGAGCAAGTAGCACGCTTCCGCGAACGTGAAAAGCAAGTATCGTTAGCAGCGGTTCGTGGCGAACAACACGTCGGTGGTGAAAGTGCCAAACAACGTGAGCAACGACGCGCGGAAAAACTGGCGAAGAAAGACGCGCAACGTAAACAAGCGTAATTATTCAGGTGCGAGCTAACAAACCTAGCTCGCATTTACTCCCCTTTTTATCTAATTTCAATAGAGCTCGTTGTCTTTCAGCAACACTTCTAGCTCATTAGTATCACGCCTGCTTGGCTGCCCAACCATTTCATCATAGGCACTTTGCTGGCGAAGCATCTGTTTGTTCGCTTTCAAGTTACGACATTGCTTTTGCAACTCTAGTATCGAATGCGCCCTTAAAAACGTCCCTTTATCGTCTGTAACAAAATGCTCCTCTCCGTCGACTAGAACCGAGACTTGATACAATGCGAGATCGAGAGAGTGGATGACAAGCTTGTCGATATAGAAGAATTTTTCCAGTTTACTGAGTGGCATAGACATAAAGCACCTCCTTGCTCCGTGCCATTACGTCAACCGTAATAAAATCGATCACCGAGTGAGAAATTTGCCTCTCTCATGCGTAGAAATCGGAAAACCAGTGAGGGCTCCGATGCAAACAATCAACTTAGTGTGGCTAAAACGCGACTTACGTCTGACCGATCATGCACCTTTGCAACACGCTCTATCTTCTGAGAATCCAACAGTGCTGCTCTATATTTTTGAGCCCATGCTGTTGGATGACCCACATTACTCCGAACGTCATTGGCGCTTTGTTTGGCAATCACTCCAAGACATGGACGCCCAGCTTACTCAACATGATCAAAAGGTCTCAGTAATGTTTGGCAATGCTCGGGATTGTTTGAGTGCGATTCAAAAGCAATTCAACATCAATGCCGTTTTCTCCCATCAAGAAATTGGATTGAATTGTACGTTTGAGAGAGATAAACAAGTATCAGCATGGCTTCAAGTACAAGGCATTCCATGGCATGAGTTTGAACATGGCGCAGTTGTGCGAGGCGCAAAAGACCGATTCGGCTGGGACAAACATTGGGATACCGTTATGCGAGCTCCAATAGAAGAGGTTGAGCTCGAAAGCGATTCTCTTATCACCCTCGATATCGACGCGCTAGGCTTCACCTTTACTCCCCCTTCTTCTTGGTTGGAAAAAGTACAAGGCATGCAAACTGGCGGGAGCTCACTCGCTTGGCAAACATTAGAAGACTTTTTTCAACGCCGAGGACGAGATTATTACCGCAGTATTTCCAACCCGACGGCATCTCGGACAGCCTGTACTCGCCTCTCTCCCTATCTTGCATGGGGGAACATTTCGCTTCGAGAAGTGTATCAGAACCTCTTGCAACATTGGCAAGTGACGGGGTTTCGTCGCAGCCTAATTGCGTTGTCTTCAAGGCTTCATTGGCATTGTCATTTTATGCAGAAATTTGAATCTGAATGTGAGATGGAATTTCGCTGTGTGAACCAAGCCTATGACCCTTTGCTCCGCCAAGCGAGCAACAACGACCAAACCCGACTAGAGGCTTGGAAGGAGGGAACCACTGGCATACCTCTCGTCGATGCCTGTATGCGCTGCCTTCATCACACGGGATACATCAACTTTCGTATGCGTGCGATGTTAGTGAGCTTTTTAACACATCATATGAACATGGACTGGCGCGATGGCGTAACTCATCTAGCGCAGCTCTTTCTCGACTTTGAGCCGGGCATCCATTATCCACAATTTCAAATGCAGGCTGGAGTGACGGGCACCAATACCATCCGTATCTACAATCCGACGAAACAAGCACAAGAACACGATGCCGATGGTGAATTCATTCATAAATGGATTCCGGAGCTCGCGAAGGTACCTTCCCCACTGTTGTTTGAGCCTTGGAAAATGACCGCAATGGAAGTCGTGATGTACCAGTTAGAACCGGACTCAAAATACCTCGCCCCAATAGTCGATGTAGAAGCGAGTGCGAAAGCTGCCAGAGAGCGATTGTGGGCTTGGCGAAAACGTGCCGACGTAAAAATGGAAGCTACACGCATTTTATCTCAGCACGTCCGCCCTTCTAATAAAAAGAAAGCCAGTTGATCGCCTAGAAAAGGGCATGCGTAAAAACTGTCACTACATACTCGATAGACACAACGACTGGCGTCAATATTTAGATATGAATAACGTAACTCTTTCAAAACACGACATTAAGGCAATGGAACAACGTAAGCGAACTCGCCTCGTCAATTCATTAGCAGGGTATAAAAGCGCAAATCTGGTCGGGACAAGAGACAGGGAAGGACAAGAGAACCTTGCTATCGTAAGTTCTGTGATCCATTTAGGCTCATATCCGCCACTGTTCGGCTTTATTGTCCGTCCACGCAAGAGTCGCCGCCATACGCTAGAAAACATCCTCGATACCAAGCACTTCACCATCAATGCCATCGGCGTCGATTTCGTCCAGAAAGCGCATCAGACCTCCGCCCGCTATCCAAAGCAAATATCCGAGTTCGAGGCAGTGGGACTCACACCGTATTACGATGATGCGTTTCCTGCGCCATTTGTTCTGGAGAGCAATCTAAAAATGGGGTTAGTGTTGAGAGAGCACATCAAAATTGAAAGCAATCAAACAGAGATGTTGATTGGTGAAGTGTTGATGGTGCATGCACCTGAAAGAGCCATCATGCCCGATGGCTACCTAGATCTAGAGCTACTCGACTTAGTGACCATTTCAGGGCTGGATAGCTACCACGTCACGCAACGCCTGCATAGGTTAAGTTATGCCAAACCAGACTCTCGCTTATTCCCTCTAACGAGAGAGGGAGAGCCTTCATCTTGGGGAGCGCTTGAAGTTGATATGGACTAAATTATTTAGGCCTCAAAAGCTAAATACAAAAATGGCAGTTTTCTCTGTCCAATCCGAGCTCACCAGCTCGGTTAGTCAAATGGTTGCGTCCAGCTTCAAGCCCCATTTCATAGCCTTCTAGCAATACCGATTGTCGCATTGATAAGCGCTGCACACTGAATTCATCCGGTGGCGCGATGACTCGAATACTGGTGCCCCTCGGCGGATTACGAATGAACTCTAAAGACTCATTATAGTTTTGCGAACGATGCATCATCGCTTCTGCCATTTGGGGATGTTCAGCAAACAGCTTTTTCATCAACCACGTTGTTTTGACTGGCTTCTTTTCATATGCCAATGGATGAGAAAGGATAACCGTGATATCCCGAGCACCACGACGATGGGCTTCACGCACAGGAATAGAATCCGCCACGCCACCATCTGTGTAACAACCACCGGAAAAACATGGCGTGTGTTTGTAAGCAATAGGCAGTGCAGTCGTCGCTTCCATCGCATTGTGGAAGTTATGACGATTAACACGATAATAGTCTGCCTTGCCTGTATTAACGTTAGTTGTCGTTGCTAGAAAAGGGATTCCGTCAAACAGCTTTGCTTCATCAACTGGGTACAAACGATTTGACTCTTCAAACAGCCATTTTACGTCAATCAAGTCCCCTCCTTTCAAAAAACGAGTGGGATCAAAAAAGCGTTTGCTGGTTGCTAACTTGGTGATCACATTGATACTACGGTGCGGATAGTCCGTGAGATATCCGATTAAGTTTGATGCCCCTGCAGAGACGCCAATCGCAAAATCAAATGGTTTGTAGTCCTGTTCTAAGAATGCGTCTAGTACACCACTAGCAAAAACTCCACGCATTGCTCCGCCTTCAACGACTATTGCTTTTGTTGCCATATTTCCCCCAATAAATACCCGAAAAAGACTACTGAAATTCGTGCTACAACAACAATTGGTTATTCTTATTATTGAAATAGAGGAAGTCTATGTATATCTGATACTGATTATGAAAACTAAATGTGCAAAACCTTCTGGGAGCTTTGATTACGATGGGCAAAGTAACAGATAACTCCAGCTTCCTACGGGCGTAATGACGCGATCTATCTAAGCTGTTTGACGATGCTATTTCTTTACCAAATGACACACCAGTGACAATCCCTAAGCATCTCGAGGTAGCCTAGGTACAACTCAATGCCCTCAACTATAAGAATGGTCCAACTTCAAGCAAGCGAATTAAGGTTAATAACATAAGTCAACCTCGTTAAAATCCAGTTAACATTCAAGACCAAGACTCTTACATTCTCTAAATGTCCAATTCAGATCAGAATTACGGGATAAAGTTCTAATATTTGACATTTCATTTTATACCGCAATAAACAGCCGTATGCGGATCACTCTTTCCCAATAATCCGTGTGTATCATTCCGAATCAATCACTATTAGTAATGCCGACAAGGTACATATAACGATTATCGCTATCAGTCTTGGTAAAATAGAGCTAAGACCAG
>NZ_APHW01000098.1 GCF_002741985.1 Vibrio rotiferianus CAIM 577 = LMG 21460
TCGTTCCCCGAAGGTTCAGATAACTCGTTTCCGCTCGACTTGCATGTGTTAGGCCTGCCGCCAGCGTTCAATCTGAGCCATGATCAAACTCTTCAATTTAAGATTTTGTTCGGCTCAATGAATACTGAACATTACATAAGTAATGTTTGAATTGACTGTGCTGAATCTTTCGATTCAATGGTCACTTCGTTTCATTGAAACCTAATTTGAAACCGAAGTTTCTAATTGGATTATCATCAACGAGTGCCCACACAGATTGATAGGTCTATATTTTTAAAGAGCTTGCTTCGTAAGCTTTGCTATCGAAGCGGAGGCGTATTCTAAGGAATTAATTCTTAGTGTCAAACACTTTTTTAAATTAATTTTTAGAAGCTTTTCTTTCGCCTCATTGCCAACCGCTTTTGCGTTTCCGCTTTGCCCTGACAACGGAGGCGCATTATAGGGAGATGATTTTTCTTGGCAACCCTTTTTTAGAAAAAAACTCAAAAAAAAGCGTCGAGTGATGAAATCTCACTCAAACGCTTATTTTTAGCACTTAGTTGTTAACTTCAAGTAGCAAATAGGCAATCAATATGTGTCTATCCAAGACTCTTCAAAGCGCGTGATATCCAGATCCAGTGATTGCGCCGCTTCTATTTTTTCAATTGCCTCTAATTCTTTACTTACACTGCTCATCGTTAATGTGTTGTTGTCTAACTCAAACACCTGACTTTGAGTCGTATAGTAGAACTTAAGTATCGTCAGCGCTTTTACATCGTGCTCAGCAGAAGCAGCTTTAATGCTTTTCAGTTTGCGAAAGATCTTGTTGTGAAGCTGCTTGAGTTTCCAGACATACAACACTTCTTCCATATAAGGGCGTGTTTTGAATTGGTTCAACAAAGACAGTGAAGTGGCTAAGGCGAGCACTACACCAATTAAGTTCCAATGAAAGTTCCCCGTCGATTGTTCAGGTACTACATCTGTATTACCGAACAAGACAATTAATAAAGTACTAAAAGCAAGAGAAGAGATAGCAAGCAAGGCAACAAAGCCACCAATCACTAGGTTGACCTTCTTTCTATAGACTTGTTTGTTTATTTTTTTGATTTCCATATACCGCTCCTAACAGGTTGCCTCTATTCTAACCAGCACACTCCGTACGACAATCGAAGCTTTGTAAGTAAGTTCACATTTGCTATTAAACTCGCATCCCTTCCTTGCTTGGGTATATACTTCCGCGCATTCACTCTTCCTATATAGAGGCTAAATTCATGCGCTCTTTTGTTTTACGAGCTCGCGCGGCACCAACCACCAGCAAAGCACTGTTAGAAGGTGTTGGTAATGAAGCGCATACAGAGATTCTTGCTCATACCATGATGAACACTATGTTCGTTGCTCAATCGCACCGCGAAGATGTGGTTGTGCACTTGGTTTTAGAAAGCACAAAAGATTTCTCACGTACCATTACCATTCGCTCCAACGACATCACCAACATTGGCGGCTTCCATGAGTCAACCTTGATTGCAGCAGTGGCTCGCGCTTTAGACGCTTCGGTTGGTATGGGTAAAGAGGAGCTTCGTGAAGTCGAACCTGGCATCACCGTTCGTACAGTCAGCTTTGAACGCCTAGTGCAAGAACTGGCGGAAGATCACCAACTATATATGTTGGATAAAAAAGGCGAATTTGTTCGTGATGTAGAAATCGGTGGCAACCCATGCTTCTTACTAACTGACCATATTCCGATGCCGAAGAAGTCTTATAACAGCTTGAAGCGCCTTGGCACAGAGAAGATCAGCTTAGGTCCTAAGATGCTTTTCGCTTCTCAGTGTGTGGTATTGATCCACAATGAGTTGGACATCCGCGAATTTTAATCACCCCATAAAAGAAAGAGGACTCAGTTGAGTCCTCTTTTTGTTTCTATAGGAATGCTAGAGTTATTTACCGCCAATGCTCAAACGAGCAAAGCGTACGTCTGGAGCAAAGAAGGTGCGGCTATCGTTAATTAGCTGAGTATCACCCACAGCCTCAACTTCTTGCAGCATCTTGTAGAAGTTACCCGCTACCGTGATACCACGTACTGGTTGAATGCGCTCACCATCACGACACAAGAAGCCACTCGCACCAAACGAGAAATCACCACTCACTGCATCCGCACCAGAATGGACACCTTGAAGTTCGACTAACTCTAGGTATTCACCCGCTTTTACTTCTGACGCACTGCTGTTGCCTGTCGTAATCACTTTATGATTCGCTGATACGTCTAAGCTCGATTTAGCACCGCGAGCGGCACTTGCTGTCGAGACTGCGCCCAAGTAACTTGCGGTCTGGCTGTTGTGTAGCAAGGTTTTCAATTCACCATTAGCAATCATGACATTGTCTTGAGTAGCAAAACCCTCACTATCAAAGCCCGAAATTGCCATACCATTTGGCATGTAAGCCGCGTCGGTAAAGGTAATCAAATCACTCGCAACACGTTGGCCAAGCTTGTCGCCCAATGGCGTAATGCCTTTCATCGCGCTTACACCAGAGAAAGCACTGCCAAAAGCACCGAACAAACTTGCTAGCGCATTGATATGGAAGATTGCTGGGTAGTTACCCGTGGCCACTGGTACGCCTTCAAGAAGATCGCGAGCAAGGTTGTAACCACCTTCTATACAGTAAGTTGGATTTAACTCATCAAAACGACGACCCAGTGACATTCTACCCGCCATCGACTGTTTACCGTCTTTTTCAAACAAGGTGTACGCGTAACAAGTAAACGAGCGTTCGAAGTGTTGGCACAACGAGCCTTGTGTATTGGCGATGATTAATTGCGTTTCGCCATCACTATAACCATTGTAAGGTGCACTAGAAGCGTGAGGCAAAGCGACTACGCATTGCTCAAGAGCGAGAGACATTTCAATCTTTTCATCAACCGAAGTTGTGTCTTCTTGCGCAATCTCAGCTATATCGGTCGTGATCTGGCTGTTCACGCAACTAATGGCCTGATGTTCGTCTTGCTTGGAAAAACGAGCGCTTTGCAGTGCATTTGTCAGCATCAAATCTAAGCTTGGTTGCTCTAACGACTCAGAGTAGCTTGTTGCAACGCGTGCATCTTTCACAACACGAACACCCAGAACTTGGCTTGAGCTTACTTTGTACTCATCCAGCTGTCCTTGGTTCGCTTTCAGAGAAAAGCTGTTGTTGCGGTTTACAATGACGTCCGCTTCTGCGCCTTGACGCTTTGCTTCTGATAGGACGTAATCAACCGCATTAAGAAGTTGTTGTTCTTGGCTCATTAGTTACCGCCTCCTACCAGAATGTTATCGACTTTCAGCGTTGGCTGACCGACTGTTGTTGGCACTGAACCACTCACGGAACCACACATGCCCGGCGCAAGCGCCATGTCTTTGCCGACCATGCTGATTTCTTTCAGCACTTTTGGGCCTGTGCTGATCAGCGTTGCTGTTTTCAGAGGCTTGGTGATTTTGCCATTTTCAATTAGGTAAGCTTCACGAACGGCAAAGTTGAACTCACCCGTGCCCGGTTGAACCGAACCGCCGCCCATCTTCTTCGCATAGATGCCGCGTTCGATACCTGCCAGCATGTCATCAAGTGAATGCTCGCCTTCTTCGATAAAGGTGTTACGCATACGCGAGGTTGGTGCGAACTTGTAGTTTTGACGACGACCAGATCCCGTAGGTTCGTAACCCGTCTTCATGCCACCCATTTTATCGACCATAAAGCTGGTTAGCTTACCGTCTTTGATCAACTGAGTGCGCTGAGTCTTCATGCCTTCATCATCAACATGAATCGAACCCCATTCGTTGGTCATGGTGCCATCATCGACAGCATTCACTGCGGTGTGAGCAATCATTTCGCCCATCTTGTCGTGGAATACGGACGCTTTCTTCGCAACCGAAGTGGTTTCTAGTAAGTGACCACACGCTTCGTGGAAGATTACGCCGCCAAAACCATTACCAATCACTACTGGCATTTCACCCGATGGGCACGCATCCGCACCAAGTTTTACTAACGCTTGCTGCGCGATAGTTTGACCTAGCTCTTTCGCATCAAGTTGTTCACTGAACTCCCAACCAGCAAGAGCGCCTGGACCTTCCATACCAGAAGACTGCTCATTACCTTTTTGCGCGACAGTATTACCAGCAACTCGGATGTAGTGACGAGTATCGTCAACGTGTAGACCTTCAGAGTTGAAGATAGACACTTGTTGTTCGCGCTGAAGCACGCTGCCGATGAACTGGCTGATATGTTCACTCTCTGCGTGTGCGGCTTGGTCAACTTGCAATAGGAAAGCAATTTTAGAATCTAGGTTAGCGTCTTTGCCAAGTGGCATACGACAACCATGTTGAATTGGGTAGCGGTTCAGATTGAGAGAACCTGCTGAGGCGATTTGCTCACGCTTGTCTTTTGCTGCAAGTAGTGAGGTTACGCGTTTTAGTTCGGCTTCATCTGTGCTGTTGGTGTAACCGTAAAGCACTTTATGACCGAAGAAGAGACGAATACCGATACCAAAATCGATACCCGAGTTAACCTTGTCCACCTCACCAGATGCGATCTGGACAGTGTTGGTTTGATGGTGTTCAACGAATAGCTCAGCGAAATCAGCCCCTAAAAAGAGGGCATGATCGATCACCGCTTTCGCTGTTACAGAATTAAGCATGAAATCTCCTTGCTCGTTGATCGTCCTAGCCTTCCCCACCTTTGAGTTAGACTCTGTTTATTAAAGTCATGACCTAAATCGAATGACTCAAAGACATATTGGCAACGCGTTAAATATTAACACTTTTTTAACCTTGTTTTGTGCTAATCCTTGCTAAATCAAACGACGATCCGTTACGTATTATGTCGATATATCACTATTAGATAGTGTCTTGGACTGCCAGTTTCAATGCAGCACGTTATTTACTCTGAATTCTGCCCCCACATTGTTGTTGGATTCACAAAGTAATTAGAGTTCCAGCTAGGCAACAAGCGAAAGAGTCCCATGAGCATAGTTAGCCTATGTGATTGGGCGAGTGAGCGCAGTTAACAACGCTGTAGCTCTAATTACGAAGAGAATCCAGTTCTCATATTTAAACGATTGCTATCTCTTGGCCGGAAAAAACACGTGCACCGTAACTGAGTGAACTGCTATTATCTAGACGAAATAGTCGGGGGGGGCCCATGCATTTTATGCATCGGCTGAGATCGAAATTCGAGACCCGTTGAACCTGATTCAGTTAGCACTGACGTAGGGAACTATCATCACTTTGCCACTAGCCTGCTTGAATTTTATCGACGCAGCTAGCCTCAACGGATCTGATCACCGATCTTCCCTTGCGATGGCCAAGTCAGTTCCTTTACGTCTGTAATAGGAGCGACCATGGCGCAGCAGTCAAGCCAAGAAAAACCATCAACACAGCCACAAGCAGCGACTTCAACAGACACACCGATCGTGTTGACGATTGCAGGTTCTGATAGTGGCGGTGGCGCAGGCATTCAAGCCGACATCAAAGCCATGTCCGCGACTGGCAGCTTTGCCTGTTCGGTGATTACCGCTATCACCTCGCAAAATACCCTAGGCGTTTCTGCGATTTTCCCAATTCCTCTCGACCATGTAGAGAGCCAACTTGATGCGGTATTTACCGACCTCAACATCGTTGCAGTCAAAGTGGGCATGTTGGCCGATTCCAACATCATTAAGGTCGTTGCCAACAAAATTAAAAAATACCAGCCAAAACACCTCGTGATTGACCCTGTAATGGTGGCCACCAGCGGTGATCTTTTACTGGAACAGTCGGCAATCAGCACTTTAAAAGAAGAATTGATTCCGCTCGCAGACATCATTACCCCTAACCTACCCGAAGGCGCAGCATTAACGGGTAAGCCAGTGCCTCTGTCAGAATCTGAGATGAACGATATGATTGCTGATTTACGCGCACTCGGTGCAAAAGCGGTGCTGTTAAAAGGCGGCCACTTAGAAAAAGACGAAAACAGCAACGATTTACTGATCATGCCAGACAGCTCTGAACTGATCAGTGCCAAGCGATTCCCGACCAAAAACACCCATGGCACAGGCTGCACACTGTCTTCTGCTATCGCGTCTTACCTTGGTCAAGGCAACAACCTGCACAAAGCGGTGCACCTAGGTAAGCAGTACATCAGCCAAGCTATCGCACACGCTGACGAATTGGATGTCGGTAAAGGTCATGGTCCTGTGAACCATTTTTTTGCAGGTCACACGCATGTGCGCTAATGCACTCGGCATTCAGCTTACCGAAGCAAGTCTGCAATACAAAGACAGCCAAACACCAACATTAGCAGGGTTGAGTATGACTATCCCTGCTAATCAATGGACTGTGTTGCTTGGCCGCAGTGGTTGCGGAAAAACGACGAGCCTACGTTATCTAGCTGGGTTGTTAGACGACAAAGTCGAATGGCATGGTGAATTAACCACAACGGATGGCATCGCCCTACACGAACGTATTGCCTACATGGCGCAACAAGACTTGTTGCTACCATGGCTAAATGTGTTGGACAACGTCTGCCTCAGCACTCGATTTTCTCAAGACCAATCATCAGAGCAAAATAAACAACGTGCACTGACTTTACTCAGCCAAGTGGGACTCGCCGATTACGCGGATGCTAAGCCAGCTCAGCTCTCTGGCGGCATGAGACAACGCGTTGCCCTTGCTCGCACTCTGATGCAAGACAAACCTCTGGTTCTGATGGATGAGCCTTTCTCTGCACTGGATGCGGTTACTCGCCATAAATTGCAAACCTTGTCTGCCGAATTACTGAAAGATAAGACGGTTGTTCTGATTACCCACGACCCACAAGAAGCGGTGCGATTAGCTCACCAACTTTATGTGTTGCAAGGCACACCTGCGCAAGCTCAGCACTTGGTCGTTCCGGATTCCAAGCCTCCAAGAGTTCTCGATGGAGAGTGTGCAGCGTTACAACAAGCGATTTTGGATCAACTGGAGAAAGACTATGAGTGATATGACTCAGTACAACTCCGTTTCGGCACGCATTAGTAAAAAAGAACGCGTGACCCATCCGGCTCTGCGCTTGGTCATTAGCACTGCGGTGATCTTGGGATTGTGGCAGTTGGTCGTGGTGGTATTCGACATGCCAAGCTTCATCTTACCTTCACCAATTGAAGTGCTGGATAGATTGGTCACTCGTTACGATGTCTTGCTCAAACATACTTGGGTTACCGCGCAAGAGATCTTACTTGGTTTGGCGCTTGGATTATCGATGGGTTTGCTGTTCGCATTGCAAATGCTGATGTTCGAGCCGCTCAAGCGCTGGTTACTGCCCATTCTGATTGCTAGCCAAGCGATCCCTGTGTTCGCCATCGCGCCAGTGCTCATGCTTTGGCTGGGCTACGGCATTGCATCAAAAGTAGTCATGGCGGCAATCATCATCTTTTTCCCCGTCACGACATGTTGCTACGACGGCTTGCGCAATACACCAACAGGTTACCTCGACCTTGCCAAGACCATGGGTGCGTCTAAATGGCAGTTACTTCGTCATATTCAATTGCCAGCCGCCCTACCAACTTTAGCTTCAGGTATTCGTGTTGCCGTCGTTATTGCGCCAATTGGAGCAGTGGTCGGTGAGTGGGTAGGTTCAAGTGAAGGCTTGGGTTATCTGATGCTCCAAGCTAACGCTCGCATGATCATTGATGAGATGTTTGCGGCGCTGTTTATCCTCGCCGTGCTGTCTATCTCACTCTACTTCATCACCGATAAATTATTGAAAAAAGCCATCCCTTGGGAAAGCAAGTAATTACAGAAAACAACCAAAGAAAATTGGGAAAGAAAAGGAAGAACCCCGTGAATAAAAACAAACTTATGAGCGCTGCTGCTCTACTCGCTTCAGTGGTATCAACCAACGTACTCGCTGCTGAAAAAGAGATGACGCTGATGCTGGATTGGTTCGTCAATCCAAACCATGGTCCTATCGTGATTGCCAAAGAGCGTGGTTACTTCAAAGAACAAGGTTTGAAGGTCAATATTCAAGAGCCTGCAGATCCAAGCACACCACCTAAGTTAGTCGCGGCGGGTAAAGTCGACATGGCGATTTCTTACCAACCAAGCCTAACTATCGATGTCGCGGCTGGTTTGCCACTAATTCGCTCTGCGACTTTGATTGCCACGCCACTCAACACGTTGATGGTGTTGGACAACGGTAAGAATGAAAACCTTGGCGACTTGAAAGGCAAGAAGATCGGTATTGCGATCGCAGGCAACGAAGAAGCGACAATCGGCACCATGCTTGCGCAAGAGAACGTGAAGTTTTCTGACGTACAAATCATCAACGTAGGTTGGGCGCTGTCTTCATCTCTTGCGTCTGGCAAGGTGGATGCGATTTGGGGTGGTCTACGTAACTTCGAAACCAACCAACTTGCACTAGAAGGTTATAAAGCTAAGGCCTTTTTCCCTGAAGAACACGGCGTGCCAGCGTATGACGAGTTAGTCTTCGTAGCCAATGCAAAAACCTACGACAAAGAAGCCATCAAGGCATTCAACAAAGCACTAGAGCAAGCGACCACTTACATCGTTAACCATCCAAAAGAATCTTGGAAAGAGTTTGTGGCTTATTCACCAGACACCCTCAACAACGAGCTTAACCAACGCGCTTGGAATGACACGCTAACTCGTTTCGCTCTTCGTCCATCTGCAGTAGATCTGAAACGCTACGATGATTATGCCGAATTCATGTATTCACAAAAAATCATCGAAACACTGCCAAAAGCGAAAGATTACGTACCGAGCTTTGACTAATGCTACTGACCTTAGGCTCAAAGCCTAGGGTCTTTTGATAACGAGATACCCATAATGAAATACCAAGATTTGATCGACGCTTGCTACCAAGATTGGCAAGAATACACCGAGCATGCTTTCGTGCAGCAATTGGCGAAAGGCACTCTGGCTCAACCTTGTTTTCTGCATTACCTAAAGCAGGATTTTCTTTTCCTAAAACAGTACGCACGAGCTTACGCATTAGCGATCTACAAAGCGCGTACTTTAGATGACATGCGCCGTGCTCTCCCAAGCGTACATGCATTGCTCGATTCTGAAATCGCCCACCACGTGACTTACTGTGAGCAATGGGGACTGACAGAATCCGACTTAGAAAACGAGCCAGAAGATTTCGGCACGGTAGCTTACACCCGTTACGTGTTGGATGCTGGCATGACGGGCGATCTTGTTGATCTTTACGCGGCACTAGCGCCATGCTCTATCGGTTATGCAGTTATCGGTAAGATGCTGATTGAAGACGAAAACACTGTGCTCGAAGGCAACCCATACGCAAGTTGGATCAACCTCTACGGTGGTGAGGAATTCCAATCTGGTGTCGCAAAAGGTGCAGAACACTTTAACCAGTTATTGGCGGAAATCGATATCAACAACCAACGCGGTCAAAACCTGATTCAGGTATTCAAAACCGCAACGCGTATGGAAGTGGCATTCTGGCAACAAGGTCTGAACGCTCAGCAAGATTAATCGGAGAGTCTCATGTTAATTGAACAAATCACCCAAGCATTAACCGCAGTACGCCAGCAAAAGCCGTTAGTCGTCAACATCACTAACTACGTGGTGATGAACAACACGGCAAACGCGCTATTGGCCATCGGCGCTTCTCCAATCATGGCGCACTCCAAGCAGGAAATGGCCGAGATGATGTCGTTCGCTGGCGCACTGGTTATCAACATCGGTACCCTAGACAGCGTTTGGACACCGCGTATGAGCTATGCCGTAGAGCAAGCCAATGCCAATGGCAAAATCGTTGTGCTCGATCCTGTCGGTTGCGGAGCAAGTTCACTGCGTACCGAGATATCACGTGAGATCGCACGCCTTGCAGGCAAGTTAATCATTCGTGGTAATGCCTCCGAAATCATCGCTCTCGCTGGCGAGCAAGCACAAAACAAAGGAGTCGATGCGTTAGACAGCAGCGACGCAGCACTTGGCGCAGCAACTTCTTAGTCGTAGAGTACGGTGCAAGTGTGGTGATTTCTGGCGAGACTGATTACATCGTCACGAAGGAACAAACTGTGCAGCTAAACAACGGTCACGAGATGATGCCATACGTAACCGGAATGGGCTGTACGCTAACGGCTCTAACAGGCGCTTTTGCTGCTGTTGGTGATAACACCGGACTTGCTGCAGCGGCGGTACTAGGCGTTGTTGGCGAGATTGCAGCGGAACAAGCTCGCGGCCCAGGTAGCCTTCAAATGAACCTGTTGGATGAGCTTTACCAGCTAGATGAAGAGACACTGGCAAAACGCCTAAAACTCCAAGTGAGCTAAGCTTTTCTCTCTTTTAACACTAGCCTCTCAATCCTCTTTCAATGAGAGGCTTAAAGGAAACCCAATGAACGCCTATCGTTTATATTTGGTCACCGATGATCGACAAGATTTAGCCACACTAAAGCGTGTTGTGAGAAAAGCCGTGGAAGGTGGCGTGACCATGGTACAAGTCCGCGAAAAACACGGCGATGTGCGTGCGTTCATCGAACGTGCTCAAGCCGTCAAAGACATCCTTAAAGATACCGATGTGCCTTTGATCATCAATGACCGCGTTGATGTCGCACTGGCTGTCGATGCTGATGGGGTTCACCTCGGGCAATCAGATATGCCAGCAAATATCGCTCGTGAGTTGATTGGACCAAACAAAATCCTCGGCTTATCCATCGAAAATGAAGAGCAACTTGCAGAAGCGGACTCTCTCCCGATTGATTACATCGGTTTGAGCGCAATCTTCGCGACGCCAACCAAAACCAACACCAAAAAACATTGGGGTATTGATGGGTTGAAGATGGCGTTAGAGACGACTTCACTGCCGATTGTTGCTATTGGCGGCATTAACGAAAGTAACATTCCGCAGCTTAGCGCCACCGGTGTTCATGGCTTAGCTTTGGTTTCAGCAATTTGCCACGCGGAAGATCCAAAAGCCGCATCGGAATATCTGTTAGGGTTGATGCGCTAACCTTGCTCACGCCTGAACAAAGCGCTTATGGATGAGCGCGTTCACCTCTCAAAACTTTCAACAGCCCCTCCTTTCACAACGAAGACCTGCGATGTCACTTTCACGCTCGAATTGACAGAGCGTTGATAAGTTTTTCACATCGGTTGTCGTAAGATAGCCGCCTATTTTCGACTGCTGTATGACTTTTCATGAAAACTAAAAAATACGGTTTGATGATGCTCGCCTTGTTCATTCTTGGCATCATCCCACTTTCGCTTTTTGCCTCGTATCACGATCTTACTTCTCATGTTTCTGACGGCACTGGCATTCTCTTTACTCTGCTAACCGATTCTGCGGGCAGTAAAGGCTTTTTGATCACACTTACGCTGTTGGTGTTGTCGCTTTACCGCTACAAACCTAGCCAGTCTGATTGGATGCAAAAACTCTCCATGCTGGGATTGTTACTGGTGATTGGTTTTGCCAGCAAAACAGGCTTGAAGCTGATGACAGAAAGCCCGCGTCCCTACACCGAGCTGCTTGCTGCAGAACAATTGATTGAGCATCCAGAAGCGTTTTATCAACTAGAAACCGCTCAGCAAGCGAGTGTGATTAGTGAGATCTCCGAAAAAGTCAGTGAATGGCGCACTCGTCACTGGCAAGGTGAAAAAGACTATTCCTTCCCATCGGGGCATACGATTTTCGTTTCTATCTGTTTAGCCTTCTTTGGTGGGTTATTTTTGCAGAACAAATGCTATTTCTCTGCTGCTACCTTATGGGTGTGGGCAATGGGCGTGGCGTACAGCCGTTTGTGGCTCGGCATGCACAGAATTGAGGATTTGGTTGGTTCAGTGGTATTTGTCGCCATCGTGTTTAGTTTACTTCCAGTATTCAAAGTGACAAAGAAAGCACCTTTTATATCGCTGGCCGCGAAATAAAGCCTCCTAATCACAGGTAAGAAGAAGCCAGCAATTGCTGGCTTCTTCTTTATCCGGGCCTGAAAAAGCAGTTTATGAAACAAAAGCTATTGTTTATCAAAGCTCTTTTGGTATGTTTGTATGAGATATGTGAACTCACATGGAGGTGAATCAAACGTGTTATTTCTCCCTATTGCCACCCCAAGAACTGAGCTTAAACCGCTAACGAAAAGTGATTGGGATCTGTATCGCCGCTTGAGTAGCGAACCACAAATCATCGCGCTTTGTTTTGACCCACCGACCGAAGACGAAATGCGCCAAAAGTTCGAATCACGTTTACCGGCATGGACACCGCAAAGCGAGCATTGGTTATGTTTGGTGATTTATGAAAAACAAAGTGCACGACCAATCGGCATCACTGGCTTTGTATTGCAAGATGGTATTGCTGAAGTCGGGTATTTATTGCTGCCAGAATTTTATGGCCAACAGTTTGGTACGGAATCCCTTACCGGTGTGATTGAGTGGGCGTTTGATCAGCACAAGATTTCTCAGTTTTCCGCCACGGTCACAGAAGGCAATATTGGCTCTGAACGAGTGCTGGAAAAATGTGGCTTCAAACTCACCGAGACCATCCCTGAAGCCTATGAAATAGGTGGGAAAAAGTACGCAGATAAGCTCTATTCATTACAAAAATAAGGACGTGTTTTGCAGAAAGTAGTCATCATCACAGGCGCAAGCCGAGGCATTGGAGCCGCAACCGCCAAATTACTCGCCAAACAAGGCTATGCCGTATGCGTTAACTATCGCGCAAAAGCCAAGGCTGCTGCGAAAGTTGTTCGTGAAATTGAGGAAATTGGCGGTAAAGCCATTGCCATCAAAGCGGATGTTTCCGATGAGCAGCAGGTGCTCTCATTGTTTGAACAAACCGAACAAGCACTCGGAAAAGTCACTCACCTCGTCAACAACGTGGGCATCTTATTCACCCAATCTCGTCTTGCGGACATGAGCCTTGAGCGATTCCAAACTGTGATGAACTCTAATGTGACGAGCTGTTTTCTTTGTTGTCGAGAAGCAGCAAAACGATTTGAATCTGGCAATTCGATTGTTAATGTTTCTTCTGCCGCATCCCGCTCTGGTGCGCCATTTGAATACGTTGATTACGCCGCCTCTAAAGGCGCAATGGACTCGCTAACCAAGGGGTTATCTTTGGAATTAGCTGAGCATAACATCCGCGTAAACGGTGTTCGCCCAGGCTGCATTTATACCGATATCCATGCCGATGGCGGCGAGCCGAATCGAGTCGACAGGCTCAGTGAAAAAATTCCCCTCAAGCGAGGTGGTACGGTAGATGAAGTAGCCAATGCCATCGTGTGGCTACTCAGTGATGAAGCTTCTTATGTCACCGGATCGTTTATCGATCTTGCTGGCGGAAATTAAGGAGCAACAATGAAAATCAGACCAGCGACACCCGACGATCTCAATGCACTTTTTGATTTAAACAAGCAGATCAATGAGCTTCACCACCTTTATGCACCACAGGCATTTGTTGCTCCATCAGAAGAAGACCGAACATTTTTGATTAATATGTTAGCTGATGAAGAACGATTGTTTCTCGTTGCAGAGGAAGGCCAACAAGTACTTGGTTTTATAACCGCAACCATCACACAAAATGAAACCATCAGCTTTTTAATCAAAGACCCAATTTGCCGCATTGGCACCATCGTCGTCGATGAAAATCAGAAGTCAAAAGGCGTTGGCCGAGCCTTAATGGCGGCCGTTGAGCAATGGGCACGCGAGTCAGGTGCAACTCAAGTCCGCTTAGAAGTCATGGAGTTCAACCACAATGCGCAGCAGTTTTACGACAAGCTGGGGTTTGTTCCCAACTCCCGCCTTATGATGAAATGTTTGTAACGATCACGGCATTTAAGCGAATTTTACTGTTAAAGCTAACGTGAATCGCATTTATCTTTCTTGCTTTTTTTCCCTTTTCGAAAAGACGATATGATGTACGAATAAAGGAGATTCGAACATGATTTATCTTTTCGATTGGGGAAACACCTTGATGGTCGATTTTCCTCACGCACAAGGAAAAATGTGCGATTGGGAACACGTTGAAACCGTTCCTCAAGCCAAAGAGACTCTGGCTCAACTCACACAACATCACCAAGTTTATATCGCGACCAGCGCATCAGATTCCGCGATGGAAGATGTGCAAAAAGCGTTTCAACGAGTCGGGCTCGACCAATACCTTTCTAGCTACTTTTGCTTTGCCAACCTTGGGATTGCCAAGAATCAGCCTGATTTTTATCTTGCGGTCGCAAAACAATTGGGCGTTGAGCCGAGCCAACTTACTATGGTTGGCGACTTACCAGAAAAAGACATTTACCCAGCAATGGACGCAGGGTTAAACGTCGTTTGGTTCAATCCTCAAGACCTCCCAATACCAAGCAAACCCATCCCAAATCAAATACGTTGTTTGTCCGAGTTGCTACGCATCTAACCGGCATACACACAAATACACTTAAGCCACTAAACTTTATGCACCAATCAAGGAAGATGAATGCAGATTAGACCGATTACCGTCAACGACATTGACCACTTTATTTCGCTCTGGAATCGCGTTTATGAGGAAGGAGAATACTTACGCTCGCCAGCGCCAGACAAAGCGATGCTGAGTGAGGTAATCACTCGTGTGGAAAAAGAATCCATTCCCCAATTTGTGGCCTTCGATGGAAAACGCCTAGTCGGAAGCATCGAAATCTTCCCGGCCGAAATGTGTGGCTACGAAGGAGGAGAGTTCGCTAAAACGGGCATTCTCGGCATTCATATTGACCGCCACTATCGAAACCAAGGGTTAGGAAAGAAGCTACTCACCACCGCCATTCAAAGCGGTTGGCAATATGGCTATGACACTATTGCGTTGAATGTTTACAAGACCAACCATCCTGCGATTGCCTTGTATGAGAAGTTTGGCTTCGAGCATTGTGGCGAGTTAGGTGAAGTGCTACTGCCTAACGGCAAATATCTGATGAGTCAGAAAATGGTCTTAAAGCATCCGTAAGTTGATTCTAGTAGCAAGACCACATTGCCTTTGCGATATACTGATCGGAACCCAATATTTACCGCGTACTTGTGATGATTGAATATAAACCCTTATCGCCAAATCAAATCCCGATGGCTTTGCTATTAGAAGCCGATCCAGACCAAGACAACGTTAATCGCTATCTTGCAAATTCATTGAGTTTTGTTGCGCTGGAAGAGAACAAGATCGTCGGAACATGCGTGGTGCTTCCGCTTTCAGAAACGCAGGCTGAAATCATGAACGTCTCAGTGGCACCTACGCATCAACAACGCGGTATTGGCTCAGATTTATTGCGATTTGCCATTGAAGAGTTAAAAGACCAATCTTTTCAAAAGTTGATATTAGGAACGGGGACGTTTGGTTACCAACCGACTTACTATCAACGCTTGGGTTTCAGGGTAGAGAGCGTGGATAAAGATCACTTCTTACTCCACTACCCAGAACCAATTTGGGAGAACGGTATCCAGCACAAAGACATGCTGCGTCTGTATCTAGACCTTTAAACATAAAGGCTTAGCTAGCTTTTCATATCCAACTTTTTACCCAAGTATTCAATTTCAAAAGTCGCATACCCAAGCTGTACCGCTTCAAAAGAGTACATCAGGTTTTGCGCCTGCTGGGCATCTTTCGCCAATACGGCGACGGAGTAAATCGGACGCTCAACACCATTCTCCAACACTTGGGTATTGATGTAAGACGACGTGACTAAGCCGGAGTTGTTCAAGCTGATCACTCGCTGCAGATCGACACCCAATACGCGGTCCATTTCTAACGCCTCAATGCCCTCTTTCCAACGCAACGTCACACTGTAGTTATCACTTTCTGGCGTGTTGTCTAACCATTTGGCGCCTAGTGGTTGAATGCTCGCGATCTTCACCAAGTCTTGCTGGTACATAGGTAAGTCCTGCAATTTAGTGGCAACTTCCGCCTCGTTATCAGCCGACAACACGAAACGCAGGATCTGTACTGGTTTACCATCAATACTGCTTGGTAAAACAAACATGTCTTTCACATCACCTTGTTCGATCAGTTGGCTAAAAGCGGCTTTCTGCTCTGGCAGTGTTTTGAGAACCTGTTCCGAATCATTAGTGTTCCAAGCCAGTTCCACACCGTAATCAGCAGCAAAGCTAGAGAAAGAAGCCACAGTCAGCGTGCTTAATAGAATGAGTTTTTTCATAAGGTTACCTTTTCACTTAACGATTTTCTTTTTTGCTTCAATATAAATTCAATGTTGTGGATCACTTGATTACCAACGACTGCGGTATGCACGATGACAGCTTCGGCAAGTACTCTGAGCTTGCTTAAGTCCTGCCTCAGCCGATGAAACTTGCTGGTTCTGCGCAGCTTGATACAACTGTGCAAACCCTTCATCCATTTGCAGCATCAAGCGATTGAAGTTATCTGGTTTGCTCCACACTTCTTTCTTCGCTTTGCTCTCAGCTTGGCTTCCCTCTGGAAACGCTTGTTGCAGTTGTGCGCTGTGGCGAGTGAGCTCAACACCAATCTGCTCTAGCGCGTGCCAATCGGTATTGCTACCTTTCAATGTTTTATCGGCTTGTTTCGATAGCGACTCTATTTGCTCAAATGCATTCTGACGCGTTTCGATTTGAGCGCTGAAGTCTTGGGCAAACACTGCTGTTGATACAAAGATGGTCGGTAAAAGTGCAATCAGTGCCAATGTCTTTTTCATTTCGTTCTCCTGGTTTTTCGTTATTGCTGTGTGGTTGCAAATAAATTTACATAACAATCATTGCACATGCAACTATTGTTATGTAAATTACCATAAAGAAGATCATCACACCGAGAAAAGATCGAGGTAATTATGAAAATTTGGGATTTAGCAACGCGACTTTATCACTGGGCTCAAGCCTTACTGTTTATAGCCTTGATGGCATCTGGATTGTCTGGCAATGGGCCTCATGTTCAATTGGGATTAGCGTTATTCACTTTGTTGTTATGGCGATTAACTTGGGGAGTTATCGGCAGCGAAACCAGTTTGTTTCGACAGTTTCTCCGCTCGCCAAAAGGTGTCATTACATACTTCAAAGGCAAATCGGCGGCGACTGTGGGTCATAACCCTGCTGGCGGCTGGATGGTGGCAGCACTACTGACGACATTGATGCTTCAATGTATCTCAGGAATGGCGCTTGGCGGCTTATTCGATACGTGGCCATATTCCGATGTTTGGCTTAACGACAACGTGTTTGCAGGGCTTGAGTGGTTACACCTGACCTTGGCCGATCTTTTGCCTTTACTGATCGCCTTACATGTTGGTGCGATCCTTTTCTATAAACTAAGAGGTAAACCCTTGTTGAAAGCGATGATCACAGGTAAACAAACCCAAATGAACAAGCAAGCGCTCACCACGGAACAGAAAATTGTCTATCTCGCGCCGCAAAGCCGTGCTTTAGGGGTGCTAGTTGCTGCAACATTGGTTACCATGGCAATCGTTGCTTTATCATAAGAGTAAGAAAATGAGCGAACAGTTTGACAGACAAGACAGCTTTGGCTGGATGATCAATGTCGTTGCACACGACGCAGCGAAGCGATTTGAAGCCGAGCTCAAAAAGCACGGACTTACCGTTGCACTTTGGCCGACCATGATGTGTTTGTGGGAAGAAGAAGGCGTGACGCAGCGCGATATCGCAGCGAAATCTAAGGTAGAAAACTCAACCACGACTCGTACCTTAGACAAGTTGGAGAAGTTAGGTTTGGTAGAGCGCCATCCCGATCCAAACAGCCGCCGCTCGTTCCGTATTTATCTAACGGAAGAGGGACGAAGCCTCAAAGAAACCTTGCTGCCAATCCCACTGGCTGTTAATAAAGATCTGATGAGTCCTCTAGAGCCAGCAGAGCAAAAAGAGATGCTTCGCTTGCTAAAAAAGTTGGTCGCAGAGATTTAGGGGTAAACTAAACCAGTAGCTGGTTACTGTGCAACCGGCTACTACTATGAGTTTAATGAACGAATATATTCAAAAATATCATTGATTTCTTTCTCGCTCAGTACAGCTTTGAACGGAGGCATTACCCCGCCTTGACCGTTGTCGCCTTCCAAAACAGAATCTATCAGCTCCACCTTTGTGCCGAATGGATTCAATAACTCGGCATAAATGTTATCGGGTTTAATATTCAATGCGTTAGCTGCGAGTCCATCCCCATGACCTTTGTCACCATGACAAGAAATGCAATAGGATTCAAAACGTTGTTTACCTACCGTAAGATCGGCTTCACCATATTGGTTATCGGTAAACCATTTGTATCCAGCAAATCCAGTACTGGTAGCAAACAATAAGAAAGCAACCGAGAAAAAGAGTTTACGCATAGATGCTCCTTGTCTTTATTCATCGATGAGTTGATAAAAACAAGGTAGCTTAGATGATGTCGAAAAAGTGTTGTTCACGTATTCAACAAAGGCACGTTATTACGGATTAAGCCTCGGCGCACGCTGGTGCACATTTTGCCAAAGCGACGGATTTCATCAAACTGAGGGGTAATACCTCGATCCATTGCCGACTCCCAATAGCTCAGCTCGGTATCCACCATTTCTAACAGCTTCTTAGGGCAACCGATACATTTACCCTCAGGGCCACAAACAAAGGTCTCTGACTCATAAAGAGGCAGCTCTGCTTTAACTTGTTCAATGATATTGCGCATCGCGCTCATTCGATCTGGCTTGACGGTCATCATCCGACTCCACAAACATGTAAGGAGCCGGATTGTACTCTCTGGCACGCAAATGTCCCTACCTAATTTAGGTATATTTTACGTTTCTGCTTTGTAGCCTTTGATTTAAGCATCGAAAATTCTGGCTTTTTCACCACTAAGTAAACCGCTGTAGCAGCCAACCCAAAGCCAACAATACCCATCCAATCAAACGACTCACCGAAGGCCAACCAAGCTTGGATCGCCGTGGTCGGAGGCACAAGGTAGAACACCGAGGCAACACTCGATGCCGCACCATTTTTCACCATGTACAGCAGCAACAGAATCGCCACACAAGACAGCACGACCACAAGCCAGATTAAGGTAAGAATGAATTCCGTCGTCCATTGCACCTGCATGGTTTCAAACTGCATCGCGATTGGCAGGAACATGGCCAATGCCGCCAAATACTGCACCGTCGCGCCACCTACCATATCCACTTGTTGGCAATATTTCTTTTGATACAAAGTGCCAAGCGTAATACCAAACAACGACGACAAGCACACACCAATCGCTAAGGTTTTGTGCAAATCGGATTGCCACTCCATCTTACCCATAAGCACCATAGTAATGCCGACAAAACCCAAGGATAAACCAATCCACTGTGATGGTTTGAACTGCTCAGAAGCGAACGCCACCAGCAATACGGCCGTTAAAATAGGTTGTATCCCGACTAATAGCGAACTTAAGCCCGCCGGCATTCCCAAACTGATGGCGAAGTACGTTCCGCCTAGGTAAAAGCCGTGAATCAATATTCCGACAACGCAGCTGTGCCAAAAGTCTTTTCCCGTTGGAATGCGACGGCGCAGAAAGGCAACAATCACCAAAAACAACAGCACATTAAACGCCATGCGAATCGACAACAAGGTCGCAGGCTCGGCATACTGCAAACCAAATCGCGCACCAACAAATCCAGAAGCCCAAAGGATCACGAACACAAAAGGAATGGCTCTGACTAACATGATTCGCCCTCACTCTACTTACTTTTAAATCTTGAATGTTTTTAATCTCGAATGTTGCTAATGTAGTTAGGTACAGTGTTTTCAAAAAGTGACAGATGGAAGTGTTTTTATGGGTACAGATTTAGCAAGTACACTTAATGCCAATAAGTATTTGATCGTCGAGAAGCATCTCAAACAAGCGATCTGCAATGGGGTTTATCAGCCAGACGACAAGTTGCCTTCCATCCGTCAATTGAGCACTGAACTCAAGGTAAGCAAGAACACGGTGATCCGCGCTTATCAGGAACTAGAAGCACAAAGCATGGTTTATTCGGTGCCAAAATCTGGTTATCGAGTAAAGCCAACTGAGCGACATGAAGCCAAGATCACTAAACCTACGCGCGTGGATTTGCTCTCGGTGTGCAAACAAATCCTTACCTACCCCGAGTATCAAGAGCTGCTTCCGACAGGTTCAGCACACCCAAATATTGATGCGCCAGCCATCAAAAGCCTGTACGCCGAAATTGGCCGCCAGAGTCGCCAACAAAGCCATATCTCCAGCCATTACCAACTGCCACCGGGTGATGACTTGTTGGTCAAACAGCTAGCAAAGATCACCCAAGATCTGGGAACGCCGGCAAACGTGGATGATCTTTTAGTCACCCATGGAGCACAGCAAGCGATCAGTCTTGCACTTAGAGCAACAACACAGGCTGGAGACATTGTTGCGGTGGAATCGCCCTGCTATTTCGGTAACTTGTTGATGCTCGAATCTCTCGGTTTACAAGTGGTCGAGATCCCTAGTTGCCCTCGTGATGGTATGGATCCAGACGCGCTAGAAAAGGCCATGGCAACGTGGGAGATCAAAGTCATTATTGTCACGCCAAACTTCACCAACCCAACAGGCTCAATGATGCCCCTTGAAAGGCGAGAGCGACTGCTTAAGGTTTCTGGAGATATTCCAATCATTGAAGATGATGTATTTGGCGCGTTAAGTTACGACGAACCCTTGCCAAGCTTGCGCAAATTGGACGAGAAACAACGGGTGATTTACGTCAACTCCTTATCGAAAACGCTCGATTCACGCCTTCGTATTGGTTGGATGTTGGCGGGACGTTATCGCGCTCAAGTCGAGCAATACCTGTTGTGTGAAAACATGGGCAGTTTGAACTTGATGCAATCGGCGGTGGGCACTTTCCTAACCTCAGGCAAATACCGCACTCACACTGCGCGTATGTGCCGTGTTTACCAAGCCAACGTGAGACGATATTTGCAGATGCTCAATCAATGCTTGGATGCACACTTTGAGCTAAAGAATCGCTATCAAATCAATGCGGTGCAAGGTTCATTCTTACTTTGGCTACGCTTACCACCCAAAACTGACAGCTATGCGCTCTATCAAGCCTGTAACGAACACAAAATCAGTATTCTGCCCGGCTCGGTATTTGGCACTCAGGGACAGTATCAAAACTGCATTCGTCTTAGCGTGGCGAACTTTGGAGCGGAGAAAAACTGGCTCCCTGCAATGGAAACGCTAGCAACTCTGATTGCTCAACACACCAAGTAATCGCTCCAGACATCCGTTCCAAGCACTCAGCACCAGAAACAACAAAGCCTCCGCAATTGGGAGGCTTTGATATGTGTTTTCTGGGCTATCTGCTCAACCAAACCCGGTGTATTAGCGAGGTAATTGCCACAATCTGGCTACGTTTTCAGCCAAGTTCGCAAGATTCACCTCCGCCTCTTCCAAAGCTTCTGGCAAGCTCATTGCGCGTGGTACACATACAAATACCGCATCAATACCGCACTCGTAGACTGCTTGGAAGTTATCACCTGTGCAACCTGCTAGGGCAATGACAGGCAAACCATATTCTTTCGCCACTTTCGCCACACCCATGGGTGTCTTGCCATGCAAAGTTTGGTGATCAATACGGCCTTCGCCAGTAAAGACAATATCAGCGTCAGCTACATGCTCTGCGAGCTTTACGGTTTCTAGCACAATCTCGATACCCGGCTTCAGTCGTGCTGGTAGGTAACCAAGCAACGCTGCGCCCATACCACCTGCGGCGCCCGCACCATTTTGAGTCAGCACATGCTTGCCTGTCACCTGCTCTGTCAGTGCACCGTATTTGCTTAGAGCAGAATCTAACAGCTCTACATCCGCCGGCGTCGCACCCTTCTGCGGACCAAAAATCGCTGACGCACCTTTCTCGCCACACAATGGGTTGTCCACATCGCATGCCACCAGCACTTCGCAGTCCGCTAAGCGAGCGTCAAGCCCTGAGGCATCAATGCTTGCTAGCTCAACTAAACCGCCACCGTTGGGTGTGATTGGATGACCAGCACTGTCCAGAAACTTAACACCCAACGCCGCCAGCATACCCGTACCACCATCATTAGTTGCGCTACCACCCAAGCCGATGATCAAGCGTTGAATACCACGATCAAGCGCATTCAAAATTAACTGGCCAGTACCAAAACTGCTGGTATTTTTCGGGTCTCGTTGCTCACTTGGCACAAGGTGCAAACCACTTGCCTCTGCCATCTCGATCACTGCGGTTTCGCCATCACCTAGAATTCCGTAAAACGCCTCCACATCATTGCCAATTGGGCCCTTTACGGTCACGAAAACCTGTTCACCCTCAGTCGCATCAATCAATGATTGAACTGTACCTTCGCCGCCGTCGGCGACAGGTACCGTGACAAATTCTGCATCTTGCCAAACTCGAGACAAACCGGTCTTGATCGCCTCACTCACCTGTTTGGCGGTCAAACTCTCTTTAAACGAATCTGGGGCAATCACAACTTTCATTTCAATCTCCTGCGAACACGGCATCCTCCTACTTTGTTAAACATTAACGGGTAGGAGCTTAATTCGTCACCCTTTGCATACTATAATCATGACGTTAAACCACATTTCATAATAGGGATTAATCCACCTTCTTTATATCCATAATATTTTTATGGCTTTAAAGCATCACCCTCGATAAAGGGATATATACTTACTACTGAAACTGGTACCGGAGGGAGACTTATGGAACTACGCAACAAAGCAGGGGATACTGCAAAAATTGCAGATAACCTCACCCTTAAAGAGCTGACTGAAATGGGTTATACCGTCGATTTATGTGACGAAGCATTTGATCCAAACGAACATTGGAAAGCAGAAGGAAAAACTCAAGGCATGGGTGAATACCCAGAGGAATAGTACCCAACTGTATAGAAGATCACACTTCAAGCCGAGTGGTTCTACACTCGGTTTGTTCATTTATTTATTCAAAGCTTGAGTTTCCTTTACAAACAAATACATCTCTTCTAGGTAATTACCGTTTGCGCAACCCCAGTCACTCACTTCAACAAATTCCTTTATTAGTTGACCACTTTCATCATGTATCACTTTTTGACGAAAGGAGTTCCAACGCGCCAGTTCAAGACGATTATTGTTGTCCACATAATAGTCCCCATAACTTTCAATAAGCTTATTATAAGCATTCCAACGCTGCTCCGGCGTCACGCCTTCACTCATGATGACAGTACAGTTCGTTTCGATATTTTGTACTTGAACATTAGTTGGTGTCGTCGTTGAACATCCCGCTAAAATCAGCCCCATCAAACCCACTGCTATTCTTGTTTTCATTATTGTTTCCCTTACTTTCAGCACCACTGCGAAAGACCGAATTTTATAAACTGCGCTCCACGATTTCTAATCAAAAACGGAAAAACTTTGTGACTGACGTCTGCACATGTAAAAAGTGCGGTAAATTACTGTTTACAAGCCATAAAGAAGACAAATGGATTTCGCATTCCTTTCTGCTACTTAGACGTGCCATAATCAACGACGATAAAAACCTCAATAAAGCAAACATTTGAAGGATCAAAATGACTGCAACGGAATACCTAAACGACCTCAACCAACGTTACCTCGCTATCCATCGCACCAAAGAAGATTTCTTTTGGGAAACGTACATGGGCATCAGCGACGACCACGATGGTTCGACAAAAGCACAAACCGCTTGGACCAATTTCTTAAGCAACGCCGAGCAAATCTCTGCTATCAAAGCGCAACTTGAATCGGCTGAAGCGATCGCTGATCCACAAGAGAAACAGCAAACGCAAATTGGTTTGCAAGGATGGTTGGCAACATTTGAATCGCACGCGATTGAAGGCGAACAAGCTCAAGCCCAAAAGAATGCTCTGATTGCATTTGAAGCCGAGTTGTTCGAGAAAAAGCAAAATCACGTCCTGACGTTTACCAATGAAAACGGTGAACAAACCGAGGGCTCTTTGCCAGTATTGTCTTCGACCATTCGCGCCAATAATCACGAAGAAGTGCGTCAATCAGCGCATCAAACGCTGCTCGACCTTGAGCAATGGTTGTTGCAAAACGGCTTTATTGAGCTGATCAGACTGCGTAACCAATTCGCTCGCTCTTTGGGCTACGAGACCTTCTTTGACTACTCTGTGAAGAAGACGGAAAAGATGAGCTCAGAGCAACTGTTCAGTATCTTGGATGACTTTGAACAGCGCACGCGTGATGCCCACCTAAGCAGCTTGGCAAACCTTGCAGAGCAGAAAGGTCAAAGCGCACTGACTGGCTATAACTTTGTGTACTCGTTCGCCGGTGACGTCATGCGTGACTTAGACCCGTACGTACCGTTCTCAAAATCACTACGTCGCTGGGTAGAATCATTCGGTCGCCTAAATATCGAATACTCAGGCGCAGAGCTGACGCTAGACCTGCTTGATCGTAAAGGCAAATACCCGAACGGTTTCTGCCATGGTCCTATCCCATCGTTCTACAACCAAGGCGAATGGGTTGCCGCGCAGGTGAACTTCACCAGTAACGCGAAACCAGACCAAGTTGGCAGCGGCTACGATGGAATCAATACTCTGTTCCACGAAGGTGGGCACGCTGCGCACTTCGCTAACGTTAAGATGAACGCGCCGTGTTTCTCTCAAGAGTTCGCACCAACTTCTATGGCATACGCAGAAACACAATCCATGTTCTGTGACAGCCTGCTGACCGATGCCGATTGGCTCAAACAATACGCGTTGGACGCAGAAGGTAATCCAGTACCAGATGAGATCATTCAAGCGATGATCAACAGCCGTCAGCCATTCAAAGCGTACGAAGAGCGCAGCATTTTGGTTGTGCCGTATTTTGAACGTGCGCTTTACCAATTAAGCGATGAAGAGCTGACGCCAGCGCGCATCACTAAACTGGCACGCGATTGTGAAAAGCAAATTCTTGGTTTGGAATGCAGCCCACGCCCATTGATGGCGATTCCACACCTTCTGTCTGATGAAGCAGCGTGTGCCTACCACGGTTACTTACTAGCACACATGGCGGTTTACCAGACTCGCGCTTACTTCCTCGATAAGTTTGGCTACCTGACTGACAACCCAGAGATTGGTCCGCTACTGGCGAAACATTACTGGCATGCAGGTAACCACCTATCGCACAACGAGACTATCGTTAGCCTAACGGGTGAAGGCTTTAACGCTAAGTATCTGGCAGACGTGTGTAACCTATCGCCAGAACAAGCATGGGAAGTACAGCAGAAGAAGATTGCTTCGCTGCAAACTCGTGAACGTGCTCCAGTAGCGTCTTTAAATGCCAGCATCAAAGTGGTGGATGGCAGCAAAGAGCTTGCAAGCAACTCGATCTCAGACGAGCAGATGTGCGAGCAGTTTGAGCGCTACATCGAAGAGACTTACGGTCGATAAGCGAAACCGAGAGCTGGGGGTATTATATACTCCTAGCTCTTTTTCTATCAGGGAAGCAACCATGTACCAAGATATCCTGGCTTTCTGGTTTGAAGAATTGGAACCAAAAGACTGGTTTGTGAGCAACGCCGACGTCGATAAACAAATCGAAACGCGCTTTCTCACCACCTTAGAACAAGCCGCTCAATCTGAATTGTTTGACTGGCGAGAGACGGCAAAAGGTCGCCTCGCAGAGATCATTGTGCTCGACCAATTCTCTCGCAATGTTTACCGCAATACACCCAAAGCGTTCGCTCAAGATGCCCTCGCGCTTGCCTTGGCACAAGAGGCAATTCGTCTGGGCTTAGACCAAAAATTGACCGACGTTGAACGCAGCTTTTTGTACATGCCATTTATGCACAGTGAGTCTAAGCGGATTCATGAAGAGGCAGAGAAGTTGTTCAAAGCTCTGGGGCGAGAATCTAATTACGAGTTCGAGCTAAAGCATAAAGTGATCATCGATCGCTTTGGTCGCTACCCACACCGCAATGCGATTTTAGGCCGTGATAGCACCGTAGAAGAAGTGGAATTCTTACAACAGCCGGGTTCCAGTTTTTAAACACAGCTAGCACAAGATTGAAGTTCGATTATCAATTTATATTTGATAATAAATCAATCATTGTGCTGTTTATCATTTGGTGATTCGCGACTAATCTTTACCTCGTCAACACGATACATCACGATCAACAGAGGATTTCCATCATGGCTAAATTGACTATCGTCGCTAACATCATCGCCAAAGCAGACCAAGTAGAATTGGTAAAAGCCGAGCTACTTAAACTGATTGATGTCACTCGTGCAGAAGAAGGTTGCATCAACTACGACCTTCACCAAGATAACGAAAACCCAGCACATTTCACTTTCTACGAAAACTGGGAATCACGCGAACTATGGCGCACGCACATGGACAACGAGCACCTAGCGCAATACATGAAAGCAACTGAAGGCGCGGTAGACACCTTCACTCTAAACGAGATGTCGCACATCGCTTAACGCCTTTTACAACGCAGCACGCACTAGAAAGCCAGCAACCGTCACCTTGCTGGCTTATTGTTTGTCTCTTCTATGTCTTGCTATGCAAGTGAAAGCAAGCTTATGAAAACATGAGCGAGATCTGATTATCTTTACACTAAGACTGGCAAGATTTAAAGCCAATCACCCTTCGTTGTATCAAAAGGTTTTGCATGAAGTTAGACGCCGTATTGTGGGATTACGATGGCACCCTAGTAAATTCTGTTCCGAAAAATATCGACATCACCAAAGCGATATTGTCCGTTGTAGCACCGCACCTGACCGGGGATAACTTACCAAAATACCTGCGCAGTGAAGCGGATTATCATCATGCCAATCACGCGGCGAAAAACTGGCAAGATCTGTACGTAAACTACTATGGTCTGTCCTGTGATGAGATGCTCATCGCGGGCACCATGTGGGCTGAACACCAAGAGCAAAACCAAACACCAGTGAATCTATTCAGTGGCATTACCGATGTAGTGAACGCGTTCGAACACCTGCCACACGGAGTCTGCTCCCAGAACTCACAATCCAATATTCGCAACGTACTCAGCACCAATCAAATTAACGCGCCATTCAAAGCTATCGTGGGCTACG
This sequence comes from Vibrio rotiferianus CAIM 577 = LMG 21460, assembly GCF_002741985.1. Classification (GTDB taxonomy): domain Bacteria; phylum Pseudomonadota; class Gammaproteobacteria; order Enterobacterales; family Vibrionaceae; genus Vibrio; species Vibrio rotiferianus. The sequence continues at coordinate 26,954 of NZ_APHW01000098.1, forward strand.
ATGATGTATCCAATGGACATCAGAAGCCGGATCCTTTTGGTGGCATCAAATGCATTGAATCCATCTTTGGACACACCGATAAGCAACTGCTGATGTACATTGGTGATCACGAAGCGGACACGCAGTTTGCACGCAACATTGAGCAACACTTAGGTGGTAGCTGCAAAGTGATTGCCGTAGCAGCAGCGTATAGTGGCGCTCAACCGGAGCGTTGGAACGCCCAGCCAGATTATGTGGCACATCAAGTAGAAGACTTACGCAGCATCATTGGCAAGTACGCTTAGCCTCTCTCCAAAAACGTGAAACTAAAGCTCTTAAATACACAGTAAGACACAAAGCCTTTTGCTCTCTTAAGGCTTTGTGTATCGTACTTGTCTTACGTCGCTTATTTAGCACATAGACGATTTTAAATGACCCACTCCAATATTAAGGTAACGCAATGATCACATGGCCTTGTTTACTTAAGCTCGATGGCGACGACGAACTGGTGTATTTGGCTTCGCCAGAGCAGCTAAATGCAGAGTGCCAAGCGTTAATTTGGGGGCAGGATGACATAGTGATAGATACGCAAGGTCACTGCTTTGCATTACAAACGGGCTCTGACAACGTGGTGAAATTAAACCTTTTGCCACAGGCGTTAAACGTACAACAAGTGACAGAGCTGATTCAAAAACACGAGTTTGCTCAAGCACAGCGCTGCATCATCAAAATCCATTTTGTGTCGGTTCAGCAAGCGATTGAAGCGTTAGCTGATTGACTTGTGAAACTCGGCTCGCGAGCAAAGCGTCGCCGTGATTGATGCATACACTCCGAAATACCTATCGGAAGCAGAGCTAGAGATTAGGAAAGAGCTTAGCCAATACCTCAACAGTTTGATTCATTAAGTGGGCAACGAGTCAGTATTTCTGGCTCAATTCAATTAAGTGATATAGTTTCAATTCATACCCCTCAATTTGTAAGTTGAATGATAGGAATATCATGATAAATCTATCCCACTTAATCAAAAATGATATGAACCTGCTGATTTGTCTGTACGTTTTACTGCAAGAGCGCAGCGTGAGCAGAACCGCAGAAAAGCTATTCTTATCTCAATCGGCCGTCAGTAAACAGCTTACTAAATTGCGCCAGGAGTTTGATGACCCCTTATTCGAGCGAGAATCCAAAGGTTTATTGCCGACCCCAAAAGCGTTGGCATTGGAGAGCAAACTTCAACAAATCCTGATGCAAATTGATCAGCTTCGTGAACCCGAAGAATTTGACCCAGAACGCTCGACTCGCGTTTTTAGTATCGATCTAATCGAAACCGCTTACTCCACCATTTACCCACGTTTTCTGCCTCAGGCGTTATCCAGTGCACCGAACATCACCATCAAAAGTGCCGATTGGAGCCACAGCAGTATTATTCGATTACAAAGGCGAGAAATAGATTTTGGTGTCGGTATTTTTGAGTTTGATGATCGTTCAAAAACCCATGTCGACACCATCCCTGACACACTGAATTACGCGGAACTGATGCGCGATACTTCGGCATGTATATTGAGAAAAGGACACCCAGCATTAGAGGAAGAATGGAACCTCGACGCGTTCTTGAAGTACCGCCATATACAAGTCATCACAGGAGGCGTGTCTAGCTGGCTACTGCACGAGGTTCTTGACACAAAACGACTGCGCATTGATAACGCCGTCAACATGTCCGACATTTCCAGCGCGGTAAAACTGTGTGAAAAAAGCGACTTGGTACTGACCTACCCCTACAAAAGCATCCGCGAGTTCGAAGGTAAATCAGACATTGTGATCAAACCGCTCCCGATAGAGATGGAGCCCGGCGGGTTCTTTCTACTTTGGAACAAGCAACTCGACAACGACCCAAGCCATAAATGGTTAAGAGAGCTAATCGTCAGTCAGTCTTATGCTTAACTGAAAATGAAATAAATAATGCTGAGAACCGTAATAACAAAAAATTATCATTTTAAAAATTATTGATAATTTCATGTAATTAAAAATTCTCCATATACTCTCCTCCATCGAAACGAAACACGAATTAATCATCACAGTTTTTGGAGCAGAATTATGAAAATGAATCACGTAGGCATCATGGTTGGCGATATGGACAAAGCAGTAGAGTTCTACACTAAAGCGCTTGGTCTTCGCATCGTAATGAACAACACAAAAGTTATCGAAGAGCGCGAATCGGCAATCGGTCGTATGTGTATCGCCGTATTCGGTGAAGGCTTCAAAGGCTTCAACATCGCTCACCTAGTGACATCTGACGGCATCGGTGTTGAGCTGTTTGAAATGAAAGAGCGTCAAGAGCGTCACGAAGTAGACTTCTCTCGTCTAGGCATCTTCCACTTCTGTCTACAAGTAGCAAAAGAGCAGTTCCCACAAACAATCAAACGTATTGAAGAGTTTGGTGGTAAAGCTCGCATGGACATCATGCGCTACCACCCAGAAGACGACAGCAAACAAGCTCAAATGATCTACATGGAAGACCCTTTTGGTAACTTGTTCGAGCTTTACTCACACACTTACGAAGAGACTTACGCGTCTGATTACGAATAATTAAACGTCTAAGAATGAAAAAGGGTTGGCCTAGTGCCAACCCTTTTTTGTTGGCACATGTTAGTGAATCTGCTTCTCCTAACCTTCTCTCCTCTCCTCATACCTTGTAAGAAAATGTATTGAACTGTCCAATACCACTCGCTATCAAACAAAATAAAACAATGTTCAATTACATTAGTGGTTCAATGTAAAAAAACGAGACTAATGATGAAAACAATACCTCTCACCATTTTAGCTTCAACCATATTACTTTCCGGCTGTAACAGCTCAGACAATACGAAGCCAACAACTCCCCCTATTACTGGACCATCCTCTTCTGTTGTTCATGGCATCAAGGTTGAGCCTGTTCCAAGTCAATTTTCTGCTTACTCAAAAGCGGGTTACAACCGATATGTTTCGGTCAAGGCGCCGAACGGAAAATCAACCCATATATTGATCATGAATCGATTATCAAATTATCAGATAGTCAAAGCCGTCAATGTCTTGAATCACTACCTAACACCCGTCGAAGGCAGCAAATACGGAACAGTCGAACAAAAACACAAGATCGCAAACGCGATGGCAAACAATGGTGCCATTCTTAAACTGATGAACTATCACGACGAACCAAAATACAACGATGACTTAGATGGACAACCATTGTTTGAAGAGGAAATCCAGGTCGAGGGAGGAGCTTGGTACGTGAACCAAGATTATGCGAACCACCGCGATGCTTCTTATGAAGAGATTCTTCACTTGGTACACGATTACGGCATCGGAGTACTCAATGCTCCCGAGGGTGGTGTTACTGCTTTACCCGAGTTCCAGAGAGAGTTAAACGCAATTCAAAAGCAGTCGTTGCACAACGCCTATAATCCATCCGCTGAGACATTAGAAGAATGGCAACAAGAAGTCAGTGTGGATCAAGAATATTTCGCAGCGGTGATTGATAGCTATTACGGACTTTGGGGAGCATACGATGGCGCTGGTATGTGGGGGATGTACAACGTTAAACACCGTCAAGACTTTGTGACTGATGATCCGAACGCTCAATACATCACGGAGCAAATCTTCTCGCCAGTGTTAACTTACGATGCTTATATCTCAGATTCGTTTGAAGGGACGTTTAAGATGATCCTCGATGCTACAACACCCTATACCTATCATTCACAATATCTGACGAAATTGACGCTGTCAGGTTCGAAAAGCAGCAATATTGAAATCAACCATCACGATAACACCATTACTGGCAACTCTGGGTCAAACACCGTCATAGTACATGGCCCAAAAACTGAGTACACAATAGAAAAATTAGGACATAACAGAACTCAACTTGTCGATCGCATCGATAACCGCGATGGCTCTAATATCCTATCAAATATAGAGAAAATTCAGTTTACTGATCAGACAATTACTCTTTAACTCTGTTCTCGCTCAAAAACTTACGCATCCAGTTGGAACAATTGAATGCTTAAGCATCAGAAAGGGTTGGCCTAGTACCAACCTTTTTTTGTTAATTTTATGAGCCCCCTTCCTAGCGTCCATGGGTTCCAGCTTCGAGGATCAAAACACATAAGAACTATTTGAGCGCGTTAAAAAGAGATTCCTGATGTCGCCTAGGCTCCTCGGAATGACGATTTTAAGGTACTCAACTGCAGTCTTGTCAATCGCGAGTATTCTTAGTCCAAAAGTGGCACCCCCTCCTAATTAACTTCAGAGACTACAAAACTCACTCAGGTAAAGGGGAGAGATTTTCCGAGCATGTTAAAGCGAGATTCCTGATGTCGCTTAGGCTCCTCGGAATGACGAGAAAAATGGGGAGTGATTGACCCAACCACTCCATAAACAAGCCCTCCCCCTTAAAAGCGAAACTTCAATGCCAAGCAAACCATGTCAATACAAGGGGGAGCTGGAGGGGGTTGTGAACACGAAACAACAAACTCGCTCTCTAAGGCTAAACCCATCTTCAAACGGCACATGCAAAAAAGGCTTGGTCCTGAACCAAGCCTTTCACTTACGCGATTACTTTTTAATGCGGCAAGTACTTTGAGATATCTCGTTGACGATCAAAATGGCTTCGTCACCTTTGGCGTGAAGAACCAACATATGATCATCGGATAGGTACCTCGCGCCAGAAGCAGAGCGAACCTGTTTTAGCTCTATAACGCTTCTATTGTTGGTTTTGATCAGCGCTGCATCTTGAGTAAAGCTAGCAGCGAACTGTTGACCATCATCGCATTGATATTGGAATTCAGGCGCAGACGATGAACAACCCGCTAACACTAACAAGCCACTTAAAATCAGAGCCGCTTTGCTAGGCTTCAAGATCACTCTTCGGGAGCCCATACGCGAATATCGACATCCAAATCAGCTGGAGCGTAAACCACGACTGGTAGCTTGCTGTTGTAACGGTACAAATCACGAGTCGGCATTTGCACGAACGTTTCTACCTTCTCCATATCTTCAGGACAAGCCATTAGCGTTGAAATAGCACCACCCGATGAAGAATCTACTTGGTAATAGGTGTAGCCCCAACCTTCCAATGTATGTTCAGTTACAGAGCCGCCTAAAGATACACGGTTACAGTCTGTTTCCATCATTTTACCAACCACCAGCTCTACGCGCTTATCTGCTTCGTTGATTGCTGGGTCTACATAGAAAACATGCTTTGTCATGTTCTCCATTTCTGGAAACATCTCTGCTGATGGGCGAGATACATCATTTGCTGAATTCATTGCAGAACATCCGCTCAGTGCCATTGCACCGGCAGCTAACCAAACTGCTTTCATCGTTTTTCCCTTATTCATATGGACGTGCATATTGTAACTGGTAACGCCAGATTAGGGTAAATACACGATGCAAATTGATCGCAACTCTCACAATTACGACGCCTCAACGCCATCAAACAATTTTAGTAAGTCTCTGTTCTGTGCCTTGCAGCCATTTGCCGACAAGGTTATGGTTTGAAACCTGATTTGGTCACAATTCAAGGAAGAGAAAATGACCACCTATCTTGCGGGCTTTACGCTGGGCATTTCCTTAATTCTGGCTATTGGAGCGCAAAATGCCTTTGTTTTAAAGCAAGGCATCAAACAGCATCATGTATTCTTAGTGTGCTTCTTATGCGCCTTGTCTGACGCCATTTTAATTTCTCTTGGTGTCGCGGGTTTCGGTTACTTGGTAATTCAGTTTCCTTTGATCGAGACAATTGCGCGTTACGCTGGCGCAGCGTTCTTAACCTGGTACGGCATCAGTAGCTTACGCTCTGCATTCACACAAAGACATGTAATGAACCCTGAAGGTGATGCCTCAAAAAGTGCATGGCAGACAGCACTGATTTGCTTGGCATTCACATGGTTAAACCCGCATGTTTACCTTGATACAGTGGTATTGCTGGGCTCTATTTCCACTCAATACGAACCGCATAAATGGCAGTTTGCGATAGGTGCTGTTTGTGCCTCTTTCGTGTTCTTTTTCAGCCTAGGCTATGGTGCCAAACTGCTTATCCCCATCTTCAAACATGCGCGCTCTTGGCAGATTTTGGAATTCATCATTGGCTTTGTCATGCTTGCTCTGGCGATCAGCTTATTGATTTAGTGCGTATACTTTTGTCATCAAGGACAAAAGGACAACGTCATGGCAAATCCGAGAAATCCAATTGAAGTAAAAGCGCTCGACCACGTGGTACTTAGAACAGACAATCTCGACGCGATGCTGCACTTTTATCGAGATATATTAGGATGCCCAATAGAGCGTGAGTTACCAGACTTGGGGTTAACTCAGCTTCGTGCAGGGATGGCGATCATTGATTTGGTAACGGTCGATAGTGAACTTGGGAAACTAGGCGGAAAGTCTCCCAGCCAAAATGGTCGTAACCTTGACCACTTTTGCCTTCAGATTGCACCTTCCGAAGAAAAAGAGCTACTGTCTTACTTACACCAAAACAATGTGCATGTTGCAGAGTTTACTGAAAGATATGGTGCTCAAGGCTTTGGGCGATCTGTCTATTTGGAAGATCCAGAAGGCAATGTGGTCGAGCTAAAACCACAGAAATAATGCTCCAAAAAGCCATCAATTTTTTACTAGAAACATCCCTCGATGAATCCTAATCGCTGCGCGTTACGTATGTGTATGTCCAACAGCAAAACAGGATTAGCGAATGACCTTTAGCGATGACATGCTATCAAGAATTATTGAGATGGCATGGGAAGATAGAACCCCGTTTGAAGCCATCGAGCATCAATTTGGTTTGGACGAGAAAGGGGTAATCAACTTAATGCGCCGCCACTTACAACCGAACAGTTTTAAGCTTTGGCGACATAGAGTCACCGGCAGGAAGACCAAGCACTTAAAACTGCGCTCACCAGGTGTAAACAGAGGCTATTGCCCAACGCAGTACAAACAACGTTGAGTCTCTCTTAAATTTCAAATGCGATGTGCTTAAACCATAAAATACGGCGCACTATCACGCATAAACTCAGCCATCGAAGCTAGATAGTCCCAAGTTTCTCGATAAGTGTGGTTCATGCATTGAGTGAAGGCTTGGCACAGTGAAGGATCTTCTTCCAGCCACTGACTAACATGTTGAGCCGTGTAGGAGACCTGCTTCATCTCATCATCCAGTATCTTCTGGATCGTTGGGCGCATCTCTTTCAGGTAAGGCACATCGGATTGATCGATAAAACTCAGTTGAGAAACCAATAAACACCAAGAACGAAGTTCGACAGAGTGAGCTCGGAAAAGGTGGATTTTAATATCATCATGAAAGTGGCTCACATTACTAAAATCACTCGATTTGGCTTCCTGATAGACTTCGGTTTGATAGCCCGTCAACGGAATTAAGCTGGCATACATCGCGGAGTGATTTCTGTCGTTTTGGTAGTGGAGCATGATCTGTTGCTTCATTTCTCCTTGCGCATAACGATTGGCAATCATCTTGAGGCGTTCAGCCCCTTCTTCCTCGTTGATCGCGTTGTGCAACAGATAATACGCCATGGTTTGCTTGCTCTGAAAAATCTCTTGCGTGAGCTCATTCATCGCTTTTGGCGTAAGGGAAGTATCCGAATAAAGATAGCTTGCAATAGAGGCTTTGTACTCATTAGATGGCACAAAGTTATTATCTTCTAGCAAGTTATAAAGGCTGGTCTGTAAACAGTTCATGTCACCTTCCTGGATGGTGTTGCATCGCAACACGTCATGCTGACAACGTAGAAAGTGAGGTATTTATCAATACGCTCTTAAGGGTGAGGAAGATTCAAGGGACAGAATAGAGCGTTGGAAAGACGTTGGATCAGTACCATTGAATAACGGCGAGATTGGAAGTAACTCTAATACTTTTGCATGAATGTAAACGACCTCACTAATACTTGCAGCATATGCATTGTTGCAAGATGGTTAAATGATCATTTTATAAATGTTATTTATTGAAAATAGACAGAATGAAATGCGGGGAGATAAGCCATTAGGTTTTAAAGAGAAGTGGTGTTGTAGCGCAGTTTTTATCGCATACAACTTTTAGAAAAACAGATAAAAATAGTGCTTTAACTCTATAAAAACCGGGCAGTTTTCACTGTCCGGTTTGATCTTATTGAGCCTAATTGAAGAGAATTAAGCAGTTGCAGATGCTAGGGGGGGGTCATCTGCAACGCTCAAATCTTCACGCTGTGAGTAACAAGCGAGTCTTACTTGCCAACAAAGCCGTTGTACAACATGTATAAGTGCGCCGCACTCCAAGAGAAGTTGTTTGCACCCTGTACAGCACCCGTTTCAGGGTTGTAGTTTTCCTGAATCGGCGTTGTTTCCGTTAGACCTTGTGCGTTTTGGAACAGCTTATCAACCATTTGACGCGCTTCTACACCGTAACCGTAGTTGTCCATACCACGTACGCCAAAGTAGAACTGATCCAGCCACACACGACCACGCCAGTAAATATCCGGACCATATGCTGGGTTATCCATTGATGCAGTGCCTAGCGGGATCTTAGGTGAGTTAAACTTGCTGGTATCGAGCATGTTCTTCACAACCTTGTCTGCGTGCTCTTGCGTCGCTGCATTGTTGAATAATGGCGACCAACCTTCAGGGCCCATACCACGCTTCACTAGCATTGGACCAGCACACTGGTTGCTTAGACCACCCGGTACCACTTCAATGTCGTAGTAGAACCCTGTCGCGTCATCGAACATACAGCGATTGATGTACTCTTTAGTGTCATCCGCTTTCGCTTTAAACTCAGTAGCTTTGTCTGCTTTACCCAGAACCTCTGCAATTTGCGATAGGTACAGGTTATCAGAGTACCAGTAAGACGCTTGGTCAACTGATTCTTGCATCAGCGAGTAACCAGATAGATTGTTTGACTCATCCGTGTTCTCATTGAATTTCACTTCCCAGTCTTTCTTCGCCTGAGCCAGTTTATCCATGTTCACAGCCGAATCATCACGGTAAGTCACAACAGAACCATCTGTACCCATTACCATATCGTAGGTGTTGTCGAAACCGTTGGTATTGTGTGCGTAGCGACCCATTTGGTCGATCACTTCAGCTTCTTCTTGCGTTGGCAACGCAGATTTACCTTGTAGGTCATCGATGGTATCGATAAAACCGAATACGCCTGCATTGTCACGACCCGATTCCCAACCTGCCGCTACTTTTGCAGGGATGCTCATTGCGGTGTAATCGCCGGATGTTAGTAGCTCGTTGTACTTCTCGATACCTGTTTCGCTAATCCAGTCAGAACCACTCGCTTCATCTTTGTAATAGAACTTCATATCATCGATCGAAGCATCTGGTCCCCAAGAGCCGTCGTTCAGATCCTCTTCAAATACAGTATGAATTGGGTCTTTCGCTGCACCGTATTCAGGGATGCCGTTTTTGTTTGTATCACGAGCGCGTAGCCACCAATCGTGGAATGCCACCAACTTCGGATACATCTCTTCTAGCCATTTTTTAGCTTCTTCGGGACGGTTATGCTCATCTTTTAGCGCGGTATACACTTCCCAAACAGCCCATGCAGCAAGTGATGGTTTAGTATTACGCTCATTCCAGTTCAGGCCATCGGTAGCTTGAGGGAATACTTTTTTGTATTCCGCCGACATACCCTCCCAGCGCTCTGCTGGTAAATTGTATGTCACTACGTCAAGTAGGTAACCTTCATCCCAAGGACGAACAGGATCATCAGACTGTACTTGATATTGGAACACAGTACGGATGTTTTCCATCGCCACATCAGGGTTGAAATGTGACATTGCATAAGCTTGCTTCCACGTATCCCACGGCCAAGTCATGTTACCTGAGAAGTAAGGGGCGGTTACCGATGGTGTCACCGTGTCATGGTCAATTGCACCCGCTGCGCTACGCCAGTTTGCATTAAGTGTTTCCATTGCTTTTACTGCAACGAACTCATGCTCTTTAGAAGCAGCATCGTTGGTCAAACCATTTTCTAAGTACTCTTCCCAACGCATTGCCGAATCATGCATGTAGCCTTTTGGATCGGCCATCACGTCGTCTAATTTCGCAAACTCAGACGCTTGCTCTTGGGTGTTTTGAACGTGCGTGTAAGCCGTATATAGCGTGATTTCTTCGCCATTACCTAGCTCAGCCGTTTGGACGAAGCCTTTCTTATCATCATCAATGGTAGATGTTTCTGGCTTAATAGAGCGTGTCACTTCAAACTTAGAGTCGCCCGAAGTCAGTAGAGACCAAGAGTCACGAACCGCGCCAAAAGACACTTCTACGCCATTTTCTGTCGCGGCAATTTCACGTGAGTAAGTAGGGTATGCATCTTCAACACTTCGTACTGTGCTGTCGCTGTTTTTGTATAGTTCACCATCGTCAGCGCGGTAATCCGCCATCAACTCACCGTCCCACTCACCTTGAATAGCCAGCTTGTTCGGGTTCTTGATCGTCGTTTTCACAAGAGATGTACGGTCTGTCACAAAGCGCATTTCCAGTTCTGCTTCGATGCCATCATCACCCGTATACTTTTGAATCAGCGCGCCAGGTTGTGAATACGCTTCTGTCAGCTTAAGCGGCATAGCTTCGCCATCCACCGTAAGCGCCAAACGGTCGAAACGTGCAGCCATGAATGACACGTACTCTTCAGTTAACAACGCCGTACCACCTAGAGTAATTTCACCACCCTTGGTGTCTAGCGTGTGTCCATGCCAAGAACCGTTATCGAACATTGGAATGTAGCGAAGGTGACCACCATGCAAATCACGCAGTGCCACTGGCACACCAGCACGATCAATGGTGTTATGGAATTCAGCCGCTTTCAATGGTGCATCCACGTTAGAATCATTATCACTACTGTTGCATCCACTAAGTGTTAGAGCAACCCCGACAGCAATCGCACACAAAGAAGTCTTAAAGTGCATGTTATATCCCTCATTTATTGGCTTTTGGTCCTGATCAGGCGAAAAAAGGTCGAGACGTGCCCTGCCGAGTTTCGATGATGAAGATTCAGCCTTATTTATTTCACTTTTGGATTTGAGAAGAGATCGGTTAATTTGTCTCTTCTTCGTTTGGCCTATTTAAATAACAGGTCATTAATTTTGGGTAATAGTGGGTCTTTGATGCATTCATTATCAAACACACCCACTTCATATAAATTCTTTATTTTGTGATTAAATATTCACTATTTTTCATTCGCCATCGATATGGCTTTTAATAACTCACCGTCAATGTTTGGAATGGTATCTGAGAGAAAAATTTGCTTACCTGGCGTATAGGTCATCAACACGTTTCGGAGTCGCTTGCTGCCTTCCCCACTCTTGTTCTGTACATCAAACTCAATCAGCTTGTTGTATACCTCGTTAGCCAGTTTCTCTTCTTGTTCCTCAGTAATGGCTATGCGTCCCATGCAGATTGGTGGTCGTACGTCATGGCTAAACACTTCGTCTCGAAAACGCTTAGCAAACAAAGTATCGAGCTTGGAACCCTCTTCAAAAATAAAACGACCTTGGTCTTTAAAACGGTATTGATCATCACCTTTTAACTCAATGTAACCCATCATTTCCAAGGCTCTTAAATACAAGGTAAGAGATGTATGAGTAAGTTGGTATTTACTCAAAATATCTTGTAGTGACCACTCTTTACGACGCAACAAATATAAGAAATCAAACAAATATGGATACTGATTAAATATCTCGCTATTAATTTCAGTAATGAATTGTTCATTCTCTTGTTGAAGCTGTTTCGCTCGCATAGATAATTCAACCAAATCCGTATCTAAATGAGTAGCAAACGAGAGTATTTTATCCAATCCAAGAGACGTGTTATGAAGTTGTCTTTTGATAGTTGATAGCGGAATCCCCATTCCAGCAGAGAGATCGGAATAGCAAATCCCTTTCTCTTTTATTTTTTCTCGTAAAGCAGCAAGTAAATACGTTGCAGAATTATTCATCTAACAATGCCTGTTTAATTTTTCAGCATCCCTGATGATATATTCAAGAGAGTCCTACTCTTGTGATGCCGGTTCCAAATAATTCCAGCAATTTCTATCTATTAAATGTGTTTCAATGATGAGACTTTTTACCAAGCATTAACCGATGGATTTTTACCCATATAGATTAAGCTTCAACCAGTTATTGCAAGCCTTATCAGTATGCGATGAGTATAATTGTTTTGATGCGTAAAATTAAGTTCGCTAGGTTTTTTAGTAAAAGTTTTCTATTGAAAGGCTACTTTATTAGGTGGCAAGTATCAAAAAATTGTACTTAGAAATTTAGTCACGCGAGAGATCACAGAAAAATAACGACTTACTGGAATTATAATAAATAAATGACCAGTAAAATTCTTGTTATAAGGAGCAAGAGAGTTGGTTAAAGAGAGGGGAATATTATTGAAGCGTCATCATATTATACCTTTATTTTTCTATCTTGCTCACATATTTTTCTACGGCTAATTTTTCACTTCATATGCAACATTAAGTTCTCTTTCAACGCATCGACTCCTACTTGTAAAGGGGAAACGGTGATCTTAAAGATAGGCTGGTATGTTTTGGTTTACTTGGGAAGTCCTCCAATTAGGCGTAAAATAGAGAGTAGGTTTCATAGATGAGTTCTTACCCTTTATCGGTCTGATAAAAGAGAACGAAAGGAGAAAGTTATGGTGACATGTAGTCAATATGATTTTATTGAAATCGCCTGTATGTTTAAGTTGCCAGTTGAGATTACCTTGAAGAATGGTGAGACACACCAAGGTAGCGCATTTGATACCGGTTACGATATGGAGCGACAAGAATGCTTATTTTTGGATGTTGCAGGTGAGCGGACTTCGTTCCCAACCGAGCAGTTGATCGCAATGAGAGCACTCACCGACAACCCACATTTCAGCGAAGTAACTTTCAGTTAATTGCCTATTCTCATACGCAGACGTCAAATAGAAAAAAGCGCCTTCAACCAGAAGCGTTAAAGGCGCTTTTGTTTAGCTTCAGTTTCAACGCTACCTTGAGCGGATAAACACCAGCATCGGCATCATGATTACGAACATCACCCCCACCAACTGGAAAGTATGCACAAACGCGACCATTTGCGATTGCTGATGGAGCATACTTTGGTACTGCTCCAAGGCGGCAGGATCGGTGATCGATAATCCTTGTTTCGCAGCCCAGTCATGCAACACTGAGTTGTAAGGATTAAAGCCTTCTCCCAAAGCGTGCCATTGCTGCTGACCATCACGATACTGGTATGTGGTAGCGATGGAAATACCAAATGAGCTACCAATAGTTCGGAACAAGTTAAAGATACTCGCCCCAGCCACCGACTGCTCTTTTGGCAACGTCATGTAAGCCAGCGTCGACAAAGTCGAGAAGGTTAAACCTAAGCCCATACCTTGAATCATACTTGGCATCACGATCCAGAAAGTGTCTATTTCTGTCGAGTACAAGGTCATCAAGTAGCTGCCAATACCGATACAAGTTAAGCCAAATACAATCTTCAACCTTGGGTCAAATTGTGGGTTAATCACAATCACCAATATCAACATACAAGCGGACGCTAACCCCCTTGGAGCCATCAACATACCCGTGGTCGACACTGGATAGTTCAACAAGCTTTCGAGCAACATCGGCTGCTGGGTGGTCAAACCGAACATCGCCATCGAGACAACAGCAATCATCAAAGATGACACCATGAGGTTTCTGTCTTTAAGTAACCACAGCGGTGCAATGGGGCTCTTTGTCTTCCAACTGCGGTATACCCACATGATCAAACCCATTATCGCTAGCAGTGCTGCGGTTTGAATAATGCGCGAGTTAAACCAATCTTCATCGTTCCCTTTATCAAGCACAAACTGCAACGCACCGACGCCGAGGGCCATATAACCAATGATCCACCAGTCGAAGTTCGGTTTGGATTTGTTGCTGATGTGGATGTAACGATAAATCAGCGCAGTACACACCAAGCCAAATGGCAAGTTGACGTAGAAGATCCAACGCCAGTTGATGTTGTCAGTAATCACACCGCCCACTACTGGGCCTAAGATAGGACCAAGCAAGATACCGATGGAGAAGATCGCCATCGCCTTGCCTTTTTGCTCAGAAGGGTAAATTTGAACCAGTGTTGATTGCGCCAATGGGATGACTGAAGCACCAAACGCACCTTGGATAATACGGAACACCACCATCTCTTCGAGTGAACCCGCTTGACCACAGAAAGCACTGGCAATCACAAAACCGATTACCGCCACCAGCATGACTTTACGCTCACCAAATCGCGATACCCAGAAACTGGTCATCGGAATGAAGATCGCCTCAGCCATGCTGTAGCCAGTTAGCACCCAAGTGATTTGGTCTGCCGTTGCGCCCAATGCGCCCATCATGTGTGAAAGCGACACGTTAGCAACGGTCATGTCTATCAGCACCATGATGGCCGAAAGCATCACGGCGACGGTGGCTATTCCCCGTTTGTCGGCCGTAATCTCGTTACTCATTGTGCGTTACTTTTCAGATCAACAGTCACTTCAGAACTTGCACCCACACGTAATTGTGGCGCACCTTCAGGCACTTCAAGCGTCAAACGCACAGGGAAGCGTTGTTTGATTTTCACCCAGTTACCGGTTGCGTTTTCTGGTGGCATCAAAGAGAAAGAGGTACCACTTGCTGGAGACAGTTCTTCCACTTTTGCATCCCACACTACGTCTGGATACATGTCGATCACGACTTCAGCGTGCATACCTGCTTTGATGTGAGTTAAGTCAGTCTCTTTGAAATTCGCGCGCACCCAGTAGCTGTCTTTGATGATCACAGGGAACAGTGTTTGGCCGATACTTACTACCGAACCCGTGTGAGTGTTAATTTCACCGGCAATGCCGTCGACTGGAGAAGTAATGTCGGTGTAGCTCAAGTTCAATTCCGCTTGCGCGAGTTGCGCTGCTGCTTGTTGAACAACCGCCGCCTCTGCGCCTTCTTCACCACGATTTGCGATTGCTTTTTCAACTGTTGCTCGTGCTTGCTCTAGACCAGCTTGTGCATTAGCGAGTTTGTTCTTCGCAGTATCAAGGTCTTGGTCAGACGCCAACTTACGTTTCACGAGAGAATCGGTACGTTTGTATTCCACTTGTGCTTCGGTCAAATTAGAACGCGCCGCATCCAAACCAGCCACCGCTTCAGTCACTTGTTTGTCGGCCACATCGTGCTGTTGAACCGCCAATTGATAAGCCGCTTTCGCTTGTTTGACCGCGAGCAGATAAGGGCGAGAATCAATCTTTAATAGCAGGTCGCCTTTGTTCACCACTTGGAAGTCTTTGGCTTCTACTGAGATAACTTGGCCTTGAACCTGTGGAGCGACCGATAGGATTTTTGCTCTTACATACGCATCTTCCGTACTCGGGTGACCGTCGGAATATTGCCAAGACCAGTACATCGCACCAAAAGCGATAGCACAAACGAGAAGGAAAAGGATTTTGGTCAGTTTGGATTTCGAAGAGGATTTCTTCGCGATATCGTCGCTCATTTATATTGTCCAAGTGTTCAATTTTGTGATCAGTGTAGGATTTTTCTATCTTCGGACAATAAGATGATCTGCAAGGTTAAGATCCGATTTTGAGCGTTGATAAATTGTTCAGAAGGTGCGCAAAGATATTCACACTCTTTAATAGCCAAGCAACCTCGAAATGCTTGGCTATCAACGTACATAAAGTATAGGGAACGCTAATCATTCCATGACATGGCAATAAAAACGACGAATATTCCAGACAAAAATGTATGGTCCGCCCCGTTATTGCAACTACAATTTAGTAATAACGGAGTTGGTTTGCGCTAATGTATTCGGAGTCCACGTTGGGAACATTAACTTCCCCGCTCCACGATGATATCCGCGCCAGATTATCCTTAAAAGCCCCAAAGCAACTAGGTGCTATTTTTTGTATCAGGTTACTAATCTGGCCGATCGACCGTTTTTGTCATCACGTTCATTGGCGTTGCAAACTTGGTTATGGCTATACAGCCTTAAAAGCTTGGCGGTGGAACAACACCGCCCAAGCTATTCTTGCTAG
>NZ_APHW01000099.1 GCF_002741985.1 Vibrio rotiferianus CAIM 577 = LMG 21460
ATTAAACGGCTTTGTTGCTCGTAAATTGACTAACCAATCTCCGAACACTTTTCCTGTTGTTTCTATCCTAGATAGCACGGACCTCGCTCCATGTATAAATAGAGCGCGAAGGTGTTTGTTCCCTCGTTTACTCATGCCTAATAACTTTGATTTGCCACCCGTTGAATACTGCCTAGGAACGAGTCCTAGCCATGCGGCCATCTCGCGACCTCCACCAAAGTTTGAAGGAGAACTGATATTGGCCACACACAGCGTTGCTGTTAAATCACCAATACCAGGAATACTCTTTAAAAGTTCGGCATTTTCATTAATCGCTTTCAGTTTTCTATCTTGAATAGATACTTGCTCATTTAGGTATTTATAGTGCGCATGAATCGAGAGCAACTCAGCGACCAGACTCTGTGGTAGCTTTATATCTTGCTCGGCCAACCACTGAAATAACGCTTTCATCTTGGCATGGCCTTTAGGAAAACTCAGCCCGAACTCAAGTAGTATTGCTCCAATTCGGCTCATACAAGCCGTTCGTTCTTTGATATAGCCATCCCTCACTCGATGGATAGCTGCGATTACTTGAGCTTCCTCTGACTTGGCAGAGACAAATCTCATGCTTGGTCGACTCGCTGCTTCTGCTATCGCAGCAGCATCAATAAAGTCGTTCTTGTTACCTTTGACGTAAGGTTTTACATATTGAGGCGGGACAAGTCGAACTCGATGTCCATAGGCTTCACACTTTCTCGCAAGCCAGTGAGCACCACCACAGGCTTCAAAAGCGATGATGGTAGGTTCAAGTACAGATAAGAAACGGAGTAGTTGGCTTCGACTAAACTTACGGCGAATAACGTCTTTGCCAGTGTGATTGTTGCCAACCGCATGAAAGCAGTGCTTGCCTAAATCGATACCTAAGATGTGAATGGTAGACATATGGTTCACCTCGTTCTGAGAGCCTACTCTAAGCGTAGGGCTTGAGAGTGAGGCGGACCATATAATTAGCCCCGTTAGTCTTAACTCTAACGGGGCTTTATGGTTATTTATCTTTAACTATCAATTAGCTGAAGCAAGCTGCGCTGTTACTCTTCGACGTTGTAGCCAAATCACAACACCAAACAACACCATTGCTGGAATCCACATCCACTCTTTACGATAACGCTCAACTGGCACACGCACATCGACAATCTGTTGGTCGAACTGCAATCCTGCCGCCTCTGCTGGGCTAGCAAAGCTAACGATATCAATCAGAGTTTGTTCACCTTGCTGATAAGTCGCTATGCCAAGTGCGTCTAGCTTATCTTGTCCGGTTTCCCCTTCAGGAACCGAAAGCAGCACCGAGAACTCTCGCATCTTACCGACCGCATCTTCACCGCTGATGCGCATTCTGAGTACACCGCCCTCTTCGAGCGGCTCAAGCGTTTGTGCCAACTGGGAAGGATTGCTCGATTGGTACGGATCCACCACCATGTCGATCCAGAACCCTGGACGGAACAAGGTAAATGCTACGAGCAGCAGCAACGCGCCTTCGTACCAACGGTTACGAGTCAGGAACCAACCTTGCGTCGCAGCAGCGAATATCAACATCGCAATAGTAGAGATAACAAAGATGGCGATACCGTGCGCCCAATCGACATCAATCAACAATAAATCCGTATTGAAGATAAACAGGAACGGCAAAGCCGCGGTTCTCAAACTGTAGTAAAACGCGGTTAAGCCCGTCTTGATTGGATCCCCTTTCGACACCGCCGCAGCAGCAAACGAAGCCAGACCCACTGGCGGCGTTACATCCGCCATGATGCCGAAGTAAAACACAAACAAGTGCACCGCAATCAACGGTACGATCAACCCATGTTGTTGACCTAGCGTGACGATAACAGGCGCCAACAAACTTGATACCACAATGTAGTTCGCCGTGGTTGGTAAGCCCATGCCTAGAATCAAGCTCAATACCGCCGTGAGCATCAGCATGAGTAGCAAGTTGCCCATCGACAGCATCTCAACCAAATCAGCCAATACTAAGCCAACCCCCGTTTGCGATACCGCACCAACAATTACGCCTGCGGTGGCGGTCGCGATGCCAATGCCGATCATATTGCGCGCGCCAGCAATCAAGCCTTCACGCAAATCGATACAACCGTCTTTGAAGTTACCGTAATCGTGTTTGCCGTCTTTACGCATCCAAGTCAGCAGAGGACGTTGAGTCAGAACGATCACCACCAGAATCACGCTGCCCCAAAAAGCAGACAACCCTGGAGACAGGCGCTCGATCATCAAACACCACACCAAAACCACCACAGGCAGTAGGTAATGCAAGCCAGAGAGTAAGACTGCGCGTGTATTTGGTAACCGTTCTAGTGGAGCATCTGGGTCTTCTTCTGCTAGCGGCTCATTACTTGAGGCGACTTTTAGCAGTGCCAAGTAAACCGTAGCCAGAATTAACGCCATCCCAGATAATACAAAGTCACCCAATACTGGCTTCAACCATCCTAAGCCATAGTAGACCGCCATCGACAAACCAGAAATCAACGCGGCACCAAATGCAAAGCCCGTGAGTCTTGCTAACCAAGGTTTAGAGCGTGCAGCATCAATTGGCTGCATGCCCAATTTGAGCGCTTCTAGATGAACAATATAAAGCAGTGCGATGTAAGAAATCGCCGCAGGTAAAAAGGCGTGCTTGATGATCTCAACATAAGGAATGCCGACGTATTCCACCATCAAAAACGCCGCAGCGCCCATAACAGGTGGCATGATTTGCCCATTCACCGATGACGCAACTTCCACTGCACCGGCTTTCTCTGCAGAGAAGCCCACTTTGCGCATCATAGGAATAGTGAACGTGCCCGTGGTCACGACGTTGGCAATCGACGAGCCCGAAATCAAACCCGTTAAGCCCGAGGCAACGACGGCCGCTTTTGCAGGGCCACCACGCAAGTGCCCCAACATGCTAAATGCCAATTGAATGAAGTAGTGCCCTGCTCCAGCGCGTTCCAACAACGCACCAAACAGAACAAACAAGAATACAAAGCTGGTCGATACACCAAGTGCAATACCAAACACACCTTCTGTAGTGATCCACTGGTGGTTAGCCAACGCATCCAACTGCACGCCGCGATGGGACAATAAACCCGGCATGTATGGGCCTGCCAAGCTGTAGCCGATAAACACCAACGCAATCACAGGCAATGCTGGGCCCAATACTCGACGCGCCGCTTCTAAAAGCAGAGGCAAACCAATCAATGCGGTAATAAAGTCTTCAGTGGTTAAGCTGCCCGGACGTTGTGCTAGTGCTTCGTACATAACAAACAAGTACAGCGAAGAGGCACAAGCAATCAAACCCAACATGATGTCAAAGGCAGGAACACGATCGCGCGGGGAGCGCTTAAAAGCCGGGAAGACAAGGAAGGCAAGCAACAAGGCAAAGCCAAGGTGAATGGCGCGCGTTTCGGTGTCGTTCATCACACCGAAACCGACAATAAATGGCAGCGGAGACGCTATCCAAAGTTGAAACAAAGACCATAGTAACGCCAAGCCCGCAATCAGCTTTTCCATGATTCCGGTTGGCAGGCGAGCACCCACATCTTGGGCAATCAGTTCTTCTGCCGACAGCTCATTCGGATGCGTGTCAGCATGGGACGTGGAGATCGTCTTATCCATAATTTTCTCACAAACAACAGAGAAGCAAGCGCTGCGAATCCATCACAGCGCTTGCTAGAAATCGAAGATTACAACCAGCCGCGCTCTTTGTAGTAGCGCACCGCACCTTCATGCAATGGTGCAGACAGACCCACTTCAATCATTTCTGATTCTTTCAGGTCTTTAAATGCTGGATGTAGACGCTTGAAGCGGTCTAGGTTATCGAACACAGATTTCGTCAGTTGGTACACCAACTCAGGATCCGTCTCTGCTGTGGTTGAGAGCACCGCTTTGCCGCCGATAGATTGCGTATCATTTGGGTTACCACGGTACATTCCGCCCGGAATGATTGCTTTGGTGAAGTACGCACGCTCAGAAAGTAACTTGTCGATTTCAGGACCAGTCACTGGTACTAACACCGCATCCGTTGTGGTCGAGGCTTCTTGAATCGCGCCGTTTGGGTGGCCAACAAAGTAGCTCATTGCATCGATGTTGTTGTCACTCATTGCGGAAGCTTGTTCAGCTGGCTTCAGATCCGATACCAAGCTAAATACATCTTGCGACCAGCCTTTTGCTTGCATCACTTGTTCAAACGTATCGCGTTGACCAGAACCAGGGTTACCAATGTTGACGCGCTTGCCTTTCAAGTCGTCGAAATTGATGATGCCTGCGTCTTTACGCGCAAGAATAGTGAACACTTCACTTTGTAGTGAGAAAACGGCACGAATATCCGTCATTGGTTGGTTATTTTGGAAAGGAGCCACACCTTCTAGGGCTTTGTATTGGTGGTCTGACTGCATGATGCCAAAGTTATACTCGCCACTGCGCAAACCATTGACGTTTGCCACGCCACCACCACTGGCTGGTGCATTACATTTAATGCTGTGGTCTGCAGCACCACGGTTTACGAAACGGCAGATCGACTGTCCAGCGACGTAATAAACGCCCGTTTGACCACCGGTGCCGATAGTAATAAATTTCTCTGCTGCACTTATTTTCTCACTGTATGAGAACAGTGAAACTGCCGAAGCAAATACTGCAATGAGTGTGGTTCCTTTCATTTTAAGTTCTTCCTGTCTATCGATTGAAAAATAAAGATATTTTTCTCAGCTAAAGACAGCAAAACCGAAAAATACTCGTGTAAAAATTCCACGCTTCACGAGCAATTTTCCTTAGTCAGCTAATCCTTAGCTTCATTTTGTAATTTTTATTCCCGTATTCGATTAATATTTAACCGAGCACTTGCAATCGAATTTATCAGAACAAGTTCAAAACCTAGCTATAGTAAATTTTCGCTTTTCTCAACAATCGAGAATTAACAGAAAATTCATTTTTTAAGCGATACATTTACAAACAGGAAGATTGGTCGAATGAGAGAAAATAGGAAGGAAATGTTGCGCAAGAAAATGACATAAAAAAAGAGGGGCAATCCCCGCAACTGCCCCTAAAAGTCATGCCAATAATCTTATTGCTCTTTTACTACTGCTTTTTCTTAGAACTTGTAACCGCCACTGATCATGAATACCCAAGGGTTGATCTTCACATCAGTTTTTTGTGCTGCACCACCAAACTTGTACGTTGCTTCAGTTTCAATACTTGCATACCAGGCAGAAGCGTTTACAAACCACTTGTCATCAATCATGTAATCGACACCCACGTTAGCCGCTAGACCAAACGAGTCATCCAGTTTTAGATCTGTAAGACCTACATCTTTCGCTTTGCCGTTAAAGCCTTCATCGAAGAAGATGGTGTAGTTCAGACCGGCACCCACGTATGGGCGGAACTTGCTTTGTGCGTCGCCAAAGTAGTACTGAACCATTACGGTTGGTGGTAGGTGTTTAGTATCTGCAATATCACCCAAGCCAAGAAGGTCTGTTGAAATGTCGTGACTAAATGGAGTTGCTGCAAGCACCTCTAAGCTGATGTTGTCAGTAAACATGTAACCAAACGTCAAACCGAGCTGAGTGTTGGAATCCACTTTAAGCTCTTCTTGAGAGCCTAAGATCTTGTCACTGCTGTCATTTGGCACAACTGAAGCCGCACCGACACGTAACACAAAATCACCTTCTTTGTGAGCTAAAACTTGAGGTGATACTAGCGCAGCAACCACTGCTAGACTGCAGATTGTTTTTTTCATTGTTATTTCCTTTTGTAGGGCTTAATAGTTTTTATATTCTTGAGCTGCGCGCAATCTAGCACATAGAAACCCTACTTTTTTGATGGAAATCAATTTGTAAAAAATATCACTTTTTCGCATACAAAATCGCCATACTGATCAACAAATTATGCAAATAGGAAACAATCCTGTAATGCAAACTGTGAGTGTGAGAAGAGTGCGTCGCAGTTCTCACTCCCCCTCCTATATACGCCTCTGTATTCAACAAAACTATTTTCTCGATATGCTCGGATTATTTTCAAAAAACACCGCCCTCAAAAAGCCAGTTTGACCGCTTAAATTGGCGATTTTCGGCCTTTGTAAGGCATTGAAATACAACAAGTTATATTTATGGAAAATCAGTCACTTAGAGTGGTAGTCTGCTTCCATCGAGCAAAGAAAAGATAAAAAGCCATGATTAAGACCGATCTCACTTTCGAACACGAAGACTTCTCTCACCAAGATTTGCAAAACGCCACCTTTGAAAACTGCCGCTTTTATCAGTGCAATTTCGACCATGCCGATCTCAGTGATGCAAAGTTTATTGATTGTCGCTTTATCCAATCGAGCGACATAGAAGGCTGCAGTTTCCGCTATGCCAAACTCAAAGATGCAAGTTTCAGCAACTGTATGTTGGCCATGTCTCAGTTCAATGGTGCAGACTGCGTCGGCATCGAACTGCGTAAGTGTGATTTGAAAGGCGCAAACTTTCAAAGTGCTAACTTCGCTAATCGTGTCAGCAACACTGTGTTCTTTTGTATCGCTTACATTACGGGCTGTAACTTGGCTTACACCAACTTTGAGCGTGCATTAATCGAGAAATGCGACCTGTTTGAGAACCGATGGAACGGCGCCAATCTGATGGGCGCAAGCTTTAAAGGCTCTGACTTATCGAGAGGAGAATTCAGTCGAGAACAATGGGGCAGCTTTAATATAGAGGAGAGCGATCTTACCCACGTCGATTTAGAAGGCTTGGACATTCGCCGCGTCTCTTTATACGGTGCTAAGATCTGTGACTGGCAGCAAGAACAACTGCTCGCACCATTTGGATTGATCGTTATTTAGGAAGCATTATGAATCTGTTTAAAGACCTACCCAGTGATCTGAGTGAAGAAGTGTTTGAAGATTTACTCACACACAAACAGCTACGTATCGAGCGCATCGTCTCGAAGGGGCAAACCACGCCAGAGGATGAATGGTACGATCAAGAAGAACATGAATGGGTATTGGTTCTACAAGGCGCAGGCGAACTGACTTATGAAGATGGTTCTGTAAAACGTTTAGAGACGGGCGATCACGTCAACATTCCTGCCCATACCAAGCATCGCGTGAGCTGGACTGATCCCGAGCAAGAAACAATTTGGCTGGCGGTTTTCTACCGCTAGATTTTCGACTTCCGTGTTATTCCGAGGAACAAGTTAAGAAAAACGGGGGAAAGAAACACTAACTTTCCCCATGTGCGCAATAAAGGGTCTAGGTGAAGCGCAAAAGAAATTGAAGTCATGGCCTCTGAGCGAGTCTCCCAACTGTTACCCAGAAATAGATCTGACCATGACTTCAATAATTCATAAAAAACTATTGGATTGAGAGGGTGTTCTGTTTGCGGTTGTATTCAAATAGTTCGCGATGAGAGATAACATCATGACTCTGCCATCCATCATAAGCGCTGCTCCCTTTCTCAAGTCGTACAGCATCCCCATTTAGCTCAATGGAAATTTGTTCAAGCTGACTTTTTCCGTCAACTTCCTTGCTTTCAAAACGAAGTTGGTAAGAATCAGTCTCTTTGAAGTAATGCGCCCGGTATAGTTCACCAAAAATCTCCAGAGAAATCCCTTCAGGGTAAACGGCTAAAGCGATATCAGTATCGGATTCACTCAGATAGTATCCACTAATCCCTTTCCTAGACTCCAGGATATTTGCCGAGTATTGCAAATGTGCCACTTGATGACTTGTCGATACAACGAAGGCGTCAGGGGAAATACGCATCAGTTGATAGCCCATTATGGGAGCCGTTAACGTATCGCCAACTTCTGGAGCTAGCTGCCCTAAATGGACAAGATCTCTCGCATTGAAAGACCAGAGAATATTGGTCGTAATCTGATCAATCGTAAATGTAATTTTTCTCGATAGATTTTCAACTTCCCAACCTCGAACATCAAGGCTAATCGCATCGGTAATTGCAGTCGCGAGAAAATCCACCGATTGAATTTCGTATTCTGCTCTAGGGTCTTGAAAGTCGTCGAGTCTCTCTGTGGTAAAACCATCGTCATCACAACCGATCAAACCCAACACACATATAATGGAGAACAGCAGTTTTCGCATCCATTTCTACCCTATAACGAATTAAAACCGGACGGGAGTGTATCTGCTGAGCTCATATTGAGTTGTAAGCGTATGTAATGCCAATTATTACAAATGAGTAAAAGTAATTTTATAGTCGACGGGATTATCATTTCATTTAACACCAATATACTAGCCGCACTCCACAACAACCGAAGACGAATGATAACAATGAGCTGGTTTTTCTTACTTTTAGGCGTGGGCGCAGAAGCCTTTCACATGTTGCACTCAAAGCCACTGACGGTTTCAGTAAACCACTGCCTGCAACACTTGTTTTACTTGGTCACTTGGCAGCATTCGTCTGTTTAGCACAAGCAATGAAAGGCGGTATGCCCGTGGGTATTGTTCACGCACTGTGGGCTGGGTTGGCTATTGTGTCGGTGACCTTAATTTCTCAATTGGTGTACCGTCAGCATATGGACACCAGCCTTTGGATTGGCATGGCGCTTATCGCAGCGGGCGTGATGGTGATAAACTTCTCCCACGGACATGCACATTAAACTCTAAGGAAACAGATTGTCAGATTCTCGGAAGCCCGCTTTAGCACTGTTTGATTTTGATGGCACCATCACCGATGAGGATATGTTTAGCCTGTTCCTTCACTACTCGGTTTCTGGTCCACGCAAATGGCTGGGCAACATCTTGATCTCGCCATTTTATGCACTATACAAATCCGGGCTCCTCCCTGCGAAACGAATGCGCCCAATCGCCAGTTTTATCGCCTTTTCGGGACGAAAAGCCGACGACGTGAAAACATTAGGAGCGCGGTTTGCACGAGAAGTGATCGTTCAACACATTCGCCCCGAAGCCAGAGCCAAACTAGATTGGCATCATACTCAAGGTGATACTATCGTAGTCGTTTCTGCTTCACTTAACGCCTACTTAAAACCTTGGTGTGATACTCATGGTTATCACTTACTTTGCAGTGAGTTACTCAGTGGTAGCGAACGCATTACTGGCCTCTATCACAGTAGAGATTGCAGTCTGGAAAGAAAGGTAGAACGTGTTAAAGCGGCTTTTGACTTGAGCCAACATCAAGCTATCTACGCTTATGGTGATACCCATGAAGATATCCCCATGCTCAAATTGGCAGATCATGCCACGATGAATTGGCAACCTTGGTCCCAAAATAGCTCCGTCGGCTAAAACAAGAAACCCTTCTCACCAGAGAATAATGCTGATCGGTTTAGAGACTTGAATGATCTTGGGATCGTATGATAATCCCCACTAACAACGTTAGTGGGGATTTTTTATGTTTGCTCAAGAGTTGGTTTTGGCTCATGAAACGATAGAGGATGGTAAAAACTACGAATCTGTAGTTAATGCCATTCAACTTGAATGGATAGAGCAAGCTTTGCTTGATACATCTAAAGCAAGTATTAGGAGACGACGTTTACCGGCGCAACAAGCGGTTTGGCTTGTTATTTGGATGGGACTGCAGCGGAATAAATCAATTAAGGAAGTGTGTAGTTCTCTTGACTTAGCTCTTCAACCCGAACCTCAGAATACATGGTCTCGTGTTGCACCTAGTGTGCTAACTGACTCTAGGCGACGTTTAGATGAGGCGCCTCTTGCCGCTTTGTTTAAAACCTCTGTGGCGGCTTGGGAGAGCGACGCACTAGTAAAAGACAAGGTGCTAGGGCTAAGCATCATGGCGGTGGATGGTACAACTTTTCGTTGTCAAGATTCAGAAGACAATGCGCAAGCATTTGGATTCATTTCTCAAAAACATAAACCTTACCCTCAACTTCGCTTGGTCGGCCTGATGGCGACCGAGACACGCTTTATGATGGGGGCTGCATTCGATGCTTGTCAGGTTGGCGAGGCAACGTTAGCACGCAGATTATTAGCAGACGTGCCAGCCAACTCGCTAACATTGTTTGATCGTTGCTACTTTTCCGCCGACCTGTTGATATCGTGGAATGCAGCAGCCTCCAATAGTCACTGGCTAACCCCCGTAAAACGGAAATTAAGATATGAAGTTGTAGAGCACTTTGCTGAAAACGACATGCTTATTTCTATGCCTATCTCACCACAAGCTCAGCGTAATAACCCTAATTTACCGACTCATTGGCAGGCACGTCTCATCCTCTATAAAGACCCAAAAGGTGAAATTGAAGGCTTTATAACTTCCCTTGTTGACCCTAAGAAGTACTCATTAGAAGACTTATTAGCTGTCTATTGGCAACGCTGGGAAATAGAAGAAGGTTACGGTGA
>NZ_APHW01000100.1 GCF_002741985.1 Vibrio rotiferianus CAIM 577 = LMG 21460
GAGCACTTTGCTGAAAACGACATGCTTATTTCTATGCCTATCTCACCACAAGCTCAGCGTAATAACCCTAATTTACCGACTCATTGGCAGGCACGCCTCATCCTCTATAAAGACCCAAAAGGTGAAATTGAAGGCTTTATAACTTCCCTTGTTGACCCTAAGAAGTACTCATTAGAAGATTTATTAGCTGTCTATTGGCAACGCTGGGAAATAGAAGAAGGTTACGGTGAGATAAAGCAAACTCAGCTACAAAGCGAGGTTACCTTGAGAAGTCGTTTTGCTGTTGGTGTTAGACAAGAGCTCTGGGGAATACTGCTAGCGTACAATTTGGTGCGCCTAGAGATGATTCATATTGCTCAAGACGCCGATGTAAGCCCAACTAGAGTTAGCTTTACAGCGGCAATAAACTTAATAGATACCCAGTTACGTTGGTTGGCACTTAGTCCTGATGGAACTCTACCGAGCAAACTCAAGCAAATGAGGGAAAGCATAAGTCACTTCATTTTACCGGATAAAAGAAAGGACCGAACGTATCCACGTTCAGTCCTTTTTGTCCCTACAAAATATCCATTTAGATATAAGCATTAATGCTTATCCGAACGGCATTATCTCACCAGAGAAGGGTTTTGTTTATATAGAGCGGCTCATGACTAACGCCAAACGCCCCATTCTCCTGTGGTTCCTGGCTCTTCACCAGTTGTCCACCACTGCGCAGTCCATTCACGGCCGTTGTGCGTCACGACATCGCCTTGGTTGTACACCGCATCTTTGTTCCACAAGTTGGTTGGATCAACCGGTGGTTGGGTATCACCTTTAGTCAATGATAACGCATAGCTAAAGTTGGCATTCGGAGCCAGCACTTGGTTTGCGTAGATATTACTGCTATCGAACATGTAGTGCTTCATCGCTTCATGCCAAATACCTACGTACCAATCACCGGTTTGTTGTGAGTTAAATTGATCCGCCAGCTCTGCAGCCCACGTCGTGGTGTTGTTAGTACTGATTGGCAGTGACAGATCGACGATCTCGCTGCCTGTTGCATTGAAGGTGCGGAAACGCACCGTATCACCCGACTCTACTGGGCCAAAGCCTTGTGCCACAAAGTAGCCAAGAGAAGTCAGGTTGTTTGCGGGATCGGTAGGGTCAACTGGGTCAGTTGGTGGTGTGGTGCCATTGCCGTTTAAGGTAATGTCACTACAGTTGTAGAAGCCTTCACCAGCCACATCGATGCGTTGCCAACGAGTGTAAAGAATCGCATCACCCGAGCGGTCTGCTGGGAAAGTTACCTGCATGCGGTAGCGCTTCTCGGCATCTACATACACGTCACCAGCGGTATCGATCAGTTCTAAATCGTCCCAAGTCAGTGGCTGCGTATCGTCATAAGTGGGTTTAGAAAGATAGAACTCCCAATAAGAAGGGTTGTGCGGCGCTTTACCAAAGAACACCAATTCGATTTGGTTGTTCGCATCTGGCGTCACGCTAGTACGCTGCCAATTTGGCGATGGGATATTCAAACCTTTCTTGGCGGCATCACCTGCAGAACAAAGTTCGCCATCACGAACAATGGCTTTCACGTGTGCCATATCGCGGTAGTTCGGCACGTTGGCAGCAATCTCACTACGTTGTACGAAAGGGTAAGCCCCCGACTCGTCATAAGCGGCCTGACATGCTTGGTTTGGAATTTCATTGGTCCAAAATCCACCGTCTAAATAACAGGTGTTTTGGCGTGCGCTTGGAAACTCGACCCAACCGTGGGCACTGACGTTAAAAGAGCTTAAAGCAACAATTGCACCCAAGCTTGCAAGAGGAAGCGTTACGTATGATTTCATCATTCATCCTTAAATTTTCTGACTCACTGCTCACGGACCGAACAGCGACTTAGAAAAATTAGCAGGATGCGATTATTTAGAAGGTGAGAATAAATGCTCGAATTGTCAGATTGACGACTGCTTTCCAGCATTTTATGTGGACTTTACTCACACTCGACTGACTCTTTCGAGTCACTTCAAAATTGGCGTGCTACAAAATCGTAGGCTTTAGAACTAACGCTCGTCTTTTGGCGTGTCCATTACCACCATGGTTGTGATGGCTTTGACGTGTTCGCATTCTCCCAACACATCGGCATGAAAGGTTTTGTATGCCGCAAGATCTTGGGTTTCGACCCTTAATAAGTACTCGTTGGCACCAGTGATGTTGTGGCATTCCACTACCTCGTCAACAAAGCGCACGTGGTCTTCAAAACCAAGCTGGGCCTGTTTAGAGTGAGAAGCGAGACCAATCGACACATAAGCAATAAAACCGACGCCCATTTGCTGATTATCCAACACCGCCCGATAGCCTTTTATCACGCCCTTACGCTCCAAATCTTGCACACGACGCAAAGTCGCGGATGGCGATAATCCAACTCGCTCAGACAGCTCCACGTTGGAGATTCTTCCGTCTGATTTCATTACTTGCAATATTCTTTCGTCAAGCCTATCCATGGTGACCTTTTATTGTTTATCTGACGTATTTTCATCAAATAAAAGCACAAAATTGATGTCACTTCTACCTATCATTGTTCTCGACTAGTCAAGACAACCATCTTTCGCCTGAGTGCACGCAGGCAAAACAAAAATGCAGGAACACACTATGGAATACCATCAACTTGGTGCGCTGGCACTGTTTGCGTTTGTCTCGACTTTCACTCCGGGACCAAACAACATCATGCTTATGACTTCTGGCGCAAACGTCGGCTTTAAGCGCACTATCCCACACATGTTAGGTATCACTCTGGGCTTTGGTGCGATGCTGATTTTGGTTGGCATTGGTCTTATGAGCTTGTTTCACACGTATCCGATCACGCATAAGATTCTTAAGGTTTTGAGCCTGACATACTTGGTGTACCTCACTTACAAAATTGCCACCAGCAGCAAAACAGAAGTCAAAGATGATTACCGCCCAATGAGCTTTTTAGGTGCAGTTGCATTCCAATGGGTGAATCCGAAAGGCTGGTCAATGGCACTTACCGCCATCACCGTATACAGCAGCGGTGGATCTTGGCTAGAACTGGCTTCCATCGCTGGCATCTTCTGCTTAGCAAACCTACCTTCTGTGACTTTTTGGACCGCCGCTGGTATCCAACTTCAACGCTGGCTCACCACACCAAAACGGGTAAAAGGCTTCAACTATGGCATGGCTGCGCTTTTGCTTTTATCAACTATCCCAATGATATAAATGATAAAAAGCACGGATAAATGTGATTGATACCAAGTTTTGGCTAGTCCTTTGTTCGGTAAGTACAAATAATCGCCACTTCCATGGATAGATTGGGTCATAGTAGCAACAGCAGTGACAAGAATATTAAAAACCCTCAAACATAAACCCTATCGATATATTCGATTTTGGCTTCTCTTTCACTGCTTTGTCGCTTTCATTCTTTAATAGCGACTATCGATTCACTCTGACCGACAAGCACGATGCTGACTGGTCCGTCACACAAGGAGCGTTATACAATGCGTACTCGCAAGCTTATTCTTGCTACCGCTTTTGGCCTGCTACTCGCGGGTTGTAGCCAAACTTCGACCACGACGACTGCCGAAGTTATCCCACCGGAATATCCTGTAGATTACTTCTTCCGTAATGCTGAAGTCTCTAGCTACCAAATCTCTCCAGCTGGTGATTACATTTCAATGATGAAACCATGGCAAGACCGTAAAAACGTCTTTGTACATCCTGTAGGCAAGCCAGAGGATGTTAAACGCATTACGTCAATCACTGGTCGTGACATCGCTTACTACTATTGGGTTGGTGATGACACCGTAATTTACTCACGCGATACTGGCGGTGATGAGAACTTCTACCTCGTCACGGTGAACGTTAAAACAGGTGAAGAGAAAACCATCACACCAACATCTGGTGTAGTGGCTTATGTCATTGACACTTTAGAAAGCCAGCCAGACGACATTCTTATCACGACTAACGAACGTAACCCGCAAGTGTTCGATGTTTACCGCCATAATTTAAAAACTGGCGAGAATACACTGGTGGCGCAAAACCCGGGCAATGTCCGTTACTGGGGTACCGACCACGATGGTAATATCCGTGTCATTTCAACCTCTGACGGTGTCAATACTGCGGTACTGTATCGTGATAGCGTGGATGAAGAGTTCCGCCCATTGAAGAACCTCACTTTCAAAGAAAGCTTCTCACCAATCTCGTTCACACCAGACAACAAGAACTTGTATGTCGCTTCTCGTATTACCCGCGATAAATCCGCGATTATTGAATACGATGTGAAGGCAAATAAAGAAGTACGCGAGATCTTCTCTCATCCAGAAGTAGACGTCACTAATGCGAGCTACTCCAATGCACTTAACAAGCTTACGACGATCTCTTATGTAACGGACAAGCGTCAGTATCATTTCCTAGATAAGGGCTATGAAGAGACTTTTGAGCGTCTACAAGAGAAGTTACCTGGGGTTGAAATCTCAGTAAACAACTCAACTCGAGATGAAAGTAAAATGATCGTTGTAACCTACAGCGATGTCGACCGTCCAAATTACTATTACTACGATCGTAATACGGATACGCTTGAGAAACTGGCAGCAAATGCTCCTTGGCATAAACCAGAACACATGGCACAGATGAAGCCAATCACTTACACCGCTCGTGATGGCGAAACCATTCACGGTTACTTAACGCTGCCAAAAGGTCGTGAGGCAAAAGGCTTACCACTGCTTGTGTTGCCGCATGGTGGTCCTTGGGCTCGTGATCACTGGGGCTTCCAACCTGAAGTTCAGTTGTTTGCAAACCGTGGTATCGCCGTCCTACAAATGAACTTCCGTGGTTCAACCGGTTACGGCCGTGAATTCTGGGAGAAATCATTTAAACAATGGGGTCAATCAATGCAAGATGACATCACTGATGGTGTTAAGTGGACGATTGACCAAGGCTACGCACGAGATGGTGAAGTCTGTATCTACGGTGCATCATATGGTGGTTACGCCACATTGGCTGGTGTGACGTTCACACCAGACCTATACAAGTGTGGTATCGACTATGTTGGCGTTTCTAACCTGTTCACCTTCATGGATTCTATTCCACCATACTGGGCACCTTTCCTAGCTATGCTTCATGAGCAAGTGGGTAATCCAGAAGATCCTAAAGATGCGAAGATGATGAAAGCCTACTCACCAGTGTTCCATGTTGACCAAATCAAAGCTCCTCTATTGGTTCTACAAGGTGCGAAAGACCCACGCGTAGTGAAGAGTGAATCTGATCAGATCGTTAATGCTCTACGCGACCGCGGTGTTGAGGTGGAGTACATCGTCAAAGAGAACGAAGGTCATGGCTTCCGCTCTCTTGAAAATCGTCTTGATGGTTACCAAGCGATGGATCGATTCCTGAAGACACATTTGTTAGAGCAAACGCAGTAAACAAGCTCCATTCTTCTATCAAGGGCACTTCGGTGCCCTTTTTTATTCTCCCACCACTATCTTATAAAGCGGGACGACGAAGTGTTCATTTGAGCGAGGCGTACCGAAATTAAATCGCCGATTCTCAGATCAGAGTGTAAATTTAGATAAAGACACTATCTGCCTTGTTGAGATGCTGTTAATCTTAGATGAGAAAGAGAATAGTTATCAAACGTAGTGAAATGTGAATTAAAATGAAAAAGAAACCACAACCAAAAAGCCTCGTTGTCATCAACACACAAGCGGTAACACCGAACATGCAGCGCATTACCCTGCAAGGTGAGGCACTAGGCAACTTCCCACAAGATTGTGAAGGCAGCTACATCAAGCTGCTGTTCAACGAAACTGGTGGCACGGACATTCAAGGCTTCTCTGAAGAGAACCGTCCGGTTATGCGTACCTACACCATTCGTCGCTTCGATCCACACGCGTGCACGATTGAAGTCGATTTCGTGCGCCACATTACTAAAGACTTACAATGTGGTTTTGCCGCGCGTTGGGCGATGTCTGCAAAAGAAGGCGACACCATCAATATCGCCGGTCCTGGCAGTATCTCGAACCTAAACATTGAAGCGAATTGGTTCTTTATGGCTGCGGATATGACGGCGTTGCCAGCGCTATCAGCGAAGATTCGCACTCTGCCGGAAGACGCAAAAGGCTATGCCGTGATCAGCGTGATTTCTGAAGCGGATATCCAAACTCTCGAAGCACCAGCAGGTATGGAAATTCATTGGGTCACCGAGCAATCACTCGAAGATAAGGTCCGCGCACTAGAATGGAAAACAGGTGAAGCAGCAGTGTGGTGTGCTTGTGAGTTCGACTCAATGCGCGCGCTACGCCAATACTTCCGTAACGAAAAAGAAGTGGAACGTGAAAACCTTTACCTCAGCAGTTACTGGAAACAAGGCGTATCAGAAGATGGCCACAAGGTCATCAAGCGCGAAGATGCGGAATTAAACGAGCAGTAACTTCCACTTGCCACAAAAAAATAAAGCCAAGTTGCTACATGAAAACTTGGCTTTTTCAATGGATTGAGTTCATCACTCAGCTCATATTTTCAGCTAAGAAATCAATCAGTAAGCGTACTTTTGGCGACAGGTTTCGGTTTTGCGGATACAGCGCCCAAATACCTTCGCGATCGTCTCGGTAATCGGTTAACACTTCCACCAGATCGCCATTGTCTAACGCTTCTTGTACGTAGTAGTCCGGCAATTGCACTAAACCTAAACCTCGCTTTGCCGCATCAACCAAAGCAAAACCACTGTTGCACTTAATACGACCAGAAACACGAAGAGACTTCTCACGCTTCTGCTCTTTGAAGTGCCAATAGTCAGCGGTACCCACCAAGCATTGGTGATGACTCAGTTCAGACAAGGTATGCGGCTCACCAGATCGCTCTAAGTAAGCGGGGCTGGCACACACATACAGCTGACGCGATGACAGTCGCTTGGCGATCAAACTTGAATCTTGCAAACGTCCCAGACGAATCGCCACGTCGACGCCTTGCTCAATCAAATCTAACTTTTGGTTAGTCAGATTCAAATCCAAATTCACTTGCGGGTACTTTTCTAAAAATTGGTGCAGCAAGGGAGCAAGATTCATTTCTCCATAGGTCACAGGTGCAGTGACTTTAAGCAGACCTTTCGGTTCTGCCTGCATCTGCGTTACCGCTAACTCTGCTAGCTCTAAGCCTTCGACAAGATGCTTACACTGTTGATAATAAAGCTGCCCCGCTTCAGTTAGCGACACTTTACGCGTAGTACGGTGAAGCAATTTCACAGCAAGACGCTCTTCCAGTGCTGATACACGACGGCTGATTTGTGCGACCGATGTTTTCAGCTTATTGGCTGCGCCAGTGAAGCTGTTGGTTTCTGCGACGGCGACAAACTCGCTGACGCCTTCCCAATTCGCCATGGTTTTGATCCTATGGAATTCTACTTATTGTGTATTCTCACACAAACTGAAATGTGGAGAAAACCTGTTTAAAAAGGATAGCCGACTAAATGAACGGTCTGTTGTGGCCAAATGATTTTGAGAGAGCATACCATGGTCTCATCAGTACAGACCCAATGATTCGCGGTAACTTCCATCTCCAAGTTATTGATGGGCTGATAACCACTGGATTGATAAACCGAGGTGAGACCAAACAGAACTGAAAACGCATCGCCTCTTTCTAACGCGTCCTTATGAACAGCCTCAAGCAATATTTTTACTAGTCCCTGCCCCCGTGAACCCGGATCGACGCAGACTTCAGCAATACCACAAATAGGAAAGGATTGGTCATCAATCATGACTTGCTTTTCATGCACAGCAACATGGGCGGCAAGTCTATCGCCATCCCAAAGTAGGTAGCGGTGGCGAGGCATTTCATTAAAATAGCGTTGGGTTTGAAAGATTTTGTCTTGCTCCTTGGTGAAGCAAGTGGACAGCAAAGCTCTTAACTTAGCATCGAGTTCTTGGGTGACTTCATCATCAAGCAAGTATTCAAAGCGCATGATTTACCTCATTTATTTCGCATAGTTAAAGGTAAACTTTTGATTTGTGCCTTACCGAGAGGCAGCGCAAATAAAAAAGCACAGACTGAGCTGTGCTTTACATTTTTGAGCCACTAAGTAAGGAAATTGGAGCTAACGCGATGTTTGAAGTCTCAATTAGAGTGCGATTCGTCCACAGTTACGACTCTTTCAATGGTTTTAAAGATGAGTAATCAGCATCAAGATCGATACCAAAGTGGGTTTTGAGCGCAGATAGATACGTTTGTCCGGCTTCTAACTCAATTTCAACCACTTCACCATTTGCTCGGTACTTTAAACTGTAATTGAGCAAAGTAATGATTCCGCTATCTGTCGCCAGCGCTGCCACTCGGCTGGAAGTAAAATGTGAGTTAGGCGATGTGGAGGTGTAATGATTGCCACACACGATGTCTCCATCGAATACGTGTTCAAAGTCTAAGCTGTATAAATCAATCCATTGTTCCGCGTCGTCATAGGATTGAACTTGCAACATGTAACCGACCAACTCATGTTCGACAAAACGGAACGTTTGTAAGTCAGTATGAATGGCTTGATTTAGTACAAATGGCAGCGGTGCACGTGGCGTGTTCGAACCGAACCCTACATCAACGATCCACTTATCTTCTCCCATGGTGACCAAAGTGAACTGATGAGTTCTGCCCGATGGCGTGCCAGACAAATGAACGCGCCCCAATAACGGTCGCGCATCAAAACCGATGGTCTGCAACACCTTCAACAACAGCGCATTCAACTCAAAGCAGTAGCCTCCGCGTTCTTGATAAATCAATTTGTCGATAATCTCTTGCTCTGAAATAGAAATGCCGCGCCCAAGCGCAATATCAAAGTTCTCAAAAGGCAAACGACGATGCTGAGCATTATGCAGCATTAACAAGGTATCACTGCTGACATCCAGTGATTGGGTGACGCCCATTTTATCTAAGTAAGCCTGTAAATGTGTTTGGTTCATACCAATCCTAATTCAGTATTTTGCAGTGACAGGTACACTAAACCCTCAACCGCACTTAAGGTCAAACCCCCAATATAATTTTTCTCGTGCTTCTTAATCTCACTCGCACTAACAATCACGTTATTACATTGATTATTACGCATACGTAAAAATCATTTTCAATTTAGCCGGATTATCATTTTTTGTGAAACACCTAAAATGGGCACCAACAAAACGACGCAGCGCAGTGAACAAACCTCAACTACGCTTATGGCGTCACTCCATATACTGAGAATATAAAGGAAACATCCAATGGCACTTGAAATCAAACCAGGTCAAACTCACATTAAATCAAAGGCAATGGTTGCATGGGCTGCAGGCGAGCCACTAAAAATGGAAGAAGTTGATGTACAACTTCCTAAAGCTGGCGAAGTACTTGTGCGCATCGTTGCTACTGGTGTTTGTCACACTGACGCATTCACTCTATCAGGTGACGATCCAGAAGGTATCTTCCCTTCAATCCTTGGCCACGAAGGCGGCGGTATCGTTGAAATGGTTGGCGAAGGCGTAACAAGCGTTGAAGTTGGCGACCACGTAATTCCGCTTTACACAGCAGAATGTGGTGAGTGTAAGTTCTGTAAATCTGGCAAAACAAACCTATGTCAGGCAGTTCGTGAAACTCAAGGTAAAGGCCTAATGCCAGACGGCACAAGCCGCTTCTCTGTAAACGGTGAGACAGTCTTCCACTACATGGGTTGTTCTACTTTCTCTGAGTACACAGTACTTCCAGAAATCTCACTAGCAAAAGTAAACAAAGAAGCACCACTTGAAGAAGTTTGTCTTCTGGGTTGTGGCGTAACCACCGGTATGGGTGCGGTACTAAACACAGCTAAAGTTGAAAAAGGCGACACAGTTGCTGTATTCGGTCTAGGCGGTATCGGTCTTTCTGCAATCATCGGTGCTCGTATGGCTGGTGCAAGCCGCATCATCGGTGTAGACATCAACGAAAGCAAATTCGACCTAGCGAAACAACTTGGTGCTACAGACGTCATCAACCCAATGAAGTTCGATAAGCCAATCCAAGACGTTATCGTTGAGATGACAGACGGTGGTGTTGACTACTCATTCGAATGTATCGGTAACGTAAACGTGATGCGTCAAGCACTTGAATGTTGTCACAAAGGTTGGGGTGAGTCAGTAATCATTGGTGTTGCTGGTGCAGGTCAAGAGATCTCAACTCGTCCATTCCAACTAGTAACTGGTCGCGTATGGCGTGGTTCTGCTTTCGGTGGCGTTAAAGGCCGCTCAGAGCTTCCAGAAATCGTAAACCGCTACATGGCTGGTGAGTTCGGTCTACAAGAATTCATCACTCACACTATGGGTCTACAAGACGTGAACGAAGCGTTCGAATTGATGCACAAAGGTGAATCTATCCGTACTGTTCTTCACATGGATAAATAATCCAAGATAACGGTTCACGTAATGTGACTGATTATTTGAAAATTTGAAATAGACTCTCTTCTCTCTTGAACACGTTTTCTTTTGGGAAGAGAGTCATCCGCTGTCTTTAACGGTCTTGTCCGCCGTTAGAAAATCATTGTTTTAAATATTCACTGTTTTAATTAAAGGTTACTTTAACTAAACATTGTTTTATCGAGAGATTATCCATGACCATTGAAAGCCTAAGCCAAGCCAAAGTATTCGGTGGTTGGCATAAACAGTACACTCACGAATCTCGCGCTTTGAACTGCAACATGCGCTTCGCGATCTTCTTGCCACCTAACGCAACCAAATCAAACCCAGTGCCTGTGGTTTACTGGTTATCTGGCTTGACGTGTACCGATGAGAACTTCATGCAGAAAGCCGGTGGGTTTCGCATGGCTGCTGAGTTAGGTATCGCCATTGTGGCACCGGATACCAGCCCACGTGGTGACGACGTTGCAGACGACGAAAACTACGATCTGGGTAAAGGTGCAGGTTTCTACCTAAACGCCACTCAAGAGCCATGGTCACGTCACTACCATATGTACGATTACATCACCAAAGAATTGCCTGCGCTCATCGAGAGTAACTTTCCAGTCTCTGACGTGAAGTCGATCTCGGGTCACAGCATGGGTGGTCACGGTGCAATCACCATTGGTCTGAAAAATTCAGATCAGTACCGTTCAATTTCAGCGTTCAGCCCAATCAGTAACCCAATGCAATGTCCTTGGGGCCAAAAAGCGTTTACCGCTTACCTAGGCACTGATATCGAAAGCTGGAAGCAGTACGACGCAAGCGAGTTGCTAAAGCAAGCAAAATCACCATTGCCAATCTTGGTAGACCAAGGTGATGCCGATAACTTCCTTGCTGAGCAATTAAAACCTGATGTGTTACTGGCGGCAGCAAAAGCCCATGATTCTGAAGTCGAACTGCGTATGCAGCCAGGTTACGACCACAGCTACTTCTTTATCTCAAGCTTTATCGCTGATCACTTGAACTTCCACGCTAAGTACTTATTTGCTTAACGCCGATTTTAACGCCGCAAGCAAATAGAAGAGCGCAGAAAACCAAACGGTTTAATAATCTTCTCTATACAAAGCCATCCAATTATTGGGTGGCTTTTTGTGTTCTAAAAACACTCACTTTACCTTTACATAACCCCATTGAAATTTAGCGAAATGACGTCTAACTTGTAATTGAACATCATTCAATTACTGCTAGTACTCTATGAAAAAAACAACGTCAGTCCTGCTAACCTCGACTTGCTTCGGGTTGTTAGCGACCTCTCCTATTGCCGAGGCGATAAGCTTTTTCGATCCTATTGATGGGCAATTGGATATGGGCGAATACCTTGCTGAAAACGCCTACGGCTTTTTACCAGTACCAATTGTGATTACCGAACCTGCTGTCGGCTACGGCTTGGGTTTTACTGGTGTGTTTTTGCATGAATCCGATGAGCAGCGAGAAAAAAGGCGCAAACTGGCGGAAACCTCACTCGATGGTGGTGCTCAACTTTTGACTCCTGCTATTACCGCTGTGGGTGGCTTCGCAACCGAAAACGGCACTTGGATGGGGTTTGCTGGCCATCGCCGCACTTGGGCACAAGACACGGTTCGTTACCTTGGTGGCGTCGGTTATGGCGACTTTAATATGACTTTCTACCCGCAATCTACGCTGCCAGGGTTAGACAGCGTATTCAATGGTCAGGGATTAGATTTCGAGATTACTGGCGGCGGCATGCTCAATCATCTTCAATACCGCATTATTGATGCGCCGCTGTTTGTTGGTGTGAAGCAGCTCTATTTCGTTACCGACCAGAAAATCGCCAACTCTCCTATTGCAGACAAACTACTGAAAACACTGACCAATACTTCCCCCACCACCTCCGGATTAGGGTTGACTCTAGAGTGGGACAACCGAAACAACTTCTTTAGTCCCACTCAAGGCTACAACTACAAAGCCGAGTTCTTATGGTACAACGACGCCATTGGTAGTGATTACGAATACGAACAATTGGATGTGGAAGGAATTAACTATTGGGAGCTGACTGACGATTGGTCGCTGGCACTGCGGGGGCACTACAAATCCCTTTACACCGATGAACGCTTTCTGCCACCAGCCTCTTACCCTGATATCGAACTGCGTGGCGTAGCGAGAAATCGCTATCAAGGTGATGAAACCCTATCAGTAGAGTCTCAGCTGACTTACCAATGGAGTCCCCGTTGGTCGACGAATGTGTTTGGTGGTTTTGGGTACGCCTCAACGAATACATCGCTGTTTGAGAGCGATGCAGAGTATGCGTATGGCGTGGGCTTTCGTTACCTCATCGCCCGACGTTATGGCTTGCAAGCAGGCATGGACTTCGCGTTCAGTGATGAGGATAACGCAGTGTATTTCCAAGTGGGCTCAGGCATCTAAGACCCACTCGATTCAAACCATCACGGTTGTCATTATCACGACTGATATTTAGGACTCACACCGTATTGGTTCGAGCCCTCTTCACTGTCTTGAATCAAGAAGTACAACAGCACCAAAATACCGATAACTGGCACAAAGGCTATCAGAGCCCACCAACCTGTTCTTCCTGAATCGTGCAAGCGACGCACAGTAACCGCAATCGAAGGAATCATAATAAACAGCGCATAAATCACACCGAAGAAGCCAAAATTGTCCATTTGCATCACGCTGCCAATGACCCGATCGATGATCCCCATCACCAAATTGACCAACACATTCACCAGCGTAAAGTACCAATACTCTTGGCGTCTCGCTCTGCCATTAAAGTTGGTGTAATTGAGGATAACCTTGTAATACCAGTCGAACATATTCCCTCTCTTAATTGGCTGAAAGTGTCACGAAAGTTAGACAAGCTGAAGCGAAATGCACACAAAATGAGCTAAATAATGCATTCACCCACTTGTTGCAGTGTTAACTGTGTTATTAACCTTGACGTATATTTCACCAGCGGTTACTTTTCACTCAAAACATATTATATAAAATCATCAAGTTGGCTCTATTATTAATAAATATATAACCATAGCTTTAGATAGCGATTAATGCGCTAGCTGAGACTAGGGGAACAACTCAAAAGGGCACAAGATGAGAAAAATAGTAGCACTCACTTTGTTTTTGTTTGCGCCGACACTTTTCGCGAACACAATACAGTTTAGCAGTCCGGAAAAAACCAACCTCGTTATTGCACTCGAAGATATAGAAACACTGCCTATTACCTCCTATGTTACCGAATTACCTTGGTTAGATAGTCCGGCGGTGTTTGAGGGAGTAACTCTCAGTACGCTTCTTCGACAAGCATTCGGAGAGGTCCCGAAGCGTGTCGAATTACGAGCTTTAAATGACTATCATGCCAATATAAATCGTGAAGATATTCTGCGTTACGAACCTATCGTCGCCTATAAAAAAGACAAGAAATACATAAAGATAAGAGATAAAGGACCATTTTGGTTAATTTATCCTATCTCTCGTTTTCCTGAGATCGATGTTAGCCACTACCATTCACAAATGGTATGGCAACTTAATAGTGTGAAAATAGAAGAAAAATAATGAATTCAGATATATCTCCCCCGAAAACGGGACCTTTTTCATTGAGAAGTAAAGTCTTGCTCATCGCGGTTGCCACGACTTTGCTACTGGCAAATATCGCTTTGTTTAAGCAAACTCGGGACCTAGCTCGCTCATACTCCGATCAACAAAACCAAGCTACTTGGTTCCTATTTCATTTATCTAAAGAACTATCAGAACTTGTCAGTGAAGCAAGAAGACTCAACGAAAGCGTCATGAATATTGATGGTGCAGAGTTGCAATATGAGCTTGCTTGGAGCCGTTTTGACTTATTGATAAACAACCGTGAGGCTGACTCCTTTCTCTCTAGACATGAAGTCAGACGCTATTTCTCTGGGTTGTTTACCCGCTTCCAAAAACTAGAACCAACACTTGTTGAAGCAAAAACTGGCAGCAGTATAGCGGCGAACCAATTTTACCGAGGTGCACAAAACCTATATTTAGAAATGATTGACTATGTAACTCAAAATTTTAGGGTTGCTAGCCCCCTCTATCAAAAACAGCAAACTCAAGCTAAACAGCTAATGTTTGCACAATACGTTCTGTTAACGATATTCGTTATGACCGTAGCCCTTCTGGCGTACTTCTATCAAAGTGAATCCAAATACCACAAGAAGATGGCATTAAGTGATAGTTTAACTGCCCTCCCTAACCGCAGTGCGATGTTTTTCGAGCTACGCCGTCTTGAGAGCGCCAAGCTGCCATTTTCATTGCTTCTGCTTGATCTCAATGGCTTCAAAACCATCAACGATACCAAAGGCCATCAAGCGGGCGATATTGCGTTAAAAGAGGTGGCGAATAGATTGAAACTAATGGAGTTACATCAGTTCTCAACGTACCGAATGGGCGGAGACGAGTTCGCTGTCATTATTGAGTCGAATGAGGAGTGTGA
Organism: Vibrio rotiferianus CAIM 577 = LMG 21460; assembly: GCF_002741985.1. Lineage (GTDB taxonomy): Bacteria > Pseudomonadota > Gammaproteobacteria > Enterobacterales > Vibrionaceae > Vibrio > Vibrio rotiferianus. The sequence continues at coordinate 14,869 of NZ_APHW01000100.1, forward strand.
AATCAAAGATGCAGAACATCGCATTCACGCCGTTTTTGAGCGACCAATAATGGTGTCTAATGAACCGCAAACGCTTTCAACCAGCTTAGGCGCAGCAAGCTACCCTAATGACGGCGACAACATTGACTTCCTGATCAATTTAGCGGATAAGCGCATGTACAAAATGAAATTCCAACGATAAACGGATAACCATGATGAAAAACTTCATGCGAGCAGTGCTATTACTGCTAGTGATCGCGATAGGTGTGTTGGCTTGGGTGTTCATCCCATCTCACGAAACTGTAGGTGCACAAACCCTCGAAGAAGCACTCAACGACGATTACACCCTGGTTGGGCACCGCATTCACTCTACTGACCCTGACGCCGGTAACATGTTTGGTTACTTCCTAGTGTACAAGGGTGCAAATACAGAAGACCTAGAGCCATTTTTGGTAACTTCTGACCAGTTTATTCGCATGGAACAAACGGGTGAGAATACGCTTGCTCTAACCGTGAATGGCCGCATCTACCGCTACCATAACGACCTATGGGTAGAAAACCCGAATGGTAAACTGCAACATTGGCTTGTTAGCGCAACGGCTAAGTACGTACGCTAATTTGCCTCTACGTTTAGACTCACTAAGTTTCAAATGAACAAAAGCCCCGCTCATCACATGGCGGGGCTTTTATGTTCACATGATGAGCAAAAAAGCGATTAAAGCACTTTCTCTCTGATCACTTTCATCACTCCAGAGTCGCGGTTGCTTGGTGCTGAGAAACGGGCGATTTTCTTCACTGCTTCATGCGCGTTTTCCATTGCATATGAGTGCTCGCTCACTTGTAGCATTTCGAGATCATTTAAGTAGTCGCCAAATGTCATCGTCTCTTCAGGTCCAAAGCCCATAGTCTCTTGAAGGTGCTTGATTGCCGAGCCTTTTGACGCTTCTGCGTTCATCACATCCAACCAAATCTTCGCACTCACCACAACCTGATGCGTGTCATCAAACCTTGCTTTCATGGTTGGATAAACCAACTCTTCTGAGCCACCAAAGTGACAAATTGCGACCTTGATGAACTCATCTTCCACTTCTAACAAGTCAGGCACATATTCACAGCGGTGGTAGTACTTCTGGAACTCTTCTAGGGCTTTAGGATCTTTGGTTTCGATGTAAGCCGAACGCTTACCACACAATACTAAGTGGGTGCCTTCTACTGCACGAGCCGCTTTTATAATTTCATCAATTTCCGATTTTGGAATGGTACAGCTGTAGAGCTCTTTGTCTTGGTACATAACCAAGGTGCCATTTTCCGCCACATAAATCATGCGATCTTGGATCGGCGCAAACGTATCGCGCAAACTGTAGTACTGACGACCTGATGCTGCCGAGAACAAAATGCCCTTCTCTTCGAGCTGTAAGAACAGATCAAAGAATTCAGGATCTAAACGACCATATTGGTCAAGCAAGGTGCCATCCATATCGGTGGCAATGAACTTGATGCTAGCTTGTGACATGACTTTAACTCAAAAAATGAAGCAGCACAGGTCACTCTGTGAATGAAAACAGGCTGCAAAAAACAATCTTGGTAAGGTACAGGATCTTGAGTGAATCTCAAGCTGAAATGAGCAGGGTGAACTAGGTTCAAGATAGCAATCCACTTTAAAACAGGTACAATCCGTGCTCGATTTTTATTTCATGCGGACTCACAATTATGCACTCGCCTGAACATTGCTTTACTCGTTTTACTGCAGATATTTCTGGTTATGATTTACCGGCGCAGTTTACGTTTCCGTTCTACTACACACCTCACCCATTGTGTGTGTTGGCTGCTGAACAATTGCAGCAACATCTGATGGCACAAACCGACTTCGAACATGATTTTGGTCTTGAGGATGAACAAAGTGGACGCGGCAAAATGTTCGGTGTTTTGTTAGTGCGTAACCCGCAAGGTGAGCTTGGCTACTTCAGCGCTTTCTCTGGCAAGATTGCCGATCAAAACTTGCTTCCGGGTTTTGTTCCACCAGTATTCGACATGCTGACAGAAGAAGGCTTCTTCAGAGGTGAGACGGATGCTATTAACGCGGCGAATGCGCAATACAAAACCTTTGCTGCTAATCCAGAACTGGCAAAGCTGAAAGCAGAAATCAAAGCAGATCGAGAAGCGTATCAGCAAAAAGAAAACGCCCATCGCCAAGTGATGATTGCTGGTCGCGCAGAACGTAAACAGCAGCGCAAACAAGGCGAACAAACACTGACCCCAGAAGACCTAAAAGTACTACTGGATGATTTGGGTAAACAAAGCGTCGCTGAGAAGAATGTACTCAAGTACCTCAAACAAGCGTGGGATGAAAAGCTGGCAGTAAAAGAAGCACGCCTTGCTGAGCTAGAGCAAAGATTGGCAGAGCTAAAAGAGCAGCGCAAAGATCTGTCTAATGCTCTGCAGCACAAACTGCATAAGCAATACCGCTTCTTGGATAACCACAGCGCAGAGCGCGATTTGGTGGACATTTTTGCTCCTACTACCAACCCAGTACCACCAGCAGGTGCAGGTGAATGTGCAGCGCCGAAACTGCTTCAGTTCGCATACAAACATGGCTATCAACCGCTTGCGTTGGCTGAATTTTGGTGGGGCGTATCGCCGAAATCTGAAGTGCGTCAGCACAAGAAGTTCTACCCATCTTGCAACAGCAAATGCCAACCGATTTTGGGGCACATGCTGCAAGGCTTGGATGTGGAACCAAACCCATTAGCAGAGAACTGGGCGGAAGATAAAGAACTGGAAATTCTCTTCCAAGACGAAGCCATGGTGATCGTCAACAAGCCTTCGGGTCTGCTTTCCGTTCCGGGCAAAACCATCAAGGATTCGGCGTACACACGTCTTCAAACAATGTTCCCAGATGTCGAAGGGCCGTTCGTGATTCATCGCTTAGATATGGCAACGTCGGGGATTTTGGTGTTTGCTTTAACCAAACGATCAAACAAGAGCCTGCAAAAGCAGTTCATCACTCGTGGCGTACAAAAGCGCTATATGGCGCTGCTTGAAGGAGTGTTAACCGAGCCTGAAGGTAAAATCTCACTCCCGATGCGTGGCGATCCAGATGACCGCCCACGTCAACTGGTGTGCTTTGAGCACGGTAAACCTGCTGAAACTTACTGGCAGCTGATTGAAGTGAAAGACGGACGCAGCAAGGTGTACATGTACCCGAAAACAGGACGAACCCACCAGCTACGTGTACACAGCGCGCACCACATGGGGTTGAACATGGCAATGGTTGGCGACGGCTTGTATGGCGAAAAAGCCAACCGTCTGCATTTGCACGCAGAGATGTTGGAGTTGGACCATCCATATAGTAAGGAACGCATGTGCTTTAAAGCGGAATGCGAGTTCTAGCCCAACAGCATCGAGAAGACCATTGTTCCAAGGCGCTGAGTTTCAGCGTCTTTACTCATGGCCCGACAACACTAAAGTGTCCCTAGAAGATCTGGGTTAACACCTCGACCTACTTTATGCTCTTCTATTACGACTTCACTTCGGGTTTGAATAACACCAGGTAGAGTCCCTAACTTACTCGACATAAACTCCTGATAAGCTTTCATACTTTTGACTCGCACTTTTATCATGGTATCGAAATCCCCTGACAGCGAATAACATTCCTCTATTTCTGGCATCAACTCGACCGCCTTCGCAAACTTTTCAAAGATAGAGAAACTGGTTTGGTCTAAACGAATATGAATAAATACTTGGACATCTAGCCCAAGTTTTTCAGCATTAAGCTCTGCATGGTAGCCATTAATATAGCCACCTTTTTCCAACCTTTTGACTCGTTCCGAGCATGGTGACGTCGTGAGATTAACCAGCTTGGCTAACTCCACAACAGGTATCCGCCCCTTAGAATGCAAAATACTTAATATCTGCAAGTCTATCCTATCCAGGTGATAACTCATCAATTACATCCTCGCAACAATTTAGCATCCATACCTTAATCGCTGCCATTTGTTTTGCAAATAGACAAATCAATAACGTGTGAATTCATCATTATTTTAACGTTTGCACAGCACAAAAATTCAGCAAAAAAAACAAAGTAGCTAAATCCACACAACTTTAATTTATAAAATATAGTTATTTTGCTAGGAGTTTATAGTCACAATAATAATGTTAATGAAAAAACTTATTCCTGAACTTTGCAGAGAATAAAATGAGCCAAATAGGAAAGAACTGAGCCAAATTCTAAGGCAATAATGAGGAAAAATAATTAGGAGAAAGCAATGTTAACCCTACAACTTGCGTACAAGCCGTTCGGTCTTGGGGAGTGGACTTATACAACAGTATCACACGAAGTCGCAAAATCATTGGCCGCTGAGTATGCCTCATATGGTTGGCCAGTGATGATTGACGGATTACCGTTCGCTACGCAAAAAGAACTCGTTGCGTAATAAGCTCGATCACATGATCGCTGATGTCTGTCGCGCTGGATGCTGAATAACTTCACCTATAGCGCGATGGTTACAGCATCGACAGTAGTACTGTGGTTCCATCTCATAGTAGTGCTCACCTGTCACAAACTTTGCCATCAATTGAGTAAAGCTTACCACTTTGCCTGTCAGTGTTTCGATTTGATCAGATTCACAACGCTTCATGATCACTTTATGCTGCGTTGCTCTTCTGCAGGCTGAGCAATAAATATCCGGCATTACACCTCTCCCTGTTTTTTACTGTACTACTGACAATTGACATATTTTGTTCAAAAAAATTCCACAATAATAAATGCCCTTTGTTTTTTTGTGCCCTTCCTCCAAAAATTTCTGCACATATGCCTGAAAACTGAGACCTAAGTCGGTCTCATTTTGTGGCACCACTTGTGCAAAAATAATACAAACGTATGTAACATGACGCTATCAGTGATTACGCAAATACTTTCATTAGCTGCAAGTATTTCGCCACGATGCCGATAGATGCATAGTAAGCACGTATCGGGTTGAGGAAACTAATACAAAACAAGGAAGTTAGATGATTCATATCACCTTTGTCCGTCATGGGCGTTCACAAGCCGACGACCTGAAAGTACACGAAGGACGATTCGACAGCCCATTGACTGAAGTAGGTATTCAGCAAGCACAAAATAGAGCAAAACAGTTTGTTGAAGAAGGGCGCCAGTACGACGCAATCTTGAGCAGCTCAATGCAGCGGGCGCGACACGTCGCCGAGATCTTTTCTGAACAGCTAAATGTCAGCATAACGACTCATGATGAGTTGATGGAGCGTGACAACGGACCATTACAAGGTTTGCCATTTAGTGAATCTAAGCACAAATATCCTATGGCTGATTTCGTCAACCCCTATCAACCTTGCGTCGCCTCTGCCAATGAAGGGGAAAGCGGTGTTGAGCTTTACGCCCGAGCAAGCCTGGCCCTTCAATCTATCATCAGACGTGGCAGTGGCCGCTACTTGGTGGTGTCTCACGGACGCTTCCTCAGCACGATGTTTAATGTGATTTGTGGCAACCAACCAAGAGCCAACGAAACTGGCGTCCGATTTGCGTTCGATGATTTAGGCTACTTCGATACAACTTACCGGCCAGACCTGGATGTTTGGGTCATTCAATCCGTGAGGTAAACCCAAGATGCCAATACAACCGACTCTCTTCACCGAGAGACTTATTCTTCGCCCATTCCATCACGACGATTGTGAGCGCGTCGCATTGCTCGCCGGAGAAAAAATCATTGCAGAAATGACAGCAAATATCCCACACCCTTATGAACAGCCAATGGCAAAAACATGGATAGATGGGCATGGTCCTATGTTTAATGATCAAAGAGGCATAGCGTATGCCATCACGCTACGTAGCACCGGAGAACTGCTTGGCGCGGTAAGTTTACCAAGAATTGAGGACGGTTATGGCACTCTAGGTTATTGGGTTGGCGTGCCTTATTGGGGGAAAGGTTATGCATTCGAAGCATCTCAAGCGCTGATTGAGTTTGCTAAATCTTATTTCCAACTCATCGGTATTCGAGTGATGCACTTGGTAGAAAACCAACGCTCAAAATCCGTGATACAAAAATTAAATGTGCCTTATGTAGGAAACAAAACCCTCGCCATGCAAGGAGCAGACCGCGAGGTGTGTGTCTATCAATATTCATTTGAGGAGGCAAAGCGTGGTCATTCATGAAACCTCTCAAAACCTACCTAAGAATAACCCGTTTTTGATGGGTGTTTGGGTACTGTCCCTCACCTACTTTGCTTATATAGGCGGTTACCTATGGTTAATAGGGGCAGGAATGGCTGTATTTGTCCTATTGCTGTTCGTATTACATCTATCTAAGCGTAAGTGGTTTACGCCAAAATCGATCAGCATTGAGTCCGCTTCTAATAGTTTGAAGTACCATCAAGATTCTACTGTGTATTTTCGTATTCCATTGAATGAAATCAGCAAGGTTCAAATTGAGAAAGAACCTTTCAATGGTAACTGCTTGATGCTCTACACCGCTAAAGATTCTTATCAGGTTCCAAATTCCAACAACTTCGATAAACTGCAATTAGCGCAATTAATGAGACAGCTCGAAGAGAAGATTGATGATAGAGATAGTCAAAGCGCAAACGAATGACATTATACCCAAGTGACTTCAAGATGCAGGATTCAGAGCGTTGTCATTGATTCGAGTTCAAGGAAAACAACACAGCGTAATAGCCAGCTCTTTCCAAGTTGTTTGACGCAGAAATCGGGGCAATGACACGCTCCCGAAGGGCGAGCTGTCTTGGCTTGTATACTTTGTTGCCGATTCTTGATTTAGAGTGACTAGATCTTTAAATCGTCGCCGCGTCTACAAACCAAGTCATTCTCGCTGAACCTAGCATCTCGAGGTTACTTGGGTATATACAAGTGGCGGGGTTGGTCTCTAAAGTTACACAGCGCCATATCGTCGAGCATTTCACTGAAGAAGGAAAACAACGATTCCTTGCTAGGATTGGGCAAGACGTGACACAAGCGATAACGCATTCAGACTATGTCGCTTTAACAGCCATCAGAGACAACAACATCGTCGGATTTGTCGCCCTTAAAAGTGGTAACTATCTCACTCATTTATTTGTGACCACCGAAGAACAAGGCCATGGTTTGGGTAAACAACTGCTCAATGCGATATTGGAATCGACCCAAGATCAACCAATAAGTTATGTTCGCCTTCGCTCAGCCCCCAACGCAGTTTCGTTTTATCACAAGCACGGTTTTGAACCTACCGATGATATCTGCGAGAAAGAAGGCATTCGTTATGTACCGATGCGCTTAGACCTCCCCTCCTCTCTTGAAACACAAAAAAGCCAGCGGTGATGCTGGCTTTTCTCTATCTTAGTCTTGTGCGACTTTCACGCGAATCTTGCTTTTCGCTACGTCGCTCAAGTTCAGCGCTTCAAGGGCTGAAATCGCTTCTGCCTCATCTGGCATGATCACAAAGCCGAAGCCTTTCGACAAACCTGTTTCTTGATCAAGTACCAGTGTGCAAAGTTCTACTTTGCCGTATGCCGAGAATAATGCGCGCATATCTTGCTCAGTCGTTTGACGAGCCAAGTTTCTTACTAAAAGTTTCATAATGAACCTAGTGGTTTTAATAACCATACGATTCTCTCAGGTTCTTCAAAACAAACCAAGTGAATAATATTTTATACCCAAATGACTTCATGATGCAGGATTCAGAGCGTTGTCATTGATTCGAGGTCAAGGAAAACAACGCAGCGTAATAGCCAGCTCTTTCCAAGTTGTTTGACGTAGCAATCGAGTCAATGACACGCTCCCAAAGGGCGAGCTGCCTTGGCTTGTATACTTTGTTGCCGATTCTTGATTTAGACCCACTAGACCTTTAAATCGCCGCCGCGTATACAAACCAAGTCATTCTCGCTGAACCTAGCATCTCGAGGTTATTTGGGTATACGAACAACTAGATCATTCTAAGTACATCTGTTTAAATGATTTTTCGTTCATTTTTCACCCAAAGGAGAGTCGATATGGAAACGAAACGTCTTAAGCTAATCCCTGCTTGTTTAGATCGTGCAGAAGAAGCGCACCAAGCAGTATTGCGTAGCCAGAAGACACTCGAAGTGTATCTTCCTTGGGTGCCACATGTGCTCACACTAGAAGCCATGATTGAGGGGACAGAAAAAGCCATCGCCAACTTTGAGAGTTTTGAAGGGGAGTTACGTTACTTCATCATTGAGAAAGAAAGCGACCGCTTAATTGGTGCGGTAGGCTTAATGATTCGTGATCAAGAAGTGCCATCGTTTGAAATCGGCTACTGGCTGGATGATGCAGCGGTGGGCAACGGCTATATTTCCGAAGCGGTGCTTGAACTAGAGCGTTACGCGTTTGAAGACCTCGGCGCAAGACGCATTGCGATTACCGCAGATTCAACCAACCTAAAAAGCCGCGCCGTCGCAGAGCGTTGTGGTTATGACTTTGAAGGCGAGTTGAGACACGACCGCCTCTCTACCTCAGGGGAATTGAGTAACACTGTGGTTTACTCAAAAATCCGTAACTAGGCAGTTTGTTATTAAACTTTTTTATTAAATATAGCGCCACAAAAAATAAGCCTCACAAAGAGGCTTATTTTTATTTAACCGGTTTTTAAGACGCTGTTTAAACGCTAATTATAGAGCGCGAATGCGCACAATTTCGTCTTGCTCAATACCTAAAGATTCAAGGAACTTTTGGTGTTCAGCAGGCTCCATCTCTTCGAATTTCTGGTGCCATGTCACCATGTCATTTTCAGAAAAACCCGCCGCTTGCATGATTTGTACCCAACGTTCTTTAGTCACAATATTATCCTCTGTCAGTTGTGGTTCTTGTAGTAGCACCACGATCGCTTTTTGTTGCGCTCGCAGATTCTGAATCTCGCGTTCGAGTTCATTGAAATGGTCTTTCAAGATCTCCGCTTGAGATTTGCCTTTCTGTGCCAACAAAGTGCGTATGCTGGAAATCGGTAACCCGTAAGAGCGATATGACGAGATGGTTTTTAAACGCTGAATCTCGTTTTCTCCATACCAGCGATAACCGTTTTCTGAGCGATGCGCAGGCGCTAGCAAGCCTTCGCGTTCATAGTAGAGAATCGTAGTACGAGAGAGTCCACACTCTCTGGCCAGTTGGGTTACGGTTAGCATAATGGCTCCTTTTGTCGGTACAGACATAGCATCAGCCCTACACTGATAGACGGGTCAACACGTTTTTCACTATACCTCAGAAACTCTTTCATTGAGGTATTGGTGCGTCATTCAAATTGCTATCGAACAAACACAAAAAAGCCCGCGATAAACGCGGGCTTTGTTTTCACTTGAGAGAAATTAGTCTAGTTCAACCAACTTCTTCTCGTATTCTTTGTGTTGCTCAAGTACTTCTTGTGCTGCACCGCCAGTCAACTTACTTACGACAATAATCGCAATCGTTGAGAAGATGATGCCCGGTACGATTTCGTACACATCGAACCAACCACCTGATAGCTGTTTCCAAACCACGATAGTCACACCACCGATTAGGATACCTGCTAGTGCACCGTTACGGTTCATACCGCTCCAGTAAAGGCTAAGTACAACTGCCGGACCAAACGCAGCACCAAAGCCTGCCCATGCGTAAGATACAAGACCTAGAACAGAGCTGTCTGGTGTCATTGCTAGGAATAGCGCGATAAGAGAAATCACGATAACGCCAATACGACCAATCATCACGATTTCTTCAGACGTCGCATCCGGCTTGATCACTTGCTTGTAGAAATCTTCTGCTAAAGCAGATGAAGACACAAGAAGTTGTGAATCCGCAGTACTCATTACCGCCGCTAGGATTGCCGCCAATAGGATACCTGCAATCACTGGGTGGAATACCGTGTTCACCAATAGCATGAAGATTTTTTCGCCATCTTCTAGTTGCGTGCCTGGGTGACCCGTTACCCACACTAGACCAACAAGACCAACTAGCATTGCACCCGCCATAGAAAGCGCAGTCCAACCCACAGCGATACGACGCGCTGTTGTTAGGTCTTTGTTTGAACGAGAAGCTTTAAAACGCGCTAGGATGTGTGGCTGACCAAAGTAACCTAGCCCCCATGCTACCAACGAGATGATTGCGATAGCCGATAGAGGCTCGCCTTTCACGTCGTTCCATAGCGTTAATAGTTCTGGGTTAATGTTGTGCATGTCCGTCGCTAGTTGACCTAGACCACCGTCCATTACTGCAACAGGCACGATCATTAGTGCTGCCGCCATCAGTAGACCTTGCACCAAGTCCGTCCAAGATACCGCTAAGAAACCACCGAATAGCGTGTACGAAACCACACACACCGTGCCAATGATAACGGCAATGCTGTAATCCAAGCCGAATACGGTCTCAAACAATTTACCCCCTGCTACCAAGCCTGAGCTGGTATAGAAAAGGAAGAATAGAAGAATGAAGAACGCAGAGATTGTCTGAATCAGTTTCGACTTATCGTTAAAGCGACGCGACAGGAACTCAGGCAGCGTTAGCGCATCAGTTTGGATGCTGTAAGTACGTAGACGTTTTGCACTGATTAACCAGTTTAGCCATGTCCCCACAAGCAGACCACCTGCTAGCCAGAACGCTTCAATACCTGCTGCATACGCATACCCCGGAAGACCAAGTAGCAACCAGCCACTCATGTCTGATGCGCCCGCAGAAAGTGCCGCTGGCCATGGACCAAGGCTACGACCACCTAGGAAGTAGTCAGATGAATTGGAAGTCCTCTTATACGCGTAAACGCCAATGGCAACCATAATTAGTAAATACGCCACAAAAGTGGTCGTGATAGCAAAGCTATTTTCTATCATTTGATAGTCCTCGTTATAATTATTTCCTTCCTTGCCCTCTTTGATATTTTGCCATCGCAGCAATACATCAAAGCAAGAGATACCAACCCAAATGAGCTCTACGACTCTTTGTGATTAGGTTGGCATCACAAGTCAGGTTAGTGGGAGTCGCTTCCCAACTCGAGTAGAGTCGCGTTACCGCCCACCGCTGTAATATTTATCGTTCGTGTACGCTCAGTAATAAAGCGCAACGATAGATGAGGATCATGAGTCAATGTCGGTGACTCTAAATCCGTTTCAGAAACTAAGCCGACGATAGCACCGTCACGCTTAGCCAGTTGCAGGTTAAGCGCATGCTCAACCTGTGAATGCCCAACATAACCCACACTACGTACGTCGCTGTCTAACAACGGGGAAGACGCATCGTACGCAACCACTTGGACTAAGTTAGATGGGAAGTTTGCTGACACTACAGCATGCTTAACCAATTGAGTAAGCTCTGTATTGTCACTGCAAATCACCACACTGTTGCCTGCAATCAAAGCACAGGTGATCATTGCAAATGCGCTGTACAGTGCGTTCTCGGTATTCGCCAGGTTGTTTTCACAAACGACCAAAGCCACACCGCGACCCGCCGCGTACAGCTCGTTAGTTTCGCCCGTAGGACCCACTAACTGATGAGTTTCTGCTAACAGAGCTGACGCTTGTTGCAAGTGGTAAGACACCACTTTGCCAACCACGCTATGCTGCTCTTCAATCGCAGATTTAAATGCCAGCAAATGCTCGCATTTGTAATCAAAATCGGTCAGATTCCACTGCTCCCACGCAGAGAATGCATCTTTAAAATACGTGATTTGATGAACCATAATGCGACTCCTTATGCTTTCTCTGCTTGAACAAGATGTTGTTGAGTGAAGCGGTATAGGTAGTGAGGACCACCTGCCTTCGGCCCCGTACCCGACAAGCCTTGACCACCGAATGGCTGAACGCCAACCACCGCACCAACCTGATCGCGGTTGATGTAGCAGTTACCTACACGAGCGTGTTTTTCAATCCAACGATAAGTGGTTTCGTTACGGCTGTGGATGCCCATTGTGAGACCAAAACCGGTTTGGTTGATTTGCTCAACCACGTTTGGCAACTCAGACGCTTTAAAGCGAACAATGTGCAAGATAGGACCAAATTGCTCTTCTTTCAGAACATCAATGCCCGAGATTTCGAATGCACTTGGCGACACAAAATCACCGTGCTGACACGCTTCATCCAATTGCAGCTGTGCAACTTTGGTTTGCGTGCTTGTCATGTGCTCTAGGTGAGCAAGGAGTTTATTTTTTGCATTGCTGTCGATAACCGGACCCACATCCGTTTTGTGTAGGTAAGGAATACCAACATGCAGTTCATTCATCGCACCTTGGATAAGGTTGATGATGCGATCCGCAACATCTTCTTGAACAAACAGGACACGCAGGGCAGAACAACGTTGACCTGCAGAAGCGAAAGCAGAACGAATCACGTCACGCACAACTTGCTCTGGCAGTGCCGTACTATCCACAATCATCGCGTTTTGACCGCCAGTTTCAGCGATAAACGGTACTGGCTTCGCGCTGCGCTCGGCAAGCGTCACGTTGATGCGCTGCGCCGTTGCTGTCGAACCAGTAAATGCCACGCCTGCAATCGCATCGTGAGACGTTAGTGCATGACCAATTTCACCACCACGACCTGGCAATAGCTGAATCACACCAGCCGGGAAACCAGCTTCTAACATCAATTCAATCGCACGCGCCGCAATTAAGCTGGTTTGCTCAGCAGGCTTAGCCACAACAGTGTTACCTGCCACCAATGCCGCTGTGACTTGGCCAAGGAAGATCGCCAGAGGGAAGTTCCATGGGCTGATACAAACGAACACGCCTAACCCTTCGCGGCTAGAAATGCGCTTCACGCCATCAAATCCTTCCAACTCGAACGCTTGAAGGTTTTGCGCTTGTTTCGCGTAGTAACGACAGAAGTCGACCGCTTCACGCACTTCATCAATGCTGTCATGAATCGTCTTGCCCGCCTCTTGATGACAAATCGCCACCAGCTCAGCAAGATTGGCTTCCATTAGGTCAGCCAAAGTTTCTAAACACTGCGCTTTTTGTTCTATCGCGGTGCCTTTCCACTCAGGGAATGCAGCATCAGCCGCTTCGATTGCAGCGGAAACATGATCAAGGCTTGCGAAAGCCACCTGACCTACTTCGATACGGCGATCGTAAGGTGCGGTAATGATTTCAGCAGCACTCTCCTTGATCATGCTTTCGGCATGTTTTTCGCCGTTGATGATCGGACCCGCAGTCCACTTCTGTGTAAGGAAGCTTTCAACCTGCGCTTCAAACGGCTTCGCTTCGCTGTCGATATCAACGTTGACGCCGTATGAGTTTTTACGCTCCGGGAAAATACCTGTTGGCATTGGAATTTGACCGTTGTGTAGCGTCTCAAACGAGGTCAGCACATCAACAGGATGATGCGTCAGCTCTGAAATAGGACAACGCGCATCCACCAAACGGTGCACAAACGAACTGTTTGCGCCGTTTTCTAGTAAGCGACGAACCAAGTAAGGCAGTAGATCCGCATGGCTACCGACTGGCGCGTAAATACGAACTGGCTGACCATAAGTGTCCATCACATGGTTATAAAGCGAATCGCCCATACCATGCAGACGTTGGAATTCGTAATCTTTGTGTTCTGCCATTACAGCAATCGCAGTAACAGTGTGTGCGTTGTGGCTAGCAAACTGCGGGAAGATATTACCGCGCACGCCTTCACTTAGTAGGAAGCGCGCACACGCTAGGTAAGCAACATCCGTCGCTTCTTTGCGCGTGTAAACTGGGTAGTTCTCGTAACCTGCTTGTTGTGACCACTTGATTTCGCTGTCCCAGTACGCGCCTTTTACTAGACGAAGCGGGATCAAATCACCCTGCTCTTTCGCTAGACCGTTTAGCCATACCAATACAGGCAATGCACGTTTCGAGTAGGCTTGAACTACCAGACCAAACTTGCCCCAGCCTTTCAAAAGGTCGCTGCGATACAGTTTTTCAAACAGTTTTAGTGACAGCTCAAGACGGTCCGCTTCTTCTGCGTCAATCGTAATGGCAACATCCACTTCGATAGCGCGCTTAAGCAGTTGCGTTAAGGTGTCGTAAAGCTCTGTCATCACGCGTTCTTCATTCGCCACTTCATAACGTGGGTGGAGTGCAGAAAGCTTGATAGAAACAGAAGGTGCAGGACTTGTATCGCTACCGTACGTTTCACGACCAACGGCTTCAATCGCCATTAGGTAGTCTTTGAAGTACTTGCTTGCGTCTGCCGTAGTCAGCGCCGCTTCACCCAACATATCAAATGAGTAAGTGAAGCCTTTGTCGCGCATTGGGCGACCGTTTTTCTGTGCTTCTTCAATCGTACGACCACGTACAAACTGATGACCCATGATCTTCATTGCCTGATACATGGCTTTGCGAATCACAGGTTCTGAGAATTTGTTCACCAGACGGTTTACAGCCTGACCTGGGCTCTGGGTTTCTTGCTCACCAAGACCAATCACTTTACCCGTTAGCATTAAGCCCCAAGTTGACGCGTTTACGAAGACCGAATCAGAACTCTTTAGGTGAGATTTCCAGTCAGCAACGCTTAGCTTATCTTTAATCAGTGCATCCGCCGTTGCTGAGTCAGGAATACGCATCAATGCTTCTGCAAGACACATCAGCAAGATACCTTCATGAGTATCTAAGCTGTATTCCAGCAGTAGCGCATCAATCATCTGAATTGACTTCTTGTCCGCACGGATGGCTTCGATAAGCTGGGTTGTTTGGGTCGTGATTGCCGATTTTTCTTCCGCTGTCGGCGTTGCTAGTGGCAATAATTGCTCTAGCCATTGAGACTCGTCCACCATGTACAATGGCGAGATCAGTGACCACAACTTATCAAGCGGCTGCTCGATAAATTCCGGTGTTAACACGTTCGTTGCTGTAAACATGCGTTTTCCTCAATCTCTCTCCTCGAAAACCGCTTCGAGGATCATCAATGGCTGGCAGTGTATTTTGAGCCCGAGAAGAATACTTGTCAAAAACTCCGAGCTTTTTGCTAAAAACTCGCTTTTATAACAAAACATCTACATAGTCACACGCAATTACATAATATATTGTGTTGTAAAAATTCATCTTTGCATGTCATTTACAACAAAAAATGACGATTTTTCGAGAATTTTCATTTGAATAAGAAGGATTTAGATTGCCCTTTTGCGAGGAATGGATAAAAAAGTGGAAAGTTATCGGGGAAATAAACAAAAAAGTTCAGCTTGGCGACAAAAAATGCATGCGCAAAAAAACCGCGATCCATGCGCGGCTATTTATCAATAAGCAATTTAATGAATAAAAATAGAAGCAGAATATTAATGCTGTTTCTTATACTGGGAAGGTGACAATCCTTGTAAACGAGTAAAAGTATGCGTGAAAGTACTTTGGCTCGAGAAACCTGTAAACTCAGCAATCTGTCCAAGCGTTAAGTTACCTTGCTCAATCAAATCACGCGCCATATCGATGCGTTTACCTAGCACATACTGATGCGGTGTAATGCCCATCTGATCTTTAAACAAGCTGTGGAACTGGCTTTCGCCCAAGAACACACTCCCTGCCAACTGTGCCACACTGATTTTGTGACTCAAATGCTGCTCGATATAGCGGTCAATCGCTTCCAAATCAAAGCGAGACTCTTTCCTCGACGTTTCAAATGCTGAGATATGACGTTGCATCAGAGCAATCACAGTGTCATTACAAGCACGGCTAAGCAGTAAGTCGTCGGGATGATTGCGCATCTCTTGCACCAGCATCTGAATCAGCTTTTGGATTTGGCCATCCAACTGGAAGTAAAGGTGAAATCGCTCTAGGTTATTGATTTTCTGAAGCATCTCTGGTTCGTCACTCGCTGGTTTTGGCATGTTGAGCACCAAAATATCAGACTGATGAATCACGCCACCGAAAGCATGATCAGAAGACGCCGTGACGATGCATCCTTGTCCAGGACCAACCAAGTTACCCTGTCCGCGGACTTCAAATTCTGCTTGTCCTTTTAAGCCGATCACAATCTGGGTGTAAGCATGATCATGACAATCCATATAAGACGGAAGCGTGATCAGCTCTGCTGGCTTAGGCAGCATGATCTCTTTATATAGCGGGGCTTTCGGGTTATCTGAATCACTCATTTCGAACTGTCGTCTTTACACGGTCGGCTTACACCTTGGCATCATATACCTTCTCGGTTGGGTTGCAAATCTTCCCCAATTCAATCGCACAAGATCAAATCAACATGATCAAAGCACTCAACATGATCATAGTTCCGGAACGATGATCATGTGAGCGTAACCTACGGCCATTGCTCAACCAATTTTATTAACAAAAACCGAAAGATAGATAAATATCTATAATTTAACCGCGCACGGGACGAAGATCCTCATTCCCTATGACTCACACTTCTGGCGCTATTTAGCCGAAATGGCGATAAATTCATTGATAGCACGAAACTGGCAAGAGAAATAATCACTTAAAAAGAAGATTTTTTCTTTAAAACAGTAGCATAGAGGGATTTCCCCCCCCTTTCGAATATGCCTCTAATTCAATACATTAGATCTCGAGCTTCGGAGGCATACGACCCGGAGCTCATCGGTATCTTATTGATACCTCTAATTTACTTAGCAGACCCTCGCTATGTAATTTAGAACCTCTTCTACACGTCGACAAGATTTATCTTGTGTTGCCAGCCCGTCTTCAGGCTGGCTTTTTTTTGTCTCAAGCCAATGAAAACAATGGCATAAGCTGATAGTATGGCCGCACTTAATTCCATCCCAGTGTAATGAAACTCGAGGCTTCACCTCATGAACTCATATTCGCTCATTACACAAATCACGAAAGCATGATCAAGGTTAGTACCTGTAATACCAATCAATGTTATCTGTTGGGATAAGCCTGCTGGATCACATACCAAACGTATGTTGCTTCTGTGTTCAGCAGTATAATAAGCAGTAATAAGCGAGCCATCTTGTGAATATTCCAGTCAATGCCATAGAACAGTCGCTTCTCCGACAGCTACCGGGTTGTTGGGGATGTAAAGATAAAGACTCAGTATTCCGCTATGTAAACCAAGAATACGCGGAGCTTTTGGGGCATACTTCTCCCGACGAGTGCATAGGGAAAACCGATTTTGATATGGTGAGCCCAACGACCGAGTGTGCACTTGAGTTTCAACGTCAAGACCACTACGTAATTGAAAGTGGTGAATCTCTTAAGATTCTCGATATACACCCATACCCCGACGGCCGTTGGCGAGCGCACATTTTTACCAAAACACCTTGGCGTGATGATGACGGTAATATTGTCGGCACTATTTTTTATGGACGAGAGTTGACGGATACCGCAATCATAGAGGTTGGATATTGGGTATGCCGAGCGATCGGTGTACATAACGATGAAAAGTCTATTTTCCGCTTCTCTAACCTAAAACCAGAGCCAGAAAAATTGACCAACAGAGAACAAGAAACACTATTTTTGCTCCTGTATGGAAAGAAGCCTCAATACATCTCTCAAGTAATGGGTATTTCAACTAAAACAGTAGAAGGCCACGTAGCACGCTTACGAACCAAGTTTGAGGCTAATAGTAAAAATGAGTTGATCGATAAGGCTATGGAAGCCGGCTTCGGCTCAATCGTGCCTCAGACTCTCCTGAAAAGGCAACTCTCCGTAGTATTAAACGGAGAACGATAGACATTTAACCACAGCGAGCCATAACGTTTGGCTCGCTACTATTGGCACTTCACCTCTCCTCATCATTCCACTGTCGTTAGAGCTTTCGTGACTTCACACATACAAAGTCTTAAATATGAAACAAAATATGGGATCGATATCACAATAGTTGTGGTATTATACCGCCCCGTTGCGTAATCGTAAGCAGTGGACACAACGCAGAGTCATACGCTGGATCGTTTGTAATTTCACTTTTTGAGAAACAGCTATACTCATTAAATGGCTTAGTTATTACATTAATAATAAGGTGATTAGCTTATGTGTAAATGTGGTTCAATGCAGATCGTACAAGTAAAACAAAGTTGGGCTGACAAGCTTTTCGGCTATTCAGAACGATGGAAATGCCAACTTTGTCGTAAGATCTTCCGCATCTAAAACGTTGCGAAACCAACAAACTACTTAAACCCTATATTAATAGGGTAGATAAAAGCAGTGGCCCGACAATGAATGTCGGGTTTTGTTTTTTCTAGTAATCCCCTAAAATCTCCCCCCATAAATCTATCACTTATTCGAAAGTTCCATTTCATGAACAAGAGCTTAATGACAAATATTCTGGCCCTAGCGTTAATGGGGGCTGGCTACCATATTCAAAATGATTACCTTTGGTTCGCGGGGCTGTTTGCATTTTCTGGTGCAATTACAAACTGGTTAGCCATACACATGCTGTTTGAGAAAGTACCTGGATTATATGGTTCAGGCGTAATTCCCGCTCGTTTTGAAGAATTTAAATTCGCCATCAAACAATTAATGATGGAGCAATTTTTTACTGAAAAAAACATCGACCGATTCCTGAATCAGGAAATGTCAGGTGGGGTTAACATCGACTTAGAACCTGTCATTGAGAAAGTAGACTTCGAGCCTGCTTTTGACAAGCTTGTTGGCGTAATCGAAACTTCGTCATTCGGCGGTATGCTTGCAATGTTTGGCGGCTCAGAAGCACTTCAACCTTTAAAGCAGCCGTTTGTTGAGAAAATGCAGGAGTCGATGGTTGAGCTCAGTCAGAGTGACACCATCAAACAAGCTTTAAAAGAACAGCTTGAATCACCAGCAATGATGGATGAAATTAAACAGAACATCGAGGGCATCATAGATCAACGCCTAAGTGAATTGACGCCAAAATTGGTAAAAGAAATCGTACAAAAGATGATTCGTGATCACCTAGGCTGGCTTGTTGTTTGGGGCGGTGTTTTTGGTGGTCTAATTGGTATAGCCACCTCAGCTATTAGTGCTTAACCATTAAATGATTAGGGCCCTTACTCAGGGCCCTTTTTGATTTTAGCTGACTCGAAACTTAGTCCACACTTGTGAACGCCAACGCCTTGCCATAATGATCCCACGTACCCACTCATCAAGCGCCATCGCCATCCAAGCACCGAACACGCCGTAGCCCATATGAATACCGAAGACATAGGAAAATAACACCCCCAGTCCCCACATGCTTAAAATACCCATTTGTACCGGGAATTTGATATCACCAGCCCCCTTCAGTGCCGAAATGAAGATCAAATTAAACACGCGTCCCGCTTCCAGCAAGATAGACCCCAGAATCAAAGCACCGGTTAATGCCAAAATTTCTGGCTGATCGGTGAAGACGGTTAAAATTTCATCTCGGAACAGGTAAATCAACGTCGTCGCCGTTGTGGATGCGATAAAACCCACTAAAAAGTAAATTTGAACACGTTTTAGAATACTTGTTATCCAACCTTTACCGATGTAGTAACCAGTCTGAATCTGCGACGCCTGGCCAATTGCTAAGGCAAATGCAAAAGAGAAACGGGCGATATTTTGCGCATAAGTTAATGCCGCAAGTGATGATGTTCCCATCTGCACTACAAAATAAACGATGCAGATTTGCGCCATATTGTAAGACAAAACTTCACCAGCGTTCATGCCACCGATTTTCAAAATCTTCTTGTAAACATCACCCGACACTTGTTTTAGCTTTGACATTGGCACGTCAATGCTACTTCGGGTCAGGATCACACCAAGCATCAATGTACCGATCACTTGGCTAACGACCGTCGCAACCGCAACCCCTTCGACTCCGTACACAGGTAGGCCAAACGGCTGATAAAGCGCAATGTAGTTACCGATGATGTTGAACACGCCAGAAATCAGGTTCACCACCATTGGTGATCGCGAATAACCGTGGCTCCGCAAAATCGTAGTAAAGACGATACCGATGGTCACGTTAAACGTCATTGCACCACTGATCAGTAAGTATTCTCGAGCGTACTGCTCAACTTGGGCTTCTAAGCCGTAGTATGGCAAGAAGAACACCGCCCCGATCACAGCCAGCACACTCAAGAATACGCCGACAAGCACGGATAAAGCGATACTTGCAACACCCACATCAACCGAGTCTTTCTCGCGTCCTGCACCATTATATTGCGCAATTAGAATCCCCGTACCACTGCTTACAAAGGTGGATACAATGATTAGGAAAAATGTTAATTGTGTGATTACCCCAACGGCGGATACCGCTTTGTCTGAGTAACCACTCAACATAAATACATCGCTGGTTCCTAAAGCCGTCCGTAGCAAAATTTCCACAAGTATTGGCCAAGCTAATGCCACAATGGACATACGCTGGTTGATATTCTGGCTTTTAGGCATGTGTTTGACCTTTCCTAAAACTAAAAACTGCCCCACAGAGAACTGTGAAGCAGTTTGAGTTATCGACTAATTTTGTGCGCGGATTGTATAACTTTTAAACGCAAAGTCACGTTACTTTTAGGGGTATTTACAAGAAACATTCCCCACCATTTACCCAGCAACAACAAAACCATAAGCTAACGTTATCATTTATTGTTTACTGCTTGATTATTTTGATTTTTTCCAGCTCTAAACCCGGCTTAACAAAGTCAATATCTAGGGTGTAGAACCCTGGATTCAACTTCACCTTCAAACCTTCTACCGTAATCAGTTCACCATCCGTGCCATGCATTGGTAACGTCATACTAAAGTCTCCATTGAGGAATAGACTGCAAGAAGATTGCGCCAGAGAGTCACGCTCGTACTTCATCATGCCATTGAACTGGTATACACCTTCCTCGCCAACCTGAAGCACAACCGAAGCGTTCACTTTCGTATTCAAGGTAATTTCCTGTTCAACGAAATGCGTTTCTTCACTCGGTTGCTCAGTTTGTGCAACAAAGGTTTTGATTGGTTCGTAAGCTTTCAGCGGTCGTTCCATGACTGGAGCAGCCATGATGAAGCGACAGATATTCATCGCAGAGCGTTGCAACTCACCAATGGTCAGTGTGCCGTTTTCTAGCGCTTGTAGCGTGTCATCGCCCATCGCATTGCTCTCTGCGCCGTCATTCTCGACCACCATGTAAAGATCGTTTTGTGCACGCACCATAAATGAAGTAAAGGTTTTACTCTCTTCACCCGCTTCGATTGGGTCATTCATCTTCGCCCACCAATCCGTCATCACAATGCCGGTGAAGCCCCACTCATTACGCAGAATAGTGGTGTTTAAGTCGTAGTTGGATGCCGCCCAATGCCCATTTACTGGGTTGTAAGAGGTCATGATGGTGGTCGCATTACCTTGCTTCACTGCCATCTCAAACGGCTTGATATGGATTTCACGCAGTGCACGTTCAGACATGATGCTGTCCACATCCACACGAGCGGTTTCCTGATCGTTCGCCGCATAGTGTTTGATGGTGCCCGATACGCCCGCTTTACTTAAACCACGAGTCTGCGCTGCCGCCATTACGCCCGTCATAAACGGATCTTCAGAGAAGTACTCGAAGTTACGTCCATTCAAAGGGTGGCGGTGAATATTGATGCCAGGGCCAAGCAAGGTATCGATGTGGTTGGCACGCAACTCTTTACCAATCAGGAAGAAAAGTTCTTCGTTTAGAGCAGAGTTCCATGTACAACCAAGCAAAGTGCCAATTGGTACTTGCGTTGCTTTATGGCCACTGTCCATACGAATACCTGACGGGCCATCAGCCGCTGCTGCTACGGGAATTCCTAGTTCAAACAGGCTGTCAGACACACCACCAAACGCGGCTGCCGTTCCCGGCGTCACTTTCGGGCTGCACATACCTTCACCACGAACGATAGTGGCAAGTTGCTCCGGTGACATCTGCGCGACAAAGTCCTCTAGGCTCGCTTTGCCTTGTTTCACGTCCATCAACTTGATGCCTTGGTTGCCGGTCAGTTCGAATGTGCGAGGCATATGAGCTTGGATACGCTCAGCTAAAGAAACGCTGCGTTGTGGCGTCATTTCATGGCTCAACGCATACGTGCCATTGTCGCTCTTTTGTGCAGGCTTCATGCGTTCAAATTCATGAATTGGTGCGCAAGCTTCACTCAATACTTCAACGACTAATGTGTCATCCAATTGGAACGTCGCCGCAACTGACTTAGCGTGACGTACACTTTCACCGATACAGAACTGGTAGCAACCAGCTTCCAGCACATAGCGACTGCGATGTCCGGTCGCGCCGCTGTCATCGTAAGAAGCTAGCGAAGCAACAGGTACTGAGATACGAACCAACTCACTCGCGCTAGGCTTAAGTGTTTGTGTTTTACCAAAGCCCGCCAACACGCGAGCAGGTTTACCTAGTTTGCCTTGAGGCGCTTCAACATAAAGCTGTACCACTTCTTTGGCAGCAAATTCAGAGCCCACGTTGCTCACTTCAACATCAAAGTGCAGCACAGCGTCTGCGCCTTGCCCTTCGGTCGTAAACTCTACTAGATCACGGCTAAAATCGGTGTATGACAGACCAGCGCCAAACTCAAACTGCACCACTTCAGGATTGAAGGTTTCAAAGTAACGGTAGCCCACGTAGATATCTTCAACGTAGATGTTGCGGTCTCTACGCCCAAAGTTCGCTGAGGATGGGTAGTCAGTAAGGTGGTAAGCAATCGAGTCGGTCAAACGACCACTTGGTGATTGCTCGCCAGAGACGATATCCGCCAAACCATGACCGCCTTCCATACCCGCAGCCCAGCTGTAGAGCACACCTTTGATGGATTCATTGCCTTCGATGGTGTTTAACCACGCCATGTCCATGATGTTGGTGACGTTCATCACTACGATCACGTCGTTGAAGTGGCGATTGACCTTGGCGATCATGTCCGCTTCTTCTGCAGTTAAGCGGTAGCTGCCCGGCTCGTCGGCGTTGTCTTGGTCTTCACCAGCGGTACGACCAATAAACACCATGGCTTTGTTGGAGCTCGATGCCGCTTTTGCAACAAGTTCATCAGTCAGTGGCATTTCCTGTTGGAACCAAGGTTCCGCCGCCCAGCCACCGCCGCCATCGTCAAATGGGTGCTCTGCAATCCAATCTTGATAGACCGCAACCAACTCTTCATTCAAACGAACCTTTGCATTAGCGCGCAACCCGTCTAGCGCACTGATCGCGTAAGGCACATTCACTGCCCCGCCCGAACCTGTGCCGCTGCGGTGCGTATCAATTTGGCAGCGACCAAACAGCGATAGGGTATCTTGCGCAGTCAGAGGTAAAACCGCGTCATTATTTCTGAGAAGTACAATCCCTTCTGCTGCCGCTTGTCGGCTTACAGGGACGAGGTTCTTTTGCGCTTGGCTAATTTGTTTATTGTTCATACACAACCCACAACCGTTCATTTTTATTTCGTATTTCAGCGCGCTGAATGACAACGGGTCACTAAAGTCGCGCGAGTCGTTATTGGCATCGTGCTTTTCACCAGCTAAACAGGCATCGGAGACGAGTTTGAAAAACATCGCCAGCCCTGCAAAAACGGGCAAAAAACATCGATGAAAATTCGTTTTTCTATGTGGAAATAGTATGCTGACCGGATGCGCCATTCTACCAAAATGGCGACAGTAAAAAGGAATATCGCGACATGAGTATCATCTATCAACTCAAAGCACATCAGAAGCACAGTCATCTCAAGTTTGCCTACGTCGACGGACATCACCATTGTGATTTTGCCGCGCACAAACATGACTTTTCTGAACTGTTTTTAGTGGTCAGTGGCAGCGGTAAGCACACAGTCGCGGAATACGAATACCCGCTACACAAAGGCGATGTATTTGTGATTAATGGCGACATCGAGCATGGCTTTCGAGACGTAAACAAACTCAAGATCATTAACTTGATGTTTGACTCCAACACGCCGTTTTTTGAAATACCTTCGATGCGCCAGTTGTCCGGCTACCAAGCCATGTTCAAAGTAGAACCTATCGCGAGACAAACCACCGAGTACAAAGCAAAACTGACCCTAGACCGTCAGCAATTGCCAGAAATCGAACGCCTTTTGTCAGATTTGAAGTTGGAATATGAAGCCTCACAGCCTGGATTTGAAGTCATGCTAACCAGCTTAATGCAGCAGTTGGTGATTGCTCTTTCCCGAATGTATCAAGACCAAAGCCAAGAGTTGCCACAAACCACACTTGCACTCAGCCGAGCCTTGGTATTTATTGAGCAGCACTTCAGTGATGTCGGCGTAAACAGCGATGCAATTGCGAAGGCAGCCTTCATCAGTAAACGTCAGCTAGAAAGGCTATTTCGCCAGTTTTTAGACACGTCGCCAAATCAGTATTTGCGTGATGTGCAGTTGAACTACGCGACAAAGTTATTGTGTGAAGAGAACGAGCGATCGGTTCAGCACATCGCCGAACAGTGTGGGTTTTCGGACAGCAACTATTTCTCTAAGTGCTTTAAACAGAAGTTTCAGCACAGCCCAAGAAGTTACCGCAAAGAACATTTCTTACAGGCATAAAAAAAGGTTCATCGCGGATAAGCGGGAACTGAAAACAAAAACGGTAGTAAGTGATAGAGTTTTATCGCCAAACAAAACCTACACAAACTACCGTTTTCATGTCGAATCATACTTTCCTATCTTCATTCTGGGAAGGCTTTCATATAGTAAAGTCTCATCAGACTCCATCATTAATAAAGCTCACTCTCAAACCTAACTCTATCGCTAGGTGTCCGTGCGGGCTTAAAGCTCAAGCCATACATGAGTA
>NZ_APHW01000101.1 GCF_002741985.1 Vibrio rotiferianus CAIM 577 = LMG 21460
CTGAACTTCAGGCTAAAAACCTGTGGCAGGTATGGTTGGGACAAGTGAATGAGAGTGGAATTAAGCCGCTCAAAGAGTTCGCTCGAAAGCTCCGTCCATACCTTCATGGGATCACTGCTTCAGCAAGCTACCCGCTGAATACCTGTACGCTTGAAGGGATAAATAACAAGATAAAGTTAATTAAGCGGATGGGATATGGCTATCGAGATACTGATTACTTCTTCTTAAAGATAAAAGCGGCTTTCCCCGGAAAGCCGCGATGAACCTAAAAAAAGCCGCTATGCCAGCGGCTATGAATGGGCAACCATCCACTGCAATATAATCGAGCTCCCCCGTTATGTACTTAGTCACTTACAACGCCATAATGTTAAGTAAACTATGTATGTTCTCGCATATTGCTAAAGGGATTTGATGCGGCTCCCCAAGAACCGCATCTGAGTTAAGAACTAAAAGGTGATTACCACCAAGCTTCAAACATTGCGCCAACCGTAAGCGTATCTACGTCAGTTGCCACTTTTTCACCGCTGTCATTAAAGCCAGTGTACTCGTTATCTGCATTACCCACTGTTGCGTAGAAACGTAGCATTGGACGAGACCACGTCTCAGGACCGATCGCCATGTTTTGTGACAGTGTCATTTTCCAAGAGCTATTCGTAGCATCAAAGTCATCGTAATCCACAACGCTGTAACCTGCTTCTAGCCAAGTAGAGTGGATGTCGTTCCATTGGTAAGTAGGACGAACGATCGCGTTGTAGTTTACGCGGCTATCTGTACCTTCAACTTCAAGCGATTGGTATGCAGCCAAGTATTGCACACCTAATTTGTCAGTAAGAGAAGTGCCGCCATCAAAACTCACTAGCAGGGCATTCTTGCCTTCTTCTAACATATGGCTGTAAAGAACACTGTCTGTGGTGTTATCAGAGTAACGAACAACTAAACGTTGACCAGCAACGGATAACTCACCTGCAACTTGGTAAGCCGTCAAGTCATCACCATCGAGCTTTTCTGATGCAAAGCCGTAGTTCGCATATAGGCTTAGATTCGCAGATTCACCTAGCTGAATACCGTGTAGCTTACTGGTGATTGCGTAACGGCCTGTATCGCCAACCATATCACCTTCGATTTCTCCTACAGCACCGAAGTCCAGTTTCGCCCCACCTAGGTTAAGGTTGTAGAAACCCGCACCCTGGCCATCGTGTGTCATCCAAAAGTAATCGTTCAAATCTGTTTGTGGACGTTGGTGGAAGTCACGACCAGCCCAAACGTAAAGGTCTGGCTGCGACTCAAATAGGTTTGTTGCACCAGCATACATCTTCTTCACGTTTACGCCGCCATCATCAGCCCAAGAAGAGTCAGCCCAATGGTCTAGCATCAAAACGATATCCCAAATCGC
The DNA here is from genome assembly GCF_002741985.1 of Vibrio rotiferianus CAIM 577 = LMG 21460. Taxonomy (GTDB): domain Bacteria; phylum Pseudomonadota; class Gammaproteobacteria; order Enterobacterales; family Vibrionaceae; genus Vibrio; species Vibrio rotiferianus. Next base: position 1,394 of record NZ_APHW01000101.1, read on the forward strand.
ACCGCCATCACTCTTAAACGCTTTCGCTAACTGGAACTCACCACCGTTGCCTTCGTTACCTAAACGGCCTGTTGCATTCGCATTCAATGCACCGAACGTACCTACGGTTTGAGCGTCGCTGCCTTGGTAATGCGCGCCGTAACGAGCGTAACCAGAGAACACGATACCCAGAGGAACTTCTGTTTCTGGTGTTAATACGGCTGGTTGTTGATCGTAAACGTAGCCAGATTCGATTTTCGTTTCTAGTTCTTGAATTCGTTTTTCAAGCGCTTCTACATCAGAATTTGCAGCAAGAGAAGGTAGAGAAGCAAACGAAGCCGCCACTGCTAGGGTAAGAGGTAAAACTTTAAAGTTTTTCATGATAACTCCATCATTATTATATTTTGCATTTCCAAGAAAGCGCTTTCTTAATGGGGCAAATTTTTTTGCCTAAAATGAGCAAATTGAGCCAGATTTGAGAGAAAAAGACAGAAATCCTCAAACCATTAGCAAAAAAGCTATTCCCTAACGCTTTTGACGGCATTATATGGACAAAAATCGAGCTAAAAAGTGATCAAACTCACCAAGAAAGCGTTTTCTTAGTGTGTAGATCACATCATTGAAAGGTTTGATCATTGAGTTGAATGATTGATCCGTCAATTAACAAAAAAGCTCATCTTGTAAGATGAGCTTTGATTCATAATCTCAATTCAATCGTGTCAATTAGGGTGCAACAAAGCGAATATTGCGTAATTTAACGTGTAGGTTTTCTCCACCTAGCCCTTCTAAAACAAATGGGTTGGTTACGCTATTCACATCAAATTGACTTCCTGGTGAGAAACGATTCTCCGCAGCAATAAAGTCAACAACTGGAATAGCGTATGTATGCCATTGCCCATCAGCCAGTAGCCCTTGAGGGGAATCAGCTAACGCAATATCACTCACATTTGGCCAACCGCTATCCATCTTTATCAAGACATCTGAATTGCTGCCTAAATCAACAATATTGATATCAAACTTTAACACCCAGTTTGCGTATCGACTCATATCCAGTGCTGACTCAGCGGTAAAAAATAGGTTTCCTGCACCACTAAACTGCGCATCGAGCACCCCATCTGAAAAGTTACGGCTGTCAGGAGCATCAGCGGTATAACCATCCAATGTAAACCCTTCTACTATGCTGTCAGTCGCGATAATCAAAGGCTTGGTAAACACCAGGTTGTCGACTTTAAACGCGAGATCAACATTGTTGACGGGTTCAAATACCACGGGGTTGCTTACGCCAGTGATGGAAAAACCATTGGTACCTGCAGCAATAAAGTCATTAACAGAGAAAACAAATGACCGCCACTCGCCTACCGCTGGTAAATGTGCGAATGGGATATCAATAGGAGCTAACGCTGGATAACCACTATCCATTTTTACCGACAATGCGCTAGCGTTCCCCGACACCAAGCTCAAATCAAAACTCAAATCACCATCAATAAACTCACTCATATCGAGTGCACCATTAAGTGATTCGATGTATGCATTGCCGTTATCAACAATCGAGATATTAATCAGGTTATCAGCAATGGTTCGGGTATCATTACTGCCGTCATCCCAACCATTTAAATTAAAGCCATCTAGCAAGTCACCACTTGCAAATAATGGCAGCGACATAGCAGAAAGATCCACTTCCTTCGGGAAATTTGGTTCTACAACGCCCTCATTCGTAACCGCGTCGTCAGACGCCGGTGTCGCACAACCTTTACCTGTTTCAGGGTCGACACTGCATTGATAAATGCGTACGTAATCTACCTGCATTTCCGCTTGTTCAATGCTTGCATCAATCCCACCATCATTGACGGATGACGGCCAACTTCCCCCCCCATAGCAAGATTTAAAATCAGGTGAAACTTCTGGTTGTATGGCGCATCCTCAGCACCACTTATCCAATTACCTTCATCATCCTGGTAGTGGCTCCACCAGCCTTCACTGGTTTGTGTCGCATAGTGGACATCATCCACATACCAGCGGATTTCACCCTGTTCCCACTCAATGGCGTAAGTATGAAAATCATCGGCCGGGCTAATGTTCTCATCACCAAAATCGTACTCTTCACCCGAGTAAACATTGTTCGGCCACGCTTTACCATAATGAAGGGTACCATGGACACGATTTTCTCTTTTCTCGACTCCTTCATGCTGATAAGTGGTACCCAGGTTGACGGCTTCCATGATGTCAATTTCCCCTGATGCAGCCCATCCTCCATACACATAATCTGTTGGTAGCATCCAGATTGCAGGCCAAGTGCCTTGTCCTAGGGGTAATTTCGCACGAACCTCAAAGCGCCCATATTTCCAATCACCTTTATTCATCGTTCGTAAACGAGCGGAAGAATAAGGTAGTGTCGTCAACGTTTCGCCATAACCATCCGACCCTTCTACACTGTCTGGCCCCGTGGTATCACCTTTTATCACTCGAATGGTCAGCTTGCCATCTTGAACAAATGAATTTTTAGCATCATCGACATAACACTGCTGCTCAGCATTGCCTCCTCCCCAACAGTTCTTCTCGTGATTCCACTTTTCACTGTCAATTTCTTCGCCATCAAACTCATCACTCCAAACTAATGCCCAGCCGGTCCCAACACTCGGATCCACCGTGTCACTAGAACTACTGTTACACCCAACTAGAGACAGAGACAGCAAGCTGGTGGTAACAACCAATACGTCCTTTTTCATTTTCGTTTCTCCTAATTAGCACGCACAAGAAAGCGCTTTCTTGTGCGTACAATAAAAAAGATGGATAATCCATCTCACAATAAACGTTAAAGGTATGGTTTAATTCCATAAGCATATGAATAACCATACAATGACTTTCAATTAATAGAGTCTAGTAATGGTTTGGCTTGGTGTATGTGATCCCAACACCTATGAAAGCACTTTCTATTGCTGCAGTTCACATTTGAGCTTAATTTATAAACCGATTATCCCCAAGTAACCTCAAGGTGCTTGGGGATATCACTCGCACAGAGCGCGATCAAGTCGACAAATGTGATGTACTCCCTATGAGGAATAGGGAACGGCGAGTAACATAGTTCAATAATTAGAATGGATAAGGTACTTCCCATTGATCACGATTAAAGAAGTCTCTGAGCTGGCAAAAGTTTCTCAATCTACCGTCTCACGAGCACTAAATGGTCACCCAACGGTAAAAGAAGCAAACCGAAAAAAGGTATTTGCAGCAATAGAAAAGCTTGGCTACAAACCAAATGCGTTTGCTCAGGCCTTGGCATCTAGCCGATCAAATAGCATCGGTATGCTGGTTGGCTCTTTAGACGGCCCTTTCTATGGCCCTTTAATGCACCATGCGGAAAACACCGTTAGAGAAAGCAACAACCACCTAATCGTGACCAGCGGTTTAGAATCACATTCACGTGAAATCGATTCAATTAACTTCCTGCGTTCTAAGCAAGTCGACGGTTTGATCATTCATTCAGACATGCTGTCAGACGATGAATTGATTGAGGTTATTGAGAAGACACCATCTACCATCGTACTCAACCGTTACATTCCCGAGGTTGCAGATAAGTGCATCTTTATCGATAACGAATTAGGTGGCTACTTAGCAACAAAACACATGCTTGAAAATGGCCACACCAAAGTGGCTTGTATCACAGGTCAGTTAAGCAAAATTGATAGCCGAGATCGCTTACAGGGTTATCGAAATGCTCTTAGTGAACACGGCATTGCGTACGACAGCAACTTAATTGTCGAAGGTCGTTTTGACCATGAAGACCGTGGTTTAAATCATACTTGTGCACGACGATTGCTTGACCGTGACCCTGAAATTACCGCCATCTTCTGTCATAACGACAACATCGCTCTCGCGGTGTATGACGTCGCGTACGAACGCGGCTTGGAGATTGGTAAGGACATTTCTGTTGTCGGCTTCGATAACGACAGCCACAGTCAACATATTCGACCAAAACTGACCACAGTAAACTTCCCTGTTCAAGAGATGGGATATGAAGCAGCTCAAGGAGTGATTGCTTTAGTCCACAAGCAAGAGCGCGTAATAAAGCACAAGTTAACACCTGAGCTGGTTGTACGAGAGTCCGTCGGTAAACGTTAATTTCTTTGTATCTGCGGCAGATACTCTTCCAACTTAAAGCAAATACAAAAAGGCCCCGAATGGTATCGGGGCCTTCGTTTATCAAGTGTATTACGCTCTCAAGAAAGAGCTTGGAATCGACACAATCACTTTCTCAATCTCGCCTGAGCGAGCAAAGATCGCATTACTTTGTGCTTTCGGGATAACCAAACCTTCAATTACTGACTGCTTGCCATTTGAATGAGTGAAAACCATGCCCGCTTGAGCTTTAGACTCGACTAGTTGATAAATAATCGGCAATTGACAAAGCGTAAACGCCAACTGATCTTTCTCAACCACATAGCTTTGCGTTTGACCCGCCACACTTTGGCAAGAGAACGATGCCGATTCGGTCAAGAACTCATGACGATGAAGCAAACGTGGGTCGATACGAATCTCGCCCTCTTCAACCAAAATACCCAGTTCAACAAAGCGCGTGATCACTTCTTCTTTCACCTGCCCCGTCATACCTGGTTGCTGCGCACCAGCATGCTTTGGTGTGTGAGAGTACGGGTCTGTTGGGAATGCGCCGTAGTTTTCTGGCGTTTTGTTGAAACCAATACCAGCGCGAACTCGGTAGTAGTATTCCGCTAACTTTTGCGTCTCTTCGCTATCAGCATCCAGTTCACGCGCTGCCAAGTAGTTTTCTTGTACCGCAAGCAACAGCTTAGAAACCATGTGCCAGTAGATACAACCCAAACCTTCGTAGCCAAACATAGTGCCTGAGCGGCCAGTAAACGCTTTGTGGTTGAACACATCTTCGTATAGGGCCTCAATCGCTTCCCATTCTTCTTCAGCCACATCAGCATACTCACCACGGAGTTGCTGAATCTGCGCTTTAAGATAACCGTTGTTCTCTAAGCTTGCATGGAAGTGGAAATGACCTTGCTCATCCGCATTCACTAGGCGTTGATCGCCCTTACTCAGCATCGAACTTAACACCGGCACCGCATTGATTTGCGCGTCTGTTAAGCTGTTCTTGTTCATGAATGCACTCAAGTCTCGATCTGGATACAGCATGAAGCTGTGTTGATCTTCGCGGTACATCTCGCTGGCAAACAGATTATCCAGCAAGTTCACCGCTTGCGCTGGTGTCAGCACGCCGGCGCTCAGGGCTGCTACTTGGCCTTCCAACATTGGATACAACTCTTCCACCTGCAAGCTTTCCGCTGAGTAAGTCAGGATGTTGTAGGCGTTAAACAGACCATCTTCACGCAAGTTGCTAGCAATGCTCGAATCCAGCACAGTCAAACTCACCTCAAGTAGCTGCTTGATAGCCGATGCTTCCACGGTGGTTTTGCCCGAGAAGCCATTCACACGGTATACGCGTTGACGGAAATCTTCGGCGGCTTTCTCCAACTGAGTCAGGATCGCTTTGCGAGTTTGGCGAGTTACGGTTTCTTGGCGAATCTCTTTTGCCGCTTCCGACAAGATACGAGTCGTTGAAAGTAGCCATTCAAACACTTCTTTAGACATGCTGACCGACACAGGTGCATCTGCCAACAGTTGCTGTAAGAATGCGACATAGCGACGCATGTAGTACAGCGTGACCATCGACAAGCCATTGCCCACAATCGCGTTGTTCGCATCATTCCACTCTGGTCGCTGAGTATTGAGCCAAATGCCGCCATCAAGTACCAAGTTGCTCAGTTTCGCCAACAGTGGTACTAGGACTTTCTCAGTCAGGTTGACCATGTACACGTCGTTGTCGCTACCAAGCACCAATCGACCATCGCTGCCCATTGCAGATACGCGTTGTTCGATGTTGTGTTGCAACTCATCATTGAACGTCACGGTGTCTTTTGGATTGACGAACAGCTTCTCAACATCACACAACTCGTAAGGTACGTTCGCGTAGCTGAACACATCCGTTTGCATCATCGCTAACAGATCATCGCGCTGATACTTGTCTGCCAGTTCTAGGAACTTCAGTAAGTAAATGATTTGATGGTCGCCCCAGTAGCCGATATTGCTCCATGGGTCATCTGGCTCCAGCATTTCCCAGTCAATACCATCTTTGGTGATGCGGTATGGGTTGTAACCATCCATTGTGGATGCATTCACAAACTTGGCTAGGAACGATTGAATAAAGCCAGGATAGCTCAGCGCAATGGCCTCCCAGTTTTGAAAGATGTCACGCCAGTTACCTTGGTAAGAAAGCAAACGCTCGCCATTGTCGTCTTTCAGCTTGATTTCGTAGTGGTTCCAAGGACGACTTGGATCACCGTGGCGACGACCAAACGTCAGTGGCAGATATTCGTAACTTAAGCGGACTAACTGAGCGTCTTCACTCTGCTTAGCAAGGCTCACAAGCTCAGCATGGGTAAACTGCTCCGGCAGGTCATTAAACAGCGCAGCATGACGTTCAAACACAAGGCGGTTGGCATTGCGAATCGTCGCCAACACATCTTTTTTGTCTAGGGTGTAATTGTTCTCAAATACCCCACCACGCATGTTATTGAACAGCACATTCGCGTAGTGGTGCACACTGGTCTCTTCTTCTGCGGTGATTTGCCACGCATCCGCACCAGACATCAAACTGATCAGTTCTTGTTGGTTGGCAGCGATGCTCTGTTCAACTTGCTGTGTCATGTTCACTGGCTGCGCAAGGCGATTACGCATCGACGTCACATCGCTATGGCTCTTATCGATATCCGCGATGATTAACCAAGACTTGTTTTGGTTTGCTTCTAGCTTGATAGACTTGTGAATCAAGTAGCTACCACGTACGCCTTTAGTCAAAGTTTCGTTTTGGATTTCACGACCTTGACGGAACGCGCTCACTTGGCTGCTGCTCAATAAGCGCTGGCCGTAATCGTTATCGACACTGAACACGGTCGTTGCGAGCAAAGATTCCGCTGGCTCAGCGCGATCACTCAGTTTTGCGTACATGGTAAAGAGCGCTAGTGAACTGCCATCAAGCAACTCATTCCATTTGTAGGCATCGACCAAAGCGCTACGAGTTTGCAACGCAGACAGTGGCGCGCCCGATGGCAATAGGTTCTGCAGGCCATCAATCAACTCAATCTCTCGAGTTGTGCCTGACAGATCGGTGATTTGCGAGCGACGAACAAAGCCAAACTCTTCACTGGTGTTCCAGCTGTATTGGAATTTTAGCTTTAACGTGTGGTTAAGCTCTTCGAAAACAATCTTGTCGCCAATGGTGTTTTTATACAGATGACGCTCAACTTGGTACAGGCCATCATGATGGCGGTTGAACGGTTCCCACATCGCTACGCCTTGTCCACTAGCGACTTTAATGATGGTTTTTGAACCCGTGTTTTCTGCGTTCTCGTGGATATGATCGACGGATTTGTATGGGAACAGCGCGTTCTCGGGACGAATACGCCCCGCCGACAAGCTGCCCGTGGATGAAATAAACAGCCAATGATCACTGGCTGACACGACACTGATGAAAAACGGGTTCATTTGGTCGACATGAGAAATCTTGTAGTATCGCTCACCGTCCAAATCGACGAAGCTTCCCTCTACGGTTGGGCAAGAATAATGTTCAAAAGTCATAATGTTCTTCCAATAATTATGAAAGCGCTTTCTTTCTACGCTTTTTTTAATAAGCTAATTCGAGTTTTTATCCTAAGTGGTGACAACGTGCGTAATGGTTCTCCGCCACTTTTGTTGCGTCAGGCACTGATTGAGTACACACCTCTGTCGCCTTTAAACAACGAGTCGCAAATGGGCATCCCACGCTACTTGGTTTCCAAAGCGGAATGTCGCCTTTTTTCGCCATCAGTTCACGCTTACCTGAATTTCCTACTTCTGGCACTGCTGAGAGCAATAACTGGGAATATGGGTGTTGCGGATTTTGTGTCACGCTATCACTGTCACCCCACTCGACCATATGACCCACGTACATGACGGCGGTTTTTTCCGCGAAGTAACGCGCGGTCGCGATGTCATGGGTGATGTACATGAAAGAGATGCCGTGCTTGTCTTTCAGATCCGACATCAAATTCAAAATGCCTAAGCGAACTGACACGTCGAGCATTGAGATAGGTTCATCCGCCAGAATCACTTCAGGATCGACGGCAATCGCACGAGCAATCGCAACACGTTGGCGCTGACCGCCACTTAGCTCATGTGGGTATTTTTCTGCGGTTTCTTTCACCGGAGACAGACCAACTAGCTCAAGCAGTTCGTAAACCAACTTTGGAATCGCGTCTTTTTCCGCACGTTTGTGGATCAGAAGCGGACGTGCAATATGGTGGTAAATGGTATGAACTGGGTTCAGCGAGCCAAATGGGTCTTGGAAAATCATCTGCACTTGGCGCGCGTATTCCAGCTCGCCGTGCTCTTGAATGTATTCACCCAACTCTTGGCCTTTGAACGTTACCTCACCATCGGTTTTGTCGTAGATGCGCGTCAGAACGCGTGCGCCAGTGCTTTTACCTGAGCCAGATTCACCCACAATAGCCAGTGCTTCCCCTTTGCGCAGTTCAAACGTGACGTCATTCACCGCTCGCATCAGGTTGCTTTTTGCAGACTGACCAATAGGAAAGTCTTTCACTAGATTCTTAACTGAGAGAATCACTTCTGGGTTTGTTACGTTATCCATTATTCTCTCCCGTTTACATCAAATGACATGACACTAGGTTGCCGTTTGTGACTGGCACCAAGGTTGGATCGCTCTTCTGACACTCTGCAAAACATGCATTGCAACGCGCTTGGAAGTTACACCTTGCGGGATTTTCAGTAGGTTCACGGGGTTACCCGGAATGCCGTATAAACGCTCTTTCGGTCCATGAATGGTTGGGAATGAAGAAATCAAACCTTTGGTGTATGGGTGTTGAGGATCACCAAATACGTTCTTCGCATCCCCAAGTTCAATTAAGTTGCCCGCGTACATCACACCAATGCGGTCTGCGATTTCGCCCATCAAGCTCAAGTCATGGCTGATGAACAGAATCGAGAAGCCAAATTTGCTCTTCAGCTCGTAAAGTTCATTAAGGATTTCACGCTCTACCACCACATCGAGCGCGGTGGTTGGTTCATCCATGATGATCAGTTTTGGCTCTAACGCGAGCGCAACTGCAATCACCACGCGCTGGCGCATACCACCACTCAATTGGTGTGGGAAGCTCGCCATGCGGTCGCCGTGAATGCCCACTACACCAAGCAGCTCAACCGCACGGTCATACGCTTCTTGGTAAGTCACTTTTCGGTGCGCAAGAATCACGTCAGTCAACTGCTCACCAATGGTGATCACTGGGTTTAAAGAGTTCATTGCACTTTGGAACACCACAGACACGTCATTCCAACGGAAGTTGCGTAGCTGTTTATCGTTCATCTTCAGCACGTCCTGACCTTTGTAGAGAATTTCCCCTTCAGAGATCAGAGCCGGTGCTTTATGCAAACGTGAGATAGCAAATGCCAAGGTACTTTTGCCGCAACCAGACTCACCAGCGATACCGAGCGTTTCCCCCGGAGCAATGCTGATGCTGACGTTGTTCACCGCACGCGCTACACCGTTTGGTGACACATAATCGACGCATAGGTTGTTAATTTCTAATAAGTTGCTCATCTTAGACCTCGGCGCTTATCTGCTTCTTTTTTCAGTTTGTGCCACAGCTTGATGTGTGGACCAGTACGAAGTTTCGGGTTACTCACTTGGTCAATCGACATGTTGATCAGTGCCAGTGCACCACCTGTGATTGCCAGTGCCATGGCTGGAACTAACATCTCCCACCAAGCGCCGGTGTATAGAGACGAGGACGTTTGTGCCCAGTACAACATCGAGCCCCAGCTCACTTCCGTTGCATCACCCAAGCCTAGAATGCCAAGGCCAGCTTCTGAGCCCATTGCGTAAATCACCGTGCCCAAGAAACCACCAAATACGATCGAGACTAGGTTTGGTAGGATTTCGACCAAAATGATGCGGATTTTTGATTCGCCCATCACTTCTGCCGAGATAATGAATTCTTTGCTTCGAATCGCCATGGTTTGCGAACGAATCACTCGCGCTCCCCAAGGCCAGGAAGTTATCCCGAGCAATATGGTGATGACGAGGGACCCCACCTGCCCTAAGAAAGCGGCGAGCACAATCAGCAAGGGTAGCTGAGGGAACACCAAGAAAACGTTAGTTAGGAAGTTAAGACGCTCATCGATTTTGCCGCCGAAGTAGCCTGCAGAGACACCGATAATAACGGCTAAGCTCATCGCAATCACACCAGCAGAAATCGCAACTGTGAGTGACTTTCTTGCACCGTGCAACACTTGGCTGTAGACATCACGGCCACTACGAGTAGTGCCAAGTACGTGCTCTGCATTCGGAGCGACGTGTGGTCTTGCAACACGACGATCAGGGTCATGCGTTGCTAGCACAGGAGCGAAAATCGCACCAGCTAAAACAATCGACAGTAGCAAGCCACCGATAATGGCAGGCGGGTTGCCATAGAAAAAAGCGTACACTTTGCCGAAGCTTTTTTTGATTCGCTTCCAAGAGAATTTCGACTCACGAGTCATTAACTCATCGTGCTCTGAAGGCGTTGGGGTTTTGATTATTTTTTCCATGATGCACCTTAGTTCGAAATTCGTGGGTCAAGCCACACGTACAGCAGATCGGCAATGAAGTTGGCAGTCAGAACCGCCGTTACTAAGATAAGTAAGATGGCTTGGATAAGTGGGTAGTCACGCGCCACGATGCCCTTCAGCAGAATGTTGCCCAAACCTTGGTAGTTGAACACCACCTCAGTCATGATTGAGCCAGCGAATGAAAAACCAATCGCCATCGCAATCGCTGTTGCAACAGGCAAGATCGCATTACGACCTGCGTAACGGCTCATCACTTTGTAGCTGCTTAAGCCTTTCGCTTCTGCCATGGTGACGTAGTCTTCACCTAGCACATTGATCATCGCGTTACGCATGTTGAACACCCATGTCGAGATACCAACCACGACCATTGAGCCCATTGGCAAGATTGCGTGTTTCGCGACACTGCTGATGAATTCCCAGTTAAAGCCAGGCTCCAACGACGGGTCATAGGTGTAAGCCAACGGCAGCAATTCCATCTTCAAACCGAAGAAGTAGAACAGCAATAAAGCAGTAACGATGTAAGGGAAGTTACTGATGAAGGCCAGTACTGGCGGCACGATTTGGCCAAACAGTCCTTCACGACGGTAAGAGGCATAAGTACCAATACTCACACCAATAATCAGCGCCACAATAAGAGAACCAAGCGCTAGGAACATGGTCCATGGCAGTGCCATCGCAATCACTTCAGATACGCTAACAGGGAACATCAAAACCGATGGACCAAGATCAAGCGTGAATACACTTTTCATGTAAGCGATGTATTGCACAAAAATGTTGCCATCAACGAAGCCGTACATCTCACGTACAGCATCCATCTGAGCAGGATCCATTCGACCTTGCGCCGCAGCAAACAAGGCATCAACTGGGTCACCTGGCATTAAGCGCGGCAACATGAAGTTGAAAGAGATCGCAATCAGAAAGGCAGTAAAATAAAAGCCAAATCGGCGAGCTAGAAACGACATATCAAACCTTTAACTTACGAGCCACAACAAGCACTTACTTTTGCAATTACGGTTGCGGCTCCGATGTTAATTAAAAAACCTACCTACAAATTGAAACTGCTAGTTATTTCAGGTGTAGGTTGTTCAGGATGATCACGCGCTTGCCGCCGTCATACCAAACCGGTTGGATGTAAGGGTCTTTTTCACTTGGCCAACCAACGATGTTTTTCGTGCTGTATTGGAACCAAGTTGGGTTTGAGAACAGCGGAATAAATGGCATGTTCTCTGCCGTGAACTCTTGAAGTTCAGAGATGATCGCTTCCTGTTTCTCTGCATCACCAATTTTACCGAAGCTGTCGATCAGCTTATCGATTTCAGGAGAGTGCACACCGTGGCCAGCATGGAAGCCTTTACCGATACGTGAAGTGTGGTAGTACTCTTGGAACGCAAGGATTGGGTTATCCGACACCATTGACCAGTTGATTGACATAGTGAACGCACTGTCTTTCAAGTTCTTGTCGTATACGGCCCAGTCAACGGTTTTCACGTTGGCTTTGATGCCCACATCCGCGAAGTATTCCGTCACCATTTGCACGACTTGAATCCAGTCCGTCCAGCCGTTAACCACTTCGATATCGAACTCAACCGTTGAGCCATCAGCATTGTCACGGAAGCCGTCGCCATTGCGGTCAACAATGCCCGCTTCATCTAGCAAGTTCTGCGCTTTCTTCGCATCGTATTGCGTTAGATGGCCGTACTTTTTGTTCACATTTTCGTCAATGTGATTTTTGTACAGCTCGGCAATACCGCCGACGTTGTAGTTCACGGTTGGATAACCATAAGCCGCGATATCAACAATCGCTTCACGGTCTAGTGCCATAGACAGAGCTTGGCGTACGCGCAGGTCATCAAACGGTGCTTTCTTAGTGTTTACGTACAAGTGAATCGCATCATTCGCTGGGTACCAGAAGTGGTTGTTTTCTTTGTCTTGCCCAACAAAGGTTGACTCAACGTCAGCAATAAAGTTTGAACCCCAGTCGATTTCGCCTTTGATCAGAGCCGGTTGGATCTGCGAGTTGTCGTTGTACGAACGGAAGTTTACACAGTCTAGATAAGGGCGATTCTCTAGGTAGTAGTTAGGGTTACGACACAGCTCCATTTGTTGTGGTTTCACATACTTAACGGTTGTCATTGGACCGCTACCCACCGGATTTGGGTTGGTGAACGTTGTGTAATCCGATACCGTTGACCAAGTGTGTTTAGGGACAATGTGGTAAGCACCGATACTCCAAAGGAAAGTAGAATCCGGCTCTGCTAAATCAAATACAACTGTCTGCTTATCCTTCGCTTCAATACTTTTTAGGTTACCCGTTGGCCAAATCGCTTTGACATCAAATGCTGGAGATTTTTTGGTTAACTCAAAGCTAAACACCACGTCTTCCGCCGTTAATGGCGCACCATCAGACCATTTCAAGCCGTCACGTAGTTTTAGCGTAATGGTTTTTAGATCATCGGAATATTCAACCGACTCAGCCAAACGATAGTGTGTTTCCCCCGTCATGTTGTTCAACACAAACAGTGGTTCGAACATAATGCCGTGTAACGTGTCCTTAGTAGTGTATGGGTTAAAGTTTTCAACAAACCCGGTGTTGATGATTGGCACCGTCAGCGTACCACCTTGTTTGATGGTGTCCGCTTGAGCGGCAGTAGCAAGCATCATGCTGGCAGCAAATGTAGCGAGCAGAGTTTTCTTATGCATCACATTGTCCTTTTATAATGTTGAATACGAAAAGAAAGCGCTTTCTTTGATTCTCAAAAAATAAAGCAACTTTAAGATGTGGTGTCATCAGCAAAATAATCTCTTATTCGCATCGACGGGCTCAAACCACAAACAAGAAAGCGCTTTCTTATCAAGGGCAATATTCGTCAAAAAGTTCTTCTTGTTCAATATAGACCCATAAAAACAAAGCTCGGATCACAATCAAATAAAACCAATACATTCAACAACTTAAAAACAACCAAGATCTCACTTTCATTTTTTACATATAAAATTCAACAACTTATAAACAAAGGCATATCCTTATATTTTGTGAGCTCATGCAAGTTTAAACCTTCACTAAACTTACTCAGAGACAGAGGCCCAAAAGTCGCCATTCACTATCCCATCATCGCAGCGGTGTCGTGCGCAAGTGCACAAATACTCACGACACACCAAGAAAGCGCTTTCAATTGGAAATTGATGATGGAATCATAATCTAACCTAGGTAAATTCGAGGAAGAGGTAATGGTACAATTTTGGAATGGCAATAAATCCACTATTCGACAACAGTTTGAATGGAAAGTATTGCAACTCGCACTACAGAAAATTAAGCCAAACCTTAAGCTAAACAATGATGTAACGGATTATCCAAAGGCTGAACAAGAGGGACGAGTATTCTCCCAAGGAACCGATGTTTTAGTAACGGTCGCAGGAAACAAGAAGTTCAATCAGGGCTCGTATTTGATGTTGCCCGAGCCTTTGTGTCGTGGTTTGTTAGGTTGCCGTGTTTTGATTATCCACAAGAACAGGCTGAATGAATTTAGTGTATTAAGTGAAAAGCAGCTCAAACAGCTCAGCGTTAGTATTCCCGCGACTTGGGCTGATGCCGACTTGTTTCGCACTAACCAATACCAGGTTATTGAACAAGGCAGTTTAGAAGACAGATTGCTAGCGGTGCAAAATGGAGAATCGGATTACATGGCACTGGGAGCAAACGAAGCTGAAGCCATCGTGACGCAATACGCGCACCTTGTACCTGATTTAGTTGTAGAACCTACTCTTTTGCTCTACTACCCATTTCCCTTGGTATTTTATTGTCATCCAGAGCAAGCAGGCTTATTGGCGGATATTGAACAAGGCTTAGCGCAATGTAAAAACAGTGGGGAGCTAGATACTCTGTTTGAAAATACCTATGGCACTGATGTACGAGCAATCAAGCTCCACCAGCGCCGTGTATTCCATTTAACAAATCCAATACTCCCTAGTGAATTAGCTTACTATCAATCGGACTTACTACCTATCTGAGACTCCTTAGGGCGGAATTTAGATACTGTAGACTCCCTTACGATAAGATCTATCGGGGGGGGAGTCGCGTACTGCGTTTCTCGCCAGTCAGTAGGCTTAAAATTGACTCCGCACAGACAACACCAATTTCCTCTACGGGCTGGCGCAATGTTGTTAAGCCAGGAGTGAAAAACTTGGAAGTGGGTAAATCATCAAAACCGATCACCGAAACATCTTCCGGTACTTTTATCCCATGATCGTGTAATGCTTTTATTGCACCATAGGCGGTCTGATCATTGGCTGCAAACAGTGCGGAAAAATGCACTTTCGATTCAATCAACTCTACCGTTCGGTCATAGCCAGTCTCGCTGCTAAAGTCGCCCTGCTTTATTAAATTGTTTCGTACTTTAATTCCCGCTTCGGTGAGTGCTTTCTTATAACCGACGAAGCGAGCAACCGCATCTGGCTGGTTAAGTAAGCCTTTAATATGTGCGATATTCACGTGGCCTTGTTGCAACAGATGCAGCGTTGCCATATGGCCGCCAAGCACATTATCAATATTCACTGATTGAAGCTTTTCACTGGTAAAGTTATACCCCACAGCAACGACCGGAATCTTCCGTGAGTATTCGATTAACTCCTGCTCAGTCAGACTACCAGCGACCACAATAACACCGTCTACGTTGCTCTTTTCCAAATACTCAAGCGCCTGAAGCTGCATACTATGCTGCCAATACCCAGAAGCAATAATTAAGGAGTAACCTTTTGGTCCCAAAAAACGTTCCATATCGTTAAAAATACGACTAGTGAACGGACTTTCCGGATTTTGAACCAGCACACCTATGGTCATGGTGCGAGCATTTAAACCTTGGTTCATACGGTAATTCGGTTTGTAATCGAGAGTTTTGATCGCGCCTTCTATCGCTATCGTTTTTTCTTTAGAAATGAAGGTAGTACGATTCAAATAGCGTGAAACGGTACTCGGGGAAACCCCGGCTAATTTGGCCACATCGTAAATGGATGGCGAGCGTTTTTTCTTATTCATAATCATCCAGAAAGTCCACCAGACCCTAATTATAAAAATATAATTGACGAATTCAGTCCACTCAATGTTATTAAGTAATTCCTTATAAACAAAAAGAGCCAGTGCACAAACACTGACTCTTCGCTCACTAGTTCATATTGGTTAGAACGTAGCGAGTGAGTTTTCACTCAGTGCATCAAACAGGTGAATCGCATCTAAGTCCAAGTATAGAGTCAGCGTATCCACATCCACTTCAGCCGCTTGTGTTTCCACCATTAATGGCTGACCCGCAATTTCCGTCTTCAACAGAATACTTGCACCCAATAGCTCTTTGTCTTTGATTTTCACCGGGAACGGCAGAACACGGTCGTGATCCACTTGCTCTGAACGTAAATGAATGTCCGTAGGACGAACACCAAAGTGCAGCGCTAGGTTCTTAGACGCATGGGCTTTAAAACGCTCTGGCAGAGGAATACGAACATCACCCAGTTCCACTTCCCAATTACCTTCTTCGCCTACCAACTTCGCATCCAACATGTTCATTGATGGGTTACCGATGAACTGTGCTACGAACTTGTTTGCAGGACGTTGGAACACTTCTGTTGGCGTGCCAACCTGAGCCACATAACCATCTTTCAGAATCACGATACGATCCGCCAATGTCATCGCTTCAATCTGGTCGTGAGTTACGTAAATCGTCGTCGTTTTCAGTTCACGGTGAAGGTGTTTAATCTCTTCACGCATCACACCACGCAGCTTGGCATCAAGGTTAGACAATGGCTCATCAAACAAGAATACTTTTGGCGTACGCACCATCGCACGTCCCATCGCCACACGTTGACGCTGGCCACCAGACAGCTCTTTCGGCTTACGATCCAACAGTGCATCCAACTCCAGCATTTTCGCCGCTTTACGCACTTCAACGTCGATTTGATCTTTCGGCATGCCCTTTAGCTTAAGCGCAAAAGCGATGTTCTCGTAAACCGTCATGTGTGGGTAAAGCGCGTAGCTTTGGAACACCATCGCAAGGTCACGGTCTTTGGCATCGATTTTGTTCATCAGCTTATCGCCAACGTAAATCTCACCAGCTGTGATGCTTTCTAAACCCGCCAACATACGCAGTGTGGTCGATTTACCACAACCCGACGGACCAAGGAAAACCACAAATTCGCCATCTTGCACGGTAAAGTCGAAGTGCTTGACGACTTCTACATCATCGTAAGACTTTTTGATGTTTTTGAATTCTACTTTAGCCATTATTTGTTCTCCTCAGCTCGCTCTAGCAGCATGTTTCGGTACGCAATCGCACTCTGCTTTAAGGTGCGCTCTTGAGTTTGGTAGTCAACGTGTACGATGCCAAAACGTTGTTTGTAGCCATACGCCCACTCGAAGTTATCCATTAGGCTCCAAGCGAAGTAACCATTCACATTAACGCCTGCTTTGATCGCTTCATCCAGCGCTTCTAAATGCGATTGGAAGTAGCGCACACGTTGTTCATCATTCACTTGGCCCGCTACATGGTGATCATCGCCCGCCGCGCCGTTTTCAGTGATGTACAGTGGCGGTAGGTTTGAGTAACGCACTTTCAGACGCAGCAATAGATCGGTGAGTGCTTGTGGGTAAATCTCCCAACCAATAAACGTATGCTCTGCTTCTGGTTGAGGAATGCTCTCTAGCATGCCGCTCGCATCAAATCGCACCACACAACGGGTGTAGAAGTTGATGCCAATGAAGTCTAGGTCAGTACGGATGATATCGAGGTCACCCTCTAGAATCATCGGCATGTTGTGTGCTTGGCGCTTAAGTACCGTTTCTGGGTATGTCCCTTTCAACACTGGGTCCATAAACCAGTGGTAACCTTCTGCATCGCTGTATTCTGCCGCTTCTGCGTCTGCCTCTGTGTATGGGTAGGCGGGCGTCGCATTGAACACACAGCCGTGCATCGCGTTTGGTGCGTTGTTACGCATGTGTGGAATCGCCAAGCCATGGCCCAACATCAGGTGGTGTGCCGACAAAAAGCCTTCACGTTCGCCTTTGATACCTGGCGCATGCTCACCCCAGCGGTAACCTAGGTAAGCAGAGCAGAATGGTTCGTTCAATGTTGCGTAAGAATCAATCTTATCACCGAAGTAAGCACTAACCACATCCGCGTACTCTGCAAACTTGTAGGCCGTTTCACGGTTAAGCCAGCCACCTTTATCCTCAAGGTATTGAGGCAAGTCCCAGTGGTAAAGGGTGACAAACACTTTCAAACCGCGAGCATGACACTCATCGATGATTTGCTCGTAGAACTTCAGCCCTTCTTCATTCACCTTGCCATCTTCTGGCAGGATGCGTGGCCATGCCATCGAAAGACGGTAGGCATCTACACCAAGACCTTGAATCATCTCAATGTCTTGTTTCCATAAATGAAAGTGATCACACGCCACATCACCGTTATCAGCATTATCGACGGCGCCAGGTTTGTTGCAGAACGTATCCCAAATCGATGGGGTGCGTCCGCCAAGTTCTGCACCTCCTTCAATTTGGTAAGAAGAGGTCGCGACACCAAATAGAAACTCTGGGCGGCGCATTTTAGAATCTTGGGGTAATTGGAATTTATTCATTATATTTTTATGCCTTAAATTTCTCTTAACCTTTCACAGCGCCTGATGTCAGACCGCTAATCATCTGTTTCGAAGCAAATAAGTAAGTAATTACTAACGGGAGAATAGAGATAGTAGTACCTAGCATCACCGCGCCCCATGGCGTATTTGGAATGCCCTGCACGCTTCGCAGTGCCTGTGTAATCACATAGTTCTCTGGCGTAGTCAGTACTACCAGAGGTTGCATGAACATGTTCCAGAAGAAGACGAACTGCACGATAGCAAGCGTCGCTAGCGCCGGTTTCATCAGTGGCAATACCACACTCCAGTAAGTTCTAAATTCCCCCGCACCATCCAGTTTCGCCGCTTCTAACAGCTCTTTCGGAATCGATGCCACCACGTGCTGACGCATCAAGAAAATACCAAATGGTGTAGTGGTAAATGGTAGCCAAACCGCTAAGTGGTTATCGAGCAAACCAAGGAACTTCACGATCATAAAGTAAGGGATCAGGCTCAATACTGGCGGAATCATCATCGAGCCAACCAGCATGCCAAACAGCACGTTTTTACCTTTGAACTTGTAGACCGCAAACGCATAGCCGCCCATGCTACAAAACAGCAATGAGATCGTGGTGCCTAGGAACGCGATGTAGATGGAGTTAAACATTGCCTGCCAGAAAGGCATAATTTCCAATAGCTTGGCGTAGTTGACTGCTAAGCTATCACCAATGGCAAAGCTGATGCCTGTACCAAAAATTTCGGTACGGTCACGGGTTGAAAGTAACGCCGACCAAATGAACGGGAATACCGTCATGATGGCAGAAACAATCAGTACGGAGCCGAGCATCACCATCAATACTTTGGTGAAGATCTCGATGCTGCGATCGCTAGGACGCCAACGCTGCGCCGCAGGTAAAGTGTTAGTACTCATCTTATTGCTCCCCTAGACCTTTCTTACCGAAGAAGAAGAATTGAACCGCTGTACAGCCTGCAATCAAGGTAAAGAGCAGCCATGAAATTGCTGACGCTGTACCCATTTCTAACCATTCCCAACCCACTTTATAGAGGTACATAGAGATGGTTAAGCCAGACTGACCCGTACCACCAGTACCGCGCGTTAGAACAAATGGTTCTTCGAACAACTGCAAGTTACCGATGATGGTCATGGTGACCGCAAAGAAGATGAATGGACGAATCATTGGTAGTGAAATGCTCCAGAATCGACGCCATGCGTTTGCACCGTCCATACGTGCCGCTTCTAGGATGTCTTTAGGAATCGTCATCAAGCCGGTGGTGTACAACACGATGTTGAAACCGGTGTATTTCCAGAACACCATGATGGCGATGGAAGGCTTCACCATGGTCGCGTCATCTAACCAACGAATTGGCTGGAAGTCGTTCACCCAAGAGAATGCCCAACCAAACAAGGTGCTGTCTGCCAGTGCCATCAAGCTTTGGTTGATGATGCCCGAGTTTGGCGAGTACATGTTGAAGAAGATAAGCGACGCTGCCACCGTAGATGTGATGAACGGTAGGAAGTACGCCGATGTCAGCCAATGACGGAAACGGTCACCCAGCGACACCAAGATGTACGCCACAGGTAAAGCAACTAAGTGCTGAGCCACACCTGATGTGATAGCTAGCCAAAGCGTGTTTTTCAGTGAGCGCCACAGCCACGGGTCTGTCAGTGCAATGTGGTAGTTTTCGAACCCCACATAGTCCATTGCCCCAACCCCTCGACTGGGTTCCACTCATGAAAAGAAAGAAAAATAGAAAACAGCAACGGAAAAATTCCGAATACTGAAAAGATAATCAAAAACGGCAATAGGAATCCATACGGTGTAAGCGCTTTCAAATTTAGACGAGAAAAAATGCTCTCACGCTGTGATGTTTCCATAACCTTGCTCGCTGCCTGATTCATAGTAACGACCTCTTACCTAGAAGGGGGACATGCCCCCTCCTTGCCTTAAGTATTGGCAAAAATTACAGATTACGCGTACGACGTTTAATCATGCGCTCAGCTTCTTTAAGCGCTGTCTTAATATCTTTACCTTCATCCAGCACTTCCATCAGTGCGTTTTCTAAGATGATTGAACGAGCAACGTGATCGCCTTTCGCTGGTGCCACTGGCTTGATGTTCTGCGCCACTTCAGCAAACAATAGGCGCGCTTGCTGACCACCTAGGAATTCGATTTTCTCTTCGAACATTGGGTCGTCGTAAGTCGTGGTGTTCGCAGGGAATGCTGCTATGGTTTCGAAGTGTTTAAGCTGAATATCACGCTTGGTTGTCATGTATTCGATCAGCTTCCACGCTTCATCTTGGTGTTTAGATTGGGTTGGAATCGATAGGAATGAGCCACCCCAGCTTCCGTAAATACCATCAGGAAGATTAGACACGCCCCAGCTGCCTGCTGTTTCTGGCGCAATCCAGTTGTTTAGGTGACCAAGTAGCCAAGCACCAGAAAGCTGAGTCGCAAATGTGCCGTTACGGAAGCCTTCGTACCATTCGTTTGACCACGCCAGAATACGACCGTCCAAGCCTTTGTCACGGATCTCTTTTGCCACTTCGAATGCGTGCACAAAGCGCTCAGAAGTCACAACTGGGTTGCCATCTTTGTCGAAGTACAGACCTTCACCTTCAGGAACTGTAGTGAAGATGATCGCTTGAGCAACGTCCGCTGCCGAAGCGATTAGCTGTACATTTTGCTTTTTCAGCGTTTCACCTGCGGCGATATAAGAATCCCAATCTTTGATCGCTTCGTTAATATCAATGCCCGCTTTTTCAAAGATGTCTGTGCGGTAGTACATAACGCCAGGACCTAAATCGACAGGCATGCCGTACACATCACCGTCAGCACCTTTGCCTTGCGCCCATGCGTAAGGAGCAAAGCTCTCTGCGTACTTATCAGCGCCATAATTCTCAGACAAGTTCACCAAACCGCCTGACGCCACAAATGGGCCAATCTTCTCTACATCAACAACAATCACATCACCTGCACCAGAACCCGTCGCCAAGTTGGTTGTCAGCTTCGTATGGTGGTCGCCATGATTATTCATTAGGTAATCAACTTTAATACCCGTCTCTTTCTCAAAATCAGGTAGTAGAACTTTCAAGCTACTATCGAAGTCAGGAAAGCCATCGAAGCGGATTTTAGTTTCGTCGGCAGCGTTTACCGTCGCAGCAACACCAAGTGCAGCAGTCATGGCAAGCGTCAAAGTTTTCAGTTTCATGTTGTTGTCCTTAATTATTGTTCTAGAGAGTATTCAGTTCCTTGACCGAACTTCTTGGCACTAAGTTAGGAGTGAGTTTGAAGTTCACATCACGTTTGTTCTTGTTCAGCGCTTGGATGACAAGTTGCACCGCCTCTGCGCTCATCTGTTCTATAGGGAAGTTAACCGTGGTAAGGGCTGGCGTTAGGTAACGTGCAAATAAGATGTCATCAAACCCGACAAGCGAGATTTGCTCAGGCACCAATATTCCTTCTGCTTTTAAGACTTCATAAGCACCAAATGCCATGTGATCATTACATGCAAATACTGCAGTGAAACCGCTTTCACGCTTAAGCAATTTACGCATCGCACTGATGCCAGATTCTTCTGTAAAACCGGCCTCGGACACTAACGCTTCGTCATACGCAATTTCCGCTTCTTCAAGAGCCTTGCGGTAACCTTGTAGACGCCCCCGTGCGTCAGATCTGTCCAGAGGTCCGGTTATACATGCAATGTTGCGATGCCCCATTCGCAACAAGTATTCGGTCGCCATTCGGCCACCAAATTCGTTATCGATCTCGATGCAGCTGTGTGCCATTTCAGGGATATAACGGTTGACTAAAACCACCGGTATCCCCTTGCTATCAAGATCGATCAAATAATCATCTGAAAGACTCTGTGTGTGCAGAATCATGGCGTCCACTCGGCGCCCAAGCAGAAACTCTACCGATTCACGCTGACTTTGTTCCGTGTTGGAGCCTGCCGTCACAACCACGTGGTAACCCATGCGGCGCAGACGCTCTTCAATACTGTGCAAAATACCTGAGTAAAATGGGCCACCCAATTCAGGAACGATGATACCAATGCTGCCAGTGCGGCTGGATGCTAGTGCTTGTGCAATAGAGTTGGGACGATACCCTAGCTCTTTGATTGCTTTTTCGACTTTTAGCTTTTTGTCATGGCTAACTCGGCATGAGCCATTTACAACCCTAGAAACCGTAGCCTGAGAAACGCCAGCGTATTCAGATACATCTTTAATCGTCGCCACAAGAAACCTCTTTACTGACTGCACATCACGAGTTTCATCACTCTCGAAACCGCTTTCATAAAGCAATTATTCAATATCCATTGGATGGTTAGCGTGAGAGAGTTCACAACAAGTTTGGGGCTAAATTGAGTAATTTGATAAATAATGAGGCTACTTGCAGTTTTCTTTTCACCCATGAAACTGTTTCATGAGACAACATAGACCGCAGCCTTTTAACGAAAAAAAGCCTCCGCGAGGGAGGCAAAAACATAAGAGTTAAGAGATAAATGGATAGTAAACACCTGTTACTTCTGCCTTAAGTGTTTACCATCTTGATACCCAAGTGACTTCAATATGCAGGATTCAGAGCGTTACTTGGGTATAACATGGACAGTAATTAACTAGGTAGGGCTTACCACCAAGCTTCAAACATTGCACCAACCGTTAGAGTATCTACATCGGTTGCCACCTTGTCGCCATTGGAGTCAAAGCCTGTGTATTCGTTGTCTGCGTTACCGACTGTTGCGTAGAAACGTAGCATTGGACGAGACCAGGTTTCAGGACCGATTGCCATATTTTGCGATAGCGTCATTTTCCAAGAGCTATTAGTAGCGTCAATATCATCGTAATCCACCACGCTGTAGCCAGCTTCTAGCCAAGTAGAGTGAATATCGTTCCATTGGTAAGTAGGGCGAACAATCGCGTTGTAGTTCACACGGCTTTCATTGCCTTCTACTTCCAATGACTGGTATGCCGCTAAGTATTGAACACCCGCTTTGTCTGTGATTGAGGTACTACCATCAAAGCTCACTAATAACGCGGTTTGGTCTTCAGCTAAGTCAAACACACTGTCTTTTGCATTGTCCGAGTAACGAACAATCAAACGTTGGCCTGCAGCAGATAGTTCACCTGCCACTTGGTAAGCGGTAACATCGCCCACATCCTCATCTTTTAGTTTTTCAGACGCAAAACCGTAGTTCGCATAAACACTGAGATTTGCAGATTCACCTAGCTGGATACCGTGTAGCTTACTGGTCAGTGCATAACGGCCATTGTCTCCCACCATGTCACCTTCCACTTGACCTACTGCACTGAAGTCAAACTTCACACCGCCTAAATCTAGGTTATAGAAACCACCACCTTGGCCATCGTGCATCATCCAGAAGTAGTCGTTTAGGTCTGTTTGAGGACGTTGGTGGAAGTCACGACCTGCCCACACATACAAATCAGGTTGGGATTCAAATAAATTAGAAGCTCCAGCATACATCTTCTTCACGTTTACGCCGCCATCGTCAGCCCATGAAGCGTCCGCCCAGTGATCTAACATGAAGACCAAATCCCAAATCGCACCACCATCGCTCTTGAATGCTTTTGCTAATTGGAATTCACCACCGTTTTGTTCATTACCAAGACGACCAGTCGCATTCGAGTTCAATGCCCCCGCAGTACCAACGGTCAGAGCGTCACTGCCTTGATAACCCGCTCCGTAGC
Source organism: Vibrio rotiferianus CAIM 577 = LMG 21460 (assembly GCF_002741985.1). GTDB lineage: Bacteria > Pseudomonadota > Gammaproteobacteria > Enterobacterales > Vibrionaceae > Vibrio > Vibrio rotiferianus. The sequence continues at coordinate 25,380 of NZ_APHW01000101.1, forward strand.
GAGCGTAGCCTGAGAAAACAATTCCAAGTGGGACTTCTGTTTCAGAAGAGAGAACGGCCGGTTGCTGGTCAAAGACGTAACCCGTTTCCAGTTTCGTTTCCAGCTCTTGGATGCGTTTTTCTAATGCATCAACATCGGCATCAGCAGCAAAAGAAGGTAGAGAAGCAAGCGAAGCGGCCACAGCAAGAGAGAGAGGTAAAACTTTAAAGTTTTTCATTTTATATCCCTAAAATTTGTATGTGTTGTTATTTCAATAGGGATATTAAGGAATGAAAGGGGTGAAAAGCCGCTACCGCTTCACAGGTCAATAGCGAGCCAAATGACATGAAACAACACATGAAACCTAACTTAAGATTCAACCTTAATAAACAAGTAGATAAAAGTAAAACAAAGATAAATCACAATTTGAAATCGCTTTCATTTCATCAAATACCCATGATTGCATCACAACCTTTTCGAGTATTTCATGAGCAAAAGCATCCGCAACGTTGAAACTTTTCAGCATTGTGAAAGATTTCAATAACGGTAATTAATTTACAGATTGAACAGAAATCACCAAGCTAAATATGACCACCTTCACAGTTAACTACTGATACTCAACACATCACACAAAGTACTTCTAGACTTTCCATGTGGCCGCTGCATCAAGTGGTAAGCCATTGGGTAGCCAAAAACCCTATTCATCGATAAGAGAAGCCAAATAAAGTCTTTATAAGGATATTTGATGTCAAAGCTGGCCGGAGCTCGCCTTGAAGAAATGGCGGACATTCACTTAACTCGCCAAAAGAAGATCACTTTTATGTGCTCTTTTCTCGCGTCAATGTTTATGTCATACGGCTTGGTAGCGCACTACAATCAAGGCAGCTATGGGCTGAGCGTACTAAATGGCATCTGTGCCTTAGGATGCTTGATCAACTGTTATGCTATTCGATGCCAAGATAGCCATAGTCATTCCGATCTGATACTCAGTGCTCTATTAATATGTGATGGGCTGCTGCTGTTTTTCTATAACGATAGCGAGACGGGTAAGTTATTGTGGTTATACCCAATACTGGCAACGCTAATTCTCATCAATGAATTTAAACTGGGATTAATCTTAAACGGCATATTTGTAGGTTTAATCATTGTTGCTTCCAACCTTCCTCTATCTATTTTTGAAGGGGAAAGCTACTCATACCAACGATTTGTTTTTTCGTTGATCGCCGCCAGCGTTATCTGTCACACCTTTGCTTATTACTATTCAAAAGTCGTACTTTACATACAAAATCTATATCGTGAAGGCATTGAAGAGCTCGCATACCTTGACCAACTAACGGGGCTAGCGAACCGTTGGAGCTTCGAGAAGTGGGCAAGATCAAAACTGGAAGAGATAGACGCGCAAGGCAGAGGTAAAGTAACCGCTTTAGTTTTTCTTGATATCGATAACTTTAAGTTAATTAACGACAGCTACGGTCATGATGTGGGTGATCAAGTATTACAGCACTTCGCCACCCGACTAAAAAATAGCATTAGAAACAAAGACAGAAACACAAACCAACACGATTATTCTATTGCAAGATTTGCTGGGGATGAATTTGTCATCATGCTCTATGACGTACGGAGCAAAAAGGATCTAAACAATATCCTCTCTCGCATCGTTAACTTGTTTCATGGTGGGTACCACAGTTGTGACTCCATAAATGAAATCACAATGAGTGTCGGCGTCGCTATCTATAGACAAGATGCACATGATCTCTCTGAGCTCACCCGATGCGCAGATAAAGCAATGTATACCGCTAAACACACAGGTAAGAATCGATTCGCTTTCTATGAAGATTGCTCTCAAAACATCCAAGCACTCAAGGAATCACACAGCCTACTTGGCACGATGACACAATGCTCAAATGTAACACCGTTAAGTAGAAAGTCCGTGAAATGACTAGGCGTCGCCATCCGAACGAAGTCTAACCGCGAAAGAGCAACATCCCCTAACTACGCATACATATACATGAACCACAGACCAACGACCATCATAACGACAAGCCAAATAGCCTGACGCATTTTTCCAGGCTTTTCAGACTTAGGTTGTATTACAGGTTTAAGAGCTCGCTCCTTGACCTTTCCAACCAAACTCTTTTCTAGCGCTTTCTTGTAAAAGTCACGCCTCTTTACTGCTGCATTGGCAACAGATGTATATCGCTGTCTCTGATCTTTCGTGAAGTCTGTAGCCTCATAACGTGGAGGTAGATCAGAGTGTTTAGGTTGAACTGCCATATCTGCCCCCTCTGTTTTGTAAACGTAAGTTTATTAATAAGTATATACCTAAGTTACAAACAGTTAAGTGACCGAGTCACAAATGTGTGTGGAAGTTCGATACAAGGGATAAGAAAACAGCCACTAAGTAGTGGCTGTTTTCAACATTAGAGGTATTCACAAAGATAGGCTGTTGAGTCTTTTACTTCTACATCAAATGATGAGTTACCCGCGACTTCAAACGACTCCCCTGATTGATATGTATTCCAATCACTTTCATCCGCTAACTTAACGCGCAGTGCCCCTTTGATCACTGTCATTCGTTCTGGCGCTTGGGTTCCGAAGGTGTATTCTCCAGTTTCCATTACCCCTACACTTACGTCTTGGTTTTTTTGTTGAAAACCCAAAGACTTCACCATTCCAGCAAAGTAGCTATTTTCCTTAATAGTCATTATTTTTCGTTCCTCTTAATAACGTCGCCTTCGTTGTACCTTGTTTTTATCCTTCACTCAAGCTTTTACCTTCAATATGAAAATGGCTGTTTTCACTATACACTTGTAAAAATTATTGTGACTGAATGTAAAAATGGGCAAGGAATCATAAAACACACATTCAAGTGACGAGATTGTTTGTTTTTTATCTCTGTGCTTTCCACGATATAAAGAAACCAAAAGGAATTGGAACCATGACCTCAAATACTCGGCGAAGAAAAATTGAAAAAAAAGAAGCCCCACCTTCTTTCTTTCAACGCAATAAGTTCGCGTTGATCAAGAGTATCTTCTTGACGGTTGCTTGCGGGGTCTTGGGTATATTTGGCTACCTATTGCATCTGTCTTATTTAGATTACATCGATCCTGACAAAATCTATGGTGAATGGATCGAGATTGGCGCACCGCCCTATCAAACAGAAGTATTACTGTTTTCCGCAGATGGCGTATTCCGAAACAATCGCTTTGTTTCAACCAATTTTGAATTTGATGGAAAGCTCATAACTCTCAATACAGGCTTGGGTAAAACGGTTTATCAAATCTCGGGATCACACCTGTCTCCTCAAATTCGACGTATTGAACCCCGAATTCCGGATCAACGCTTTATTCTCAAAGGGTTTGAGCACACAGTTCAAGGTTCAGATATTGGCTCAGCATCAAAACGCCGAGCAGCATTAAGTGAGCACTTTGGCAACAAATAGCCGCATTTCAATTGAGTCAGATCTTGAACCATTAACCAAACAGCTCAAGGTCTGTCGCCCTTCCTTTTGATTCCCCTCTATTTTTGCGAAAAATATTGATAATCATCTCATTTTTAACCATCGGCATTAACATAACAATTATTAATAGCTTTGCATGAAATTTATAAATTCTTGACTCGATATTCAATTTTGACTGCAACAAACTGTTGAATGGATAGAAAGTTCTCGCAAGTGACTCGAAAAGCGTTTTAATTTTTTTTGACGAAAAAAAAGACTCTGAAATGCTGAATATGATGTTTTTGCGCATCAACAGCAGTGATCTATTTTCTTTGCGCAGAAACAGCTTGTGCTCACTCGCGAGCATGAATTCAAGGATTGAGAGAAAAGTTATGATTCGATTTAACCTATGCGCAGTAGGGGTTGCCCTCGCACTTTCTAGCGCTGCACACGCGGCTCCAACCGCACCAAGTATCGATATGTACGGTTCCAACAACCTGCAGTTTTCTAAAATTGAGTTGGCAATGGAAACCACATCTGGCTACAACGACATGGTTAAGTACCATGAGCTAGCTAAGATCAACGTGAAATTTAATCAGTGGAGTGGCACTTCTGGCGACACTTACAACATCTACTTTGATGGCGTAAAAGTGGCAACAGGCCCTATCACTGGTAGCCAAACCACGGCATCATTTGAATACGGCCAAGGTGGCTTGTACCAAATGGAAATTGAAGCGTGTGACGCGACTGGTTGTGCTAAGAGCGCACCAGCAGAGATCACTATCGCGGATACAGACGGTTCTCACTTACCGCCTCTAACCATGAATGTTGACCCGAACAACAAAACCTACAATACAGACCCAAGCGTTGTGATGGGTACTTACTTTGTTGAATGGGGTATTTACGGCCGTAATTACACAGTTGATAACATGCCTGTCGACAACTTGACTCACATCCTTTACGGCTTTATCCCAATCTGTGGTCCAAACGAGTCGGTAAAATCGGTTGGTGGTAACAGCTTCAACGCTCTACAAACCGCCTGTCGTGGTGTAAATGACTATGAAGTAGTTATCCATGATCCATGGGCAGCGTACCAGAAGAGCTTTGCTCAAGCTGGTCACGAATACAGCACTCCGATCAAGGGTAACTACGCAATGCTGATGGCATTGAAGCAACGTAACCCAGATCTAAAAATCATTCCATCTATCGGCGGTTGGACACTTTCTGACCCATTCTACGACTTCGTTGATAAGAAAAACCGTGACACATTTGTCGCGTCAGTTAAGAAATTCCTGAAAACTTGGAAGTTCTACGACGGTGTAGATATTGACTGGGAGTTCCCTGGTGGTGGCGGTGCTGCAGCAGATAAAGGCGACCCAGTAAACGATGGCCCAGCTTACATTGCATTGATGCGTGAACTGCGTGCAATGCTGGATGACCTAGAAGCGGAAACAGGCCGCACCTACGAACTAACTTCAGCAATTGGCGTGGGTTACGACAAAATTGAAGACGTTGATTACGCAGATGCCGTGCAATACATGGATTACATCTTCGCGATGACTTACGACTTCTACGGCGGTTGGAACAACGTTCCTGGTCACCAAACGGCACTTTACTGTGGCTCATTCATGCGTCCTGGTCAGTGTGATGGTAGCGGCGTTGATGAAAACGGCGAACCGTACAAAGGCCCAGCTTACACGGCTGACAACGGCATCCAACTTCTCCTAGCGCAAGGCGTTCCTGCGAACAAACTGGTTCTAGGTACTGCAATGTACGGTCGTGGTTGGGAAGGCGTAACACCGGATACGCTGACGGATCCAAACGACCCAATGACAGGTACTGCGACAGGTAAACTGAAAGGCAGCACGACTCAAGGCGTTTGGGAAGATGGCGTGATTGACTACAAAGGTATTAAGTCATTCATGCTAGGCGCCAACAACACAGGCATTAACGGCTTTGAATACGGCTATGATGATCAAGCAGAAGCACCTTGGGTGTGGAACCGTTCAACGGGTGAACTGATTACATTTGACGATCACCGCTCTGTATTGGCAAAAGGTAACTACGCGAAAACGCTAGGTTTAGCAGGTCTATTCTCTTGGGAAATTGATGCCGATAACGGCGACATCCTTAACGCAATGCACGAAGGCATGGCTGGTGGTGTGGTTGTTCCACCAAACCGCAAACCAACGGCAGCAGCTGGTGCAGACCAAGCAGTAACAGGTCCTGCAAGTGTTGTTCTTGATGGCAGCAACTCAACTGACTCTGATGGCACAATCGCAAGCTACGCTTGGGAGCAAGTATCAGGCACTGCAGTGGCTCTATCTGGCGCGAACACTGCGACAGCAAGCTTTGATGTAGCGGAAGTGACTGCAGAAGAGCAGCTAACGTTCAAACTAACGGTAACTGATAACGAAGGCGCTACCGCGTCTGATCTCGTTGTAGTAACGGTTAAGCCAGCAGGCGTGATTGACCCACCAAACACAGCGCCAGTTGCAAAAGTTTCTGCACCTGCAACAGCGAAAGCTGGTGACGTAGTCGTGATTGATGCTTCAGCTTCTAGCGACGCTGACAACGACACACTAACGCTTGATTGGACGCTACCTCAAGGTCTAAACGCAACAGTTAACGGCGCGAAAGTGACGTTCACAGCAGCAGAATACTCACAAGACACAAGCCTAAGTTTCACTGTCAGCGTGAGCGATGGTCAGGCAGCGTCTTCAGCAAGTGCAACCGTTGTTGTATCGAAGCACAGCACAGGTGGTGGCACTTGTACTAACGCATGGGATGCAACGGCTGTTTACACTGGCGGTGACCAAGTAACACACGCAGGTAAAACTTGGGAAGCGAAGTGGTGGACGCAAGGTCAAGATCCTAGCAAGTCTGGCGAATGGGGTGTTTGGAAAGAAGTTGGCCCAGCTAACTGTAACTAAGCACGCTAAGGTGTTGTGATTCAACATCACTCGCTTTGAATATTGTTAAAACAAGAAAAGGACAGCTTCGGCTGTCCTTTGTTGTTTCATCAGAACCTAGGGAATGGTTTTCAATAATCAGCTTGCTTCAATTAAACGGTCGAAACTCTGGAATACCTCATCACACTTCATCACGCGGCCATGACCTTGCCCCTGCGTCGTAACCAGTTCAACTCGTTCAATCTCGTCCGCTGCTTTAGCAGACACACTGTGTTTGGTGAACTTATCTTGCTCATCATGAACAATAATGGTTTTCGCTTCTCGCTCAGCTAGGCGTTTCTCTGGGTCAATGGATTGCAATGGGTAGCCAAACTGGTCTTCTACTTCCGAAACCACCGCTTTGAATAACTTCATTGAGTAACCCGAACGCGCGATGCTGCCAAACAAGTTCTCTACGTAGTTAAGAACCGGGGCAATCAACAACAAAGGCTTGTTTTCCAATTTACTATGACGACACTCTAATGCAGATGCAGTGCCCATGCTGTGCCCCACCAAGCCTGCAACGTCATCGACGGAATCCAATACTTCCTCAAGGCCACGAACAAACGCAGGGATGTGTCCATACTGACCATCACTTTCACCATGCGCAGGATGATCGTAAGCCAGTGCGGTGTAACCCGATGCCGCAATATGCTCCATCAGTGGATAGAACTGGCTCGCTGTCCCTGACCAACCATGAGTAAGTACCCAAACCGGACCGCTGCCAAGCTGATAGGTCTTGATTGCGCCAGCATGGCCTTGCACTTCGCTTTTGATAAGCCCCTGTGGCTCGGCATTTTTGGGCTGAGTACGAGCAGGGGTAAGCAGCAGTTTGCGTGCCGTCTTTTTTGCGTGTGATGGCGCCAGAGTATGGTGCAGACGCGTACTGATGTTGACCAAACTGCGTTTAACACTGAATTTCTGCGAAGTATTGAAGTAAATTTTCTCACTCATGATTTTTCCTTAGCTATCAGCCTTGCACAAAATAGAACGGTCGTGCTTTTTATACTGATAAGAAAGAGCGCTCTGTGTCGCTCTTCGTTATGAATCTTGTACTATGCCCGTTACCGCGGAGCTAGCGCTTCCATCGAGTAAACAAATTATCGATGCCTTGCCAGAACAACCTCTGGCTTTCTTCTTGTCCTTTGATTGAGTAAAACACATGCGCACTTAAGTACTGCCCGTACAAATCAAAGGTCGCTTGCCGCGTGTCTAAATCGGCGACAAACTCTTGGTTTTCTTTACCTTTCTTGATCTGAATTTCTAAGTAATTCAACCAAGTATCAATCGATTTGCGCAATGCTGCTTGCAACGCACAGCCTTCTTCTGCGGTGTCGTTCCAAGCATCAAGGAACATACAGCTGCCTTGAAAAGAGTGATTCCACGTCATCCAAGTGTCCAACAAGCCACGTACTTTACGCTCAATGTTGCTATCGCCTAACTCGCGCGCAGGCGCAATTACGCGCTCAGCGAATACTTGATTGGCAAATTCCAACACCGACAGTTGAAGGTTCAACTTGGAATTGAAGTGAGCAAACAAGCCACTTTTCGACATACCACACTGCTTTGCGAGCTCACCAATGGTGAGACTTTCCAAGCCGTTTTCACTCGCCAGTTGGAACGCGCGCTGCAGTATGAGCTCTTTGGTTACTTTTCCTTTTTTCATAACACCATTTTTAGCACGATCGTCCTATTTTTCAATGTTAAGTTTACTGGTCAAACCAACTATTACGATCAGGCACACTCTCGTTCGCAATACATTGAGCAACTCAATGAATACAAATTTTCGAAATTTGAGATGGGTCTGAATTTCGGAAACTGGTTACCATCAATTGCACATGAGTTGATTTTTTACCACGATGAGTGGGCTATTAGCTGCTAATTTCTCAGCGATTTTTCACTTTTTAGGTAAGTATTTATGGCAACCACAAAGAAAATTGCCAGTTTAGAGTTCGCTCGGGTCATCGCAATGTTTGCGATCGTTGGGCTTCACTGTCAGATGGCTCTCACTTATTGGCAGTGGGATGGAGTGCCTTGGATTGGGTACATACTCAACCAGTTGGCTCGCTTTGCTGTGCCACTTTTTTTCCTCATCTCTGGCTATCTAATCCAACCTAAGCTCAGCACACATCCTGTTGAAACACTGAAAAACTACGCCAAACCTCTGCTTAAGATATGGCTGGTTTGGAGTGTGATCTGTTTGTTAGTACCCTTCCGTTGGCAAGTAGTTGCTGAAGCAGGCTATCTCACTGAGCGGCAGGGTTACTGGGGTTATCTAATGTCGAACCCAATTAATTCGCTATTGGAGGGTGGCTTAGTCCATTTATGGTTCCTACCTGCCCTTGTAATTGCGGTGGCATTCATTGCATTTCTGGTTCGAATTGGCATGACACAGCTACTGCTTCCCACAGCAGTACTGCTTTATGTCTATGGTGTATTCGCCGGCAGTTACATCACGCTCACAGAGCTACCCGCCCCCTTCTTCACTCGTAATGGTCCGTTCTTCAGTACTTTATTGGTGGTGCTTGGTTATTTAGCGAGACAACATCAATGGCATTGGTCACGCAATAACACCATTCGTTTGATTCTTATCGGTATGGCACTGCACTTTGCCGAAGCCTATTACTTAATGGATTACGAGATCGCCTTTAACTCACACGACTTCTTATTTGGCACAGTGATTTGGGCTTTAGGCGTATTCATGTGGCTTCTTGCACATCCAAACTTTGGCAATATGCCATGGGTGTTTAAGTGGTCACCGAGCATTTTGGGTATCTACGTGAGCCACTTATTGGTGATCATCATGATGATGAACGTCGCAGGTATATTAGGGTTGGAGAACCTAGCCAAAGACGCCTTTATTTATCCAGCAACGATTGTGGTGACACTGCTGCTTGTAAAGGCTATTGAAGCAACACCACTACAAAAACTATTACTCCGCTGAGTCCGTATGCCCAAGCAACCTCAAGGTGCTTGGGCATAGATATACCTCTAACACTTAAGGGGTAAAGCAAGCCAATCAAAAATGAGAGCTCTCTCTCACTCATCAAAATTATCATTTCTAATACTGCGTAATTTGCTATCACTCACAAAAAACATTGTTCATTTACTTTAGATTTATTCGACATCAACAACGTGCTCATTAAACGGAGGCTGTATGTGGGCAGGTCAAGGACTCGTTCCTTTTTTAGAAATTAGCCATTGGTTAACCTATGGTTTATATGCTGCTGCAATCCTATTTGGCGCGGCAAGTATTGCGTCACTCAGAAAGTAGTGGCGCAAGCTACATCAATTCAAAACTCCTATCGTTAATTCGAGCTTTCTCACACTTAACCCTCTAATATGTGGCTAAAATTTCTCCAGTCGGACAAGGAGAAATGTCTATGCCAATCTATCCAATTGTCGCGTTTTGCTGTTTGATGTTTTCTAGCTCTACATTTGCAGCTGCGACCAGTGATCTTAATCTCGTCAATTCCACCGTCGGCTATGCCGCGCTCATTTTCTTCACCATCGCCTACATTCTGGTGATGCTGGAAGAATACCTGCAAATGCGAAAGTCTAAACCCGTGTTGCTCGCTGCAGGGTTAATTTGGATCTTGATTGGTTACACCTTTGCCCAGCACAACCAAGCAGACATCGCCAAAGCCGCACTGGAACACAACCTTTTGGAATACGCTGAACTTTTATTGTTCCTACTGGTGGCGATGACTTACATCAACGCAATGGAAGAGCGCAGACTGTTTGACGCACTACAAGCGTGGATGGTCGGAAAAGGCTTTAACTTTAAAAAACTATTTTGGTTAACGGGAAGCTTAGCGTTTGTGATTTCCCCTATCGCAGACAACTTAACGACCGCCCTTTTGATGTGTGCAGTGGTGATGAAGGTTTCAGGTGATAATCCCCGCTTTGTCAATCTTGCATGTATCAATATCGTCATTGCTGCCAACGCCGGTGGGGCGTTTAGCCCGTTTGGTGACATTACTACTCTGATGGTCTGGCAGGCAGGTCACGTCAGCTTCGCTGAATTTATGCCGCTGTTTGTACCTTCACTGATCAACTACGTCATTCCTGCTTTCATCATGTCGTTGTTTGTACCAAATACGAAGCCAGATACGGTTCACGAGCACATTGAACTTAAGCGAGGTGCAAGGCGCATCGTTGGTTTGTTTATCCTAACTATTGCGACAGCGGTTTCCTTCCATGCTGTTTTGCACTTCCCTCCCGTGGTCGGCATGATGATGGGACTCGCCTATCTACAATTTTTCGGCTACTTCCTGCGTAAAACGCTCAAACATTCTCTTGCCAAAAAAGCTGCAATGGCGATTGCCAATGGCGATGATTACGCGTTGAAGCGGCTAGGCTCGGTAGTACCATTTGACGTATTCAATCGTATATCACGTGCCGAGTGGGACACTCTGTTGTTCTTCTATGGCGTGGTAATGTGTGTCGGTGGGCTTAGTTTACTTGGCTACCTAGGATTGGTTTCTAACGTGATGTATACCGAGTGGAACCCAATTTGGGCAAATATTATGGTGGGTATCCTTTCCGCGATCGTCGATAACATTCCGGTGATGTTTGCTGTCTTGACCATGGAGCCAAGTATGTCAATGGGTAACTGGTTATTGGTGACCCTTACGGCAGGTGTCGGTGGTAGTTTACTATCGATTGGCTCTGCTGCTGGCGTTGCACTCATGGGCGCAGCAAGAGGGCAATACACCTTCTTTGGGCACCTTAAATGGGCACCGGTGATTGCGCTAGGTTACGTTGCGAGTATTGCCGCGCATCTATGGATGAATGGCAGTTTGTTTACTTAAACTGCCTTAATCGATTCTAAGATTTCTTATCGGTCTGATGGGTGGTTTACGCCATCCATTACTTCTATCTCTCCCAATTCATATGGGTTTACACCTTCTAAACAGCCAACGTTGTAACCGTATTCGCTTGGGTTAGAGCGGCGCTGATGGTGAGTATAAATACCACATTCACCACAAAAGAAATGCTTAGCCGTATTGGTATTAAATTGATAAAGCTTAAGTGCTTCCTCACCTTGAATGATGCGAATCCCATTCAAAGGTACCGACGCCGCAATCGCACCACGACGTCGACACATGGAGCAATCACAGCGCCGAGGCTTCTCGATTCCATTCGGTAACGACAGTTCGATTTGCACTTTTCCACAGTGACAAGAGAGCTTATGCAAAGGCTGAATTGTGGTGCTACCCACTTGTTTAATCATGACTTTTCCTTGTTCCTTCCGTGTTCGCCCAGTTTAATGTGTAAAGTCTGTTAAACAGTTAACATCTGTGTAATCTAGGTCAAAAACTCGACATCAATCACTTTTCGCGACATTTTATTTAGCGTTTTATCACTCTTTGGTTGGCGTTTTGCTGACCGCATCCGTTTTGGTTGCGTGCTCGCAGCTAAGACGTTTTTAAAACCTAGGAAAATATTTATATGGATAAAGATCATAGCCTTAGAGAGAACCTCTTAGCGCTGACGCTCGGTAGCGCGTTAGTGTCACTTGGGGTTATCTTCTTCAACAAGGTTGGACTACTTACTGGCGGTACGGCAGGGTTGGCAATCTTCCTCACCAAAATCAGCGACTTCAGTTTTGGTCAGGTGTTCTTCGCACTGAACCTACCTTTCTACATTCTGTCTGTGATGCGCATGGGTTGGCGTTTTACCATCAACACTTTTATCGCGGTTTCGATCGTGTCCTTTGCGGTAGACCACTTGCACCATGTGATTGAGATTTCTCGTATTGAGCCCGTGTACGCAGCCCTACTAGGTGGTGGTTTGATTGGTATGGGGATGCTGGTGATTTTCCGTCACAAGATGAGTTTAGGTGGCTTTAACATCCTGGCGCTTTACCTTCAGGAGCGCTTTGGTATTCGTGCCGGTAAAGTACAAATGGCGCTCGACTGTACTATCGTTGTGATGTCGCTGTTTATCGTCGATGTTTACTTAATCGCCCTTTCTGTACTTGGCGCGATCGCGACCAACTTAATCTTAGCGATGAACCACAAACCTGGGCGCTACCAGCCGAAGCCACAAGTTGTGTGATAGGACTGAGTCACAAACAAAACAAAGCCCCGAGCCATTAATTAACTCGGGGCTTTTTGTTTGTTCTAGTTCGCTAACGAAAAGATTACGCCAATGGCGAGTTCTCACAATACTTCTGGTCATCCACCGTCAGTGTTTGCTTACTCACTTGGCTTAAGTGATAGTGCACTAACATCAACAAATCATGAGCGTAGAAGAGCTCAAAAGCATCTTCACCATTTTGGCGACAAATTGCCTCACAGCGATCAGCGTGTACTTTGGCTTTGAGTGGTTGTCCTGCTTTAAGTAGGCTCATGGCTAAGCGATATTCTGCGCGCTCTTCTTGCATCCAACCACCAGCAACCTTCCAATACTCAAGTGCCAGTGTCGCCGCTTCTAACATGTGTTCTATTTGCGCTTCAGAGCGCGCCTCAAGCTCTTCATATTGGCAAGCAAGGTTGTTACCCGTAATGGCAATCGAGCGCGCTAGCGGCTCTACAACCTTGTCTGATTCTAGACCAGCAGCTGCATTCACTAACCATGTGCTCGCTTGCTCTAGCTCATTCATCGCCGACAGTTCGTTGGCAATCTGAGCAAACACGCGGCGCTGGTCGACATCATCTAAATCAGCGATGTGATCCGTATTTTGGTCAATAAAATACTGCGCTACCGCTTTAGCTCTCTGGCGTGCCAAACATTGAGTTGCAACGCCGTTTTCGAGTTTATCTAAACTAGTAAGAAACTGCTTTGGATCGTGTAAATGACCAATGGAGGTATGCAGCATTAAAGGCAAAATGCGTTCAGCATGATTAGTATCTTCCACCTCACTAATCGCTTGTTCTAATTGCTTGTATGTTTGTTGTGGCTGCGCTTCATGCTGTTGCCAGCTTTGGTTTATAAATGCATCAAAATCCGTATTGAAAGACATATCCTTATTATCCTTTTTCATTGCTCTGGATTGCTTATTAGCACAACAACCCTACACAAAATTTAGCCAAATAAGGTAAAACTTGCCGGATTCTGAGAATGGTCTCACTTAAAGTGGTGTACCCTTCTCCAACGCTAATAGTCGTTGTTTGCGCTCTACCCCGCCCGCATAGCCAGTGAGCTTGCCACTTTTACCGATCACTCGATGGCATGGCACCACAATCGAAATTGGGTTTTTACCATTAGCCAGCCCCACTGCACGCACAGCTTTGGGGTTGCCGATCGCATTCGCAAGGTCTTGGTAGCTCCACGTTTCGCCATAAGGAATGGTCGTCAGCGCATACCAAACTTGGGTTTGGAAATCAGTACCCGTTGCCGCAAGTGGCAAGTCGAATTCGTTACGCAGCCCAGCAAAGTATTCTTCCAATTGGGTAACGGTTTGGCTAAGCACGATATGCTGATCATCACGTTCACCCAAATCGTATGGTTTGGTGGTACACGTTTCAAACCAAATCCCCAGCAAACCTTGCTCGTTGGCTTGGATGGTCACTGCGCCTAACGGACTTGGCATTACCGTATAAAGTGATTTCATGATTGATTCCATAAGTGAAAAGTCGCGTAGCTGCCCCAAGGCGACGCTGTATGAGTATTCAATGACGGATAGTTTGGCATAGCTTTCTTCACCACCAAGTCTTTATCTAAAAAACAATCCGGTTTAGACTGACCACGCAGTTGCGCATAGCTCACCGTCCACGGGCCTATGCCTTTCAACTCCAGCCATTGTTGTGGGCCCGCTTCTGGATTCTGCTGCATGTACTGAGCAAATCGCACCAATGTGTCTTTACGACTTTGCGGCATGCGCAAAAAACTGACATCGGCACAGGCAATTGCTTCTGGCGTTGGGAAGTGACGTACTTGCTGGTCGTTGCTGAGCGTCTCTACTAGCAAATTAAGCTGCCCAATCGCCGCTTTGACCGATACTTGCTGCCCTAACACAGCACGAACTCCAGCTTCCCATGCACTCCACACGCCTGGAATACGAATACCCGGTGTTTTGACTAATCCCGGCGCAATGTATTCAAGGTGCTGCTCCACCGTACAGATATCCGCATCGAGGTCGAACATACGACGCACACCAGCCACGAGACTCAGCAGCTTGGTTACGTCTTCAATATCAAACGCCATCTCAAGGTAACCTTCGCCCTGAGTGACCTTGAATCGCGCCTGACAGTCATCCAGAGAAACGTTGCGCAGGTATGCATCTTCAGTAACTTGCTCCACTCCCTCAATTGCACGTAAGCGATAAAAATCAAGCATATGTTGCCAATTCAACGCACCGCGATAAGGCAATACAATTCGATTCGTCCCCATGCCATCAAACTCTTTTCGGCGTATTTGAGATGGCGTTAGTTGCAGGATTTTTTGAAACGCATCATTGAAACGTCGCGTACTATTAAACCCCGCGGCAAACCCAATTTCAGTGACTGACATGGAGCTCGAGTGTAGCAACTGCTTGGCAAACATCAGTTGTTGGTATTGAGCGTATTGCTTGGGTGACATTCCAAGATATTGCTCGAACAGCATGCGCAAATAACGATCTGAGATCCCTAGGCGCTTCGATAATGCAGCAAGAGACTGGTTCTGCAATTCTCCGCGATCGATCATTGTGATCGCGCGTTGAAATGTTGTCTCGACACCTTTCCACGCCCAAGAGCCTGGGGCGCTATCGGGTCGGCATCGCAAACAAGGGCGATACCCAGCCTTCAAAGCTTGAGTTTTATCGGTGAAATACTCGACATTTTCTTCTTTTGGTAAGTTGGCAGGACAGATAGGGCGACAAAAGATGCCGGTGGTTTTCACTGCAATGTAAAAGCGTCCGTCAAAACGACTGTCTCGTGCCATACGCGCTCTCTGGCACTGCTCCCTGGTTAAAGAAGCGTATGGATTGATGGTCATATTAGTGTTCCCGTTTTCATCCTTCATTTAGAACCAACATTAGGGCTCAATCAGTACACATACATTGTAGATTGCAATGCAGAATGAGGTTAGCCATTTTCGGAACTCAATAATGAGAAAATGTGGCATTAGTCAATTTGTGCACTAAGGTTAGGTAAGAACAACACAACAACGTCGGCTAAAGGGAATTGGCATGGACTTACATACGTGCGTGATTGTACTTAGAAATCACAAGGTTATTACTAGCAGATCGGTGGAACACTCTATAGGCATTATTGAGCGTGACTCGGATAATGAGATTTCAGAAATTCAAATTAATACAACTGATGGCACCAGCATAAGGACTTATCACTACAATTGTGTGGAAGATTCACTCGAAAGTTTAATGAACCTGTAATTACTCCTATCTCCCTTGTAAAAGCAAAAGAGCACAATTGATTGTGCTCTTTTTTTGTCGTTCATCTACCTGACTTAATAGCACAGCACTGGATGCATTCTGCCATAACTCTAGGTTCAGAAAGATCCAAATAAAAAGCTCTTAGTTTTATACCAAGAGCTTTTCTTAATCTCACTTAGAAGATGACAAATTATCTCTATTCGTCGGCAGGAATGTCTGCGATTTGCTGCAAGCTATACGCGGTGAGAGGGTCGATGTCTTTAACCAGTTCTTCAACCTGTTTAATCGCCTCTACAGACGTGCTAGCTTTGCGATAACTCAAATAGATAGGGCGGTACCAATCTTCTACGCCAGACACCTTGTAGAGCTGCCCGCTTGCGATAAATGGCTCAACCAAAGATGCTGGTAGGTATGCGCTACCACCTTTCTCCAAAACGAAGTCTAATGCGATACGAGCGGTAGAAGTGCGAAGGTAAGGAGCTGGGATTTTTGGGTGACGTTCCGCATGCTCAGAAGCGAAGCGTGTACCCCAATCCACATACACGTATTTCTTACCAAATACGGTATCAAGAGAGTCAGGCTCGGTAGAAACTAACACAAGCACCACATCCGCTACTTTTTTGCAGTTGAGCTCATCCGCTTTGATTTGGTCAAAGGCAAATGCCATATCGAGAGTACGCTCTAAAAGACTGCGGCTGAGCATTTCACGACCCATGACTTCCGCCATAAAACCATAACCACTGAACGAGTCTGTTACCACACTCAAGCAATTTTGCAGGTAAGCATCCCAAATATTCGGCGTACCGCCCATAGTGAGCTGTAATGCTTTGCCATCTTCAAGGGATAATTCGAGCTTAGCTTGCTGTAAAGTGGTGACCATCACCTCAGCATAGCCGATCAAACGCTCGCCTGCAGACGTCAACTTTATGTTATTTCGATCACGAATAAACAACTGCGTATCGAAATAACTTTCGAGTTGTTTGATGCGTGCGCTTACTGCGGCTTGAGTAATGTATAAGTTCTCAGCAGCTCGTCCGAAGTGACGAACCTTTGCCAGCTCTAAAAATGTTCGAAAGACCTTTACATCCATAAACCATCTCCTGGTCAATATAAAACCAGATTAACAACTAATTAAAATTTTGACGACAAAAAAGTTTTGTTTTTCTTTTGTTAGCTTTGCGCCTAATTTCGCCGTAATTCATCACATTCATCAATAAC
Source organism: Vibrio rotiferianus CAIM 577 = LMG 21460 (assembly GCF_002741985.1). Lineage (GTDB taxonomy): Bacteria > Pseudomonadota > Gammaproteobacteria > Enterobacterales > Vibrionaceae > Vibrio > Vibrio rotiferianus. Next base: position 42,289 of record NZ_APHW01000101.1, read on the forward strand.
GGTTACAGAGGCTGTTGATATGTCTGACACTGAATTTCGTCATGGCAAAAAACGTTTTTACGACAACGTAAAATTTCCGCGCGGCTTTGCAAAGTCTGGCGATTTTACTCTCTCAGAAGAGGAAATCCTAACAATTTATGGGGATACTATGCTTGGCCTAGAGTCAGGCGAGTTGACACCTGAGAACTCCGAAGAAAAACACTTCGTGAAAGTTCTAGAAAACCCAGGCAAAGCGAAAACAAAAATCGAACGCACTTGGTTGAAGTACGTCCAACTGGCTCGTGGTCGCAAACGCTTTCACACGCTAAATGGCCGCAACAAACCAGAAGCGTCAGATGACTATGCAGAAGAGAGCTTAGCAGAAGACGATTAATTCCAGCCCCTCACCAAGTGTTCACGCTTGGATGAGTCAAAGAAAAGCCCTTAAGTAATTTCTTTAAGGGCTTTTTCAACTCAATAAGCTCACTTCCCACTATTTGGCCAGCATTGCAACCTTCTTCAGGAAGCTGTCTTTTAGGTGTTCTTGGTCATACTCCAAGTGATAGGTGTTATGGAATCCCACTTTCAATTCCACGCCATTCCCCCGCATAAAAACGTTGTAGCCATCATAATCAGAGAATGCTTCAACCCCTTCATATATTTTACCGAATTCCGTTGGCGTGCCTTTGTTCATGACACATTCATATGCTTGCAGCACTTTGGTGGCGTCTAGTTCATTTCTCATTGCGATTTTCCTCAGCAATAAACTCCATTTAAGTATGGTTAAAGAAAAAACACCGTGCCACACCATAGGTTGCGTAAGATCATAACTTCCGTATTTTCTTGTTACTTTCTCTTACAGAACAAACCTCTACTCAACGTATCAGTTACATGAAAAACTTAATTTCAGTCATAAATTTTAAACACTAAACAGCTAGTCTAGCGACACAAACGCCTTCTATGTAAGTAAGCCATTATCGTAAGCAAACGTGAAAACTGCTGAGAAAAGCAACATTGATTAAAGAAAAAGCAAATTTTTGACCTAAAACAATAGCAGTTCGCCATTACTTATTTTATAATGCGAATTAATGTTTCAGGACATCTTAAATTCCAATAACTAGGGGCACAAAATGAGACTTATCCCGTTAGCTCAGGCAGCACAAGTAGGCAAGTGGGCAGCAGCACACATCGCTAAGCGTATTAACGACTTCAAACCAACTGCTGAGCGTCCATTCGTTCTGGGTCTACCTACTGGTGGCACTCCTCTAGCAACTTACAAAGCATTAATCGAACTTTACCAAGCTGGTGAAGTAAGCTTCGAACACGTTGTAACATTCAACATGGATGAATACATTGGTATCCCTGCGGATCACCCTGAATCATACCGTTCATTCATGTACAGCAACTTCTTCAACCACGTAAACATCCAAGAAGCGAACATCAACCTTCTTAACGGTAACGCGGAAGATCACGAAGCAGAATGTCAGCGCTACGAAGACAAAATTAAGTCTTACGGCAAGATCAACCTATTCATGGGCGGCGTGGGTAACGACGGTCACATCGCATTCAACGAGCCAGCATCTTCTCTGTCTTCACGCACTCGCATCAAGACACTGACAGAAGACACTCGTATCGCGAACTCTCGTTTCTTCGATGGCGACATCAACCAAGTGCCTAAGTACGCACTGACTATCGGTGTTGGTACGCTACTAGACGCTGAAGAAATAATGATCCTAGTAACAGGTCACAACAAAGCACTTGCTCTAGAAGCAGCAGTAGAAGGCAGCGTAAACCACCTATGGACGGTTTCTGCACTTCAGCTTCACCCTAAAGCAGTGATCGTTTGTGATGAGCCTTCACAACAAGAACTTAAAGTGAAGACAGTTAAGTACTTCTCTGAACTAGAAGCGGAAAACATCAAAGGTTTCTAATCCTTCGGATGACGACCAAAGATAAACGCTGAATAGACAAAACCCGTGACTGCTCACGGGTTTTTCGTTTCTAGATGACAGTGCGGCTAATAGGCTTGAATACCAAACTGGCGTAGGCGTTTCGGTAACACTTCATCTAACCTATCTACCTCACTCGCTTCAACTTCAATTAAGTTGAAATTGTGATTTTTGTACACTCCACGAATCTTCTCTTGCTCCGATTCTGACATCTCGCCGGTGTCACTGCCCCAAAATTGCAAATAAACTTTGCCACTAGGCAGATAGAAATCACTGGTCACGTCTTGGGCAATTGGTAGTTGGCGTTCGTACGCATGCACTACGCCCGCTAGATATAACCAATTATCGATTAACAGTTCCCCTTTGGAGCGAACGTAATGCCCGTCTAAAGTGCGGTGTTTGGCTTCAAACTTTTGACGAAAGTTGGAAAGGGACTTGTCCGTGGAATGAGACTCGGCATCTTGCCCCAAAAACTCAATCACTGACTGCTTAAGGCGCTTGTTACGCAACACTATGTCATGCCACACCACAAAGGTATGATTCGATTCCTTATCGACACGCAGGTGACCTCCAGCACGTATGCCCGCTTCGGTCAGGCTCCAACCTTCGTCAGATTTGCTAATCCAACCTAACTCGCTTAACAACTGGTTCATGCGTTTGGCATTAAGTTTGAGCTTCTCACCCAGTTGGGTAGCGCTGTAGGTTTTGCCAGAGGACGTCGCAAGTTCTATGTGCAAATTGGTTGGCCAAACGATGAACGGCCCAAATTTAGGGTGATCGACATACTCACCACCGTACTTGGTGCCCTCTTCGGTCAAAATCCAATGGTCGTCTTTACGCACGATGTAACCCGCGCGTTTCAGATCAGCAAACAACAGCTTGGCTTCTATCTGGCGCATTTTTGCTAACGCCGATGTGGAAATTTTCTCTGACATAACGCGCTAACTCCTAAATATCGCGAATAAAGAACCCTAACTCTGACATTGCTACCCGTTAATCTTATCGTTCTATGAACAACATATGCATATTAACGCATTGATTTCATTGCTTGAAGTAAGAATAGGTTAGATTTTCTATCCACTGCAAAAAAGAGCCACTTGGTAGGGTTAACTTGGTAAATAAACGCAAAACGGTAACAATTTTTCTAAAACAGAGACTTAAGGCCAATGATGACGCTGACGATTAATACTCTCTATCAAGTAAAACTGACAATCTTCAATTCAGCTCACTTTTTCACCACCCCAAAATACAACTGAGCCCCTCTGGGCATTTGAAAATGCGCTAACTTCGCTTCGATGCAAGCTCAATATCGGCAAAACCATCAGGCTCACTGAAAGAAAAACCATTTATAATTTATAAGGTTAGCTCTGTTTTAGTAACAAAAATCATTTGATGTACTGCTAATAAGTCGAATGTTAAATTGGTTTTGGTTAGTACATCCGGGTGTAATGTATGACTGCGCTCGATGTCGCTTAAGTGTCAAATCTCCAAGGATGGAGTCCCCATCAGGCACTTGAGTTCCACTTGATGTATGCTCTTATTTTTAATATCAAAAAGGACTCGTTAAGAGTCCTTTTTTTCATTTAAACAACCATGTATCGCAGATAGCGCGCAAAACGCGTCAGACTACGAGCTATCATTGATGATTATTTGATGATGAGTCGAGCGTTAATCGGCTGAATCGGGCGATTATTTTTGCCCATGATATCCATAAACGCTTTCACTTGCGCTTCAGATACCGTTTCAACATCTTTCAAAACCAGCCAACGAACACCTTCAGAACATGGTGGTGTGGTTAACGAGCCATTGAATCGGTAGTAGGCGTGCTTAGAAGGAATGAGCGATTTGATACTCACAGACTCAACGCTGGTTGTTTTTCCCTCTTCAAACTCTTGCTTCAGCAACTTGCTCAGCGCTGGATTTTCATCTCCTAGCTTATAGAAAACGGCGACAACAGCGAGATTGCCATCTTTATCGGTATGAACAAAGTGTGCCTCAAGCGGGTACTCTTTTCCGTCAACATGGTTTTCAGATGGTGTGTGGAAGTGAAATTGAGAAAGCGTGAATTTTTTACCGTCAACCAATAGCGTGTTATTGCCCTCAACATTGGCTTGCAGAGTATGGCCGTTATCAATGGCGGAAACGGAATTGCCTAGGTAGTTGATGCTTATCTCATCCATAATGCCCAACACAGTTGATTGAATATTTACCGGGCTTTGGTTCTTACCTTGTTGGCAATCTTCAGAGAATTTACCCCAAAATTCAGGCCCATTCTCACCTTCGTATCCCCAATGCGCAGCATGTGCTGTAGAGCTCAATAGCAGGCTAATCGCTAACAGTGATTTATTCATTTTATCCTCATTTTAATAAATTAATAAAAATCAGATAATTAGTAAAACGTCAAAGTCATCACAGTGTCAGATAAATACAAACACAACCATAATCAACATTTATCAAAATAAATCAAGCAAATATTTAAATGGATTTAAAAGAAATACAATAGTGAGATTTGTATTTCATCATTAGACTAGACTATTTCAACATCAAGAAATTCTAACAAAATAAGTTGAAGAGATTTTCTTATGCACTAATAATCCAACCATAAAGCGACCATCGTCTAAACCCCATCTCTTTATTAGCAGCACATCTCTATTAATAACAATTTACTTTTAGAGTCCAATGCTCAACAAAACCATCATTGAAAAAGACATGCAATTATGAGTGAATATATTTACGTTTATGATGACAAAATATTGGATGAATACCTAGATAAACTGAATGCCAGTAAGAGTATTGTAAACAGATCGACGCTAAGATTACTTGCTAATGAACTAAAGATTGAACTTTCGGTCGGCCGACTGAAAACTAAAGAATTTTATGACTATATAAAAAGACCAAAGAATCTCACTAGGTTATTAAAGTAACGACTATTTAGCTATACGCTCCAGGTGTTTAGATTCAAACTCAACATCCGCTATATATATTGAACTAAAACACTGGTCATATACTATAGCTTTTATCAAACGTTACTATTGTTTGATTTCACTTTTTGTTCCGTAGATTTAATCTACTTATTCTGCACAATGATCCTTTAGCAGCTTTAACTCTTTAAAGCTGCTTTTTTTATCGTTTTCAGTGCATATCAGACATAGAAGCGACTGCGGATAAGCACCATTGCTGATGCGTAATGTCTATGATGTATTTGTCACTATCTCTTTTCTAACATGCCTTTATCGACAATGAAGTCTATGATTTCCGGCAAGCCTTGCCCTTCTTTTAGGTTGGTAAATACATATGGCTTTTCAGGGCGCATTCGAGCGGTATCGGCTTCCATGACTTCTAGTGACGCACCAACATAAGGCGCAAGGTCTATTTTGTTGATAACAAGCAGATCAGAGCGTGTGATGCCCGGTCCGCCTTTGCGCGGGATCTTCTCTCCTTCCGACACATCAATCACATAGATCATTAAATCAGCCAACTCTGGACTAAACGTGGCACTAAGATTATCACCACCACTTTCGATAAATACCACATCTAGGTTTTTGTGCCGCGTAGAAAGCTCTTCTACCGCTGCTAGGTTCATTGAGGCGTCTTCCCTAATCGCGGTATGCGGGCAACCACCTGTCTCGACCCCAATAATACGGTCTGCATCTAAGGCTTCCGCTTGAGTCAAAATTTTTGCATCTTCTTGTGTGTAGATATCATTGGTGACCACTGCAATTTGATACTGGTCTCGGATGGTTTTGCAGAGAACCTCCAACAATGCCGTTTTACCAGAACCAACAGGTCCACCAACGCCAATTCGCAAAGGTTGTTTGTAGTCTTCTTGCATAAGAATTTTCCAAAATAATGGATAGGAGTAAATATTTGATGTGTTTTAACTAACGATGAATAAGCCGAAAGTTATTGAAAGACAAATGACCAATAATCATCAATGAGTAATTGATGACCAGGTATATGGCGTATTAGAATTTTCAGTAAGGTACTAAGTTTTGAACAAGGTACTAAGTTTTGAATAGTTTGAGAGTGATTAGGCAAACTCATTGGCCAAGCTTTAGACTAACTAACCCGTAAATATTGATAACGAAGGATTGCAATTTTTATCATCAACAATAGCTACATGATTCGACTGGTAGGTTATGTCTCCTAACCACTCTCGACACAAAATATACAATAGAAACATCGCTATTCCATTCCGATATCAGCCCATAAACTTTAGATATAAACCTCAAAGCAAATCATCTAAACATTATGGCCCAATATCTATATCTACTGGTATTCAGGATTATTTAAGCACCTCTTCAGCATGAAGAACATCACCGCCAACTGGTCTCATAACAAAGAACTTATCAGCTGACTCTTAATCTTAATTTCGACTACTGATAGAAACACCATCATTACCCTTTACTTTCAATTACTTAATCAAAAAATCAATAGCACGCATTTAGAAATTAGCTCAAATTGCTAAGATAATGCACTTTCTTTGATGAATTTATGAAAAGTAGGAGTGAGTGGCGTTATACTGTGCATTGTACCGTCGCATGGATGCTTTTCTTTTAGCCCAACTTACTGCATGTAGTAAGCCCAATTATGAGATAAGCAATAGTGGAATATAGATATATTGAAATGTACAAGCCTGTGAAACTTGAGGAGTTTTACGTAGAGTATCACTACATTGTAAACATCGCCTTTGCGAAAGGGACGGTCTATATCAATGATCAGCAAATCACCATCGATGGCCCATCAACATTAATCATTCCGCAGTTTACTTGCCTGTCATGTCATTTGACTCAGAAGTCGTCATTCTCGCCCTTACAAATTCAGCTGTTAATCGTGACCGATGAGATGCTAGAAGGCTCGCTACTTCAACTTCCTCAAAAACGTAGCTTCATCAAAAACACCGTAGCCCATCAATTGCCAACCCCAGTGGATGTGGACAACAACTTTCAATTGCTCAAAGAAGTGTATGACTCACTGAGTAGAGATGCTCTGAAAATCATGTTTTTAGAGCAAACCTTATACTTTGTGTTACTTTCACTTTGTGAGTCTGGCATCGATGTCTTCAATGTATTTCAATTTAATTACGAAGAAAGTAAGCGAGAAGTGATCGCTAGAATGATCACGAAAGAACCACAAAGAAAGTGGCAAATACAGGATGTCGCCAAACAACTGTTTACTTCAACTTCTACATTGAGAAGACATTTACAAAAAGAAAATTTATCGTTTAGCCAGCTATTAGTCGACGTAAGAATGGGGCTCGCACTGAACATGTTAACGTTCACTTCCTATAACGTTTCACAGATCAGCAACCGATGCGGGTTTGGCAGTGCCGCTTACTTTTGTGATGCCTTTAAACGCAAGTACCACCTGACACCATCACAGTTCCGAATCCAGTCTAAAAAGACCAGTGATGCGTCTCTTGTATCAACAAGAAGTAGCGAGGTGAGCTAAAGATTCTAAATTGAAGTCTAAGTGCAGGACTTAGCGAGCAAACATTAAGATTTACGACCATTTCGTTCTGATTTTCACTTAAATAACCAATCCTTGAGTTTAGGTAACATTTTCTCTAACCATGCATGAGTATGGTATCTCGCTTTATGCAATAGAAAATTTCACTATATACCCGAGCGGCCTCAAGGTGCTTGGGCATGGAAATTAGATTTAGGGAAGTATTATGTCTAATTCGATCACCGTTACATCTGATGACTACAACAATATCTGTCGATTACTTGATAACATTCCGAATTTCACCGACGAGCTGCTTAAATTAGAAGAAGAAATTGACCGCGCTTTGATTGTCGAGCCACATGAGATTAGTAGCGATATTGTCACGATGAACTCTAAAGTGACGTTTAAATTCCTTGGTGAGGAAGAACAAATTCAGAAAGTGCTCGTTTATCCAAACCAAGTAAAAGACAACTCTCACATCTCCATACTCGCTCCGATTGGTATGGCGCTCATTGGGCTATCTGTCGGTCAACGGATCGATTGGATACTGCCAAACGGCAACAAGAAAACCATTGAGATCTTGGATGTCGTTTTTCAACCAGAAAGAAATATAGAGTAGAGATAATCCAACGAGCAATTGAATCATTAGCCATCACTCCTAAACAGAGTGATGGCTTTGTATTTGATTACACTTGTGGTTTTGTGCCTTCTGCATTTGACAGAACACAATCCATTTGAACTTTTGCACCTAGCACGATGTTAGATACGGCAATCACGGTTCTTGCTGGCAAATCGCCATCAAAGAAAGTGGCGTACACCTCGTTGATTGCATCAATATCAGCAATGTCAGTCACTTGAATATTGACCTTAACCGCATCATTCATCACGTGGCCAATACTCTCAACGATCGCTTTAATATTTTTCAAACATTGCTCAGCTTGCTCTTTAGCCCCACCTTGAACCAGTTCATGGTTCAGTGCATCCATCGGTAGTTGCGCAGAAATGTGGTTATAGTGAGAAAACGCCACAGTTTGCGTCGCAAGCGCATCAAGAGGAGCGTTCAGCGTGTTGTTTGCCTTAATCACAATGCCATGGCGATCTTCAACTTCTTGCGGCGGCGTGCCGTCACCATGAGAAATCACAGCATCAATTTGTACTGCTGCGCCCATTGGTAGCGCAGATGCTTGAATAACTGAGCGCGCAGGCACGTACGCCACTGCTCTTGCAATCGCAGAGTCGGGGAAGAAAGTACGATACACTTCGTTCACTGACTCGATATCAGCCAGATCTTGTAGGTAAACGGTCGTTTTTACGATGTCATCCAGCGGAACATCAATGCTCTCTAGGATGTTCTTGATGTTTTGCAGACATTGCTGAGTTTGTTCTTTTACACCACCTTCGACCAAGCTTCCTGTCGCGGTATCAATAGGCAACTGTGCTGAGATATTGTTGTAGTGTGAGAATGCGACAGTCTGGGTAGAAAACGGACTTGTTGGTGCCAGTTCAGTATCACGCGACACCTTGATTAAGTCACATGGCTTTTGTGGTGTGGTCCCCTCACCATTTGAAATAAGCGCATCCATTTGTAGCAACGCCCCTTCAAAAGGTACCGCCTCAATCGCCAAGACAGTGCGTGTTGGCAGAAGGTTCGTAAAGAAAGTCGCATACACCTTGTTCACTGCTTCTGCGTCATCAATATTGGTCAAGTAGACATTCACTTTAACCACATCATCCATTACGTGATCAATGCTCTCTACAATTCTTTTAATGTTCAAAAGACACTGTTTGGCTTGTTCCTGAATGCCACCTTCAACAAGTTGGTTGGTTTGAGGGTCAATAGGCAGCTGAGCAGAGATATTATTGTAATGAGAAAACGCAACACTTTGCGTTGAGTGACTATTCATTGGTGCACTATTTGTATTTCTCGAGCATTTTATAATGGTGCCAGTCATTTTAATGTTACCTTTAAATTAATGATAAGGACATTTAACTTACGTGAACATCATTTAGGCTAGAAAAGGGAGTCATTAGTTATATTTCATTCCAATTCAATATCGAATCATAATAGAATTAACCGCTTCTTTTATATCCATCTTTTAAACCATAGATAAATAGAGCAAGGATCAACAAAGAAGCGGTGACAATCAGAATAGTACCTAATATATCGACTTTATTTAAAGAGAAGGTAATCATCCCGGATAGAACCCCGACAAGGATGATTAAATCAATTAATATGCCTCTAAATATTTTCATACCTCTCCTTTCACAAACAATCCACATCGTAAGTAAAACTATAAGATTATGCTGATTATTTAGACGCACTTCATTACAACATGCGCGCATTATGTTTAATTTTTACGCGCAGTACTCTTTAACTATCTTCACCGTTCTATAATCTTTTACCTACTCACGACTTCACGTCCCATATCATTAATAAAAAAACTAAATTGAACAGGAAAAGACTTTGTTTTTATTTTATAAATTAAACAATTAAGTCATAATGTTTTGAAATAATAAAAAACATTTCATGCCTACTTGTCGATATAAACCCCATTTTGATAAAGTCCACTCGCTCATATGAGATAAGTAACCTACTTAAAAATAACTTTATTCCGCTCTTGCACAACTTAGCCCTATCCAATTTTGGTTAGGGCTTTTTTTGAGGTAGAAAATGAACTTAGAAAGGATTGACTATTCATCTATTGAGGACTTTGAGATTAGGTTAATACCTTTCGATGCCACATACTGGAATAAAATTTTAAGTTTTCTTAACTCTATTGATGATGTCATCTCCTTTTCTTTCGATTCAGAAGATAACGTCTTTGTTGAACTGGACTCTAGTTTACTCTTCTATAACTGTGAAAATTCAAATAAGTACAAGTTTAATTTCGATAATGTTTTTATTTGTAAGTTCAAGTCTATCGCCAATGATGGATATAGCATCCGCTTATATTCTAATGGCATTAACTTTTTATCTCTCTAACTGATAATAAGCCAAAGAAATATGTACGAAAAAACAGACAAATTATGTCCAAATTGCTTTCGTTGGCTACTAAAAAACACAGCCAAAGCCGAGATATATTGCCCTGATACGATGTCATGCAGGGTAAAAGGCCCTTTGAGTATGCCTCCTCTAACCGTCACTAAAGCACAACTAAGAAGAACCTTAGTTAACGAAATTAGAAAAGACAAAAACTATCAAAATCTAACGGTCATCAAGCGAATAAATAAACTATTGGGTTTAACATGAAAAAAGATATTCTCTCTGGGCTAACCGTTGCTTTGGCTTTAATCCCTGAGGCCGTCGCCTTTGCTTTTGTAGCTGGCGTGGATCCGATGGCTGGCCTGTACGCAGCCTTCATTGTAGGGCTTATCACCTCTATCATTGGCGGGCGTCCTGGTATGATTTCTGGTGCAACCGGAGCGATGGCAGTCGTCATGGTATCCCTTGTGGCGATTCACGGCGTCCAATATCTCTTTGCCGCAATTATGCTGGCAGGCATCATTCAGCTCACTGCGGGGTTATTCAAACTAGGGAAATTCATCCGAATCGTACCTCACCCGGTGATGATTGGTTTCGTAAACGGCCTGGCGATTGTTATCTTCCTAGCGCAGTTAGGCCAGTTTAAAGCGCCGGATATCAACGGCATACTGACTTGGCTACCACAAGATCAAATGCTGCTAATGATAAGCCTAGTTGCATTAACCATGGCAATCATTCACTTTCTACCAACGCTCACTACTGCTGTACCATCTTCTTTGGTCGCAATCGTCACCGTTACAGCACTTGTTGTAGGCTTGGATCTCGAAACACGCACAGTCATCGATTTCCTGCGCACCATGTCTGTTGACGAAACCGCAACACTAGCAGGCTCGCTACCTAGCTTCTCCATTCCAGCGGTACCATTTACGGTAGAAACACTGCAAATCATTTTGCCTTACGCTGTCATCCTTGCCGCAATTGGTCTGATCGAATCACTACTCACACTGACAATACTGGATGAAATAACAAGCACCCGTGGTCAACCTAATCGCGAGTGTATCGGGCAAGGCATCGCGAACTTAACCTGTTCAGTGTTTGGAGCAATGGGTGGTTGCGCAATGATTGGTCAGTCCATGATCAACGTAAATTCAGGTGGACGCGGGCGTCTATCGGGCATCGTTGCCGCTATCTCGCTCTTGTTGTTCATCCTATTCGCTTCTTCACTGATTGAGATGATTCCTCTCGCAGCCCTTGTTGGTGTGATGTTCATGGTGGTGATTAGTACATTTGAATGGGCGACATTCAAGCTGGCACGTCGAGTACCTAAACAAGATTTCTTCGTTATTGTTTTAGTTACCGTGGTAACCGTGTTGACGGATCTTGCTGTTGCAGTAGCGGTAGGCGTGATTACCTCAGCATTAATGTTCGCATGGGAACACGCGAAGTATATTTACGCAGAGACAAGTACCAAAGAAGAAGGCATAAAAGAGTACAAAGTCTATGGGCCGATCTTCTTCGGTTCTGCGGCAAACTTCCTAGAGCTATTCAACGTACATGACGATCCGCAAGACGTAGTTGTCGACTTTGCCAACACTCGAGTGACTGACCATTCCGCCATTGCCGCCATCGTGACTTTGACTGAGCGCTATCAGGCTCAAAACAAGCAGATTCACTTAAAGCATTTAAGCCCTAGTTGCCGCCAACGCTTGGATAAAGCGAGTAATCTAAACCAAACCAATATAAATGAGTCACCAAACTATACGCTTGTGGTTGAAACGCTGAATCGCCAAGCCTAACGCTTCCAATACTGATGAACACGACCACCACCGAGTATGCACATGCTCGGTGGTGGTACTTTATTTAAGCCCTAACAACGTAGAAAACAAAAGGACAAACAACAGATGAAAACTGTTATTCATGAAACCCTACTACGCTTATCTTCAGCCCCACAAGAGTCTCATGTTCAAATTAGGCAGGAGCTCTACAACACTCTAAAACTGCCATTCGAGAAGCAGTTAGCGTTATATACCCATGTTCTTGGCCCGGTAAGTTCCGGTCAGTTGTCTAGCAGCAATAGCTTAACCAGAGCGGTGGGTGATGCGGAAAGAATCATCCTAAACAACAAGTAATCGATAACGAGGAATAAGCTTTCTCACGCCCTTAACCAAAAAAGTCGGCCTCACCACTTTAAACGGTGAGGCCGACTGTTATATACCGAGTTAACGCCAAGACAATTGGGGTCTATCTCGCCTTATTTCTTTCTAAGTACGAAAAACAGAATAAACATAGAGCCAATTGCAGAAGTCATCAGGCCGATGGGTAACTCCTGACCAGGGATCAGCACTCGGCTCATTAAGTCACTGGCTGAGAGGAGCATCGCGCCAATAAAAGCACATAAAGGCAATAGATAACGATGACTTGGTCCGGAAAATGGTTTCGCGAGATGCGGCACGATAAGTCCAACAAAGCCAATCACGCCACTTAAAGAGACAAAGATGGCTGTAGAGAGTGCCGATAAAATAAACACGGTCACGCGGAGGAATTTGACGCTTACACCCAGTGAGTTACTGGTGTCCTCATCCACCAACATAGCATCAAGCGAACGCCAGCGCAGCATGGTAAACAGTGCGAGCACAATAACCCCAACAGAGGCAAACGGTAGATTCTCCCATTTTGCCAGCCCTAATCCCCCCCCATCGACCAAAAGAGAATATTGCTCGCCGAACGTTGATCGCCGGTATAAATCAAGTACCCAGTAATGGCACTAAACAGGAACGAAACCGCCAACCCAGATAAGATCAGGCGCTCAACCCCTTGAGACTTTTGCAAAAAGAACACTAGGATAACCGAAGCTGCGGATAAGGTTGCCCCAGCAAATGCTGCCACCGGTAAAGACCATTGACCTAACGCTAAATCGAAATGGCTGATAACCGCAACAACGCCAGCCGATGCTCCCGCGGATAACCCGAATAAGAATGGGTCAGCCAAGTCGTTCTTGGTCACGGTCTGCAATAGCGCCCCCACCATGGCAAGCCCAGCACCAACTAAAATCGCGAGAAGAAATCTAGGAATTCGAATCTCACTCAAAATAACGTTGGTCATTGCAGGTAGCGAAGCCTGGTCAAAGGTAAAAAACTGATAAACAGCGGAAAAGGGGATGTTTATTGTTCCGTAAGAGAGCGAAAGGAACAGTATGACCGATAGCAGCATCAGGCTTGCCACGATAGCAAGCCAAAACTTTACGTTCGAATTACTCATGAATCACGATACCAGCCTCGGGATGGAGCTTGGCTGCAATCTTCTTGATGGCAACTACATTGTTGGGGCCTGGCGTCAGCTCACTGTACTTCAGCCGCAAAAATTGACCATTTTTCACCGCTTTCGTTTGGCGCATTAGAGGGTTGTCACTCAGGGCTTTTATCGAGCTGTTGATCGCTGCATCATCTGAGCTGCCATAATCCACCAAAATGATCATATCAGGATTATGAATGGCGACTTTTTCCCATGGTGCAGTGCCCCAACTAAAGTTTTCGTTGCCCATCACGTTGACGCCACCAGCCGCTTTGATCAGCGCATGAGGCATAGCAAAGCGCCCACTGGTAAAGGGCTGATCAATGCCTGAATCGTAAAGGAACACCTTCTTGGTTGGATAAGCTGATACCTTTGCCTCGATGTCTTTGAGGTCTTTCTTCCAATTCTCGACTAAGCTCTGTGCTTTATCACTCTTATCGAAGACTTTGCCCAACTTAAGGGCATCGCCGTAAAGCAGCTCCATGGAGCTTCTTGCTTCTTCTTAGTGATGTGAGCGCAGCTTTCGCTGAGGACCAGCGTCTTTACTCCAAAGTGCGCCAAGTTTTGTGGCGTCAGATCCGAGCCAAATTTAAGACCGTAGTTCCAACCAGCAAACAGGAAGTCTGGATTCTTTTCTAGTAAAGGTTCTAGCGTTAAGTAACGCCCAGAGATTTCGGGAATATCACCTAAGTCTGCCTTGAACTGATCAGATACTTGATACCAACCTGTAATACCATTTACCGCCACCATGTTAGGTTGTAGCCCCAATGCGAACGCCATTTCCGTCATATTGAGATCTTGGAATACCGCTCGTTTTGGTGCTTGTTCAAACGTCAACACGTCCCCGCAGCTTTCAACACTGACTGGGTAATGTGGTTCCGTCGGTGCATTGGTGTTTGCGTAAACAGAGACAGATAAAAACAACGGCATCAAGCATATTTTTTTCACGGTAACTCCTTAATCTATTTCAAAAAAACGGATCGCTTTTCCTGTTGTAGGATGTAAGAAATGAAGGGTATTCAAATCAAAAGTATCTTTTATCCAGTGAGCATTGAGCGTGTTTTCGACCGTATCGCACACCTGCATTTTGCCTCGATTAATGATCATCACTTGGTCGGCAAAGTATTCGGCAAGGTTTAAATCATGTAATACGGCAATCGTCGTGATCTGCTTATCCTTAACGATTTTGAGAAGCTCTATTCTCGCTTTAGGGTCTAAGTGATTCGTCGGCTCATCCAAAAGCAGCAACTTGGGCTCTTGCACCAACACTCGCGCTAAGTTGACGCGCTGAAACTCTCCACCAGAAAGCTGCCCAACTTTTTGCTCTCTTAACGTCTCCAGTCCAAGCTCAGCGATCACGCGGGTAATGCATTCGTTGTCATATTGGCGTGTGGAATAGTGAAAATGAGGAAACCGCCCCAGTGAAATATAATCAAGCACTCTCATTTGTGGGTCGACGGTATTATTCTGCCCCATAAATGCAATATATCTTGAACGCATTTTATGGTTATAACTCGAAAGTGGTTTACCAAGAAAACTCAATTCACCAGAGAATATATTCACCGTTCCCATAATGGTGCGAATAAAGGTCGATTTTCCGCACCCATTAGGACCAACAATCGCTAAGAACTCTTTCTCTTTTAGACTAAAGCTAATATCCCTAACTAACTCCATTTTAATGCCCAGTGACAATCCCTTAATGGTTAACACTTCTTTCACATTAATAAGCCTTGCTAGTTAATATTTAGCCATTATCAAATAAAAAAAACCTTAGTCAATAAAAACAGAAAATAAAAAATATGTTTTTATTTATGATTTAGAAATATATTCATTTTACTTAGAAATAGAGCCCTATCCTTTATTCATGTGAAACGAATAGCAAAGTTAATTGAAAAACTACTATATCAAATAGCTAAATTTCCAATCGTGATAATAGATATGAAGTATAGAAAAGTAATTGACTGTAAAACGATAACGCTCAGAGAGTTTTATGTGGAACATCATTACATAATATATCTCTCTGAAGCCAAAGGACTGGTGTCCATCAATGACAGTAAAATCGCCATTACCTCCCCAACTATCTTGATGATTCCTCAATACAGCCGGGTTTGGTGTGACTTACGCAGCGAGAGCCCGACACAGTGCATTGAGGTTCAAATACTGACTGTATCCAACCATACGATCGACTCTCTGATTGCTAAAGTTCCACAGCGGGCATTTGGTGCCAATAATATCTCTTACGCTATCAGTGACAACTTCGAGATAAAGGACAGATTCAAACTATTAAAAGAGGGGCATGACACCTTAAGCAACCATGCTTTAAAGGTGTTACTGGTTGAAGAGTCTCTATTTTTTATATTTTTAACAATGAGTTACTACGAAATGGATATTATTCGAATGTTCAAGTCCGATCATTACCAATCAAAGCGAGAAGTCATCACTCGAATGATAAGCCAAGATCCGACTCATAAGTGGCAAATTGAGGAAGTCGCCAGCAAGCTGTTCATCTCCTCTTCCACGCTAAGAAGACACTTGAATAAAGAAGACGTCTCTTTCAGCCAATTGCTGTTAGACGTAAGAATGGGCATTGCACTCAATATGCTGACGTTCACTTCCTACAATGTCAGTGAGATCAGCCATCGTTGCGGCTTTGGTAGTTCGGCTTATTTCTGTGATGCATTCAAACGAAAGTACAGTTTAACTCCCTCAAAATTCAGGCAGTATTCTAGAGAAAACAACGGCTCATCACTGCTGACACTCAAGTATTAATCACTTCCTCATAGTCAAACAAACACAATCGAAACTCATAATCCACAAAACCTAAAAAAGCCCAATATTGGTATTAATATTGGGCTTTATATTTTGTCTATAAGAACTGAAGCTTAGCCTTCCACTTTAGCTGGCTCGCCTTTGAACTTGTTTAGCACGGCAGTATGCAGACCATTCTGATACGCCACCGCAACGAGTACAATCACCACACCGATTGACTGCAATAGCGTCACCGACTCACCACTTGTAAATGGTGCAACAAGAACGGTAGTAATTGGGCTTAATAGCAATAGACCTGCGACAACGGTTGGGTCCAAGTTTACCGAACCAATTTGTACAAATACCCAAGCAACCGCATGACCAACAACACCTAAGATCACAATCCAGATCCAGTTGCTCATATTAATCGCATCACCAGCAATCGAACCATCAGCTGCTGATAGTGGCAGTTTGCCGTCGACAAGAACACCCGTGGTAATGTTGAAACCGTGCGTCGTCGCCATAACAATCGCAGCAGGGATAAGCTGAGCAAGGAATACCCACATCAGTGGCTGGAAGTAGCGACCTGCGTTCAGTGTGCCCGACTTACGGCTAGTGTAGAGGTATAGCGCGTAACAAATACCGGATTTAATACCCAGAATCGTACCCACTAGTGCAATTGGGTAGCCCCACATGGTGCTTGGACCTTCAGATGGACCACCCTCTAGAACACCACCCGCGAGAACAATACCGAACAACATAATCGGTACTAGGAACCAGAAGCTTTTCTCCGGTTTGAACTTATCAAAAGTCATGGCAAGCAATGGCATGATGATGATTTGTAGGTTAAGCAGGATAGATGAAATACCAGCACCAATAAAGAAGATTGCAAAGTTCCAAGACGTCATATCAAGGCCAAGGAAAATACCAGCGACGATAGCGAGTGCAAAACCTGATTTGTTAATTAAGCCTTTCTTTTTAATTTCAGAGACAGCAAAAGGAATTAAAACTAAGAAACCTACTAAACAACGTAAAAACGCGTTAGTTGCTGGTTCAAAGTTGGCCTCTTTTACCATGATTGCCGAGAACGCTAACGCAATAATACCAATCATAATAAACATATAAGCAAGTGGTTTGCTCATTTTCTTTTCTGGTCCAGATGTGGACTCAGCTCTAACTTCAGACATAAATAGCCCCAAAATGTTAATTAAAATAATATTGTTTTTTTAATTTAATGCTTATTTGAAAGTAAAAATAAGCATTAACAAGCCATACCAGTGATTAAATACTGGTATGGCTTAATTAATACAGAGTTAAAAATTTGCGTAGGGAGACGCTAGAATAAATATAGTTTTAATATTAAAAGAAGAATGAAGCTATCTACGATCAGGTAGCATGCCTTCTTTCAAAATAAAGCTAATGATTTCTTCTAAACCAACACCATCATGTAGGTTCGCGAAAATAAATGGACGGTCACCGCGCATCTTCTTCGCGTCACGATCCATAATATCAAGTGACGCGTGTACATATTCAGCAATGTCGATTTTATTAATGATCAATAGATCTGACTTAGTGATACCTGGACCACCTTTACGTGGGATCTTGTCACCTGCAGACACATCAATAACGTAGATCGTTAGGTCAGACAGCTCTGGGCTGAATGTCGCGGCCAGATTATCACCGCCAGATTCGATCATCACGAGCTCAAGGTCTGGATGACGCGATTGTAAGTCGTTCACCGCCGCTAGGTTCATCGAAGCGTCTTCACGGATAGCAGTATGTGGACAGCCGCCTGTTTCTACGCCAAGAATACGATCCGATGGCAGCGCGTCATGCTTGAGCAAGAAGTCCGCATCTTCACGGGTGTAAATATCGTTCGTTACAACCGCGATGTTGTAATGATCTTTAAGTGCTTTACACAATTTACGTAGCAGCGCTGTTTTACCAGAACCAACAGGACCGCCTACACCAACACGTAAACACTGTGTCATATTAATTTTCCTTTTGTTCTTTAAAGCAAATTAGCTTCGAAATAGTCTTGAATATTGCGTTTCATGTTTTGCACTTCCTAGCGCTAAGCCAGGAAGCGTTGGACCTAGCTCCCAATCCTCTAAGCAGAGGGCTGCTTCAACCGCTTCAACAAGCTTAGGTTGCAGTCGAATACACAAGCGCTGTGCTGCGGTATGCCCCAGCGGCAGCGCTTTACATGCCACCGCTAATTGGTTCTCTAACCATCCCCATGCAAAGCCCAGCAAGCTCTGTCGAACAGGAATGTGGTTTAGCTGTGTAACCCAAGCAAACATGGTCACGTATCCAGGTTCTTGAAGCTGTTTTGCCCCTTCAACATGCAGCTGAGGGTGCATTTCAAGATTGGTCAGTAAGTCTATTAATGCTTGACCAAGACGGATGTCTTCTTCACATAACTCAGACGTTTCACGATTCGCTAGCAGCCAATCATTCCAAAACGTCACTTCTTGGCAATCGCTATTCGCCCACGCATGATATAACCGTGCTAACACAGGTAATTCACAACGGGCTAAACCGTCATCAAGCACGCCTTCTAGCCATGCACCAAGCTCTTTTTCGTTTTTCACCCAACCAAGCTCAAAAGCGCTTTCTAGCCCTTGTGACCAAGCAAACGCACCAATAGGAAGTGCTGGGCTAATAAATTGCATCAAGCCAAGTAGTGCTAGATCACCGACTTCACGATCAGAAGTATTAGTGTTCATGCTGATGTCCATGGTGATGGTGACCATGAGAGTGATCATCAGATTGCTCACGACCAACATGTGCGTACGCACCGGACTCTGGGTCAAAAGGCGCTTGATGATGCGTTAGCGTTGCACCAAGCAGCAGTGCCAATTCTTCGAGAACATGGTCCGGCGTCATTCGTACCCAACAACGTCCGTCATCATCCTGACCAACCGCTAGCAATGTGTGGCGGTTACCTAAGTGATAACAAAGGCGAGCAAGAGGAAGTGTGCCATTGA
This sequence comes from Vibrio rotiferianus CAIM 577 = LMG 21460, assembly GCF_002741985.1. Taxonomy (GTDB): domain Bacteria; phylum Pseudomonadota; class Gammaproteobacteria; order Enterobacterales; family Vibrionaceae; genus Vibrio; species Vibrio rotiferianus. Next base: position 61,677 of record NZ_APHW01000101.1, read on the forward strand.
TGTAAGCTGTCGTGACAGGTTCGTTCGCTGCAAGCACACGAATCACCTCACCTGTTTTCGCTTCTAGCAAATCGCCATCACGTAATACAGGTCCACGATCGAGAAACAAACCGACATCATGTCCATTTTCCGTTACTCCTTTAAGACGCCCTCGAATACGCAACTCATAAGGAAGAATAAGACTATCGAATACCTCACACTCAGGATTGGCATCTAATCGTTTTGTTAATTCAAGCATTGCAAGCCCTTACTGTTAATTAGAACAAATGGTAGCGTTGAGCCAACGGAACTTCTGTTGCTGGTTCACACGTCAATAGAACGCCATCCGCACTTACTTCATAAGTTTGTGGATCAACGGTCAGTTCAGGACACACGTCGTTGTGCTTCATGTCTTGTTTGGTCTTGTTACGAACGTCTTTACACGCAACAAGCGGGCTGTTCAGACCCAGTTTTTCTTCTAGGCCAGTGTTCATCGCAGCTTGGCTGACAAACGTCATGCGCGTTGCTGATACTGCGCGACCCAAAGAGCCGAACATGTTGCGGTAATGCACCGGTTGAGGCGTTGAGATTGCCGCGTTTGGATCGCCCATCGCAGCGCCTGCGATCATGCCACCTTTCAAGATGATAGATGGTTTAACGCCGAAGAATGCTGGTTTCCAAAGCACTAAGTCGGCGAATTTACCCACTTCAATCGAGCCAACTTCGTGTGCGATACCGTGAGTGATGGCTGGGTTGATGGTGTATTTCGCGATGTAGCGCTTCGCACGGAAGTTATCTGCGCCAAGATCTTGGTCTTCAGGAAGAAGACCGCGCTGTACTCGCATCTTGTTTGCTGTCTGCCAAGTACGACATACCACTTCACCTACACGTCCCATTGCTTGTGAATCTGATGACATCATCGAGATCACGCCCATATCGTGAAGAATGTCTTCTGCGGCAATACTTTCGCGACGAATACGAGAGTCAGCAAATGCAACGTCTTCAGGGATGTTTGGATCTAGGTGGTGACACTCCATCAACATATCCAAGTGCTCATCAACAGTATTGATGGTGTACGGACGCGTTGGGTTTGTTGAAGAAGGCAGTACATTTGGTAGTGCACAAGCTGCAATGATGTCTGGAGCGTGACCACCGCCCGCACCTTCCGTGTGGTAGGTATGGATACAACGATCTTTAAATGCAGCCAACGTATCTTGTAGGAAACCTGATTCGTTCAAGCTATCTGAGTGAAGCGCAACCTGAACATCGTAGCGATCTGCTACGTTTAAGGCGTTGTTTATACATGCCGCTGTTGCACCAAAGTCTTCGTGGATCTTCAGGCTCATCGCGCCCGCTTTAACTTGTTGCTCAAGCGCTTCAGGCGTACTTGCACTGCCTTTACCTAGTAGACCGATGTTCATTGGTAGATCATCGACCGCTTGCATCATCTTGCCGATGTGCCAAGGACCCGATGTGCTGGTTGTCGCTAGACTGCCTGTTGCAGGACCCGTACCGCCACCAATCATGGTCGTTACACCGCTCATCAGCGCTTCATCAATCTGTTGCGGACAGATAAAGTGGATATGTGTATCGATACCACCTGCGGTTAGAATTTGGTTCTCACCTGCGATGATTTCAGTACCAGGGCCAATGATGATATCAACATTAGGCTGTACGTCTGGGTTACCCGCTTTACCAATTGCCGCGATACGACCTTGCTTAAGACCAACGTCAGCTTTAACGATGCCCCAGTAATCCATGATGATAACGTTAGTAATAACCGTATCCATTACTGCGTCATCACAACGTTGGCTCTGACCCATACCGTCACGGATGACTTTACCGCCACCAAATACGACTTCTTCACCGTAGTGCGTGTGGTCTTTTTCAATCTCAATCCATAGCTCTGTATCACCCAGACGGACTTTGTCGCCCGTTGTAGGACCGTACATGTCTACATACGCTTGTCTAGAAATCTTCATTACTATTACCTTTACTTAGAATTGTTATCTAGTGAGCCCATCACGTCGCCACGGAAACCGTAGACTTGACGTAAGCCAGCGAACGGAATCAGCTCCACTTCGCGGGTTTGACCTGGTTCGAATCGGATTGACATGCCAGCGGCGATCGCTAGGCGGTGACCGTAAGCAAGCTCTCGGTCAAAAGATAAAGCGCGATTCGCTTCAGCAAAGTGGTAGTGCGAGCCAACCTGAACAGGGCGGTCACCCGTATTAGAAACTTTCACTGGGATCGTTGTGCGGTCAGTACACAGCTCAATGTCATCTGCTTTTAGTTGGTATTCACCTGCAAACATGGCGGTCTCCTTAAATAATCGGGTTATGCACAGTCACTAGCTTTGTGCCGTCAGGGAAAGTTGCTTCTACTTGTACTGTTTCAATCATTTCAGCAATGCCAGGCTGAACATCAGCACGAGTTAAGATTTCACGACCTGCACTCATCATTTCCGCAACGGTGCGCCCTTCACGTGCACCTTCCATGATTGCGCAGCTGATCAGCGCAACAGATTCTGGGTAATTCAGCTTGATGCCTTTTTCTTTGCGTCTTTCAGCAAGCAGACCTGCAGTGAACAAAAGTAATTTGTCTTTATCTCTAGGTGTTAATTCCATCGTTTACTCCGTTTCATGATTTTCAATATAAAATCGCGTTATTAGGTGTTTAATAAGGCGTTATAATTCGAGTTTGATTAAGTCAGCCAGATTCTTGGTATCACCGGCTCCATACCAATGAGCAGCGGACGCAATACCTCTCTCGCTTGTTGGAACAAGTCCCAAACTTCGTTTCTTTCGGTACCGAGATAACGGATGACCAACACGCCACGTCGCTCACTCACCGCCCAGCGATCGGATGCTGGCATGTGCTCTCGAAGTGCTAAGATGGCTTGTTTTGGATCGTCTAGACCCACCGCCCACATATTGGCGTGAACCGTTGAACCACCTTGTCCCCACTTACCGAGAAAACGCGGATGAGTCGGGTCGACCGTTTGTCTTTCAAGCCACAGCGGTTTGCCATTTTGGTAGAGGTTAAATTGTTGAGTGATGCATCCACTGTTGAATGGCAACTCACTAGCAGGTCGCCCTAGAACGGTAATTTCCCAGCCAAGACACTTGGCATTTGTACCCAAGTTAATCGTGCAAGTTTGGTCACCAATAGAACCATCAAAAGCAATCGACTCTTGAGGAAGCCACTCTAAAATGGCGTTATCCTCAACATCCAAGTTGGTGTGTTGTTTCCACGGCACCAAGTTGCGGTCGGCTTTGTACAGCTTGTTTGCGGCGGGGGTTGTCACTAAAGCGTGAGCGTCACTTTGTACACCAATATTGAAGTTCAGCTCGTCACCACTCACCAAGCCACCAGGCGGGTGCAGAATGTAGACATGGCAACAGCCATCTTTGCCCTCAGGATAGAAAGGTCTTTGGACAATCAGGGGTCCAAAGTGTCGTAGGGTATTTAATCGTGTGACACTAGAATTGCCTTCAGCATGAGCACCAAATTTTAATGTCAAAGACGCTAACCACTGACGATTGAGACCAAAACCTTGTTCAACACGAGGTGTATTGGTTTTGTCAGTCGTTGTCGTTTGGAAATCTGTCATATGAACATACCTTTCTACCTACCTTTAAATTAAAAATTAGGATTAAAATGCTTATTACTGTTTCACTGGTAACGAGTGAAATAGGTCAAACTTCAACGAATAACGCTGAATAGGAATAGAAATCACGAGTAATAAATAACGCCTAGTGAAAAAAGAGATACTTAATAATTCTCTTCTTTAATTTCACCTATAGCGTCACTATTAATAAACTTACACAATTACATGGATTTCTATATCGATGCTGTAACGAATGGACACAATATACAGGAATCAAGCGGAGTCTAAATTAGACATTTTGCCCAAAAGATTACAATATAAATGTCAGCATCACTTCATTATTAATGGAATGTTTAAAACTATTTCAGCGTTACTAAATAAAAAATATAAACAGTGAATTTACTCACAATTTCTATCATTGCTAAACGATGAGATAAGAGTGAATTACCGGAAACCGACAAACTTAAACAATGGATTTTCTGAAGCGGCTTCTGAACTGTTGAGGGGTGGTCTGCTTATTTTTTTTAAACACAGTGCAGAAATAGGCAGAGCTCTTAAATCCACTCAGGTTGCTTATCTTCAATATGCTGAAGTTACTAAACTTCAGATACCGAATCGCGACATTGAGCCTCACCTCGTTGAGGATGCAAGAGAAAGACTTCTGCTCTGCTGATAACCCTCTCCTCAAGGTAGAGATGCTGGTCGCCATAGACAGAGCCGCCGCCTCAAGCGTCCAATGCTTCCTCGGCTCACGCATAAGCAGATTGGACAATCTCTCAGAAACCGACAGATCAGTTTTCATGTTTAAGACGATATTGATGTCTTTGTTTTCCAGATGTAGGTGAATCAGAAGTTCAACCACACTCTGTCTAAGCAGTGCTTTGTTCAACCGCCCCATACAACGGTGCCCATCAACGACGCGATTCATTAAAAAAACATCACAAAAATCTTTGTTATGAGCTTTTAAGAAATTTCTGCCATCACTTGAACGACACAATTTTCTATTTCTCTTATCAAAGATAAACTTGTTTAACTCATAAAGGTCTTGCTTAATAAATCCAATATCAAAATCATTTAAGCTAATGAAATCTAATTCTGACCGTTCGGTTAATTTTGATATATTAACGTAAACAAACGAGTTTTTTGGAATGATAATTAAGCTATCGTTAAACTCCTGAACGGGAGAACCATTAATATTAATCTCTCCTTGATAACCTGAGACTCTGGCAAATATCGTCTTTTTAGTTCTGTAATTGTGTAGCCTAAAATTGCTGGCATTAATATTATGAAAAAACATTGCTATCAAATAATTAACATCTATATACTGTCAAGCATACTAGCAAGATAGTCGATTCTTTGTGCGACATGTATAGATAATCAATCCATAAATGAAGTTATATGACTTCAAATCTAAATCACTCCCCTACCCTTGTAGAAAACTGGTCGCAGTGCCATCGTGAAGATGGCGTGATTTGATAGGAAAGGATAGTATGCCGGCGAAAAGCGAGGAACTCGGCTAGCATAAATGGAACTTCTTGGTGTTAGCCTCAGTTAGGCTTGTGACCACCCCTTCTTCTTCAAGCAGAGACAGCGCTTTTTCGATGGGCAGTCTTAACAACCCTAGCTTTATCATTAACGTATCGACCGATACCGAAGCGCCGCCGATAGATGACAAGCACTGAACAATGCAATCTCTGGTCTTATTATTTGACTCGTAACCACTGGCAAAACGCCTTTTGACGGCGACCTTCTCTTGCTTGCTCTTACATTGATTACCCAAATCCATACGAAACCAATTTAAGTCTTCCAATAACACGTTATATGGGTCGCCCAAGTTATCAATGACAACGAACTGATCATCCGTTGAGTTGATCACGGTGTAATCCACACCCTCCGATATTCTTGTCTCGCTCGGTGTTTTAATACTCGAGTAAAAGCGAATGGTGTCACCAAGCAAGCTATCACTCTCTTTCTCCAACTTGCCCGTAGCGACAGCCAAACCAACATCAATCAACTTATAGAATTCACGCACGATTTTGTGTTTTGGCTGATAGGCACAGTCTAAGTTCAGCTCGCAGGTTGCACAGTGATAATGACATTTACATTGGATGTAGGATTGGTTGTCACCATCATAGACCCAGTTATTGCGATAATTAATGTAATACATACTGCCCAGCCCCGAGTGGATCACATTCACCTTGTTATTTTTTACCAACCGACTCATGGTGGTAACGAGCGTCTCTTGGTCATAAGCCCCCTTGATATAAAGGTTTTGAGAGAGCTCTTTTAGGCTCACCTTCTGCTCAGAGTTAAATAAATAATCGATAATTTGATTCTCTAAATCAGCGAAGGTGTCATCTTCTTTTTCTTCAAATTCCTTTTTGAACTTTCGAACCAGAATTCTTAATTTGTCCTTAGCGAGACGTATCACTTGAGCCTTGGAGATATCATGTGTTGGTTCTAACAAGGAATAGAGCTCAAACCCCGCGCCTTCAAACTGTAGGGTGCGACATAAGCCTTGCCTTAACGTTCTAATTTCTTTATTTTTTCTCCCATCCACAGCATGAACACGCAAGATAAAGTGATTAATCTCTTTCGCAAAAAATACCAATTTCATAATCGTCATTTAAAAATAAAAACCTGAGGAGCTCACCAAGTGAGTGTTAGAAAAATCGGCGAGGTTAAATACGCCAGAAACAAGGAGACAAAACGACCACAATGGTGAGGATCTCTAGGCGTCCCATTAGCATTCCGAGGCTCAAGATCCATTTTGCTGCGTCTGGCAGTGTCGAGAAATTACCAGTAGGGCCAATAATGGAACCAAGACCAGGACCAACATTCGCCACCGAAGTAATGGCACCGGACAAGCTAGTGACAGGGTCTAAGCCAATGATTGCCAATAGCATTGCGATAAAGATAATCGTTAATGCATAAACAAAAGCGAATGCCGTTACACCTTGCACAATACTGTCTGACAAACGCGCTTTGTTGTAACGCAAGGTAAAGACGCCAGAAGGGTGTACCAACTGAAAAACCTGTTTTTTAAGGAGTGAGGTCGCTATCTGAATTCGGAAGATTTTGAAGCCCCCTGACGTTGAGCCAGAGCACGCGCCCATCAACAGAACGAAGCAAAACAAAATGGTTGGTAAACTACCCCAACTGGAGAAATCGTCTAATGCAAAACCCGTGGTGGTCATCACCGTAACGATATTAAAGGTCGCAATACGAATCGCGTCGATAAACGGATAATCGAGCTTCAATGCCAACCAGCAAGCAACAACCAAACTCAACACAACCACCAACTTAAAATAAGCTCTGATTTGCGCGTCTTTCACTAAGCAAGAGAGACTCTTTTGGTTGATTGCTGCCACAAATTGAATGAATGGCATACCACCCGCAAACATAAAGATGATCGCTACCCAATGAGCCATTGGCGAGAAGCCATTCATAGAACCATCGGTCGTTGAATACCCTCCGGTAGAGACGGTGGTCAGTGCGTGGTTGATTGCATCAAATACAGTCATGCCAGATAGCAAGTAGCTCATCACACAAAGAAAAGTCAGCAGCAGATAAACTGATAAAATACTCTTGGCAACACTCTTCATTCGAGGCGCACTTTTTGTAGACCAATCAGAGGATTCGGTTTGGAAAAGTCGCATTCCACCAACATTGATCATGGGTAGAATGGCGATAGCCATCACGATGAACCCTACGCCACCAAACCACTGGAGCAGCGAACGCCAAAGCAATATGCTGGGTGCCATGTTATCAAGACCTGCAAGAACCGTAGACCCAGTCGTGGTGATACCAGACATGGTTTCAAAATAAGCGTTGGTGAAGCTGATTTCATTGATGAATACAAAGGGAAGTGACGCAAACGCGCTGCCTAGAACCCAGACTAGCGTGGTGATCAAAAACGCATCTTTTACCTTGAGAGCGATTGACGTTTTTCCTCCAATCGCCACGCACACTAATCCCCCAACATGGGTAATGGTTGCTGATAAACCAAAATCTAACGCCCCTTGAGTCCCTGTCACTACAGCCATCAAAAAAGGGATATACATAAATAATGCGAGTTTAGATAACAGGAATCCCAAAACGAGAAACACTGGCTTATAGCTAATCATTAAAAATCAGTTCATTTATTCTTACCAATAACTTTATTATTTATTCAATTTTCCAATTAAATTCAATTGATATATAAGGTTTAATCAATGACAGATACAATATGAGCAAAAAGATAAATTATGATATTTATTAGGAAGAAACATCAAAACACAATAGACAGATAGCGCAATGACTTATTCTTATAGTTTCGTTACATTGATATAAACAACTAATTAAGAACAATCTAAATTAATACTTATAACTTTATGTTTCTGCCTAAAAAGATCCCTCTATTACCTAGTTATTCGATGTCGAGTAACTGCTATATAAACACAGACTTTTCATCACCCTTGAGCAATTGCAGTGAAAAGATTCAAATTACATCTTGTTTTACAACGGTTTATATCAAGTTATACAAAACCACCACTGATTTATATCTCTCGAAGTTTTCTTTGCCATTAAGCTCCATCATGAGCGATGGACTCATCATTTCACTCGACATTCTGCTCAAGAAAAATGACGATACTCTATCTTCCATGGATAAAGATTTACTAACCCATGCCATCTACTTTTTTAGGTCTCAGTTCTCAAACTAACGCTGAGCTACCACATAACCATCGCCATTAGACATTGTTTTCTTTGGAGTTTTTTCTGAACTCCTGAGGCGTTACACCATACTTCTTCTTAAAGATCGTACAAAAGTACGCCGAGCTATTGAAACCACTGAGTTCACTGATTTTTAAAACATTGTATGACGTGAACGTTAAGTAGTTGATGGAGATACCTAACCTTACATCATTGAGGATGTGCGAGAAGGCTCCACCTTCCTTAGAGAGGTTTCTACGTAACGTAGAAGGGCTGGTAAACATACAACTCGCCGCCAAGTCTAACGTCCATTTCTTCGTTGGTTCAGACATAAACAGCTTAGCTAAACGAGAAGACAACGATATGTGATAATCACTGTTAAACAATATGCTGACATCCACGCCTTTTTTATACAGCAATAATACCAAGTGAAAGATACTCTGCTTCAATGCGATATTTTTAATGCTTTTCAGCTTTTGGCAATTGTTAAGTTGTCTATTTGAGTAAAAAATTTCACACAGTTCTTTACTCTTATAAAGAATAAATGACTCATTCTTGTTTTTGTTTAAGATGAGATCATTAAGCTTTTCGAGCTTCACTTTCATCTTTTTGATGTCAGTCTTGTTGAGAGTCACGACCTCAAATGAGCTCTCATCACCCTGCCTAAGCAGATCGCACTCCACCATCCCCCCCCTTCCGGGATAACCAGTAAGCTATTGTTAAACAATGACACTTCGTTTCCGTTAATGGCGATGAACCCTTGGTAATTGGAGATCCGAACGAGTAAGCTCCTTTTCGAACGGTAGGGTTTCAATGTGACTTTCTTTGATTGAACTTGATGGAAAAACATATGCGAATAACCTGATGCTTTTTTCTGAGAGTATCACTCCCCTCACTGAAAACAGCATGTGCCATAATCAATGAGATATTTTCAAAATAATATGATGGTATTTCTACATTTCGTATTTATTGGTGTATTTTCTGGTAAAAAAACGCAGTTAACATGATAAGCGGCTGTTTATTATAGAAAACAGACAGAAAATTCTGCCTTTGTTATTTAATAACTCATAATAACAACCATTTTATTATTCGCTCATTCGATATAACACAGCTAGGTTGGTACACTATCCAGGTTTCTGTTTATATTTTTTAGATCACCTGAGATATACCATTTTTTTCGAAGGAATTATGGAGCGAATTATTCGATTTTTTACTTTCGGTCTTTGGGGAACGAAAGAGGAACGGCACCTTTCAAGAAAGATCAATCATTCTTACACATCATTAAAAGTCGTTGGCAGGGGAACCGTGTTTATATCTGCCAAAGAGGTTCATCAAGACCTAATGACGAACAATATTTATGAAAGAGCTCGGTTACTCGTTGAGGAGAAATAGTTGTTTTTGTTGCTAATCTTACCAATCTTGGTAAGTGGTTTTTTGGTTTGTCATATCCATCCGTTCTATCGATATAAGGTGCACCGTTATGAAGGGCAGTACCTATACTTAAAAAGCGCAAACTTAGGCATGATATGTTTGTTTATCGCCTTAGGCTTAGTCTTGATCATTAATCGATACGCGTATTTTTTCGCAGCCATCACACATTTTGCTCCGATAAAATGGTTGCCTGACGCATTATTTGCACAGACACCTTATGAGTTCACATCGAGCCTACTCTACGAACTTGGTGCATTTACCAATCAAGAGGTTATCAATCTCACCTGGGTAACCATGATTACGTTTTCGATGTTGCTTGTGCCTGTATTCTGGTCTCTACTCGCCTACATCAAATATTGCGTTCGCTACATGACGTTTAGCCCAAAAGAACGGCTTAATGCGAGAGTCTTTTCCGACAGCTCACTGGATGACTTTCTCTTTAAATCTGCGTTAGAAAAAGGGGACAAAATGGTCATGCTAACCTTATCAGACCGAAGGTTATATGTAGGTAAAGTACTCAGCTTAGGCGAACCCAACGAAGCGGAAGGATTGAACCAGGAGATATCAATAAAACCCGTAATGAGTGGGTACCGAGACAAAGGTACACTAGAAGTCCATTTTACCAAGCACTACGCCAATAGTGATGCCAATGCAGTCACCATCATCAAACAAGATCTTATTTCTTCAGCCTGCGCTTTTAGCTTTGCAACCTATGAGAAATTGCATCAAAAAGGCTAGAAAGTGTGAAAGCGTATCATCCTACCTACGGTTGATACGCTTATTATACTTCTACGCTGGCTTAACGTTTAAAAGAAACTGCTCTAGTGAGCCGATTCCCGCCAGCTCAAAAATCTGATTGAGCACGTTCTGATGGAAATTGTGCATATCATGGATTTCCTCAATCACCTCTCGCTCCATCCTTCCCAGAAAAATGCCCGCTAAGATCGCATCAAACCATCGGAAAGTGCACCTGGCTACGACGTTTTTTACGTTGAGTTCATTAGCCCTAATCGTGATATCCAGCAGCAGTTGGTACTTATAAAAATACAACTCGCTACCATATTCCTCCGTAATAGGAAACGCCTCCGCTTCCTCGCCAAATATCAATAAGCGATCTTCTATCATTTCTTGATGCTTGCTTTGCACATTGCGTTTGAAATTACTGACTTCCACACCCAACCATGAACCAACCAGCAAGATGTAGCTGTCCATACCTTGAAGGCTCTCAAGTACTTCCTGCTGCTTTTCGTAGATGACCTTTCTCACCGCCGGAACTTGAGCCTTCGGGCATAAACCACGCCAAGCGAGATCCAATAAAGTCACAAGTTCATTGGGATCTTCGTTATCCGAGTAATAAAAAGTAGAGCGGTTAATGAAGCGCTCGGCTAAACGTTGATGCTTATCTCTGTAAAGATGAATCAGACAGGCATCCGTCGTTTTACAATAAGCTTCACAAGGAATAGAAACATAGTGTGATTGGACGCGATTGACTTGATAGTGCGTATTCTCACACGTATATCCCAGAATGCGTTTTAAGAGGCCCATAATTCTCCTAAAGACCTACAAGAGGTTGATATCCTTAACAAACAAACTTAATGGTGACTATAAACCCTAGCACGTACGGTTTATATTTGGCTCTCATGCCGGAAGTTGACGGTTTTTCACTGTAACTTGCCTGAGAATCTAAACAACGAAAGCCCTAGCGGTAACGCATTCAGGAGAAGAAGTACGTTAGATCAAAAAAGCCAGTCTCTCGGGACTGGCTTTAGTTTTGTGGAGCGTGGCTGATTACTTAATAAAAGAGATGCAGCCTTGCAGAATCACTAGGTTGACGATGTCGATAAAGAACGCGCCAACGATAGGCACCACCATGAAGGCTTGTGGTGATGGACCGAAGCGATTAACGATAGAGCCCATATTCATGACTGCTGTTGGCGTTGCGCCCAGACCAAAGCCACAATGACCACTCGCGATGACTGCTGCATCGTAGTTGCTGCCCATCACACGGAACGTCACGTAGTAAGCGAAGAGCGCCAGAATCACCGATTGCACCGCAAGAATAATGAGGAACGGAATTGCCAAATCGAAGATGTTCCAAAGTTTTAGGCTCATTAGTGCCATCGCTAGGAACAGAGACAGCGAAACCGTACCAAGAATGTCGACCGTTTCAACATCCACTTTGCGTACTTTAGTCACTTCCATGATGTTGGTGATCACCACACCAATGAACAGTGCGTAAACGAAGTCTGGAATCATCAACCATTTGATGCCAAAGCTGCTAACCCAACCTTCTAAGTAATCGGCACCAGTGACACACAACAAAATGATCGACAAGCTCTCGACCACTTTCTTCGCCGTCACGCGGTCTTCTTCGTGTTCATTGTAGGTCACCAGTTCAGGGAAACGTTCGTGAGTCTGGTTGGTGCGTCCGTATTCAGATTCAAGGTTACGTTTATCGATCAAGCGCTGCGCTACTGGGCTGCCGATGATGCCACCAATCACCAATCCAAAGGTAGCGGATGCCATTGCTACTTCTAGAACGTTGTGCAAGCCGTACATGTCTTGGAAGGTTTGCGACCATGCTGCGCCCGTACCGTGACCGCCAGACAACGTAATCGAACCTGCAATCAAGCCCATTAGCGGGTCTAAGCCGAGCGCGGTTGCCAAAGAGACCCCGACCGCGTTTTGGATAAGAATGTACACCGATGCTACAGCTAAGAAGATAAATACCTTAGCGCCGCCTTTAATCAACTGGGTGTAGTTCGCAGCCAAGCCAACGGTAGCGAAGAACATCAACATGAAAGTGTTTTGCAGCGGTAAATCGAAAACTAAATCCAAACCATTGAGGTGCATCGCGGTGATCGCACATGCGACAATCAAACCACCCACGATTGGCTCGGGAATATTGAATTTCTTTAAGATCGGTAATTTAGCGTTAACGAATTGTCCCAAGAACAACACACAAATAGCGACGAGAAACGACTCTTGTGGACCAACAGAAATGACCTGATTCATAAAACCTCTTTGCCTCCTTTTTCTCATCCTTTGAGTAACAACTCGCAGGTTGAGCGGTATTTAGGCAGGTCAGAGTGCCTCCTGAACGTGTGGTTTTCTAGGGTGCAAACCCTCTCAATTCTCATTAAATAAGAAAGTAATAGCTCGGATATTCACCCAATTCTCACTCAATGAAAAAACACACTTTTTCACCAAGTTTTGTGGCGCAATTTTCTGGTTTTTTTGGCTCTTCTCAACTTATGAGAAGTGAACAATTTTTTACCAGTTTTTGAAGGCAAAAACGTATGCGATTGCGTGCAAATTTTGCGTGAAACTCTGGTGCAAACTTTGGCGAATTTTCCTCGACAAAAGTGATTGAGAAAACACCGCAAGAAGATTGGCGCTTTCTATCCCATCGCCAAGGTGTTATACATATATATAACACCAACTCAGCCAAGGAAACCAATCATGACGCATTGGCATGATCGCCAACCGATTTTCCGTCAGTTGGCTGACCAGATCACCCAGCAAATATTGCAAGGCATCTGGCAAGAGGGCGAAGCTTTGCCTTCGGTACGCAGTGTCTCTGCGGATATGAAGATCAACCACCTGACGGTCATGAAGGGCTATCAGTTATTGGTTGATGAAGGATTGATTGAGAAGAAACGTGGGCAAGGCATGTTTGTCGCCCAAGGTGCAAAAAAGCAGCTGCTTGCTGATGAAAAAGCACGTTTCCTTGAGCAACAAATTCCGCAGATCGCCGACACACTACAACGTCTGGATATGTCTCTTGATGAATTTATCCAACAAATCCAAACACATATTGAAGGTGACCAATGAGCGCATTAGTCAGTGTAAAACACGTCTCCAAGCAATATCGTCAGCAGGGGGAAGCGCTGCATGACGTGAGCTTTGATCTACAAGCGGGTCAGGTGCTTGGCTTGCTAGGTCATAACGGTGCGGGTAAATCGACTCTCATTAACGCCCTACTCGGTGCACACGAATATCAGGGCACCATTCGCATCAATGGCTTTGAGCCAATCATGCAACGCGACAAAATCATGCAGAGCTTATCTTACATCTCAGATGTGAACGTTCTGCCAAACTGGATGACGGTTGCTCAGCTGCTCGATTACACCGAGGGCGTACACCCAGGTTTTAATCGCAGCAAAGCTGATAGCCTGCTTCGTCAAACCGACATCAAGCCGCGTGCTCGCATCAAATCCCTATCGAAAGGCATGAAGGTGCAATTGCACTTGGCCGTCGTCATCGCGACCAATACGCAGATTCTGATTCTAGACGAGCCAACGCTTGGTTTGGATTTGGTTTATCGCGATACCTTCTACCGTCATTTGCTGGAATGGTTCCACGACGGCGAGCGTGTGCTGATCATTGCGAGCCATGAAGTATCGGAAATCGAACATCTACTGACGGACGTGCTAATTCTTAAACACGGTCGACCTGTTCTGCAAACCTCAATGGACAGCATCAGCGAAGATTACTTCATTCTCGATGCCAGTGATGAGCATCGCGCACAAATCGAAGCGCTGAAACCACTGTCATCGCAAAAGGGCTTAGGCACGACTAAATGGTTGCTGTCATCACAATACGCAGAACAAATTGCAGGGCTGGGTGATGTGTATGGCGTCAAGCTTGCGGATCTGTTCTTGGCATTGCAGAAGGAGGCAGCATAATGAAATCGATTGTCGCGATGTTGCGTAAAGAATGGCTAGAGAACCCATTGGTTACACGCGTGCCATTATTTATGTTTGCCTGTGGCGTGCTGCTGTTTGTCAGCTTAATGAGTAGCTCTACACTGCAACACAATATGTTCTTCCAAATGAGCTTTGGCGGCGATGTCAGTGACATCCACAAAGAGCTCGGCGATGACGTCAACATGCTGATCACCGGCGGCATTGGTTTGTTGTCTATCCTGCTTGGCACTCAATACTTCCCAAGAACGCTACGTAAAGAGCGCTCAGAGGGCAGTATCATGTTTTGGCGCAGTATGCCTGTCAGTGACGTGAAAACCCATCTGGTGAAGCTGACGTTTGGTTTATTGGTGATTCCATTGGTGTGTTCGGTATTGGTTTTCGCTGCCGACTTTATGCTGTGGATGTTGAATGTTTCAACTGACCACCAGTTGGCGTTGTTGTATCGCCAAGCATCATTGGGTTTCGTACTGCTAAACTGGATTGAATTTTTGCTTCGAATGGTAGTGGCTGGCGTGTTGTTATTGCCGCTCGCATTAACCGCAATGGCAATCTCACAGAAAGTGAACTCACCACTGTTGGTGATCTTGATTGGTATTTACGCACTGCGTTGGATGCCGATTGCGATGTTCAACTTCTATGGTCTGGATGAGTTCTTCTCAGCGATTTTCTACCTACCACTGCACGCGATTCTTGCGCCAAACCCGTTCAGCGCGATTCCAGATGCGGGTTGGTTGAATGTCGGTATTTACGCCTTCATCGGTTTGCTTGCTTGGACAGCTAGCATCAAATTCAGCCGTACTGTGAACTAAAAAGCACAAGCAAAACCACACATCAAAAGCGAGGTACTGTCCTCGCTTTTTTATTTTCAACACCATCAATCTTCATTCTGTTTGCTTCAACGCAAAAATAATCAGCCTGTAGCGATAGCGCTTCTGCTTGGTTAAGTTCATAATCCCCCGCTTAATGCGCCCAGCGCTGTTATCTAGAATTTTTGAAAAGCAGAACACCAACCATGACCACCAAGCCAACAGCCATTATTGGACTGTACAACCCAAAGAGTCCAACCAACGTTGGCGCAGTATTACGAGCCGCAGGCTGCTACGACGCCGCGCAAGTTCGTTACAACGGCACACGCTACAGCCGCGCAGTAAAATTTCAGACCGACACCCAGAACTCACAAGAGCGCATTCAATTAATGGAGATGGAAGACCTCACCGCTAATGTTGCCGACGATGTGGAAATCGTTTGTGTTGAGTTAGTGGTCGGCGCAACGGCGCTGCCGCACTTCACTCACCCAGAGAACGCGATTTATGTGTTTGGACCAGAGGACGGCTCACTGCCGCAAGAGATGATCGATAAGGCGCATCATGTGGTGTACGTACCAACTCATGGTTGTATGAACCTAGCCGCGACGGTGAACGTTGTGCTTTACGATCGCATGGCGAAAACACTGGGGACAATTGATGACCACCAGCAAGTGCTTGCTAATCGCGACAACAAGAACCGCTTGAAAATGAAAGCTTGCGTATAGACAGACGAAGCTCATCGTTGGCGAACGCCAGATACAAAAAAGGTCACAGCAACACTGTGACCTTTTGTTTTATTTGACGTCTTAATCTATCTAGCCAAGGAACGAAATGTAGCCTTGTAGAATGATCAAGTTAACGATGTCGATGAAGAAGGCACCAACAATCGGCACAACCATGAACGCCTGTGGTGATGGACCAAAGCGGTTTACGATAGAACCCATGTTCATTACCGCCGTTGGAGTAGCACCCAAACCGAAACCACAGTGACCACCTGCGATAACCGCAGCATCGTAGTTGCTGCCCATCACCTTGAACGTTACGTAGTAGGTGAAGATAGCCAGAATCACTGACTGCACGCCCAGAATCACCAAGAATGGGATTGCTAGGTCGAAGATGTTCCACAGTTTCAGACTCATCAGAGCCATAGCTAGGAACAGAGACAGCGACACCGTACCTAACATGTCGACCGTTTCGGCATCCAACTTACGAATCTTGGTCACTTCCAAGAAGTTAGTGATGATCACACCGATGAACAACGCGTAAACGAAGTCTGGAATCATCAGCCATTGAATGTCGTAAGTGCTCACCCATTGTTCTACGTACTTAGCGCCTGTTACACAGATCAATAGGAAGAACAGTTTCTCAACCACTTTTTTCGCGGTTACTTTGTCTTCTTCGTACTCGTTGTACGTCACCAACTCTGGGAATTTCTCGTGGGTTTTGGCATCTCGACCACCACGACCATACTCAGATTCGATGTTGTTCTTTTCGACCAGACGCTGCGCAACCGGACTACCGATGATACCACCGATGATCAAACCGAATGTTGCTGACGCCATCGCGATTTCCAATACGTTATTCAAACCGTAAACGTCTTGGAAAGTTTGTGACCACGCCGCCCCCGTGCCGTGACCACCTGATAGAGTAATCGAACCAGCGATAAGCCCCATCAGCGGATCTAAACCCAATGCCGCTGCCAGTGAAACACCGACACCGTTTTGAATGATGATGTAGAACGACGCGACTGCTAAGAAGATGAAAACCTTCGCGCCCCCTTTCATTAACTGAGTGTAATTTGCTGCCAAACCAACGGTAGAGAAGAACATCAGCATGAATGTATTTTGCAACGGCAAGTCGAATTCCAAATCGATGCCGTTAAAATGAAGAGCAGTAATGATGCAGGCCACAATCAAGCCACCTACAATCGGCTCAGGTATGTTGAATTTCTTTAAGATCGGTAGTTTAGCATTAATAAAATGCCCCAAAAAAAGCACACTGATCGCAACCAAAAAGGATTCCAGTGCACCTACAGATATTAAATGATTCATATCGCCTCTTATTATTGTTCTCTTCATCCTCCGTAATGATTGAGTGTTAGTTTAAGCTCTGTTCAATAGCAAATTTTCTCGCCAAATTTTTCCGAAAATACTCAAAAGGTTGTGTTAAATGCGCCTTAGGCTAGTTTAAGGGACGGTCGTTAAGCGATGTTCTGATTTACGCGCTATTCGCAAGCCCTAAAATGTAAAAGGAGCCTGTTAAGCTCCTTCTTATCCCCTTCATAGACAAGCAAAAATGACTGCTTGTACGAGATGGATATCATGTTGTGAGTATTGTTCGAGTGACACTTTCTGAACCGCTATCGGGCTCCCTTACATAAACAGAAAGTGATCATCACTATCGAGCAAAGTTCCTTCCCGTCATAACGAATAGAGCGCCGAAATGGCGCCCTAACATTTGGGTTTGCTTGTATCCCATCGTAGTTTAAAAACTCTGACTCATGGAATTTTGAACGAGCCGAATCCAGGGAAATTCTCAAGCTTGCAACAAGTGTTCTCGTCACAACGGAGCGGGATTATAACATATCGCTGAAAATTTTCCTCATTTCAGTGTTATTCGCCACCTTCATAGTTTGCTTCCGCAACGATCAACTGTTCAATATTATTGCTACAGATGAAAGCACGAAGCGCCTCGAACTTAGCCTCGTTCCACGAATAAATTTGCAGATCAAGCAACTTATCAATGGTGTCTTGCTCGAAGCGAAGCTTAACAGGCTTTGCCGGAGATCCTGCGACCACAGTGTAAGGCGGGACATCTTTGGTCACCACGCTGTTGGCGGCAATCACTGCGCCTTCCCCAATGGTGACACCGGGCATGATCATCGCACGCATGCCAATCCAAACTGCGTCACCAATCACGGTATCGCCTTTGCCTTGGTAAGATTGCTCAACGTCATCAAGGAACGGATACAGACAGAACCAGTCCGTCCTGTGATTATGGTTGCCGCCCATCAAAATGACCGCTTCAGCCGCGATACAAACGTAGTCACCAATGTAAAGCTGATCGACTTCCCACCTTGGCTGCCACGCTTTACTGACTTCATCGCCATGCAGATAGCGCACGACCGAATCTTCAAAGCCGTTATCCCAACAATCACTGTAGTAACTGTGGGTGCCTTTGATGTGGATATTTTGGTTTTGCACCACTTGGTGCAGGTACTGAAATTTGGACCAGTGTTTTTTCATGGCAGTTACCTCAATAGAGTAAATGTATGCCACGGAACGATTTCTCGTGGCGTTGTTGCTGCGTTCTCAGTCAACGACGCCTATTGGATGCGGGGTTGCAGTAGTAATGGATTATTCATGAATGTGCCCTCCAACGCGCACACTATAAAAACCATGTATAATTTTCAAGCAAACCAAACAAATAACAAGATTCCGAAAATGAAAAGTCACTCTGCCTTTGCCTCTCTGCTGCTGTTTGCTGCCACAGCGTCTGCGAGCGAAAACATTAAAATCGAATACCTCCCAACGGAAACGGCCGACGATCGCTTTGCTGCACAAGTAATTGAAAACAGTGAAGTGAACGACATCTTTGTCCAGCTTTCTGATGATTACTTCCCGTTTGATCACACATTAACGCTGACCTACGGTGGTGAAGATGGTCCGCTTTACGATCCAGAATCCCACACCATCCACATTCCCTATACCTTCTATCTAGAATCATTCAATTACTTTACCAACAACAAGTACCAAGAACGTTACGGTAAAGCACCGAAAACGGGCGCACTCGATACTTTGCTGCACACTTTATTGCACGAAGGTGGACACGCTTACATTGCCGATCAAAACATTCCTGTATTGGGTAAAGAAGAGGATGCGGTCGATAACTTCGCCACCATCTTGCTGATTGATTACGTTGATGACGGTGCCGATGTGGCGATCAGTGCTGCGGACATGTTCGCATTCGAATCCGACGACAGACCGGACTACTACGATTTTGGCGAGTACATTGATGAGCACAGTTTCGATCTGCAGCGTTACTTCTCTACCCTGTGTCTGGTTTACGGCAGTGATCCTGAGCAATACAAAGCCTTGCTCGATGAAGTAGAAAAAGATTACTTACGCGATCGCAAAGAGTTCTGCCAATTCAATTACGGCAACATCCGTGATAATTGGCAGCATTACTTGCAAGACAATGAACTAAAAGAAAAATAATCGCGTAAAAGGGATAAGAATAGCCAACAATGAGCTCAATCATGACCAAACTGACCGTATTTTACGATGGCACTTGTCCCTTGTGCGCCAAAGAGATGAACGCACTAAAACAGCGCGATAACAAGCAGTTGATCAAAACCGTCGACATCTACAGCGACGCATTTGCCGATTATCCGCAAATCGACCCTGAGCAAGCCAACACCATTTTGCACGCCCTCAACGAGAAGGACGAACTTCTGCTTGGGTTGGATGTAACTCATCGAGCATGGCAGTTGGTTGGTCGTGGTTGGTTATACGCTCCACTGCGTTGGCGCATTATCAAACCTGTTGCGGACTGGCTTTACCTCAAATTTGCCAAAAACCGCTATCGCGTCTCCTACTGGTTAACGGGCACTTCTCGCTGCAATAACGGTTCGTGTTCACGTTAAATGTGATCGGTTACCAGTTTAGATAATACCTTAGTCTTAGATTTGCAATTTCCAATACTTCTCTCAGTTTAGTTCGGGTAGTCTTTAACCATAACAAGAACAAAATATGAACATAACAGTTGTGGGGACAAGCCCATAACGCTGTATCGCAGAGCCGAGAAGTAAGGAAGTCTACATGAATCTAACCATAAGAAAGCGACTCTATATTCTTTCCATCATACCTGTTCTAACCATAGCCATAGGTATGATGTGGTTTACCTATTTACAAACCACCGCCTACAACAAACACGAAATTGAGCAGACGCGAAGTCAGATGATGGAGATGAAAAAAGCCGAGCTCAAAAACTACGTCCAAATGGCGCGTTCCGCTGTCGAACCGCTACTCGCTCAAAACGCCTCACTTGAAGAAGCACTGCCTACCTTGAAACAGTTAGAGTTTGGTCAATCCGGCTACATCTTCGGTTACGATTCAAAAGGCGTGCGTGTGGTGGTGGGTAAAAACACTAAAGGCATCGGGGAAAACTTCTATAACTTGCAGGATAAGAAAGGCAACTACCTGATTCAGGACTTGCTCAAAAACTCCAAAACTGGCGAGTTCACCACTTATTACTTCCCGAAACTCGGTCAGAGCGAAGCCCTACCAAAACTAAGCTACTCGGTCTTTATTCCTGAATGGGATCTAATGCTGGGTACGGGCTTCTACACTGACGATATCGATGCCATTGTGGCAAACATGGAAGAAGCCGCGCACCAAGCTCTCAACACAACACTGACTGCTATCGCTCTGTTCTGTGTCTCGATTGCCGCCATCGTTGCGGTCTTCGCTGTGTTTGTTAACCGCAGTATCATGAAGCCTATTGAGCAGTTTGATGCTTCAATTCACTCTTTCGCACAAGGCGATGCAGACTTGACTGCGCGTATGGAAGAATCAAATGTGCCTGAGTTCAAACAGCTCGGTAACAACTTCAATAAGTTTGTAGAAAGCCTACAGGGTATTATTAAGAGTGTGAGCCATGTTGGTGAAGAAGTCGTTTCTGAAACCAACAATATGTCTCAGCGAGCTTCTCAAGTTGACGAACTTGCCTCTGGTCAGCGAGAAGAAACCGAGCAAGTCGCTGCGGCAATGACCGAGATGACAGCAACGGCGCACGAGATTTCCAGCAACGCCAACCAAGCTGCGCAATCAGCAAAAGATGCCGATGAGAATGCACAACAAGCGAAGCACATCGTAGACTCCGCAGCGAGCTCTGTTGAAGCATTGGCTGTAGAAGTATCTGAAGCAGGCTCAGTGATTTCTCGCTTAGAGAGCGATGTACAAAACATATCGTCTTCTCTAGAAGTTATCCAAGTCATTGCCGAACAAACCAATCTACTGGCGTTGAATGCTGCAATCGAAGCAGCGCGTGCGGGTGAGCAAGGACGCGGTTTCGCAGTCGTAGCTGATGAAGTTCGTCAGTTAGCGAGCCGCACTCAAGACAGTACTGGTGAGATTCATCAAATGATTGAACAGTTGAAGTCAGGGTCAGATGCCGCTGTGAAGGCAATGGAGTCCAGCCAAGCGCGTGGTGAAGCAACCGTTGAAGAAGCTCGTGCTGCCTCCTCTGCATTACAAGAAATCCAAGCGTCCATCGCTAATATCATGGACATGAACACGCTGATCGCTACGGCAACTGAAGAGCAGAGCCAAGTTGGCCAAGAGATTTCACAACGCATCGAAGTGATCTCTCAACAAAGCAGTCAGTCGGCAAGCCTTGCGAATCAAAACCGTGCAGGCAGTGGCAACCTCAACCACAAAGCCAACGAACTGTACGACTTGGTCGGTCGCTTTACGGTTTAGAGCTTTCCTCAAGCACTCAACATGCAAACAGCGACGCCAAAACGTCGCTGTTTTTATTTCTGCTATCATAATGCGACTTAGCTATAATGCCGCCAACTTAGCACCTACAAGGGCAAAACCAGATGATTATTATGACCACCAATTTCGGTGACATCGAAATTGAACTGAACCTAGAACGAGCGCCAGTTAGTTCAAAGAACTTCAAAAAATACTGTGAAGATGGCTTCTACGACGGCACCATTTTCCACCGCGTTATCGATGGTTTTATGATCCAAGGTGGCGGTCACACCGAAGACATGACAGAAAAGCCAACGCGTGCACCGATTGCGAACGAAGCAAACCGTGGTCTAAAGAACCTTGTTGGCACTATCGCAATGGCGCGTACCGATGCACCGCACTCTGCAACGGCACAGTTCTTCATTAACTTGGAAGACAATGATTTCCTAGACCACACCGCAACCACCAACCTAGGCTGGGGTTACGCAGTGTTTGGTAAAGTGATCGCAGGTATGGATGTCGTAAACCGCATCGCGAAAGTGAAAACGACCTCTAAGCTTGGTCATGATGATGTGCCATGCGATCCAATCATTATTGAGAAAGTGACAATCAGCGAATAAGCACACTCGCCTCTTCGGAGAGGTCATCACTATAAAACGATAAAAGCGCCTAATGTCTGATGACTTAGGCGCTTTTTGTTTTTATGACTGGCTTGTGCCGGAGTTATTGATAGAAAAGCTCGGCTTTTGCTCCGACTAAATCAAGCTCAGAGCCTTGAAAGTCCACCAGATATTCAGCGACAAGGTTGTACCCAACCCAATACCCCATGTATTTCGGCCAGCGGCTTTCATCACTGCCAAGAAAGTAAGCGTCGAAGTTGTAATCTAAGCTGGTCAGCTTGTCTTTCATCTCAGCATAGAAAGGACGCCAATCTTGATCTTTGATTTGCTCAAACAAGCTCGGAGTGATGCCTCCATTCACCTTACGTTCGAAATGACAAGCTAAACCTTCCATAATCAGCACATCACCAAGCGCAACGCCATTCTCTCCCGATCGCATACGGAACAGGTGATGCAACTCATGCGCTAGCACCGCAGCCAGTTCTTTCTCAATAACGTTTTTAATATCTGCACGTTGAGTATCAAGCAGAATCTCTACACGATAGGCGCTTAAGCAATAGCCACCAATCCCCGTCTGCGGTACATCATTGCGATCAAACGGGCTAACGGTCAGGTCGATGTTACTGAGATCAAAGTAACTAGAAAGTTGTGAGCTCAGATCATCAAGTTTCTGATGCAAATACTCAGCGAGTGGAGACAACTCTCCCGTCGCATTTAGCAGGGTTACGCGATAGCTCATTTATCTTCCTTGATAATGTGGGTTAAGAGCTGCGAGTTTACAGTGTAAAGAGTGAGCAGTTCTAGCGATTACATCCCTTTGAACAAACTTTGAGATGCACGGCTCACGGGGAGCTTGTTTTCCCCAACATGCACAAACATTCTTCCGGCAAAGTCTTTGTTTACTTTGCTAATTTTACACACTTGCACCACGCTTGATCGGTGCACTTGCCAGAACTGTTCTGGATTAAGCTGCCCTAACAACTCTTTCAACGATGTGCGAATCAAATACTCCTGCACTTTGCCTTGCCCTTGTTGGGCATACACAGAAACGTATTTTTCTTCCGCTTTGAAATACAGCACATCAGACGTGGCAATCAGATGGATATCTTCCCCTTGCGTCGCTTTAATCCACTGAAGATATTGCGGCGTTTGTGGAGCGGATAATTGCTGTAACTGTTCTAACAAGCTGCTCATCTGCACATTGCTACTTTCTTGCTCTCGCTTAGCAAGGCGTGCTTTCACTCTTTCACACGTCGTCAGGAGACGCTCATCCGAGATAGGCTTGAGCAAATAATCGGCGGCATTTTGTTCAAAGGCTTTGATGGCGTAATCATCGTACGCGGTGACAAACACAATCAAAGGTGGATTGGCGAGTTGATTGAGTTTTTGCGCTAGTGTCATGCCATCCAAAACTGGCATACGAATATCGAGAAACGCAATGTCAGGTTGGTTGTGCTCAATGGCTTGCAATGCTTGTTCACCATTCGCAACTTTGGCAATTACCTCTAGCTCAGGCCACACTTCAGCTAGGCTTTTATCTAGATGACGCCTCAATAACGGTTCATCATCAGCAATAATCGCAGTAAACCCAGTATTCATTTATATCTTTCCCTAATCACGATTCAATTGGCCAACTCAAGCGAATACAAACGCCACCTTGAGC
Organism: Vibrio rotiferianus CAIM 577 = LMG 21460; assembly: GCF_002741985.1. Lineage (GTDB taxonomy): Bacteria > Pseudomonadota > Gammaproteobacteria > Enterobacterales > Vibrionaceae > Vibrio > Vibrio rotiferianus. Next base: position 85,666 of record NZ_APHW01000101.1, read on the forward strand.
AGACTCACTAATGGAGACCTCTCCCTTACCTAAAAACAAAGCTTCAACTCGCTGCTTGAGATTACTTAAACCCACGCCTGAACCCATGTGCCCACTAACGTGATTCAAGCCAACACCTGTGTCTCTGATTTCAATCTTCAAGTTCTGCTGTTCGCGCTTAATGAGCAAGCTGACTTCACCACCTTCTCGCTTCGGCTCAATACCATGGATGATGGCGTTTTCGATTAAGGGTTGTAGCATCATCGGCGGTAACTCGGTTCTGCCTAACCCCTCTTCCACCTCAACCTTGTAACTGAGTCGATCACCCAAACGAGTTTGTTGAATACCTAAGTAAGCCTCAATTAACGCCGTTTCATTGTCTATGGTGGTGTGCTCTTCGCGTGAGCTTTTAAGCGTTGCACGGAGTAACGCGGTTAACTGTTCTAGCATCAGCTTGGCTTTATCGACATCTTGCGACATGAGCGCACTGATATTTGCCAAGGTATTGAATAAAAAATGCGGTTCAATCTGGCTTTGCATCTGCTTAAGCTGACTCAGCAACAGCGCACGATCTTGCTCTGCTTTCTCGCGTTTGATGGCTTCCAACTCTCGCTGAGCGATCGCATGTTGCTCGCGTGAATAGAAATAGAAAAAGCACATGGCACTGAATAACAACCCCATGAGACCAACCGACAGCATACTTGAGATACCGAAGTATTCCCCAAGCCAAAGCTGGGCGTTCACCACACCAAACAATAGGCAAGCCGTCAGCGAGATAGCCACTTCCGCCAAACGAGGAATGGTAGGAAATAGGCGGTCGACAAGCCATGAGAAGAAGATAGCCGAATAGCCAAATCCAAAGCTAACCGCCACATGAATGTAGAATGGACCGCCCCAAACCGAGAGCGTCATTGCTGCAATAAAGAGACAAAATGCCGTGGTCACTAATAAGCTACGCGGCCATCCACTTTTCACCACTGATTTTGCTGAACACATTTAGAATTTCCCTTTGATATTAAATACAATCATATACTTATCATTGATTTGTGCGTAAGCAGATTGGTCGTCTCCGGTTAAAAAGCGTGCGGCAACTTCCACTTCTACACTTTGATCGCCAGTATCAATCCATTGGTAGTTAAGCCACTGGGTGACAATCACACCACCATCTTGTGGCGACAACATCACATCCAACGTAGGGGTTACATCACTTAGCCAGCCCATATCCGCTTTACCGTTCCATGCCGCCCACGCTTCTACATCCCAACTCCAGTGCAGCATTACGTTATGCTGAACGATATTGGCATGCTGAAACCCTTGGGCGTAGCTTGTTGCAAGCAGAGACGTTTGGGGATTAAGGGGTTGAGAGAGTAGCTCACCACGTTCTATTGCTTGTTGCCATTCGCTTTTCGACCATGCACGGCTGTCGTACCAATATTCAGCAATCACGTTGTGTCCGGCTTGGTTTGCCCAGTTCAATCCAATTAAGGCTTGGAATGCGCTGCCCTGGTCCTCAACCGAAACGGGTTGGTAAAGATCATCCTGCTGAAACTGATACCCAACACTTTGCTTTTGCCACAGCATGGAACCGTGCATGGCGATGGATTCATCCCACACCGCAATGGCACTGGCTCCGAGTAAACCTCGGCGCACATCATCGTAATAACCAATAAGTTGATACTCGGTGTCCCCCACCAGCGCGTATCGACGAATACCAACACCTTGCTGCTCTGCGGCTTGATCAAGAGCACTCTGGTCTTGTTGCCCCCAGCTTGAATCCGTTGCAATCACCGTCCACTCGCCTGCCATATCGTAGTGTGAGAGTGAAAACACACCCGCCCCCTCTTCTGCGACTAAGCCAACCGGGTTTTGTCGATAAGGCTTAAACAGATCCAAAGGTCGGTAGCCATAACCCACGCCCCAATCCACGCGTAACTTACCCAAACTCACATCAAGAGTGGTATCACCGACTTGCCACTCCCCTAGCCAAGCCAGCTCTCTAATCAGCAATTGGTTATCAGCTTCACTCCACCAATCACTCTTTCCTTGTTGATTGAGGTACAAACCTTGGCTATACAGAGCGAACAAACCACTGAAGTTCTGATAATTCACCTGCACATCCAACAGTGCATTAAGTGAATCACGAGAACTGCCCTGCGCCTGCATAAATGCGCTATCACGCTGCTTGGTAGTTTCGTAACTGACAGCCCAATCCCACTCAAAACTCAGTTCATCATTGGCAAAAACTGGGGCTGCAACGCCCACACACAATGACGCAGCAATCAACAGACTGGTGCTTTTGTTAAGGTTAAGCTGGTGCGGTTTCATGTGACTTCCTTGCTCGTTTTAATCGCTCTGTTTACGGAGTTGAAGCTAAAGCTGAGTCGTGTTGGCTTTAGACAAATAGCTTGGATTGTAGAACTTATTGTCCAGTTGCCAAGGCACGATTTCTTGGTACTCGATAACGGTTTTTTTGCTCGGCTGAATGCTATCAAGCAAGGTCATCTCACTGACGTAGTCTTCGCCGTTGTCGGTTGCACGTCCGTATTGCGCTTGCTTGGCGAGTTTGCCAGAGCGCAAGTAAAGATCAGCTTTGATTGGAAACGCATCTTGCTCAGACAACCACAAGTCGATCTTCTGATAACTCGCCCCTTTGGTTTTCGCGGTTAAGGCAAGGTGATAAGCCGCAACACTTTCTCCATTCACCGAAACAGTTTCTGTCGCTTTCCATTCACCTTGATAATCTTGGCTCCACGTCAGGGTTGAGATGTCGCCGATAGACGCTTCACCAAGCAGCTTTTGCATCGGCGTAATACGAATCGGACGGCGACTCTTTGGCATTTGCAGCCAGTAGTTGTCGCCCATCATCAGCATCTTTTGCCCGGCTTCAACCGCAGATTTGAACACCACCAGTGATTCACGATTTGGGCGCGTGTACACGTGATAGAGGCGAGTTTTATCTAACTCTTGGTCTTGATATAAGCGCACCAGTGACACCACTTTGGAGGAATCATCGTGCAAGCGGTAACTGTCCGCTTTTTCAATCAATTGCGCAACTTGCAGTGCATCTAGCGCAGTTTCATTCGCACTGGCATTCATGCTTGCGATGCCGCTTACCGTCAGCAGTGCAATTGGTAATAGTGATTTGAAATTAAACATAAATCAGTGCCTCCGTAATTGGCTTGTTCACTCCTTTGCGCGCCGAGAAAAACGCCGCAATCAAACAAATCATCAATACTGCAAATCCTGCGACAGCCACCAGCTCCCAAGAGAAGTAAATCGTCAATGGGTAACCTTCTGTGCGTCCTGGTGGTGGCGGCATTTGCACATCCACGACCATCAGTAAAATGGTAACTAATGCAGTAAACAAAGCGCCGATTAAGCTGCCAATCACCGCTAGTAACCCCGCTTCGCGCAAGAACCCAGCAATGATTTCGCGAGGGTAGCTACCAAGTGCTGACAAGGTGCCGATTTCACGTGTACGCTCGGTGACCGACATGGTCATGGTGTTGAACAGCGCAACAAAGACCACCAACGCCATTACTGCGCCCATGATGCCGAAGATACGGTCGTACAAATCTTTCACTTTGAGGTAGAAGAACGCACGTTCTTGCCAAGGCGTAATCTCAATATCTTGGTCACCAAAGTTCTGCTTTTGCTTACTCAGAACCGAAGCCACTTGTTGCTCGACTTGGTTAGTTAAACTGGTATCGAACAGAAAGACAGATAACGCGCTGACTTTGTCTGAACCGAGCAGCGATTGCGCACTGTTGATGTGCACGTAAAGCTGGCGTTTATCAAGCTCAGGTACGCCGGTTGAGTAGATGCCACGTACTTTGAAGTCATACGCGTTCAATGCACCGTCGGTCGTGGTTGCCAGCAAGGTAATCCAATCACCAACATGCACGCTTAGGTTGTTCGCCAAATCAACACCGAGCATCACTTCTGGTTCTGCTGGGTCATAACGCGATGCATGAATGTTGGACAGCGTCTGCCCTTCGCGCACATCCAAAAACGGTCCCTTCATATCGAATTCGCGCTCGTTGACGCCAATGCCGATAAAGATCGAGGACTTGTTGCCGTTGGAAATCAAACCGCTGAATTCAACTCGCGGCTGCACGCCTCGCACTTCGTTTAAGCCAATCAATTGCTTGGTGATGTCGTCGGCGTGAGTTAAACCGTTACTCAGTGGCATCTCTTCTTCTTTAGCGAAATAACCTGGCGTGGTTAACGTCAGATGCCCCGTGTCACGTGCTGTCGATTCTTTCAAACTGTCGTAGGTGTACAGACCAAAACCACCCGCACTGGTTAACGCAAACACCGCAATGGCAATGATCAGCATCGACAATAAACTGCGACGGCGATTACGTTGCAGGTTCAACCAAGCAAGGCGAACCGAAACTGGAATTAGCTTGCCCATGAAACCTCCTCCACACTTGCGTGCGTTTGGGTAATTTTGCCATCCACCAATTCAATGGTGCGATCACAACGGGATGCCATACGAGGGTCGTGTGTGGCGACGATAAAAGTGGTACCAAGCTCGTGTCCGAGCCCTTTCATAATGTCGATGACCTTGTTGGCAGTTTGGCTATCAAGGCTTGCGGTTGGCTCATCAGCAATCACCAACGCTGGTTTATGTACTAACGCACGAGCAATTGCCACGCGTTGTTGCTGACCGCCTGATAGGTTGTCTGGCATGTGATGAATAAACTCGCCCAAGCCAACGTGTTCTAGCATTTGTGTGGCGAACTCGGTTTGCTCTGCTTTTGAAAAGCCATTGAGATGAAGCGGATACGCCACGTTCTCCAACGCTGTCATCACGGGGACAAGATTGAATTTTTGAAATACAAAGCCAAGCTTTTCACGGCGCATTTTCGCAGCCTGCATTTGTCCAGTTGGGTATGGGCTGCCTGCAAATGTCACCTGACCTTGGTATTGAGTATCCAGCATGCCAAGCACGTTAAGTAAGGTGCTTTTGCCTGAGCCAGACGGCCCGCACAATGCCACCATTTCGCCGGCAAACACTTCACCAGACACGTCTCGCAATGCACGTACGGTTTGGCTGCCAAGGGCGTAATCGCGACTCAGTTGATTAAAAACGATCATGACGCCTCCCTAATACTTGGCTAGCAGCGCTTTCGCGGTTTGCGTTTCTAAATTGCTGTCACCCAACTGCTCCATTTGCGCTAACCATGTTTTGGCTTGTTGAACGTCTTCAGCGCGCAGTGCCGCTTCAATGGCGTAGCGATAAATCCAAGACGTTGCCGCAAAAGGTTGCTGACTAAAACTCGGTTCATCGAGCAGAGAAAGGTACAGCTCGTAGCCGCGCTCAAAGTGATTGAACATGTCTGGCAGAGAGGTAAAGGTAGTGGCTGCCATGGCGGTGGCTAATTGGTATTCCGGTAAGCCTTGTAAGCGTTGTTGCTCTTGCAGTGGTACTGGCTGATTCGCCATTAGATCCAAACCTTTTTGGATAGTGGCAAGACCGCGCTCGGTGAACTTCATCTTGTTCCAAGGCATAAACGCCTCGCGACCTTGCAACGTTTCAGCACTACCTAAATACACCAAGGTCACCGGCGTTGCGCCCTGCTCTTCGAGTTGTTTGGATAATTCGCCGTAAACGGTATCAACTAAGCCAGAGTCACCCTGCGCTGCTTGGTTGAATTGACTGAGTGTGCGCTCGCTTGGATTAGCCAGAGCCAAATTGCTGCTGAGTGCAAATGCGGCGATAAATGTACTTGCCAGTTTAAGAGCTTTGATTGAGCGAGATTGAGAAACCATCATGTACTGTCCTTAGTTGAACGTGATTTGATGGTTTCAGATTAAGGGAGAAGATCGCACGCTGCTTTTGCATGCGACCAATGGCAGTTATATGGAGTGAATGGTATTGAGAGAGGATGAATGGTTTCGCTCCTCTGAAGCCTGCAAAATCGCTTCGACCATTAAGGTCAGCGCTTTAGGCTGATAATTACGCTGACGATAAACCAAATAGGCTTCGCGATCCCCGCGGCTATAGGATGGTGCGACACGCACGAGATTCAATTCAGGCTTAACGTGGCGTAATGGGATCGACGCAATTCCCAAACCGTTTTCCACCGCTTTTATCACCGCAGTTATGTCATTGACCACTAAGCGCGGCTTGCAGTTGAGCATGTCCACCAGCTTGTCTTGCTGATAGATAGGCACTTGTGTGGTGTGTGTGCTGGCTACCCAGTCTTGCTTGGCTAAATCTTGTAAGGTTTCAATATTACCGCCCGCTTGCGCTAGGTATTCAGGGCTAACAAAGAAAGCGTGCTCTACTTTAAACAACGGGCGCGCGATCATATCGTCCAAACCATCCAAATCGAACGTCACCACCAGATCGCGATCGGTTTCTGGAATCGAATTCACTTGGCTAAGCAGAAGATCAATGGTCACTTTTGGGTAGGTTTTGATGTAATCCTCAACCACCTTGTCGACCAAGTCATTGTAGAAGCGGCTTGGCATCACCAATCGAATTCGCCCTTCGACTTGTTGGCTTTGTTGGTTGAGCTGCAAAATGCCAGATTCAATCTGCGCCATCGCACTGCTGAGTTGATCAAACGCCTGTAAGCCTGTCTCGGTTGCCACCAACTCACGTCCCTTCTTCTCCAGTAATCTCAGCCCTAGACGTGCTTCCAGCGCCGATAAACGACGAGACATGGTAGAGACCGGCAGTTCGAGCTTTTTCGCTGCCGCGAGTAGAGAGCCTTGCTCAACCACTGAGCAAAACAGGTACAAATCATCAACGTTTCCAAATATGGAATTCATACTTCTTCCATTGGTTATTTTTTCCAATTTTAGATGAGTATAACCTAGCCCACGTAGAAAAGAGACCCGAATATGCCGTGAACGCGGCGCGTAATAACGAATGAATACTAGGTACAGACGTGAAAGAAAATTTTTATAAATACGCGATATACACTGTTTTTTCAGCGGCAGCTTTGTTCTCCGCTTTTTTAGTCACCTCAGACAATGTTTCCCCTTTCACCACCCAAGCGACACTGCATCGTAATGTCGCAACCATTGCGCCGGAGGTATCTGGCGTGATCACAGATGTGATGGTGAATAACGGTGAATTGGTTGAAAAAGGTCAGCCACTTTTTGCTATCGATGCCAGCAGTTACCAATTGAAAGTGGCACAAGCGAAAGCCGAACTGCGCCAAGCACGTGAATCAGATTCCGCGAAATGGCAACAATTGGCAGCAGCGAAACAAACCCAAAGTCAACGCGAATTCGAATACCATAACGCGAAGCAAAAACTGACGCGTAACCAGAAACTACGCAACAAAGGGTTGGCAACTGAACAAGAACTTGATGACGCGATCACCAATACACAAGTCGCCAGCAGCGCGGTTGAAGCGGCGAACGCAGAAGTGAAACGCATTGAGGCAGAGCTTTCTACTCAAGACCGCACAGCGGCTATTGAATTGGCAGAAACAAAACTTGCCAGTGCAGAGCTGGATTTAAGCCACACCCAAATCGTGGCGCAAACCGAAGGCGTAGTAACGAACTTGCAACTGCAATCAGGCAGCTACATTACACAAGGCACAGCGTCATTGATGCTGGTGGACGAAGCCCATGCGTGGATCAGTGCTGACTTCAACGAAAAAGGTATTGATAAGCTAACTAATGGTCGCGAAGTGTTGGTGTCCTTCGATGCACTACCGGGCAAAGTGTTTACTGGTGAAGTCAGCAGCCAAGAGCGTGCGATTTACGATACCAACAATGCTAATGGACAGCTTTCTAGCGTGACCAATGATACTCGTTGGATCCGTGAACAACAGAAAGTGCGCACCCGCATTACAGTTAACGAGCTGGATCCTTCGATGATTTCTGGTTCACGAGCGAGTGTGATCGTTGAAAGCGGCAATCCTGTTATGGATGTCATTGGCTCGGCTTGGATTCACTTGGTGGCGATGTTCCGCTACATCTACTAGGAGGTGAACCATGTGGACCTTCGAAAAACTGTTTCAAAGTCTCTCTGAGCGCAATGAAGCACTGCGTGTTGCCCTTACTGTGACGACTTGTATGGTGCTGGGCAAACTTCTGAATCTTGATTCTCCAGTTTATCTGGCGCTGTACCCAACCATCATCATGACCAAGAACAAAGACTATTCTTGGCTTGGTCTGCTTCGCACCTTGCTGCCTACGTTATTAGCAGCAAGCGCAGCATTGGTGGTGACCGAAGTGTTTTCACAGCATCCATTTGTGGTATGGACCATTAGTTTGTTCTTCTTCGATTTTATGCGCCGCAGAGCGACCACACCGCCGAAGAAAGGTCAGATGCTCATGCCAACCTTCAACTGGATTCTGATTGTGGTATTTGCTCAGCACACCACCATGGACATGCCAATGCGCATTCATGAAATCTTGCTGTCGATGCTAATTACCGTGGTCATCGCGAAAATCATGGTAGCTCTGTTCCCTGTTGAACGTGGCGGCAAACCACCCGCATTTGAAGAAGAGCCAATCACGTTTGAGAACCGAGCTATTTCACTCGTGCTGATTGGGCTTGGTGTGGCGTTCTTGATGATTGTCGACATCATCTCAGCAACGTTTTGTTTGGTGCCAGTGATTGCCGCCGCAACACAAACCACACACAAAAGCTTTATCGACGTGGTTGACCGCCGTTTTCAAACTCAAGTGGGTGGCTGCGCATTAGCCGTAGTGTTCACCTTACTGATGGCAGGACATCAATCCACGTTCGGTTACTACACCATCGTATTGGGTCTACTTGCCTTTATGATTACCGCATCAATGGCAAAAGCAAAAGGCCCAGCCAAAGATGTCCATACCGATGCGTTATTGGCGACCATGTTGCCGATTCAACTCTACATGACCAGTAACGAGTTAGGCTTGGAAAGCACCTTCCTTCGAGCTTGGGAGCTCACCGTGACTTTGTTTGTGCTTTGGGCGCTATACCATTTCACGCATAAAGCAGAAAAATCCCAAGCGTAATCACGCCATCGCCTTAAGTGCACAATACTTAAGGCGAATCTGCCCATTTCATTGCGCTGTCTGTACCAATTTCCATTTCAACCTTATAAAAAGTGTGGCGTAAAACCTCAGCCTGGTGTATTTATCCATCCCACGACTTTCCAAGTCAGCTTACCCATAACAGGCAGCGTCGCACACTCCTCTCTTTGCACACCCTTGCGTAGTGTCTGTTATTTCCAAATTGGATTCTTAGCATCGGAATAGTTTGAGCTCGCTGAGTTCTGGTTGTTTTCGCCCCGCTTGGGGCGTTTTTAGGTTGTAGAAGATGAACAAGCGTTTCTTCCCTAGGATTGATTTGCCACTTTTGATGGCGATCATTCCGATCATGCTATTGAGTTCGCTCACTCTATGGAGTGCCAGTGGATTCAATGAAGCTATGCTATATAAACACCTCGCTCGATGCGGTTTGACTCTGGTGTGTATTTTGGTGATGTCGTCGATTCCTGCGTCCAGTTATCAACGCTCAGCACCATATTTATATGTCATTGCCGTTTCTCTTTTGGCTGCCGTTGCCTTGTTTGGTGATAGTACTAATGGGTCACAGCGCTGGCTCGATATTGGCTTCTTTCGTTTTCAGCCCTCTGAGCTAATTAAGCTTTCGATCCCTATTATGATTGCATGGATGCTACATATTGAAGGTGGACGTCCAGACTTTAGAAAAATCGCCTTCTGTCTGTTGATCACTTTTATTCCTGCAGGATTGATCGCGTTACAACCAGATCTAGATGGGGCTATCTTCACCGTCATTTACACGCTATTCGTTCTGTTTTTTGCAGGCATGAGCTGGAAGATAATTGGTGGATTTTTAGTGAGCGTCCTTACACTAGCTCCAATACTCTGGTTCTTTGTCATGGAGTCGTATCAAAAAAGCCGTGTCACCCAGTTCCTAGATCCTGAGTCGGACCCTCTGGGTTCAGGCTACCAAATAATTCAATCATTGATTGCGATTGGGTCTGGCGGCATGAAGGGCAAAGGGTGGATGAATGCGACTCAAGGCACGCTAGGCTTTATTCCAGAAAGCCATACCGACTTTATTTTTTCGACCTATGCAGAAGAATGGGGCTTTATTGGCTGTGTGGTGTTGTTGGGATTGTACTTGTTCATTACCGCGCGTGTAATGCTGCTGGCGTGCCAATCTGAGCACTTTTTCAGTCGTTTAGTGAGCGGTGCATTGGCGATGAGCTTCTTCCTTTACGCCTTCATCAACACAGGCATGGTAAGTGGCTTATTGCCGGTTATGGGGAGCCCACTACCGTTCTTTAGCTACGGTGGTACGGCGATGCTAACCCAAGGTATCTGTTTTGGCGTGATCATGTCACTGTGTTATTCCAAGTACCGAAACACCTAAACGCTAGTCACAATAAAACAGGCAAACTATACGATCAAAAAAGGCTTCCCTCGGGAAGCCTTTTTTACAACTGGAAAACCGAATTATAGTTCGCCGTTGTGGTATACCTGTTGAACGTCGTCACAGTCGTCTAGAAGATCTAGGAACTTCTGGAATTTCTCTGCATCTTCACCCGCAACTGGCGTGTGAGTTTGAGGAACAAATGTGATTTCTTCAACGTCGATCGTTAGATCTGGGAATGCACCGTTAAGCGCAGTTTTTGTTTTGAAGAACTCAGTATGAGGTGCGAATACAGTGATAACACCGTCTTCTAGCTCAACGTCAGTAACGTCCACGTCTTCCATCATTAGCGTTTCTAGGATGATTTCATCATCTTCGCCTTTGAATTGGAATACCGCTTGGTGATCGAACATGTGAGAAACAGAACCTTCAACACCAATTTTCGCACCCACTTTAACAAAGCATTGGCGAACGTCTTGGAATGTACGGTTACCGTTGTCTGTTAGACAGTCTACGATCACGCTTGTGCCGCCAGGGCCAAAGCCTTCGTAACGCGCTGGTGTGTAGTCTTCACCACCGCCGCCGTTCGCTTTGTCGATCGCTTTATCGATAACGTGTGCAGGAACTTGGTCTTTTTTCGCTTTTGCGATCAGGTGCTTCAGAGACAAGTTCATGTCTGGATCACCACCACCGTTTTTCGCGCACATGTAAATTTCTTTACCGTATTTGGAATAAACTTTAATTTTTGCGCCTGCAGTTTTCGCCATAGAGGCTTTGCGCACTTCAAAACTTCTTCCCATCGGGATGTCTCTCTAAATTCAAATTTAATGCGAAGGATTTTAGCAAAGAGTGAAGAATTTTACCTTTTCACCCTGCAAAGAAATGGGGAGAATACCTCATTCGCCGCTGTGATTTGCACCATAGCCACGTTCCGCTCTACGCGACACCCATCACTCGTTTGTACTTATCGACTGCCTGTTGAAAAAACACTTTCTCATCAGCATCGTTAATCTTAGACAGCTGTTCTTCTATTACCTCAGGACCAGATTTCGCCTCTTTAAGCTTCCAAACTAAAAACGACGCTTGCTTATCAAGTTCGATTTTGTTTTTCTCGTCAGGCGGCAATAGGGATAGATTGAACGACATGTACAGCCTCAAGGTACTTAAATACTAGCCGCGCACTATAACACACAGATTTAGCATTTAAGAAGTGAAACACACTTTACTTGATCAATTTCAAGTTGCATGTTTGGGGTTGGATCGCGTTTGCAATGATTCCGGCAGGTATTGCTCAAAAATTTGCTTCAAGCGTTCTTTTGTCACTGGTTTAGCAACAAATTCATTCATCCCAATAGCAAAACATCGTCGCTGATCTTCTTTGATAACGTTCGCACTCAAAGCAACAATCGGTACTTGCTTACCCCAAACGCCCATCTTGCGAATGTTCTCTGTAGCAACAAAACCATCCATCACTGGCATTTGGCAGTCCATCAGAATCAGATCGAATTGATGCTCTTGGCACAGTTTAAGTGCTTCCTCACCGTGTTCAGCTACTCGAACTTGCATACCGAGTTTCTCCAACATAATACGCACTACTTTCTGATTGACCTCAGTATCTTCAACCACCAGTACCCATGGTTTTCCACTGTCAGGCTTTAGCTCAGTATTTTCAGAGGTATTGGTGTCACCATTTGGAAACTCAAGGACATTAATCGTATTGGAGGCGATCAGCTTGTCACTGACGATATTGAGTGGAATGGTGAATTCAAAACAGCTTCCTAGGCCGGGTTCACTGGTCAGGCGAATATTCCCCCCCCATGACTTCAACTAAACTGCTACAAATCGCTAAACCAAGACCTGTGCCTCCGTATTTACGCGTGGTACTGCCATCTGCTTGTTGGAACTTCTCAAATACCGCTTGTTGGTTTTCTTTGGCGATGCCTATACCAGAGTCCACCACTCGAAAATGCACGCTCGCAACCCCCTCTTCTCGGCTCACTTGTGACACCATCAACTTAACGTGCCCGCGCTCAGTGAACTTTACCGCGTTACTGAGCAGGTTGCTCAACACTTGTTTAAGTCTGCCAACATCCCCTTCGACTTCTAGCGGTAACTTAGGATCGATATCGCAAACCAGTTGTAGCCCCTTCTGTTGGGCTTTGACAGTGTGAAGGCGTCCCACCTCCTGCAACAAATCGAGTAGGCTATAAACCGTGCTTTCCAGTTCAATCTTGCCCGCTTCGATTTTGGAGAAGTCGAGTATGTCGTCGATGATTACCATCAGCGAGTTTGACGAGCTGTTGATAATGGAGACCAAGTCTTTTTGTTGTTCATCAAGCTTGGTATCGCTGAGTAAAGAGGCAACACCGATAATTCCATTCATTGGTGTACGAATCTCATGACTCATAGTGGCAAGGAATTCGCTCTTCTTACGGTTTGCGATCTCGGCTTTGTCGCGCGCAGCTTCGATTTCTACTTGGTGCTCACTGACACGCTCAACACTGCGGTTGTATTTGCATTCTAACAAACCCACTTCGTCGAAAAACCAACGCTTAGGAAGCTGCACCTTGCTTGGTACATGGCCACCGCTGAAATCACTCACCGCACCAGAAAGCAACTGCAATGGTTTCACCATCAAACGAAACGTGACCCATAAAACACCTAGGATGAGTAAAAAGATCTTGATCGCTTCCGCGATCACGAGGAAAAAGAAGGTTTGCCATACCCCTTGGTAGATCGGGCTGAGATCCGATTGCACCGCCACTTGAGCAAGATCATACGTTTTTGCCCCTGTGTCATATTGCAAAGGCCACTGTCGCTCGATCCGATCTTCAGTCAAAGCAGTGCCTAGTTCGAAGATCACTTCATCCGGTGTCGCGATTCTTAGGTAGTCCACTGAGGGCAGGCGCATCGCCCCTTCTGCTTGGGTGTGCAGCAATTCTCTATCTTCTACCCACAGACTGGCAGAAAAACTAGAAAGGTAGCTGGTTTTCACCTGTTCCAGTTCTTTATCCAAGCGAGCCAAATCATCGTTGAAGTCACGATACAAACTGATGGAAGAAATGATCACGGTAAAGATTAAACTCAACGCAAAAATCGCCAGCATCAGCTGGTTGCCGATACTAAACCGACGTTGAGTTCGCTCTTTTGTCTCCATATGAAATCGCTCCCTTAAACATGCGCTACTATAAATATAGTCACGTCACGACAATAATCGAGGTTAGGATGAAAGGACTCTTACGTACATTAGGCTTTAGTTTTATGGCCTTAAGCGCACACACCATGGCGAGCGAAGTGAACTACTACGTTATCTCTGAGCAAGCTCGACCATTCCAAATAGAACAACAAGGTGAACAACATTCCGGAATTGTGACTGACATCGTCAGTGCTATCTTTGCCGAATCCGATTATGAGGTGAAATACCACACTTACCCATTTAAGCGCATGATTTCCGTACTTGAAGCGGGCGGCGAGGAGAATTGGGTCACTTATGGCAGCCCAAATTGGGGCAAGGTGCAATCAGAAAACCTCTCTGAACAACCTATTTACACTGTAAAACACGTACTGGTTTCGAGCAGTAAAGCGCCATTCAAATTTAGCGATATGCAGCACATGCAAGGTCGCTCTATCGTACTGTTGCTTGGCTTTGATTATCCGAACTTAAGTCCGTTCTTTGAAAACGGCACCGTCAATGAAATGCGCGTGAAAGACTACGACGCCGCTTACCGCGTCCTACAACGCACTCCTGGTGATACCGCCTTTGTCGAGATGGAATCGCGCGTGGTGTACAACATAAAACGTTTAGAGCTGCCAATGGAAAACTTCCAAATTCAATCTTTCAGTACTGTGATTCCTGACTACCCTATCTATTTAGCTTTCTCTCCAAAGATGAATCCAAAAGTACAGAGCTTTATCAATAAGCGCCTGGCTGAACTAAAAAGTTCGGGGAAAATCGACGATATCATCAAAAAATACATCTAGCCGTTCACACCTAATCAGTCATGAAAAAACCGCCAGCTTCAAAAAACTGGCGGTTTGATTTTTATCTCGTTTCAGCAACTAATCTTGTTCTACAAACTTAGGGTCGAACATGTGGCCGAGCTTGTTGGCTTTGGTTAGTAAGTAGTGCTGGTTATTGGGGTTATTGCCTTCTTGTAATGGCACTCGCTCAACTACGTTGATGCTCACCTTCTTCAGCGCTGCAAGCTTACGTGGATTGTTAGTCATCAAACGCACTTCATCGATTCCAAGATGCTCCAGCATCCCCTTACAAAACGCGTAATCACGCATATCGGCAGCAAAGCCAAGACGCTCATTGGCTTCAACAGTGTCAGCACCTTCATCTTGAAGATGATACGCACGAATCTTGTTGATTAAGCCAATCCCTCTGCCCTCTTGACGAAGATAGAGCAGCACACCGCAGCCTTCTTCCGCAATATTTTGCAATGCACGATTAAGCTGAAAACCACAATCACAACGCGTACTGAACAGCGCATCACCGGTTAAACATTCTGAGTGCAAACGAATCAGTGGCGCTTCTCTTTTTGAGGGCTCACCATACACCAACGCAAGATGCTCTTTTCCTGTCGCATTCTCGATAAAGCCATGCATAACAAATGTCCCCCATTGAGTGGGCAGTTTGGCTCTATCGACAAAGCGAACCAAGTTGTAAGGTTCTCGGTGTTTAAGTTCAGCACGTACGTTCATTAAAATCTCACCTAAATGATTCTGACCGGAACCATCACCGCCGTCGCCCCAAAAGGCATCTTTGTGCGAATGCTCTGTTAGACATGCACTCCCTGTCTGCATCAACTTTTTAGCAAGCTGAGGGTTTTGCAGAAACTTCTCACGTACGATAAACGCCATCACAGAGAGCTTGTCTTCATCCCAATCTTCACGCACTAAGTGCTGATGTTTGCGGCTTAAAGCAAAGGCTTCATCGGGACTTTTAGCAATGAGAATCTTATTTTTTAGTTCGGGGTCGCTGAACTTCTGAGCTTGATAATAATGTTCGCTGGTGGGCCAAAATTGGGTAGAGACTTTGATCGGAACTTGGCAAAAGTTGGAGAGGAAACCGTGAGATTCATCGGGTTCATAAAAAAGGATCTGATCAACCATAATCGTACTCCTGACATTGCTATTCAATAGTCAACAAAAAGCATATCGCTATTGATATAATGTTTAGTAACGCAGGATAAGAAAGTCAAACAACTTGGTGTAAATCAGAAAATGAAAAGGGCAGCCTTATGACTACCCCAAGGTTTTATTCCGCAGTGTGAGAATTAGTGAATTAAGCCAAGTTCCCTTGCTTCTTCGATGCTTAAGCCGCTTTCACGGATTTCACGAAGTGCTTCAATACGACGTCTTGCTTCGGCAGACTTCACAGTTTTCTCAGGTCTCACAACGGATTCTTCTTCTGGGAGTTCCCACTTGTGAGCGATGTTGCTCATCTCTTCATGGTCGATAGAATTAATGGACATATTTCCTCCGAACACACCATGTTTTCGATGGCTAATCTATAGCAAACCCCTACCGCTGAGGTAAGAAAAACTGTGGGGAAATGTGACCCCTTTCGACCTTTCATCAACTCGTTAATAGATTCATCATTTAGTTTTTGCAAACCACGTTTATAGCGATTAAATTTGAAGAATTCCCCCTACGAAAAGTAAGCTGATCCAGCTCTCATTTTTCCCTCACTAGTTCACACTTCCATAACGGAAAAAAATCTTTTTATTACACTCAACTTTCGAGTCACTTCACTGATTAGACGGTTTTATCTTTCGTAAACCTCATACACCTGATAATGATAATAATTATCTTTTGTATTGGTAAGGTGTAATTATGAGTGAACTTAACCTGAGCCAGGCATTCCACTCTGATCCCGTTATTCAGATCAGAGATTTATGCGTGGACTACATCACTGATAACGGTGACTTCAACGCTGTTAAATCGGTGAGCTTTGATATTGGAAAGGGCGAAATATTTGGCCTGGCTGGAGAATCTGGCTGTGGCAAAAGTACCATTGCTTTCTCTATCAACCGTCTACACAAGCCGCCCGCGTTTATCTCTGGTGGACAAATTCTATTTGAAGGCAAGGATATCCTTCGTCTGCCTGACAATGAGCTAAATACGCTGCGCTGGAGCGAGATTGCGATGGTATTCCAAAGTGCCATGAACTCGCTAAATCCCGTTCTCACCGTTCAAGAACAGTTTGCCGACGTATTACGCCACCACAAAGGATTAACCAACGAGCAAGCCAAGGACCGTGCCGAGAAGCTTCTCGATCTCGTCAATATCCCCCGAAACCGCTTGGGCGAGTATCCACACCAGTTCTCTGGTGGTATGCGTCAGCGATTGGTGATTGCGATTGCCCTTTCTCTCAATCCCAAACTAATCATTATGGATGAACCTACTACCGCTCTCGATGTAGTAGTACAACGCGAGATTTTGCAGCAAATTTATCAGCTACGTGATGAATTTGGTTTCTCGGTACTCTTCATCACTCACGACTTAGCGCTAATGAGCCAATTGTGCGACCGCATTGCGATTATGCGGCATGGCAAGATTGTCGAAGTAAACGGCTCCTACGAAATCCGTAACCACCCTCAACACGAATACACCCAAAAACTTTGGGCTTCATTCCCGAATATCCACGATGTGCATAAACAACCGCAGACGGAAGGAGCGCCAGCATGAGTGAACCGATCATCCAAATGAAAAATGTGATCAAGGAATTCAAAGTCGGTGGTGGCTTCGCCAAAGAAGAAACCTTCCGCGCGCTTCAAGGCGTGAGCTTTGATCTTTATGCAGGTAAAACGCTCGCGCTAGTGGGCGAATCTGGCTGCGGGAAGAGTACGTGTGCGCGATTAATTACCAAGGTGTATCCAGCCAGTGATGGCGAGATCCTTTTTAACGGAAAAAACATCAACGACATTACTGCTCGCGCTGAGCTCCAGGACTACCGCAGTAAGGTTCAAATGGTATTCCAAGACCCATTTGGCTCTTTGAATCCAACCCATACCATTCGTCATCACTTAGCTCGCCCACTGAAGATTCATAAGCAAGTGAAGAGTGACAAAGAAATCCCAGCTAAGCTACTAGAGCTGCTGGATTTAGTCGAACTGCCAGAGGAAACACTGAATAAGTTCCCTCATGAACTCAGTGGCGGTCAGCGCCAACGCGTCAATCTAGCACGCGCGCTTGCAGTTGGTTCGCAGCTCATTCTTGCTGATGAACCCACATCTATGCTGGATGTTTCGATTCGTTTGGGTGTATTGAATCTAATGCAACGTATGAAGCAAGAGCTGGGTATCGGTTTCTTATACATCACTCATGACCTTGCAACAGCGCATTACATCGCTGAAGAAACCGCAGTTATGTACAAGGGACAGATCGTAGAGTGGGGGGGGATACGCAAGCGATCCTAATGAACCCTCAGCACCCATACACTAAGTTATTGATCTCGGCAGTACCGGATCCTGATCTTCCATTTGGCAACCTAGTAGAAAGTGAACCAAACTATTCCATAGATGCCGATGAGATCCGAAGTCGCAGCAGTATTGTGCTAGAAGACTACGATCAAATTGGGCCAAACCACTTTGTAAAACAATGGACTGAGGCAGCTTAATGGACTTAATGACCTGGCAAGATCAGATTTCAGATTGGTATGAAAATCGGAAGCATGATCAAGTAGAAACCTTAGAAGTGATCTTATATCAAGCACCTGTTTCGGTGTTTGGCCCAGAGCTAACTGATGAACAGAGTAAAGCCATTGCCTGTTGGTTAGATGGTGGACTTAGAGTGTTTCAACATGCCAGGCATCAGGACCCATATAAAGCATTTCAAACGTTGCAGTACATTAGCGCAAAGTTAGAGCATACGGCTTGTGATGCAATGACTGATGTTTTAATTAAAGATTGGTGCTTAAAGCGGCTACAGCATGTCACCGTACTGTCGCTAGAGTTTTGCAATCAGCAAAATGAACAAGAGCAAGCCCTCTGGAAGGTAAACTCGGACACGCTAATCAGTGCACATGTTAAGGTGATGAGCTATCTTGGTTGGAATGAAATGAAAAGAAAGATGGCTAACTAAGAGGTAAATTGAGCTGAAGTTTAAATGAAAAAAAGCGAGTCTCTTGCGCAAGAGACTCGCTAAGTCAATTCTTATTGAATATGACAATATGGTCCAAAAAGGTCCAAAATAACATGTTAACGTGAGCACGTTAGCGCGTGACTCACATCACAAAATTTAACGCAACATAATGACAATTTTGTCAGAGAAAAGTCATCATTTTGCAAGAAACCAAGTACCACATGAATAATAAAGCTTAAGTTTGCATCAATATTCACGGTAAAAATCTATTTTAGCCAAATACATTCCAGACATTTAGTCAATTATTGCAGTGAAACATCAAGATTAAGCAACATTGCGAACAATAAAAAATCACTTGCATATTCATGCACTTTAACAAAGCTGAGGCAAAAAAAAAGCGAGTCCCCAAAAGGAAACTCGCGAAGTCTATTCAGAATGAATGTAACAATATGAGCCAATCTATTAATCATCAGAAAGGACAAAAGGTTGTCTATTCGAGATAGATATTAGTCACTGAATTGCACTGCAATGTCAGCCCCTTGTAAGAGTTAAGTCTGGATTCTATCAGCGAAAATCATTGTTACATTTAGAATCAATCAGTCATACTTATTGCTCAAATAACACTTTAATGCAGGTAATTAGATTGCCATTTCATCAAGCGCTCTAATTACCATATCATCCACATGACCTTCAAACACCTGCCTACATACTTTACGACGAACCGCCAAACCGGCAATCAAACGTTCAATAGTGAGATGCTTGATATCATTTTGACCATTATATAGCTCAACCGTCTTACTCAATGTCTCGTATGGAAGTGGTTCCTCTCCAACTCTCAGCCAATCAAGCTTGTCAATGAACTCAGAACACTCTTCTTTAATTGAGGCATAGGAGTGCCCTGTCATTGCCGATAGAGCCGTTATGCTGCGTTCTAGCGCCTCTGGGGAGGTGTATTTGGATAGAGTAATGGTGATCTCATCTGCGTTGATCTCTACTAGGTGCTTTTTCTGCTTCACTCGGCGGCCCAAATTGCCCCGTGGAGAAGGCGCTTTACGTTGAATAGGCTCAAATTCGCCGTCTATGATACCTGAGAGCTCGTCTAGCTGTTGCCGGGTAACCATTTCATTGCGAAGTGGGTTTGGCAGCGTAGGCGCCATATTACGCTTTCCTGCATTGGTGGTTCGGGCGCGAGAGTAGCGTAACACCTCTTCCACATCGCATTTGATATCGATTTGGTAATCCGTGACTTTTCCACTTTGGATCATCGTTTCGATCGTTAAGTGGTATCCCCAAAGATTTACGACGAAAAGATCTTCCGTTCCCTTACCATCTGACAAGCGCTTCAACTCTCGGATCAGATCCATAGAAAATCTTCGCCATTCAATGTTACGAGCAAGTTTTTGATTCAACTCGCTTAACAACATGCAATCGGTGTGTCTTCGTACCATTCGACTACGGAAGAACGAATACAACTGGAATACCAAGGTATGCTGCTTCAGAATTTCTGGTGGGAACAAGAAGAAATAATCACGTGTCAGCAGTTCTTCGTAAAACGATGGTTCCCACACTAGGATGTATAAGTTTGGCTTAATTCGAATTTCGCCGTCGGCACCTTCAACAGGCGCTTCTTCCGATGCGGTAATGGTTCGGGCAATGAAGCGAAAACGATCA
The DNA here is from genome assembly GCF_002741985.1 of Vibrio rotiferianus CAIM 577 = LMG 21460. Taxonomy (GTDB): domain Bacteria; phylum Pseudomonadota; class Gammaproteobacteria; order Enterobacterales; family Vibrionaceae; genus Vibrio; species Vibrio rotiferianus. The sequence goes on from NZ_APHW01000101.1 coordinate 105,770, forward strand.
CTCTTAAAGCCTTCTGGCATGTTCTCACTTAGCCAGCGACCAGTCAGTTCATGCAGTTGAAAATCTGTAAATTCAATACGATCAATACTGTCGCGGATTGAATCCCGAGCGGGGCCACTGTCTTTCTTGCCACGTAACGATAGGATATCAGTGATGTACAAAGGCGTTTTATTTGGCACATGAGCTGCTTCCATGTGGTACTGATCTTTATGGTGATCATGGTATTGTACAGTAAGCGTAAACAACGCAAACAGCGTCATCAGATCGTCCACCGTCATGATATTTTTCGACGATCGCGTTTCAATCACAGCTTTAGTACCAGAGATCGACACCATCGATTTCTGATAGCTTTTACGAGTACGAGGCGGTGCTAGTGCTTGGTCGATGATCCCGGCCCAGTTAGTTGGCGAGACAACAAATTGATCCGCTTCATCTTTCATCATGGGTGGTGTGTTAAGGCCATGCTCATTAAGTAAGCGTTTGTTTACTTGCGTTTGTGCCAATGCCTTAGAGCGTTTCTGCTTCTCATTTTGGCGAACTTTCTCCGTTACCAAGCTGGTGGCTCCCAAGGCAGAAATCAGTTGGTTAGGATTGACAAACTTATGAAGCATGGTTTTTCCAGCAAGGCCTTCTTCAAAGCGAACAGGGGTTTGCGTAAATAAACCAATACCTACAGCTGCACGTAAACGTTGCTGTAATGCCGCACGTGTCAGCTGACCATCTGTGGCTTCTACAATTTCTGTCGTAGAAACTAAACCATCTTTGCTACTGAATCCACGTAATGAAATTAGATTAAGCAGTTCTAAGATACTTTTAGTCACCCCTTTGAAATGTTGGTATTGTTCTACCCAATCTGCAGAAGATTCGTGTACCTCAAAAAGATGTCCATCCTTATGGCTTCTTGGTGCTTTAATCAGAATTTTTTCATCAGCTGTCATTTTAGATCCAGATCACACTAGCCGTAGTTTTGCTATGGTTCCGAAGAATAAAGAAAAACAGATCATAAATAAAGAAAAAATCTTTGTTTTTAAATAACTGATCTTTTTGATTAAACTGATCTTATTTGATTATATGATCTATTGATCTGGTGATTTTAGTCTCTGTAACTTACTGTTTTGTTTGGTTATTTTTGGGTGCCTCTTCGGAACTATGATCATGTTTTTATCGAAACAATGATCAACGAAATGCAGAAAGCATGATCAAAGAATGTCGCAAGCATGATCATTAAATCACTGAAAAGATGATCAAAACACTCATGAAACGATGATCATCATCTTTCTACAACTTATCCACAGAAGATCGAGTCAATCCAAGAGAACTCTATAGCAACTATCGCTTGTGTGGACTCATTTTGTCTCCGGATCGATGATCAAGAGAGAGGTATTTCATCGTTCTGTTCTCAATATTGAGCGTAAAATGTTCAATTGGTGAAAACTTGGCTTTTTCATTTGAATGTTGTTACCTGAAAAGGTTTCTTAAGGATTCGTCGAAAGCATGATCATGATTGTCTTTGCTACATTTTGTATGATGCTTGATTTCATCGTTCCGCGTTTTACGTCTTTATTTTGTTGCCATCCCCCAGTCTATCTGCATTCTGCCGTAAATTGACCGTGAAAAGTCATGCTTCCGAGGTCAAAACGCGCTTGATCATTTTTCCGGTAATTTGATCGCAATGAAAAATTGATATGTCGCGCGCAAGGACACATAAGTTCCTTGATCATGCTTTCGTATTTTCTGTTCTTACTGGAAGTATGATCATGAAGAACCCTTGATCATACTTCCGTTTAATATTGCCCTTTTACATACTTAAACGTACTGGACGCATGATCAAGGCGGTTCTTTTTGTGTTTTTAAATAAAAAAGCTGAATCATCATCAAATACTAGATTCATCTCGCACTATCCGTAATTTAGTACCTTTTTATAATCGTTCCGGTAAAACGTTATATTTACATTGTAAATAAGTGACGTCGTAACACTTTAAAACCACACAAGTATCAATCGCTTTATTCGCTAATATTCGATTAATTTTTGTTATATTTTTATGATTAAATCATAAAACAGTCGTTTGTTAGTGTTTTATGTGTGATGATTGTTCAAAATGTCTGTGCACCTTTTTGTTGTTTTTGGATTGCAGTGCTGTACAATAAAATGCAGATATCCTTCCAACGGAATTTGGCATGAAAAGAGAAACAACAATTGAAAATCTCCAAGAGTTAGCAGAACTTACGCAACAAGTTCAAGCTGACCGTATTGAGATTGTTTTGGAAGAGCGTAGTGACAACTACTTCCCACCAATGTCTAAGGCAATGATGGAAACCCGTTCAGGTTTGACTCGCCGTAAGCTGGATGATGCTATCGGTAAGATGGAAGCGGAAGGTCATCAATTCACAAAGAATAATGCCAACCATTATTCAATTACGCTTGAAGAAGCACACATGCTAATGGATGCGGCAGAAGTGCCAAAATTCCACGAACGCAAAAAGAATTCTGAGAATAAACCCTGGATCATCAACGTACAAAACCAAAAGGGTGGTACGGGTAAATCGATGACAGCGGTTCACTTAGCGGCGTGTCTGGCACTAAACCTAGATAAACGCTATCGTATCTGTTTGATTGACCTTGACCCTCAAGGCTCTCTGCGTCTGTTCTTGAACCCACAAATCAGTGTGGCTGAGCACGACAACATCTACTCAGCGGTTGATATCATGCTTGGCAACGTTCCTGACGGCGTTGAAATCGATCGTGAATTCCTACATAAGAACGTGCTGTTGCCGACGCAATACCCGAACTTGAAGTCAATTTCAGCGTTCCCAGAAGATGCAATGTTCAACGCTGAAGCGTGGCAGACTCTGTCTGAAGACCCATCACTAGACATCGTTCGTCTTTTGAAAGAGCAGTTGATTGATAAAATCGCGAATGATTTCGACGTGATTATGATTGATACAGGTCCACACGTTGACCCGCTGGTTTGGAATGCAATGTTTGCTTCAAACGCGCTATTGATTCCTTGTGCAGCTAAGCGTCTTGATTGGGCTTCAACAGTAAACTTCTTCCAACACCTACCTACGGTTTATGAGATGTTCCCTGAAGATTGGAATGGTCTCGAGTTTGTCCGTCTGATGCCAACCATGTTTGAAGACGACAATAAGAAGCAAGTTTCTGTTCTAACTGAAATGAACTATCTTTTGGGTGACCAAGTTATGATGGCAACCATTCCTCGTAGTCGAGCATTCGAAACCTGTGCTGACACCTACAGTACTGTGTTTGACTTGACCGTAGGCGACTTCGAAGGTGGTAAGAAAACACTCGCAACGGCACAAGATGCGGTTCATAAGAGTGCATTAGAACTAGAGCGCGTACTGCACTCTAACTGGCCGTCATTAAATCAGGGGTAATGAATAAATGGCATTGAAAACGTCTGAATTAAACGCGAAATTATTTGGTAAAACCAATAAGCGTCGTGTTGCGACACCTCAAGAAGCGCAAACGGCGGCAAAAGATAAAGCACAAACGATCGAACTTGCCGTTGCGGGTGAGAACACAGTTCAGTTTGAATTGGTTCGTATCCCAGCAGATAAAGTTGCATCAGATACCACGGTATTTGCAGATAATGCACGTGAGCAGTCCTTCTTAAACGAACATGCGCTGTCGGATGTTTTGGTCACATTGAAAGAGCGTGGCCAGCAGTATCCCGCGGTTGGTCGTCGTACTCAAGAAGGAAAGATTGAAGTTCTTGATGGTAGCCGTCGACGTATGTCTTGTATCTTGGCTGAACAAGACTTCTTGGTTTACGTTGCTGATGGTATCAACACCGATCATGCTAAGTTCCTTTCTGATGTAGCGAACGCGCACAAACCTCTGTCTCTCTACGAAAAAGGTAAAGAGATGCAGGCGAAGCTCGAAAGCGGTGAAGCAGAAGACCAGAAAGCGCTAGCTAAAATGTTCCAGTGTAGTGAAGCCTTAGTGAGCGGTGCATTAAAAGCGGCTGCTCTGCCTCTAGAACTATTGCAAGCTTACCCAAATGTAGGTGACTTAGGTCGACCAACTATCGTGAAACTGCATAAGCAATTTTCGTCATTGACGGGTGAACAGCAGCAAAATCTATTGGATAAGTGCCGCACGTCCGAAGGCTACTTGTGGCAGCGAAGCACGGCTCAAGGCGTGGCTCGCTTAACGAAAGAAGTGACAGAAAGCATTGAAAGTTGGATTGTAGAATTAGCACCTGCGAAGCCGACTAAGAAAGCTGAAAAAGTCGACCTTGTTAAAGGTCGTGCAAGCTACAGCCGCAAAGGTAACAACCTTGCTCTTAACTTGAAGAAAGTTGACGACAGCTTGATGGACGAGATTCTAGCTTTCGTTGAGAGCAAAATGAAGTAAATCTCTTCTTCTTTGAAACCGCCTTCGGGCGGTTTTTTTATGTCTGTAATTTGGCAAAGTCTCCATGCATCGAGATGTGATAACATGGCGTCGGTTTAATACTCGGATATACCTAATGCTCGCTCAATCTGAATTCCTTTCTCAACTTCAAACTCAATCTCATGATACGTTTCAACGTCGTGGCGTGGCTATCTATGGTGAACCCGAATGGCAAGATGCGCTAATTACTGACTTTTACAAACATCAATCGAATCAGACCTGGTTCTGTGTCGGTGATTGTTCTCTTGAAGGGGCTTTTTGTGTCTCTGGCAAACAAGGCAATATGCTGCTTGGTCGTGAGTGCGATGTTTTATTGTTTGATGCGAGAAGCGGAGTCGATGCCAACAGTTTTACCGCTGCTCTTGGTGCTTTGGTTGGCGGTGGATTGCTGCTTGTTATCGCCAATAAACCAGAGCATCCAAGCGAAGCTGATTTGTGGATGCAAATGCATTGGCAAAAACTAACTGTGATAGACCAGAGCCGTCCGTTGCCGAAGTTATCGAGTGTGCAATCTGGTGCGAAGGAAAACCAGTTCGAGCAACAAATAGAAGCGGTAGCTTTGGTTGAGAAAGTTGTAACTGGACATCGCAAGCGTCCATTGGTGCTGACTGCTGACCGTGGTCGAGGTAAAACCAGCGCTTTAGGTATTGCTTGCGCGGAATTACTTGAACGAAAGGCAATGCGTATTTTGGTTACTGCGCCAAACATTAAAGCAGTTGAACCTGTTTATCAGCATGCTTTGCGATTGCTTTCAACCGTACAACGAGTTAAGAAAGACCGATTGGAAGCAGGGCAAGGGTACATCCAATTTATTGCCCCCGACGAGTTACTTTCTTCTTTACCAGATTGTGATTTACTGCTGGTCGATGAAGCCGCAGCGATCCCTGTGCCAATGCTCAAGCAAATCACGGAACATTATCATCGTTTGGTCTTTTCGAGCACGATACATGGCTATGAAGGGTGTGGTCGAGGGTTTACGCTTAAGTTTGTTGAATGGTTGAAAGAACAAAGACCGGGAATGAAGAGTCACCATCTTCAACAGCCTATCCGTTGGAGCGCCAATGACAAACTAGAGACATGGTTATATGAGGCGTTTCTTTTGAACGCTGAGCTTGAACCGATTAATGTGGCTGAGATTGGCGAGATTACATTGGTCAATCTCCGTAAGTCAGAATTGATTTCTAATCCTTCCGTGTTGAATACATGTTTCGCACTATTGGTTAATGCGCACTATCAAACGTCTCCTAGCGATTTACTGCATTTATTGCAAGATGAATGTAGCCAAATTTACGTTGCTCTACATAACAGTGATGTGGTCGGTGTGATGATGACAGTGGAAGAGGGCAATCTTGATGAGAACCTAGTTAAAGAGATTCAACTCGGTAGACGCCGTCCCAAAGGGCATTTGGCTCCAGTTAGCATTATTAATCAACTCGGGTATCCAGAAGTTGGGGCGCTTTCTACCCTTCGTGTGATGAGAATTGCTGTTCATCCCGAGTTTCAAGGGCAAGGTATTGGCCAGCAGATGCTGGCAAAACTGGAAGAGGATGCTCCATCTCATATCTCTTATCTTTCCACCAGCTTTGGAGCGACGTCTGAGTTGATTCGGTTCTGGCAACGTTCTGGTTTTGACGCCATTCGCCTCGGAACTATGCGTGATGCTGCAAGTGGTTGCTATTCACTTTTGATGATTCGTCAGTGCAGTCCCCAACCTTATCAAGGCTGGATTGAGGAGGCCAAAGCTCTATTCGAAGAACTTATTTCGTTGAGCGCTTCTTCAATTTATCCTCGATTAGAACCTTCTTTAATCCGTAGTTTGTTTTTTCTGCCAATGGAAGTATCTCCATTGAATCAAACAAAGCTATCTCTGATCGAGCATTATGCTTGCGGAGGAAATAGTTTTGAATCTGTCTCTGTATGGCTTCAACAATGGCTTTGGCAAAATGGCCTCGATGAAGTGTCTGATTTGATGATCAGTAAGCTGCTGTTAAATCAAGACTGGAGTCAGTGTGCAAGACAATACGGGCTATTGGGGCGAAAACAAGTAGAGTCGACACTTCGTTCTGAGCTACAAGTTATGCTGGCAAAATTTACAGTGTAAAGTAAAGGGGGCTATTAAATTTACACTGTAAACGGTATTTCAGTACTCCACCGCTGACGACTAGCCACGTTGATTTTACACTGTAAATCCAAACAAACTACTTAGGGCTCCTACTATCGCTATGGCCCCAAAAATTCTCCGTTGATGCAGAACCAAATTTACAGTGTAAACGACCGAAAGGACTAATCGGACGGTCAAAACGGTACGCAAGTCTATGCTGTTAGAGTTCGCTCGTAAGTCGCTTTGCAAGTAATGTTCAAAGGGAAGGGGAGTGGGCTGTAGACTAGTTAGATGCGGCTTAGGCGCATATGGCTATCATCTTTTAAATACATAGGCGAAGTGCATTACGCTCAGCTCTGAACTTAAAAACAAGTCATCTTCATACCCCAACTCAAAATAGATTAAAACTTTCCACAATTGATCATCGCATGTCTCTTCCGGCTATGAGGTCCTAGCACCCGATTGGAATGTCACCGCTACGATAAACCTTGATGAACTGAACTGCTATGCAGACTGATTTTCTCCATTCTTTGGTTAGACTCGGCAATGAAAGTCAGCATTTGAGCTATAACCGAAAGAACCTCCTATCAACTTATTATAGCCAGTTTAAGTAAACTTAAAATGAAAAGTTTTTGCAACGGCGATTACCGTTGAGCTCAATGAGAGATAATGTAAAAGAGCAACGATGCAAAGATGTTGGAAAAATCGTGAAGAGATTTACAGTGTAAAACGCAGTTCATAATAGTTTGCTGGCCTTAATACACGCTTACAAATCAGTGTTCACTCCTTTAGTGATGTGAGCCCGATTCTTGATGTTGAGAGTTTTGTTCCAAAAACGATTTTAGATAGACTGAAGCAGTAAATGTTTAGCTGGTGTGGCTGATATGTGGAAGCTCTGTCTTAAATGGTCTGAAGACCAAAAGAAGATTATTGCTCACATTCCCGGGGATGTAGATCTGGGTGGTGAGCTAAATCAAAAGGAATTGCCTGAGCAACTTGCTGAGATGGATGCAAGCAAGTTGTTTGTCGATGAAGCCGAAGTTGTGCGCTTTATTAATTGTGCTAGGGAGAGAAAAGCTGAAGCTTATGATGGCATCATCATTGCTGAATTACGTAATGCTGAAGTCTCGGTCGAACTTAGCAACAATGACATGCTAGCGAGCATGTGTGTTGTAGGCGCACATGGAGGTCGCGGCTTGCGTGGTCCCGAGATAGTGCAAGCGTTGGCAAATGCTAAGGTATCTAAAGGCATCAATAAATTGGCGCTAAAGAAAGTCATGGTAGTCAGCTCGCAACTCAAACCTGGGGAAACTTTTGTCCAACCTGTTGCGGTTGGTAAGCAGCCCATAAAAGGCAAAGACGCCATATTTACGCCGTTAGTTAAAGATATATCCAAGCGTGTACTCAAGCCCAAGCAAGCTAATTCAGACAGCGATAAGATTGATTTAAAAAATCTGGGTGAAACCATTACGGTTGATGCGGGTGATGAGGTTATGCGTCGGACTCCAGCAACGAAAGGGACGCCAGGATTTACTGTTCAAGGGAAAATAATCCCCCCACAGGCAGGTAAGGATAGCCCAATCAAGCCAGGTAAAGGCACTGAAATAGCAAAACATGATCCTAACTTGTTGCTGGCAACGGTCTCTGGCATGCCAATGATCAAAGAAAAAACCATCGAGGTAGACAATGCATTGTGTCTTAATGGCGTTGGCGTTAATACTGGGCACGTGAAGTTTAAAGGAAATGTGTTTATTTCTGGTGATATTGAGTCTGGTATGATTGTAAAAGCGACAGGCTCTGTCACCGTCGGTGGGTTTATCGAGTCGGCAGATGTGCAAGCACAAGGTGACATTGAAGTAGGTAAAGGCATTATTGGTCATACCGTGCCCGATGGTGAACCCAAGAGTTGCCATGTCAAAAGCAAGGGGTCGATCAAGGCTAACTACGCTCAGTTTAGTGAACTTCAATCTGGCCAAGATATTGAGCTTGCCGTACACAGCATGAATAATGATATTAAATGCGGCCATAATCTCACCGTCTTGGATGCTTCTGGGCGCAATGGAACCTTAAGTGGTGGGGTTGCAAAAGTAGGCGACAAGGTAAAATGTTTGCAGCTTGGTGTTGAGGGGGATACGGCTACAAAAGTGGAAGCCTTTGCTCGCTACACGGCATACAAAGAAAAAATCAGCTCGTTAAAAGAGGAATACAAACTCGCTCAAGAAGGTACGATGGAAGTCATTCGTAAGGAACTTGAATTTAAGAAGCGCCCAAAAGCGGAACGAACGGATGAGGAGCAAGCTCAAATTGATGGTCTAAAAGAGCGCAATAATAAGCATCTTGAAGACGTCAAATCTAAACTCAATACGTTAGAAACTGATTTCGAAGTTCTGCTAGAAGAAAATGTTGTAGAAGCCACTGAGCGAGTTTTTACGCGCGTAACGGTTCAGTTTGGTGATGAGCAAGTGATCACGAAGCGCACACATGGAGGCTGCGTTTTTAGCTTCAATCAGTACGAGATCAAAGTTGCAGCCAACCTAGAAGAGGAAGACGTCGCAGTATAAATTGTCGTCGCTCATTCAGCTTTAGGATTAGAGTAAAAAACACTTAGCCCAGTTCAGAACTGGGCTATTTTATATCGTATACCCAGGTGCGATTTAAACGTCTCGCGGGCTTAAATAAAAAATCGGCAGAAAAGCAAGCAAACCAAGGCCCTTATTATTTGCAAAGGGAACCCTTTGGAAGCGTGTCATTACTCCGATTACGGTTTCAAATAACTTGGTAAGAGCTCGCTACAACACAGTGTTGTTTTACTTGAACTTGAGCCAGTGGCGACGCTCTGAATACTGCATCTGAAAGCTACTTGGGTTTAGCTGCCGACTTCTCTAACGTGACTGTATATGCTCAGCGTAGTAGTTAGCGAGCTTTTCTATATCACCGCTGCACATAATTTTCATCGCTTGTTTGATGTTCTCTAAAGGCCAGTCCCACCATTTTATTTCGAGTAGTGATCCAATTGCACCCTCATCAAACCTTTTTCGGACGACATGGTTGTTTGCAACCACAATCGAATAAGGTGCCACATCTTTTGTGATGACAGCTCGTGCACCAATGACCGCACCATCACCGACAGTTACTCCTGGCATTATCATTGCCTCCGTGCCAATCCAGACATCGTTGCCAATAACGGTATCGCCGGCACGCTCAAAGCCGCTTTGTGCCCCATCGCCAAACTCTTCTGGGGAAAAGGGAAACGTGGAAATCCAATCAATACGATGCCCCTGATTACCCGCCATCATAAAAGTCGCGCCAGAGGCAATTGAACAAAATTTGCCAATGATCAGTTTATCGACTTCTCCATATGCGCCGTTTTGCCACTCTTGTTGCGTCACGCTGTCGCCCATCAAATAACGAACAGCCTGATCTTCGAAGGTTTTCCCGTGATAAAACCCCGAATAGTAGCTGTAATCCCCAACTTCGATATTTGGATTAGTTACGTGATCTTTTATGACTTGGCCAGTCAACCAAGTTTCAAAAGCGTTCATCTGTATTCTCCATGCAAAAATTTAAGTTGTGCGAAGTGTAGAGCCTTTCTATTATTTCAAGTAGATTGATTTTAGAGATTCATAATTACCATATGGAAATAAACTGGCTCAGTTACGTACCGATTTACATTGCATTGTGTGAAGAGAAAAGTATTGCTGGTGCTGCTAAGAAGCTGCGCTGTTCCAATGCACATGTTAGTCGTCAGCTCAGACAGTTGGAGGCAATACTCTCTGTTCAGCTTATCCAACGAACCACGCGACAATTTAACCTTACTTCCGATGGGCAGCGTTTCTATCACCAAGTGAAAGGCTTAATGGAAAACGTGGAACAGATTAATGAACAAGTGAAGGAAAGCGATAAGGTTGCTGGGCATTTACGTATTGCTGCTTCTGCCTCATTTGGTGCCGAGTTACTCAACCCTTCATTAATCGCATTTCGTCAGCGATTCCCCGACGTAACGTTTGAGGTGATTTTCACTGAAACACCGCTCGATTTGATTGAGTCTGGATTTGATCTTGCGTTCTTTTTTACCGACTCTCCCCCTGAAGGGTATGTCGGACATCATCTGCGCTCTTTACACTGTAAACCATTCGCGAGCAAAGCGTATCTAGCTACAAAACCATCACCAAGCACGCCAGAAGATTTGCATCTTTTAGAACACATTACCTATCGCAATGCTGAATTGAATTTGGATACATGGCACTTTCATCACCAGCAAAATCAACAAAACATCAAGGTCACGTTATCCAGCGTGCTGTGCTTTAATCTTGTCCAATCGATGCTTGATGCGACAGTAGCTGGTTGCGGTGTCGCGATGCTGGATGAGTTTGCACTGGAAAAACTGAGTCCCCAAGAGCGAGCGCAACTTGTCAATTTACTCCCCGATTGGCACACAAACGCGATACTTCCGCTCTATCTGCTATACCCTAAACGTGAACATCTACCGAAACGGACACGAGCATTTATTGAGTTTTTAAAAAACAACAGATGATTTGGTAGTTTTTATTCAATAACAACCTATTGTGGTAACAATGGCCTTGTGAACGCTGGTTCTTATGTTCCAACTACGTTGAAGACAGTGCATTAATCGGCTATCTAGGCAAGCATGTAGAGGCTTCGCAAGCAAACCTTATGGTTGGCTATGAGAGCATGAGCGGTTGGCGAATTTTGGGTGGTTTAGCTGCTACTGATACGGAAGCGACCGTGTACAACGCATACACATCAGTCAGTGACTCAGATTCTTCGACTGGTTTCGCTGTGCAAGGTGGTTACGTGTTCCAAAATGGAATTACGTTGGATGCTCAAATTTCAGTTGTAGATTTTGCAGGTATCGATGCAACAACTTCTAATCTTCTAGTTGGCTACAAGTTCTAATTCTTATTGGGGACATGAATTTTGTGTCCCCTGTGACTTTTCTGTTATTCGCATGCAACAGCAAACCGACTTCTTAATGGGAATTAAAGGTCTGGTTGGTGCCGCGCATAATTTTCATCGCTTGTTTGATGCTCTCTAAAGGCAGCCGTATTGGTGTTAGATACTTACCAACGCTTATTGAACTGTTTTTTAAAGTAATGAAACCAAACTAAGACCATTAGAAAAGTGTTAAAAATCAGTTGTTCAGTAGATTTTTTCTACCATGAATATTAAATCAGGCTCTCATTTCTCTTATAAAACATAGAATTGGAGGTGCGCAGCTATTTGCGCTTTAGTATCGTCATAAGACCGAATCAATTTGCGTGATTTATGAGAGGTTGGCGAGCATGTACAAAGTGGATGACTTTCGTATAGAGCGGGATCAGTTTTATGTGAAGAATGACGTCTATCCTCTATCACGAGTCCACGATATTGAAATTAAATGTCTGAGCATAAGAGAAAAGCTTTTTAAGACATTGTGTTGGATGTCTATCGCTTCCTCATTACTTTGGTTAGCGTGGGATACGAACTATCCCAATTGGTATTATTGGATAGCGCTAGCATCAGTGTTAATGGGTATTGGTTTCGGAGTTTACTTCGGTGCTAAGTACGAGCTCAGGATTGAGTTTGCTCTAAATGATGGTACTGGTTTGCACTGGGTGCCAGTTGCTAAGTGCCACAACGAACAATGTCTCGAACTGTTCGAGCGACAAGTCGCAGAGGTTCAGGCCGCTATTACCAAATATTTAATTACATGAGTCATGGTTTTTTTGCCGAACCTGTAGCGATACTGGATCGGCAAACGCTGTTCTAGACTCGCTATTCTGGATGAGCTAGTCGTTTAACCAGGTGAGCCACGCGGTGTCCTAGATAGCGCGCGGTTGCAGCATCTACTTCATGAAGTTGCCCATCTTCTGCCTTAGATACCACACCAAGCTGTGTTCCGAGGCGATTAATTCCTTTGTCAGCAAAACCATGAGCTGAGTCTAATCCTACCCAAATCATGCCATGTTGGCTTGCCAATGTAAGAAGATACTGCAATGTCGTTGATTGGTCGCCATTCAATGCTCCTCCAGACGTGAACCCTGCGGCTACTTTGCCCGACCATCCCTGCTCACCCCAGTATTCACTGCTAGCATCAGCAAATGCTTTAAACTGCGCAGCTACGCTGCCCATGTAGGTTGGTGAACCGAATATAATGGCATCACATTGTGCAATAGACTGAAAAAGATCAGAGCTTTGGTATCGACCTGTAATGATGTCGGTTCCCAAGATACGGTAGGAAACGACGTTTATACCTTGTGACTCGACACCGGCAGCGACTGCTTGTGCAAGTTGGCCAGTAATATTGGTATTGGTGAAGTAAACAATTGCGACTTTTGGCATACAATCCTTCTCATGTTTTGTCGTTAGGGGCAAGACCCGAGTGTGTTGCTTGAAAAGGATGATAAAACCTCAAGCTAGATTGAGGTCAAGAGGGGCTTTAAAAAATGCGAGGAAACAAAAAGCCGATGTATCACACCGGCTTTGGTAAAGGTTATTTCTGTCTACGGGTATAAATACGAGCAGTAGGTTTTGGCTCTTCAGGTTTAGCTTTTTCTTTTGCCAGCTTTAACACCGCTTTTTGTAGCATTAGGTTGTTTGGGTAAGTGATCAGGTTACCGTTGTCGTGCTTGATCAATACATGGAACATGCGGATCTCTTGAATCTCACCGCTGATGTCTTCATCTTTGTCTACGACTTTGATGCGATCACCAACGCGGTATGGGAAGACAAAGAAAATCAGAAAACTTGCTGTGATGTTACTGAGAATCGACCACTGTGCGATAAAGGCAACACCTAAGACCGCAAAGATCGATGATAGGAATAGAGAGACATCGCCATACCCAATTCCGGTTACGATAGCGAAGAGTGAGGCAAACAGAAATAAAAATGCGACGTTGAAACAGCGTTGAATAAAGCTCAAGCGTGCTTTGTTTACGCCTTTGGCTTCTGCCAAATTCAGAATCGCGCGGTTGGCAATTTTCTTTAGCAAGCGATAAGCGATCAGAATGATGACGCCCATCAACACTTTATAACCGATAGAGCCGGCAGTGAAATACTGGCCAATTTGCTCCAAGTGCATCCAATGATTCATTTCTTCAACTCGAGAATATTAAGAAGGCGCGTGTTATAGCCGATTTTCGCTCGCAAGTAATTAACTATTTTGAAAGCTGGGAGATAATTGTGTTGGACAAATTTTGACCTGCATCTCAGTTCCAAACGTCGATGGAATTAAGCCTGATCATCGTACTGCTGGCTGCTGCTAAGCTAACTATGTAGCTCACGTGTGTGGTGTAAAGTGGAAGGGATGCGATGGAAGAAGACGAAAGGGCAATCATGGGATTAGTCGCCATTGTTGGTTTTGTTCTCTTGTGGGTGTTTTTAGAAGAGTTCGCTTATTTTGGTTTAACTATGGCAAATAAATAAGCCCCGTCTGATGGGTATCAAACGGGGCTTGCATAAAAAGCCTGTCCTGTTAACTAACGGCTTTTACTTTGCCTTGTTTTAAGTCATTCAGTACTTGTGCTTTTGGACCGTCAGCAATAATGCTGCCTTTCTCCATCACGATAATTCGATCAACCACATCGAGCATCGAAGTTTTGTGAGTTATCAGGATTAAGGTTTCTGCAGGTTTTAATTGCGCCAATTGGTGTTTGATTTGCATTTCGGAGCGGTTATCCATAGCACTCGTTGGCTCATCCATAAGTAGCACTGGTGGGCGACCCAGAAATGCTCGTGCAATAGTGACTGCTTGACGCTGACCACCAGATAGCATCGCCCCACCTTCGCCAACTTGGCGTTCAAGACCCGCTGGATCGGCTTGAGTAAATACGGTCACTCCTGCACGGTTAGCCGCATCCATAACATCTCGGTCATCTGCTAGCGGGCGCCCCAGTGTAATGTTGTCACGAATTGAGCCATAGAACAGATTGCTGTCTTGTGGAACACAACCTATGTTGCGACGTACATCGACGTGGTGGAGTTGCTCCATGTCCGTATCATCAATACGAACATGCCCTTCAGTTGGCTTATAAAGCCCCATGATCAAGCGTTCGAGAGTCGTTTTACCTGAACCAATACGGCCTATGATTGCCACCTTTTCACCTGGATTGATCGTCAAGCTAAGATCACGGATTGAAGCGACAGGCGCATCCGGGTAATGGAAAGTGACACGATCGAGTTCTACCTTACCTTGAATAATTGGTCGGTGAATATAACGTTTACCTTCTTCTTGTTCATCGGGCATTTCCATCACTTGATTGATGATGGTCATCGAAGATTTTGCTTGGTTGTAACGAGTCGAGAGTAATGAAAGTTGCACTAGTGGGCCAATCGCTCGGCTACTTAACATGGTTGCAGCAATCAGACCGCCCATCGTCAAATCTCCATTGGCGATAAGATATACGCCTAAGATGATCATCCCCACGTTACTACTTTGCTGCACAAAACCAGCCGCATTTTGGATGCTGTCTGTGATGCGGCGACTCTTGATATTCCAGTTTGCCATGTGCGCGACCGCTTCTTCCCAGCGGTATTGAAACTGACCTTGGGCGCTTAGCAATTTAACGGTTTCTAACCCAGATAGGCTTTCAATCAAGTTGGCATATTTTTGTGAAGCAAGACGAGAGCCTTCTTCTATTGAGCGACGTAAAGGGCCTTGAATCAATAGAGAGTGGATGATGAGAATCACGACACCGACAATTGGTACGTAGACCAAATCACCAGCCATAAGCCAAATTATTACCAAGAATAGAATCGCGAATGGTAGGTCAATCAACGCGCTTACTGTTGCAGAGGTAAAAAACTCTCGAATAGATTCGAACTCTTGTAAGTGACGAGCAAAGGCACCCACAGACGGAGGACGCGATTCCATTCGGATTCCCATGACTTTGCTAAACAGCTTAGAGGAGATAAGGATATCGGACTTTTTACCTGCTACATCGATAAAGTAGTTTCGAAGCGTTTTTAAGAGGAAGTCGAACAGGAAGACAACAAAAATACCACTAGCAAGAACCCATAGGGTTTCAAATGCAAGGTTAGGGACCACTTTGTCATATACCAAACGGGTAAACATTGGGGCCGCAATAGCAAAGATATTGATGAGCAAAGAAGCGATGAGAACATCGCGATAGATGCGTTTAGATTGCCACAGTGTCGACCAAAACCAGTGACCTTCTTTGGTTTTTAGTACCTCTGGAGAGCGTTCGTCATACCGAAACTGCTTTTTTACCAGAAAGTAACGACCAGTGTACTGTTCTAATAGCTCTTCTAGTGGGATTGCGATAGGCACCAAGCCACTTTCTAATGTTGTGACTTCGGCTTCTTTTTTTTCTAAGTTAATACTGTTTAAGACGCAGGAATCGCCGCCTTTTAAAAGTAAGATGGCCGGTAAGATAAGGCTGGAGATATTCTCCAGCCCTGCACGGTTCTCTTTTGCGACAAGGCCAGCCCTTTCAGCCGCTCTAGGAAGCAAAAATGGGGTTAGCTTGCCATCGGATAACGGTAAGCCGTTGATCAAGGCCTCTGGCGAGTTTGCTAACCCATAGTATCGGCTAACGTAGATGAGCGAGTTTAATAAAGGGTCTTTCATCCTTAACCTTTTTAATCTTTATCAACGATGAAGCCTTGGAATACTTCAACAAAATGTTCAGTTAGGAAATCTAGCTGAATTTGTGTTTCCACACGTGATGCAATCGTTGTGATGCCCAAGTTATGTGCGGTGCGAGAAATTGAAGTCAAAGTGAATTTCTGTTTCTCATCATGTAAGTTATGAGTGAATAAGTAATCTAGCTTCACATACCCAGGGCGGAACTCTTGAATGTAATCCAGTGATTGGAAGTTACGTCCATAGTTATCAACACCAAACTCGGCGCCCGCTTGGCGAATGGCATTACATAGCAGCGCAGTGTGGTGTGGGTGTTCAACAAAACAGTCTTCAGGTATCTCAAAGTGTAGCATTGACGCTGCTTTGGTATGCTTCTCCAGAATACTGGTTGTCCAACGAATAAAGGACGGTTGAGCCAAGCTGCTTTGTGCAATGTTGATGGCAACAGGATCCGTGAGTTCTCCGCTTTCTAGCATCGAAATCATGGATTCGATGACGTATTGGTCGAAGATATTAGTTGCTTCAAGCTGCTCTAATGCAAACAGATATTGGTTCGCACGGTAAGTCTCACCATCTTTTTCAATGCTAGAGAACACCTCTTTATGGAAGACTTTACCCCAAGAGTTCTTCGCTTCTTGAAAACGGAATTTGATCCAACCGCTATGAATCGCTTCTTCTACCAGAGCTTTCCATTGCTGTTTACCCATCAAGCTTGATGCGCTATCACTAGCGATGAAGCCGTAAGCTTTGTCTGGTTCTGACTTCGCTTTTGACAGCGCATTGTCCACCATAGACATAACTTCTGTTCTGGTTTTCTCTTCTTTACTGTGTGCTACACCCAGAGAGGCTTTCGGCTTAGCCATGCCTGTAGGGTCAGTATTTAGGCCATTCACACAGTTCATGATGCTATCAGCCATTAGACGTAGTTCGCTTTCATCCATGTGTGGGAATAGCAAACCAAACTCATCACTAGATAAACGTGCGATTGTCGCTCCTGGGACATCAATAGTGTTCTTCAAACGCTGAGAAAGTTCTTTTACATGCGCATCTGCACGTTGGTAGTCCTTCGTTTCGTAGATATCACCAATGTACTCTGCATGTAGCAAGGCGATACCACCTTGAGTTTGTTCTGCGAGCCATTGGTCTACTTGGTTAATGTAGAACGAACGGTTACCCAGTTTTGAAATTGGATCTAGGTAGGCTTGAGCACGCAGACGTTGGGCTTCTTTGGCTTGCTCTTTAAAAGAAAGCTCAATTTGCGCAGACATGGTATTAATACCATCAACAACGGCAATCAGATCTTTTGTCTTAGGACGTTTTAGCGGGTCACCAAACTGATTGTTAGCGATCTCATGCATCTTCTTCACAATTGCATCGAGCGGCTTTAATGAGCGGCGTAAGATGTAAGAGATAGAGATTAGACCCGCTAGGAAAATTAAACCAAAGGCGCTTAGTAGACGAATAAACCCTTGCCACAGCTGCTCGTAAGCCGCACCTGGGTGGCTGATGATTTCAACTTCGGCTAACTGCATCCAGCCACTGGTTACCACACGCTTATCATGGATAGCTTTAAAGAGGTTTAGATCGATAAACCATTGTGGTACTGAGGTTGGTTTTACTGGGTACGAGCGTACGATTTGATAGTCTGAATCTAGCGCTGTTAAACGCACTACCGAATAGGTACTGCCGTCGAACAAAGCGTTGATTACTGACTCTACGGCAACCTTATCCTTGTTCTGTAGATAAGGTGCAAGAGCGAGACCTACCGTATTAATGGTATTGTTGACCTCTGAACGTTGCTGTTGCTCTAAGCTGTTACGAGTAGTGTTGAATTCGATTACGAATACTGATGTCATCAAGAGTATAAAGACCGTAACCATTCCCACTACAAGTTTCTTATAAAGGGTCATGTTTCTTACTCGTCATAGTTAATAATAGGTTTGTTTAAGTGCAACTTACGCTCGCGCGAACGTAAGTCATTCCAAAGGCTCAAACGTGATGATTTCCCGGCGAGTTCACCGTTACTGCCTGCAGATTTCATCAACCAAAGGTTTGAACCGTTAAAACTGTAAATCGGTAGCAAGTCGCTACGTTTGGAGGCTTTGACTACTTCTGGATTTATATTGTCCAAAATCAAAGGCTCTGAGCTTTGTGTTGGGTAATACGCGAGAACCATATGGAACTGATTCAGTTCAATGGCTTTAACGTACACCAAGCGCATTTTTGAATCAGGAACACCCAATTCAAGCAATGAGAAATACTTGGCGATGGTAAAATCTTCACAATCTCCGGCGCTACTACCTAAGAACTCTAAAGGTGTTGCCCAGTAGTCTTTTTTCCCCCAAAGCTTTATATCATCGACAAAATACATTTGGTTGAAAAAATCATTGACTCCCGTCAGTTTTTCTTGAGTAGTAAGGTGTTGGTATAACTCAATGTTTTCCCGCCATGTTTTAACACGTAAGCCCGCTCTTTCACCGTAGGTGTTGGTGACCGCGTTTATCCATTTCTGCTCAAGTGGGCTCTGGGCTCCTCCGGGAAGAGCGAGCAAACTTAAACTCAACAGAACGCTAACTTTACGCTTTAAATTCAGTGGCATAATCGATATACATCACAACTGTTATCACGATCAATGTTCGTCATTGAGAACTTACTTAATTTGAGCTCGTTGATCGGATC
Organism: Vibrio rotiferianus CAIM 577 = LMG 21460; assembly: GCF_002741985.1. GTDB lineage: Bacteria > Pseudomonadota > Gammaproteobacteria > Enterobacterales > Vibrionaceae > Vibrio > Vibrio rotiferianus. The sequence continues at coordinate 124,571 of NZ_APHW01000101.1, forward strand.
TTTGCTTCGATGCTTACTCCTTTAATGCGTTATTTTTTGCGCTCAAAATTGGCTTCAATAGGTACTCCAATACTGTTCGCTTGCCTGTGATGATATCAACAGACGCGGTCATACCTGGAATAATTGGCAGATCGGCACCCTTACCAAAATTGGTTTTATCAGTACGTACGCGGACGATATAAAAGCTATTCCCTTCTTCGTCCTGAGTAGTGTCTGCACTGATGTGTTCGAGTACCCCTTCTAAGCCTCCATATTTAGTGAAGTCATAAGCGGTGAACTTAACGATGGCGTGCAAATCTGGACGTAAGAATGCAATATCTTGAGGGGCGATTTTTGCTTCCACCAACAAAGTATCTTCGGTTGGAACGATTTCTACAATGTCCATACCGGGTTGAATAACCCCGCCAACCGTATTGACGTTTAACGTTTTGATCGTGCCTGTTACAGGGGATACGACGATAGTCCGGTTAACACGGTCTTCTAACCCAACCGCAGATTCAACCAACGCTGACAACTGATCTTGAGTTTTATTGAGTTTCTCTTGTTGCTCCGAACGAAACTTAAGTGCCACATCTATCCGGTTCAACATTGCCTCTTTGATCGAAGATTTGATCACCGGCATTTTTAGTTCGCTCGATGTCATTTCACGGCGAGACTCGTTGACTTGACGCTGTAGTTTCAATAGCTCAATACGTGGAACGACGCCTTCATCAGCAAGAGGTTTCGTGATATCCAGCTCTTTCTTGGCAAATGAGTAACTCTGACGCAAGTTGCGCACACGAGCTTCGATCTCAACGAGATCTTGCTGTTTCTGTTTTACCTGTTGATCAATGACCGATAATTGGTTGCGCAGGTTGTCTAGATCTTCACGGTACTCCGCTTTTTGGCGTTGAGTCAGTTTTGGCTGGTTTTCTTCTAATGTCGGTGGGAAGGTCAGTTTTCCGTAATCAAGCAGAACGCTTTTCTCCCAATCCTTTTCATCAAACTCTCGATTTACTTCGACACTGCTAATAGAGGCGGAGAGCTGCAAAACTGACGCGGTTAAGTTAGCCACTTGCTGTTCTCGTTCACGAAAGTCAGAGCGAAAACGCGTGTCATCAATCAAAAGCAATTGCTGACCTTTTTCGACTTGTTGGCCTTCTTTGACAAGGATCTCTTTAACTAAGCCACCTTCTAAGTTTTGCACGACTTGTATTTGCGATGAAGGAATGACTTTTCCCTGACCAACCGTGACTTTGTCAATCTCTGCCCAAGATGCCCAGCCAATTGCAGCAGCGAAAAAAAGCAACATTACCCAAAGCATTAAACGGGCACTACTTGGTGTGTTGAGAAGCAATGCTGCGGTCTTGTCGTCAACAAAATCCAACTCTTCGTTGCTGAGTTTGTTGTAGTTATCTCGGCTCATTACATTCCTTGTTTTATAAAGAATAAATATCTTTTTGATTTTATTCTCATTTATTGACCATGTTAAGTAATAGCGACAGGATCAATAAATTAATTCTATCTAGGCCTTGAACTGTGTTTTGTCCAACTGATGCTTTTTTAGCTTGTCATACAATGTCTTGCGTGACACGTTCAATTCTAGTTGAACCTCTTTCAGCCTGCCTTTATGGCGTTGTAAAGCATCAAATAACAGACAGTATTCAAAGTGTTCTGTGCGCTGAGTCATACTTTGGAGTTCAATGCTGCGTTCGTTACTCCATTCACTCATAGGAAATGCTGCTGGTTTTAATGCTCGCAGCTCGGCGAACTGTCGTAGTTGTTTGATGTTCTCAGGCCACGACATTTGGGTTACTTGGTTTATTTCTTCCAATGTAATTTGTGGCGGCTGCAACTGATATCGGCTCGCGGAGTAGCGGACAAAGTGCTTATACAATGGAGCGATATCTTCTTTGCGTTCGTCCAGTGTCGGTAAGTGAATAACGAGAGCGGTGTTTTGAATATCAAAGCACGCACTGATGCCAGCACCTAAAACGCGTTTCAACCCAGGGTGCTGCACCAGTTTATCCCAACGATCGGCAGGGAGATATTCGAGACTGTGGACGTATAAACTGGATGATGATTTGCCTTGCGTAAGATAATCAATGCTTTTAGTAAATGCTTCATCAGAAAGTTCAGATAGATCGTACCCTGAAGCAATAAGTAATTCGCTGTCTGGCGTCGCGTGAATATCGTGAGCAAACTGGGCAGCTAAGCGGCGGCCAGTTCCTTCTTTGCCTAAGAATATCATTGGTTTATTTGGTGTGCTGCTAATGATAGTTCGACGTACTGTTACCATTGCTTGGCTGTGACCGATCATTTTGGGACCAACATGAGTTTGCATGTCGAGTTCTTTTTTAAGCCATACGTTTTCTTGCAGGAGCAGCAGTTTGTCTTTGGCATTGTTCAGTGACTTCATTAGTTGCTCAGTCGAGAATGGCTTTTCCAAGAAATCATAAGCGCCTGCTTTCATCGCTTCCACAGCCGTTTTAACGTCACCATGGCCAGTGAGGACAATGACTTGAAAGTGTGCATTTTTGCTCAGTAGGGTTTTCATGAATTCGAGCCCATCCATGACGGGCATATGAATATCCGTGATAACTACTGCTGGCGTTTGCACGTCAATTTCCCTGAGTGCTTCTATGGCATTTGGAAAGCAAGTAACGGTTAGTCCTTCAATCATTAATGCTTGGGAAACAGCATCACGAATGTGGGGCTCATCATCGACAAAGTAGATTAGATCATTCATGAGGTTGCTCCGTAGGTTCTGTTACAAGAGGGACGGTAATCACGAAGGTCATGCCAGCTAACTCATGGGTACTTTTGTTGGCGTGATTAAATGCAGTCAAACTGCCGCCGTAGCTCTCAAGAATCCTTTTAGAAATCGTAAGGCCAAGCCCTAAACCTTCTGGTTTGGTCGTAAAGAATGGATCAAACACTTTTTCTAATGAAGAGTCTGACATTCCCGGGCCATTATCAGAGATTAAAATGTCACATAAATTATCGTGACATTGAACAGCCAGCGATATCTGAGGATCAATACGTTGTCCATCCATGGCTTGAGCCGCATTGTGAAAAAGATTAATCAACACTTGCTCAAGCTCGACACTGTGAATGGCTAAGCTTATGTTGCGGTGAATGGTTGGGACTTTCAGCGTGACGCCTTGTTTGATCAGTTTGTTGCTCAGTATGCTGGTGGCGTTGTGAACAGAGTCATGCAAATTAGCGATTTCATTATGTGTGTTTTGATCTGATTTACGAGTAAACACTTTTAAGCGAGCAATTACCTCTGAAATTGTATCATTCAAGCTCAGCATTTTGGCAAGATTAGCCGTGACCAGTGGGTATTGTTCCATTGCCATCAAACGCTGAGAGTTTTCTGTGTATGTCCTCAGTGCGGCTAGAGGTTGGTTAATTTCATGGTTAATGCTGGCTGAAAGCTCTCCTAAAAGAGCGAGCTTTGCGGCTTGCGTGAGCTCTTGCTGGGTTTGTTTCAACTCTTTTTGGCTCAGCTGATATTGACTAATTGTTTGTTGTAACTGTTGATTTGCCTGACTTAGTACTACGGTACGTTGTGTTACTTTTTCTTCCAAACTGACATTCATTTCAGCGAGACGAGCTTTGTTGACCATCATCTGAAACCAAGCCAGTGCGATTAAGCTCATTAAGCTGTAGAAAATCAGAAAGATGATGTCTGCTTGTAATGCTGCCATCAGAATTTGATTTTTCGTGACGATAGCAATGACTCGATAACCTTTTGTATGCAAAGGCTCGGCATAGGCAAGGTAATGCTCTGATGGCAGCAAAGAAGAGTGTTTAAAATCCGTAAAGTCACCTTCTTGGGTTATATCGCCACGGTATTGAGGGAGTTGGTCACCATATTGTTGTGTGCGTGTGAGGTAGCTTGTTTGCGACTCTGTTAAGGGGAACAGCGCTTTGTATCGCCAGTTGGGCAAATTGCTCATAAACACAATATTGTGTTCATCTACCACGAGTATATCCGTCGATTCTTGAGCAAGGCTTTGTTCGAGTTGTTCGAGGTTTACTTTTACCGTGATAACACCAAGTAAGTTTCCATCGGCGATTAGCGGGGATGCAAAAAAATACCCTCTTTTATTTGAGCGAGCCCCAAGCGCAACATATTGAGCTTTCTCCCCTTTCATTGCATTTTGGAAATAGGGTCTAAAGCTAAAATCTGCACCAACGAAACTGTCTGCTTGTTCAAAATTGCTTGATGCGATTACGGTTCCTGTTCGGTCATGAACATAGATCGTGTCGGCAAGGCTTTGTTTAAGCCAGTCCGATAATAGTTGATTAAGCGATGATGAAGGTTCTTGGTTTTTAAGTGCAGACAACAGGCGAGGATCATGGCTTAGTACGTTGGGGATTTGTTCAAACTTCGCCAGTTCAGCGTCGATTTTTTGTGACACTTGATTTGATAATGTTGCAAGAAGTGATTGCCATTGGCGTTGCTGATATTGAGTCGCATAGTAGTGGGTAAGCAGTAACCCGACGAGTCCAACTGCGCTAATCAATAAAACAAAATGCCGAATGGCTTTAGGGTTGAGTATGTTCACGGCGAGCTCACTGGTTTTTAACGCCATGTTAGCAAAAGGCATTTAAAGGTACATTGAGCCACAACCACAACGAGAATTAGATCTGAATTTTGTGGGTTTGAACAAGGAATATCGGCGTATCAAAGAGTAGGGTGAGGCCCATTACCTTTGCGCTAACAAGGCTGACCTTGTAATTCCCCACCATCAAGCGCACAATCGAGAAAAAATAGTGAAGGAGTGAAGATGGAACTTTCCGACATCCGCCGTGAATACACAAAAGGTGGCTTACGCCGTAAAGACCTAAAAGCGGATCCAATCGACCAATTTAACTTATGGTTGGAGCAAGCAATCCAAGCTGGTTTGACTGACCCAACAGCAATGACAGTTGCAACGGTTGATGAAAACGGTATGCCATTTCAACGTATTGTTTTGCTAAAGAACGTCGATAAAGACGGCTTCGTTTTTTATACCAACTTAGGCAGCCGTAAAGCCCAGCATCTTGAGCACAACAGCAATATTAGCCTCCATTTCCCATGGCACCCGCTTGAGCGACAAATTCATATTACTGGTGTCGCAGAGAAGTTGTCACCAATGGAGAACATGAAGTACTTCACTTCGCGCCCGAAAGAGAGTCAGCTAGCGGCCATTGCGAGTAAACAAAGTAGCCGCATCTCTGCTCGTGGTGTGCTAGAAGGAAAATTTCTAGAGCTGAAACAAAAGTTTGCTAAAGGCGAGATCCCTGTACCTACCTTTTGGGGAGGGTTTAGAGTTAAGCCTAAGAGTATTGAGTTTTGGCAAGGTGGTGAACACCGTCTGCATGACCGCTTCTTGTTCTCTCAGCATGATGGTGAGTGGGATATTGATCGCTTAGCGCCATAGCTTTGAACATCAGATAATAAAACACCGCCGAAAGGCGGTGTTTTGTTTTGAGGCATTTATTGCTTAAGCTTGCTTATCTTCTATCTCCTCACCAAGGAACCCCCCCCAGTTTGGTGAGCCCAAAGTTGAGCATAAATACCGTTGTTAGCGATAAGCTCTTTGTGCGAACCTTGCTCGACGATGTTGCCTTTATCAAGCACAATCAAACGGTCCATTTGCGCAATAGTCGACAAGCGGTGTGCAATGGCGATAACCGTTTTTCCTTGCATCAGCTCGTTCAAGCTTTCTTGAATAGCGGCTTCAACTTCTGAATCCAACGCAGAGGTTGCTTCATCAAGTACCAGCAATGGTGCATCTTTTAGTAATACGCGAGAAATCGCGATACGTTGACGTTGACCACCAGACAATTTCACACCGCGCTCGCCTACTTGTGCGTCGTAACCTACGTTGCCGAATGGGTCGGTTAGGGTATCGATAAACTCATGTGCATGCGCCTGCTTGGTTGCTTTTAGCAGCTCTTCTTCTGTAGCATCAGGATTGCCATACAAGATATTGTCGCGGATAGAGCGGTGTAGCAGAGAGGTATCCTGCGTTACCATACCAATCTTTGAGCGTAGTGAGTCCTGAGTCACACTTGAAATTTCTTGGCCATCAATCTTAATACTGCCTTCTTCAACATCATGGAAACGAAGCAATAGGTTCACTAAGGTTGATTTACCTGCTCCAGAGCGGCCAACTAAACCCACTTTTTCACCGGGTTTGATATTAAGGTCGAGGTTGCTGATCACGCCTTTTTTCTCACCGTAATGGAAACTGACGTTGTCAAAGTGGATACCACCTTCAGACACTTGTAGAGCTTTCGCATCCGGTTTGTCTTGGATATCAATAGGCTTAGATAATGTTTTCATACCATCGACAACAGTACCCAAGTTTTCGAACAGGGCTCCGACTTCCCACATGATCCACATCGACATACCGTTAATTCGCAGTGCTAAGCTGACGGCAATCGCAATTGCCCCGACACTGATGGCACTGTCCAACCACAAGTAAATCGACAGTGCAGCTACCGAGAACACTAATAGGTAGTTGGAGATTTCGACTGCTACATCAAAGCCTGTCACCAAGCGCATTTGACGATAAACGGTATTCAGGAAGCCTTTCATACCTTCTTCGGCATACTGCGTTTCTCGTTTGCTATGAGAGAACAGTTTCACGGTTTGAATATTGGTGTAGCTATCGACAATACGTCCAGTCATGGTTGAACGAGCATCGGCTTGCTCGGTTGCTACCTTTTTTAGTTTAGGGACAAAGTAAATCTGAATAGCAATATAAGCGGCTAGCCATACCAGCATCGGGATCATCAAGCGCCAATCGGCAGCCGCTAACATGACGATGATGCTGGTGAAGTAAACCGAGACGTAGACAAACACGTCCATTGTCTTCATGACGGTCTCTCGCACCGCTAAAGAGGTTTGCATTACCTTAGTAGCAACACGGCCAGCAAAATCATCTTGATAGAAGTTCAAGCTTTGATTGAGCAAGTAACGGTGTGCAAGCCAGCGTACTGACATTGGATAGTTACCCAGCAGAGTCTGGTGAATGAGTAGCGAGTAAACTACGACCAAAATAGGCATGACAATCAGCAATAAAGAGCCATAGAAAATAAGGTCGGCTTTATTGTCTTGCAAGAAGGTTTCTGGATTGCTGGTGGATAGCCAATCAACCAACTGGCCCATGGCACCAAACAGAGACACTTCGACGATCGCCACAATCGTCGACATTAAGGACATGATGATCAGCGGCTTTTCATATCCACGAGTATAGTGGCGTAAAAAAGCAAAGATCCCGGTAGGTGGCTGATCAGGGGTTGATTTGGGGAACGGCTCGGTAAAGCCTTCAAATCGTTTAAACATAACTCTTCCTAAAGTTAATAGTTGCCATCTCAGTAATTGAATCCATCAATTCTTCCTGCTTTGGACGAAGCAGTTAATACCGAGTATGAGACAAGACATATTGTGGTCTGCTAGCCAGAAAAGCAGACACTTTTGCGTATGTGTGAGAGGCGAAAAAATAGTCTAACCGATTGCCTTTTAAATGTAACTAGTTGGTTATAAAGAATTCGCTAGTGCATTATTCTTGAGATGACCATTCACGCGTCACAAAACAGTAAATCGACCAAGTGACAATAAAAAGTCGGACAATTTTGTATTTTGTCAGTGAATATTACTTTTGATTGATGGAATTGTTATTAAAAACAGCAAAACCGAGCTTAACAATAATTTTACAATCTCATCGTTCTAGTGATAAGGATAAGATGGATGCTATTACACGAATCAGTGCCTCAGAATGCACGTGAACCAGAAGAAAGTACGCAAAGTGCTCAGCGTCATACCGCTAATTGTGTTGTGATGGTTCCGCCGAAAGAGTTTCGCTTTAATGAAGAAACCGCGCAAGACAACGAGTTTCAACACCAAGTGTCTCTGACTCAAGAAGAGGTCTCACGTAACACCATGGCTGAATTTTCCGCGATGGTTGAAACATTGCGTAAGGAAGGCGTGCAAGTCGTCGAGTTTGATTACCCTCAATCAGACATTGCCACGCCAGATGCGGTGTTCCCGAACAACTGGTTTAGCACCACTCCAGAAGGCACTTTGTATACCTTCCCGATGGCGTGTGAAAACCGTCAGCATGAAGTTCGCCCAGATGTGCTGGTCGCAGCATTAGCGCAAGCGGGTCGAGAAGTGCATCAACAAGATTCATTAACCGAATACCTTGATGAAGAAGCCTACCTAGAAAGCACTGGCGTGATGGTGTTTGACCACTTCAACAAAACCGTTTATGCGGCCCTTTCACAACGTTGTGATCGTCTGGTGTTAGAAGATTACGCCAAGCGCATTGGTTATGATCGCGTGATTTCTTTCCAAACCCGTTTGCCTTCTGGCGCGCCGATTTACCACACTAACGTGATGATGGCGGTAGGTGAGCAGTTCTGCGTGATATGTGATGAAGTGATCCCTGAATTTGAGCGTCGCTTTGTGCTTAAATCATTGGCGAAAGATAAGCAGGTGATCTCGATTTCTCTTGAGCAGATGAACCAGTTCTGTGGCAACATCCTTCAATTGGAAACGGTACGCGGCGATAAGGTGATTGCTATGTCTCAATCGGCTTATGATGCATTCTCACCTGCACAAAGAAATCAACTAGCGACACATGGAAAATTGCTGCCATTCGATGTTTCTACCATCGAATCGATTGGCGGTGGTTCTGTACGTTGCATGCTCGGCGAAGTGTTCCTACCAAGTCGCAAAGCTGTGCTCTAACACTCCCGCAAATTTCCTTCAAAAGCACCATGCTGAAAGATGTGGTGCTTTTTTGTGTCATTCTCGTCGTATCTAGTCTAAAGAAGGAGCTTCACTTTCCCGCGTGCTATCTGTTTTTTCATGACAACAACGAGCGTGCAGATCCTCATAGCCATCATAAGCGCATTCACCAATACTGTTTCTTGGGCATACTGAATATTGGCTTCGGCCAATAAGCTCCGTTTGGCATATTGGACAGTTCTTTTCCATAGTAACCTCCCACAATTAGCAATTGTTCATATCGTCCTTCGACACGAATTCAAAAGTAATTTTAGACCTTAGAGCATGACCAAGATGTGAACTTTTCATGTGCGCTGCGTGAGGAATAAGCATCTTTGTGAGTAATTGAGTTAAAACCGGCGGCAGGTAATGGTCTGATTTTTGATTAAATTGTTGATTTTTATGTCAACTTATGAAATTGCGAAAGGGTGTTTACTTGATGACTGGCTGTATAATCAACGACTTTTGCAGTTACTTTTAGAAGTCATATCACAAAGATAGTTTTTCAACTTATGTTTAACGTGTGACCTCATCTCTGACTAAGCTAATTAATAAACTTTAGATAACAAAGGCCAACCACAATAGCCGACCTTCCTTATTTAACATGCCTCAGCGTGATGCTCTTGTTGAAAGCGAGAATCTTGTTTTGAGTGTTTAGGTACAAAACAGAGTTTGTCTGCGGACATCTTCAAACCATTTTGCATCTTGATATGAGTAACTGCCCAAATCACGCAACCATGAGGGAGGTTGAACAGTGAACGGGTTTGAGTGAAAAGTACGCCATCATCATAAGCTGGTGTAACGTTGATAGCTTTACCTTGCCATGCCTGACGAACGTTTTTCACATCAATGTTAGGCACAATAAGTGAGAGCATTTCTGGCTCAACATCCTTGACGACTTTTAAACAAATGCGGCAGCCGTCATAGTATTGTTCAACCCAAACTTTATGGGGAATGCTTTGGTCAACCCAGTCTAACTGCAGTATGTGTTCCATGGTTTATTCCTCAAGTAGATCCAACAAAGGCAGCGCCGAGACACCGCCTAGTTAGGTGGGTAAAAGGTTATTCGTAACTTAGCCCGTGACCGAATTCGTACAAGGTATCTGCTTTGTCATAACCCGGGTAGTCAGAGTGCTGGTTCAAAATCGCTTGCGCGCTGTTTGCCAGTGCAAATGGAAGCTTGCCTTGAGGAACGAAATTACCTGAAAGGACTTCCATTAAGTTGCGGTCTGATACACCGAAGGTGGCTAAGATTGCGCCCGATTTTTTCATGTTACTTGCATCATCCAGTACAAACGGTTGACGGAAGTTAATTGAAAGCACGGTATTCTCTGCGCCAATTTCACTCATGACGGCTTGTATATCGGTCAGACTTGGCTCAATTTTCCAAGATGCTGCGGTTGCCATTTGGCTGAATGCCAACAGGTCGAGTTCATCTGGGTTTGCACCGCCAAAGATAAGCTCAGGATCCGCACCTGCGTTGGAAACGCGGACGCGAATAACGGCGTAATCGGTTCCTGCAGGTACTGTTGGGCGAACTTCTCCCTCTTCGTAATCACCAGACGTCACGTCAAAGCCATAACGTTCATCACCTGCGATGGTTTCATCCATACCCATCACGTAGAGCGAAACTGCTTTGTCCGTACTTGGTTTAGCAAGCGGCAGTGTCTTCTCTGTATTTTGCAACAGAACCACGGATTTCTTCTGAGCGTAATCTGCGCGCTCTTGATGTTCGGCATTGCCTAAGATTTCTTGTGCATTGTTTACGTCCACGTAAGTGTTTTCAAACAAGCCAAGTTGGAATTGCTCTTTGACTAGGCGGGTTACTGAGAGGTCGACACGTTCTTCGTCAATCAGCCCTTTGTTGACCAAATTCACGATGACGTCTTTGTCATTAAAGCCTGATAACACATCAACACCAGCCTCAATCACCATCGCAACTTGCTCATCAATGGTTTTGTCTTCTACACCCCATGCTCTGTCGCCGATGATACCTGTATCGGAGTTGACATTACCGGTGTAGCCTAGCTCACCGCGCAGTAGGTCGGTGACAATGCCTTTAGAGAAGGACATGCCCACATCGTTTGGCATCCACTTCTGATCTACAGGGATACCGTAGTAAGGCATGATGGAAGAAGCCCCAGCATCGATTGCTGCGATAAAAGGAATCAAATGGTAGTCAAAGTTGTCTTTTGGATAAACTTGGTTTTGGCCAAAGTCGTAGTGCGGATCACCACCATTTTCTTGAGGGCCACCACCAGGGAAGTGTTTGATTGTAAGGGCAATACTATCTTGATCAATTGCGCCACCACCTTGTAGGCCGTTGATCAAAGAACGCATGATATCTGCTGCAAGATCCGCATCTTCTGTAAAGGTTTCATGCACGCGATACCAGCGAGGCTCTGTCGCGAGATCCATCATGTAACCGTACATACTGCGCAAGCCAATTGATGACCATTCTTCATTCATAATGCCAGCGAACTCTTCGATCAGTGCCATATCTCGAGTGGCGGCAAGTCCAGCTTCTTTTGGCCATGCAGAGAATGAACCGGAAGAGACGTTAATGCCTGCTTTCGCTGATGGATCGATGTGGTTACGCGCGTTTGATTTGAATAACGCAGGAATGCCCATGCGGGTTTTCTCTCGTAACTCTTGAACGCTGTTCATGAAGGTGGCAGCTTCTTTCGGCGAGATTTGGCAACCAGAGCGTCCGCTGTCGCAGTTCGGGGCGTTTTCCGGCGTTTCAACCACACTATTACGGAAAATAAAGCGGGTCATCTGAGCGTCGGCGATCATGTCTTGACCTTTGCTTGTCACGACACCACCTTCACCAGAATTGAGAGTGTCAATCAGCATCATGCCGGCTTTTTCTTCCAGCGTCATTCGGCTAACAAGATCGGCGGCACGCTCTTCTGGTGTTAGGCGCCAATCTTCGAATGGTTCTAACGTTCCGTTGCCATTGGAGTCTCTGAATTGATAACCATCAACACTCAGTACGTCATGTACTCGAGAGAAGACTTCTGGTTGAACATAGCTGTTGTCATCGTCGGATGAGTTACACCCTGCGAGAACAAGCGCCACTGCGATAGGAGTGAGTTGGGTAAGACGTTTCATGTCGCTGTCCTAATGTTGGTATAGTTGTTTGTTCTAGACCAATATTAATAATTACCCGCATTTTGGTTAACCAAATTTAATTAAACTACAGATTTGGATCACCATATTTTTTATTTAGGTGATTTAACTCAATCTATTATTAAAAATAGGTTGACCACATTAAATGTTATCGTGATTTTGAATTGAGATTCTTTTGATTAATTTTATTTAAATCATGTAGTTACGTAAGTGTTAGGTTGCTTCCAAATTCTATGTAATATCATGTCTGCTATTATTTACTTCGGAACGATTACTTGATTATAAAAAGGGACAAATACATCAGTTATCATTCACAGTTTTCATCTGATTATTAATTTTATTTGATTGATACAAGCGATATATAGTCAGTAAGTTGGTGATGATAAATGTACTTTCGACCAATGAACCGCCGATAGAGCCAAGCCAAATATTGTGGCTGACCCAGCAGAAGGAATTAAACAAAATTAAGCTGCGTAGGGTGATGCCTTGTTTGGAAAAGAGCGCCCAAGTGGCGACCGACGATCCGATTACCGTGAGTAGCTCAAAAAAGTGAGTGATGTTTGGAAGGGTCATTAGCCACATCAGTGCAATGAAGAACCACATCACTTTGCGCGATTGAGTTTTGATTGAGGCGAAACTGCGAATGCCATTAATGATCACGCCAATGGCGGCGACGGTTGCGCCCATCAGGGTAAAATGAATACCCATGATGAAACAAAACGCCATCATCTGATAGCGAAAGCGCATGTCGTCTTTCTGCCAGAATGCCATCACGCCAACCATAAACGCAATGCCACCAACGGCTTGTGCTAACCAGTTTTCCATTTATTTTCCTAGAGTGTTGGACTTTGATTCATCTCGTTAAGTGAGTAGGCAAATGAGCATCCTGCAAAGTTGCCGCTCTTTTAGAGTTCGATTCACTCTGTGAGTAGATCCTGAATCACGCTCGTGCATCGCTTTTCAGGATGACGAATAGGAGGATATTTGTCATATCGTCATTCGACGAGCCTAGGCGAGATCAGGAATCTACTTACCGCGATAACCCAATCAATTGAGCTATGCTTTGAACGAATCAGCCCTCCACAAGGGGAGGGCTGGGCACTTTATCTCAATCGCTAAGGGGTTACCCAAGAGCCTTGAGGCTACTTACCAATCATTACTCATTCACAAGCGCTACTGCTTCGCGAGTTAGGCGTGCAAGCTCTTCCCAGTTACCTTCTTCAATAAGTTTCTTGTCTACCATCCATGTACCACCACATGCCAATACGCGCGGGATAGCTAAGTAATCTTTGATGTTTGCAGGGTTAATACCACCTGTTGGCATTAGTTCGATGTCGGTGTATGGCGCAAGCAGTGATTTCACCATGTTGATGCCGCCAGAGGCTTCCGCAGGGAAGAACTTCAAGGTGGTTAATCCCATTTCCAGTGCGGCTTCAACTGTGCTTGGGTTGTTCACACCCGGTACGATATCAATCCCGATTTCTTGGCACGCTTTAACGGTATTTGGGTTGAAGCCAGGCGATACGATGAACGTTGCGCCCGCTTCTTTTGCTGCGATCGCTTGCTCGCGGTTCAGTACCGTACCTGCGCCAATCAGCATGTCTGGCTGGGTTTCACGCAGTAGGCGAATCGCTTCTGCAGCTGCTGCTGAACGGAAGGTGATTTCAGCAGCAGGTAATCCGTTTTCTGCCAGTACTTTACCCAGTGGGATAATGTCTTCTGCTTTATCAATGGCGATAACAGGGATGACTTTCAGAGCTTTCAATTGTTCTTTAATGCTAGACATGAGTGTTCCTTAAACGACGCCAAGCGCCGGTTGTGTGAATGCTTTGGGAATGATGGCACCGCGATGTTGAATCACAGCACCTGCCAGAGCGTTGCCTCTTTGACATGAGGTCGCGAGATCGGCGCCAGCAAGGTATGCCGATAAAAAGCCACCATTGAATGAGTCGCCCGCCGATGTGGTGTCCACCACTTGAGCGACAGGTTGGGTTGGCACGGCTTGTGGAGCCAGAGCCGCGCTCGAACCCTGATTTGTTGAGTCTTGAACCAAACAGCCATCCGCGCCGAGCTTGACGATGCATTTGCCCACGCCAAGAGAGGTAAGGCGTTCAATGGTTTGCTCTGGTGTTTCGTCACCCCAGATCAATTGCTCGTCATCGAAAGTCACCAATGCAATGTCAGTCAGTTGGTACATAGCTTGGTAAACGTTTTTGACGGTTTGATTATCGTCGTTAGGCCACAATGCAGGGCGGAAGTTGCTATCAAAAGCAATTTCAACACCTTGAGCTTTAAGCTCGACCAATAAGTTGAGCAGTGAAATTCGGTCTTCTTCCGGTAAGATAGCTAAAGAAATACCGCTGAGAAATACCGCATCAACCTGAGTTAATGCTTGCTTAACCATTCCGAAATTTGGATGTTGAAGTAGGTAACGTGCTGCCGATTGGTTGCGCCAATATAGGAATGTACGCTCACCTTGGTCATCAAGTTGAATCAAATACAAACCCGGTGTGCGAGTCTCATCGCACAGCACTAAGTCTGTCGAAATGCCTTCTTCTTCCCAGCGAGTCAGCATGCCCGTACTGATCGGGTCATTGCCAAGAGCGGTAACATAAGAAACTTTAACTTCATCGGGTTTGCTATTGGCTTCGCAGCCGCGGCTCAAATAAACCGCAGCGTTGAGCGTATCCCCACCAAATGTTTGATGCATTGAGCCGAATGGTTTGCCATTCAGCTCAATCATGCATTCACCAATAATGGCGATGTGCTTCATTGGTTACGCCCTCTCTTCAAAGTAGCGTTTTGCGTTACCAAAACAGATGTCTTCGACCATAGGACCAAGCAACGATAGGTCATTTGGAACTTCGCCGTTCTCTGCCCAACGACCGACCATGTCACACAGGATGCGGCGGAAGTATTCGTGGCGGGTGTAAGACAAGAAGCTGCGCGAGTCCGTTAACATGCCGACGAATTGGCTGAGCAAACCAAGTTGAGAAAGCTGTTCCATTTGGCGTTGCATGCCGTCTTTCTGATCGTTGAACCACCAACCTGAGCCAAACTGCACTTTGCCCGCGATGCCGCCACCTTGGAAGTTACCAATCATGGTCGCCATCATTTCATTATCACGAGGGTTCAAACAGTAAAGAATGGTGCGAGGCAGCTCGTTGGTTTGGTCCATTTCATCCAGTAGATGTGCTAGTTCAAAAGCAAATGGGCGATCGCCAATCGAGTCAAAGCCAGCATCAGCACCTAGTAGTTGGAACATGCGTGTACTGTTGTTGCGCTGTGCGCCAATATGTAGCTGCATTACCCAACCCAATTGCGCGTAGCGTTTACCGAGCCAAACTTGAACCGCGGTAGAGAACTGCGCACATTCAAGCTCAGACAACACTTCGCCATTTAAACGACGAGTCAGCAACGTATCTAAATCAGCCTCGCTTGGAATTGGCGCATAACGGACGATCTCAATACCGTGGTCTGCCGCACGACAACCATGTGCATCGAAGTGAGCCAAACGTTTATCGAGTGCACTCAATAAATCATCAAAGCGGCGGATCTCCATGTCTGCTACTTCGCCCAGTTTGTGCATGTAATCCGCAAACATGTCCAATTCAATCTTGAACGCTTTATCCGGACGCCAGCTTGGCAGCACTTTGACGTTAAAGGTATCGTCTTCTGCGATCGCTTTGTGGTGTTCTAGTGAATCAATAGGATCATCGGTCGTCCCCGCCATTACAACGTTCATTTGCTGCATGATGCCGCGAGCTGTAAATTCAGGTGTCGCCAGTAGCTCATTACATTGATGCCAAATTTGGTCAGCAGTATCTGGACTAAACAGTGTTTTGGTAATGCCGAATGGGCGACGCAGTTCTAGGTGTGTCCAGTGGTAAAGCGGGTTGCCCAAGGTTTGAGGAACCGTCTTCGCCCACGCCATGTATTTGTCGTAATCGCTCGCATCACCGGTAATCAAACGCTCTGCAATGCCTGCCGAGCGCATACCACGCCATTTGTAGTGGTCACCTTCAAGCCAGATTTGACCCAAGTTATCGAACTGACGATTTTGCGCTACTTCTGCTGGGTTTAAGTGGCAGTGGTAATCGTAAATTGGCTGGTGGAACGCATGCTCATGGTACAAGCGACGTGCTGTTTCGTTTGAGAGTAAAAAGTCTTCACACAAGAAATTCTTCATCGTTAACTCCTATTACAGCGCAGCGACAGTGGCACGAGCACCGTTATCGATTAGCGATTGGTAAGCACTGCTCACCGCATCAATCACTTGTGGGTTTTGACCAAGCTCTGCAGGGAAGATGGCTTCAACCGCGAGCAACGCAGGCACAACAGAAACGTTCAAGCCGTGTTGGTCGCAGATCTGACGTAGTGTCTCTGCCATTGGATCGCGAACATCAATATCGTCGCCTTGCTCATCCACGCCGGATACGTAGCGCATCCAACCTGCAATCGCTGTTGCCAACCATGAGAAGTTAGAGCCTTGAGCAAGGTGGAATCGTAAGCTGCCACCCATGCGTTGTGGGATCTTCTGGCTGCCATCCATCGCGATTTGCCATGTTTTGTGTTTCAAACTTGGGTTGGTGAAGCGCTCGATAAGCAGTTTAGCGTAGCTTTCTAAATCGGTGCCCTCTGGCATGGTCAGCGAAGGGGCTTGTGCTTGCATCATCAGGTCAAATGCCGCTTTGCGGTAGCCTTCGTCTGTCATGGTGTCAGAGATATGCGCGTAACCACCAAGGTAGCCTAGGTAGGCTAGGAACGAGTGGCTACCATTTAGCATGCGCAGCTTCATTTCTTCGTAAGGCACAACGTCGGCAACAAATTCTGCGCCAGCCACGTTCCAATCTGGACGACCAGCCACGAAGTTGTCCTCGATAACCCATTGGCGGAATGGTTCACAAGCGATGCCACATGGATCTTCACAGCCAAGAAGATCTGCGATTTCGGTCAGTGTCTCTTCTGTGGCTGCTGGCACAATGCGGTCAACCATAGTGCAAGGGAAGGTAACGTTGGTTTCAATCCAGTCACGTAATTCAGGGTCGAGCAGTTGAGCGAACTCAAGTACGGCTGCTTTTGCTACGTGACCGTTTTCTTGCACGTTATCACAAGACATCACGGTAAATGGTGTCAGACCGCGTTCACGACGCATCTTAAGCGCTTGCACAATGTAACCCAGTGCCGATTTTGGCTCAGTTGGGTTAGCAAGATCAGCAATCACAAGTGGGTTGTTTTTATCGAGCGTGCCCGTTGCAGGGTCAGCGCAGTAACCTTTCTCGGTAATCGTCATTGAAACGATCGCCACTTGTGGCTCTGCCATTTTTTCTAACACAGCTTGAATGCTGTCGAGGCTTGGGTGCAGTGACTCGGTGACTGAACCAATCACTTTTACCTCAGTCGATTCTGCACCTTTTTCTGCCACTGTGTATAGGTGGTCTTGAGCGCGCAGCGATTGAATTAAATCTTCACCACCAAATAGGTTGATTTCGCAAATGCCCCAATCAGAACCCGTTTTGCTCAGCATCTCATTGGTGAATAAGGCTTGGTGCGCACGGTGGAAAGCACCGAAACCGAGGTGAACAATACGGCTTGTAAGTATTGAGCGGTCGTAGTCCGGAAGCAGAACGTTATGATTCAGAGTGGAATTAGAAATAGTCTTCATTGTTGTATCCCTTTTCCCGCAGGCGGTCCTGCGGGATGGTTTATCTTAATAATGAGTAGCTAAGAGCTTATTTAGTATATAAGCACCTATTTAGTAACCAAGAACAAGCCTAGGTAGGAATAGGCTCAAGTCAGGAATAAAGGTTACGGCCATCAGAGCTGCAACCAGTGCTACGTAGAATGGAAGTAGAGGCTTAATTACTTTATCGATGGCAACGTTTGCCACAGAACAACCGATGAACAACGCGCTACCTACTGGTGGGGTACAGATACCGATAGCCAAGTTGAAGGTCATCATGATGCCGAAGTGTACAGGGTCGATACCCATATCTAGTGCGATTGGCAGGAAGATAGGCGTAAAGATAAGTACCGCTGGTGTCATATCCATGAAGATACCGACAATCAACAGAATGACGTTGATGATCAAGAGAATCATCATTGGGTTGTCAGAGATAGCAAGTAGGGCATCTGCAATCATGTAAGGGATGTCGGCGTTCGCCATCGCCCAAGACATGCCCATTGATGCGCCAACCAGTAGCAATACGATAGAAGTGGTGACCGCAGACTCTAGGATGATCTTTGGAATGTCACGCCATTTCACTTCGCGGTAAATCAGCACCGCAAGCACAAAGGTATAAACCACGGCGATAGCTGATGCTTCTGTTGCTGTAAAGATACCGCCAATGATGCCACCCATGATAATCACAATCAGTGCTAGAGAAGGGGCCGCTTTTAAGAAGGTATTCCAAACCATTGCCAGAGAAGGACGCGCAGCCACTGGGTAGCCACGGCGTTTTGCAATGATGCCCGCCACCACCATGATGCTTAGACCCATCAAGATGCCAGGAATGTAACCCGCTAGGAACAATGCCGCGATAGACGTACCGCCAGACACCAACGAGAACACGATCAAAGTGTTACTTGGTGGAATCAGCAAACCAGATGGGCAAGAAGTGATGTTCACTGCCGCAGAGAAGTTCTCATCGTAGCCGTCTTTCTTTTGCAGAGGAGACATAGTACCGCCAACCGCTGCTGCAGACGCAACCGCTGAGCCAGAAATAGAGCCAAACATCATGTTCGCCATCACGTTTACATGCGCCAGAGAACCAGGAAGACGACCACCTAACACTTTAGCAAAGTTGATAAGACGTAGTGCGATACCGCCTTGGTTCATGATGTTACCCGCCAAGATAAAGAACGGGATTGCCAGTAGAGCAAAGTTATCAAGGCCTGCCGCCATACGCTGCGCGACAACGGCGATAGCTGGTTCTAACGGTAAGCTCATTAAAATAGTGGCTAGCGATGACAAGCCGATAGCGAAAGAAACCGGTACGCCAATAGTCAATAAGACTGCAAAGCTACCGAACAGGGTGAGAATTAATTGCCATTCCATTGTGGAACCCTCTATTGATCAAGCTGGGTGTCGGTGAGTAGGGCTTCACCAGACGTCAATTGTTTGATGCGGTCGAAAGCAAATACCGCTGAGTAGAAAATCATCAGTGCACCGCTGATTGGAAGGCAGAAGTAGATGTAGCCCATTTCCAAGCCCAGTGCTGGCGTTAGCTGACCAGTTGCCAAAGTTTTAAGTGCCAGTTGCGTACCGCCGTGAACCAACACCACGTAAGAGAACAGTGCAATGGCGATTTGGATGACGATTTCATTGATGAGTTTGCGTTTGCCTTGCAGTTTCATCGTCAATAAGTCGATAGCAAGGTGACGTTTAAGGCCTGTGGTGTAAGCAGCACCAATAAGGGCTACCCACATAAAGAGATAACGGGCGAGCTCGTCGGTAACGGTGCTTGGTCTGCCAATGACATAGCGTGATAACACTTGCCAGACTACGCAAATGACGAGGAAGGTCGAGAGAGAGACCGTAAAGGCAGCCAGCCCCCTGTTTATATATGTGACCAATTTATTCATTTTCATTTCCTTTCAGTAAATATGCGCATCTCATAACAATTGGTTTACCAATGTAAGGAATTGTTTCTGTGTAGGGCAGTAACATACGCTGATCTTTCTGGCTGGATTATAAGTTAGCCGATTTGGTTGTCACGTGAGCGGGTTCACAAATGGATTGGTTGACCAATTTAACGGTTACTATTGTGATTTTGGTCAATCAATTTGCATTTTTGTTTTGACGATGGCTTTTTTGATCGCCAATAATGGCCTCGAAACAAGAAATACCGTTAAAAAATTAAAACTACCCTACATATTGGACAACCAATCCAAGGAGAATAGAACAATGATGACGCGTAAGACTCTTCTATGCGCTGTAGTAGGTGCTGCAATGACCTTCGGCGCCACTGCTTCTGCTTATGCTGCGACCACTTTGAAACTGAGTCACAACCACCCACGTGACCATGCGGTACATAAAGCAATGGACTTTATGGCAAAAGAAGTGCGTGAAATGACAGACGGTGAAGTTCGTATTCGTATTTACCCTGATGCACAACTAGGTACACAGCGTGAATCGATGGAGCTAATGCAAAACGGCGCTCTGGATATGGTGAAGAGTAACGCGGCAGAATTGGAAGCTTTCTCCCCAGCTTACGCAGCATTTAACATGCCTTACTTGTTCCGCGATAAAGACCACTACTACAAAGTGACAGACGGTGAAGTAGGTCGTGAAATCCTGAATTCTTCGGCAGACAGCGGTTTTATTGGTGTGACTTACTACGACGCGGGTGCGCGTAGCTTCTACACCAACAAACCAATCAACACACCAGAAGATCTAAAAGGTCTGAAAGTGCGCGTACAGCCGAGTCCATCAGCGATTGCGATGGTGAAAGCGCTTGGCGGTAACCCAACGCCACTGGCATATGGTGAGTTATACACGGCATTGCAACAAGGTGTTGTGGATGCTGCGGAAAACAACATCCCATCGTTTAGCTTGAGCCGTCACAGCGAAGTATCGAAATACTTCAGTTTGGATGAGCACACCATGGTGCCAGACATCTTGGTTATCTCTACTAAGACGTATGACAAGCTAACGCCGGAGCAGCAACAAGCACTGATGAAAGCAGCGGCAGAGTCTTCAGAATACATGAAGAAGCTATGGGCAGAGTCGGAAGCAAAAGAGCGCAAGAAAGCAGAGAAGATGGGCGTGACTTTTGTTGAGCCAAACAAAGCGGCATTTGCTGAAGCGGTTCAACCAATGTATGCGGACTTAGAAAAGACAAATCCTGAATTAAATGAACTGGTTGAGAAGATCAAAGCGGTTAAGTAATTCACAAATTAATTAGTAATAAACAATCGAAAACAAGGTGTTACCACATTCTGGTACATAGAGGTTGACCAATTTTTATTGGTCGTTATGATGGCGTGAGAAGTTAAATGGAATATAGTGATAATATCATCATGATGCCTTTTGAACCGAAAAGACCGTATCAAGAAACCGGTCTAGTCCTAAGACAAGAGTTAATCAACGGCCTGTACAAGGTTGGTGATAGGTTGCCGCCTGAGCGCGATATCGCAGAACGTCTCGACGTTAGCCGCACAGTTGTGCGTGAAGCGATCATCATGCTTGAGCTGGAAAACCTTGTCGAAGTGAAAAAAGGTTCTGGGGTGTATGTCATCAATATTCCATCTCAACCGAACTCCCGTGAGAACGTGATCAGCGATGATGCTGGTCCGTTTGAAATGCTCCAAGCTCGTCAGTTACTTGAAAGTAATATTGCTGAATTTGCAGCGATGCAAGTAACGCCAGGCGATATCGTGAAAATGCGCGCAGCCCTTGAGTTAGAACGAGAAGAACTCGCCAGTGGCACCGCAGATTGTAACGGTGATGAGAAGTTTCACATGTGCATTGCAGAGGCAACCCAAAACTCTGTGCTGGTGGACATGCTGAAGCAATCTTGGGAGCGACGCGAGAGCAGCCCAATGTGGAATAAGCTCCATTCCCGCATTGCTGGTCAAGACTACCGTGAAGAGTGGTTAGACGATCACGCCAAAATCCTCGCCGCATTGCAGCGTAAAGATCCTATCGCTGCGAAAAATGCCATGTGGCAACACCTTGAAAATGTTAAACAGCGCCTGTTGGAGCTGTCTGACATCGATGACCCAGATTTTGATGGTTACTTATTCAGTTCTAACCCTGTTGTTCTGCAGGGTGCTGAAAACAGTTAACCACATTGCCGGCTTCGGTCGGCTCTAGTCAGCGCAGCTGCATTATCGTGGCTGCATATTAAGAAGTCGTTGTGCACTTAGCTTGAATAATTCGAGCGGGCTGAGTGCGTCTTAAAAAAGGTGAGTGTCATGGAACAAACTTGGCGTTGGTACGGTCCGAATGACCCAGTGTCGCTAGACGATATTCGTCAAGCAGGCGCAACAGGCATTGTGAATGCCTTGCATCACATTCCAAATGGTGAAGTGTGGTCTAAAGAAGAGATTTTAAAACGTAAAGCCATCATCGAAGAGAAAGGCTTAACGTGGTCGGTGGTTGAAAGTGTTCCTGTTCACGAAGAAATCAAAACTCAGACGGGCAACTTCCAACAATGGATCGACAACTATAAACAAACGCTGCGTAATCTTGCTGAGTGCGGCGTAGATACGGTCTGCTACAACTTTATGCCAGTACTCGACTGGACACGTACAGACCTCGAATTTGAAATGCCGGATGGCTCTAAAGCGCTACGTTTTGACCAAATCGCTTTTGCGGCATTTGAGCTGCACATTCTTAAACGCCCGGGCGCAGAAGCGGATTACACCGAATCTGAACAAGCGCAAGCGCTTGAGTACTTCAACAACATGACGGCGGAGCAAATCCAACAACTGACAAGCAACATCATTGCTGGTTTGCCGGGTGCTGAAGAAGGTTACACGTTAGAAGAGTTCCAAGCACAATTGGACCGCTACGCTGGTACCAGCAAAGACAAACTGCGTGAGCACATGGCGTACTTCTTAGCGGAGTTAATGCCAGTGTGTGAAGCGCATGGTTTGAAGCTAGCAGTGCACCCAGACGATCCACCGCGTCCAATTCTTGGTTTGCCGCGCATCGTTTCAACTATCGAAGACATCGACTGGTTAACCGAAAAAGTGCCAAGCAAAATGAACGGTTTAACCATGTGTACGGGCTCTTACGGTGTGCGTGGTGACAACGACCTAGTGAAGATGATCAAAAAGCACGGTGACCGCGTTTACTTCACTCATTTGCGTTCAACCAAGCGTGAAGAAAGCAACCCGATGACGTTCCACGAAGCAGCCCACCTAGATGGTGATGTGGATATGTACAACGTAGTGATGGCAATTCTGGATGAAGAACAACGCCGCGCAGAAGTAGGCGATCACCGTTTGATCCCAATGCGTCCTGACCATGGTCACCAAATGCTGGATGATTTGAAGAAGAAGACCAACCCAGGCTATTCAGCCATTGGTCGCTTGAAAGGTCTTGCTGAAGTGCGTGGTCTAGAGATGGCACTAAAACGCGCTTTCTATACTAAGTAGGCGGCATCGTTCTACATCAATGAAAGAAAAAAACCGAAGCGCAATGCTTCGGTTTTTATTTAAGGTTATTAGTAACGATGGCGGTTAATCGTCGTCGTTATCCGGCACAAACTCTAAAATATCACCCGGTTGGCAATTCAAATGCATACATATGGCTTCCAAAGTGGCTAACTTAACCGCCTTAGCTCGACCATTTTTTAGTACCGATAAGTTTTGTTCAGTAATACCAATGAGTTTTGCTAGCTCATTAGAGCGCATCTTCCGTTTTGCCAGCATTACGTCCAAGTTGATTACAATCGCCATATACCATTCACTTAAATTGTCAGCTCACTTTCTTCTTGTAGCTCGACTGCTCTATCCATCACTACAGCGATGACTCGGACAATAAAACCGATGACCATCATAGTAATGTTGCTGTCGTCTACTTCTGCCGACACATTCCAATTCCCGTCATTGTACGACAAAGCCAAGCTCAGAAGCACGTCCATCGTGACTTCTATAAACGGGGTTGCGATCAGTAAGTAGCTGAGTTTCTTAAAACACTCCGTATTTTGACGTTCAAAAATCTGCCCTTTCTCATACAAACGGAAAAGGATGATGAGCTGCCACAGTAACGCAACCGTCAGTAGTGTTGAGATCATGCTTGGGAAGTAGCCAATTATAGAACGCGTAATGGAAAGAGGGAGCGCCACTTCAACGGGAAAGGTGGCGTGAAACCACTCCGCGTCAAACAGAGTTGCCCCAAACCAGAAGGCGGTATTGAGCACAACTGTGAAGATCATAGAAAACCAAAATAGGATAAGTAGCTTACGACTAAATTTGCTTATGGAATATTGAGACATGACAAACCTCATATCAGATATAATTTTCGCTCATCCTAATCTGTTGAAAATTATATCGCAATAAAAAATTATCGTTTTACGATAAGTTTTCGTTGCTTTTATTAATGTAACTACTTAATGTCTCAGTATTGATTTATAAAGATAATGGGTAAAGGTAATGAAGAAAGCGATATTTATAGCGGCGACATTAGCTGTGGTGTCCGCACCTGGTTTGGCTGAAGGAATCTTCTTGGATGATCTGACAGAGGACTACAGTATCGCAGAGGAAAGTTCTTGGGAAAGTTCACCTTATGCAAAGGAGACAGCAACAAAACTCGATGCTTTTACTGGTGATAAATGCACGAGAGGAACAGAAGAGCAATTTACTTCGCTTGCTGATGCAAACAAAAAGAAAAACGTCGAATGTTACGTTACCCATTTTCCAACCAGCAATATCAAAACTCGAATGCAGTCTAACGAAGATGGTGATGTGAGTGTTGGCCTCTCATGGGATTTTGAGTAACCACGGTTTTTTATGAGTTTTTGCTCTTTAAAGTCATGATTCTAAAGATTAAAAGTGGTAATAAGTTATTTTTAGAATAAAGAATTGAAATTAATCTGCATCTTTTCTTCGTTCATATCGTCTTATCAGTACCAAAACATTTCGACCGGAGAATGCCATGTTCAAGCCGCAAACAACGCGCTCAGATATTAAAGACAAATTCATCAAACACGATAGCCAAATGCTCAACCAAGTGTACGGAACTGATCAAGTTGTACCGTATTGGATTGCAGACATGGACTTTCCTATTGCATCGCCTGTTTCACAAGCGATGCAGCAACTTGTCAGCCGTGAAACCTTCTCATATGAGTTTGATAGCAAGACGGTTTTTCAGTCCATTGCTGATTGGAATAAGGATTTGCATGGTCTTGAGCTTAGCACTGATAACTTTGTTCAAGTGCCGGGCGTACTGAGTGCGATTGCGTTGCTGATCCGCGAGTTCACCAATGAAGGTGAG
Organism: Vibrio rotiferianus CAIM 577 = LMG 21460; assembly: GCF_002741985.1. Lineage (GTDB taxonomy): Bacteria > Pseudomonadota > Gammaproteobacteria > Enterobacterales > Vibrionaceae > Vibrio > Vibrio rotiferianus. Next base: position 149,422 of record NZ_APHW01000101.1, read on the forward strand.
GGCGTATTGATTCAAACTCCGGTTTATCATCAGTTCCGACGTTTGATTGAATCTGCGGGCCGAACCGTTGTGGGCAACACAATGAAGATTGAAAACGACCACTACGTGATGGACTTTGAGCTGCTTGAAAAACAGCTGAAAAGTGGTGAAGTGCAAATGATTTTGCTCTGTAACCCTCATAACCCAGTGGGGCGTGTTTGGACCAAAGCAGAACTAGAGCACATGGTGGCGTTAGCTGAGAAATACAAGGTGATGATCATCAGTGATGAAGTGCATGCCGACATTGTGTTTGAAGGTTCCACCTTTACCAGTATGGCTTCATTAGGTTATGAAAACAGCCTGACGATCATTGGCTCTCCGGCGAAAAACTTTGGTTTGAACAGCATCTCTAACGGCTACATTTACAGCGATAACCAAGCACTTTTCGAGAAAATCAAAGCGACGTCGGCTTCACTGTCTATCGATCATGGCAATGCGTTTACCACTTACGCGACGATTGCTGCTTACCAACAGGGTAAAGAGTGGTTTGAAGGCTTTCATGCCTACACGCAAAACAATCGTAACTGGATTATTGAGTTTATTGAGCACAGCTTGCCGCAGGTGAAAGCGTTCCTGCCACAAGGAACCAATCAAATTTGGTTGGATTTTTCTGGTTTAGAATTGGAATCTTATCAGTTAAAAAGCTTGCTTACAGAAGAAGCCAAAATGGCGCTGACGCCAGGTACTTGGTTTGGTGAACCCAATGAAAACTACTACCGCATGAACTTCGCTTGTTCTTTAGAGCAAATTCAAACCTCGTTTGAGCTGCTTAAAGCCGCTGTCGATAAACGCAAATAAGTGAAGTGGTAGGAGAATAAAGCGATGACACAAACCATCACTAAAGGCATCAAAGCCCTAGCGGAAGAAGCGCGCTTGAGTGTCGCAGATCTCTCTATTGAGGATGCCAAAGCGCTGTTTGCAGGCGAAGGTTACGTATTCGTGGATGTACGAGAAGCCGATGAAAGACGCAAACTTGGCGTGATTCCGGGGGCATTTACCTGTCCAAGAGGCATGTTGGAGTTTCTGATTGATCCACAATGCCCAGTGCACAATCCAGTCTTTGTTCAAGATAAAACGTACGTCTTTTACTGCGCGCATGGACTTCGTTCCCTCTATGCGGCAAAACAAGCCGCTGACATGGGGCTTGGACCTGTGCTCAACCTTGCTGGTGGTTTTGCTGAATGGGTGAAAGCAGATGGCACGGTTGAGTCTGAGTCATAATGTATAGGTCATACTTGCCATACGGCTTATATTTCGATTAATATCGAATTATTGTTTTATGTATAGAGACCGTCGCATGTTAGCAGAGTGGCTGGCACACAAAGAGCAGCTCAAAAACTACATTGTCAAACAGACCAGTGATCCAGATTTAGCCGATGACATTTTGCAAGAGGTGTACATCAAGGCGAGTCAAAAGATCGATCAGTTAGAAGCGCGAAGCAAAATCAAAAGTTGGTTATATCGCATCACGCACAACGCGATCATGGATCACTATCGTACGCAGCAAAGTTACGAAGAGCTGATAGACAATCAGGTTGAAGAGGAAATGCCGATAGAGCTGGAGAATCTCCAAACCATGGGTCATTGTTTGCGCACAATGTTTGAGTGTCTACCAGAGAAATATCGCCAAGCCATGATTCTGTCTGAACTCGACGGTTTGCCTCAACAAACGGTTGCAGATCAGTTGGGACTTTCGCTTTCTGCGACGAAAAGCCGAATTCAGCGCGGTCGAGTTAAGCTCAAAGCCTTGTTAGTTGAGTACTGCAATGTTGAAGCAGGTCGAGGAGGTATCGTTGATTTCTCACCAGAACCGCAGTGTCTTCACATGGCTCAAATGTACAGTGCTGAAGTGGCATAAAGCCAAAATATCCGTTCGATTTACAATGTAAAAGCGCACAGTTTTGGCTCTGCGCTTTTTTGTTGTCTCGTCATGACTAAAAGTAGTCAACCCCAAGCTATCAACAAAGAGCATTATGTTCTGATTTCAACGTTACCACTTTCAAGAAAGTCTTTGTTTTCTTTAACAAGCTTGTGTAGAAAGTCCGCTACGGTTCTCACCCTTCTTGAGTGGGAAAGGTCGGAGTGAATTGCCAACCAAATGGATTGATCACAGCCAATATCCCTTTCTACACATGTTAATTCTTTAGGTTGAGCGATAAAATGAGGAAGTACTGCCATACCGAGCCCAGCCTCTACCGCGCTGAATTGTGCAGATAGGTTGCTCGTAATAAGCCTACAAGGCTTTCCTCGCATCGTCCTTTCTAGCCATTGTGCCGCTGGCAGGTGCTGTAGTGTCTCTGACCAACCAATAAAATCATCGTTCTCAAATGAGCCGCTTTGCTGATTCTTCTTCCTATTTTTTAGATAACTCTGTGATGCATAAACGCCAAAGCCGAGCTCACCTAATTTTTGGATACTGACGTTCCCTCGTTCTGGACGAACCATTCTCAATGCTATGTCTGCATCGTGCCTGTGTAAGTTAACGGTAGATACACTGGTTACTACTTCTATCGTTAGGTTTGGGTGGTTTGCCAGAAACTGGGGTAGTGCAGGAATAATAAAATGATCGGCAAGTCCTTGAGCAGTGGCGAGACGAACGTGGCCTCTAACATCTTGGTCATTAACTTGAGCAGCCGCACTGAAGGCATAACCAGCCTGTTCTAGAGCTTCGGCTTGAGCGATGAGCGCCATTCCTTCGTCGGTCAACTTATAACCAAGTTGGTCCCTGGTAAATAATTTTAGGCCTATCGCGCTTTCTAATCGCTCTAATCGTCGTGATACTGTTGCGATTCCGAGCCTTAGCGATTTCGATGCGCCGCTCAGCGTTCCCTCTCTTGCGATGCCTAAAAATATCTTGGCATCATCCCAATTTAAATGATTCGATTTCTCTTTGTTTCCGATATCGGAAATCTGATTGCAATTATTGGCCATGTATCACTCCACTTTTGGAAAATATACTGATATGCGAATAACAAAGCTAGAGGAAAAAAAATGGATAAGCGCATATTAGGTAATGGCTTGGAAGTTTCAGAAATTGGTTTAGGCTGCATGGGCATGAGTGAATTCTACGGACCAACAGACGATGAAGAATCATTAAAAGTACTTCATAAAGCCGTGGATTTAGGATGCAACTTTTTCGATACGGCGGATACTTACGGTAATTCTCACAATGAAGAGCTGATTGGCCGTTTTCTTAAACATCATCGTTCGGATGTAAAGGTAGCAACAAAATGTGGCATTGTTCGTCGACCAGGAGAGTACGAACGACGTATCGACAATAGTCCAGCTTATATCCGAAGAGCATGCGAAAATTCTCTTCGTCACTTAGGTGTTGAATGCATCGATCTGTACTATATCCATCGTTTAGATTCGACTACACCAATTGAAGTGGTCATGCAAACGCTCGCAGAATTAGTTACTGAAGGAAAAATTGCCCACATTGGTCTCTCTGAAGTCAACGCGACGACGCTCAGAAAAGCACATGCAGTCCACCCTGTGACTGCTTTACAAACCGAGTACTCGTTGTGGACGCGGGATGTGGAACGTGAAATCTTGCCCACATGTCGAGAATTAGGCGTTGGTTTTGTCCCTTACTCTCCGCTGGGGCGCGGTTTTTTAACGGGGCGTTTTCACTCTGATCGTGACTTTTCTGAAGGGGATGCGCGAAGTACATTACCAAGATTCACAGAAGGTAATTTAAAGGCGAACCGCCCGCTATCCAATATCGTGGCTCAAATAGCGCAAAATAAGTCGTGTTCTCCGGCCCAAATTGCTCTGGCGTGGCTATTGGCTCAAGGTAAGGATATTGTGCCTATTCCAGGAACGAAAAAAATGGCCCACATCGTCGATAACTTGGGTGCGTCCAATGTCTCGCTTACCCGAGAAGATTTGCTTCAAATAGAGTTGGCTCTAGAGAGCTTTCGTCCCGCGGGAGCGAGATATACAGAAGAAGGCATGAAAGGGATCAATTCTTAGTTAGCTTCCTCCTATCGGGAAAACCAACGAGCTGAGTTTTTTTGATAAACAAACGGTGTTTCATCCACCTTCTGGGCGAATGATACTAAGATGCAAAGAGGGTGGTTCATCGAAAAGATTGTGGTAAAGTCCGCGCCTGTGATTTACTGCATCTATATTGTTTTACTGCCTCTTCAATTAAAAGCACAAGGTTAAGCTAATGCCATTTTCTACTCTCTCTTTGAGTTCTGAGCTGATTCACGCACTGCCAAAAGACTTCAAGAAGCCAACCGATATTCAGGCTTTGGCAATTCCTGAATTACTCAGTGGTAAAGACGTATTGGCATTAGCAAACACGGGCAGCGGAAAAACCCTTGCGTATGGTTTGCCTTTGTTGGAAAAGCTAAGTGTAAATCCAGAGCAAAAAGCGCTGATTCTAGTACCAACACGTGAGTTGGCGACACAAGTGAGCGAGGCGATCAACCAAGTTGGTCAATCTATTGGTCTCAACGCTGTGTGTTTGTGTGGTGGCGCTGATAAAGAGCAGCAACTACAAGCACTTGCATCAAATCCTCACATTCTTGTGGCGACAACAGGTCGTTTAGTTGATCTGGCGAACAACGGTTTGGACCTGAGTAATATCCATTATCTAGTGTTGGATGAAGCGGATCGCTTGCTGGATATGGGTTTTTGGTCTGAAGTGCAAAATATTGCAGGGCAGATTTCAAACCAGTGTCAAACCGCGATGTTCTCAGCAACGTTTTCAGATGAGTTAAAAGGCAAAGCCAAGCAGCTCATGCACGCACCAAAGCAGGTAGCAGCGCATCAAGAAAACAGCACCAATCAAGATATTGCCGAAACGCTGTATCTCGTCAACAAAGGCAGCAAAACCAAAGCGTTGATTGAACTGATCAAGCAAAGTACGTGGACACAGGTACTGGTATTTATTGGCGCGAAAGAGAACGCTGATGGTTTGGCGAAGAAATTAAACAAAGCTGGAATCACAACCAATACGCTGCACGGCAATAAGAGCCAAGCAGAGCGAGAAGAAGCGCTGGCGCAGTTTAAGTCAGGACAAACACAGGTGTTGATCGCTACCGATCTATTGGCGCGCGGTATTCACATCGAGCAACTACCAGTAGTGATTAACTTTGAGTTGCCAATGCACGCAGAGACTTATGTTCACCGAGTTGGACGTACAGCCCGCGCAGGCGAGCAAGGTGTTGCAATGTCGCTGGTTTGCCATGGCGAAACCGAAGCGCTTACCGCGATCCGTAACCTGACTCAACGTGAATTGCCAACGCAAGATCTGGAAGGTTTCCCAGTAACGGATAAGCCATCAACAGGCGAAAGCAAACGCGCCCCACGCGATAAAAAAGCCAATCGTCGAACCAATGCCAAAAAGAGCATCAAACAGTTCCAAGGTAAGCCGAAACGCCAAGCGCCTAAAGCTAAATAAACACAGCCAAATAAACAAAAGCCATCGTAATGATGGCTTTTTAATTAAATGGAGTGTGTGTCTAAATAGGGTGTAGTGCTTAGAAGTTGTAAGAAACTGTCGCACCTACTGCCCATTGGTTTGCACTGTCTACGATAGAAGAATCGCTGATGCCACTACCTAGGCGCGTGTATTGTGATACTTGGCTGATTTGCCAGTGCTCAGTGATTGGCACTACCAGTTTGTAACCTAAACCGTAGTTTACGGTTGCGTCGCCTTTGTATGCTTTGCGGTTTGCACGTGCTTCTTTGTCTGTTACGCCGAAGTAGTAATCAACGTAATCTTTGCTTTGGTAGGACACACTCGCAAATGGTACGAAATCAACATTACCGATATTCATGATATGGAAGTAAGTTGCCCCACCTTGGAAGCCTTTGTAAGCGCCTGATACATCATGTTGTAGATAAGTTGAAATCACGTTGTTTGGATCAAGTCTGAAATCTGCGTTCAAACCTAGATCGATCGCGATATCACGTCGTTTAGTACCTTTTAGGCTCTTCGCTACATCGCTATCACGAGGTACACCGCTACCTACCACGTAAGCACTCATGTTCAGTAGTTCATCGTTGTCACCAAGGAAACGGTAGTTGATACCGCCTAAATCTGCGTTGAAGTCTTCACCATGGTAGCCACCGTTGAACAGTGGCGCTGTGTTGTGCTTTTGGTCTTTGAAAAGATCGCTCGCTTGTACCACGCCAGCTTCGACCATCCAGCCACCTTCGTTGTTGTAGATGTTACCGTTACGAATGTAAGTATCACCCGCTGTTGCCGTGCCTGCAGCCGTCAACGTTAATAATGCAATAATTGTTTTGTTCATTGTTCTGCCCCATTTGTTTGGTTTTGAACACTGTACAAAATAAATTTGTAACCCTCTATCAGTAGAGCGTATGGAAGTGTAATGATGACTTTAAGAAATGTATGGTTTCACCTAAAAAATGCTAAGAAGTAGAACCATGCCCGCTATGAAGGCATGGTTGAGACGTTGGTATAGATGATCTCTATCGCCTTTGAGATGGTTTAACTGGGTTGCAGTGAAGGTACTTCATGACTTTCCCTTGCTTCCACATCATAACGCCTGTGATGGCAACAACGGGAACAAGTACAAATAACGTTAAAGTCATGAACATTTCATTTGCCTTCAGCGGTGAATACAGCGCTGCACCCACCAACAGCGCACACAATATATGCATCCATCTTAAAGCCAATCTTACTAACTGTCCGCTCATTGCCTTTCTCCTTTGCTTTGTTTCAATACACGATACAGAGCAAAGTGATGACGGTTTTGGCTTTGAGATAAAACGCCTAATAGCGTTATAAGTGAACGTATAGGATGATGAATGGTTAATTATTCTCTTGTTGATGACTTTAGGGGAGTGCTTAAAACTACTTAGTCGTTGGACCAACCAAACGCATTTCCCAATCTTCTACTTCGCCTGTTTCTAAGCGGCGTTCGATCAGTTTGCCCCAAGATTCAACTAATGGAAGTTCCGCTAGTTGGCTTAGCTCTGTTTTATCTAGGCAACCAGTAAATACTGCGCCCATGATGCGAGCCAATGACCAGTCTGGGTAAGGTCTTTCGCACAGAATAATCTCGTCACCTGCACCGATATCGCCTTCTTGTAACACTCGGAAGTACCAGCCTGTTCGAAGCGTGTCTTGCAGTCTTCTCGCCATGTCGTTTTGCTCGAAGCGGACGTTGAGTTTCCAGCAAGGCATGCGCCCTTGTGACACTTCCAATAAGGTTGAGCCGATACGAATTTTATCTTTCAAGCAAATGGACGCTTCTGTTACGCCGCTTGAGCTTAAGTTCTCACCAAACGCGCCAGCTGATTGGAAAATCGCATTGTCGCCCAACTCTTGTTGCCAAACCGGATAGTGCTCGCTTGGGTAAATATGAAGGGCTTTTTGAATCCCACCATGAAAGCGTGGATCGCCTTGTTCATCATTGGTAAAACCCAGTTCTGTTGCATGCTGACGCTGCGGCAGAACCTGTTTGTTAATCGCACTTTTCGCACCGTGTGCAAAGACAACCGTTTTACCTGCTAATACGCTGTTAACTACGCCTAACTTCTTCATGTTCTTTCCTTATCTTTTGCCAAACTGCATGAGACAAAACTACGTTATCGTTCACCCAATGATTTGAATACCGGGATCGCTGCCAGTAGTTCAATGCGCTTTTCTGTGCTTTTTAAGTAGCGTGTTTCGCTATCTGAGACCAACACATGGCGTTGATAACCTTCCGTTTTAGGGAACTTGGTCAACACGGTTTCGAGCGATGCTTCGCACTTGTCTTGGTTGATGTTATCAATATCGACTTTGAATAAGAGTTGGTTTTCTTTGGATATTTCAACTTGATATCGCATACGTCGCACCTCACTGCTTCATTCACTTTGCCGAGCATGATAGCCTAGTGAACTTGTGTCAGAGTAGGGATGTAAGGACAGTTAATGATGCCAACCCGCCAAATCGATTCCCACTCCGGTGTTATGACCTCCAATGAGATGATGGCTGCCAATCCTCACTCACCAGCACTGGTTAAGACCATCGACATGCCCAAAGGTTACATTGACGCGATGCACCAACACACGTGGCATCAAGTCATCTTCCCGCTCAAAGGGCTATTGCAAACCAAAACCGATCATTACCAGCACCTTGTGCCCCATACTTCTGCGCTGTTTGTGCCTGCGGGTATTCAACATGAATCCATCGCGCTAAGCCATACGACATTTGTAGGTATCTATCTGAACCCTAAGTTCGGTACTGAGTATGAGCATCAAGTTAGAACCATCACACTCACGCCGTTCTTAAACGAGCTGTTACAGGAAATACGCCGCCAATGTAAAGGGGTCGTGAGTGATGAGGAAGTATCGCGCTTGCTTGGCGTACTCCACGATCAAATCATGAGAGACAACGTGCAGACCTTTCAGTTACTGCTGCCAGAAGACAGGCGATTAAAGCTGATATTTGAAGCGCTGACCGACACGCCAGCATTGGATTGGTCACTCAAACAGTGGGGAGAGAGGGTCGGTGCATCCGAACGAACTTTGTCGCGCCTGTTCTCCAAAGAGTTCAACACCTCGTTTCAACTTTGGCGGCAGCAAATTCGGCTGATCTATTCGCTCTCTTTGTTAGATGAAGAGCTCTCGATCCAAAGCATTGCCGATCACGTGGGGTATCAAAACGACTCGTCATACATCAAAGCGTTTAAAGCGTATTTTGATGTCACCCCACAGCAGTTTCGCGTTAATGGTCGACGAGGGAGGTGAGATGGCGCGTTTCGATAGAAAAATTAGCTAGCATCAAGAGCGTGACTTTGTTGGTAGGCTTGCTCAATGATGGGCACTAGCCATTGATAGAGCATTGCGTCACGGTGGCTAGATGGATAGCAAGCAACAATTTTTATGTTGCACTCGAACTCATCGAGTGCGAAGTGCTTAAATCCTCTTAACTTCGGAAAATAAGGAAGAGGGGTGATGCAATCAGTATTCTCTATACAGCTGAGGAAAGCGTTCAGATCTTCAAATGTGTACTGGATACGATGTGCGATACCTTGACGCGTTAGGTGCTGAGAGAAGTTCGTGTATTCTGAGTTCCAACCATTCACCCGCAGTATTGCTAACGGTGATTGTAGTGCTTCTTTAAGGTTGGTCGCTGGATGAGAGTTTCTTGCATACAAAGAGAATGTATTTTCACCAATCACCTTTTGTTTGATCTCTTTCGAGCAGATGTCGTTCCAAAACCCAATTGCAACTTGTACTTTTTCTGACAGCAAATCTTGGTAAGTAGAAGCTTGGCGATTGATGAAGCTAAAGGTTGCTTTAGGTGCATGAGTTGCCAGCATTAGCATTAAATTTGGTTGCAAAATATCCTGCAGAGCGGCATTAACTGCAATCACGATTTCACCCTGAAACTCTTTAGGATCAAACTTTTCATTGGCAAAGGCCATTTGAAGATCGCTTTGTACCGTTTTGAGTTTTCGTTCCAGCATAACCGCGTATGGCGTTGGTGAGAGGCCTGAAGATTTGCGGACAAACAATTGATCACCCGTTTCATCACGTAGCTTTTGCAAACTTTTGGATAGGGCGCTAGGGGTTTTCCCCAGTCGTTTTGCTGCTGTCGTGATGTTTTGAGTTTCTGCGATGGTAAGAAAGACTCGAATGAGGTTTAGATCAAAGTTGGTACTCAGCATGATAGCTCAACAAGTAAAACTGATGGTTGGTATTTTACAGCCATCCAAAATACCAGAGATTATCGTACATCAATTATAGGCAGTATTGATCGAAGAAGGCCAAGCGACAGGGGGAACGCTTGGCCTTTTTGTTATCAATCTTGCCCGTTGTGGCGCTTATCAATTTTGGCGATCAGCACGACCGAGACAATCAGTGTGGTATAAAACGCAATGTACCAAATCATAATGAATCCTTACTTGTCAGTGAGTTGCGGGCCACGGCGAATCAGCCAAGCAATATAGAGACTAAGGCTTGAGAACAGCACCGTTGTGATCGTAACGAGTGTGCCGATAGGGAAGCCAGCCGACTGGCCGTTTTGGTAGTTACCACCACCGGTAAAGGTCGGGAGAACTTCGTAAATGATCCAAGGTTGGCGTCCAACTTCAGAAAGCGCCCAACCGACTAAATAAGCCACCAACGCCATTGGGAGTGCAAGCATCGAGAACTTAATCATCCAAGGTGAAGCGGTATCAAGTGAGTTTTTGTAACTTTTCACTGACCAGTAAGCAAATACGCCCGTCAGCAAAATCCCTAGGCCAACCATAATGCGGAAGCTAAAGAACAATAAGCTAACGTTTGTCATGGTATCTTTGGCGGCATTTTTTATATCAGCATCGGTTGCTGACAAAATGTCGTCGGTGTATTTACCTAGCAGGTAAGCAAAACCAAGATCTTTATGGTGTGCAAGCAGACGTTGCTCGGCCTCTTGGTTGCTGCGGTCTTGCTGGAATTCCTGCATGGCTTGGTAGGCGATCATACCACTGCGTACTCGTTGTTCGTTCTCGTCGAGTAGTTGTTTAATGCCTTTGATTGGGTTCTCTTCATCGCTACCTAATAGAAAGCCAAGAATGTAAGGGACTGAAATCTCATACTTGTTGGTCATCTCTTCCATATCAGGAATCGCAAACAGCACCAGATGTGGGTCTGCATCTGTTTCCCACAGGGCTTCAAGCTGAGCCAGTTTCATCGGCTGAGTTTCTGCCACCGCTCTGCCTTGTTCATCACCTGCAACTGCTAAGAAGAGTGAAAAAATCAAACCACTGATTGAAGCAATAAGTACGGTCTTTTGCACGAAGAAAGCATGTTTGTTACGAAGTAAAAAGTAGCAGCTCATGCTCAACACAGCAGCAATACCGACAATGTAGGTGGCCGCAAAGTTATGGGCAAAACGTAGTGCTGTCATTGGCTGGAAGAAGTAAGCGGAGAAGCTGTCACGAACATACATCATAGTGTCTAAATCGAATGATGATGTAGTGTGAGGAGCTTGCATCCATCCGTTTACTGCAATAGCAGAAGATTCAGCGATCGCTGGCATTAGCGGTAAAACCCAAGTGGCAACCACATGAATCTTTGGTGGAAGTCGCTTCCATCCGGCTTGGCTGGTGATAAACGCAATCAGAGTCACCACGATTAAGGTCGACGGAATGCGGCCCGTGAGATCCTCTGGGTCGAGCACTTTGACGTAACTCCACCAAACCGTCCAATCATCAGAGAATGGGGGAGTCGCAATGCCGAGAAAGATAATCACAATAAAAGTAGGTAGCAGCATTTTGCTGATATACATTGCGGATGTTTTGTAGTCGATACGACCCGTTGTTACATAAAGAGTTTCGAGGATTGCTGCGACTAAAGCGGCACCTAGATAAATGGGTACCCACACATGGTGAGACGTCATACTAAATGCAAACTCTAAACGAGCATTATCGACCAGATCGATATAGTCCATCTTCAATACCTATAGAGATAATTAAGGTTGTCTTATTTAATTGAAAAAATTAAATAGTTTTGTTTTTTCTATATTTAGAAAAGCTAATTAGGCAGGAAATTAATATGATTAATTCAACGCCTAATATGAGAGAAATAGTTTTATTTGGAATGCCATAAATCAAGGAACTGGTAATTCGACCCACCGAAAAACTGGAGTAAATGGCCAGTGACAATAAATATGCATGGTTCAACCATTTGTTGAGTAGTGAACAAGAAGTGATAAATAGGCCACAAAGTAAGATGAATGCGCCCACTCCCCTAAACTCGCTGGCCTTGTCGGCTGAGTATGTGAAAGTTACAACAGAGTTGAATTCAAAAAACTCAAACGGGAAGACGAGCATCCCCAACCCTACATAGGCAACGACTAAGCCTGCTATTAAGAGAGTCTTGTTCATAAATACACTCCAATTCAATTGTCAAAAATATTATCAGAGTTAATTTGCCTGTGAGGAAAATCAGTTTTTCCTTATATATACCCAGCATTTTCGTCAAGATATATCCATTCAATACCCTTGGGCTGATAAATTTTTTTGGCTTTTTAAATTATTGCTAGGGCGAAAATATCGTTAAGGCGAAAATATGTTATTAACTTCTCAGTGCTTTAATCACAAAGTAAAAAAGACCATACACGTCATGGCGAAGCCTATTGGATCAAAGTGCAACCTTGATTGCCAATATTGCTATTACCTCAGCAAAGAAGAATTGCTGGCGGAGCGCTCTGGTGCATGCGAACAAATGGATGAGGCGAGCCTAGAAGCGTACATCAAACAATATTTTGCCGCTCATAACGCTCCGCAAGTGAACTTCTCTTGGCAGGGCGGAGAGCCAACCATGCTGGGGTTAGATTACTTTCGCACTATCGTCCGATTGCAGAAAAAGTATTGCCCTGAAGGTGTAGAGGTTCTGAACGACCTGCAAACCAATGGCACATTACTTACCGATGAGTGGTGTCGATTCTTAGCAAAGCATCAGTTTCTTGTTGGTATCAGCATTGATGGTGACGAGATGCTCCACAATACCTACCGCACCAACCGTGCTGGCCGAGGCACTTGGCAGCAAGTCATGGTGGCCATTGATCTACTTAAAAAACATCAAGTTCCATTTTGCACCTTAACTTGCGTGAATCGCCTGACGAGTCAATCACCGTTAGAAGTGTACCGCTTTCTGCGTGATGTGGTGCAATCGCCACTAATTCAGTTTATCCCGATTGTCGAACCAAAAACGTTTCGTACCCAATCACCACAAGCAAGCCAATGTATGCAAGGCGACCCTCGCTTATCGCCATCTCACCCAGACTCAATTGTCGAGCATTGGTCTGTTGAAGCCAAAGATTGGGGAGTGTTCTTAAAAACGGTATTTGATGAGTGGTATCGCCACGATGTTGGCCGTGTCCATGTGCAATATTTTGAGGCGCTGTTTGCCACTTGGATGGGAGAGCAAAATCCACTCTGCACCTTAGGCGAGTTGTGCGGAAAAGGTTTAGCCATTGAGCCAAACGGTGATGTTTATCGCTGTGATCACTTTGTTTATCCAGATTACTTGGCAGGAAACATCCATCAATCATCACTCGATGAGATGGCGTTTAGTGCCGATCAGCAGGCGTTTGGTTATGCCAAAAGCAAGTCGTTAACGACTCAATGTTGCTCATGCCCTTATCTGTTCGCTTGTTACGGAGAGTGTCCTAAAAATCGCATTATTTCGTCTTCAACAGGCGAGCGCGGCCACAACTATTTGTGTGAAGGGTGGTACGACTTTTTCCGTCATATAGATGAAAAACTTGCCCACCTCCTCCGAATTAACTCGCTTCCAGTGAAACACGGTCATTTCAAAACAAACAAATCTTAAATTAGAAAGGTAGAACTCTATGCGTAAAAAGATTGTCGCGCTCTCTGTCGCCAGTGCGCTTGGTGTTGCTCATTCCGCCCAAGCTGCTGAGAAGCCAAACGTACTGTTCTTAATGGTAGATAACTGGGGCTGGGGTGATATCTCTAGCCAAGGCGGTCAAATCCCAACCCCAGAGATTGATAAAGTGGCAGAAGAGGGAATCCGCTTCCTCAACTACAACGTTCAAAACCAATGCACGCCAAGCCGAGCTGCAATGCACACGGGGCGTCTTCCAATTCGTTCAGGTACTTACAAGGTGCCAATTCTAAAAGGTGCGGCTGATGGTCTAGCGCCTTGGGAATACACCATTGCAGAAATGCTCAGTGACGATGGTTACAAAACGGCTTTGTATGGCAAGTGGCACATCGGCTCTGTCGATGGTCGCTTACCAATCGATCAAGGTTATGACGATTGGTACGGCTACCGTGGTGGATCGGATGAGGCAGGTTACACCAGCAGTAAAGACTTCGACCCAAGTGTTGCTGAGGTTCCTTACATTTGGCAAGGCACCAAAGGTGGCAAACCTGAAAAAGTGAAAGAGTTTAATCTCGACACCAAAAAGGGAATGGACGCAGAGCTGGTGGATAAAACCATTGAGTTCATCAACCAAAGCATCAGCCAAGACAAACCTTTCTATACCTATGTTGGCTTCACTACTTTCCATTCGCCATACACAGTGTCGGATGAGTTTAAAGGTAAGTCGAAGAAAGGTACCTACGCCGATACACAACTCGAACTCGATCATAATATCGGTCGTTTGATGACGGCTTTAAAGCAAAGTGGTCAGCTGGATAACACCATCGTCATCATTGCTGGCGACAACGGCTCAGGCAATATTGTTGAAGGCAATATCTTAAAATCAGGTGAAGAGCCCTTAGGTAGTAATGGCCCATGGCGAGGTGGTTTAAGCACCGCTTTTGAAGGTGGGATGCGTACTCCGGCCGTGGTGCGTTACGGCAACAAAGTAGAGGCAGGACAGGTAACCGATGAGATTATTTCTGATCTGGACTGGTTCAGCACCTTGGCGCATTTGACAGGTAACGGAGACAAAATCCCAACCGATCGTCCTATCGACTCGATCGACCAAAGTGACTTCATTTTAGGTAATAGCGATAAATCCAACCGCAACTATGTACTGACATACGTAAATGGCGAACTGTTTGCGGTGAAATGGAATAACTACAAGATGCACTTCAAAGTCGCCTATGAGACCCATGGCCGATTTGAAACGCTTACCTTTCCTTTGATTTACGATCTTGAGCGTGATCCGGGTGAACAATACGAAATCTGGGCCAATGAAGGTTACCAGCACTCATGGTTAGTGCAGCCGATTGGCAAGATCATCGCTGAGACTGCTCGTTCAATGCATCAGTATCCAAACATTCCAACTGGGGCTGACTTTAAAGGTTACAGCGCCAAGAAATAACAGAACTTACAACCCATTTTACTTCCATGACCGTTGGTGGCAGCGGTCATGCCCATAACTACATTCAAATATTAAGAATAAAGCAGATGAAACTAACAAAAACGATGATGTGTGCAGCACTGGGGCTCTCTTTCCAAGCTGCAGCGGCGGATTACATTCGACTTGAAAGTGGTGTTAACCGAGATATTTACAAGTTAGAGACCGAAGTGAAAATGACGGACTCTATCGCCGGTATCTTTAGTGTTGAAGGCAATAAAGAGACAGCAGGGTTAGAGTACAACCTCGCAACGGCTTACGGTAAGTATCGTATGCCTTTGTCTGAGAAAATGAGTGCAGAGTTTGACTTCGGTTTAGCGTACGAATCTATGGGTGACAACTACGCGGTTATTGCGAAGCAGTTGGGCATTTCTGATGATTTTAAGACCGAGGCAGGCGCAATTTGGGGTGGTGCAACTCTTAACTATCTTGTTCTACCAAACTTTATGACCACCTTTGATTTAATGGCAACGCAAGATGTGGTTAACGAGACCATCATCGGTATGTACCGTGCGAGAGCGAAGTTTGTCTACCAACCTATTAAAAACCTCAATTTGGTGTACCGCACCGGCTTAAACTACGCTCAAAACGATATTACTAGAGATGTGGTGAAAGCAGGCCACCTAGTGTCAGACAACTATCTTGTCAGCCACGAATTCTATGTAGGTTACATGGGAGAATCTGGCCTAGAGCCGTATCTGATGCTTAAAGATATGGAAAATGAAGCGAGCTATGATGTGATTTTAGGCTTCTACTACCGTTTTAAATAATAAACCACACTGCCTATCAGAATTTCTCTTGCCTCGGCATCTATTCTGACCAGTGATGAGGACAAAGGGTGAGTTGTTCACCCTTTGTCTGGAATCATGATTACTCTAGCGGCAACTGGAAAGTACTCTTAATTTCCTTTACGGATACGTTGGATTGAATGGCGCTGATGCCTTTCACGCGGCGAATCGCACTGATGCGGTCAAAGTATTCGTCTAAGTCTCGAGCCACCACTTGCACCATATAATCTGCGCTGCCAGCAATGCAGTGACACATTAAGATCCAGTTGGTTTCAGCGACAAAGTCTTCAAAAGGCGTGGTGTTTTCTACTTCATGGCTGCCTAGTGTCACCAGCGTAAAACCAGAGACTTGGAAACCGAGCTTTTTGCGGTTCAGCTTTGCTGCATAACCCTCAATGTAGCCTTCCTCTTCCATCTTTTTCCAGCGTCGCCAGCAGGGCGTTTCACTCAGGTTAACGGTCTCGGCAAGCTTAGAGTTACTCATGCGACCATCTTTCTGAATATGGTCAAGAATGGCGAAATCGGTACTATCCAATTCAAAGTTGGTGGATTCTTTCTTTTTCATGGTTATTATGGAAATAGTCTGCTCAAGTTGGTCTTTATCGTAGCGCAGATAGCAATTTTCTTTCTACCCAAATCGTTAGACTGTTCCCATCTTTGTTGATTACTTTTTGGGAGAGAGTGCATGAGTGCTCAATTGTTGGCGGCATTTTTGTTGTTTGCCGTTTCTATTTCTTTAACGCCGGGAGCAGGCAACGTCGCGCTGTTAGGTATTTCTAGCCGATATGGTTTTTCTGCGACCGTGCCATTTGTATTGGGCAATGCAGTCGGGGTGATCATCATGTTGGTTGGGGCAAGTGTGGGGCTTGTCAGTTTGTTTACCCTTTACCCAGATTTGTACACGGCATTAAAGTGGATTGGTGCGGCGTACCTGCTGTATCTCGCATGGTCGATTGCCACAATGGAACTCGATAATGATTCGAATGCAAAAAAGTCCGGCTTTTTATCTGGCGTTTGGGTGCAAATCCTTAATCCAAAAAGTTGGGTTGCGTCACTGACGGTGTTCTCTCAATTTATCTCGCCAAACAATGATTACCTGACTCAGGTGGTGATCATTATCAGCGTAATGGTGGGAACTGGTGTGCTGGGTATGTTTGCGTGGGCGTACTTTGGCACCGTATTGAACCGCTTTATTCAGTCACCACAAAAGGTGGTGTGGGTAAACCGATGCATGGGCAGCAGCCTAGCGTTAGTGGTGGTGTTTATGTTGAGTCAGCCAGTTTAGGGCAATGCTTCTTGTGGCGTGATGGGAAGACTCACTATGATTGGTTTAGTCATCTCGTAACTGCGCAATTTCAATCAGGCGGAGTGATTTGATGCTCGGTATGATTCTTCCCACTTCCTAACTGAGAAACCAAGAAAAATGACAGCCGCAACTCTTCAACAAAAACGGATTAAAGCCGTTTGTGATTTCATCGATGAACATTTAGATGAAACTTTAACGCTAGAATCGTTGAGCGAGGTCGCGGTATGTTCCAAGTATCACTTTCACCGTATCTTCAAATCCTTCACAGGTATTAGCGTTATGCAATATGTGCTGCTATCGCGTATGAAACGAGCTTCGTTTCGTTTGGCATTTGAGCCTCAAGTGAGTGTTACCAATATTGCTTTTGAGGCAAGTTTCGAAAGTCTCGAAGCTTTTTCTAGAGCGTTTTCTCGGTTGTTTAAGCAGACACCAACTCAGTTTAGAAAGCAGCCAGAATGGAAGGTTTGGCACAAACAATTTGAATTTAAGTCGCCAACGATTGGAGAACATCCTATGAACGTAAGAATCATTGACTTTGCGAAGAGAGACATCGCTTTTATCACACATAAAGGTAGCCCTGAACTAGTTTACGAAAGCTCAGCCAAGTTTATTGCTTGGAGAAAAAGCAGCGGACTCTCGCCAATTAAATCGAGTGAGACATTTGGTATTCCTTATTCTGATCCGAGCGACACGCCGGAAGAGGAGTTTCGATTTGATATTGCTGGCTCGCATCATGGTGTGGTGCCAGAAAACGTCTATGGTGTGCAATCAGGAACAATTCAAAGTGGGCGTTGTGCTGTCGTGATACATAAAGGCAGCCATCACTCGATAGGGGATTCTATTCGTTACCTTTACCAAACATGGTTACCGGAAAGCGGTGAAACGCTGCGAGAATACCCATGCTTCTTCAAGTACTTAAACTTTGTTCACGAGGTGGATGAGTGTGATTTATTGACGGAAGTGTATCTACCGATTAATTAGGCATGCAGAGAGGGATGGCATTAACCATCCCTCTTGCGTTTTAGTAAGAATTAACGAAACTGCGGCATGTAATCGAGGTTTGCTTCAATCGTCTCTTCTAGTGCTTTCTCTAGAATTGTGCCAGTGGTCACTAACGGGTTTAGAATCAAAGCTCGGTGCGCAGCATTGCGGTCGCCTGTGACTGCCGCTTCTACTGTTAACGATTCAAAATCTTTCATTAATTGGATTAGACGCAGCGTATCGCTTGGGAATGGTGCGACGTTTAGAGCCACCGGTCCCGCTTTGGTAATCATGCAGCTGACTTCCACTGCGCAATCGTCTGGTAAGCCAGCAATGGCACCGTTGTTGCGAGTGTTCACGTGCATGATTGTGCGCTTATCGTTGTAGATAGAGCTCATCAGCTCACAGGCGGCTTCTGAGTAGTATTGACCGCCACGCTTCTCGAGTTCTTTTGGCTTCTCGTTGAGCTCTGGATTACGGTAGATATCGAAGAGACGCTTCTCCATGGCTTTGACTACTTCACCGCGTGTACCTTCGCCATTTGCTTCTTCAATCTCTTGGCTCATGATATCTTCGCTGGTGTAGTAATAGCGTAGGTAAGCACACGGGATCATGCCCATATTACGTAGTAGCTCTTGTGGCCAATCGAATGGAGGAATGTTTTGAGGTACCAAAGGATCGTTGCCAGATAGGATCTCTTCCACCACTTCTTGCAATTTATCGCGACCGTCATGCAGGATCTGACGCGCCCAGATAAAGTGATTTAAGCCCGCGACTTGCAGCACAAACTCTTGCTCATTGGCACCTAGCATTTGTGCGATGCCTTTTTGCATGATCACTGGTACATTACATAACCCGACCGCTTTTACTTTGGTGTGTTTGAGAATCGCTTCTGTCACCATGCCTGAAGGGTTGGTAAAGTTCAGCAACCAAGCGTCTGGACACAATTCTTCCATTTCTTTACAGATTTCTAGTGCGATAGGAATGGTGCGGCAGGCGTTGGCAAAACCACCTAATCCGTTGGTTTCTTGACCGATCATGCCGTACTTTAGCGAGATGCGCTCATCACGGATTCGACCTTCTAAGCAACCTGCACGAAACTGAGAACATACAAAGTCTGCGTCTTTCAGAGCTGGTGTGCGATCAAGCGTTACGTGCACATCAATGTGAGACATATTATTTTTTGCCAGCATGCGGCGAGTTAGGTCTCCGATAATGCTGACTTTCTCTGCACCATCCTCAATATCAACTAACCAAAGTTCGCCGATTGGCAGTTCATGATTTCGATTGATCAGACCTTCGATCAGCTCAGGTGTGTAGCTAGAGCCTGCGCCAATGATGGTAATTTTTAGATTCTTTTTCATGGTGATGTCACTCGTTATGGATAAGACAATGTGATTTAAAATCATCCAAGTTGGCTATACAAACCAAAAAAATCTTGCTATGGATTAGTACAGCTAATTTATGAAAGGTCGAGTGATGGACAGAAAACAGCAGATGCTCTCCAATATGTACACTTTTGCGATTGCAGGTAAGTTCCTTAGCTTTACCAAAGCAGCGGAAGAACTCTTTATTACCCAAGGGGCGGTGAGTCAGCGAATCAAATCGTTAGAAGAGCAACTGGGCTTCAGTTTGTTTGTGCGCATGACGAGACGGCTAGAACTGACCAAAGAGGGTGAGCGATTACTGCATGCATTAAACCAATCGTTCGAAGTTATTTTCTCTGAGCTCGAAGACATCAAGTTCAATGAACTGCGCGGTGAGTTATATATTGGAGCAGCGCCGACGTTCGCCCAGAGTTGGCTTTTGCCAAGGTTGCCGGATTTCCAACGTTTGTATCCGCATCTCAATATCAAACTGAGGGTGAAAGCGAGCCGTTTGGACTTTCAGCATGAGCCCGTCGATATCGCGATTTACTACAGCGATAGCGAACATCCGGGTTTTTACCATCAGCGTTTATTTGATGAAGTGCTGTTGCCGGTTTGTAGCCCCAAATACTTTAACGACCATTTCACTGGGCCAGCACCATTGCTTGAGCAATTGGCCAGTGTGACTTTTATTCATTGCTCTGAATCATTAGAGGCGAGTGAACCCAATCAAGAATGGGCGATGTGGCTGGATAAACAATCTAACACGCTACTCAACACACTTAACGTGATGGACAGAACGTACTTGTTTAATCACGCCGATATGGCAATGACAGCGGCTAAGAACGGAATGGGGTTGGGGATCGCTCGTGAATCTTTAGTGAAAAGCAGCTTAGAAAACGGTGAACTAGTGGCACCTTTTGAGCGCGTAAGTGCAGAGCGAGGCTACGATTTGATCTGTCTAAATGGGCAACAAAACAGACCAAAGAATGCGGCATTTATTGAATGGCTTGAGACGCAATTACCAAAGAATAGATAAGGGATGATAGGGAAGGTAAGGCCAACTTCCTCCCTTCATTCATTCGATGAGAAGGGAGGAAGAATAAGTCTTGAAACTAACTCGCGATAATCTCTTCCATCAAGCGGTCTATCTGAACGACTACTTGTTCGCTGGCATCTTCCATGGCGTTAATTGCGGTCACCATGCCGGCCATGTTGCCAGATTTGGCTTGGCTCATCGCTTCACGTCCACCGTCATGCACGCCTTTGTGTGGTTCTTCAAGCAATGCATAGCTTCTTAAGTGGCTGTAGGCCTTTCCATCACCACGGTAGTACCATTGACCCAAGCGACACTCAGAGTGGCTATTAACGGTTTCACCAAACGCGCCTTTTTGTAGGAGACGATAGATATTGTTCTTCCAAATTGCGTGGTCGAGTTTGACCGTATCCAAGAAAGCGCGTGTGGAAGCAATATGGATCACTTGCTTCATGTGTTCCGATTTCACGACCACTTCGTTGACAATAGAGCCAATCTGCGCAGAAGAAGCAGACACTTCCTCGGCACAAGCTTGGTTCTC
This sequence comes from Vibrio rotiferianus CAIM 577 = LMG 21460, assembly GCF_002741985.1. Lineage (GTDB taxonomy): Bacteria > Pseudomonadota > Gammaproteobacteria > Enterobacterales > Vibrionaceae > Vibrio > Vibrio rotiferianus. The sequence continues at coordinate 170,274 of NZ_APHW01000101.1, forward strand.
ATCAATAGAGGCTTTAATTGCGTTTACTTGGGTGAGTACTTGATTCACCAAAGAATCAATCTGTTCACTAGCTTCGCTGGCTTTACCGGCAAGGCCTCTGACCTCGTCGGCGACCACAGCAAATCCACGTCCAGCTTCACCAGCTCGTGCGGCTTCAATAGCGGCATTTAGAGCAAGCAAGTTGGTTTGGTCAGAAATCTCTTGAATAGTAGATACAAGGTGGGAGATAGAAGTGGCGGTATTATCTAATATTTGTACAGATTCAATACTTTGAGAGGCTTGCGTGCTGATCTTCACTGCTCGGTTATCAAGGCGAGCAAGTGCTTGATGGGTTTGCTTAAACATCTCATCCAGTTGCTGCAGCTCTTGGTTTTCATGCGCCATAGATTGCGCACTCTCCACCATTTCTGTTCGAATGGTTTGGAGCATATCTCCACCTTTCAAACTGCTCGACATCAACTCATCACTATTGTGGTGTTCCTGTTGAGAGGAACGAACAAGCTGCTGAGCCTCTTGGAGCTGATTTTCCAGAGCGGCAACGTCAGTTTGGTACTTCTGTTTGAGATCTGCTAACTCTTGCTTTAGCGCCTCATTTTCTGATTTGATTCGTTTTAATCCAAACATAGGTTCTATAAATGTGACAGGATGTTAAAAAATCCATGCTAATCGAGTTGGATATCGAATACACGATCACTTTCATATCTTTGCTTGGTGAAATCACACTTTTTCGGTAGGGCTTTATACAAACAAGAGGTCTCAGATTTTGATGCTTACCTGATAACTTCGCACTTCCTTGCTCTTTTCTGTTGCCCCATTTTAAGGCGATACATTGCTCATCCTGAATAAAAATAAATCACTCATTAACGTAAAGAATGTAAATGAGATTAATTATCATTAATGTTGTGTATTATGCTTCGCACCACGTTGTTGTTTATAAAATATAAGTAGTATTATGAAACTGAAGTCACTATCAGCAGCCATCACCGTTGCCATTGCCTCTTTTGCTGCTCACGCTTCCGATGAAAATATCGTTGTTGTCGGTTCTGCCCTTGATCAACTTGTTCAAACTGAGATTAACGCTGAAACGTTAGAGCTCAAACAAGCGTCGGATATTAAAGACGTATTGAATACCATGCCGAGTGTTACGGTTGACGGTAACGCACGTTACTCTCGTAAAGTTTACATTCGTGGTATGGAAGATAAATACTCTGTCGTGACCATTGATGGTGCGCGCCAAGAAGGGCAGTTATTCCACCACTCGGGAGACCAAACGTTCGATCCGGCGATGCTTAAGTCAGCTGAAATCACGCTAGGCGGTAACTCTGTATTGTCTGGTGCTGGTGCGATTAACGGTTCATTCAGCTACGAAACAAAAGATCCCAGCGACCTTCTCGCGGAAGACGAAAGCATCGGTGCTCGTGTTAAAGCTGGGTATCAAACGGCTTATGAACGCTTCACGACGAACGTTGCGGTTTACGCGAAGCTGAATGATGAACTTCAGTTGATGGGTATTCTTAACTACTCAGAAGACGGCGACCTTTACGTTCCTGGTAAAGATGACGTGACTTCAAAGCAGGGTGAACTGAAATCTGGTTTAGTGAAGCTCGTCTTCGTTCCAAACGATGCTAACGAGTTCAAACTGACTTTCGACACTTACCAAGATGGCGGAAAACGTCAGCTATCGGGTGAAAAAGCAGGTGCGCTTTACGCAGATGATGAACACAACTATAACTCACTCAACCGTGATACCGTGACGTTTGTACACCGTTTCGATAACGGTAGCGACTTAGTGAACCTAAAAACCAACCTGTACTACAACCGTCAATACATGGAGCGTGACGCATTAACTGAAGAGTACGGTGAATGGAATAAAGTGAACGGCGCTTGGGAATTCACCAAAGATGGCGACCTATCTATTCCTGATCGCGAGTACAATGTGACGACCATCGGTGGTGACATCCGCAACATCTCTTGGGTTGGTGATCACGAGCTGACTTACGGTTTCGAGGGCTACAAAGCAGAGCAGTGGATTGATTCTGGTTTAGGTCACTACACCTCAGGTTCAAAGCAAGGTCAAACGAAGAACTACGATATGGATGGCGGCACTGTAACGGCTTACGGTGTTTACGCTCAAGACGCGTTCGAGATTAATGACTTCCGTTTTGTCACTGGTCTTCGCTACGATGTGCATAAGTTAGGCGGTGTGTTTACGGGTAAATACGATCAACTATCGCCTAAATTCCAAGGTGAATACCAAACAACTGAGAATCTAAGACTGCGTATTGGTTACGGTCGTCTATTCAAAGGCGCTTCACTGCCAGAAACGCTAACCATGAAAGCGGCGAGCGATGTTAAACAGTCTGATACCAAAGCGATGACGGGTAACAACTACGAAGCAGGCTTTGACTACGATATGTCTGGTTTGCTGATGGCGGATGATGCGATTCTTGGCTTCACTGCTTACCAGTATGACCTAGACAACCAAATGCACCCAACCAAGAACAACACAACCTTGGCAAACCAACACGATGTTGAAGTTTGGGGTGTAGAGACCGTGTTTACTTACAGCATTGAAGACTTCGCGCTTTACGCAAACCACTCATACTCTGATGGTGACCAAACAAACCTGAAGAATGGTAAGAAGAGCCAAATGAACAAAACGCGTATCCATAACATCAAGGCTGGCTTCAAGTACGATCTAACCAATGAATTTGTGTTTGGTTGGGATTCTCGTTTCGTTCCGGGTAACGACTATAAAGACGAAGATGGCGACAAGATTGAACGTGCAGGTTTCGCAACGCACAACTTGTGGGCCGCTTACGTACCAGATTTTGCAAAAGACTTGTCGCTTAACCTAGCGGTAGACAACCTATTCAACAAGCAATACGCAGAGCACACAGGCTTTGGTATTTCTTGGGGTTCAGATAAGTACACCAGCTACGAAGCAGGTCGTAACTTCAAAGCATCAGTGGCTTACAGCTTCTAATCAATAACCCCCCCCACAAAACAAAACCCCGATAATTGGCTCTCAATTATCGGGGTTCTTTTTATCTGACTTTTGCTGATGAAGGCTGCTGAGCAAGGATTACTTTGTATGAAAAATCTGCTCGGTCTCTAGCGACGTCATTGCGCGAACTTGGCGCCAGATGTAGTAGAAAATACCAAACATCATCAACATACTTGGGATAGCGATCATCGGGTAGCTATAAAGGGTTAGCTTGCCTAACTCTTCATTGAACGCGGCAGTGCCCGCTGGGCTAGTCACAATCCAAGTTGCTAGGAAGTAGTTCATCGCTGATGAGAACGCGAACGTGCTAGCGAACAGGTAGTTAGAAGACATTAAGCAGCGGTCAAATGCTTGAGTTTTGCCATTTTGCTCCAAGCGCTCGTTAATCAGCGGTAGGTTTAAAACCGTGTCGTTCAATAGCATCTTCTGCATTAACGGGTAGCGCGTAAAGGTGGAGCCCAATACTGCAATACCAATTAAGCCCGGGATCAAGGCCTCTTTCAACGCCAACCAACGAGTGTCTAGTTCTAATAGACCAATACCGCCAGTCAAAAGCACGCTGATAAAACCAAGCGCAGAAATGAAGTTGAATTTTTTATTACGGATTAGATCCATACCGCCGTAAACCACCGGGAATAGCAGAGCGACAACTAATGCCATGGCTGTGCCTAGGTGCTCTTCACCACTGAACTTCATCAAAATGAATGAAGGATGATGACGTTAAACAGGATCTCGACTAATGGATTCGACTTTTTCGCCGTGGTGTTACTCATAATTTTACTGACTCTACTATGTCGGCTTCGATTTTACTTTGGGGGAAGTGTTCTACTCCTAGCGCCAGATGTAAAGCCCTAAAGCCCCGAGTTGTGTAACGACTTATGAAATGAACGTAAATCTAATCCATTTAAGTGTATCGTGTTAAACGATTTATAGGGAGCGTACACCATTATAAATGTGATGGTTTGTGTATGTTTTATTTTAATCAAGTTATTGAAAAATATATTAATTTCAAAATTTAGATAAACTAACTCGCAATTAACTATTGGTAGAACTTTGACCCTTTTATGCCTAGTGGTAGAAAAGAAGTGCCTCTTTGAGGCGGGTAAGTTTTTCCTTTTCAGTGCAAGTGAAATAGGTTTGAGCTGTGCGCAAATTCGAGCTATGAAAGCGTAGCGTGAGTATTTGGTTAAAACACCTTGCATCATATGGTTCTTTTATTGGTTTTTGTTAGGTTATTGGGCTTAGTTATCGAAAGCGTTTTTGCCTTTCGTCAAACAGATAAGGACAGACAATGCCAACAAAGATCTTAGTGCCTACTTTGGCGCTACTTCTCAGTGCATGCGGTGGCGATGGAGACTCGTCATCACCTGCAGACAGCGGCTCACAATCCCCTGATATACCACCTACAGCCACCACTTTTGCCGAGCAAATGCTTGCCGCAGTCAACGACGCTCGCTCTAAAACCCAGCAATGTGGCTCAAAAACCATGCCTCCCGTTGGAGCTCTGACTTTGAGTTACGATTTAGAAAGTGCTGCGTATGGACACTCTAGCGATATGGCAAACAGTGATTTTATGAGCCATACCGGCTCGGATGGCAGCACTCTTTCCAGCCGAGTCAATGCCACGGGTTATGCTTGGAGCAGGCTGGGGGAGAACGTCGCAGCGGGGCAAAACTCAATCAATGCGGTAATGAACGCTTGGTTATCAAGTGAAGGGCACTGCCTCAATATCATGAATGCCGATTTCGACCAGATGGGGGCATCCATGGTAGAAAATCAGTCAGCGAGTTATCGTTATTATTGGACTCAAGTCTTCGCCAAGCAGCGTTAATCGCTTCCTAATACATTAACTAGGGCGGCGTTTTTGATCGCCCTATCTTTATCGCAGATGAAGAAGTAAATTGCAGTCCTTTTGTACAAGCCTTTGATAACGGTCTAAATTAATCGCCAAGTTAAAGCTCATCAATTAACTTCCCCTGTCTTGAAACGATACAATCGCGCTCATTTATCAATACTGTTTCAAACCAGTCTAGTTTCAACAGTCAGTTCTATATGAGCTCAGCGCAATGGATTAGGGAAGTACATGGATTTTCTTTACCCGCCTATCGAACCTTTAAATTCGGGACTTTTAGAAGTTGATAAGGGCATTTTTATCTACTGGGAAGTGTCAGGAAAACCGAACGGAATTCCGGTGCTTTATCTTCATGGAGGCCCAGGCGCAGGGCTTAAAACGGGCTATCGTCGACGTTATGACCCAGAAAAGTATCTGATCATTTCTTTTGAGCAGCGAGGATGTGGTCGCAGCTTACCTTTGATCACCGACTCTCTTGATCGTATCCAAGAGTTTAATACTTCTAATTTCATCGCAGATATTGAGAAGTTAAGGCAGCACTTAGATATTTCTTCTTGGCTTGTGACTGGTGTTTCTTGGGGTACGACGTTGGCTCTTGCCTACGCACAAGCTCATCCATCACGAGTCCAAGCGCTTGTCTTAGCCGCCATTAACTTGGCGACATCCGCTGAGGTGAAGTGGATTACCGAGGATATGAAGGTAATTTTCCCTGAAGAGTGGGAGGTGTTTCAGCAAGCGGCTCAAGCTCTACCTGATGAATCGCTCATTGAAGCTTATTACCGTGCGATTCTAAGTAAAGATGTAGAAGTTAGATTTAGTGCATATAGAGCTTGGAGTCGATGGGAGTCTGCACACGTCTCTATCGACCCAATGGCTATGCCAAATCCTTCATTTGAAGACGAACAATTCAGAGCCGTTTTCTCTACGCAGGTCATTCACTTTTGGAAGCATGCTGCATTCCTAAGTGAAACACATATTTTGGACAATATGTCGAAGCTACAGGATATTCCAGGGGTACTGATTCATGGTCGCTTAGATGTCAGTTCTCCAGTGAAAACTGCGTGGGATTTGAATAAGGCTTGGGATGCAGGAAGGTTGATAGTCATCGAAGATGAGGGGCACGGTGGTCCTAAAATCATTGGAGCCTTTGTGGATGCGGTTAAAGAGTTAACGCCAAGGTTTGAATAAGACTACCCACAAATGCTGACCAGTCCCTCCCCTTTGAACTCGGAATGTTGAGAGCTTCGGAGTTTGATACAAGGGGAGGTTAGGTGGGGTTGTTGGTTTGAAGTTTAATGTTGGGTTATGTGCTTGCAACCCCCTCCAATTCCCCCTTTTCTTGACATGGTTTGCTATGCATTTGGATGTGGTTATCAAGGGGGAGGGTTATTCTTTGCTGCTGTGAGCTCCGTGCTTTCCCATTGTCATTCTGAAGGAGCCTAAGCGAGTATTCAGAATCTATTTTCAGCGTGTTGTGATGTTGCATAGTGAATTGAACTATCCGCGACTGCAGGACCAGTCCCTCCCCTTTGAGCTCGATGTGTTGAGATCTTCGGAGCTTGATACAAGGGGAGGTTAGGTGGTGCTGGTGGCTAGATTTGAATTGCCTATGATTGTGTATCTACAAAGTGGACATGTTGAGGTGAAATGCTAGGTCAGTTTCATTTACCTAACCTAGCGAACAAGTGTTGATATTAATACCTGTAGAATAGAGGGTGAATTTGGAAAGTTTTCTTTAGATCTGTTATGTCCAATTCTTGTTTATCAAATGACGTATAGATCGTCAAAGAGCTCGACTTCTTAAACCCAACAACACCGATTGTAAACCACACTTTTAAAAGCTCATCAAAGTTAGTTATACGATTATTATGTAATTCATCTTCAAGGCTTTCTGTAGACCGTTCTAATAAATAGTTTAGTGTTTCATCTATAGTATTCTGATCTAAATCAGAGATCTTAAATTCCCTTACTGAAATATACGATAAGGCATCTAAATAGTCTTTTATATGTGGAAATATACTTATCCACTCTTTCTCTAAAGCTCGTTTTCTTTTTGAGTAATATTTTTCTTCAGCTTCTAATACAATATCTTCACTAAGAGTTATTTTTCCATTGCATTCAGCTAAACAAGAGTTCACAAAGTCGATTGCATCTCTTGGGCGCAGCATTGTTCTATCCAAAATGAACTCGTCAGCTTTATTGCCGCTAACATCAAAACTAAATAAATCTTTAAGAGTAACTTCTTGACGACCTTGGTATTGGTCTTGAATTAGCTGATTTATGCGAAGGTCTAGAATTTCTCTTATTTCATTCTTATTCCAAGAGATGGCATAGATTAGAGATTGATCTTTCTCATCTTGTCTCATGTTATTTTGATAAATGCCCATCAAAATATCTGTTCGAATTGAAATGAGAATCTTTACTGATTTGATATCTAGAAGCTCTTTAAATGCTTCTAGTAAAGCATTAATAAAATCATGCCTAATACCACTTGCGCTCAACCAAGATTTATCTAAGTCATCAATACTAATTATGATTCTGTTTTGCTGACGTTCATCTGAAAACTCTTCTTTAATAACTTTAATTAGTTCTTTCTGTTTTCTAATAAGCTCACGACTAACATAGCTTGACGTTTCTCGTTGGACTTTTTGCATGGATTCGTCACTTACTTTTCCTCCAAGTTCTCCGAATTCAAACTTTGCTTTCCCTGATAACTCGTGTTGCATTTTTTCTGTGATTTCGGTGACAACATTATCATTAAAAAAGTTATCTTTGTATGAATCTAAGTACTCTTTGGCTATTTCAGGCTTGTAAGGCTTTCTAGATGAACTGCCTAACCCACCGATGTAATCAAAGAAACTCGTATAAGAAGATCTATATAACTGATTGATTACTTTAACTAAAAGTACATGAATCCAAAGTGATTTATAAAACGCTCTTAGATCAATACCATTTCGAATTAGATCTGAGACAAAGCGATTATTGTTAATATGTTCAAAGACCGTATTTTCTGCCTCTATAGTGTCATGGACTTTTACATTCCCGTGAGCGACTATTTGTTTTAGGAGTGCAGTTTTGCCACTTCCTGTTCTACCAACAATCACTCTTCTCGGAAAATCAGGATTTTCAGTACTTGGGTCGAAATTTACAATCCCTTTGAATACATCGGATTCATAGAAGCAGTCATTCAAAAACGTGTCTGTTTCAGCGTCTAGATTTCCGATTATAGCGTTCTTTCTGAATTTGTAGTTTGTCATCTAAGCCTAGTTTCTTTGTCATTTTATTCTTTCCTTATTCTATACTTATAGATAATTTAGAAAATGCTTAAAGATCAAGGTTATGAAAAAAGTAGTGAGTTTTTTCTAGCGATGGTGATTGATGCGGCTTAGCTTCTTAATTACTCTCAAATAATTGACAATTGGACTTAGTTGAAACCAAAAAAAGCCAGCAGTTAGTACCTGCTGGCAAAGTCTTTGGGCTTCTAGGTTTTTTGCTTTTATTTCTTGTTACTCATCGCTGTCACGGTGCCCCGATTGGTTTTCCGGGGAAGAAAACACAGCACCGTGCGCTTTGTGCTCAAGAAATTGGAGATTAACCTTGCTTACGGATTAGGTAGTCAAATGCGCCTAAGCTTGCTTTTGCACCTTCACCCATCGCAATGATGATCTGTTTGTAAGGTACTGTCGTTGCATCACCCGCTGCGAAGACACCTTCTAGGCTGGTTTCACCGCGGCTACCGACTTCGATTTCGCCGCGCTCAGATAGGGCTACTTCTGAATCTTTTAGCCATTCTGTGTTTGGTACTAGACCGATTTGAACAAAGATACCTGACAGTTCAATCTCTTTGATTTCGTCTGTGTTGCGGTCTTTGTACTTCAAGCTTGTTACGCGAGTACCGTCGCCCACTACTTCTGTTGTTTGCGCCATCGTGATGATGTCTACGTTTGGTAGTGAGTTCGCTTTGTCGATAAGCACTTGGTCTGCACGAAGTACGTCTGCAAATTCAAGAACCGTTACGTGTTCTACGATACCAGCAAGGTCGATAGCGGCTTCGATGCCTGAGTTACCACCACCGATAACCGCAGTTTTCTTGCCTTTGAACAGTGGACCGTCACAGTGTGGGCAGTACGCGACGCCTTTGTTGCGGTACTCTTGCTCACCCGGAACGTTCATTTCACGCCAGCGTGCACCAGGGCTTAGGATGACACTCTTACTCTTCAGCGTTGCGCCGCTTTCAAGTTGGATGTGAATCAAACCATCTTCAGTGTGTGCTGCGCCCATTAGCTTCTCAGCTTGTTGCTCAGTCACAACGTCTACGTCGTATTCTTTTAGGTGTTCTGCTAGGTCAGTTGCTAGTTTTGGACCTTCAGTGCGTTTTACCGAAATGAAGTTCTCGATTGCCATGGTGTCCATAACCTGACCACCAAAACGTTTAGCAACAACACCAGTGCGAATACCTTTACGAGCGGCGTATAGAGCAGCAGCGCTACCACCAGGACCACCGCCGACAACAAGTACGTCGTATGGGTCTTTTTCGCTCAGTGCTTTCGCCGCTTTCTCGCTCGCGCCGTCATCCACTTTGTTTAGGATTTCAGTCAGAGACATACGACCTTGACCGAATAGCTCACCGTTCACGAATACGCTTGGTACGGCCATGATGTCGCGTTGTTTCACTTCATCTTGGAACAAACCACCGTCGATCATGGTTGCTTTTACTTTCGGGTTGATCGCCGCCATCATGTTGAACGCTTGAACCACGTCTGGACAGTTTTGGCACGATAGTGAAATGAAGATTTCTACGTCTAGATCTTTGTCTAGTGCTGCGATTTGCTCAATCACTTCTGGTTCGAGTTTGATTGGGTGACCGCCAGAGTGAAGCAGTGCCAATACTAGAGAGGTAAATTCGTGACCCATTGGCAAGCCTGCGAAGCGTAGTGCTGTGCCTTTTGCTGGGTTAGTTACCGCCATCAGGGGTTTACGTGCGCTTGCGTTGTCGTCACGTACAACGGTGATTAGGTCGCTCATCTCTGCGATTTGGTTCGCTAGAGACAAAATGTCATTCGATGCTTTGCTTTCATCTAGACTAACCACTAAACGAACTTCTTCTTTTACATTAGCCAGATATTGTTTGAGTTGTTGTTGGATCGCTTGGTCTAACATAGTTGTTATTACCTTAATTAAATAGTTACCAATCAAAACAAGTATTTGTTCATTCTTGCTAGCTAAAATCGTTGATAACTGCGTTATAGATTTTGTAGTTAGGGGAACTAGCTATCGAAAATCTATGCCTGGTTCTAAACGATTTTTTCTACGCAATTACTGCACACCTACTTATTCAGATAGGTAATAAAAAGTGGTTACTGTAGATAAAACCTGAGGGGGAGAGAGCAAATCAGGCAGAAGGTCGTCAAGGTATCTAACCTGAAGTGCTCTCTCAATTAAGCGCTAATTAGCATGTCAAAATAGCGCTCAAATTCAGTGATTTAGATTTTGCCAACTAGGTCTAGTGATGGAGCTAGTGTTTCTTCACCTTCTTTCCATTTAGCTGGGCAAACTTCGCCTGGGTGTGCTGCTACGTATTGAGCTGCTTTTACTTTGCGTAGTAGGTCTTCTGCGTCACGGCCGATACCTTCAGCAGTGATTTCCATTGCTTGGATAGTACCTTCTGGGTCGATTAGGAACGTTGCACGGTCTGCAAGACCTTCACCTTCACGCATCACACCGAAGTTGTTTGTGATGTTGCCTGTTTGGTCGCCAAGCATGTAGTACTGAATCTTACCGATTGTGTCTGAGCTGTCGTGCCATGCTTTGTGAGTGAAGTGTGTGTCAGTTGATACTGAGTAAACTTCTACGCCACGTTTTTGTAGTTCTTCGTAGTGGTCTGCTAGGTCGCCCAGTTCAGTTGGACATACAAACGTAAAGTCTGCTGGGTAGAAGAAGAATACTGCCCATTTACCTAGAACGTCTTGCTCTGTAACTTCTACGAATTCGCCGTTTTTGTACGCTGTAGCTGCAAATGGTTTGATTTGAGTATTAATCATAATTTACTTTCCTTTGAATGTTTTAAGCTGAGCTGTTGTTGCTTTCGGAAAGTATATTCTCATCAGAGTGTGTTTAAGGAAAATCGCTTGTAACTATCCTATTGATAGCCATTTCCTATTTCACTTGATAGGGAAATCCGATGTAAGAGGGTTTGCTTTGATAGGTTTTATTGAAGATGAATGCAGAGTGGTAATAGAGAATACTGATGATGACCTTAAGTGGATCGTCTGAATAAGATCGAAAGAGCCTGCATCTCGGCAGGCTCTTTCTAATAGGAAGTGGGGAAGCTGATGCTTCTATTTGGTTAGCCCAGCTTGTCGAGCACTTTGCCGCACAACTTCTTCAGCATGATCATTTCATCCAGCTCTAATGTGATTTTACACATCATGGCGTTTGGCACCGACTTGGCTTGTTCTTTAAGGTCACGACCTTGCTCGGTTAGGTTGAGTACGCGAACGCGCTCATCGGTTTCACTACGACCACGCTCTACATAGCCTTTTGCCTCTAAACGTTTAAGCAGCGGTGTGAGTGTGCCTGAGTCCAAATGCAGTTGTGACCCCAATTCTTTCACGCTGGCACCGTCTTTCTCCCACAGCACCATCATCACTAAGTATTGCGAATAAGTCAGATCAAGCTCGTCCAACAACGGGCGGTAAGCTCGGATCACTGCATTTGCTGCGCTGTAGAGCGGGAAGCAAACTTGGTTTTCGAGTAAGAGTTTATCGTCGTCGGTCATGGTGCTGTCGGTGTAACACTGGCTCATTGGCGTTGCCTACCTGCTCACAGAGAAAGAGAGTAATAAAATAAATTGTGCACAATATAGTTGCAAACGATCTTTACTTCGATATAAGATTGCAAGCAATTAAATTGTGCGCAACTTAAATTAAGAAGGACACTCGCATGACTACTCTATACAAAACTCAAGCTACCGCTTTGGCTGGTCGTAATGGTCAAGTAAAAACAGATGACGGTCTTCTCGATCTAGAGCTGTCATACCCGAAGGAAATGGGCGGCACAGGCGCAGCAACTAACCCAGAACAGCTGTTCGCAGCGGGCTATTCGGCATGTTTTTCTAACGCGATTCTTCACGTAGCACGTGAAGGTAAAGTAAACCTGAAAAGTGCACCTGTAACGGCAGAAGTGGGCATTGGTCCGAATGATAACGGCGGCTTTGCACTGACAGTGAGCCTAGCGGTAGAGCTAGACATGCCACAAGAGCAAGCGCTAGAGCTAACGCGCATCGCACACCAAGTTTGCCCATACTCAAACGCAGTTCGTGGCAACATTGATGTGGCAGTAACGGTAAACGGCGAAGCAATTTAAGTGGTTATAACCACTGCACAAAGACAAGAAAGCCTGCATGACGCAGGCTTTTGGTTTATTTGATGGCGGTGCAGAAGCTGACGTCTGCATGGTGCGTTTGCGGATCGTAGCTATGATAAAGTTCGAAGCAAGGTCGACAGTCGTTTTCAACACCAGATTCAACCACTTTGCTCATCAAATCATCCCATGCTTTAGGGTATTGGCTGAATTCGGCAATTTGCTGACGTATCACCGCGTATTGACCGCCAGGGAAGTCTTGTAGCTCAATACCTTTTGGTACTTCGGTATCTTCTGGCACCATCAAGCAGATATCAGTACGACACTTCTCGTCTGGCGTGATTTCTGGGTTATCGTGATAAATGAAGATACAGGTATTGCCCGCCAACCCTTTCATTCCTGCCCATTGATACAAACGACCTGATGGTTCTTCATAACCTTGGCCATAAGGGCCGTTCACGCGAATGTAAGCCAATTTTGCTTTATCAAAGTTTTGCGTTTCCATATTGTTGCTCCATGTTGTGAGTTCAGAGCCAGTATATGAATCGCTTCGGGTTCGTTCGTTTCCATTCTTGCGCAGTGCGTGTCCAATCTTGCTGTTTCGCGCTAGCTCAGAAAATTGCTGGTAGTTTTCGCAGTCGCGAAAGGCGCTAGGAGTGATGCCATAATGCTGTTTGAAAGCTTTAGCTAAGCTCTGTGAGCTAGAAAATCCGTACTCTAGGGCAATGTTTAATACCGGTTGCTTGGATTTGAATAATTCGTCCGCAGCCGCTTCTAAGCGCAAGCGTCGAATGAAATCTGCTAGCGTCTCGCCTTGCACGGCTTTGAAGGTACGATGAAAGTGATAAGGGGAAAGGTTCGCCAGCGCGGCCACTTCTGGCAGGTTGAGCGGTTCATTAAAGTGTTGTTCTAAATAACGAATCACAGGAACCAGTCGTTGGTGGTAGTCGACGCGCATCGTACTCTTTCCTTGTTCTGTTCAGCTTGTTTTCTCAGCTCAAAGCCTACCGCAACTAAATAGTCTTGCAAGACTGAGGTAGGATAAATGCGTGCTGATAAGGACAAATAACAATAAACAAAAAAGGCCGTTGACCCAAATGCTCGGGTTAACGGCCTTTTTTATATTCAGCGCTCAATGGCTAAGACTTAGTTGCCTTGATTTTGGCTTTGAAGCTTCTCTTTTGCTTCTTCAACCTTTGAGAAATCCAATCCCAACTCGTTTACGGCTTCTTTGATTAGCGCAGGGTTTTGCATCACTTGCGCCATCAGCATTTGTAGCTTGTCTTGTGGCAAACCTAGTTGGCTGATTGTTGCCATTGCCGCTAGAGGGTTTTGCGTCAGAGTCTGAAAAATCTCGTTGATTTGTTCGTCGCTGATATTGTTCTCTTTCAGCAGCGCAATAATCGGGTTCATCGCATTTCCTTTTAATCACAGAATGAAATAGAGACGGAGTTTATCATTTGGCTGAGCTTGGTTGAACTCTACTCTCAATCAATATTTTCCGTGAAACCCGATACTTTAATCGCCGTGATTAAGTTTCGCGTCGCTAAATCGAGCTCAGATGAGAGTTGATCATATTTCATCCCGTCTAAACAAGTTAAGCTTTTCATGGAATCCTCAAAACCAATAGGTAGAACTTTGCACCATTTTTTAGCGAGCTGAACCAAACGTTTTTCGCCAGGGTGAGGAATAAAGTTGATAGCAAACAACACATCAAAGTAGCTGGCTAAATAGGCACTTAAACGGTGTTGGATACTGATGTAATCATCCCGCTTAATGGCTTTGGCAATTTGTTTTGGGTAGGCAGGTGCTGCATGGTGAAGAAGCGGTAGGTTTTTGGCGATCACGGCTGCAGAAAGTGCTCTGCTGTAATCGATACGATATCTGTCTTGAAGAGACGAAAGCTTCTCATGTCGATCAAATAGGATTTTTGAGTGGATTAAGTTTGCCCAAAAACAGGTGCTATAGCCGACGTTAACTTGATGATTGATCACTACTCGCTGAAGTTCTTGCTCAAGCCAGTCAATATTTCGATATATCAGTTCAATTTCTATTCCGTTGTTTAACTGTCCATCGTCTTCTGTTTCCCAAAACTGGTTATTGATCTCCATATAGCTGCAGTATTGGGATGTGATGGCCTTTCTGGTGGCAACCGGAATATCGCTCGTTGTGTAGATATAAACATCATAATCAGAGAGTGAGTCGTTGGTTTGAGTACTATTGGACCCGGCTAGGGCAATGGCTTCTACCTGTTCTAGCTGGGCAAATTCAGTAATTAAAGCGCTTAGCAGTGCATCTTTCATGTTTGGTTCTCCATGTAATATGCAACAACATAATCGCTATTAATTCCCCCTAATGGGTGAGATGTCACAATTCTCAATACCCTGTCAGTTCCATATAGCCTGTACCAGAATGAGAGCCTTCTATGCGTACTGGGCCTTCCCAATAAGGCACAGAAAGCTGCATTTTGGCGTTTGGGTTGAGTGCGGATACGATAAGTTCGATTTGTTTACTAGGAATAGATACTTGCCACTCAGTTGGATAATTGTGACCTTGGATTTCGGTTTGCTTGGTTGACTTTAAGTGGATGTCTTTTTGTGGGATCGCTATGCCAGAACCATCTTGCTGCATCAGTTTTGCGCTGGAATAACTTGCATCTCCTGTTTTGGCATCACGCAATTGGAATGCGACCAAGCTGGTGTCGTTACTCAGTCTTAGTGCAAACCAATCCCAACCTTGTTGTGAATCGAGTAAGAATTGAGAACTCCACTCTCGGTCTATCCAGCCTTTGCCTGATACTTGGTGGGTTTTGCCGTCGATAGTTACTTGGCCAGAGACATCAACAAACGGTTGGCTGTAGTAATACGAAGCCACCTGACCATCGGCACTTTTGGTGCTGTAACCTTGCTTCCCCTGTTTTTGATAAGGCGCAGTGCTGGTCAGTTTGAGTGAGTAGCCAAACTGGTCTGAATTGGCATTCAGCGTGGCAGGGAATAGGTCGGTGGTTGAAGAGACCCACTGCCAATCATCGAGATAAACCCGAAATGGAGAGTCATCGATACCAGCTAGGGAGGCTTGTCCGCGTGACCATTTTTCGTCGGCGTAATGTTTGCCTTTTGTGGTTACTGCGCTGTGCGCCATGTAGATTTGCTGAGTTTGCCACTCGGTTTTCTTTACTTCATCTTCGCCTGTTGGTGGTGCAGCCGCGAAGCGAAATTGAGTCCATTGAACGCCGAGTGGCTTGCCGTCTTCATCGATTAAATTGGCGGTTAAATACCACCATTCATGACGAAAGTTAGGGTGCGCTTGATGGTCAGCAGGGAAGGTGAGCTCAACGCCCTCCACAACGGGTGTGAATTGGTCGCTCTCGGTTTGCGTGTTGTCACTGCCAAGCAACGTGCCCATATTTTGTGTGCCCATATTTTTTTGTTGGGGCTCTTCACATCCAAATAGGAATAAGCTGCTTATGAATAGAGTAAGTTTGCTTGCTAATCGAACCATCACAACACCTCGCTTTGCAAACTGGACACGACAGGTTTGCTGACTAATCGCCACAGAGGAATCAAGGTTGCAATCACCGCCACCAAAATAGTCATCGCCGCGATGATGAGGGCATCATTCCAATTCCATAGATAACTTAAGCTCCAACCGAAGGCACGCAAGGTGACGATGTCTGTCAGTACATAACCCACCATGGCACCAAGTGGTAAGGCAATCAACAGCGTAAAGCTGACCAACGCGGCGATCTGTCCGACCACCATGGTCATTAATTTGCGACGGCTGACGCCAAGGGCATATAGCCGCGCGATGGCAGCTTTGCGTGCGTCGAGTAACATGAAGCAAGCACTGAACAAACCAATCACCGCGACCATCAAAGTCACGCCGTTGAGTGCGCGCGTAATGGCGAAAGTCTGCGAGAAAATATCCAAAGCGATGGTTTTGATTTGCGCCTGATCGTAGAGCTGACTTGGGTGAAGATTCAGTTGCTCGCGAAGTTGGTCGTATACGATTTGTGGGTCACCCGAGACTTTAATTCCAAGGCTCGTCGGTAGATCGGTAAAACCGCTTTCTCGCCACAACTTTGGAGCCAGTAACACTTCACCATTTGGCGAGCCATAATCATGGAAAATTGCCCCTACAAGCAGAGTTTCGTTTGGAATGGCGTCAAGCTGTAGTCCGCTTTCAAGTGATAAGCCCAGTTTTACTGCGGTCGGCTCACTGATGGCGACCAATTCACCTTGGTTAAAACGTCGCCAGAAGTTATCAAGGTGCGATTTGAACACCATGGTTTGCTCTAAGGTGTCCTTGTCTTTGGTGCCCAGCAAAATCGGTAAGCCTTGCAGGTTATCGTCTACATAGTATTGCTTGTAGACGGTTTCCACTTTGTCGAACTGCTCTAGAGCGCGTTCCACATTGGCGATTTCACCCTGTGCGGGGCTAACGTAAATGTCGGCATGTAGCCTTTGTTCGAGCCACTGTTTTAGCGTTGATTCAAAGCTACCAACTAAGGTGTTCATCCCCATATTGGCCGTAACGGCGAGTAGCAGCGCCATCATGGCGAGAGAAAGCGGAGAAATCAGCTCACGCAACTCAGCAAACAGATACTGCATCAAACCGGAAGTGGTGCGCTTCTCACACCAATTGGCTAACACGCTGAGTGTTTTGGGTAAGTACAAAGGAATCGAGACCACAAGCACGCCGAGCCACGCCATGGTGAAGCGGTGATGCTCACTCAGCCATAACCCTGCGAGCGCGAGAGCCGTCAACGCAGCACCTATCACGAACAATTGGTTTTCGTTAGAGGCTTCAGGTGCTTGATAAAATCCGCCATGAGAGGAGAGCGGCTGGCGCACTCGCTGTTTAAAGTGCTGCCAACATGCCAATAGGGTTGCGGCTAACGTGAGCAGCAGCGCTTGCGCCCACCACTGCCACTGCCAAGTGCCAGGCAGTAGTGTCGCGCCGTAAAGTTGTTCTAAAGTCAGCGCCACAGTCGGATGTAACCAATGACTAAGTTGCATGCCCATTACAAAACCGAGCGAAGCGCCGATGGTAACCAGAATAGTGAGTTCAACCAACAGCGCAGAGAACACAATGCTCGGCGCAACACCTGCTTGTTGAATTTGGACTAACAGTCGATTGCGTTTAAGCAAGCTGTACTTAACGCCGTTGTAGGCGATAAACAATCCAACTAAAAATGCCAACAAGCTCATCGCAGTTAGGTTGAGATGGAAGCTGTCGGTCAGCGAGCCAAGGTCTGTACTTTGATTATTGGAAATCCATTGTCCTTGCTCGCCAATCAGCCTCTGCCATTTTGCTTGCGTGTCTTTACCTATATTGAAGCCAGTATCGAACACGGCAATGTAACTGAGCTGGCCTTGTTTATTGAGTATCTGTTGGGCGAAGCCTATGTCCATCAACATTCGGCTGCCTAATTGCCATTCGTCAGGTAACGCCACAACTTTGGTTGGGATGTCATCCAGAATCAGTGTTTCTACTTCACCTAGGTTTTGGTGCTGCGATTGGCTCATCATCACAATGGGCTCCCCGCCTAAAAGTTCCGGCAAAGGTAATACGCTGTCGAATAGAGAAACGCTGTGCGCACTATTCGATGAGTAACGAGAGCGTGAGGAGATAGCGGCGATCAATTCACTGCCTTGCACCGACCAGCGACGGCCATGCTCATCCCTTATTCGTCCTTCAATCACAGGTAAAGCGGCACTCAACCCGTTTTGTCTCAGGGTGAAGTAGAGTGATTCAGGCAAATAGTTTTGCCCGGCTGGAGGAATAATCAGGTTTTGCGCTTGGGCACTTAGCTGCTCGGTGGATTCGGCGTAGCTGCGTTTCGCATTGAGGTTGATGGCTTGCACTGCAACGAAAAGGGTCACCGCCAGTACAATGCCAATTAGAATGGCCGCGGCCTGAAGAGGAGCTTGTCGGTAATGCGCCGCAAACAGGTTCAGTGCGAGTTTGGTGTGTGTGAGCCCTGCGTTCGAGCGTTTAACCTGCTTCATGGCGACGCTCGCGTGTATTCTGCTCTGGAACAGTGGAGGTACCGTTTTGCAAAGCACCATTTTTTAGACGTAAGCGAGTCTGCATAAACTCAGCACATTCGGGGCTGTGAGTCACTAAGAGCACTGCAGTGTTGCCTTGGGTGGTGATTTCACTTAACAGCTTCATCACTTCTAAACCGGCTTTTTGGTCAAGGTTACCTGTGGGTTCATCAGCAAGTAGAAGTTTAGGTTTGTGAGCTAATGCTCTGGCGATGGCGACCCGTTGTTGTTGGCCACCAGAAAGGGCAGAAACATGTCTATCGAGCAGTTGGCTGATGCCCAGAGTCTCGACCAAGTAATCGCACCAGTCATTCCATTTCTGTTGATTCAAATGCAGAGGGAAGGCGATGTTCTGCTGCACGTTGAGCGGTGTTAATAGGTTGAATTGCTGGAAGATAACACCGAGTTTTTGGTGTCGAAATCGGCTCCATTGTGGGTCTTTCCAAGCCGCTGTGTTATCACCATCTAACCACAACTCACCATCGGAAAGTGGCTCAAAGCCAGCAATAACATTGAGTAAGGTGCTTTTGCCACTGCCACTTGCCCCCGTCAAAGCTACGCTTTCACCTGTGGCTAGCGTGAAGTCGACACTTTGGAGAACGCAATGTGTTTGTTTGCCATCGATGAAGTCTTTTGAAGCGTGACGGAGTTTTATTAGCGGCCCATTCATGCCATATCCTTATGCCATTTTTAAATGCTTACGAGTTTTCATTCGTTGCGGTTTAACTTAGCGTTGATAAAGCTCATTTACCACGCAAAGTATGACTTATGACTAGCGGATCACGACGGGAATCCGTTTTCTGCCAAATGGGTGGTTGAGTGCTCCAAATCGGCCCGCAAGCTGAAAACCACAGTATTCACACTGACCATCATTTGTTAGATGGCACTCTCCGAGTTGATACCAGTTCCGAGCTAAGACTTTCTGATGGCATTTGGGGCAATACGTGCTATCGCCATCTTCGTCACTTACGTTACCCACATATACGTAGTTAAGGCCGTTGCTGAGTGCGATTTGTCGGGCTCTTTGGATTGTGCTGAGCGGCGTTTTCTCTGTACTCAGCATTTTAAAATCTGGATGAAAGGCACTGAAATGAATCGGAATGTCGCTGCCTAAGTTGTCATAAACCCACCGAGTCATCGCTTCTAGCTCAGCAGTGCTGTCATTCTCTCCGGGGATTAGCAAGGTGGTGATCTCAAACCATACCTCCGTTTCGTGATGTAAATAGAGTAGGGTGTCCAATACTGGAGCGAGGTGACCGCTACAAAGCTTATGGTAAAAACGTTCTGTAAATGCTTTTAAATCTACATTGGTGGCATCCATATGGCGGAAAAACTCAACTCTAGGCCTATCGCAAATATAGCCTGCGGTGACTGCAACACTTGATATGTTGAGTTCATGGCAAGCTTGGGCAGTGTCTACAGCGTATTCCATAAAAATGACAGGGTCGTTGTAGGTAAATGCGATGCTTTTACAGCCATGTTGCTTGGCAGCTTGAGCGATTTGCGCGGGCATGGCGGGTGCACTGAGAGTATCAATTTGCCGCGACTTACTGATATGCCAATTTTGGCAAAACTTACAACCTAGGTTGCACCCAGCGGTACCAAATGAGAGCACGGAGCTACCCGGAAAAAAGTGATTAAGCGGTTTTTTTTCTATCGGGTCAATGCAAAAACCACTCGAACGTCCATAGCTCGTTAGGGAAATTTCTCCGTTGTGAGCTTGGCGCACAAAGCATGCTCCTCTTTTTCCCTCTCTTAAGCGGCACTGCCTTGGGCACAAGTCGCAAATTACACGACCGTCATCGAGTCGATGCCAATAGGAAGTTGGATAAAATTCGGGAGGCGATGGGGGATAGGATGGCATGGTGAACTCTCAATTAAATCTGCTTCTATACTTAAAGTTAAGTATGGCACTTCGCTGGCCTTTGTGAGCACGATAAGGGGATCGGTATGCATGTTCGTCCTCCAGCGGTGGCTGGGCACTTTTATCCGCATTCGTCGCAACAACTAAGCTCAATGATCCAAAGTTGGGAGAAGCAGAGTGCGTGCGAACACCAGTCGCAGATCAGAGCTTTGGTCGTGCCTCATGCTGGTTATGTCTACTCAGGAGAGGTGGCAGCAGATGCGTTCCATTGTTTAAAATCGCAAGCCGATAGAATCCATCGGGTGATTTTGCTTGGTCCAAGCCATCACTTCTCTTTTTTGGGCTGCGCATTACCGAGCGTTGATTGGTTTTCGACTCCTTTAGGGAATATCGAGATCGATTGCAAATGGCGAGCAATATTGGCAGAACAGGAAGACGTGCTGATCTCAGATGAAGCGCACGCCCCAGAGCATTGTCTTGAAGTACAGTTGCCGTTGTTGCAAACCTACCTTGGAGCATTTCATCTCTTGCCTATATTGACCAGTCGAATCTCACCAGCTCGAATGGCAGAGTTACTTGACCCAGTTTGGCTTGGTGATGATAGTTTGTTGGTGGTGAGCAGTGATTTAAGCCACTACCACTCTTACTCACAAGCGCAGAGTTTGGATAAACAGACGTGTGAGCAAATTGAGGCTTACAAAGCGACACTGAAGCCAGAACAGGCTTGTGGCTCTACGGCACTCAATGCGTTACTGCTATTGGCCAAGGGCAGAGGCTATCAATTATCTAGGGAAACATTAATCAACTCCGGTGATACTGAACACGGAGATCAACAACGTGTGGTGGGTTATGCCAGTTATCTCGTCTCAGATCCTGAATGAGTTAGAGCTCACGCAGTTGTTCAACATTGCTTGTGATGCAATTCGTCGCCGATTAGCTGGTCAACCAGCCACGCCACCAAATCTTGATGAGTGCCTACCAAGATTACGGGAGGCTGGGGCGAGTTTTGTGACTTTAAAAGTACATGGAGAGCTGCAAGGTTGCATTGGCACTATTGTCGCACACCAGCCTCTTGCGCTCGATGTGCATGACAAAGCGTTAGCCAGTGCGTTTCAAGACCCAAGATTTACCC
Organism: Vibrio rotiferianus CAIM 577 = LMG 21460; assembly: GCF_002741985.1. Taxonomy (GTDB): domain Bacteria; phylum Pseudomonadota; class Gammaproteobacteria; order Enterobacterales; family Vibrionaceae; genus Vibrio; species Vibrio rotiferianus. Next base: position 191,541 of record NZ_APHW01000101.1, read on the forward strand.
CTTTAAGTAAAAACCAATTATCGTCACTCTCTGTTGAGGTGTCGGTGTTGTCTGTACCCGAGGTATTGTTTGTTGCATCGGAGCAAGCATTACTTGGTTATTTAGCGACCCATAAAGTTGGGCTTATTTTATCTTGTCGACAGCGTCGAGCTCTGTTCCTACCCCAAGTATGGGAGCAGTTGCCAAACCCGATTGATTTTGTTCGTCACTTAAAACACAAAGCGGGTTGGTCAGAGTCGTTTTGGGATGACGAGATGGAAGTGAAAACGTTTGTGGTGGATAGTATCGAAGGGCCGTTCAATGTGGAGAGTACACTCTCTTAAAGCTGCTTTACTGGGAACAAATAAAAAAGCCTGAGAAATACTCTCAGGCTTTGTAATCATTGGCTAGCTTATACGTAGTACGCTTCAACTTCGCCTTTAAGTTTGATAAGCATTGGGTTACCGAAGCGGTCTTTTGCTTTAGGAGAAGCAATTTTTACCCAACCTTCGCTAACACAGTACTCTTCAACGTCAGTGCGCTCTTGGCCCTTGAAGCGAATACCGATTTGGTGATCGAAGCACTCTTTTACAAAGAATGGGCTACGTGGGTTGCCCGATAGGTGATCTGGTAGAGCTGGTTTAGCTGTATCTGTCATTTTGTGTGACCTTGAAGTCCGTAAAAAAAGTGCGCCATTGTAGTCAGTGCAAGGCGAGTGTTCAAGATGTCTAAGTCGTAGTTTGAAGCGATTAACATTAACCGACCTAAGGTGCAGTCGTTAAGCTCGATAAAATTTACTGTCGTTGAACACGTCACGATCACGCGGATCGTTCGAGAGGAACATCCATATCTCTTTCATGCTTTGTTCAAAGAACTCTTCTTCAAACACTACCATGGAGCAATGTTCACCAAGCCCAACAACGAAAGGTTCGAGTGCTTCAAAGCCGATGTTTTCGATGTCTTCAATATCGATGAAATACAGCTTCTTATCGGTTCTTTGTTCGCTTTCTTCGGGTAATTCGCCTTTACCAAGTACAGAGAAGTTAAGCTCAACAGTTAAACCCGTACGGTTTTGTTTGAGCTCATAAACCGCTTCCGTTTGAGCCATCACGCTGTAGTTCAAATCATCAAAGTAGCTGAGTGTTTCTTGCTTCATTGGGTGCATAAGTCTTCCATAAATTGTGCAGTTGAATCTGATGAGATTCCGTTACAAGCCTTTCAAGTATTGAGCGTTTGCCGTCGGGTGAATCGCAGTATTAAGTGCTTCAACATGCTGCTCATTATGTTCATTCAGCAGAGCGGTAAAGGCATCGATTAATTCAGGTTTGGTCATCGTGACTTTAGTTTCTGTCTGGATGTCGCGTAGGTCGATCAACACGTCAGTTAACAGCTGCGGCAAATCCTGCAGTACTTGCAGGTTCAATACGTTGTGCTCGCTGTAGATCGAGTTGTGACTGCCTTTTTGTTTTTGCACCACATACGGGTTGTCTTTTAGGTTGATGATCGATGTGCGCTTGTCACAACGCTTCAAACAACCTTTGTTGACCTTAATCTTGCGGCAACCTTCGGTCTGTTGGAACAAACACTGGCGACTGGTCAGCAGAGTGTTCGGGTGGTAAATGCTGTAGTAGCTGCGCATGTTGTGCGGGCGCTTAATGTGGCGCATCTGCTTCATGTTCAGTTCGTTAGAGATAAACGCACCGCTTGCGGCGAACTCTTCTTGTAAACATTTGAACGAGTAGGAGTTCACTGTGTTCATCTGCGGGCCCGCAACCCAACCTAATCCTAGCTCTTGAGCCAACATGCCCACGCCAGAGTTATTGGTGATCGACAATTCTGGCTTCACGGCTTCTAAGAATGCACGTGCGGCTTGGTAATCGTCACCAATCAAAATCGCTTGGAACCAAGGCTTCAAGCGAGGGTTTGCTTGGAACAACTCGATCATGGCATTCAGTTCACCCGTCAATCCCATTGGTAGCTGGAAGTAGACATCGACATTGCTGTTTTCGCATAGTGCTGCGTCTTCTACTGATGAAATCAAGACAGATAGCTTCGGAGCGCCTTCACGCATTGCTGGTTGAGGCAGAGTTGGCAAAGTCGGTACATCAATTGCCCCTTTTAAGCTGCTGCCAGAGGCTTGCGTGGCAGTCACATCAAAGTCTTGTGTCTTCTCTGCAACCTTCTCAATGATCGCGGTTTTGTCGTCGTAGAGTTTCTTCTTCACGCCTTGCACATCATCGGCGGATTCGCATTTGTAGATCTTGGAGAAGTGTTTCACTGCATGGTCGCGAGGGTTGTCGATGTACATCGCTTTACCGAAATCACCTTGTAAAAACGCGTTGGAGAAATCGCGGTTGAAGACGGTGTACAACTCTGTGGTGTCGTTCGACAGTTCAACGCCATCGCACAGGCGATCAATTTGCTTGCGCCAGTTATCTACCACGGTGTACACGTAGTGAGATTTCTTAATGCGGCCTTCCACTTTCAACGAATACACGCCTGCATCAGCGAGCGCTTCTAAATCGCCAAATGCCGAGTTGTCTTTCATGTTGAGAGGGTAGCTGTTGCCTGTTTTGGTGGTTTCGTACTGTTCACGGCAAGGCTGGCTGCAACGCCCACGGTTGCCCGAAGCGCCGTTACGCGCAGAGCTGATGTAGCAAATGCCAGAGAAACCAATGCAGTAAGAGCCGTGCACAAACACTTCCATCATTACGTCATGCTCACGACCAAACTGAGCAAGATGCTTGATCTCATGAATATTCAGTTCACGAGAGAGGTTTACACGGCTTGCCGTTAACTGATTCAGGAACAGGATTTGCCCTTCGTTGTGCGTATTGAGCTGAGTTGAAGCGTGTACGTCTAAATCTGGGAAGTGGTTCTTGAGAATGTATGCCAAACCAAGATCTTGCACGATCACGCCATCAATCGCTGTGGTGTTTAACTGGCTGAGCAAACGCACGATAGCAGGGATTTCACTCTCCAGAATTAACACATTAAGAGTCAGGAAGATCTTACAGTTATGCTGATGCGCAAGCTGCAACACGCCATTCAAGTTATCTAAGGTGAGGTTGGTTGCTCGGTTGCGCGCATTAAAGCGGTCTAGTCCGCAGTAAATGGCATCGGCACCCGCAGCAATAGCCGCTTTGATGGAATCCAGGTCGCCACCTGGCGCTAATAACTCAAATTGATCGCGTGTCACTGGTTGTCTCTTACTCATTCACAAAATAAGCACGCATTCTACGGGGTTCAAAAGTGTGATCTAGCGCTAGTTAACGCTTTATTAATCTGAATCAATTTATTATTACTAGATTGTCAGAAGTTGATAACAAAAATGTATGGTCCGCCCCGTTATTGCAACTACAATTTAGTAATAACGGAGTTGGTTTGCGCTAATGTATTCGGAGTCCACGTTGGGAACATTAACTTCCCCGCTCCACGATGATATCCGCGCCAGATTATCCTTAAAAGCCCCAAAGCAACTAGGTGCTATTTTTTGTATCAGGTTACTAATCTGGCCGATCGACCGTTTTTGTCATCACGTTCATTGGCGTTGCAAACTTGGTTATGGCTATACAGCCCTAAAAGCTTGGCGGTGGTACAACACCGCCCAAGCTATTCTT
>NZ_APHW01000102.1 GCF_002741985.1 Vibrio rotiferianus CAIM 577 = LMG 21460
TGTAAGCCCAACTAGAGTTAGCTTTACAGCGGCAATAAACTTAATAGATACCCAGTTACGTTGGTTGGCACTGAGTCCTGATGGAACTCTACCGAGCAAACTCAAGCAAATGAGGGAGAGCATAAGTCACTTCATTTTACCGGATAAAAGAAAGGACCGAACGTATCCACGTTCAGTCCTTTTTGTCCCTACAAAATATCCATTTAGATATAAGCATTAATGCTTATCCGAACGGCATTAAGCTGAGGGGTTGGCTTTTGCGGCATAAAACAGCTCAACGTTTTGTGGTAGCACATGACGCATTTGTTTGATGTGCTGCTCTAGCGCATTGAGGTCATAAAGGTATGCGCACAAGGGTTCGGTTTGCTGTGTCGCTAAGAGTAGGACTTCGGACTGAATCTGTTCAGGAAGCGCAGTAGAGTTAAGCATGATCTGCTCCTTGACGTTGAGTTATCCATGGTGCTTTCACTCGTGTGTAGCTGGATTCTTTGTCTGCTTTTTGCATTAAGCGCGTGGTGAAGTTGTTCTTACTTGGGAAGTGTCCGCCATCGAGCAGAGAGTTGAGTTCTGGTTGTTTACCATTGACCGATTGCCAACGTGTTATGGCATTAGCGACCGCGTTCCACAGCGTTTGTTCCAGTCCTTGGTTCCCCTCTGCAATGAAGAAAATGGCTTCACTGATGTTGTTGATAAAGGTGCAGTATCCGATGCGGTTCCAACCTTGCTCTCGGCTGTAGTAAACCGATTGGCTCGCTCGTTCGGATAGTTGGCTCAATGTTTCTTGTGGCCAAAACTCTGGCAGTAATTTAGTGCCCTCTAAGTCTCGAATCCAGACACAGCACGGCATATCCTTTTCAAAGCCAATCAGGGTGTTTTGCAAGTGGGGTTCAAATGCCACACCATGTTTGAAGTAATAGTTAAATACGCCAGGGATGAGGCAATGAAGGTAGCGTTCGAACCATAAGATAGCGATGTCGGTGTATTGGCTTCGAGTTACTTTTGCTTTGCTTTTTAATTGCTTGGCAATACAGCTATTGCCGTTTTTATCGTAGGCAAACAGCGCTCCAGCTAAGGTTGGTTGCAAGATATCAGTTTCACTCAGAGTGAAGTTTTCTCGATATAAAATGCCAAACGATTCGCGAGCTTTTGTCACCTCTTGTTCTTGTTGTTTTGCGAGACTCGCTAGATTGAGCGTGGTTGCATAAGGTTCGGTCATTACCTTGAATACGGGATTATGCAATTGTTCGCTTTCTTTGATTGGGTGCAGAATCGAGGTTAGTTGTACCGCGCTATCCAGTTCATACCAAGCATTCTTACGAACACAGTTGGTTAAACGAACGTTGATGGAGAACTTCGCAAACCAATCCATATCCGGATGGTAAAGCGTGCGCACTGAGGATGTTGGCAACATATGTTCGCCGCCTAAACCAAGAGGGGTAATTTTGCCTTGTTCAATCGCCAGCTTGACCAATGGGTTTTGCAAGATGGTGTAGCTTTCCCAAGGGTGACAAGGGTAAAGCATGGTGGCTTTTATACTCAGTTTTTCTGGAGCTAACTGTTCCAGCATTGCTTGTGGCGCTGCGCGGTTATCTGAACTCAAAACATCCAGTAAATCGCTGTCTACTTCAAACCAATACAAAGGTACTCTTGCTCCCACTTCAGGTGAACATGCGAGCAAATCATCCATGCTCACACCTGAACGGCTTTTTGGGGTGGGGTGGAAAGTGTGTCCCCAAATTAAAGACTGCTCAGATGCGATAAAGGCATTGTGTTGCTGAGGTTGGTTGTTCGAATTTAGAAACTGCTCAATAATCAATAAGCTGTTTTCCATCTGTTCAACTAACTCATGGTTGAAAGGGATCGCCAGCACTTGTTTAAGGTAATTGAGCAGCAGCGTTAGTGTTTGTTGACTGGTATTGAGTTTGCACCAACTTGCGCCGGGCATTTTCGCCCAAGGCATATCGGCAAGCTTCACTTTACCCAACCTGCTTGCGTACTCAACGGGCAGGACAAGCAAACTGTCTTGCTCGGAGAGGTGAATGGTCACAAGTTGTTGCGAGGTATAGTTTCTTTTAAGTGTTTGCGGCAGTGTGGTCGAGTGACATTGCCATTCAACTTGTTGATTTGGTATCGCGTATTCACGCAAGTAACAGTTTAAAATGCCCATAACGGTGTTGAGTTGGGCTTTCTCATGGTTGAACTTGACTCGGTTTTCAGCCAAGTGGTCAGTCGGAGAGGATGGAGTGTGTAACATGTTGATGTCCAAATTTTGAGTGGATAATCAGCGCAATGAGTGTTGCGATGCTGACTAACGCAGAAAGTAGGAAAGGAACCTCAAGCCAACCGAAGCTAGAGATGAAAGATGCACATAACCCTGCGGCGACGCCACCCCATTTCGACATCGCATCAAAGCGTGAAAACACTTTGCCGCACTGTTGCCGGTCGAGCCGTTTGGCCAATGCTTGGTGTAAACCTTGATAGCAGCAAACCATGCCAAGGCCAAAGGTGAGGCGAGCGCTGATCAGTACAGCTTCATAGTGAACCAAGTGCATGGCGGTGCTGAGTGAAAGCAAGCCAAAGCCCAACCACAAGGTACGCTGCGGCTGGTGGCCATTGATGCACTCCGACCAAAGATGAGCTTTCCCAGCCAACAAGAGATAAACGCCGTGTGGCAGCGCGTACAAAAATCCAATCCATGCTTGGTTTGTGGTGCTGTATTGCTGCACATATGGCGAGAAATACGGGAAGGTCACAACCATGGAAAAAGCGAAGCTGAACTGAGCGCCGAACACCCAATACAGAGTACGCAGCGATTGGTTTTCATTGCGCTGAGTTTCTTCAAAAGCTTGGTTACGAACAGCCGATGGTTTTATCGTTTGATCAGCAGGCAGTGTTAGCGTGATGGCTAGCGCTAGCAAGGGCATAATGGACAACCAGAGATAAGCATTGAGCGGATTGGTTTCCGATAGACCCCAGCCCAAGCCAATTGGGGCGATGATCAGGGCTAAGCGAGCCGATAGTTGAGTTTTATTAAGCGACTTGCCAAGTGTTTTAGCATCTTCAATCTGGCTAGATAAATAGCTATTAGAGGCGGCCATCGTGCCGCCAAAGGTTCCTTGAACGATAAGACCAAACACAAACATTGTTAGGTTGTTCGCCAGACCACATATAGCGAAGCCTGCTGCAAGACCAAGTTGAGCACGCAGCAGTGAACGGCGTCGGCCATATTTATCTGCAAACTGTCCCCAAAACCTTGCTGCCACCGCAGTACAAAAGGTGGGTAAAATAAACAATACCCCAGCCCAATCGGTATCAATCTGCGTGCCGAGTGTTGGTAAAACTACAGGTAAGAACAAAGGCATACCGAGAGCAGCAAACGCGGCGATGAAATGGCAAAGCAAGACGCTGTAGATGAGTTTGGTCATAATGAGTTAGCTCGCGCTCTGTTTGATAGCAGCAAGATAAGCCTTTTGTGCTTCCTCGCTGGTAAGCAGCAAGAAGTTGGGTGCGGACAAGCCATAGAACTTATTAATATCGCTTGCGCCAGACGCCTCTTTTGATAGCAGACTGCCTGAACTCAATAAATATTTGGCATACAAATCTGGCGAATCGAACAGCAGTTCGTGTGCCAGTTTGGTATCGTGGCCTGATTTACGCAGAGAGCAAAGCTGCTGAGACAGGCTGTGTGCGACAATGGCATACAGAGAAGCTGAAGAGGTGATCCCATTTGTGGCCATTGCTTCCACTATTGCCGCAATATCCAATTGTAAAGTGATGGTGGTAAACATCTGCCCAAGCGCCAGTTCGTCATCTACTTTAATGCGTTGGTCCAGTAATTGATCACATTTAACCGGAGAGTGCTGCTCAAAGGTGTTAAAGCGCTCAGGCCAAATTCGTGCGGCATCGTTGTCCTTCATCGCCAACATCATTTTTCCCTGTTCATTAAACGCGATGATGGCGTTTTGCTGATTAGATTCCAACGCGATTCCGTAGCGAAGCCATAAGGTGAGGTGCACTTTGCACAACAGATCAACGTAGTCTTTAAACCAAGCCAGAGTGTCTTGCTGGTAGTACTGCTCAGCAAGGTGCTCTAGGAACAATCGGCCATCTGGCATAGGACTCGCCAGTGCTGCAACAGGAACCAGCGCTTTATCTTGGCTATGGGTGATTGGATACTCACGTACGATGTAAGCGAAGGTTTTGTCTTCACCAACATGACCGCCGTGCTTTTCATTACAGTGGAAAAGCGTGCCGTTTAATGTTTGATCGGTTTGCTCTAAATGAGTAAGCAGGCGCTCAAACCAGTGGCCGTCATAAAGAGTGGAAGGTTTGATTAAGCGGATATTCTTAGTGCCTAATGAGCGCATGATTAATGGAACTTTAATGTGAATATGCGGCGCTTGGTTTACGACCACCGTACGTACAGATAAGGTTGGTGAGACATCTAAGTAGGCAGTGGGTGCTTCCAGCACGCCTTCGGGTAAGGATGCCAAACTTTGCAGTGTTAAAGGGTGAGCAGGGAATAACACATGGCTTTGCGCGAAGTCTGCCGGTAACCCGACTTGCTCCATCGTTGGCCAGCATTTGGGTTGTGAGCTGGTTAGGGTTACCAGTGATTTCTCAATAGCTAGCCAACGTAAGGTAAAGCTTTGCGCAAACTCAGGAGCGTATTGAGTGAGGTCTTTATCACTCAAGCCAAATTTGGCGCGAGCGGTTGGGTAGTATGGGTGATCGAGGTAAGAGGCGATCTGATCGGCGCGCAACAGTTTTTTCTCCCAACTGTCGAGCTGAGAAATAGGCTGCATCAGTGAGTCAGAATGTTGTTCGAATGCGTTATCACACAAGCCTTTGTGCTTCTCTGCGCATTCTAGCTCCTGTAAGTAGCCATCCAATAGGGAATGTGAGCTTTCATGAGCGCTTGCCTTGAGAAATTCAATCCAATTTTGGTAGTGCTGCTGTCGTTCTACAAGGTCATTTCTTTCAATTATCCAGCCATCGCATGTTGATTCATCTTGCTTTCCGTATATCCAGCGTTGCATGTAATAGCTCGGTTTAACCGGTAGGTAGAGAGTGAAATCTGCATCTACAAATGTCAGCCAGATTTGTTCACGTGGATAAGAAGTGACCCCCAGATTGTTTGGGAGTTTAGTGATGAATCTGCCTCGAGATAGTAAGCCAAATAGGTCTTCGCGTAAGCAGGTATCGATCAGACGTTGAGTCAGATACAAAGCGTTTTCGTTCATGCGGTCACCTCGTTGACAGGTGTGAGATTAAAGCGAGATAGGGCGCGCTGCAGTGTTGCTTCTAGTGGTTGACCGGAAGGTGACGCAATCGAAATTCTTGCCAAGTAATCTTTGTTGGAAAAACTCTTTTGGAAGTATTCGCCTGTTTTTTTAAGCACCTGCTGTTGAGTGACGATATCACCGTCTTGATGGATGAACGACGTAGATGTGCCTTCAATATTGCCACTGTGTGGGGCGACTAAGTAACGTACCTGAGCACTGCCATCGATGCGAAAATTACGGTCGAGTTTGCTATCAAGATGAAGATTCAGGATGGTGGTGAACCAGCTGCCTCGGCTAAGGTTGTCGAGTAAGAACTCTCGTCCGTCACCAATGCTTCGGTAGTTGATTTCGACTAATACCGGACCAGATTCCGTCACGATAAATTCACTGTGACAAACACCAAAACCCACACCGAACGCTTTCAGCTGGCGTAAACACTCGTCGCGGTAATGGAGGCTGTTTGCACCATTCCAACTGGCCGCAGTTTCAATAAAGTACGGAGGAGGAGAAAGTTCAACATCGAACCCACCAACTGGAATCAGTTTTTCACCGTCACCAAGGGTTTCAACTGTGATGAGTGGGCCTTGTAAAAACGCTTCCACCAAAATAGGGGCCGCTGGGTGTTTTTGCCAAAATGTATCGCAATAACTATCTAGCTCCGCTTGTGAATCGCAGCGCTGTACATCCAAACTTGCCACTCCTTCTTTGGGTTTTGCCACCACAGGAAAGGTAAAATCAAACTCGGAAACCATGTCGCGATGAAGCAACACATTTTGAATGTTGGGTAACGATTTTTCGTTGAGCATCTGACGGGTTAAATGTTTGTTTTTGGCTTTAAGCGTGACTGTCCAGTCTTTTGCCGCAACACCAAAAAACTGAGCACAGATTGCCAGGTTTGTAGGTGATCACTGTTGCTGAAAACAGCATTGGGTTTAAGACCTTGCTCCGTTATGGTCTCGATAAGCTCAAGAGGGTTGAATACATCACATTCCAGAATGCTGTCCGGATTGAAAAGGTCATCGTCACTGGCCAGTTTTAGGTGGTTGAGCTTATGGTCAGTGATCAATACGACGTGGAGACCCATCGCTTTTGCTGCAGGTACGAAGCCGTTAGTAACTGCATCATTGACGACATGACTCACGATGATCATCGTAGATTTCATGGGGCTTTCCTAATTTTCTAACGTTGTTTGCTGTCTGCTCACAGCCGGCTTCCAATCAGTCTCTTTTGAGATTTTGGGACAGAAGCACTAGTTATAATTTTGTTTGTATTAATTATTTTTTATTACCCTGATCACATAGGGCAAACAAATATAGATCATAAAATTTATATTGCAAAGCGAAATGATATTTGTTTTCATTCGCAACCGTTGGCAGTTTTATAAACAAAAACGGAATTAGAAAATGAATATGAGATTGACCTTGCCCCCTCTCGCATTAGCGGTTGGAGGAGCATTGACTGCAGCAGCAGTGGCTTCGAATGTGCAGGCGGAAGAAGGTGTTGTGGCAGATGAAACACAACAAGTGATCGGTCATCAATACGAAGGCTACGCAGAACACATGCCGCAATCGGGCACTAAAACTGACGTGGAGTGGTTAGATGTGCCGCAAGCCGTTTCAGTGGTAACTAAGACGGAAATGCAAGATCGCGGTGCAGTTCGTTTGGTGGATGCTTTGGATGGTGTTGCTGGTGTGAACAACACGTTAGGCGAAGGTAGCCGAGACCAGTTTGTTATCCGCGGATTTGATGCGCTTAATGATATGTACCGTGATGGCATGCGTGATGATGGCACACTGCAATCATATCGTAGCCTAGCAAATATCGAACGTGTCGAAGTGGTGAAAGGCCCAGCTGGCGCGTTGTATGGTCGAGGATCGGCTGGTGGTGTCATCAACTTGGTGACAAAACGAGCAAATGGTGACAAGTTTACTAGTGTTAACGGTAGTGTTGGCAGTAATAGCCAATTTGTTGGGCAGATCGATAGCTCAATGGCCTTTAGTGACAAGGTCAATGCACGAATCAACTTAGAATATCGACAAGCGGATTCTTACGTTGACCATGTTGATTCGAATGATTTCTTCATCGCTCCGACTATCCGAGTTTTACCTGCGCAGGGGCATACGGTTGATTTTGATGTCGAGTACGCACACCAAGAGCTTGTCCCTTACCGTGGGGTGCCATCGAAAAATGGTAAGCCAGTAGATGTTTCCGAGAGCACCTTCTTTGGTGGTACCAATGACTACCAAGAGTCTGACAGCCTTCGTATTGCGGTTAATTATGAATGGCGTTTGAATGATGAATGGGCATGGACTAACCGTGCGTCATACAACCATATTGAACTTAAGCAAAAGGGTACGCGACAGGGAACCGTAACTGATAACGAAGTTTCTCAAACTGTGAATAACTTTGGTTATGACCCTCGCACCACGACAACGCTACAGTCAGAATTGGTTTGGGAGACAGAATCAAACCAATTGATGATCGGTGCCGACTTTAACCAGATCAATATCGATCTCACTTTGGCGAGCAACAAAACATTACCACCCAAAAATATCTATGACCCTATCGTAGGGCCAACGCCAGATCCAGGTTTTAAGCCTTTCCGAGACAACACAACAACCACGACAGGCATTTACATTCAGGATGTATACACCTTTGGTGACTTGTCAGTGATCGGTAATGTACGTTACGACTCGATGGATCTTGAGCAGCAAAAAGCGGGCGCTACAAAAGAAGATTTGGATGACAACAAGGTTAGCTACCGTGCGGGTCTGGTCTACCGTATTAACTACGATATGTCGGTATATGCAAGCTTAGCTCGCTCATGGCAATTGCCTTACTCAGGCATTTACATCAATCCCAAACTGGCGGAATTTTTCCATACTGATCTGAAAGAAGTCGGCGCAAAAGCTTACTTGTTGGACAACGCTTTAATGCTAAATGCGGCGATCTTCCAAATTGACCAAGAGCAACCACAAACCAACGTTGATGGTGATGTGATCGATAAGATTGAAGCTCGTCACCAAGGTATTGAGTTGGAAGCTCGCGGTCAGATCAATGAGCAATGGGATATCTCGGTAGGGTATAGCTACCTTGATGCTGAAGATAAAGATACGGGTAAAAAACCAAATGATGTATCTGACCACTTGTTCTCACTTTGGAGTACTTATCAGCTCGACGATAACTGGCGTTTGGGTGGTGGTGTGAAATACGTTGGGGACCGTTATGCGGGCAATGACGAAGCTGTCGCTTTGGGTGATTACACCACGGTTGATTTGATGGCTGCGTACACAACTGGTCGTCATAAAATTCAAGCCAACGCTTACAACATTTTTGACGAGAAATACATCCTTGGTGCGACCAATGGTAAATCTGGCTTAAATCAGATTGGTTACGGTGCTCCTGCAGAATTTATGCTCACTTATGGATACCAGTTCTAAGGCCTCATTGGTTTTTTGACGACTCAATCGTCGATGTTTCGCCTCATTTCGAGGTTATTTAGCCCATTGGGTCAAAACAAGATTATTACTTTGACCCGCACCTATCTCAAAGGAGATTCCCATGCTTTACCAGAATTTGGATGGTAAACCTCAAGCGCAGTTGCGCCTTAGCATCCTTGCAACGGCCATTGCATCTATCACATCCATGAGTGCATTTGCCGCTTCAGAGCCTCAAACAAAAATCATGGAAACCGTTGTTGTAACAGGGAGTGTTATTGGTAATTCAGAGTTGGAAGATGTGAAAGAATACCCAGGTGCCCGCACTGTTCTGACCAGCAAACAAATCGAAAAGACGGCTGCGCATTCTATTGATGCCGCACTGCAGAGCGTGCCTGGGATCAAAGTACAAGATGAAACTGGTACGGGTGTACTGCCAAATATCTCTGTTCGTGGCTTAAAAGCGAGCCGTAGTGGCCATGCTCAATTCTTGATGGATGGCGTGCCATTGACTCTTGCTCCCTATGGTCACACTGGGCAATCTATCTTCCCTGCAACGTTATCTATGTTGGATCGAATCGATATTGTTCGCGGTGGTGCCGCAGTGCAATATGGTCCGAACAACGTAGGTGGTGTAATTAACTTGGTTACCAAACCGATTCCAAACACTTGGCAAACTGAAATCAGTAACCGCCTGACAGTGTTTGAAGCAGGTGACACTCCGCTCAACGATTTCTATCTACGAACTGGAGGTTGGCTGACGGACACTTTCGCTATTCAACTCGAAGGTAACTTTTTAAAAGGCGAGAGCTTCCGAGAGCATTCTGATACTGACGTAAAGAACTTCCAAGCCAAGGCGCAATGGCTACTAAGCGATACGCAAGAGCTGCAAGCCTTCATTCAACGCTACGATGCGGATACGCAAATGCCGGGCGCACTGTCTCCGGAAGACTATAAGAAAGACCGCACTCAATCGAAACGTCCGTACGATGAGTATCAAGGAAAATCAACGCGTTGGAGCGTGAAGTATCTGCACGATCTAAATATTGCTGATAGTGCAGAGCTAGAGGTACTGACATTTGGACATAATTCTGAGCGTTTCTTCCAATGGGGCTTTAACAGTGCCGGTGGGCATTGGGCCGACCCAGCTCTGCCATCAACCGATATTCGTACCTCTCCGCGTGAGTTCCGAGTTTATGGGGTTGAGCCAAAGTTGGCGATGTATTTCGAAGGAAAATCTGTTACGCAAAACTGGATTGTGGGTGCTCGTTACGTCAATGAAGACATCGACTACAAGCTGACTCAAACTCCAATTGAAGGCGGAGAAACCCAAGTACCGCGCGATTGGCATTTGGAGACGGATGCATTTGCGGGCTACATCAGCAATGAAATAGGTCTGTTTAATGATGCATTAAAAGTTACGCCAGGTGTTCGTTATGAATCTGTCGACATGACGTTTGATGATTTAGGCAAATCTCAGAGCGCAGACAACAAGGTAACGGAATGGCTTCCTGGCTTGACGGTGGCTTACCACTTGACGGAGCAGTGGGTAGGGTATGCCAATGCTCAGAAATCACTGCGTGCTCCGCAAATTGCTTACATTCGTGGTCTTGGTGAAGAAGGCAGTGAACTTGCATGGAACTATGAGTTGGGAGCGCGCTACAATCAAGAGACTACTAGCTTTAATGCCGCACTTTACCGCATTGATTTTAAAGACCAACTGCAATGGCAAAGTGCAACTCAAACCTTCGACAATATCGGTAAAACCCTTCACCAAGGTATCGAACTTTCTGGCCGTTATGTTCCGAAAACGCTACAAGCTTTGAGCTTAGGTGCGAGTTACAACTACTTGGATGCAACCCTAGAAGAAAACGGTCCAAACAAGGGTAACCAGCTGGCTTACACCTCTAAGCATCAGCTTAGCTGGGATGCGACCTACACCTTTGCTGGCATTGATACAACCTTGTCAGGCTACTACTTCAGCGATGCATACGCAGACAATGCGAACACCAGTGATGAAGATGTAACGGGTGCTAAGGGCAAAGTGCCCGCTTATATGGTTTGGAACTTCAATCTTGGTACCGATTTGTACAAGGATGACAAAGGCAAATTGCGTATGAATGTTGCGGTGAATAACCTGTTTGATGAGGATTATTACTTCCGTGGTATTGATACCAGCCCAGTTGGCCGTTATCCAGCGCCGGGACGTTCTTACACATTGGACCTAAATTACCAGTTTTAAGACATCGAACTTTGAAGATTAATTGCCTTAAATCTTTGGGCATAAAAGTCGCCAATTGACGTTGGCGACTTTGACGATCTTGGCGTTGGAGAAAATAAATATGATAAATGTAACTCGACTCCCGTCTGCACTACGGTGGGCAATGGCCTTTGCTTTGTTGCTACTGAACTTGTTCTCTTTCTCAAGTACAGCAATGACACGAGTCGTAGAGGATGAGCAGGGGCAGTTTGAGATAGCTACTACGCCGCAACGAGTGGTAGTTTTGGAGTTTTCTTTTGTGGATGCGCTCGCAGCTGTGGGTGTTTCACCTATTGGGGTGGCAGATGATAACGACGCTTCTCGCGTGATCCCCGCAGTACGCGATTTAGTTGAACCATGGCAATCGGTCGGAATGCGCTCGCAGCCAAGCTTAGAAGCGATTGCTATACTCAAGCCGGATTTGATTATTGCAGATGCCGAGCGGCATCGCACCATCTATCAAGATTTGCAGCAAATTGCACCAACATTATTGCTTAAAAGCCGAGGTGAGACGTATCACGAGAATTTGGAATCCGCTCGTAAGGTGGGCGTCGCTCTTAATAAACAAGCAGAGATGGAGCTTCGCCTGCAATTGCATCGTCAAAGTATGGCTGCGTATAAGCAGCAGCTCTCTCTGAAACAAACCATCCAATTTGCAGTGGTCTCGGACAAAGGTATGTGGCTGCACAGCCCTGTATCTTATGCCGGAGGGGTGCTAACGGCATTAGGTATAGCCAGTCCAATCACTCAACCAAGTGAGCAAGCCTATCTTCCGACCAGTTTTGAATTACTGCTTAAAACCAATCCTGATTGGTTGCTTATTGGAGCGTATTCGCACCCCAACGTGGTGGATGATTGGCAGAGTAACCCGTTATTCAAGCTACTCACGTCAGCGAAAAAGCAACTTATTATAGAGGTGTCCCCTGAGTTGTGGTCACTCAATCGAGGCATGCTCGCTGCGGAGCAGATGGCGACAAATCTAGAACGGATTGTGGACGCGCCATGAGTGATATAACGATGCCTAGCGGCCGCTCTCGTCTATCTGTGTTTCCATGGCAAGCGGTTCTATTTACGCTGGTGCTAATGGGCTTGGTATTCTCCGGTTATCTCGTGTCCATGCTGGGGTGGTCGAATTTTTCGCTCACTCTGCATGATTTAACAGAAGTTTGGTTGGCCTTTGATGAGAGTAATATGTCCCATCAAATCCTCGCCACATTAAGAGCGCCAAGAGCTTACGTCAGCTTGATGGTTGGAGTCTGCCTTGCCGTTTCTGGATTGTTGATGCAAGGTTTAACGCGTAACCCTTTGGCTTCACCATCGATTCTTGGCATCAATGCAGGTGCGGCCTGTTTTATGGCCTTAGCTGCTATTGGTGTACCGGTGTTGAGCGGCTTACCTCCCATCTTCAATTCAGTTTTTGGCGCTTTACTTAGTGGCTTGGTCGTTATGCTACTCGGCGGTTTTTTCTCAGCTCGTTCTCATCCATTGCGCTTGGTCTTAGCGGGAATTGCTGTTAGTGCGCTACTTATTGGCCTTACCCGAGCTGCACTTATCCTTGCCGACGATATGGCTTACAGTGTGCTGCATTGGCTTACGGGCTCACTCTCTAGTGCCGACTCAAAACAGTGGCAGCAACTCTGGCCGCCAGCTGTGCTGGGTTTGCTTTTGGCCATGAGTTTGGCTCGCAATCTCAACCTGTTAGCGTTGGGAGAAGATGTAGCGATTGGGCTTGGAAGTAATATTAAGCTTACACGTTTGTTGAGCGGAATGACCATTGTTTTGCTTGCTGGTGCTAGCGTGGCGGTCGCAGGACCAATCGGTTTTGTCGGTTTACTTATTCCTCATTTAGTCAGGCCTATAGTCGGCCAAAACTATCACCTATTAATCCCCATTTGTGCCTTGGCTGGTGCAGCACTAGTTACGTGGTCTGATGCACTATCTCGAGCAATTGCGTTCCCGACAGAAACTCCAGTTGGTGTTATTACGGCCTTGCTTGGTACGCCTTGTTTTATTCTGATCGCGATGAGGAGAGCATAGTGTTTGATCATATGAAGCTTTTGCTTTTGACAGGGTTTCTCATCACTGTGGCTATTGCAGGTTTGTTGGTTGGTGCCGCTTCTCTCTCTGTTTCTCAGGTGATGGAGCAACTCATAGCGTTTTCGAGTGATGATTTTGTGATTAACCAATATCGCCTACCACGTATGTTGCTCGCTATTGGTGTCGGGGCGGGGTTAGGGCTTTCTGGCATGCTGGTGCAAGGCGTCATTCGCAACCCTCTCGCCTCACCTGATCTCATGGGAATCAGTGCCGGAGCAGGGCTTGCAGCAACGGCAAGTCTGGTTTGGTTCCCGAATGCACCTGTTAGCTGGCTGCCGTTAGTTGCAATGATGGGCGGGTTGTTTGCAGCTGGTTTGATCGCAGTTTTGGCATGGCGATCAAAGCCAACTCCAGCAAGGTTGGCGTTAATTGGTATTGCTGTCAGTGCCTTTCTGGCGAGTGGCATCGACTTTTTATTGATTACTCACCCTCTTGAAATTAATACCGCAATGGTCTGGCTAACGGGCAGCTTATGGGGACGAAACTGGCAGCAAGTGCCATTTATATGGAGCGCGTTAATCTTACTATTACCCTTGGCATTTTGGTTGGCTTGGCGGCTGGATGTCATGGGGCTAGGTGAGGAGAGTGCGACTACGCTTGGTATTCACCCGAAGCAAGTTCAAGTAATGGCTCTGGTTGCGGCGGTCTTGCTAGCAAGCATGAGTGTTTCTGTTGCGGGCACCATAAGTTTTGTTGGTCTATTGGCTCCTCACTTGGCTCGCTTGTTGTTCGGTCATAACCATAAGTTACTCATCCCTGCTTCTGCGCTTTTAGGAGCGTCACTAGTGACTTGTGCTGATGGATTAGCCAGAGGGTTGCAACCTCCGATTGAGCTACCAGCAGGCGTACTTACCTCTGTAATTGGCGCACCGTATTTCATTTTTCTTCTTTATCGTTATCGAGGTTGGTAACTATGCTTGAAACGCAGCACCTTTCCGTCGCGTACGGCAAACACATCATCATTCCTAACTTATCGGTCTCCATTCCAAAGGGCAAGATTACCGCGTTGATTGGCCCGAATGGTTGCGGAAAATCGACCTTGTTAAAAACCTTGGTAAGAATCAATAAGCCAACATCAGGTGAAGTGATGTTCGAAGGTAAACCTTTATCGAATTATGCTGATAAAGCATTAGCTCGCTCGTTGTCGCTGCTACCACAAATTTTGGTCAGCCCCGAGGGGATAACAGTGAGAAAGTTGGTTGAATATGGCCGTTCACCCTATGTGTCACATTGGGGAAAGCTAGGGAAAGAGGATCAAGTTATTGTCGAACAAGCGATGCACGACACTGGGGTCTTTGAATTTGCCGAACAGCCCGTTGAGTCGTTATCTGGCGGTCAACGCCAGCGAGCATGGATTGCGATGGTGATGGCACAAGATACGGAAGTAGTCATGTTGGATGAGCCGACGACTTATCTCGATATGTCGCATCAAGTGGAGTTGATGAACCTAATGCAACAGATGAACAGCAAAGGAAAAACGGTAGTCGTAGTACTGCATGACCTCAATCAAGCTTGTCGATATTGCGACCATTTGGTGGTGCTTGAACAAGGGCAGCTAGTGGCGCAAGGTACTCCGGATGAGGTGTTTACCGAGGCGTTATTAAGTGATGTTTTTGACCTCAAAGCTCGTGTTTTCCGTGACCCTATCTCAAACACGCCGATGTGCGTAGCGATTTAAAAAGATGGACTGACTCTAGGGACTGTTCATCTTCGCTGAAAAAATCAGCTTGAGAGGTCAACAGACGCTAGTAGCTTAAAACAAACCCCGCAATGTGGCGGGGCTTGGAGTTTAGAGTTCCTAGAGTTGAATTAGTGTTTACGCCAGTTTAAACGTCGCCACTTTTGAGTTGAGATCTTCTGCTTGCGATTTTAGCTGCGAAGATTCGTGTTTTGACTCTTCTGCCCCAACAACTAACTGATCAGTAACGTCTTTAATCGTGGTGACATTTTGTGTGATTTCATTAGTTACGTGGGTTTGCTCTTCAGCAGCGGTTGCAATTTGTGTTGCCATATCACTGATGAGGGCAACGGCGGCGTTAATTTCATCAAGAGCCATCGCTGCTTGATCGGCATCGGCTACTGAGCCAATTGCAAGCTCTGAGCTTCTTTCCATTATCGCCACTGCACGTTGAGTGGTTTGCTGCAAGGTTTCGATGGTCGATTTTATCTCTTCCGTTGAAGTATGTGTGCGTTGCGACAGTACGCGAACTTCATCAGCAACTACAGCAAAACCACGACCTTGCTCACCTGCTCGCGCCGCCTCAATCGCTGCGTTGAGTGCTAGTAAGTTAGTCTGCTCAGCAATATCACGGATCGTTGACAGCACAGTGTTGATGTCTTGTGCGTGTTGATTCAATTCGCCAATGACAATACTTGCTTGATTAACTTCAGACGACAAGTTGTTGATCGATTCTTTGGTATTTACTACCAAGCCGTGGCCATTTTGAGTGCTGGTCGAAGAGTCAATCGCCGCTTTTGCCGTCTGTTCTGCGTGTGAAGCGATTTCTTGTGTCGCAGATGCCATCTCGGTTACAGCAGTCGCCACCATGGTGATTTCTTGTTGTTGGTGGTTTAGTTCGTCAACAGATTGAATTGCTCTTTGAGTACTTGCCTCAGAGCGTTGGTTTAGATCGACCGCTTGATGACGGATATGGCCAATCAACTCCTGCAAGCTAGCAACAAATAGGTTGAAGTTTTCCGCTAGCTCACCAACTTCATCGCGATTTTCTACCTCGATACGTTGAGTCAAATCACCGCTACCATTGGCGATTTGCGATAGCGCATTAGAAACGTTGTAAAGTGGACGGAAAAGGATGTTACACAACAAGTTAAATAGAGCGACACAAAGAATAACCACGATACTGGTTGCGATGATTTGTCCCCAAACAGCGTCATAAAGTGGTTCGATCAAAGAGTTGTGGTCGATGACAGTCACAGTCGTTAACTCAGTGCCTTCAATCTTCTTCGCAAAAACAACGAAGGTGTTTCCATCTACACTGACTTGACGGTCATTACCTGATTGAGAAATAGCGGCAATGTCCTGAAAACTTAACCCTAACTTACTGATTGGTTGATTAAGGAATTTGCTGTCTTTATGAATGAATACATTGCCCTGCTCGTTGGCAATGAACATGTAGCCCTCACCTGGAAGAATGACTTTATCAAGGCTATTGATGATATCGCCAATCTCTACATCTGCACCAAGTACTGATGTCTGACCGTGAAGGTTAATGGCTTTACCCAATGAAACAACATTTGCTCCGGTCGCTGCAGCTACCGTTGGGTTATCAATGAAGACTTGTGATGGATTTGCAATGGCGTTGGTGTACCAACCCCATTTTCGAGGGTCGTCATTGCCCGGTGGAAGTACAACACCGTTTGCGTTGTCTTGAGTACCGTCAGGGTAAGCAAGGAAGACGTTGTCAAAAGCGGCGGAGTCCTTTACCTGTTTTAGGTGGGTGACGATTGCTGACTTTTCGGCATCCTGAGACAGTGACTTTAACGCTCTCTCTTTGGATAGTAACCAGTCGCTTACGTATTGGTTATAGGAAGCACTTGTACTTTCAAGGCGCTGCTCAACCTCGACATCTAGTCGTTGCAGTGCATCTCGAAAAGACAACCCCTCTACCAAAACTCCCCCGAGGATAATGGCAGCGCTGGCTGAGATGGCCAGCTTGTTTTTTAAAGATAGATTTTTAAGCATAAAGATATCGCTAAGTAATTATTATAGATTTATTAAATGTATTGCTTTTGCATTATATTTTACTAGTCGAAATAAATGCAGATCTGAGTCTTATTATTGAGGTTTAGTTAAATTTATAAAGCAAAGTGAGGCATAGATCCTATGAATCGAGCTGTATGAGCGTAGTAAGCTTGCTTTCTTAAATGATTATCACTTTATAAAATGCGATCTAGATCAAACAAATTGTGCTGAAATGTCATATTAAATATCACGCATACATTACGAACGATATATTTTGCTTAGTTATCAATATCTAGGGCGATATTTATGCGTAATATGTTGTTATTCCCCGCACTTTTTTTGTCAGGCTGTGCGCTGACTCCTCCTTCAACCCCCATACAACCTGATGCTAATTGGCATGTTGATCAACTGGCGAATGGGATGAAATACCACATCTATCCGACCCAAGACAAAGAAGTGTCTATTCGTTTAAAGATGAATATTGGCTCATTGCAGGAAAGCGCAGACCAGAAAGGTTATGCGCATTTTATTGAGCATATGGCGTTTAATGGCAGCCAGCATTTCTCTGGCAATGACGTCATCAAGTTCTTTGAGCAGTCAGGAGGGAGTTTTGGTGCTGATATCAATGCATTTACCTCCTACGAAGAAACCACCTATAAGCTCGACCTTGCCAATGATGAAATGCTCAAAGAGGCATTGACATGGATGCGAGATATTAGTGATGGCATCGCATTTGAGCCAGAGCAGGTTGAACAAGAGAAAGGCGTTATCTTAGGTGAATGGCGAAGAGCGACTCCTGATGATAAATCATTAGCTTACAACGCGTACGATGCTGCAATAAAAGGCACTCCTTTTGAAGGCAATGATCCCATAGGTACCAAGGTATCGATAGAGCAGGCTACGGCCGCAGGATTGAAAAACTTTTACCAACAGTGGTATCAGCCTCAATATGCTGAACTGATAATCGCTGGTGATGTGGATGTTGCGCAGCTGAGTGAGACCATTCAAAAGCATTTCTCTGATTGGAAAAGCACTGCTGATGAAAACATCGTGAAGAGACGTGATATTCAACTTAAGCCTGATGATTTGCTATTAGAAAGCAGCTCAATGGAGTCTCCGAGTCTCCACTATTCGATTTATAGAGGGCCTATCGGATACCAAACTCGTGAGGATCAACATCAAGTATGGGCAGATGATGTTCTATCACAATTGATTCAACAAAGAATGTACTCCGTGCTAAATGACGCTGCTCAGCCGTACCAATACGTTTATGCACAGACTTATTTTAACAATTACAGTCGCCTGTCTACTGGTGGAATATCATTCTCACGTGAACAAAGAGATGAGATGCACCCGCTATTCATTGGTACTTTGGCTTCCCTTCGAGATCATGGGGTCTCTTCTGAGGAGTTGGAGGCCGTCATCGCGGGGTATCGCAATGAACTGACCAATATTGACAGTGATTGGGATAAGCGTAAGCCACATAGTTACGTTGATGAGCGCGTGTATGAGCTTGAGCAGAATTTGGTCAGCCAATCAAAACAAGACTATCAAATGAGCTTAAGTGACTTCGTTGAGCACTTTGATGTTAAAGAGGCCAACAAGCACTTAGCGCAACTATTAGACAACGATCCAGCCTTTATTATTGGTTTGGCTCAAGGGGAAGCGAAGCAACAGTTTACCAATGTCTTTGTAGAACTTGATTCGAGCTACGCAAAACTTGGTGAAAAACCGTTGGCAATGTATGCCAAGAATGAAGGCTTTGTTCAGCCAAGCAATGAGGGTGACATCGTTTCAGTGCAGCCGCATCAAGGTGGCTTCGAAATATTTACACTGTCGAATGGTATTGAAGTTTGGTTCCAACAAGATCAAAAAGCAGGCGAACGTGCTCACATCTTCTTTGCAAGTCAGGGCGGAAAAGCAGCACTGGATCCTTCACTTTACGCCGCATATGAGCTGGCAAGTCTAGTTGGTGCAAGAAGTGGTTTAGGTGACTTCTCGGGACCAGAATTGGACAACTTTTTACGCACACACGAGATGAGTATGTATCCTTTGCTGGGCGATACCCATCATGGCGTTGAGATGGTTGCACCGAAACAGCAATTAGCGAATGCACTCAATGGCGTGTACAACGTTGCGACAGAAATTAAGGTAGATGCTCGTCAGTTGTCAGCGGTGAAGAGAGAATATAGCCAAGAAAGCACCACCTTTCTGAACTCACCTATTGGTAAATGGCTAAGAGCAGTCAACCAAAATGCTTATATTCCGAATAGTCGCCATCGAATGGTGTTGCCTGACGATGTAGATGGGGTGACTGCTGAGCAAATTCTGGCGGTTCACGACACCCTATTCTTAAAGGATAGAGGCTTCAAAATGGTGATTGTAGCGGATTTAGACGCTCAATCTATTGCCCCTCTGTTACGCAAGTATGTTGCGTCAATACCACTCGAGTCAGCCTCACCTGTTGATTACAGTGTGAAATACAATCCAGATGCGACGTCACATATAGAGTTTACTGATGGGCATGAACCGTCCGCATTCTTTTTGTTAAGGCTGACTAACAGTAGTGAGCAACCGACTTCGACAAGAACGATTTTTATCGAAGATGTGTTGCAACGCATCAGTTCTACTAGAGTTCTTGACCGTCTACGTGAAGAAGCGAGTTTAGATTACAATCCGGCGGTTTATTCGATCGTACAAGACCGAGAAAAGGTAACTGACTGGTTCTTTGAAGCACAGGTTGATCCGAAAGCAGTGTCGAAAGTAGAGCAAGTGTTTGATGAAACAATTGATGAATTGTTGGTCAATATTACTCAAGATGAACTGGATACGGCGGTGAAGCAACTTGTTTTAGATATGAGTGAATTGGCTGACCTCCCAGGGGATAGAGGTTGGGCTTACACTAGGTACCTTATCCAAGGTTACGATATTGATGTACTGTCTGATGTGGAGCACATGGCAACATCGCTCACCTTAGAAGAAGTGATGAATCAGGCGCGGCACTCTTTTGGTAAGGGAGCGAAACGAAGTACGATTATCCTAAATCCTAAATCCTAAATCCTAATGAAAAAGGACGACCATTTGGTCGTCCTTTTT
Source organism: Vibrio rotiferianus CAIM 577 = LMG 21460 (assembly GCF_002741985.1). GTDB lineage: Bacteria > Pseudomonadota > Gammaproteobacteria > Enterobacterales > Vibrionaceae > Vibrio > Vibrio rotiferianus. The sequence continues at coordinate 19,879 of NZ_APHW01000102.1, forward strand.
AGTTGATATCTAGTCGTTCTTCTCTTTGCCGTAAACACGAACGCCAGCTTTTGAGCCTTCTGAGTTACCATACACCTCGATGTTTTTCACACATCGGCGATAGCCAAAGTAGCGCCAGTCGGTCATTTTGTCTTTCTTCAGGTCACGATGGAATCGAATGGTTTTTTCATCACCATTTTGGAATCTCACAACGACTTTTCTTAATTCTAAGTCTTTCTCTGCTTTCACTTTAATCGCGTTAGTATTGCGGCAAATGACCATCGGGATCTTTGCTGCAAGGTTACCGTGTTCTAACAAAATAGTACGACCCAAAGTGAATTTATCGTCCGCATGAGCTGGCGCGATAAGTGTTGTTGCGGCTAGGGCTGCCGTGATAATAGCGGTATAGATTTTCATTCAAATAATCATCAAAACACAGAAGCGCGAATCATAGTCGAGCTTAATGAAAATCAGCTAGCAATATTTCTCATTGTGAATGAAATTTCACAGTCCGCTGACTTTGTGTTTGTGGATGAAAATCTATATTCACTATTGCTATGCTTGCTTACGAGATGTTGGCTTGTTATCTGAGCTTTGTGTTTTTGGCTGGTTTTTTTGGTGTTCTTCTGTCTTGCTCTTTAGTGAAATGACCTCTTTCTCTGGTAACTCTGCGGCTTCACCAAAGAACTTGCCACCTGGCTCAATGCTCAGGTTATTACTCCAAACTTTACCTGTAATACGTCCTTTCTCAAGGACCTGAATCTGTTCGGCGTAACAGTTGCCTTCGACGATACCATTAATAATGAGTTTATTTGCATATACGTCACCCTTAACACGGCCACTTTCAGAAACGATTAGCGTACTATCGACATTCACTTGACCATTTACTATGCCATCTACTTGGATGTCATTTTCAAGTTTGAGTTCTCCGCTAACAGCACATCCTTTGGCGATGAGAGTTGAAGTTGCTTGGCGACTCTCTGTTCCACGGTGTTGACTAAAGATTCCCATCTTATACCTCGTTCTTTACTGAATATTGCTTCGAATTCGTTTACGTTCCAATCGACAAATGGTCTTGGGTTTAGAGCTCGCCCTACAAATCGAATTTCGTAGTGTAGGTGCGGGCCCGAAGATAACCCGCTATTTCCGGACATCCCGATAAGTTGGCCTTTTTTGACAAACTCTCCACTTTTTACTTTAAAGCTTTTTAAGTGTGAGTATGAGCTAGAAAAACCGAATGAATGTTGCAAGCGAAGAAAGTTACCTGATCCTTTTTTGCTTCGGCGGGTGACCTCAGCAACACCATCCGCGGGTGCATAGATTGGTGTTCCAATGTTGACGGCAAAGTCTAAGCCGCGATGCATTTTTGCTGTTTTGGTTATCGGGTGAATACGCTTACCAAAACCAGAGGATATTCTTTCCTTTCCCACCGGTGACCCGCTTGGGATCTGAGTTAGCATTGCGATACGTACATTAGATGCAATAGCAGCAGTGTCTAGGCGAGATTCTAGGTTCGCCAAATCTACCCCTGTCTCCATTCCAAGTGAAGACTCTAAATCTGATAAACGTTCTGAGACTGTTGTGATTTGTTCTTCTCTTTCTGAAAGATCGCTTTCTAGCTCAGATTTGAGTTGTTTTAATTGTGCTAACTCTTCAGATAGACCGACAGAGTGCTGAGCTAACTCAGCTTGTTTTAGCTCCGCGCTATCGACGGCTGAATATAGATAAAACACCAATCCTGTCGTTGCACATATCCCAATAGACATAGCAGCCAGCAAACTTTTTAGGCGAGTTTGCATTGCTTTTGTAACGCACCAATGCCTCGAGCCGTTGATGGTAGAAACGGATATGGTTAACTGGTCTTTCATAGATTTAATCTGCAAAGATTGTTCATATATCGAGCGAGTCTAGACTCTACGAAAACACAGTCGAATTCTCCAGTACAACACGAAGTTGGGTTGTGAGATCGTGATGTTACGTCAAAGCTTCAACAAAAGGCGAAAATTTGATTTAACGAATGAGATTTATCGGTCGAGGGGGAATGCTGCACCTGCAATTTTCACATGAGATCACGTTTTATCTTATAAATTCTGAGACATCCATTAATAAGGTTGATTGTTAATTGAATCAAAGCTTGGTCTGTTTATGATGTTGGTTTTATATGTCAAATTGGCTAGGTCTCTGAAGGGCTCCTTCATGCCGCCATAAAATGGAGTAGAAAGTGAAAAAATTATTATTGGCGGCTGCCGTCGTTGCAGCAGTGGGTGGGGCGGGTTACCTGTATCAAAATGAAGTTGCCCAAAGCAGCGGTTCAGATGCATTGCTTGGTCAAGTTCCTGCGGATACGTTGTTGCTAACTTATCAAACAGAAGCATTTAATCACTATGAGTACTTAAATGCATTTGGTACTGCAGAGCAGGGCTCTTTTTCTGACTTGTTTGTGGGAGAAGAGTTAACTCCTGAACAGCAATTTGTTCTAAATTTCATTGATGCTTATTTAGAAAGCGCATCTTCGCCAGAAACGTTAAAAGCATTTCTAGGCACAGGCGATAAGATAAACCCAATTATTTACACTCTGGGTGCGGTTCCTGTATACAAGCTACCGATTGAGACTCCTCAAGCCCTATGGAACACGCTTGATCAACAAGAACAAAAAGCAGGAATTAGCCATCAGAAAGTTAAACTCGGTACAGTGGAATATCGTCGTTATGAAGTCGCTGATGTACAAGACCCTCAAAAAGGTATGGGGCTTGTTGTCGCTGTTATTGATAACGTATTAACCATCACTATCGATGTTCCGATGCTTGGTGAGGCTAACCCACTAAAAATGGCTTTAGGACTAGAAGCTCCAGCTCATAATATCCTCGACACAGGCCGACTTGCTGCGCTGCAATCAAAATATGGTGAAAGTGCAAACTCGTTCGGTTTAATTGATCATCAGCAGATCATCAAAGGCCTAACAACGGCAGATGGCAACTTGATGGCTCGTCAATTGAAGCTGTTCGAAAATGAACGAATGATGAAAGAGCTGCGTTCGCCTGCTTGTCATACTGAATTTACCCAAATTGCTCAAAACTGGCCTCAGTCAGTAGTTTTTGCTGAATATACAGTAGAAGACGATAAAGCGCGCATTGATGGCGGTTTTGTCGTTGAATCTAAGAACCAAGTGATTCTTGAAGCACTACAGTCAATGCGTGGTGTCCTAGCTGAATCAAACGGTGAAAAGAGTATGTTTAGCGTGGCGCTGGGCTTGGATGTTGCAACGCTCGCGCCTGCGATTGGTAAGATTTGGACTGACCTAACGACTCCACAATATCAATGTTCAATTCTGGCAGAAGCGCAAAGAGAAATGCGTGGCCAAAACCCAGCTCCGGCTATTAGTATGGGCGCTGGTATGGCAAATGGCCTGAAAGGCTTAAGTATGGAAATGTTTGGCCTCGACGTGGATATGAACGGCCAATATGGCCCTGAATTAGGCCAATTGGATGCGCTTTTCTCTATCTCCGCAGACGATCCAAATATGTTGCTACAAACAGCACAAATGTTCATGCCGGAGTTGGCACAGATCCAAATCCAACCAGATAACCAACCAGTGAACATCGGTGGCTTGCTTGAACCATATGCAGGCAAACCAATGAATGTCTTTGCCCGCCTTAATGGTAGCCATCTAACACTTTACAGTGGTGATTCCGCAGCGGCGGCAAGTGAAAAAGTAATGGCTCAGCCGCTAACAGCGAATGGTCTACTGAGCTTCACTATGGACTCCGAGCGAGTATTGGAAGTGATTGAAACAGCATCTCAAGTTTCTGGAGAGCCTGTTCCTGAAGATGTAACAATGAGTCTGCAAAACCAATTAGTAGGGGGCATGGCAATAGATATCACTAAAGATGGTATTGCATTCGATTTTGATTATGTCAGCTCAACTAAACCACCAGTAAAAGTTGTTCAGCAGTAAGCTTTATTGGGCAAGTATTTATTTCCTTAATCAAAAGGCGACCTCAGTGTTGCCTTTTTTGTTTTTCTCAATATACGTACTTCAATTCTCTTCCTTTCATTCAAAAGTGGGCACCAAATAAGATCAATAAAAATCAGTGGGATGGATCTTTCTCCTTCATAAATGATCAAATGTATCTTTGCTAAAACTGTACGGTACAGTACAGTTTGTGAAAATCATTAAGTTGGGTTTCAAAAATGAAGAAGAAAGTCATTGCGTTGTCGCTTGTTATTGGTTCGTTATTCGCTGCGGGTTGTGCGTTATACCAACCTAATACGGTGACTACCGATAACGCTTATGTTCACTCGGATGTGACGGCGATTTCTCCGGAAGTCGGTGGGCAGGTAAGCCAACTTTTTGTCGAAGATAACCAGTGGGTAAGCAAAGGTGCGCCACTGTTTTCGATTGATGATGAAGATTTCATTGCCCACCAAGAAATCGCGAAGTCAGCGTTAGATGTCGCAAAGGCTGCGCTGACCGCAAACCAAACCAAAACCGAAATGCAGCTGGTAAAGATCGAGCAGGCGAAGCAGGGCATTCACAGCGCAAATGCTAACGCGGAACATCAAGCGGCGGAGTTCAAACGTCTTTCACGCTTGGTACAAAAGCAGTCGGTGAGTAAGAACCAATTTGAAGCGCAAAGAACGCGTTCTATTGAAGCAAGCAGCAACCTTGAAACTGCCAAGCTCGCGCTAGCTGCTGAACAGAAGCAGCTTGATGCGCTAGTAACAGAAAAGATGCAGCTAACCGCACAACGCAAGCAAGCGGAAGCGAACTTAAGGTTGGTGAATATCGCCCTTGAGCGAACTATCGTTCGAGCACCATTTGATGGTTATGTGGCGGACAGACAAGTGCAAGTGGGTAAGTTTGTTCAACCGGGCATGGGTTTGATTGTGATGGTGCCGGATTACGTTTGGATTGAGGCAAACTTCAAAGAGACTCAATTGGAAAACGTCGCACAAGGGCAAGACGTGGAAGTGGTGTTAGACATGTTCCCTGATCATCCATTGCATGGTCGTGTAACTTCCATAACCCCAGCAACAGGCGCGCAGTTTAGTTTACTGCCACCGCAAAATGCGACCGGTAATTTCGTGAAAGTAGTTCAGCGTGTGCCAGTGCGTATCGAGTTGGATATTCCACAAGAGCTGAAACAGCGCATCTACCCTGGCTTGTCGGCTGAAGTGTCGATTGAGACCGCAACGCAAGGTTAATCGCCATGAAAACACGTTCACCATTGCTGATTTTTGCACTGTTCGCCATTGCGGCTTTTGGGGTCAATTCAGTGATGTTTACTGAGTTGTCCCACGAGATGGCAGCCACATCCGGTTTGTCCGCAGATGAAGTCGAGTTAGTGAAAATCGGCTTTATGATCACTCAAGTGTTGGGGTTTATGTTTACCCCAATCTTGGTGCGTAAGCTTGGTACGTCATTGCCATTACACTTTGCATTGCTGGTGGGCTTGGGAACGAACCTGGCGCTCTATTGGGTAGGTCAGCATGCGCTGCTATTCACGCTAACTTGGTTAGTAAGCGGCTTTTTCATGAGCATGTTATTGGTGGTGGTGAACCTTTATCTACTCAATACTTTTGAGCAGCGTTGGTTGCCTGCGATTATTGCGCTGACACTGATCTTCTCAACACTGTTACCAATGGGCGCTTATCCGTGGTTGGTGGCTGAGATTGTCGAAGAGTTTGATTGGTCATTTCTGAATGTTGTCTCGGTCTGGTTGTACTTTTCAGCTCTAGTAATGATCGGCGTATACAAACCTCAGACGATTGAGATTGAAGCCAAGCCAAAATCATCAGCTTCAGTTTACTTCGTACTCGCGCTAACGATGAGTTTGGTGGTGTTCCTACTAATGCGCGGCAGCTACTACAACTGGTTGGATTCAGACTGGTTTGTACAGGCTTCTTCTGTCGCTGCAGCACTGGTTTTGTTGGCGGTGTGTCAGTTGGTGAAAACGCGCCATTTGGATACTGCGTCGATGCAATTGCACGGTAAGTTGAAGACCAACGTGTTTATGTACAACGCCTTTCTTGCGGGCTTTGCCGTGATGGCAAGTACGGTGCTGTTTGCCAACTTCCTAAAAATGGCGATGCACTATAACAGCCTCAATGCGGGCTATGCACAGTTGCCATCGTTTTACGCCATGTTGGTCGGCATGCTGGTGAGTGTATTGGTGTATTACTTCCGCCGTCCGCTAGCGGATGCTGTGGTTCCTTTTGGTGTGCTGATGATCTTATTGTCGGTACACGAGTTCAGCCAACTGCCAAGTTTTGTTGGTACGGAGTCACTACCCATTCCAATGCTGCTGCGTGGTTTTGGTGTTGGCTTGTTGAATGTGTCGGTGACGATTGCTGTGTTGATGTACTTTCAAGTAGGACAGCGCTTAGAAGGCATTGCTAACTTCTATCTGTTCCGAACCATGGGCGGGGTGATTGGTGGGGCGTTTTTCTCTCGCGTGATTCAAAGCCACAGCGCGCAAGCATCGGGCGAAATCGGTCGTACACTGGACGGTTCAAACCATGTGTTTGCGGCTTATGAACAGGCATTGAGCAGCGCGATTTTGACTTATGGCCGCTTACCTAATCCGGCACTCGGCATGAGCCAAATTAGTGCGGTTGTGAAAGAGCAAGCTACGACATTAGCACTGAGTAATTCGTTGGTGATGTTTATTGTCTCTATTTTTGCCCTTGCGCCAATCTTGTTGATTGGTAAAAAGCTGGCAGCAAAACAAGGAGCGCACTGAGGTTATGTAAACAGAACAAATAGCCAGCCAAGCAACTCGGTAACTAAGCCGTAAAAACAAAGGGAGCCAATGTGCTCCCTTTGTTTTTTAGTTTTGAGGTTCTTAGCGCTGATAAAGTTTAAGGAACGCCGTCACCGCTTTTTGTGTATGCGAATCCAATTCTTCATCGCTTAAGAAATCAAAGCCCATCAGTGCCATATTCTGGCAATCCATTTTGATCAGCGCGAGTAGCTGACCACAGGCTAAATCGGCATCATCGATGTGAAGCTGCTGGCTGATGGTGTCGGTTTTTAAAAACTCAATTAAGTATTGGTGAATACGCTGCGGCCCGGTTTGCCAAAACTGATTTGGAACCGAGTCATGTTTATTAAAATCAGCAGACACGATGCGATAAAGCGATAAGATTGGGTTAGAGCAAATGCCTCGTAGATACTTTTTGGCGAAGTCTTCTAAGGTTTCTTTTAGTGGTTCATTCTGTTTATCGGCAAGTTGGAAAACGGATTCTAGGCTGCTCTTGGTGTTATGCGCGAGCACTTCAACAAACAACCCTTCTTTGTTGGAAAAGTAACGATAAAGGGTCTGTTTTGAACCACCACAAATTGAAACGATTTGATCGAGTGATGTATCCTTGTAACCCTGTTCAATAAACAGTTCGGTCGCTACTTCGATGATTCGAGTTCTTTTCTTTTCAGTAGATGCGCGCATAACTAAATCAGCCTAAATAAAACTGTTCAGTACAGTATCATTATTGATCTAATGATACACTTCATTTCTTGGTACAAACTGAACCAGAGTAAATCTCGGCTCTATTGTTCTGAAGGTTGCTCAGTGGCAAAGCCACGTAAGATGTTAGTCAGCGTAATAGTCGCGAAGACCACAATCACTAATGATAGATGCCATGCTTGGCTTAAACCCAACTGTACGAGTGCCATACTCACTACTGATGACACCACCATTTGGCCGCCGCCCGACATCGCTGCAGCTGCCCCCGCTTGCTTCTTATAGGGTTGCATTACCATGGCTTGAGCACAAGGTAGAGCGATAGCATTGCCTAAAATCATTAGCAGCTGACCAAGCATTAAATACAACGGCTCAACAGGGCAGAAGAACAGCCACATTGCCGAGCTTAAGTGCAGGATTGGTGTTGCTAAGAGCATCTTCTTCGTTCCGATGATTGGGCGCACACGGTTACAGATACTGGTGCCACAAATCATGCCGAATGCTGGAATCAGCGCCCACATCGCGTATTGATCAGATGTCATGCCAATTTGGTTTTGCATGATAAAAGGCATCACCGAAACGGTTGTGATCATCAAGCTGAAGTTAAGCCAACCAATACTGGCAAAGCTCATAAAGTAACGAGAAGTCAGTAGGTCACGATATTGCAGCAGCATCTTTTTCGGTGATGGCAACGCAGAGGTTTGCGAGACGGTCTCCTTAAAGCGCACCACAATCACAATCCAAGCGAGAGATACGTAACCCAATAATGAAATGAACACCATGGTCCAGCCGAAGTGGGCGTTAATGAAACCACCAATAACGGGTGCAACTAACGGTGTGATCGAAGCAGCCATCGCAATGTAGGACAGTGCGATTGGCAGGTCTGGGCCATTGAAGCGGTCACGAGTTGATGCACGGGCTAGCACCGCACAGCAGCCAGTCCCCAACCCTTGCAGAAAACGGCCTGCAATCATGCCTGTGAATGTGTGGCTGAGGAAGATGATCATCAACAGACCGAGCATGGCAATCAACAAGCCAGCCAAAAGCACTTTTTTACGACCCAACGCATCGGATACTGGGCCATAGATAAACTGTGAAGGACCGAAGCCAAGTAAATAAACACTGACTAGGAGCTGAGCTTGGTCGAGGGAAATATCGAAATCTTTCGCGATCCAAGGTAGAGATGGAAACACCAAGCCCATGCTGAGCTGACCAACACTGATTATCAAACACGCTAGCAAGATGGTTTTAAATTCGAACGGTCGACTCATGATTTTTCACCATCACCACGGCGACGCAAGCTCCCTTCTTCATCAAAATCATTCAGTTTTGCTTTCACTCGCTTTACCGTGGATAAGCTCACGTCACACTGTTCTGCCACATTTTGTAGTGTGTTACCTTCCAGAAGAAGAGTAGCGATATGTTGATGTTTCGCTTTGTCTGCTGGACGACCTCGGAATTTCTGCTTCCACATCTCAGGGTTGTCTTTAAGTGCCTTACGGCCTTGTGCTGCGGCAAATAAACGGTGTTGAGTTTGCACTTGCCCATAACCAGAAAGCAGAGAGAGTAATGTTTGGGTTTGAACTGAATTCGGTTCAAATGTCAGTGGTTCACAAACGGTTTTGAGGATGACACCTTTATCAAGCAGTACCTGAATTGTGCTCAATGCTTGGCTGAAGTCTCGGCCAAAGGCGGTTAGCCACCAAAGTACCACCGTGTCACCGGATTGAGTGGTGTTTAAGAGTTGTTGAAAGGCTTGTCGCTTGGCTGGTGGTGTGCAGCCGCGAACTTTATCTTCAAGAAGTGTCGCTTCTGGGGCAGCGGTTTTAAGAGCTTCAAGTTGCTCGGGATAAGCTTGTTTTTTGGGTGAGCGGCGCGTATAGATAAAGGTATTCATGGTCGTAAAGTGCCTCTTATGAATGGCTCATATACTGTAATGACTCATAAATATACATTGGTTCATTAATCCTTACAACACCAAATGAACCAAATTGAAGGTGGTGGAATCGTATCTCTATGATCAATAAATGAAAACTAGCCGAAAAAAACAGGCTAGTTTTGGTTTTAGAGATTAGACGGCTACGGTTTATTGTAATAAGAAATAAGGCGTATTGACGTAAGCGTGTCCTGCTGAAATCGCATAAGGCAGTACGACTTTACCAACGGAGACCGCCGTGTTGACCAGTGGCTGAACGTTGATATTGGCATTCATCAAGGTAGGACGAACGTTGGGTGCCAAGCGATAGTGACCGGACGTTGAAACGCAACCAGAAAGTGCTGATGTAAACAGTAGTGCAATGATGATTGATTTAATGGCTTTCATAGTGGTGACTCTCAAAAATGGTATCTTGGCTCTGGTTTTGGTTATCAGGATGAGCCTTGGTTGAGAGGAAGAATGCCTAAATCAAATGAACGCCACCATCAATGCGCGACAAGTCATAGCGCACAAGACTAAAAGTAACACTAGGCGTTACCAAATATGAGGTTTTGCGAGGAAGGGCACTATAGAGGCTCCCTAAGATGGGTTGTCTAGCGCTTTGAAAAGGAGTAGTAAACAGTAAAAAGCCAGAACGTTATCTGTTCTGGCTTTGTGTCTTTAAGGACGAAGAATGTTATGCCGCTTTTAAATGACAGACGCGATTCTTGCCCAATCTTTTTGCTTGATAAAGTGCTTTGTCAGCTTGCTCCACCACATGATGGTAGCTAGTTTCTAATGGTGTAAATCCGACACTTGCCGTAAATCGGACATCACCGCAGCCAAGGGATAAATGGCTCCGTTGCAATGCTGTCAGGAAACCATCAAGCTGGTGCTTAGCATCAAACTCATCATTGGCTTGGAATACAACTGCAAACTCTTCACCGCCATAGCGCGCTAAGCAAATTCCCTTTGGCTTAGGGAAACTGTCCCGCATTACTTCGGCTGTTTTTTGAATCACTAAGTCACCAACGGGATGACCATACTTATCATTGATGTACTTGAAGTTATCAATATCGATCATCGCAATGAAGCGGTTCTCACTGCCAAGTTCTCGAGCAACTTTTGTTGCCAGACACGCTTTGTTCTCTAGCTGTGTCATTGGATCTTGATGACGTAAACGGTCATGTAACTTTAGGTTTGCTAACGCGATTTGTGCATAGTTTTGGATTAAGTTGAGAATACATTTGTATGTCGGAAAGCGACAGCAGACATAAGTGACAGCCAGTAACTCCTGACCATCAAATAATGGAATGCAATAGTGGTTTCCATGAACTTTGAGTTTCTGAGCCAGTACATCCGAGTACTTTTTACTTCGATAGGATATTGATGACTGAGAAAAGCTTGCCGCTAGTTTGGCATCAGATAGGGTGAGTTTCTTATTGCCGTGGTAATCAAGGGTATAAAAGCCGTGATTAATACTATCGTAAACGCAGAACTGTATGCCTCGATCAAAACAGAAGCGGTGAAGAACGCTTTTAAGTCGGGTCTTGAACTCACCAATATTCTTAGCACTGTTTAGTTTAGCTAGTGATAAATGCAGTTGGTATGTGAGGTAATTAATAATGATAGCAAGTGCTAACAGGGATGCTATCACGGCGGCAGTGAGAGTAAACTGGTAACTACTGCTTAAGATATCGGCTCGATCTGTGCCAGCAACAAACACCCAGTTTAACGAATTGTCAGCATCAAAAACTGAAACCTTGAAGTGATCTTGGTAGTAATACTCGTGCTTGCCAAATAGAAGACCGCTAGCAACTTTCTCATGTATACCGCCGTGAAAGCTAATGGATTTATCGCCAATACGGCTAGGGTTTGGGTGAAATACAAGGCGCCCTGTGTCTCTATCTACCACAAAGACATAGCCCTTGCTTAATGTCTTCAAACCTCTTAACTGTTGGGTAGAGTGCAGGAGATTGAATTCTATCCATAACTGGGCGTTAGAATTTGGCAGAACATGTTTAACTGCAAATACCCATTCCTGTTTTAGATTGGGATATAAAGAAGAAATATAGAAATTGTCACTGATGGTATCGAGTTTGTGCCAATTGATATGAGAGGTATCTGCTAGGGCTACTTGGTTGGATAAGTCGTAAGCTACCTCTCCGTCACTTTTAGTGAATAAGATGTTTGAGTATTGAGGAGAGTAATCGAGGATGCCATCACTTAATGCTAGAAAATCGTCGCTCTGTAAGTTGTTATTGTTAGCCCGCAATGCTCTTTCTAATAGATAGAATTTACTGAAGGTAGCTTCAATTTGTGAGCGGATAAGCCTATCAGCAGTAATCAGGTTTGTCTGAGACTGACGATAAACCATTGTTTCAGAGTCAACAAACTGCGAATGAGCTAAAAAGATCATTAAGCCCGCGAGAATGACCAAGTAGGGCCGTAGTATGCGTATTAATAGTTTAGGAAAAGCCATGCCAAATAACGTTGTTTTATAATGTGATTTGGCTGCCAATAGTAGACTTATTTCATGCTCATAACAATGCGTATGGTGTGTTTAATAACAGAAAGAAAACTCTATATCGGAGAATGCGTTAGAAAAGCGCCCAGATCTGAGTCTGGGCGCGTAAGTAGTGTCATGATGTTGAGTATTATGGCTGAAAATGAAGAATAGCCATAGAGGTTGGAGACAAGAGTACTTCACCTTCAGCATGTCCAGGATTTAGGTTACGAACGTTAGTATCACAAATCGTTACCCATTCCTGATCTCGGTCATTTGGAAGTTTAAAGCGAGCAGGGACATTGGTTTGGTTGATCAGGTAAACAAGCTCTTCTCCATCTTTGCCAATTCCCAAATGTAAAGCAACTGAACTCAATCGGTTCCAATCGTCATGCTCCATCAAGGTGCCATCAATGCGACGCCAAAAGATGCGGTTGTTATTGCGATTCTCACCACTGAACGCACGAATGAAAGGCACCATATATTGGTTTCGGTTGGCGACCATTTGTGACATCCACGTCTTGAAGTGTTGTTTACGTTCCGATGACGTCCAATCTAGCCAACTGGTTTCATTATCTTGGCAATAGGCGTTGTTATTACCACCTTGTGTATGTGAGAGTACGTCTGCAGTCAGGATATGCGGAATTCCAAACGCAAAGAGTAAACTTGCCATTAAATTGCGCTTTTGTTTTTCACGCGTAGCAATGACCATTAGGCTGTCAGTTTCGCCTTCGACACCGTAATTCTCTGAGCGGTTGTCACCGTGGCCGTCGCGGTTCTCTTCGCCATTGGCTTCGTTGTGCTTCTGTTTGTAAGACACAAGATCTTGCAAGGTGAAGCCGTCGTGATACGTGATGTAGTTGACTGTGAGTTTATAAGGCCAGTTTGCTGCACTGTAGATGTCACGAGAGCCCATTAAGCGAGTTGCGAATTCCTTCAGGTAGCCCTGATCTCCTCGCCAAAAGCTGCGTGAGATGTCGCGCAGTTTGTCGTTACATTCGTTCCAACCAAATGGAAAATTACCGACTTGGTATCCGTTAGGGCCGATATCCCAAGGCTCTGCAATCAGCTTGGTTTCACGCAATATTGGATCCTGCGCTACGGATTTAAAGAAAGCGGCTTCAGGGTTGTAGTCATCACCTTGGCGACCAAGTGTGGCTGCCAAGTCAAAGCGGAAACCGTCGACTTTAAACTCGCTCACCCAGTAGCGCAGAGTATCCATGACAAGATTTAATGCTGGCTGGTATGTTAGATCTACCGTGTTGCCACAGCCTGTATAGTTTGCGAAGTGCTGGCCATGTTTAATATAAAAGCGAGGATCGAGTGCTTTTAGGTTGAAGACAGTGGAGCCTTCGCCTCCTTCAGCGGTGTGGTTGTAAACCACGTCTAAAATTACTTCAATGCCGTGCCTATGCAGTTCTCGTATGGTGGTTTTCAATTCCGTTACGGCATCTTTTTCTGCATAGCGTGGATCCGGCACCATAAACAAGTATGGGTTATAACCCCAGTAGTTCACCTTATCCATCTTTAACAGATGTGGCTCATGCATACAGGCCGCAATCGGCAACAATTGCAGAGTGTTGATATTCTGCTGCTTGTAGAAGGCTAGCATTTCTGGAGACACTAACCCTAAATAACGACCTCGCTCTTCGCTTTTTACTTCAGGATGTTGCTTCGTTAATCCCTTTACGTGTGTTTCGAATAGCGTCATCTCTTCTCTGGGAATGCGTGGGTGTTCCGTGTCTTGCCAGTCAAACTCATCTTCAATAACCACACACTTAGGCATATCAAAACTTTTGGCTGGAGAGAAGGGAGGTTGATAGTGGAGAGCTTTGTCAATGGATTTTGCGTAAGGGTCGGAAATTAACAAAGGTTGGTCTTTATGCGTTACGACGTACCCATATTTTTGCCCGAGCTTGATGCCTGGGATAAAGGTATGGCGAATACCAGCGTATTCATTGGGTAGATCGTGCAAAGTGTATTCACTCTCACTAGAAAACAAAGCGAGCTTGATGTCTTTGCTGTTTGGCGCGTGAATTGAAAAGTTACAACCTGCAGTATTCAAAGTTGCGCCAAGTGGGTACGGGCGAGAGTGAAATTTTGTCATTAGGGAATCTTTTTTTAATTTTATTGCTACCTTTAAGAAACTATAAGTAAAAAACTTTGTCTTACTAAGGTCAACCACCTCAACGACAAAAATATAAATGTAATTTAATTACTTTCTACTACCCATATTTTGCAAAAATATGAAATGGATATCACTTTGTAGTGACTTAAAACAGAATAAACTTACTAATTCCTCCCTAGATTGGTGATCTGACTCGAAAAAACACCATTCGGTAATTTCTCTCATCCCTTCTCATCCCCCCCCTAAATTAGTTTGGGTGGAGGAAGTCATCCTTGTACGCCTTGGGTAACCTTAAGACTGTTGAAACAAACGGGGACTTGTTCCCATCTTACCTCTTTTTCTTTTGGTGGTTTTTACTGCCTATAGCACCAAGAGAGAGAGCAGGGAAGACAGAATTATAAATACCCTTAATGGAGTTAAGAATGAAAAAAGTAAGTGTAATTGCTGCTGCTGTTGCTGCAACTTTAGCTGCTGGTTCTGCTTTCGCGGTGGATTTTAATGGTTACATGCGTGCTGGAATTGGTATCAGCGGAAACGGCAATGGTGATATGGCGATCAACAAAGCGGGTACTGGTCGTCTAGGCAACGAAAGTGATAACTACTACGAGTTTGGTTTTGCTGAAGACCTAAAAACAGGTGACCAAACTTGGCGCATTGAATCTATGATTGCTCAAGGCAACAATGGCGCAAATGGCTGGGAAGATGGCGATTTTAACGTTGCACAGTTTGCAGTTAAAGCAAAAGGCTTAATTGCTTCAGACAAAGATGCAACGATGTGGGCTGGTAAAACTTATTACCAACGTAAAGATATTCATATCTCTGACTTCTACTTCCTAAACACTTCTGGCACTGGTGGTGGTATTGAGAATCTATCTGTAGGTAATCAAAAACTATCTGTTGCTTTGATTCAAGATGGTGACCACGGCGAATCAACAGGATACATCTTTGATGCTCGTTTAGCCAACATTGGTCTTTGGGAGAACGCTTCTTTAGAGCTTGCTATGGCATATAACTTTGCAACTGAAAAAAATGATAAATCTGAGGTTGCAGATGATGGTGTACTTGCTTCTGCAATTCTTCACCAAGGCTTAGATAACGGTTTCAACCAAACAGTGTTCCAATTTGGTACAAATGGTTATGGTGTTCAAGCTGCAAACTTCTGGGGCGCTGGTGCATACTACGCTCGAGGAACTGAGGCGTTTAACGATGCATCTGGCTTCCGTTTGCTTAACTGGGGTGTTGTAAACTTGGCTGAAAACTGGGAAATGGGTCACCAATTAGCATACCTATCAGGTAGCGATATTGGTGGTGAAGATAACGGCTCTTACACAGGTAAGAACTTTGATATCGATCAGTACTCAGTAGTTGTTCGCCCAATGTACAAGTGGAATGATACAATGCGTACAGTGTTTGAAGCTGGTTACAACGCTGGTGAGAAAATTTCTAATAGCGGCGTAGCAACAGAAGATTTCGGTAATGCAAAACTTACAGTTGCTCAAGCATGGGCAATGGGTGACAGCTGGTGGGCTCGTCCTGAACTACGTGTATATGGTACGTACTTCTTAGATACTGAAAATGATACAGCCTTTAATGGTGACGACAACGAGTTTGTATTTGGTATCCAAGCAGAAGCTTGGTGGTAATCAAGTAATCTCTTAGTTATCTAGCTGTCCGATAAATAGCCGATGTTAGTCGGCTATTTTTCTAAGGGCTTTCGAAAAGTTAGACGTTTTGGCGAAGTCACCCTAAGATGCTCCAATGGAAAAACCTTTAGAAAAATAACTAGAAGGAAAAAGTATGTACTTCCGTGCCCTCATGTTAAGTGGATGTGTCGCACTTGCTGGCTGTCAGTCCACTGAAGTTATCGAGCAAGTTCAAGTTGCCCAAGCACAGCAAGTTGAGAAACTCTCTGAGCTTCAGTCGGTAAAAATGAAGCTTCCAAGCTCTGCTATTGTTGACATCACTTCTCAGAGCCAAGTGCTGAGATATAAGGATATCGACAGCCGTGTAGCGGTATTCGAACTGCCTGCAGACCGCGGTGAGTTCGCTATTAAAATTACAAGTCTGATTGAAGATACAGCTTTTGTACCACGTGCCATTATCGTAGATAAAAACGGTAAAGAGATCGAAAGCTATGGTAAAGGGGAATTTGAGTACACAAAACCACGCCTTCACCTAGGTAACCGCTTAGTGGCTGAAAAAGACTTTTTCCCTCCCGTCGGTTTAGATTCTGTTTACTTGATTGTTTACACTGACCAAGCTGAGCTTGGAGGTTTTACAGATGTTATTCATCCAGCTCGATTAGACGCTGAAGCTCGAGGTAACTACTTACCAGAAGTGAAAGATATCCCGGTTCCTAATAGTGATAAAGGGAAAATTGAAGTTTCATTGGATCGCGTAAGCTTCTTCTCGATCAACTCATCACAGACCAAATCAACAGCGGCACCAGTAGCAGCAAAAAGTGTTGAAACGGTTCAACCTGAAACACAAAACTACTATCACAATGCAATAAAATCTGCAGTGAAAGCTGATGATATCCCTAAAGCATTAAGTTTACTTGATGAAGCTAAAGCTTTGGGAATCAAAGGAGCACAAGAAGTATTTGTAAAAGCCGTGAATAATAAGTGATTTATATGAAAAAGCCGACAATAAAAAGTCGGCTTTTTATTGTACATTTAGTTATCCCTTTCACATATTTTATAAATTGCATTTAAAGTTGAAATTATTTAGATCCATAATATATCTTGTTTAAATATATTAATTACTAGAGAATTAAAATAAGGATATAACGTGAAGAAACTAATTATAAATACTGCATTCACTTTGGCTGCTGTTTCAATTTTATCTGCTTGTTCATCAACATCATCAGAAAATACACCTAATGATGAAGTAAATAATGTGGTTGCATTTACCAGCGATCAAATGGAGATGATGACAAACTGTAATCTACCAGATTCTGTTGAAAATGGTCCTTTGTCGAAAGACATGTTTGTGGTTGGTAGTTTTCCAAATGCAGACTGGAAGCACGTAGCTGAACGTAAGCTAGCTTATAAAGGGCATAATATTTACCAAGTCGTAATTGATGAAGTGCCAGGAAAATATAAAATGCAGTATGCGGCTGAGCACTGGAAACCTCAATTTACTGCAAAAGGTAAAAAGTTATTTGTTGGTCAACTCAATGAGTTAACTTATGGTGGCTATGGTACAGATACAAAAGTTGAAATTAAAGAATCTGGAAAGTACTTATGGAGTTTAGAGTTTAAAGACAATGGTGCGCCATACTCTATAATGTTATCTAAGTGCCAATAATATTCCATTTAGTTATTTAAAAGTTATTCTTTATTTATTAACCCCTGCATGGAATACGTGCAGGGGTTTATTTTATTTTGGGAGAGTTTTATGAATAATATCCGCTATAAGGCATCGTTATATAAAACGTTGTTGGCATTAAGTGTGGTTGGAGCACTATCAGCTTGCAATTCTTCCGGTGGAGATGATAACAATAATAATCCATTGCCTGATATGAGCTATGCCTGTCAAACGAGCATCAAGGAACAAAGTAATCAACTTCGTATGTATCAGATCATGGTTGAAAGCTTTGTTGATGGAGACTTGAGTATTGGTCACGGCACAGGTTATGGGACCAGCCATCACAATGGCGACTTGCAAGGTATTATTGATTCACTCGACTATATACAAGACTTAGGCATAAACGCGATTTGGCTAACACCAATTTTTGAGTCTGAAGCCATTGATGGTCAAGATCATTGGGCGGATCGTTTGGATGCTACAGGATATTTCGCGACAGACTATTTCAAAATTGATCCCCGTTTTGGCGATTTGGAAACCGCGCGAACGTTAGTTAATGAAGCTCACAAGCGTGGCTTGTATGTCTTCTTTGATGGTGTGTTTGGTCACCATAAAAATGGGTTAATCAAACCATCGCCATCGGGTTTACTACCTTCAGGTGCGAGCAACCCAGTCGATTACCCTGCAAGCTTAGATTTTTATAAAGAAGTTGCTACCTATTGGGTGAAAGAGCTGAAAATTGATGGTTGGCGTTTGGATCAAGCGTATCAAGTACCAACAGATGCTTGGACGAAAATTCGTAAAGCAGTGGATGAAGCCTCACAAAATGTCACTTATACCAATGCTGATGGCAAACAAGTGAACCCATTAGGCTACATGGTGGCAGAAGTCTGGAAGGGCGAGTCTGATATTGCGAGTGAGACGTACGGTTCTGCCGATGACCCCGCATTATGCTCAGCGTTTGACTTCCCAATGCGCTATCGTATCTTGGAAACACTTGCAGTGAACGAGAGTGGTGTTGGTGGGCGAGGTGTTGATTGGCTAGACAATGGCTATCAAACCCACAATCAGTACCCAGCTCATGCTCAGCCAAACTTGATGATTGGTAATCACGATTTAGTTCGCTTTGGTGATTTGTTGCAACGAGGCGGCTTGGCTGATGTGAATGATGCGGAATACTGGCTACGCCATAAAGCAGCTTTTGCTTTCCAAGCCGCTTATACCGGGCCAATCACTCTTTACTACGGTGATGAAATTGGTGACCAAGTTGATGGCTTTGCCGCAAAAGAAGACAACAATACCTGTGCTATTAGAGGTGTGTGTGATGACCATGTTGCTCGCAGCAGCGCAAAGATTGAAGGAATAACGGCAACCTTAGACGCTAATCAAGTTGATTTGAAAAACTACGTGAAGTCATTGATGAATAAGCGTGCTGCTCACCCTGCTTTATACCAAGGCTCTCGTACTAACTTGGTCGCAAGCAATGGCAGTTATGTGGATTTGAAAAAGTCTGGTGATGACCAAGTATTGTTTGCACTCAATACGCTTGAGAGCGCGCGCAATATTGTGCTAACAGAATCACAAGTCGGCAGCAATCAAGCGCTGATAGATTTAATGACAAACCAACAAATCACACCAAGCAATGGGCAATACCTGATCCCAATGTCTTCTTTACAGGGACGCTTCTTCAAGGTGATGCCAAGCGCTAAATAAAATCAACTTCTCGATCCAAAGCCAAGTGCAGCTGCTGACCCCCATAGGCACTCACTTGGCTTTTTTACTCCGTTATCCTTCTGTTTTATATCGAACAATTGTTGTTATCTTTCGTCATAAACAGTACGCAGTTTGTGAGATGTTCTGCACGAGAATGAGAATATTCACATTCATGCAACGTAAAATTGTGATTTGACGCTTATTTATACGTAACCATTATGTTTATCTTTTCGTGGATTTATATAACTAATGGAAAATTATAATGAAATCCATAGCGAAACCCCTCTTTATTCTACCTTTGCTTTGCTCTCCATTTGCCTACAGTGATGTCATTAACGGTGACTTCGAACAGTGGAGTGGCAATACGCCAACCCAGTGGACGGTGATTGATTCTGGTATTGCAGTATCTCCTACCAGTAATCAAGTTCAGTCTGGTGGTTTAGCCGCACAAGTGGTCGTGAATACGGGGACACAAAGTAACACCGATTTTTTGCAAACCATTAATGTGGAGCAAGGAAAAACTTACCCATTTTCAGTTTCTGTTTATCACACTGAAGGTAATGTTAAAGCGCGTCTGATCGTCGATGGATACCATGGTTACACGAACCCCAACCAAACTAATCAATGGCAGCAGTTAACACACAGTTATACCGCATCATCAAATAAAACCATTAATGTCGGTCTAAGGTTCTATGATGAATCGGGCTTTGATGGCTCAGAAGTGGTGTTCATTGATAACTTTCTACCGAACCAAGATAGCGGTGGTACTCAGCCTCCAGTTGAAAGTTGCAACGACAATGAAATCCTATTGACTTTAACGACTGACAGTTATGGCTCAGAGACTAGCTGGGAACTGAAGGACAACCAATCAAAAGTACTGTTCTTTGGTCAAGGTTTCGATTCCTCTAAAACCTATGAAAAAACCATGTGCCTAGCGGATGGCGATTATCAATTTACCATCAATGATAGCTATGGTGATGGTATTTGCTGTAGTAGCGGTAACGGCTCATACGTCTTGATGTTAGGTCAAGAAACGCTAGCATCAGGTGGTGAGTTTACTCAATCGCAAACCACCAATTTCACCCTTGGTGAGACAACCAAGCCACCCGTGGTTGGGGAATATTACAAAGCGGCAGAGGGCAAAACTGGCTTTGCATTGAAAACAGCACTGTTCAATATCATCAATAACCACACGGGGCGAGGTTACTCGGCGATTTGGACCTTGGTGAAAGATGCGGATCTGGATAACTATTATGAAAAAGATGGTTCGATTCTTGATATGTATTCGGAAAAGCCGCTAGGCAATGACACGGTTAGTTTCACTAAAGTCACAGACCAATGTGGTCAATACAGTAAAGAGGGAGATTGCTACAACCGAGAACACTCATTCCCGAAAAGCTGGTTTGGTGGCAAGGTAGAGCCGATGAACTCTGATGGCCACCACCTGTTTGCAACGGATGGCTACGTTAATGCGAAGCGTAGTAATTGGCCATTTGGTGAGGTTGGTAGCAGCACTTACATTTCTAGTAATGGCTCAAAATTAGGTTCGGCGAGCGCGTCTTTGGGTTACTCAGGTACAGTATTTGAGCCGATAGACGAATTTAAAGGAGACTTTGCGCGTGCGTATTTCTACATGGCAACACGCTATGAAAACGTTATTGGTAACTGGGAGGCGAACTCCAGTAGCTCTGATGCGGTTCTCAATGGTAACAGCACGACAGTATTTGAACCGTGGATGCTAAGCATGCTTAAGCGTTGGCATAAGAATGATCCTGTTAGCGCAAAAGAACTGAGTCGTAACCAACAAGTATTTGAGTTTCAAGGAAACCGCAATCCGTTTATCGATCACCCTGAGTTTGTTGAAATGATTTGGGGCAATTAACCCTCAACCATTAAGAACACGAAAGCCGCTTAAGTTAAACAGATTAACTTGGCGGCTTTTTTAGAGAACAAAAAAGGGGAGGTATTAACCTCCCCAAACTAGCACATGATTGCGCCTACTGTATTAGTTCTTCGTTACAGTTACGATTGGAGCTGCTTTGTCTGCTGCATTGAAGTGGAAGTTGTAGCTTCCATCTTCAGGTAGCGTGATGCTGATGTTACCGCTCGCACTACCCGCTTCCATTGTTAGAGGTGTACCAAACTCAATCGCCCCTTGGCCGCCGAAGTTCGTTTCTGCCGCCCAGTCAGAGCTTGCAATCTTCATGTCGAACTTACCTGCAGTTAGAGTGATATCTAGAGAGTAAACATCATTTGCAACGTAGCTAAACTTGGCTGTTTCAACTGCTGCCCAGCTAGCGTCTGTAACATCACCGCGAAGGTAAAGCGCAGTTTCACCAAATGTTGGTGCATCAGCAGACTTGGTTACTGATACAACAGGCTTTTCAACACTTTGATCTTGAACGTGTAGAGCGTTCAGGGTGAAGCTGTATTTACCTGTTTCTGCAACAGACAACTTACAGTTGCCTTCTGTACCTAGGTTCAATGAGCCACTTGCTTGATCTGCAGCGTCACAGCCAATGTTTGGATTTGACCAACCTGCGTCAGCAAACTTAAACTCGTGATCACCTGCTTCTAGTACACCCGTTACTGAGTACATACCGTTACCGATAAAGGTCATTGCCCAGTCACTGTTATCAGACCAACCGTTCATTGTACCTTTAACGTAAACCGCAGTTTCTCCATAAGGAGGAATGCTTGATACGTCTTTGTTGTCAGTATTTACTGGTAGGCCAGCACCTTGCGCACCAGCTTGTGGTTGAACAAATACAGCTGTGGTTAGTGCTGGTACTGTGAATGTCTCACCAGAGAAGCTCGCGCTTTTCACGATGTCATCTGCCGAGTTTTTCTGAACTTCATGCAGTTCGAAGCCCGCAGCGCCTTTAACAGTGAAGGATTGAGCTGTAGATGTCGAGTTAACTACCGCTACGATTGCATCGTAGTTAGGATCCAAATCTGCACCAGCAGATGTGCCGTCATCAATCGACATAACGATTAGACCTTCAACTTGGTTGTCACCAACATTGCGGAAGTCTACACGGTTCATCACGTCTTGAGCGGTATCTAAGCGGAACAGTTCGCTTGTACTACGGATTTTCAGTAGTTCTAGGAATTGTTGCTTAGTTAGCTCGATATCGTCAGCGTTTGGCTTCGCAGCGCTGTCAGCAACAATAGTTTTGATCAACTCCCAGTTTGCGCCGTCTTTGTCTTCACGAGGTAGACCAACGTTCCAGTTGTTATCGCTTCCGTCGAAGAAAACACGGTTGAACCAATCACCAGAATCGTAAGAGTCGCGCTGCATTGATTTAGAACGAAGCAACTCAGAACCCATGTGGATGAAAGGAATACCTTGTCCTAACATCACTGTAGATAGCGATACAGACTGCATACGAGCTCGCTCAGCAGAGCTTGTACCTGTTGCGATTTTATAAGCGTTGTTGTCCCATAGGGTTTGGTTATCATGCTTAGAAACGTATGAGATATTCTCAGAAGGCATCTTAGTGTAGCCCGCAGGAGCACCATTGTAGTCTACGTTTTTACCAAGTTTTGTTTCGCCTTTGTAATCTAGAAGTACGTATTCTGCTAGGTTACCAGCCATGCCGAGACGAACGAGATCTTGGTTATGTAGACGGCCATTAACAGCATCTGCGTCAGTCTTAGTTTCTTCGTTTGGATAAGCTGCGTTACCAAAGCCTTGGTTGAAACGAAGAGGGTGTTTGCCTTCCGAATCTACACCACCATCAAATGGGCTGCCACCGCGAACCGCGTCGCGTAGACGGTCAGAGAATGTACCAATCTCAGTGCCTGCCATGTTGATTTGGGTTGCTTGGTCGAAGCGTGCGTTGTTTGCAACTTCACCAAAGTCCCAACCTTCACCGTAGAATAGGGTGTTAGGATCGATTTCACGAACTTTCTTCAGTGCATAAACCATCACATCTTTTGGCTGGTGGCCCATTAAGTCGAATCGGAACCCGTCAACCTTGTAGTCGTCTGCCCAAATCAATAATGAGTCAACCATCAGTTTACCCATCATCAAGTTCTCAGTTGCTGTGTTGTCACAACAAGTAGAGTTTTCAACACCACCAGTGTTTACGTTTAGGCGGTGGTAGTATCCAGGGACGATCTTATCGAGTACAGACTTATCATTTACGCCAGATGCATTAGTGTGGTTGTAAACCACGTCCATGATAAGTTTTAGATCCATTTTGTGTGTAGCTTGAACCATTTCACGGAACTCAAGAATACGCTTAGAACCGTTTGGATCGGTTGCGTAACTGCCTTCAGGCACAGTGTAGTGGAATGGGTCGTAGCCCCAGTTGAAGCTATCGAACATGCGTAGATCGTTCATCAGAGCTTGTGCTGCGCCTGTCGAAGGATCGTAGCTGTTAAGCAGATCTTCGATCACTTTGCCGTTGTCTTCTGTACCACAAACAGCCGCTTCCGGTTTCACACCACAGAGTTTTCCTACCGTATCTGTAATATCAACACGGTTTTCTGCATTTTCATCTACGGTTGCGATGTCAAAAGCAGGAAGGATATGCAGCGTAGTTAGACCTGCGTCTTTTAGTGCTTGAAGGTGAGATACTGATTCACGATCTGCTTCTGTTAAGGCTAGGTATTTGCCGTTCAGGCTTGCTGTACCTTTACTATCATTGAAGCTGAAATCGCGCAGGTGTGATTCGTACAGTACGTGGTCTTCGTCTTTCTTCACAGTTGGGCGATCATAGTTATCCCAACCTGCAGGTTTTAGGCTAGAGTCATCGAGATCAACAACTTGAGAGTACAAAGAGTTTTCAGATAAGCTCAAAGAGTAAGGGTCTGTTACTAGGCGAGTTTCAATTTTACCTGTTGTTGGGTGGTAGACCTTCACTTGGTAGCGGTAGTATTGATTTACTACATTGCTTTGTGCCTCAGAAGCCCAGATACCCGTTTCAGGGTCTTCTGTCATAGCGACTGTAGCTTGTTCGTTTAGGTTTTCATCGTAAAGGACCAGTTCTACTTCTTGAGCAGTCGGTGCCCAAAGTTTGAATGTCGCAGCCGTTCCTTCAACAACTGCCCCCAGCTCTTGCCCGATTGCGTTACCAGCTTCAGCGTCAGCAAATACCGCATCAAGAACCCCTGGTTTTTGCACTTCAGTTGCCGAAGTGACATCGCCATTTGCATTGTAAGCAACCATCACGATTTGTGATTTTAGGATTTTGTGGAGGATATCTGCATCCACACTAATACCCGCAGCTTTTAAGCCAGCAAGATGACGGAAACGAGATTTAAGCTCATCCGATAGTTCACCAACCTTAGTGAGTTCAACTGCAGTGCCGCCAGTAACCGTTTTGTCTTCACCCATCTTGATGTCATTGTTCAAGCTGTAGAACAGCTTGATTGAATCAGCGTTTTCGGCTGCTTCCCAAGCGATGGTTTCCGCGTCTAACCAATGTGCTTTCTGGCCGTCGATATCGACTGGACGCTCTTCAATTGGTTCGTAATACAGTTCGCTACTACCATGGAAGCCAAATAGTCCTTTTGACTCGCCAATTTTCGTTAACTCAACTTTAGAGTTGGCACTACCGAATGCTTTGTCATTATCTTTGTGAAGAATAAAGTTCATACACTCATGCGGATCAGACGCATCAGGGTTTACTTTAAGTACATAGTAAGCACCATAGGTATCGCTGATACCATCAAACGGGCGAGGAGCACTCCAATCTGTACCGCCTGAGCCAATTCCCATCGCATCGAGGTCGGTGCTGGTACAGCCTTCGCCATTCCATAGGTGTAATCCCCAGCCTTCGTAGTCACTTGCACTAGATGCTGCTGCGGTGTCTCGTTTGTAGTAAACAACGACTTCATTTTCTCCAGCAGGGTATAAGCCAGAGTTACCTGGGTTGGTGTTGTCATCGTTTGTACTGTCGCTGCCACAGCCGCTAAGTACCGCAATTGACAGAAGCGGTAGAACGGTTTTGGCAACGGTTGATAGTTTGAATGTTTTGTTGTCCACGTTTACATATCCATTGTTATAAATCTGAAAGTAGGCAGAGCAAGACGCTCTAGAGGAAATGTGCACGTAAATGCTAATACACTGATGCATCAGCAAAATGTGAATGCAGGCAGCTAAGTTATTTGCAAGTTAAAATTTAGTCACAGTATGAGTTTGGGTCACAAATTAAGTACTAAACTCAACACATAATGAGAGATGCGACTCAAAGCCTATACATAAATTAAGTGAGGAGTAGAGCAGGGGGATGATAAGGGAGGAGAATCACTCAGCCCCATTAGTGTGATTGAGATCTATAAATTTTTAGTGGTTAATTTGTAAGTAGAAAAAAGATTTACAAATTACGTAGTGATAGCAGTCCCCTTACTGTCTCAAACTTCAGATTTTGGTCAAACGGTCGTTATATAATAAAGAGATATTTTAAGCGCCCTGTTGGGGTATGTTTAAGCCGATATATAAAAGAGGCTAACTATGAGTAGCATGGGGATTGCTATTGGTGCAACTGGCCTTTCTCTTATTCTGATTTTTGTCTGGATGATATCGCTGTCGATGCGGAAAAAGCGCATAGAGCTTGAAAAGAAAGCTCGCGAAGCTGCTTATCGCCGAGCGATGCAAAAGGCACGCGAACAAGAAATCAAAGAACGGGAATTTAAAGCAGAAACGGGTCATATTCCGACAATCCTGTTTTTGGCGAAAGAGGCAGAGAGAGGAAACGTCAGGAAGGCTTATTACTGGTATGACAAAGCGGCAAAGCTAGACAATGTTACTGGGATGTACG
Source organism: Vibrio rotiferianus CAIM 577 = LMG 21460 (assembly GCF_002741985.1). GTDB lineage: Bacteria > Pseudomonadota > Gammaproteobacteria > Enterobacterales > Vibrionaceae > Vibrio > Vibrio rotiferianus. Next base: position 45,662 of record NZ_APHW01000102.1, read on the forward strand.
GCGTAGTTCGCTTAAGTGAACGAATGCGTGAAGATGTCATTCTGAAAGAGCAAGCCAACTTTTGGCGCGTCGCAATTGCTGGTGTCGAGGGAGATGTTGAAGCTAAGTTTGCGACAGGAAAAGCGTTGATCTTCGGGCGTGGTACGGAAAAAAACATTCCTAAAGGATTGCAGCTAATACAAGAAGCCGCCGAGGAGAAGTGCATTCCGGCGATACTTTATATGGGGGATTGGCAAAAGTCTCCTGATAACCTTGCTCGAAATGAAGCTGATGCTCTCTACTGGTACATGCGAGCAGCAGAAGAAGAAAGTCCTGAAGGTAAAGTGCAAGTAGGATTGTGCTATTTATATGGCACGGGAGTAGAGCAAAATCATCAAAAAGCGTGCTATTGGTTAGAAAGGGCTGCAGAAAGCGGTAATGCAGAAGCCATGTATCATGCAGGAGAGGCTTGGAAAGACAATGGAAAAACGGGGAATGCGATAGCCTATGTTTGGCTATTCTTATCGGCTAGCTTTGGTTATGAGCCTGCTAAAGTTCTGCGAGACAAGGTTGCGGCTAACATTGGTGTTGATGTTGTTGTTGGACTGCAAGCCATCGCAAAGCCGCTGCAAAGGAAGCTGAGTTCTGGAGCTGTTAAGAAGCACTCAATTATACGTGCTCTGAATAAGGTATATAGCCGTGAACCATATTTTCCAAATGAAGAAGACTTGTTAGTGCCCGGAAATGATGAAGAAATGGAAGGTGTCATCCAGAGTGATGCTACTTTTGATCCACAGAGCGTAGAGCAACTTGATGGTACGAATGTGAGTGGCAGTTCTCCTGAAACGACACTGTCAAAAGAGGCATTAGATTTCACTCAGAACTTCTTGTCTCCTCAGAAGCCGCACTAGGTCAATAACCCTTAATTTTTGAGTTTCTTAGTGATAGCCCAAGTAACAGCCGTTGCTTGGGCTTTTTTATATCTGTTGCTATACCCAAGTTACGTCGAAATGCTAGGTTCAGTGAGAATGATTTGGTTTGTAGGCGAGCGGTGATTGAAGGTCTAGTGAGTCTAAATCAAGAATCCGAGTATACGAACCAAGACAGCTTTTCCTTCGGGATCGTGTTACAGACCTGCGTTCTGTTTTAAAGAATAGCTGTGTTAAACAGCTTGGGGAGTGCCCGCTATTACTCTGTGCTGTTGTCCTTAAATTCGAATCAATGACAACACGCTGAACTCTGCATCTTGAAGTCATGATAGTGATACACGGTTAGAGTAGTTGCATATTAAAGTATTTCTTACACTAGTGTTAATTTATAGCTACTTTTGTCTTTAAAATTTTTATCCTAAAAATGTAGAAATATTATTTTTTGTTAATGAGTGGATATTTAATAGCGTACACTTTCTGTTCTTATTTCAACATAAAATGGAAACATGATCTGCTTTGTAAATGTTTTTCTTGTATAGAGGGAATTCCCCCCTTGTTTCTTTAACCTAATATAGCTCAAATCAGGTTCGCTAAAAATAAAAAGTAAGTTTGCTCAATAAATGACAAATTAATAACTTTAATGGATACAAATTAGTTTAACTAATAGTAGCTATTAATTTTTGTATTAGTAAAAGCAAACTTTATATTCTGACTTATATTGAAAGCTCATGCCTTTAGTATGGTCTCTAGCGAATTATAATATAGAACGCAGTTCTAAAAGATTTAGGAAGTGATTTTATTTAACATTTTTAGTATAGAGTCGGAGGTTGCTTTAGCCTCCTAGATATACTTTAGTAGAGATTTGTGTATGTTGAGAATCATTAGTGCAGATAAGTTCATCTCATCAAGGTTTATCTTGGAATACAGCAAAGTGGAGTTTGCGTCTTTGTTGGGTGTTTCCGTTGCTAAGATAACCAATATAGAGAGTGGCAAATCTTCGATTCCCCCTGTTTACGATTATGCGATTAACCATTTGCTGAGTGAACACCCCTTCAAAGACAGCGCCGTAGAGGCACTGTGCACGCATGAAACGCTTAACTTTGCACGTAGAGTTGATGTGAACTCTAAGGTGCAACGTTTGTCCTGTAAGCGTTGCGATAGTCGAAGGCTACATGTGATGGCAGGTATGAGTGGGCTTTACTTCGTTGAGTGTATGGACTGTAAACATACGATGTATTCATCGGGCATTGCCGTTAAGCGCTACCAGCAATGGTCAAATGGTGGAGTAAAACTCGATAGCCATTTATTTAATTGATTTTGTATTAACCTACCATTCAAAGTAAAAAGCCATCAGCATTTGTGTTGATGGCTTTTTTGTTACGTGTTTAAATTTAGTTAAATTACATCTGTTGATAATCACTAATATTACAACGCCAAGTCATATATAGTGATTGAAATCGCAAAATTTTATTTTCCTAATATTTGTTTTTCAATAATAGCAGTCTAAATCACACAATTTTAATGATTAGTTTCAATAATAATCAAATCTAATATCATCAGCCTCGTGGTTTAAAAGTGATTAAAGTCTCGAAATTTAATTTCGATAAAATAAGTCTTTTAATAATGAACATATAGTCACGAAATTTGTTTTTTGAATTTTAAATATTAATTTCCTTTGTAATATCTGTACCTGTCGTTTTTAAAGAACAAATAAGAGATATTCCAAATGAATCGTTTAGTAATTGGTGTTAGTAATTACATGCCAGAAGATTTTAGTTTATTGTCTGAATCTCTGGATGAAACCTACAATAGATCCCTACAACCATTAGATCATGTTGAATTAACAGATGTTGGCGCAGCTATTATTACCTCTACAGATATTAAAGCTGGTCTACATAAAGCAATTTCTGAAACTGGCTATGGCATTCCTGTATTCCTAGTTATTGATGAAACTCCAGTTTCAGCAGAAGATTATGTTTGGTTGACAGGTGTGATTGATTTAGAAAGACAATCAATCGAGTACTACTGCCGTCAAATCAATGAAGCGGTGACTAAATATGAAAGTCGTTTGCTTCCTCCATTCTTCAAACAATTGACTCACTACGTAGATATGGGTAACTCTGCGTTTGACTGTCCTGGACACCAAGGCGGCCAGTTCTTCAAGAAACACCCAGCTGGTAAACAGTTCTATGATTTCTTCGGTGAAAACCTGTTCCGTAGTGACTTATGTAACGCCGACGTTGATTTAGGTGACTTGCTTATCCACGAAGGCTCTGCGCACCAAGCTCAAGCACACGCAGCGAAAGTCTTCAACTCAGATAAAACCTACTTCGTACTAAACGGTACTTCAGCGTCAAACAAAGTGGTATGTAACGCGTTGGTGACCGAGGGCGACTTGGTGATGTTTGACCGTAACAACCATAAATCAAACCACCATGGTGCGTTAATCCAAGCAGGTGGTACGCCAGTTTACCTAGAAACAGCGCGTAACCCTTGGGGCTTTATCGGTGGTATGGACGAGCATTGTTTTGATGAAGAATACATCCGAGCTCAAATCGCGAAAGTATCACCAGAGCGTGCTCGTGATGAACGTCCATTCCGTCTAGCTATCATCCAGCTTGGTACTTACGACGGTACTATCTACAACGCACGCTACGTGATGGATAAGATCGGTCATCTTTGTGACTACATCTTGTTTGACTCTGCTTGGGTTGGTTACGAGCAATTTATTCCAATGATGAAAGACTGTTCACCACTGTTACTGGATCTGAAACCAGAAGACGCAGGTGTACTTGTAACTCAGTCTGTTCACAAACAACAAGCTGGCTTCTCTCAAACTTCGCAAATCCATAAAAAAGATGCGCACATCAAAGGACAGGCTCGTTACTGTAACCACAAACGCTTCAACAACGCGTTTATGATGCATGCATCAACATCACCATTCTATGCACTGTTCTCTGCACTGGATGTGAACGCGAAGATCCACGACGGCGAAGCAGGTTTACGTTTATGGCGTGATGCTGTGAAGACAGGTATCGAAGCGCGTAAAGAAATCCTTAAGAGTTGTGAACTGATCCGCCCATTCGTACCAGCTGAAATTAATGGTAAGCCATGGGGCAGCTACGACACTGAAGAAATCGCATCTAACAAAGAGTTCTTCATGTTTGAACCAAACGCAAAATGGCACAAATTTGAAGGCTACGGTGAAGGTCAGTACTTCGTTGACCCATGTAAACTGCTGTTAACGACAGAAGGCATTGCTGAAGATGGTGGTTATGCAGACTTCGGTATTCCTGCAACGTTGTTGGCTAACTTCCTACGTGAAAACGGCATCATCCCTGAGAAGTGTGACTTGAACTCTATCTTGTTCCTTCTAACTCCAGCAGAGGATATGGGTAAGATCCGTCACCTAGTGGCACAGATCAACCGCTTCGAAAAATTCATCCGTGATGACGCGCCATTAAGCATTGTACTGCCACGCGTGTTCGAAGCGAACAAAGAACGTTACCGCGGCTACACCATCCGTCAGCTATGTCAAGAAATGCACGACATGTACAAAGAGCTGAACGTTAAAGAGCTACAAAAAGCGATGTTCCGTAGCGAATACTTCCCAACAATGGTTCACAAACCAGATGTTGCAACCCGTAAATACTTCCGTGGTGAGTGTGACTATGTATCACTGAAAGAAGCAAGCGGTCGCGTCGCATCAGAAGGTGCGCTTCCTTACCCTCCAGGCATCCTATGTGTTATCCCAGGTGAGGTTTGGACTCAACAAGTTGTGGATTACTTCCTATCACTTGAAGAGGGCATCAACCGCTTCCCAGGCTTCGCTCCTGAAATTCAAGGTGTTTACCTAGAAGATGTCAATGGTCGCACTACTGCACATTGTTACGTCCTAAAAGATTAATCTACCCCGTTCGCACCGAGCCATCAGGCTCTGGTGCGAACCGTTTATTCGTGGAGAATAATTTATGAGTACTGAAACTAAAAAAATGTCGGTGGTGCAGTTAACCATTTTGACATTCATTAACATGGCGGGTTCGGGCATCATCATGTTGCCAAGTAAGTTGGCGCAAGTGGGCACGATCTCGATTCTATCTTGGCTGATCACTGCGGCAGGCTCACTAGCTTTGGCGTATGTATTTGCAAAATGTGGTCGCTTTAGTAAGCGTGAAGGTGGTATGAACGGTTATGCCTCTTACGCGTTTGGTAAATCGGGTGCATTTATGACCGGCTGGACCTATGGTTTGTCACTACTGATTGCCAATATTGCGATCGCGATTACCTGTGTCGGTTATGGCTCTGCTTTCTTTGAAGTGACGTTATCACCGGTTGAAACGTGTTTGTATACCATCGCTATCCTTTGGATTTGTACCTTTGCTAACTTTGGTGGTGCAAAGATCACGGGTCAAATTGGTTCGTTCACTGTGTGGGGCGTTATCCTTCCGGTTTGTTCTTTGGGTATTGTTGGTTGGTTCTACTTTAGCCCAACAATGTACGTTGAAGCATGGAACCCACATCACCTACCATTTGGTGAAGCGGTAAGTGCGTCTATCGCGATGACTCTATGGGCGTTCCTAGGTCTAGAATCAGCTTGTGCAAACTCAGAAGCAGTAGAAAACCCAGAAAAGAACGTACCGATTGCTGTATTGGGCGGTACATTAATTGCGGCTGTGGTTTACATTGTTTCAACTAACATCTGTTCTGGTATTGTAGCGAACTCTGAACTAGCAGCATCAACCGCGCCATTCTCAACGGTATGGACAGTGATGCTAGGTTCTACAGCTGGTAAAGTGGTTGCGGGCATGGCGGTATTAGCGTGTGCAGGTTCTCTATTGGGTTGGCAGTTCACTATCGCTTCAGTATTCAAATCATCTTCAGATGCAGGCTTCTTCCCTAAACTGTTCTCAGAAGTCGATAAACGCGGTACGCCAATCAAAGGTATGGTGGCGATCACTGTGATTCAATCTGTATTGTCTTTGATGACCATCTCACCAACATTGAATGAGCAGTTTGAAGCGCTGGTTAACCTAGCGGTGGTAACCAACGTTGTTCCTTACATCCTATGTATGGGCGCAATCTTCATTATGCAGCAAGTGGCTCATGTGCCTGAGCGTGAAATGAAGACGACAAACATTATCGCTCTGATTGGTTCAGTATACAGCTTCTACGCACTGTACGGTTCTGGCTATGACGCAATGATGTGGGGCTCTATTGTAACCTTCCTAGGTTGGAGTGCTTACGGTTTGATTGCATCGAAACACGAACCTCTAGCTAACTAAGCTTTTCAATCGAGCCTTCCCATACGCGGTGTGGAAGGCTCTTTTGTTTTATTTTTAGGGAGACCACCTGATTACTCGCCATTCATAACGTGAAAACTCATTTTTGACATTTGGAGGACGAAAGATGATTAGCCAACCTGTTAAAATCGGTGACGATACCGTCGTAGTCATTCCAAGCGTGATCCTGAGTGAACTCGGGATAAGGGAAGGGGACACCCTCGAAATTGCGCTCAATAAAGACAAAATGGAAATTAAGAAAATGGTACTGAAAACCAACTCTCCAACCGATTCAAGCCAAGACGGTGAGAATTGAGTGAGAGAATTGAGGTTTGTCGGATACACTACTGGTTTCGTAAATTGGCGCTTGCCGCTGTCTTTGAACTATTGATAATTACAAGAAGAGGTCTGGTACTATGCAAGGTATCCTCTCTATACAATCGCATGTTTCTTTTGGCCATGCTGGTAACAGCAGTGCTGTTTTCCCAATGCAACGCATGGGTTTCGAAGTGTGGCCTATTCACACCGTTCAATTTTCTAACCACACCCAATATCAAGAAGGTTGGACGGGTCGTGCGTTTTCTGCTGATGACATCAACGAGTTGGTTCGTGGCCTTAGCAATATAGGCGCCCTGGACAAATGCCAGGCAGTGCTTACGGGCTATCAAGGCAGCGCAGAGCAGTGTCTTGCCGTTGCTGAAACGGTCGCAAAAGTGAAACAAGCTAACCCAGAAGCTCTGTATGTGTGTGATCCGGTAATGGGCGCTCCTGACAAAGGCTGTATTGTTGCTCCGGGTATCGCAGATCATTTATTGACTCGTCTAATGCCAATGGCTGATGTGATAGTCCCTAACCAGTTTGAACTGTCTCAATTTGCAGAGATGGAAATCCATACCTTGGATGATGCGATTGAAGCTTGTCAGCGCGCATTAGCAAAAGGTCCCAAAGTGGTATTGGTGAAACACCTGTACTGTCTGTCCGATACGAGCTTCAATATGTTATTGGCTACGCAGGAAGGTACTTTCCTTGCTAAGCGTCCTCAATTTGAATTTGAAAAAGCACCAGTAGGTGTTGGTGATTTGATTTCAGCGATCTTTACCGCAGGCTTGTTAAAAGGCTGGACACCAAAACAAGCGTTCCAGCATTGTCATGATGCTTGCTATGGCGTATTGAATGCGACTCACCAAGCCGGTGAGTGGGAGCTGCAAACAATCGCGGCACAACAAGAGTTTGTTGACCCTAGCGAGCATTTCCCATTAGAAGAAGTTGCATCAAGTAAGTAGCTTTGAGTTTAAATAAAAAAAGGGAGCCAATTGGCTCCCTTTTTACATTTTGTATGCGAGTACTATTGCGCTTTTTGCTGTTCTGCTTTGCAAACTGCTGCTGTGAAAATAACGTCCGTTGAGCTGTTTAGTGCAGTCTCAGCCGAGTCTTGAATCACACCGATGATGAAGCCAACTGCTACAACCTGCATTGCTACGTCGTTTGAGATACCAAACAGACCACACGCAAGAGGAATAAGAAGTAGAGAACCACCGGCAACACCAGATGCACCACAAGCTGATACAGCAGCCACGATACTTAGCAGTACTGCAGTCATTAGGTCTACTTCAATGCCCATAGTGTGAACGGCAGCTAGGGTTAAAGTAGTGATGGTAATTGCAGCACCAGCCATATTGATGGTCGCGCCAAGAGGAATTGAGACAGAGTATGTGTCTTCGTCTAGTTTCAGCTTTTCACAAAGCGCCATGTTAACTGGGATGTTTGCAGCACTTGAGCGAGTAAAGAATGCGGTTACACCACTTTCACGTAGACATTGGAACACCAGTGGGTAAGGATTCTGCTTTGTCTTTACAAAAACAATCGCTGGGTTAACAACTAGAGCGATGACCATCATTGCGCCGAGTAATACAGCAAGAAGGTGAGCATAACCTGCAAGTGCACCAAAGCCTGTCGTAGCAAAGGTAGAAGCCACTAGGCCAAAGATACCAAATGGAGCAAGACGAATAATGAAGCGAACAATGTGAGAAACGCTGTGGCTTAGATCTTCGAATACTGCTTTCGTTGTCGCTGACGCGTGGTGTAGTGCAAGACCAAGACCGACACCCCATGCAAGGATACCAATGTAGTTTGCTTCTACTAGTGCATTTACTGGGTTATCAACCAGCTTGAAGAGTAACGTTCGCAATACTTCAGCAATGCCTTGAGGTGGCATTGCACCTTCAGCACCGGTTACCAGAGTTAGATTGGTAGGGAAAAGGAAGCTCAGAACCACGGCGGTCAGTGCTGCGAAGAACGTCCCCATCAGGTATAGAACCACAATTGGGCGCATGTAAGTGTGCTGGTTTTTCTTTTGGTTCGCAATTGAAGCGGCAACCAAAATAAACACCAAAACTGGAGCGATTGCTTTTAAAGCGCCTACGAATAGGCTACCGAGTAATCCTGCGCTTTCAGCATGCTCAGGGGCAATCGTTGCGAGCAACGTACCGAGAACAATACCGACGAGGATTTGGAGAACGAGGTTACCACGAGCGTATCGGGCAACGAGACTGTTGTGTTGCATACATCATTCCTGCAATTTGATTACTTATCCTGTTTTTATAAATCCAGCCATTTTCTTGCTGAATATCACATATCTTAGCTTGGTAATATTTTGTGTCTAGTTTTAGTTTGTTTTTAGTTTAAATGTTTGCTCAATGTTGATTTAATTGATGTTAAATGTTGTAAAGTATTGTCTGTTATGAAAGGTGTGATTTTATAAAGTTATAAAAAAAGGAGGCGTTAGCCTCCTATGTTCTATGGTTTTTCTAGATATAACAATCTAGTAACCTTGTTGTCGTTTACGCTTTTCACCCACAACATTGCGCACCATTTTTCCGAACTGTTTGTTCTGCGCTCGCTGCTTAGCGAGAGTCGCTCCATTATGGGCTTGTTCTCGCAATAACTTCTGGTAGTTGGTAAAGCGGCGTAACTCCAATGAACCACCTTCAATTGCGGCTTGAACCGCACATCCAGGTTCGGTTTGATGTTGGCAATCATTGAATCGGCAGCTTTCTGCTAGCGCTTCAATATCAGCAAAAGTTTCGCTGACTCCTGCTTCACTGTCTGCCAACTGGATCTCACGCATTCCCGGTGTGTCCATTATGATTGCACCAGAGGGCAGTAGATGGATTGAACGAGAGGTTGTAGTGTGTCGACCTTTGCTGTCATCTTCGCGAATACCACCAGTTGCTTGTTCTTGCTCGCCAAGTAGGGTGTTCACTAAGGTGGACTTTCCTACCCCAGAAGAGCCGATGAACGCAACGGTCTGGCCTTCGCCACACCAACTCATCAATTTGGTGACGCTTGATTCATCCAGACCATTAACGCTTTCTACCATAAGCAGAGGATCAAGCTTTTGTACCTGAGCTGTAAGCTCATCAGCATCGTCACATAAGTCGGCTTTTGTCAGCACAATGACGGGCTCGACGTCGGATTCATTGATGAGTGCTAAGTAACGCTCAATTCGGCTAAGGTTAAAATCGTGGTTGAGTGAACACACGATAAATACCGTATCCACGTTGGCGGCGATAAGCTGCTCGGCTACTTTACTGCCCGCGGCTTTGCGACTAAATAAACTACGGCGTTCAAGCAAACGAGAAAACTGTTGCTGGTGGTTTAATATTACCCAGTCGCCGACGGTCATGCTGGGTAGCGAGGCTTGGATTGGTAAGTGGGTTTCACCTTGTTCGCTAACCACGACATAGCCACTACGATGGTGAGCAATCACTCGTGCAAAGAGTGTGTCTTCGTAATCGTCTAACGTTAGTTGTTGTTGAAAAAATGGTTTCCAACCTAATAGCTTTAGTGGGTTAGGTTGAGTAAGTAGTGATTCACAAAAAGAATGTGTTTTATTCATTGTTGAATTATCCCGGGCGCAACAAAGCGCCTTAATACAAATCGCATTAGGGTCTAATTCGCATAGAGCTGACCCCGGTGAAGACCGGGCAAAGAAGGGAGGTGTTGTGGCTTAGCCACGAGAAAAAGTGGACGTTTACCCTTTCGCTGCCCAGTTAGTGTTTGTCATTACAATCATCATATTTCCTCTTGGTTGGTGAGTTAACGGCCGGAGTATAGCGGCTGTGATTCGATTCTTACAACTCCTTTGCGTTTTATATGTGTTTTATTCGACGTTCTTCCATCTCTTGCGAATAAGTATTGGCTTTTACGCCATAGATAATTTGGATATGTCGCTCATCAATGATCACCACACCATGTGCCCCGTGTGCTTTCAATGCTTTTTGACTCACGATAGCAGTGTCTTTTAGAGTTAGGCGTAACCTTGTCGCGCAAGCACCAGTTTCCACCAAATTATCCATGCCACCAATAGCGTCAATGATGGTATCAACGTCCTGTTCCAGATTTGGATTCACTTGCGTCAGCATTTTAAATACGCGAGAAAGGGCTTTTAACATGGTGAGAAACTCGTTTGGCAGCAAAGCCTTGTTTATATCTCAGCTGCGGTCTATTGACTCTGATTTAGAACACAAAAGTTAGCATTGGGAAATGGGAGGGCAGCTTATGTTTATTGATAGGAGAAAATGTTGGGGGAATAAAAAAGCTCCTCATGCAGAGGAGCTTTGGCTTGATGTTCCGAGCAAGAATCAGTGGTGATGTTCGTGCTTTTTCATTCCTGCCATGACTTTCTTCACTGGAGCGGTAAAGCTTTGCTTTTGACCGTTGCCGTAAGTCACTGTGACTTCGATTTCGTCGCCTTCGTTAAGTGGCTTTTTAAGGTCAAATAGCATGATATGCAGGCTGCCCGGTTTTAGCTCTGTGGTTTCTTTTGCCGTTAATGTGATGTGGTCTACCTGACGCATCTTCATTACGTCACCTTCTTTAATCACATCGTGCAGTTCGACTTTACCCGCTGCTGGTGTTTCTGCCGCGACGATATTGATGTCTTCTTGGCTACGGTTAGCAAAAGTGACAAAGACCGCACTAGTGACAGCGCCTGGCGCCATTGCTCGCGCATACGGCTCATGTGGCATCACGTTGAGATTCGCTTGTGCCAAAGGGCTTAGAAGTAGGGCGGAGAGTGCCAACGTTTTGATTGCATGCTTAGCTTTCATTGGTTTTTCCTTCTGCAGTCAGTTTGGTTATCGCCTCGACAATTGGTGCAGGCGTTAAGGTATGCGGCACTTTGGTGATGAGTGTGCCGTCAGGCTTTAAGAAATAGAAGTAAGAACTATGGTCGAGCGTGTATTTCAGCTCTGAGCCTTCGAGTTCCGTTTTACGGAAAATAACACCGTACTTGTGGGCAAGTGGAGTTGTCACCTCGAGTGGCGCTGACAAACCTTCAATCATAGGGTGGAAGTAGTGAGCATATTTCGCTGACGCATCTGCTTCGTCGCGTTCTGGATCAAGCGAGATGAACATCGGACGTAGCTGGGATTTTTGTGTATCGTCAATTTGATTGAGTGCGCCTGCCAGCATAGCTAAAGATGTTGGGCAAACGTCCGGGCAGCGTGTAAAGCCAAAATAAACGATGCGAATACGATCATCGCTGGTATCGAAGATATCGACGGGTTTCTCGCCTTCACCAAACAACACGCTTTGCTCCGTCGAGACTTGCTGTTTTTTCTCGACGTCTTTTTGTCCGTCTAGGTAAGTTTTAGCGCCAAAGCCGAGGACAAAAGCCACAACGAGAAAGAGAGACCAATTACGGCTCATATCAATTCCTTATCTTTGCATTTTTAGGGCTGGATAGATGGTGTCTTTGCCATCTGAAAGCTCACCAACCCACGTCATTGCATCGTGTGTACAAACGGGCAATATCACATCACCCACGAATTTACCTGGCGCCACTTTCTTCAGCATGAATTTTGGCTCGCCCATTTCCATTTCTCGCCCAACCAAGCTTAATACAAGCTGATCGGCGTCGCTGCCTTGCCATTCGACTTCGAGCTTCGCAGGGATCAAAGGTTGAGCAGTATCGACGCTGAGCGTCATCGCAACATCATTTTGGATGCAAGGGTCGGTAGAAAGGAAACAGTATTCATCGAGCGATTTAGGCTCGGGTGCTGAGGAAAAATTTTTGATGAGGGTAGGCGCGTAAAAGCCGGCGACCAGTGCCACGGCTATCCCTGCGATTTGTAACACTTTCATTAAGATTCAGTACTTATCACTTAACATTGAGTGCATCCTAGCACAGATGGCATATATGAAAACTCGTGACTTCGACAAACTGTGCACTATACCCAGTAACCTAGTTTTGAATTGAATCGGGGATATGTACTTGAACCCACACCAATAAAAAAGCGGAGCCATTGGCTCCGCTTCTAAAATTACTGACGTGCAATTATGGTTATTTGTCTGAGTCTGCAAACTTCTCTAAACCAAGTACCAGCGCGATTGCTGCCAGCATCATCACGACAGCCAACACAAGTTGTGAAGGTTGAGAAGTGATGTGCTCAAACTCAAATGGTGACAGGTTATTTTGCAGTAGTGGTACTTGCTCGCCTTTCGAGTTGGTGCGCCATGTTAGCGTCTCTTTCCAAGGCCAGATCTTTGGTAGCGTGCCGATCATCAAGCCCGTTAGGAACATCAAGGTTAAATCGCGGAACTTGCGTAGTAACCAAGATAGCAGGTGAGAGAAGGACAGAAGACCAACAACACAGCCTGCAAGGAACAGCGCAAGGATATCAATTTGGAAACCTTTAACCGCACCTAAAACGGGAGTGTACATGCCGATCAACAGCAGAATAAAGCTTCCAGAGATACCCGGTAGGATCATTGCACAGATCGCGATAGCGCCAGCAAGAATGGTGTTGATCGCCGTTGGTTCCATGTGGAGTGGTTTAAGTACAGTGATACAGTAAGCGAAGCCAATTCCAACCAACAGCGCAACAAAGCGAATCGCATCACGTTGTTCTACTTGGCGGATGATGTGATATACAGAGACCAAGATTAGGCCGAAGAAGAATGACCAAATTGGGATTGGGTGTGTTTCCAGCAGCCACGTGATCAGCTTTGCCAACGTTGCAATACTGGTAAGGATGCCCGCAAACAATGAGATTAGGAAGAAGCCATTAATGTGATTAAATGCGGCTTTGAAGCCTTCTTTTCTCCAAATTGAAAAAAGAGAAGGGTTAATGCGACGGATACTCTCGAGCAAAGTGTCATAAATACCAGTTATAAATGCGATGGTGCCGCCTGATACGCCTGGTACGACATCAGCTGCACCCATGGCTATCCCTTTAAAGAAGGTAGTTAAATAGTTCATTTCTCAAATACTAAGTCATGTAAGTGGCAGTGAGTATACAAACATTGATGTCAAAAAAGTATGAATTCATATTCAATTTCTTGTAGGGATGTGTAACTAGATAAGATGGCCTAATTCTGATGAGTTAATTATCATCACTTTAGCCTTGTTGCATGTTGCAATTTCATTTCGCAACTTTGTTTTGCATAATGCAATTATTGGAGAGGGGAAATGATTTGATATGCGACCTTATACCCAAAAATAGCACTTCAAAAGTTGGCACGCTTAATGCATAATACTTTTCGACCCTTCTTAAGCCGAGGGTCACCTAGCCAACTGACGTTGTTAGTGAATAAAATTTGTTCACAATATATATAAGCCAATCGCACTAATTGCGGTTGGCTATTTTTTGCCTGTTGTATCCCTAGTCATCTTGAGGTTACTTGGGTATATATGTACAACGTTTCTTACGTGCTTTGCAATTTGCACTTTTCAAAGATTATTGAGTAATAAAAAAGGGCTGACGCATTACGCCAACCCTTATGTTTACGCTTTATTTAATCCGCTAAATCAGTAACCCATTAGTTGCAACAAGTTCTCAGCTGTCACGATTGCTTCCTTACGGTTGGCAATATTTAGCTTTTGGTACAAGTTGCGAATGTGAGTCTTGATAGTCGTGCCAGCGACATCAAGTTCTTGTGCGATTTGCTCATTACTAAACCCTGAGTAAATCAGGCCAAGTACCTGCCATTCACGTTGAGTCAGCGGGCTCGTACGGACCAACTCTGGTACGTTCGGGTGGTTCACCAGTTTCTCAATAAAGTCTTCATCAAAGTGAATCGAGCGACTGCGCTGGTTTGAAGAAATGTCTTTCATCAATTGCTGAGCGCGATGGCGTTCTAGATCGCCTAGCTCATGACGTAGGCTGAGCTTTTCAAGTAGAACACCAATGGTTGCGCCATCAATGAGGAAATTACCCACCATGCCTGTTTGATTGGTCATGACTAACGCTTCTTTAAGTAGCGTTTTTGCTTTCTCTTCATCTTTTTGCTTAGCCGCCAAAACCGCGTCAACCACTAAGTTGCGATTAGTGTCTGTGATCAAATTTGCTCGAGACGCTTCGCTTTGTAGGAAATCAAGCGCTTGTCGAGCGTCATCATACTGGCCTAAATTGATATGGGCACGAACGATGTTTCGCCACTGGAGTTGAGAGAAATGGTTGCATGCGGCCTCTGGCTTCACTGCCGAGTTTAACCATTCTTGAATTGCTTCAGTGTTACCACGTGCTTGCCAGAACAAAATCAGAGATAACGAGGCGTTTGCCATCCAATCTACGTGATAAGTCGATTGTTTCATCAAATGCTGCATGTGCTCGATGAACTTGCCTGCCTTATCCAGTTCACCGCGGCCAATGGCGATTCGTGCCAACATTGAGTAACTGTGTAAGTGCTTACTCGGTGAATGGCTTTCTAGGATTTGTAGGCCTTTGTAAGCGCACTCTTCTGCTTCATCTAGGCGGTTCCAGCACCACAGCACTTGTGCTCGGATACGAAGTAAGAACTCATGCAAAGGAACATGTTGCAGTTGTTGATCTTCAATCAAACGGAAACCTGAGTCTTGCAATTCAAATGCAGCTTGAACATAGCCTTGAGCAATTAAGATTTCGCTTTGTTGCAGAATAGCCCAAAGTGCTTGATGGTAAACTTGATATTGACGCGCTAGCTTTTCTGTTTGCTGCATCATAGGTAAAGCACGGTCGAGTTTACCGAGCACGTGGTTTACTTCACCCACGACTGAGGTTGCAACAATGCGGCTACGATAGACGGTGTGGTCTAACTGACTTAATGCCAATTCTGCGAGTTCAAGCGCATGTTCTGGTTGGTTGCTGTTAATGGCAACTTGAGCAAGTAGCGCATTGGCTTGTCCTTGATAATGAATATCCAGTTCAATGTCGCGTTTACTGTGCTCTTCTTCTGCTTCCGCTAGTAGCTGACCGACTTGATTGTAACGGTGCTGACTTTGTGCCAACCACGCTCTTAGCATGGTGAGTTTAGGGTGACTAAATAGCAGGTCGCTATCTAGTTGATTAATTGCTGACTCTAGCGTGCTTAGCTCACCTTGGTTAAACATCTTCCAGCCAAACTCGTTAAGAATTTCGACAACGAGATCTTTGTCGTTCGATTTTTGAGCATGATGAATCGCTTGGTGAGGCGCTTTCTGTTGCAGCCACGCGACGGCAGCATTGCGGTGAAGATCTTTTTCTTGTTGAGGAATGCGAGCTAAACGTTCGTGAGATAAGAATTCTGCAAACAAGTTATGGAAACGGAACCAATTATGCTCGCCTTCGAGTGGGTAGATAAATAAGCCGTAACGGTTTAATGACTCGATCATCCCCAGCGCATCTTCACGTTGTGTTAGGGCAAACACTAGTCCGTCGTTGAAGTGGTCAAGGACCGATACTTGCATTAAGAAATGACGCGTTTCTGAATCTAGCAAGTCGAATACTTCTTCAACGAGGTAATCCCATAAGTGGGCATGGTTAAACTGAGACACTGATTCGACTGTTTGCGCCAGCGTGCGATTTTGGTGCTGGGCTTGGAGGGCAATCAATTGAAGTGCTGAAGGCCACCCCTCTACATAGGTACGTAGGTTATTTGCGGTGTCCTCATCAATCCCGTCCTCGATTCGTTGATTGAAGAAGCGAGTGGTCTCTTCGATATCGAACGCCAGCATTTCATTGCCAATTTCGATCATCAGGTCGCGAACACGTAAGTTTGCGGTACCCAAAGGAGGATTTGCGCGACTGGTTACGACGACAGTAAGGTTATCTGGCATGTGCTTGAGGAAGAATCGCATGGACTCGTGGACTTCATCATTAGTGATTAGGTGATAGTCATCCAAAACGATGTAGCATTCTTGCTGGAAATCGGCCATTTCGGCGAAAACTTCACTGTATAAAGAGCGCAATGATGAAAACTGGCGCTTCTCCGCCAGTTTCTGAGAGTTCGAGCAGTTGTGATTAGTTGCTTTGTTCAGTGCTTGCAAAAGGTAATTGACGAAACGAAAGCCATCATTATCACTGTCATCTATGCTGTACCAGCCAACATTTGGCTTATCTGATAGCCACTGAGCAGCCATAGTGGTTTTTCCGTAACCTGCTGGTGAACGAAATAAAACCAGCTTATAAAAGGGCGCTTGTTGTAGTAGGTCCAATACTCTTGGGCGAACAATGGCATTATGCAACCGTCCTGGGCGAGTAAGTTTAGAAGGGATCCACATTTTATATGTCCTTTGTTTATGCGTATCTAGCAATCAATCCGTTTTTACTTTTTATTGCCACAAGGTGCCTATTCATCTCGTGGATGTAGCACGACTAAAAATGTGGCTAGAGATCACTTAGGTACATGAGCTAGCGAAAAATAATTCTTAAACGAACGTAAACGGGCAGCGTTGATTAATATTTATACTACTTTCCTATGTGTTGTGGATGTTACGACATCCGAAATGTCTCTTACTTTGATCCACTTCCTAATTCTCAAGAGTTGATGCAATTGCCACCAACTACGCCCTTAATTTGTGATTTGGCTCACTTTAAAATCGAATGTAGTGAACGTGTATAGGCACAGTTGCGCACATATTAAAGGAAGTTTGGTTTTATTCGCTGTTTTTGTGTGATCGAACAGACAGTTTTTACAACAAGCAAAAATGACGTAATAAATATCGTCACTTTGAAAAAGTAATCTTAGTAACGATGTGATGTGATCCTAATCACTAAGAACTCGTTAAATGAGCCTTGTGTTGAGAGTTGGATCACTAACTTCGCAATGGTCCCCTCTCTACGCCCTACTTCCTACTCCCGTTAAGGAGGAGAAATAGGAGGATGTTTATTCACAGGGGGAAATGCAGGATGTATGGCAGATGAATTAATACAAGACGTGAGAATTTCTTAATGAAACCTACTCAACAGAAAAAATTTGACAAGAAGTCGTTCCAAGAAAGCGTAAAGAAACACCTATCAGTGACTTACGCACACACTATTGAAAACGCAGACAGCCGCGCATGGTACCTAGCAATGGGTCGTGCACTGGCTGAATTCACTACTTGTGATTTGCTTGCTACTGAAGCTGACCCTCGCATCCAAAAAGCGAAAAGCGTTAACTACCTTTCACTAGAATTCCTTATCGGTCGTTTGACTGGTAACAACCTAATCAGCATGGGTCTTTACGAAGAGATCACTGAAGCAATGGCTGAACTAGGTCACAACCTAACAGACCTTCTAGAAGAAGAACGCGACCCATCATTGGGTAACGGCGGTCTTGGTCGTCTAGCAGCATGTTTCATGGATTCATGTGCCGCTCAAGAATTTCCAACAGTAGGTTACGGCCTGCACTACGAATACGGTCTGTTTAAACAGTCGTTCAAAGATGGTCGTCAACAAGAAGCTCCAGACGCATGGCGCGGTGTAGAAGGCTACCCATGGGAAGTGGCTCGTCCAGAACTTGCGCAAGAAATCGGCTTCTACGGTCACGTTGAAGTGGTAAACGAGAACGGTAAAGAAGTTCGTAAATGGGTTCCTGGCATGTCTGTAAAAGCAATGCCTTGGGATCTGCCTATCGTAGGTTACGAATCAGACACGGTTTACCCTCTACGCCTTTGGGAATGTCAAGCAATTGCACCATTCTCACTAGAGAGCTTTAACAACGGTGATTACTTCGAAGCTCAGCACTCGCTGATCGACGCAGGTAACATCACAAAAGTGCTTTACCCGAACGATAACCACGAGAAAGGTAAAACACTGCGTCTAATGCAACAGTACTTCCACTCAGCAGCGTCTGTACGCGATATTCTACGTCGCCACGAAGCAGCAGGCTACTCGCTAGCGGATCTACCTAAGCAAGAGACTATCCAGCTTAACGATACGCACCCAACTATCGCTATCCCTGAGTTAATGCGCATCCTAGTAGACGAGAAAGGCCTAACTTGGGAAGCGGCATGGGAAATCAGTGCAAACACGTTCGCTTACACGAACCACACACTACTTCCAGAAGCTTTAGAGACTTGGTCTGAGTCGCTAATTCAGCGTCTACTTCCACGTCACATGGAAATCATTTTTGAAATCAACCACCGCTTCCTACAAGAAGTTCGTAAGATGTGGCCTGGTGACGGTGAGAAGCAAGCTAAGCTTTCTATCATCCAAGAAGGTTTCCACCGCATGGTTCGCATGGCTAACCTATGTGTAATCGGTTCTTACGCAGTTAACGGCGTAGCAGCACTTCACTCTGAGCTAGTTAAGAAAGACCTATTCCCAGAGTTCCACGAGATGTACCCAACTCGTCTACATAACGTGACAAACGGTATTACACCTCGTCGTTGGTTGAAGTTCTGTAACCCAGGTCTATCTAACCTTATCACTGGTAAGATTGGTTCTGAGTGGCCAGCGAAACTTGAGCAACTAGAAGGTATTGCCAAGTACGCAACAGACGCGAAATTCCAAAAAGAATTCATGGCTGTTAAGAAAGAAAACAAACAGCGCCTAGCGGATTGGGTTAAAGAGAACATGGGTATCGAGCTAGATACTAACGCTATCTTTGATGTGATGATCAAGCGTCTGCACGAGTACAAGCGTCAGCAACTTGATTTGCTACACATCTTGTCTCTATACCACCGCATTATCAACGATCCAAACTTCGAGTGTACTCCACGCGTATGTTTCTTCGGCTCTAAAGCGGCGCCAGGTTACCACCTAGCGAAAGAGATCATCTTCGCGATTAACAAGATTGCAGATAAGATCAACAACGACCCACGCATTGGCAACAAGCTGAAAGTTGTATTCATCCCTGACTACCGTGTAAGCATGGCTGAAATGCTAATCCCAGCAGCGGACGTTTCTCAACAAATCTCGCTAGCGGGTAAAGAAGCATCTGGTACTGGTAACATGAAGATGGCTCTAAACGGTGCGCTAACTATCGGTACGATGGATGGTGCGAACGTTGAAATCCGTGAAGAAGTGGGCGACGAGAACATCTACATCTTCGGTCTAGACGTTGAAGGCGTAAAAGCAGCGAAAGCTGCTGGCTACAACCCATACGACTACTACAATGCTGACCACCTACTGAAAGCGTCTCTAGACCTACTAACAGGTGACGAGTTCACGCCAGGTCAACCAGGCCTGCTACGCGCTACATTCGATAGCCTACTAGATGGCGGTGACCCATACCTATGTCTTGCTGACTTCGCATCTTATGTGAAAGCGCATGAAGAAATGGGCAAACAATACAAAGACCAAGCAGGCTGGGCTAAGAAAGCAATTCTTAACACCGCCCTAGTTGGTAAGTTCACATCAGACCGCTCGATTCGAGACTATGTGAACAACATCTGGAAACTTGAAGCGGTAAAACGTTAATAGAACCCAGTTAAGACCAAGGTAGCCGAGCGCTACCTTTGGTCATTTCAAAGATAAATTATTGATAACAATAAAACCCTACATGGAAGGTGTTGGTATTACCTTCGGAGAAAGCGATGAAAGAACAAACAGCATTAAAGAAAGTCGCAGACATGGCGCGATTGGCTGACAGCTACGTCAGCGCGTGGGGAGACGAAGCAAAAGTTTCTGAAGAGACTCTACGCCGCTTGCTCACTTCACTTGGCTACGATACTAGCAGCGATGAGAAGCTATTGGCTTCTGCTGAACGAAAACATAAAAAAGACGTACTAGCCCCTGTTCTTGTTTTACGCGACGGCGATCCTGTCGAAGTGGAACTAAACCTAGGTACGAGTGCTCGTGAGAGTGAATTTAGCTGGTGTTTAGAAACAGAACAAGGAGAGGTACTTGAAGGCTATCTTCAGTCGCAAATTGTTCGTGATGAACGAGCTGAGGGTGGCCCTCTAGTGTTTGCATTGCCAAAGAACTTGGCATGGGGTTACCACAAACTGATCATCAGTCGTAAACGTCGTAAGACTCCTTACGAAATGTCGCTGATCATCACACCGAAAGCGTGTTTCAAACAAGAAGATTTAAACCAACACAAAAAGCTATGGGGTCCAAGCATTCAGCTTTACACACTGCGCACTCAGCACAACTGGGGTATCGGTGACTTTGGCGACCTTAAGCAGTTGGTAAGCGACATCGCATCGCGTGGCGGTGACTTCATTGGTTTGAACCCAATTCATTCATTGTTCCCTGCGAACCCAGAAGGTGCGAGCCCATACAGCCCGTCTTCTCGTCGTTGGTTGAACATCATGTACATCGACGTAAGTTCAGTGCCTGAATTTGCGTTAAGTGCAGAAGCTCAGCAACGTGTTGGCAGCGCAGAGTTCCAGCAACGTCTGCAAAAAGCTCGTGACTCACACTGGGTGAACTACACCGAAGTGTCTGAACTCAAGATGAGTGTTTTACCGCTGCTGTTTAGCGAGTTCAAAGCACGTCATCTAGACAAGAATACTGATCGCGCGCGCGCATTCCTAGAGTTTGTAGAACTTGGCGGCGAAAGCCTACTTCACCAAGCAGCATTCGATGCGCTACACGGTGAACTGCATGCTGAAGATTCAAGCGTTTGGGGCTGGCCGGTATTCCCTGAGAAGTTCCGCACATTTGATTCTGCAGCCACTCAGAAGTACATCAAAGACAACGCAGAACGTGTTCACCTGTACATGTACTTGCAGTGGATCGCTGACGATCAAATTAAAGAAGCACAAGCGCTAGCTGAAGAAAAAGGTATGACGGTTGGTCTGTACCGTGACCTGGCTGTTGGTGTTGCGGATTCAGGCAGCGAAACTTGGGCTGATGATGGCAACCTAGTTCTGGACGCTAGTATTGGTGCTCCACCAGATATCCTTGGCCCTCTTGGTCAAAACTGGGGTCTACCACCGCTTAACCCACAAGTGTTGGAAGCGACCGGTTACGACGCGTACATCAAGTTACTACGTGCGAACATGAAACACTGTGGTGCACTTCGTATTGACCACGTACTTGGTTTACTTCGTCTGTGGTGGATTCCAAAAGGTGAGAAGGCAACTGAAGGTGCTTACCTGTACTACCCAGTTGAAGACATGCTAGCAATCCTAGCACTTGAGTCACATCGTCATCAGTGTTCAGTTATCGGTGAAGATTTGGGTACAGTGCCTGATGAAATCGTGGGTATCCTTCGTGACGCAGGTGTTCACTCGTACAAAGTGTTCTTTTTCGAAACATCAAAAGATGACGGCGGCTTTATTTCTCCGAAGCATTACGCTGAACAGTCTATGTCAGCACTGTGTACGCACGATATGCCAACCCTACGTGGCTTCTGGCATTGTGATGACTTGAAGATGGGTCGTGAGATCGGTCTATACCCTGACGAAGAGCAACTAGAAGGCTTGTTTGATGACCGTCTGAAGTGCAAACAAGGCATCCTAGACAGCGTTCGTTGGCATGGTTACCTACCAGAAGGTATTGGTCATGACGCACAATATGTGCCGATGGATACTTACCTAAGTGAAGCGTTGCAGTTGCACGTGGCTGCGGGTGATTCTGCACTGTTGAGTGTTCAACTTGAAGACTGGCTAGAAATGGATCAACCGGTCAACATTCCTGGTACGGTAAATGAGTACCCGAACTGGCGTCGTAAACTGTCGATGAACCTAGATGAAATCTTCAGCCGTGAAGACGTAAATCGTATTTCTAAGCGCCTAACTGAAGTGCGCGCGAAAGCGAGCAAATAAGGTGAAATGAGTGATGTAGCAATTACTTAAATTAATTGTACCGAGGTACGAAAGTAAAGCCTAGGTCACTCATTGAACCGGCACAATCCGTTAGGATGAAGTACCGTTATTATGCCCGCAAAAATAGCGGGCATTTTTGCTTTTTGACGCTGTTAAATTCGATAACAGAGTCTTTTATGTGAATTCACAACGTTTGGCTGTGGAAACCGATGTTCGAAAATATATGGAGAATATCGGGGCTAGGGAGAAAGATTTGAAAACTAAGGTAAAGAAAAACCACGAACGTGCTTACGAACTATTATCTCAGGCGGCTTACTCAGATCCATTTGCGTCGCTTGGTCCATTCATTGATGACGGCGAAGGGTCATTACGTGTGTGGATGCCGGGTGCAAATAACGTCGAGCTAGTCGTCACTGGTGAACCCCGCGTTGCACTTGAGCGCGAAGGCGAAAGTGGTTTTATTTTAAAAGAAAACCACGACTTAAACCTGACTCATTACCAACTTGCCGTGGATTGGAATGGCGTTGAACAGTTGATCGACGATCCTTACCAGTACCACAACATTTACCAAGAATATGAACACCTGCATACACCAAAAGACATGTACCGCTATATGGGCTCGCAATTTGTGACCCTAGAGCGTGGTGGTGAAAACATCTCTGGTGTTCGCTTCTTGGTTTACGCACCTCACGCATCGGCAATTAGCTTAGTGGGCAGCTTCAACCAATGGGATGGCCGTCGTCATCCAATGCAACGCCTAGACTACGGTATCTGGGGCTTGTTTATTCCTGGTTTGGAAGAGGGCGTACAATACAAATTTGAGCTCAAAGGTCCGAATGGGGAAGGGCTTCCTCACAAACAAGATCCTTGGGGCTTCTACTCAGAGCAATACCCATCTTTCGCATCGATCACTTACGATCACAACCGTTACCAATGGCAAGACGCGAAATGGCAGAACCGTGCAGTGACGCAAAAGCGTGATGAAGCACTGTCTTTCTACGAGCTGCACGCAGGTTCTTGGAAGCGTAATGAAGATGGTGATTTCTTAAACTATCGTGAACTGGCCGCTGAATTAGTACCTTACCTTGTAGACATGGGCTACACCCACGTTGAGCTAATGCCAGTTTCTGAACACCCGTTCTTTGGCTCTTGGGGTTACCAACCAGTAGGTTTGTTTGCGCCAACGAGTCGTTACGGCTCACCTGATGATTTCAAATTCTTTGTTGATGCGTGTCACCAAGCGGGTCTTGGTGTAGTACTGGATTGGGTTCCTGCACACTTCCCATCGGATGATCATGGCTTAGCGAACTTTGATGGCACACCACTGTTCCACGATCCAGATCCGCGTCGTGGTTGGCATCAAGATTGGAACTCATACATTTACGATTTAGGTCGTGAACATGTGCGTCGTTTCCTTGTGTCTAACGCGCTGTACTGGTTCGAGCAATTCCACATTGATGGCATTCGCGTAGATGCAGTGGCTTCGATGCTTTACCTTGATTACTCACGCAGCCATGATCAATGGATCCCGAATGCGGATGGCGGCAATGAGAACTATGATGCGATCGCAACTCTGAAGTGGATGAACGAAGAGGTCTACAAACACTTCCCGAATGCGATGACCATTGCGGAAGAATCGACGGCATTCCCGGGTGTATCTGCGCCAACCTTTATGGGTGGCTTAGGCTTCGGTTTTAAGTGGAATATGGGGTGGATGCACGACAGTCTTTCTTACATCCAAGAAGATCCTATTCATCGCAAATACCACCACAATACCATCACGTTCCCGCTTGTTTACGCACACAGCGAGAACTACGTACTGTCGCTGTCTCATGATGAGGTGGTGTACGGCAAGGGCTCGATCCACAACAAGATGCCAGGTGATGAGTGGCAACAAACCGCCAACCTACGTGCTTACTACGGCTACATGTATGGTCAACCGGGTAAGAAGCTAAACTTCATGGGTGCAGAGCTTGGTCAAACCGCAGAATGGAACCACGATGACCAGCTACAGTGGTTCTTGCTGGAGTTTGGTCGCCACCAAGGCGTGCAAGCACTGATTCGAGACTTGAACCACTTGTACCGCGACGAAGCGGCGATGCACGATCAAGATTGCGTGCCAGCTGGCTTTGAATGGCGTCTACAGGATGAGGCGGAAGCAAGCATTCTTGCGCACGAACGTATCAGCCAAGATGGCGAACGCGTATTAGTGATCAGCAACTTCACGCCAGTGCCGCATGAGCGTTTCCGTTTAGGCGTACCAATGGAAGGTACATACGAGCTTCTTCTAAACACAGACGATGCGAAATACGACGGCAGCGGTTTTGAAGTGGTAAGCCGATTAGAAACAGAAGAAGTAGAAAGCGAGTCGCTACCTCAGTCTCTTGAGTTACGTTTGCCACCGCTATCGACGGTATTCTACAAACTGATTAAATAGCTATCATTAATCAAACAGTAAGCCCGGTTTACATTGTAAATCGGGCTTTTTTTAACCAATTTTTGACCTTGCAAACTTGTTGTTCTACCTTGAATCAGGCAATCTTCGCTCCCATTTAATTAAACAGCCACAAATAGAGATTCATCAGTGGCGTACCCCTTACTCTGGTTAGGCAAATAAAGCATGCTGAAAAGACTGAAGTTGTTTCTATTCAAAATTTCATTGGTTTTGTTACTGACTCCCGTGTTGTTGGTGGGCTTCGTCAAATACGTTAATCCACCAGTGTGGGGATGGAAGATCAGTCGCATGATCTCGCCACCAGAAGGGTACCCAGAAAGTAGCCAACAAGAGTGGGTGCCACTGTCTGAGATTTCAAAAAACATCCAACTGGCAGTGATGGCAACGGAAGATCAGAAGTTTCCGCATCATTATGGGGTGGACTTTGATTCGTTGTTCAAAGTTATTTCACAAGCCGGTGAGAATGGACCTTCTCGTGGTGCTAGCACGATTACTCAACAAACAGCGAAGAATGTCTTTCTGTTCCCTTCACACTCTTATGTGCGCAAGGCGTACGAGCTTTACTTTGCCCTGTTGATGGAAGCGATGTGGAGTAAAGAACGCATTCTCGAAGTGTATTTGAATGTGGTGGAGTTCGGTCCCGGTATCTACGGTATCGAAGCGGCAGCGCAAAACTATTACGGCATTCATGCAAGCCAACTGACCCAATGGCAAGCGGCAAGATTGGCAGTGGTCCTGCCGAATCCTTACAAAATTAAAGTGTATCCGCACACTAACTACACCCAACACCGCACCAATTGGGCGCTGACCCAAATGCGTAACCTAGGCAGCGTGCAGCTTTAGTTGTCTTTTCGCTCCCCAAATCGCATACAAGCTGCTTGACGCCGTTATTAGTGCAAAAGAATCATTACGTGAAGCGGTTACAATTGAATCGGTCATTGAAGACTGTCAGCACATTGATAGCCTGCGCGATTGCTATCTCGACACGCGCTTTTCTCAATCGCTTGGTCACAACGCTATGCTATCAACCATTAAGCGTATCAGCCGCACGTACAGTGAAGAGAACATCAATCTCATGAGCATCGCCGTGTGGCAACGCGTGCTCAAAGCACGCGCTGCAATCTAGTATTAAGCATCCTGTCGCCAATTCATGACTCCTGTCTAAAACCGGCAGGATGCTTCTTCGTTAACGGCGCTGTTTGCGAACTGACTCGGCGAATCGCAAAATATCACTGTAAACACTTCATCATATCGATATAGTAACTCACTGAAACCATATCTCCTTTCGCCAAAGGAAGGTGATCAAGTTCAACTTGTACGCGAAGTATTCTAACGACTGCCAAACGCAGAAAATAAACCCCATTTCTTGCCGCCATCTGACCGTTATTCAACAACAATACCAACAAGGAACGATAGTATGCGTAATGCTCTTCTCCCACTCATCACCCTCGCCCTGTTCGGCTGTGGCGGCTCTGACAGCGGTGATCCAAACGCGACAAAAACCCCACTCATCAGCCTTTCTTTTAACGACGTAAGATTTGCAGAATGCATCGCCACGGAAGCGGTGTACAACGAAATTGAGTACGTTGAAGATCTGCACCAACTGAACTGCACAGGGACTGGCATCACCTCGGTTTGGGGCCTCGACCAATTAACCAGCCTTACCTCGCTTGAACTTGGCTACAATCAACTAACGGAAATAGATGCGAGCAATTTGTCGAAACTAGAACGACTCAATGTTGAAGCGAATGCATTGACTCAAGTCAGCCTGCCAGACGGTGAGCGCCTAACGCACCTTAACCTTGATGAAAATGACCTGACCACGCTCGATCTGACTGGATTGAAAGATCTCACTGAATTTACCGCAGCGCACAATCCACTCACTCGAATCGACTGGCGCAGTGAATACACCAAGCTGTCGCGAATAAACATCAGTAACACCCAACTGCGATCGATGGATCTAACCATTGCCCCAAACTTGTTTAGTTTTGCCGCAGAAGATTCTCAATTAGACGCAATGATCAGCTCCACCATGGTGAAACTCGATAGCCTGCGCCTATTTAATACCGAGATAAATCTAGAATTGACCCACTTTCCAAACGTGACGCTCATGTCTCTGGTACCTGCTTCAAGTCATGTTGATTTGAGCAACAACCCCGAACTTAGTTACCTTTCGCTTGAAGGCGATAAGCTGCAAACCCTAGATGTAAGTGCGCTAACCAATCTCAGCTATTTGACCGTTTGGGCCAAGAACGTCACTCAAATTGATATCAGCAATAACGTCGATCTGACCCACCTTACACTTGGGTACCTGAGCCTCAATGACTTGAACATCGATAACCAAAATAAACTAGAAGAAGTGAACATTTCTTCAGCCACGCTGCCAAATGCGACTATCACCTACCTAAGAAACCAAAGCACAATCAAGGGATTCACTTTGGTCGAATAAACCAAAAAGTGGTCAGTAAAATACTGACCACTTTTATTTAACGGAATGCGATTAATCCACTCCCCAAACCTATGAGTTCACCAATCCCCCAAACCATCATGTGTCACACACTCTAAAATGTGCCCCGTCAACTCGTATAGAACTACGCCCCAATCAAAGCAAAATGTGAAGTGTCACAAGCTTTAGGGCGTAGCCTTTCAGAATGATGTGCTCAGTTTTTCATCCATTTACTATTAGTGTGAATAAAACTACAACACGAATACTGCGCCTATGCGCACCAATGGACTGAACGATGAAACTGAATCTGATTACGACTACCTTATTGCTTGCATCGGCAAGTGCCATCGCCGAGCCAAACATCACCATTTCTACCACGACCAACAGTCGAGACTTTCCATTAAGTGCTGAGCAACCTCTGGTTGTGCCATTAACCAAAGATGGCTACACGCTCAAAATTACGGGCGTTGAGGGCGACTGCGTTGCACCTGATGGTCAAAAGGTAAAGTTTAACAAGCCTATCGCGTTGAACTGCGGTAAGCCTACGGAACTGCCATTAAAAATCCGCTTTACGGGTGATTACTCTTTCGCTTTTGATGCAGAAGCAAAAACACTGCGTTTTAAGCGTGAACCCAAGAAAGCCGCAAAGACTGAATTCAAACGTCCAATTCCACAAGTGCAATGTGAAGTGTACCAAGGTGGGGAAGTCACCATCGCACTGGGCAATAGCTTCCCTGACGGTACGAAGTTACGTGATGCCTATTCGGGTCAGATGGTGGAAGTGAAAGATCAACAAGTATCGCTGACGCCAAGTAAAGGTTCTGGCGGTTTGGTGCTACTAGAGCCAGTGAAGAAAACCAAAGAAGCAGTGCCGTTCGACTACCGTAATGCCAATATTTACTTCGTGATGGTCGACCGTTTTAACAACGCCGATACGAGCAATGACAACAGCTATGGACGCAAGAAAGACGGCAAAGAGGAAATCGGCACTTTCCACGGTGGTGATCTAAAAGGTGTGATCGAGAAACTGGATTACATCAAGAGTCTAGGTACCGATGCTATTTGGCTATCGCCAATCGTCGAGCAAGTGCATGGCTTTGTTGGTGGTGGCGATAGCGGCTCATTCCCATTCTACGCTTATCACGGTTACTGGACGCGTGATTTCACCAAGATTGATGAGAACTTTGGTAACGAAGATGACCTTAAAGTGCTGGTGGAAGAGGCGCATAAACGTGGCCTCAAAGTCTTGATGGACGCAGTAATCAACCACACTGGCTACTCAACGTTAGCCGATTTGCAATTTGACGGTATTGAGGTGTTAAAACCAAACGCTGACCTACCTAAGAAGTGGGGTGATTGGCAACCAAAAGCGGGTGAAAATTGGCATAGCTACCACCAGAATATTGATTACCAGAGTCCAAACTGGGCGAAATGGTGGGGCGGTGACTGGGTAAGAACAGGTCTACCGGGATACCCAGCTCCGGGCAGCAGTGATATCACCATGTCATTGGCGGGTTTGCCTGACTTTATCACCGAATCAGACAAAGCCGTGAAGCCAGCGCAGTGGCTATTGGATAACCCTGGTACTCGCGTAGAGGCGCGTGACAATTACACCGTCTCGGATTACTTGATTGAGTGGCAAACTGATTGGGTGAAACGCTTTGGTATTGATGGTTACCGTGTTGATACGGTGAAGCACGTTGAAGGTGATGTGTGGAAACGCTTGAAAGAAGAGGCATCAAGCAGCCTTGAACAGTGGCGCAAAGAGAACGGCAAATCGGGTCAGCCATTCTGGATGATGGGAGAAGTATGGGGGCATACCGCTTATCGCAGCCCATACTTTGACGATGGCTTTGATGCGTTGATTAACTTCGATATGCAGAAGAAGCTCGATAAAGGTGCGGCGTGTTTTAGCCAAATGGCAGACACCTACCAAAGCTACGCGGATACCATTGCTAACGAGAAAGACTTCAACCCAGTGAGCTATATGTCTTCTCACGATACGGAGTTGTTCTTTGCGCGTTTCAAAGACTATGGTATGCAACGTAACGCGGCAAATGCATTGCTCTTAAGTCCAGGTGCGGTTCAGGTTTACTACGGTGACGAAGTTGGTCGTAACATTGGTCCTTACGCGGATGACTTCCACCAAGGTACGCGTTCTGACATGGTTTGGAAATTGTCGGATGACAAACACGCATTGCTCAAGCACTGGCAAACCCTTGGCCAGTTCCGTAAAGCGCACCCAGCGATTGGTGCAGGTCAACATCAAGTAATTGAACAAGAAGGCGCGTACGTGTTCTCTCGTTCGCTTGGCAATGACAAAGTCGTTGTGGCGTTTGTAGGACGTGCTAAGTAGTTAGAACTTCGTTTTAAGCCTAGATAGAAAAAGCCCTTCCTTGAGCACTCAAGGAAGGGCTTTGTTATTTTCGGTTTTTACTTAGCTACTTCAATAGCTATCGGTATCAATCGCTATTTATTTCTTTAGCTCTTGGTCGATGACTTTCTCAAGCTCCTCGAAAGGTACATAGCCCGGAATGACTTGGTCATTGATAATGATAGCTGGTGTGCCTCGTAGACCTAAGCGAGTGAAGTACTCGTAGTTTTTATCCAACAACGCTTTGGTCTCTTTGTCGTCAACAAGCTGTGCTTCGGTGCCTGTTTTCTTAGCGATTTTTTGTAGTGAACTTGCATCATGTGGCCCAGGCTTCTTCACCAACAAGTCGTGCACTTCTTTGTACTTGTCATGTTGGTTCTGCCAAACATTTAATGCGTAACTTGCCGAGTTGTAACCGTTCTTTTCGTACTGTTCTTTGAACGATACCGTCATGTTCAGCACTTTTACCTGAGGGTATTCTTTCTCGACTTTAACTAACTCACCTTCAAGACGCTTACAGAAAGGACAGCTGTAATCGGTCACGTTGATGATGGTCAGTTCTGGATTCTCTGATCCGAATGACGAGTGCTTGCCATCGTTTAAGTAAGTGCGCACTTCATCCAGCGTCGTGCTAAACGTCTTTTGGTAAGCGACGTAGTCTTGCAAGTTCTGATGCAGCGCATCTAGGAGCTGTGGATTCTCTTTAAGCAGTTGATTGATCTCGCCGAGCTTCTCTTGCGATGTCTTTTCTGCTGCGTGTGAAAACAGTGGAGTGAGTGCGATAGCTACAGTTAATAGTGTGCGAGTGAATTTCATGATTTTTCCTAAAACTCTTTTTCTTTGCGGTTTTGCCGCGAAGTGATTAAAAATAAAATAAACGATTTAAGGTCAATAGATCCTAGCCATCGGGTTTTATTCTCTAAACACACACAGTTTGAGGTGCACCCGAACTTTTTCGGGTATCGGCTCGGTATGATGACGGAAAGCGTTACGTTCACCGCCACTGATGGAAAGCAAGACAAACGCAAATAGAAATAAGGGCACAATAAAGCTGTCGAGATGGTTTTGTGACACCTGAATCAGCTTTTCAGACAGTTCACACTGCTTATTTAGTCCTTTTGTGCTCTTTTCTTGCTGCGCAGTGGCGTGCTCAGGCGCGACTTGATCGCTAATGAGAGGGCAAGATTGATAGAGGCCCGCATTTTTACTTAGACAGATCACGATAACCCAAGCTACAAGGGCGAGTGTCCATCGAGCGATGTTGGATTGTGATCGAAGCAAAAGGCAAACCCTGAATAATTCTCATAATTATGACCGAACCACCCTAAATTAAATTGCACAGAAAATTTGTTAGTTTTTGGTCAAGAAATCTCAAATAAGCAACAAACCATGAAGCACGTCGAGAATGTGGCTAATCACAAACTTGTTCCAAACTTTAGCTTGCTTTGTTAATGGATTGGATGGGTAAGTTTTCAGATAAATATACCTTATCTTGGTCATAAATATTTATTATCTTTTAAATGTGATTAAAATCATAAAATAAAACTTCATAATTAAGCGGCATGGCTGTTCGGTAAATGGATTGATTTTGATCATCTCTCTAGCACGTCGTTCAAGGGATTATCTATGTGTTCTGTTCCACATACATAGGTGAATTTATGACAAGCCCTGTTCATGCTGAACGCAAGGTGACGATTGGGTGTTACATTGCACTCGCGTTTGCGGTTGTGTTCTTTTCTGGTCTGATGCAATCCAACGAATGGTACGGTGTATTCGACTTTACAACGCTTAATGGCTCTTTTGGTAAAGTGGCCTACGGCGTAACGGAAGGTGCGGATGGCGCGGTACAAGCTGCGACCACTTCTTTCCGCGGTACTGGCGGTAGCGGTGCTCGTGACGGTTTCATTTTTGCGCTTACTTTGATCCCAACCGTTATGTTCGCATTAGGTATGATCAACGTACTTGAACACTACGGTGCACTTGAAGCAGCTCGTAAGCTTCTTACTCCTCTTCTACGCCCTCTAATGGGCATCCCTGGTAACTCAGGTTTGGCTCTGATTGCTTCTCTACAAAGTACCGATGCAGGTGCAGCGATGACGCGTCAGCTAAAAGATGAAGGCCACCTAACTAAGCGTGAAACGGACGTATTTACGATGTTCCAGTTCACTGCGGGTGCAACCATCGTGAACTTCTTCTCATCGGGTGCTGTGTTGTTCACGCTGACGATGGCTGACGGCTCTCTAGCAGTAACGTCTTCTATTGGTTTGGCGGTTGTGGTGATGTTCGCATTTAAGATCATTGGCGCGAACCTATTCCGTATCTACCTAAACATGACGGAAGGTAAAGAAGACAAGCAAGACCAAAACAAATCAGAGAACCTAAAAGAGGAGACGGCATAATGGGTGACGTTAAAGCGAAAAAACCGATGGTGACGGATATCTTCGTCGAAGGTGCTAAGAAAGGTTGGGTGATTGCGACTACCTCTACGGTTCCTAACGTGTTGATGGCGTTCGTTATCATTAAAGCGCTGCAAATCACTGGTGCGCTGGATCTGATGGGCACTGTGTTCTCTCCAATTATGGCGGTGTTTGGTCTTCCGGGTGAAGCGGCAGCGGTATTGATCGGTGCGTGGATGTCGATGGGCGGTGCGGTTGGCGTAGTGATCACGCTGTTTGACCAAGGCATCCTGAACGGCACGCACATTGCGATTCTAGCACCTGCTATCTACCTAATGGGTTCTCAAGTTCAGTACATGGGTCGTATTATGGGTCCAATCGGTACTGAAGGTCGTTACATCCCAGTTATGATTGCAATCTCAGTATTGAACGCGTTTGGCGCAATGCTGGTGATGAATCTGTTTGTCTAGGAGTGAGTCATGCAATTCTCTCTAAATGAATATCTAGAAGAGCTACGTCCGCTAATTAATGTAGATTGTGGCACTTACGCCACTGATGGTATCGAATTCATCGCTTCTCAATTTGAAGAG
Organism: Vibrio rotiferianus CAIM 577 = LMG 21460; assembly: GCF_002741985.1. Taxonomy (GTDB): domain Bacteria; phylum Pseudomonadota; class Gammaproteobacteria; order Enterobacterales; family Vibrionaceae; genus Vibrio; species Vibrio rotiferianus. Next base: position 78,053 of record NZ_APHW01000102.1, read on the forward strand.
AAGTACCAAGCAATGTCAGGTTGGAGCGTAAAACGCATCGACTGTGGCAGAGCAGGCGTTGGTCTTGAAGTTCGAAACAAGCCTGAAGCTGCTCACATTGATGTGATGCTGATTGGTCACATGGATACCGTGTTCCCTGTGGGGACCGCTGAGCTTCGTCCAATGTCTCAAGATGCAGAGAAAGCTTACGGTCCGGGCGTCTCGGACATGAAATCTGGTTTGCTGAACATCGTATACGCGATGCGTAATCTAGACCAAGCGCTGTTGGATAAGCTGTCTATCGCGATCTGCATGAACCCAGATGAAGAGACGGGCTCTCTAGATTCTGTGGACTGGATTCAGTCAGTAGCGAAAAACGCGAAGAATGTACTGGTTGCAGAAGCAGCACGTGCAGACGGTGGTTTAGTCAAAGCGCGCAAAGGTATGGCTCGCTACAAAATGACCTTCAACGGCGTTGCTGCTCACGCAGGTAACGAACCAGAGAATGGTCGCAGCGCAATCACAGAGATGGCGAGCTGGATTCTGGCTGTCAATGCAATGACCAACTTTGAATCTGGTACCACGTTGAACGTCGGTATTGTTTCTGGCGGTAACGGTGCGAACATCGTCCCTGAGCACGCTGAAGCGATCGTGGATGTGCGCTTCTGGAGCAATGAAGAATACGATGATGTCGACAGCAAGCTAAACGGCATGCTGGAAACACCATTCGTTGATGGTGTGAGTATCGAATTGGTTCGTGAAGCTTACAAACCTTCTATGGTGCCAAGTGCTCAAACGGAAAGCCTGATGGCATTAGTTGAAGAAGCCGCAAGTGAACTGGCTATCGACATCAACTGGAAAGAAGTGGGTGGCGGCTCTGATGCAAATAACACGGCAATTCTTGGCGTTCCAACTTTGGACGGTCTAGGACCTATCGGTGCAGGCTTCCACAGTGATCAAGAGTACTTGTTGCTTGAGTCTATCGAACCACGTATCAAAATGTTGATGCGTGTACTGGAGAAGATTGCTCAATAAGGCATTTTTCTAGAGCTTGGTTCCCAAAGCTTTTGGTTTCCAAAGCAATAATCCCCGGACTTCGGTTTGGGGATTTTTTTATCTAGCCAATTGGCTTCCTTTCTTCATTATCATTACTCGCTATTAATACTACGTTCAGGTTCATCGTCTTAATATCTATGACACAGTCATAAATTTAGGAGGCACGATGACCACAAGCATGTCTGTAAATTCGGCGTCCGATGACGTCTTAGACCAAACGATGCAAGCACCAGATGCGAAAACCTTCTGGCGTAAAATGAAAAACTCCGTCAAGAAAGTAGGTGAAGAGATTGCGGTTATGGGCATCAAATCATGGCTTGCGGTGGCAGATTCCAATACCTCTGTTCGCCACAAAGCGATCCTTGGTGGCGCGTTAGCTTACTTTGTTCTCCCCACTGATATGGTGCCAGACGTACTAGCAGGCGTCGGCTTTACCGATGACATGGCAGCATTGACTCTAGCGGCGAACTCGGTCGGCAATGCCATCACCGACGAGCATGAAGAACAAGCGAGAGAAAAGCTGAGTTCGATGGTGAAGTAGGTGGGGAAACTGCCCATCAAACATGTTCAATGTTTGGCTTAGTTCAAATAAGAAATTGTTATTTTTAACATTTACTCGAAGTACACGAGCTCGTCGTAATACGGTTTACCGTGGTAGATTTGGTCTATTGGAAAGTGTACTTTCGGATTCAAGTTTTTAGCTAAGAGAAGCCGTCCATGTACAGGTATACGCCAGATATCCGGGGTATGTTAACTTTGAACGGAAAACCGTTGTCATCTCAATTAGTGGTCCTTCGAGTTGGTGTGCGTGGAACCATACATGAGTTTCAAACTCTTACTGATGCCAGCGGAGCGTTTGCTTTCCCTGCATTTGAAGAGCGTAAGCCTCAAGGCACATTGAGCCTAAATCAGAAATACGTGCTCGTTTTCCTGAAAACTCATCTAGCAAATGGAGAAGAGGTGACGATATGGGAATCTTCAATTGATGGTTATGAGACTTATGAGTTTGCTAGAGAAAATATGGGAGATTTGAATTGCGAAGTAACCAATGAAGTTTACTACTTCGCTTTTTCTTATTCTGGAAATGGTGAAGATGATACTTATGTATATAGTCAGTGCAAGTTAACTGGTTATGTAGACTCTGGAATATACGAAGAATAAAAATGAACTTATTTATCATTTCGTTGAGCTTCGACAGATAAAACAAAAGCCCCGATGTTTCCATCGGGGCTTTCATTTAGACAGGATAGTTTAATCGTAGAACGATTTAGGCGTCAGCACGTTTCAGGTGCACTTCTTCTTCGGCTACGCCGGCCATTGGATCATTGAAGCGAGCTTCATCCAATGCACCTTCCGATTTAGCAACAATGATAGTCACTGCGCTGTCACCGGTGATGTTAACTGCAGTACGAATCATATCAAGCAGACGGTCAACACCCATGATAAGTGCAATACCTTCTAGCGGTAGACCTACTTGGTTCAATACCATTGCTAGCATTACTAGACCAACACCAGGAACACCTGCGGTACCAATAGACGCCAATGTTGCCGTCATGATAACCATTAGGTAGTCACCCATAGTTAGGTCGATGTTGAATGCCTGTGCGATGAACGCTGTCGCCACACCTTGCATGATCGCCGTGCCGTCCATGTTCACGGTTGCACCTAGCGGTACTGTGAACGATGATACGCGGTTCTCAACACCCATGCGGTGCTTAGCCGTTTCCATTGTTACTGGAATGGTTGCGTTCGATGATGCTGTAGAGAAAGCAAACATGATTGCGTCTTCCATCTTACGTAGGAACGTAATTGGGTTTAGACCAGTAAAGCCTTTTAGCATCAAGCTGTATGTCACAAGGCCGTGCAGCAATAGCGTACCAGCTAGTACTACGAAGTACTCGGCAAGGTTCAAGATTGCACCCAGACCAAGACCGGTAAACAGCTTCGCCATTAGGAAGAATACACCGTAAGGCGCTAGGTTCATCAGAATCGCAACTAGCTTCATGATCACTTCATTCAGATCAGAGAAGAATGCTGCGATACGTTCGCCAGGCTTACCTGCTGCACTGATCGCGATGCCAAACAAGACGGCAAATACGATAACTTGCAGAGTTTTACCTTCTGCCATTGCGCTAATTGGGTTAGTCGGGAACATATCAATGATCACTTGACCCAAAGATGGCGCTTCTGCTGATTTGAATGAACTTGCTGCGGTTAGGTCTGCACCAGCGCCAGGCTGGAATAGGGTACCCATGGTTAGAGCAAGTGTGATTGCGATAGCAGTAGTTGCTACGTAGAAAGCTAGGGTTTTGCCACCCATGCGACCTAATGTCGATAGGTCTTTTAGAGAGCTAGTACCACAAACTAATGAAACAAACACTAGCGGTACGACAAGCATTTTTAAGCTGGCAACGAAGATCTGTCCACCAACTTCGAATAATCCATTAACAATGTATGCGTCGACAAATCCGTTGTCGGCAAAAAGTGTGCGAATTGCAAATCCTGTCAAGATACCCGCTACCATACCTAAGATTACTCGGCTGGTAAGCGACATCGGCTTCTTGGTATTCATGAGAACACTCCTTATAGTTATGCACCTTAAGTTCACTTCAAGGCGGCGTGCAGATTAGCAGCGGAGTGTGGAAACACGAAAGAATAATCGTCTGAATGGTTAATAGGTGTGAACTATATCACTATAAAAAATAGACTTTTAACCAAATTGTAACGAAATTCGTGGTTGAAAAGTTTGTAAATTAACATTTTTATCGAACATACAACCGATAGAAATGATTTCTTACATTCTTGAGTGGTAGAAAACGACTTGCATAGAATGGGGTAATACATTGCCTAGTGAATAACTAGGCATGTTTTATTCACTCGTTGTTTTCGACCTCAGTTCAATGACGGGCGAGTTTGGTTATCGATAGTGCGAGCAAAATATGAAATCTGTTGATAATCAGCGGGCGTCCAAATGGGTTTTGATGATAATGATTTAGGCAGTGTGGAGAACGCTTTTTCATCGTCGCTTGCTCTAAACTCAACGCTCATCCATTTGTCGATCGGCTGCTGATCCGAAAAAGTCGCCGATAGTGAAAGTTCATGGTTCGCGCCAGAATAGTTCGGCGTTAATTTCAGCGCCATATGGTAATCACGGAAGCGAACCACCCACTTATCCGGTAGGCGTCGTGAGCTGTCCCACCAATCCCCATCGAGTTGTTGAATTTTCTCTTTAGTGACAGCTTTCGACTGAGCTTTTAAGTCCTTTAATGCTTGTTTAAAAGCGCTGTCCATTGCTTTCGAAAAGCTTGCTTGATCGAGTTCGGGGTTGTCCAGTAGTACTTGCTTAGCTAACTTTGCCCCAAGCATGTTGGAATAGAGATCTTCCGATGAGAATGCTGATGCCAGTTCTTTAAAGCCACTGACGGATACCATACCGAACCACTGAGCAATTTCATGCCATTGAGCTAGGCGAAATGCCGTTAACGCTGCTGCTTGAGCACTGCGATCTAGCTTCTCTTCTTCACTCAGTTGCTCTGTTTGTTCATACCAACGAATACGACGAACACGTAGCTCTTCTGGTAAATCTAGGTGTGCAGCGCGACCTAAATAATGTTGGTTGAGAGTGAACAAATAATAGGTGTAGTCTGCGGTATCACGGACGTGGGCAGTATCAATAAAGCCGCCTAGTTCGGTAAAGATAATACCGTTGGCTTCTTTATTCAGCCCTAGCAAGCTGCCAGAGACTGACTCGCTGCCGTCGTTATAGTGGTGAGTACCCACTTCGTTGCTGGATAAGACATTCTCAAGAGAAAAGAAAGGAACAGGCACGCTTCCTAATTGCGCTTTGAGATCGACACCAAATGCACAACACGGTCTAACGCCGACCGGTGCTTTTAGTTGTTGCGCGTGAACGAATCCACTACAAAGGCTTAGTAGTAATAGTGCTGCTTTCTTCAAACCATACCCCTAGAATGCTTCATTAATCTGGAAATAAAAACCGGTGCTGTCTTTGCCCACACCCAAATCGACGCGCACGTTAATACGTGCCTTAAAGGCAAATCGATAACCAACCCCGACAGTCGGTAGCCAGCTATTTTCAAAGAGCTCGTGATAAGTTGGTGCGATATTACCAGCACCTAGCCACCCAACCACACCATGGCGACCTGCAATGGTATGGCGAATTTCTACTTGTGTAGAAAGCTGGTGCTTATCGCGATATTGCCCTTGGTAGTAGCCACGCATACGCTGGTCATCACCTAGCTGGGCGTAATCAAACCAAGGTGCGTCACCGAAAATCGATTGTGAATATACCTCCATTGCAATAATCGTCGTGTCAGACCATTGTTGGTAAACACGATAGTTAGCAACGAGGTTGTCGTAGTCTTCATCGCTACCGAGTGAATCTCGGTTAGCAATCCATTCAACATCGAGAAACTGCCCCCGCATTGGGTTCGGTTCGAAATCACGAGTGTCGTATTCCATTCCAACTAAGACGCCACTGCTAGTGGAATCGGCAACTTCTGAAGGGAGAATATCGCCTTCGACACCGTCGACCTTACTGAATGACTGCCATTGCCAACCAAGTTTGGCGTAAGTATTTGGGGCGACTTCAACGGCGATTTTTGGGCTCAACTGTAAACGTTGCCCTTCATACTGCACTTTGTTGTTCTCGTTTTCAGCAGCTTGGCTACCAATGCCCCAATAGTAACCGGGGGTATGGCTTATCCATGCCTCACCTAAAAGACGCACTTTGTCATTTTTTAAATAGGTGCGATTGTTTAACCCCAAGCCGTAAGAACCTGAGGTTGAACCATAAGAAGTAACGGTGACGGTCGAGTAAGGCTCGCCTTTTTGCCAGTCGTAAGGCGTGTACAAACCTACTGCGGCAACACCAATACCAAACCCTTGTTCTGGGTTAACAAAAGGACCAGGTAATACGCCCCAGTCGATTAATTTAGATTCATCCACGGTTTCACTTGAACCAAGCTTGGTCAGGATGTCATCCATTAAGCTACTTTCGTCTTTTTCCATAGCAAAAGCGTATGACGAACTAAGCAGCGCTGTCAGCGCAAGGGTATAAGAGGCTTTCATCTTCTCGCTACCCTAGAAACGACGGTCTAAAGAGAAGAAGATGCTTTGACGATCACCAAAACCGGCTTCACCCAAAAGGTACCAATCTTCATTGATTTGGTATTGCATGCCAGCGATGGTGTTCCATTCAGATTCTAAGCGCTGCTTTACTTCAAAACGGGCATCTGATGACATTAATCCGCTTAAAGATGGCGGTAAGCCAAGGTCTTTGAGTGAGCCAGAGAGTTCTTGCTCGACATCTTGATACATAGCGCCAACCCAAAAACGAATCGGTACGCCATTTTGATGGAAGTCGTAACCGATACGAGGAGAAACTACAACTGCATCAATTGAACCATCAATAACGGTTAAATTGGTTTGAGTGTAACTTGCATCGACCAATGCGAACCATTGGTCATAACCGCCAGCAAGCACAAAACCAAGGCCTTTAGTGTAGCCATCGAGATCTAGGCGGAAGTTTTCGATACGTTGTGGTTTCACAAACGGCAACTTAACTTTTACGTTTACATCGGTTTCTGAATAGCCATCAAGCGTGCCAATCAAGCCATAAACGTTTAGGAAAGGGAACAGCCAGACATCGGCGCGCAATGTCATAACGTCAGTGGCTTGTTTACCTGGTTCTGCTTGCATGTCGACTAACTTTTCAATTCCGCCTAAACCTTTTAGTGCGATAGAGTCGACATTGATGCCTTGTTCCATACTCATATAGCTGAGGTTTAAACCAAAAGGCTTTGGTAAGTTGTAGCCAAGTGCTTCTGCTTTCTCTTTCCAAATCGGCAGAGAAATTGAATCCGCATTCGCGACTCCGGTAACGAGGAAAGAAGCAGCAACAAGCAAAGAAGGTAATTTCATAAGTCACTTCATTAAGCATGGCGATCATCCTATAGCCAGAACCGGTTTGCTCTGGATATGAACATCTAATGATCGTCACGGGTAAATCACAGCTTTATCTTGGAGAAAAGCACGTTAGCGAGAGATAAGGACGGCTGTTTTATTAACGGATTTAGAGCAGTTTCTTAACTTCGGCGAGCGCATCTTACTCCTAATATCACAAAAGTAAACTTTAAAGTGTACTTTATATTGTTGTGCGCTATACTCTGCAGCCACTTACATGAGGTTGGTGAATTTAGAACGATGAAGCTTTCAGAAAAAAAACGGATTGCGCTGATTGAAGCCGCACAACAAGAATTTATCGAGCATGGCTTTTCAGGTGCCAATATGGACCGAGTCTGCGAGCGAGCCGGCACTTCCAAACGGACCCTATATCGTCATTTTGAAAGCAAAGATGTGTTGTTTATTGAGTCCATTCAAGCTGTGATGGAAGTTCAAAGGGCACGTCTACAGTTTCAGTATTCAGCTGAAGAGTGCATAGAGGCTCAACTTCGCACTTATTTACTCGCTAAGCTTGATTCTATGTATGAGGATTTTGGCTTGCCGCTAGCTAAGATGGTCATTAGTGAGTTTATGCGCACACCAGAATTTGTGGAAAACTATCTACATCAACTTCAGAGTCAGGATGAACAATTAGAGAAATGGTTTTCTGAGGCAATTAAAGATCAGAAAGTCAAAAACCTAAACCCGGCTATGATGAGTAATATGTTGATGTGTCTATTAAAAGGTAACTTTTTATGGCCTCAGTTGATTGCCAACCACAAGGTGCCAAACCTTGAACAGCGCAAGAAATCGATTGAAGATATACTTACGCTGTTCCTAGATGGATATCGTTGTTAAATAGAGCGCGCTGTTACCACGCTTTATCGCTCAAACTGGATAGTTGATTGTGATCCCAAACCCATAGGTTTGATTCTCGGACTTGTATACCTCCGACCCAGTAGTTTTGAGTTATGGGTTGGCTTCCCTCTAGACATGCTTGAGCGTGCTCAGTAATAAAGACTTGTTGCTCCCACCAATTCTTTTGCAATGAGTCGATGCTAAATAGCGGCTTGTCTCTGCGTGTCAGTGGGAGGAGTAATGCATAAAACATCACATCACCCAATGTCGGCAGAGGCTCTTTTTCTTGGTATTCCTGAAACCAATCTTTAACTGTGATTGGTGTGCTGTGTTCGGCCAATGTCTCCAGCGCCAATTGTTGGGTGAAGCTCAACCCTGACTCCGAGTGAGGTAACTCTTGAAGGTGTCGTTTCATCGCGGCTTTAATATTTGGCAAACAATCTAACTCATGCTGCGCAAGCAGTTCGATAAGGGATTGAGGAGTCTGTGATGTCAAAGTCTGCCAACAACGCTTAGCTTGGCTTCTTAGCTTTGATGTGACGGGCTTTCGATGCTGCCAACACGAGCGAACCGCCTCTGCAGGGAGTTGCCCAAAGCCAATAAAACGCTCGGTTCCCGGAAACTTGTTGGACTCGATGATCTCAATGACTTTACCTTCGGTTTTATCTAGCAGAGATAGCCCTCGAAGTAGCATGAATTGATCGTAGGCATCATGTTCAACCCAAAACACGATGCGCTCAAACTGATCATCAAGCAGGGTATTGATGTTGTCCTGCTCTGATTGGGCGATGTCTTGCACCGAGCCTTCACGCCCCATTACGGGTAACAACGTATCAACGACATATTGTGCTCGGATTGCGACAAAAGCCGTTTCATCATTTGGAATGGGGCCGATGCACAAAGGATCAATCATGGGCAAGAATTCACCTTCAAAGCCACAAGTTTTCAATTGCTGCTGAATGTCATGCCCACATCGAACGTGCAGAGTTTTTAGTTCCGCATCTAGAGGCTGTTCTCGGTTATGGATGGCGACCTTGTGAAATTCCAACTCTTCTACATGCGCCTTTAACTTACTCCAACTAGGTAAGCCGAGTTCTCTTGCTAAGGCATGTTGAACATCTGCTAGTTGAATGGACTCTGTCGTAAGCTTTTCTGGCTGGGTATGAAATTGCCTAACTTGCTGTAAGGCAAGCTCATCATTTTGGCGGATCGCTTTTAAGCGTTTTTTGGCTACTGACTTTTGCTGGTTGAGGTTAATAGAGAAGCTATTATGAGATTGCATTTTTCACCTTTCTTATCTCTTCCACACTCGCCTTATTAGAAGTTTAAAAGAAGGTAAAAACAGATTGTTCCTGCTAACAAGAGCAGGGAGGTTGAGTTGCCGTGAACCGAGTTCTTTCCGCGAGTGTTGGGTGCTTTAGGCTTGAGCTTTTTACATGGTATGTAATCGAAACAGGTATCGCAACTTTGAATAATATAAAGAAGTAAAACTGCACTTAACTTCACATAAAACAGTTCAAGAACTTAAGTCGAGGAGCAAATTGGAGCGGGAGAGCATCGATGATGAAAACTCAAGATTCGCATGCTGTTGAGCGTGCTTTTTTTTGCTCTATTCCACTCGCACTTTGGCACTATCAAGTAGTGTTTGATAGAGGGCAAGAGTGGCTGGCCCACTTTTCGCCCCTTTAGGTAAGGTGAGATGTAGAGCGACTTGATATTGGTTCGAATGCTCTAGGTCAATTACTTTGAGGCGGTCATTTTGGCGGTATTCAACGAGATGTTTTGGGAGGCGGCAGAATCCGACACCTTGCTCAACCGCTCTAAACGCGTGGTCGAAATTGTCCACCGTGATTCTTTGGCGCGCACGCAGCCAGCCTACGTCTCGCTTCTCTTTGTCTGATTCCCCCAAATCTCGAACCACAATTTGGCTGGTGGTCGCAAAGTCCGCCAATGAAATATGTTCCTTCTTTGCTAGCGGATGTTGAGCTGCGATCACAGGGACCATAGTGGTAGTGCCAAACGCTTCAGCAGGGTAGTTGGTGATTGGAAGGTTGATGATGGCTATGTCCGCTAATTCATTGATCACCATGTCTGTGGTTTTACTCAGAGAGGTTTCTACGACTTGAACTGAAGTTGTATTGTTGTGTGTGAGAAATTCGCTAAGTGGAGTATAGAGCCAACTTGGATCGCACAGGTGATCGATAGCTACCGTAATTTGCGACTCTACACCGCTATTTAGCTGTTCACTGATCATTTCAAGTTCACGAGCCTGCTCAAGCATTGATTGCGCACGGCGTAACATCGTCTTGCCGTGTTCGGTTAACCCCGCCTTACGACCTTTTACTTCTATTAGCTTGATACCAAGCTGGTCTTCGAGTTTTTTCACCGAATAGATAAGCGTGGTATGGCTTTTATTGAGCGTTACTGCGGCTGACTGAATGCTTCCCGCCTGTTCAATTGCTTTTAGTGTTTGCCACTGCTCTAAGGTTGTTTTGAGTCTCATTGGTCAGTTTTTTCCACAGTTAATGGCAAAATTATGAACTTTTTTGTCAGTTTTATAAAGGTAATAATCTTCCCATCGAAAGCGAGTCAATAATAAGAGGAGACTCAAGATGGCGAAATTGCTGCAAGTTGATTTTGAATTTCATGGCCCATTTGGTGAAGAGATGTCGAATGCTCTGATCGATTTAGCGAAATCAATTAACCAAGAGCCGGGCATGATTTGGAAAATTTGGACGGAAAGCGAACAAGACAAACTTGGCGGTGGCATCTATCTTTTTGAAGATGAAGCAACGGCGCAAGCTTATCTCGAAATGCACACTGCTCGTCTGAAACAGATGGGTGTAGAGGAAGTAAGAGGTCAGATATTCGATATTAATACACCGCTAAGTAATATCAACCAAGGTCCAATCGGAGAGTAATGTTATGACTAACCGCACCTTTCTAACCGTTCATGGTGTCATATATACGGTATTCGCTTTTGCGCTATTTTTTGTGCCAACCATGATGTGGCCGATGTATGGCGTACAAATTAACGACCAGTACGCGCTGTTTTTATCGCAGCATACGTCGATCTTTTTAGGTGGGATTGCTGCGGTCAGTTTGATGCTACGTGATGTGGAACCTAGCAACACGGCGAAACAACTGTTCAAAGCATTGCTGGTCACTAATCTTTTAGGCGTGGTGATCACTACTTACGCTGGTATTACTGGGGTGTTTGTTGGCTTTGGTTGGAGTGATCCTGCTTTCTTCCTATTACTGAGTATGCTTACTTTTCTTCAATGGAAGAAACAATCGTAGAGCAAACCATATCAAGAAAGCCCCGCGATGTGCGCAGGGCTTGCATTTTTAATGAGGCATAAACTCGCCACCATCTTTCATTATCTTTTTCGCAATACGGTTCATGACGCGGATGAAAAAGCGCCGAGCCAAACCATATTTAACGTTCGTTACCGCGATACGACATAAGTTGTCTTTCTCATCAAAACCATAAAACACCTTCGCTCCACACTTATCGAGATAAATTGCAGCAACATTGTTTGCTTTTGTTTCATCTGGTTGAATAAGAGCAACGGGGGAGCTCTGTTTGACCGCATTTTTCCATAGCGATTTTTTTGATTGAGTCTCGGTTATGGTGCTTGTACTACCAACGAGAAGCACTCGGCTTTTCACGCGCTGTTCCATAAAAGCGTAAGTTGGGTTTGAAGCATAGAACCACTGTGTCGGCTCGGTAGGAGTGACGTGTATTTCAGCGATTTCCAACTGGCTTTCTTTTGTATGACAGTGAACGGGCATCGGTTTTTCTGGCAACTTACAACCAAAGATCATTCCGTACGGCTTCGTTTTCGCATCCACAAAATCGAGAAGCCCCTGATTAAGGCAGATCGAACCAATATGAGAGCTTTCAAATGGTGCTTTTTGTTGAGCTTCTTCCAGTAGCGCCATTTGCCTAGGACTATCATCGACGACATGGAACACTTTGTCCGCAAGCAAGTCGCCATTTGGATGATAAATTCGATATCGATAGACGCCGGTAGAGTTAGAACTTTTTTCGCCTAGGTTCCAAGTCAAACAGTTGGAGTGATTCAGCTGAATCGAAGACTCATATTCATGTGAGTAACCTCCAATTGAAGCTCTGTATGGGTGATCGATGCGAACTGTTAGGGCGACTTCAGGTTCATAACCGTCCTCGTCATCATCTTCTGGGAAATAGCCGATACGAAGTCCAAAACAACGTTGATCTTCCGCACGGACTAGGGTGGTTTGTTTTATTAATTCGCTTGGATCATCATCTTCTGGAATATGGTAAATACCCCAATCGAGCAACTCAAAAGGAGAAAGCGCAGCATGACGATATTTTCCAGCCTGTATATCGGCAACAAGCTGTTGGACTTTCAACGATGGGTGCTGCGCATATTCACTGATGAGTGTTGTGAACTCTGGGAGGTTAGCGACCAACTCAATCAGCTTAAGTAGTTGGCTTATCTCCAATTGGTCTGTATAGCGCTTTAGATCGGTTTGTTTGGCAAACCAAGGCATCGCATTGACCCAATGTTGCTTAACTGCATACTTGAGCAACATTGCGAGTTGTGCGCCTCGGTCATAAAGTTGTTGAAACAAGTCTGGCAGAGGGAGAGCACGTTCACTCTCAAGTTGCTTCAATCCTAGACTAGGATTAAGAGCAAATAATCGCAAGAGGTTATCTTGGATGTGCGGTGAGGCTTTCCAATACAGTTCATCAATACCAGGAATTCCGTAACTGGTATCAAAATCACTGATGAAGCTAGTTGTTAGTGTATCCAGTAACGTTTGTAATTGCTCTGAGTTGAGCAATGTCGTTTGGGCGATCTGAGCAGTGATCCACTCTACTGTTTTGGATTGCTCTTTGGTGATGGCGTAACCATTAGGGTTACGACGTCCCATTTGTTCACTTACGGTGTAGCGAATAGAGTCTAAGAGCGCTTCATCGTAGTAACTGGTTTTGATATTTGGTCTTCGTTGCTCCAGCAGCTCGAAGAAGCGCAGCTCAGCATCCGGACGGAGTTTTTTTAGTGCTGATCGAACGAACTGTTTGTTTTGTTCTGTTTGTTGCTGCGCTTCGAACTGATCGAAATACATGTCCATCAAACTGATTTCATCATCGTCCCTACGATCGATTTGAGACAATAGTAATTCCAAGCGCCCAGTCAGTTTATCGATCTCTGAATGGTATTCTAAGTCATCGACAAATGAGTGTGATTGATCGCTTAACTCTCCATAACGATCGCAATAAAAATAAGACAGCATGCGAGTGACTTTCGCCGGAGCTGATGTCAACCAGAGTAAAAGTAAGCGATGGCAATAGATTTGCTCAGGAGTATTTTGTAGTGAGCCCCAAACATGAGCGGCGACTAATAGCTTCTGGGCTTTGTCGTCAAAGTCACGCAGAAACTCATAGTAAGGCTGATTTTTGTTGATTTGTCTGCTGTCACTGAGCTGTTCGATGTTGTCTTTAAAAGATTTTAGCGTGACATCGAAATCATCGCTTTCATTGTTTAGAAATGCATCGACGATTTTCCAATCTTGTTTTGCTTGGGACTCCTCTTCCTCAGTGAGAGGAACATATCGCCAACGTTTCTCGGCAGTCTCAATACAATGGAATCGACTGTTTTCACTCAAAGCGAGAAGAAGCTCTGACTTTAGGCTTGAGGCAAGTTTGTCCTCAAACGCTTTTGTTGCCTTGTCGTTGATACCGTGCTTTTTATCGTGGTAAAGCATGCCAGCACAGAAGGCCAGTTGACTGGCTAAGCTAAACTCTTCATCAAACGCGTCAGGCAATTGTTCGAGAAGATCAGTTGCCTCTTCACGATGTTTGTTCAATAACTCATGGGCAAGCTGGGTCTCTTTCTGGCGAATATTGTCTCGGTATGCACCACATTCTTTGACATAGTTTAGAAATTGAGCCTTCCAATCACCGTTATAACGTTGGGTGAAATCCTCATCACTTATGAGCTCAAAGTCGTGGACAAGCCCATGAGCCACATCGGCATGAAAAGACGCTTTGTTGTTCCAACAATGTAATACGTCAAACAAGCGCAAGATCTTTTGATTGTTTTCCGCTATCGCTGCGTCATCCAAGTCTTCATTGTGCCAATCGTGTAGGATGTCACCGGCAATGGTCATCATCTCTTCGTGGTAAGAGTCATAGCGGCCGAGGTAATATTCGAATTTTTCGGAGATATCGAAGTTACCTTTTCTTGCGGCGATTTGAATGTTACACGGTTCAATCACATTTAGGACTTGTGCATCTTCCCCACTCTCGATGTAATGCCAAATTGTTTTCCCTTCATTAAAACCTTCGGTAATGAATGACTTCCATTGCGCAATACCAGTGCCTCGATAATAGTAGTGATCACGGTAGTAGTCGTCTTCATTTTCGATGACTTTGGGTGGAACAATTGGACGGCCCAGATATGCTTCGATCTCACTGGTAAGTGCCACCGCTGCTTGTTCTGCTGACGAGTCAATAAAGTTGCTCATCATCACCGTGTGGTAATCTACTTCATGATCATCGATATCAATGCCATGAATGGGCGACATGATGGAATAGATGAATCGGTCTACTGGGCGTTCAACATAGTAGCGAGAGTCATCTGTATATTGTAGGTAGTCTTGATCAGCAAAGCGTTGCTTCATTAAAGATCGAAATACTTCGAACTCGTGTGGCTTTTCGCGGAAGATTTTAAGTAATCCAGTGACTTGGCTATGAGTCGTTAGGTCGCTTGCACTCTCATGTTTAGAATCATCAAACATGTATCCTCGAGCAGTACTGTTATCACAGTAGCAAAATGCTTTCAGTGTATCGTGGGTATAACCCAAATGGTTTGTCAGAACCCCCAATGCAAACTCACCGTGGGGAGCGTGCTCACTGTCCCAATATGGGATGGTGTAACCGCCAAGATAAAAAGCCAGGCGAGGGAAGGTGAGCCCTACAATCAAAAGTGGTAACAACCCAAATACTTGTTCTTCAGATACCCACATCTCACTAGAGTCATTAAATTGTCTCGCGAGGTGGCAAATCAATTTAGCCGTTTCCTCTAATTCAGACTCTAGTGCTTGATGTTGACATGCTCGAAGAAAAAACGCGCCTTCACTGGTTAAATAGGTGCTGTTTAATAACTGAGTTGGTTGAATATCGCTTTTGTACGAGTAGCCAACGTAAGCAAACACTTCTTGAGCAATTTTATTTTCAACCAATGAACCAATTTGATCGTCACACCCGTTATTTACTTGGAAGCGAACATGACAATGATAGTTATCAAAGGCATTTTCTTGCAGGAGGGCTTCTCGATAATGTTTTAGGGCTTGGCGTAAAGATTCAAGAGATTGAGGGTCGTATTCCACGACCAGAGATTGGGTATCTAAAGCAACTGACATAATACTTGCACTACAACTATTTACATATTTAGTTGAGGATAAAGACGTGTGTTGCCGATGTCACTGAAAAGATTGAGCTATTTGAAAAGGTGTGACGCTATACCCAAGTAACCTCGAGATGCTTGGTTCAGCGAGAATGACTTGGTTTGTAGACGCGGCGGCGATTTGAAGGCTTAGTGGGTCTAAATCAAGAATCGGCAACAAAGTATACAAGCCAAGGCAACTCGCCCTACGGGAGCGTGTCATTGACCCGATTGCTGCGTCAAACAACTTGGAAAGAGCGTGCTATTCCGCTTCATTGTTTTCCTTGCACTCGAATCAATGACAACGCTCTGAATCCTGCATCTTGAAGTCACTTGGGTATAAGCTACACCTTAAGTTGGAGTCAAAATCACCTGGTACAGAAATAGGGGATAATTTAACGCTTTGCTAAGCCTTTGTGGTTTAAGTAAGGCAGAATATGAGGGCGAGATTCTCCCGCGAGCTTACTGGTGACTTCTTGTGACCAGGTGCTTTGTTTTTGATTGCTTGAGCGGCTCGTATAATAGTCTTGCATGGTTTGATCATACGTTTGGATATCTTCAAGATTTAGCGGTTGGTACTGGTTTTCATGTACGATGACATCAGCTGGTAAGCGAGGTTTTACTTCTGGGTTTTGAGCTGGATGACCTAAACACATACCAAATAAAATGGCCGTGTTTTGTGGTAAACCAAGCAATTCATCAACTTGGGCTGCGCTGTTTCTTAGGCCGCCAATATACACACCACCTAACCCCATTGATTCTGCCGCCAACAAGCAGTTTTGTGCCATGATGCCAGCATCTACAGCACCTATCAGAGTGAGCTCGGCAAAGTCCGCTTGAACCTCTGGGTTGATTGTCATATGGCGTTGGTAGTCAATACAAAATACCAAGAACTCAGCGGCGCTTTCTACATAAGGTTGGTTGCCGGCGTACTGGGCCAGCAGTTTACGTTTTTCGATATCTGTAACTCGGATGACGGATACAACCTGCAACATACTTGAAGAAGATGCGGCTAAGCCCGCTTGAAGAATGGTTTGTCGTTGTTCATTCGTAATCGGATCTGAGGTGAACTTTCGAATGGAGCGATGACCGAGTATGGTTTCAATCGTGCTGTTCATGATGTGCTAACTTCCTTGGGCTGCCTTTATTTGGTTGAAACTTCACCATAATGGTATTTGCGGGGAGCGTAAACCTGTACGTGCTACAAACTGTGCCAAAGGGCAAAATTGACAAAGTTCTATCGAGCAAACTGAACATAAAGTGACGTTATTTATAAAGTAAGGTATATACTGATTTTTAATAATCAATAGCTTACCAAGTGTGGAGAACATGAAAGAGCTGATACTTCATACGGTCACAGTGTTTATGGGCTTCTTTGCCATCATGAACCCGATCGCCAATATTCCTATCTTTCTGAGCCTAACGGCAGATGAAGATAAACAAACGGTTCGTTCAATTGCGTTTCGATCTGTCTTTATCGCCTTTGTTATCGTCGCTGTGTTTGCCGTTGCTGGCAAAGTCATATTCGATCTGTTTGGGATTACGCTATACGCCCTGCGCATTACTGGCGGTATCTTAGTATTTCTAATCGGTTTTCACATGCTGCAAGGTGAATCGACACACAAAAAGACAAAAGAAAAAGCTTATTCACCTGAGCAAGAACAAGCGGCTCTGAGTATTGCCGTTTCCCCATTGGCGATGCCAATCTTAGCGGGCCCAGGTACGCTCGCTACGGCTATGAACTTTGCTACCGCTGGTGGCATGACGGAAACCATCATTACCATTGCTTCGTTTGCCGTCCTTTGTGTGATCACTTATGTGTTGTTCTTATTTGGGGACAAGTTAGTGAAAGTCGTTGGGCCAAGTGCACTTAACGTTATCACTAAAATGATGGGGTTGATTTTGGCGGTCATCGGAACTCAGATGTTCATTGATGGCGCTGCAGCCGCTTATAAAACGGTTTTTGCATAGAGCCTTTTCTTCAAGTATGCCCGGCTGGTGAGTTAAGCCGGGCATTTTTATGAGGGATGTTCTGCTTTGTTAGAGTGATTGAAATCAAACTGAAAAGGGAGCGGTGGGTTAGTGCTTATAGCTTAAAGCTACCTATTTCTTTGTTCAGGTCACCTGATAACCCAGATAGTGCGACAGACTGCTCTTCCGCAATCACGGCTTTTTCCGATAAATCATCTGCCGCATCTCGGATCATCTCCGTGTTTTTGGTAATTTCATCGGTCACAGATGCTTGCTCTTCAGCGGCTGTAGCAATCTGAGATGCCATATCACTAATCTCGACAACGACTTGGTTTATTTTACTTAGGTTGTAAGCCGCAGACTCTGCTTCACTCACGCTTTTCGACGCAAGCTCTCTACTTGTCTCCATAATGCCAACCGCATCCGCTGTCGTTGTTCTTAGCGTCTCGATGGTTTCTTGAATTTCTTTGGTCGACTTGTGCGTATTCTGGCTCAATATTCTTACTTCATCTGCCACTACAGCGAATCCTCGACCAGCGTCGCCCGCTCGAGCAGCCTCAATTGCTGCGTTTAACGCCAGTAAATTGGTTTGCTCAGCAATATCTTGAATGGTTGCGAGTACGGCGTTAATCGCATTTCCGTGATCTTCTAGCTTGAGAATGATCTCTGTTGCGGATTCAACTTCGTTCGCCAATTCGTTGATGGATTCTTGGGTTCGTACCACTTGAGACTCGCCATCTTTACACTTGGCAACTGCATTATCGGATGCGTTGGCTGTGCCTTCGGCGTTCTTCGCGATTTCCTGTGTTGCGCTAGCCATTTCATGAATCGCGGTTGCGACCATATTTACTTCACCCTGTTGGTTTTGAATTAGAATCCTTCTCTCACCGGATTGAGTATTCATGTCATGAGCCTGGATGTTTAGGTTCGTGGATACCGAACTCAATCGAGTGACTATGCCGTGCATGTTTCCTACGAACTTATTGAAGTTGTCCGCTAGGGCACCGATCTCGTCGTGATTTTTGATATCAATACGTTGCGTTAGATCGCCGTCACCGTCAGCAATTTCCCCAAGAGCATCTGAGACAGTATGCAAATCTTTTAGTAATACTTTCGATAACCAAATGATAAATAGGGCTGAAGCGATAATCAGCACGATAGATAACAGGACATTTTGTAAAATAATGGCGTGAAGCGAGGCCATTTCGGTAGCCTCATCTAATTCAACAGCAATGATCCAGTTTGTCGACTGTATTGGCATGAAGTACACCAATTTTGTTTCCCCGCCAACGTTCACATGATGGATTTTCCGATCAGACTCGAAGTCAGTCAGTTTGCTGGTGGTGAATTCTTTGGTGTATTCGGTGGTTGGTTTGTATAAGAACTCACCTTTAGAGTGCGCGATAAACGTGGCGTTGCTTTTATCTACTAAGTAAATGTTCGCTTCATCACCAACCGTTATTTCCGAAATTTCTTTAGAGAACTCTTCAACGAATAGCTCGACACTTATTACGGCATCAAGCCCCGTTGGGCCAGTAATAGGTTTAGCGATAGCAATGGCCATTTTGTTAGTGTCATCATCAAGATAAGGGCTCGTTATGATGGTTTTACCACTTGTCATCGCCCCTTTATACCAAGGCCTTGTTCTCGGATCGAACCCATCTTCTGGCATCTCATCTTCGTTTAGTGCGGCCCCACGATAATGACCGTTACTCTCACCATAAAAAACATCTTTTAAGTCTGCGGACTTTATTGCCTGATCTCCGGCTTGTTTAAAGTCACCTTTAATATCGACACCATTAAGTACGGAGATTTTTGAATCGACCCACTTTGCCACTAACTTATCAGTAACTTCAGCTACAGATACTATTTTTGTCTTGATTTCCTTCTCGGTTAGAGATGTCATTTTGGATGTGCTTAATCCAATTATTGATGCCGATAGTGTCGCGGATATAGCAATAGAGGCAAGTGCTATTTTCCCTCTGAGTGATAGATTCATTTTAAGTCTCGTAATTATTAATGTTTAATTTTTCTGATGTTTAATACATGAATTTTTAGTTATTTTTAGTTTCTAACAGTCCTTAAGTTCCTTTTAATGACAAGAACAAACTATTGACCATTCCCAGTAATTTTTGGCGTGGGAATAGTTATAAATAAAAAGTTGAGTTGTAAGATCTGGGTAATAGAGATTCGAAGAACCTAATCGACTTGGTTTTCCTCTATACGGACTAATCCCAGACTTTTGAAAAAGTTAAACAGTGCGCTCTTCTCTCCCTTGTCAAAGAAGAAGTACTGACAATCTCCCAGTTCATCATGCATATAATGAAAGCCAATTTTGATCATCTTGTCGTAATCGGAAATCTCAACTCCAACGCGGTTTAGTGACCATTGGACACAAACGTTTTCTCCCCGAAGCATGAGGACGTTAGGTAAAACATTAAACACGCTAAACTCAATATGTGTTCCCGATTTTAGTCTGGACGCCAAGTAATGACTTTTGCAGTTAGTTTCCATAATAAGTAACTCATTAGCGGCCTTTGTTAGGCTTTCCTAGTGCCAGAAAAGTATTCATATGATGTTAGAATTGAATTATCCACGATTAGATTTACTGGTGTGGTATTCTCGTGAATAGACATAATCAATTATATTTATAAATTCTTTGTTGGCTAAATTATCTTTATATATTACTTTCAGTTATATTAGATTTAACTCTAATGCTTTTACGCTGGTCTTAGCTCTATTTTTACCAAGACTGATAGCGATAATCGTTATATGTACCTTGTCGGCATTACTAATAGTGATTGATTCGGAATGATACACACGGATTATTGGGAAAGAGTGATCCGCATACGGCTGTTTATTGCGGTATAAAATGAAATGTCAAATATTAGAACTTTATCCCGTAATTCTGATCTAGTGAATTGGACATTTAGAGAATGTAAGAGTCTTGGTATTGAATGTTAACTGGATTTTAACGAGGTT
>NZ_APHW01000103.1 GCF_002741985.1 Vibrio rotiferianus CAIM 577 = LMG 21460
ATAGATACCCAGTTACGTTGGTTGGCACTGAGTCCTGATGGAACTCTACCGAGCAAACTCAAGCAAATGAGGGAGAGCATAAGTCACTTCATTTTACCGGATAAAAGAAAGGACCGAACGTATCCACGTTCAGTCCTTTTTGTCCCTACAAAATATCCATTTAGATATAAGCATTAATGCTTATCCGAACGGCATTATCCAAATTTGGAGGCGCTTTTTAAATCGTTTTTAGTGTCAGTAGTATTCACCCAGTGAGCAATCAT
Organism: Vibrio rotiferianus CAIM 577 = LMG 21460; assembly: GCF_002741985.1. Classification (GTDB taxonomy): domain Bacteria; phylum Pseudomonadota; class Gammaproteobacteria; order Enterobacterales; family Vibrionaceae; genus Vibrio; species Vibrio rotiferianus. Next base: position 264 of record NZ_APHW01000103.1, read on the forward strand.
GCAAATCGGAAATACTATAGTTTCTCAATGAGTTGATTTTGAAATTAAAAATCACTTCTTTACAGACATTGTGTCCCCGCTCACTATAGGTGATGTACCCTTCACTATAAGCTCTTTGTCCATCAGATGACGTTACATGGGCAGCAAACTCTAAATGCGCAGTATGTGCGTGAACACGTTTTTTACTCTCATACATATCAAGCCATTCTTCTCGATTGGCCATTTGCATCAACATCGACTCAGCTTGCGACTCTAACTGCTGTGGATACACATAAAATCGATTGTAGGCAAAGTACGAGCTCATCAAAAAAAGTATTAACACTGCTGAGGCTGTTCTTGTCATAGAAGCTTCCTCTTATCTTTATGAATTTTTTATACTCATAAAGTTTAGGTTATGAAACTGACTTGAATAACAGCTTACAGTCAGAATCAGTCAATTCTATGACAAGCAGCCCCTTTATCTAACCTAATTCTAAATAACTAGACACTCAGTACTTACTTATCGATAGGGAACAACTTGCTTTCGAAGACAGTTGCATAAATTGGCACATCTTTTAGCTTGTTGATATCAACTTTGTAAGGGTCTTCTTCAAGTACCGTAAAGTTGGCTACTTTACCTACTTCAATACTACCGAGCGTATCTTCCATTCCCCACGAATATGCTGCTTCAATGGTAATGCCTTTTAGAGCGGCTTCACGAGAGAGCGCAAGATCTTTACGCAGCACATTTCCGTTGTTGGTTTGGCGAGTAGCGGCACTCCATGCTAGCAATAGTGGATCAGCAGGCGCCATTGGCATGTCCGAGTGTAACGACACTGGGATCTGCTCTTTCTCGATCGTAGCCAATCGAACCATAGCGTGCGCACGCTCTTCACCTAACCCGACTTCACCAAAACGGTCACCGAAACCCGTCACGTAATATGGATTAACACTAATAATCGCACCAAGCTCTTTCAGTTCCTTGACTTGTTCGTCGGTCGAATTGGCAAAGTGAACGATCGTAAAACGGTGGCTCTCACGTGGGTATTCAGCTTGACGACGTTTCAAAATTTCAATCAGCTTTTCAACGCCTTCATCACCGTTTACATGAACGAGGATTTGGTAATCCTTCTCCCAAAACAGCTTGGTGATGTCTTCAACTTCTTGAGGGGTTTGAATCCACTCGCCATGGTGACCATCCAGATAACCGTCTTTCATCATCATTAACTGAGAGATGATCGCGCCATCGAACAGTAGCTTAACTTGTTTTTTAAAGAAGCGAACTTTGCCTTCATCAGGGAAGGTTTTGGTGATCTCTTCAACCGCTTGAACCACACCCTCTTTGCCTTTTAGGAAGTACGGTGACTTACTTTCTGGTGTAAAGAAGGAGTACATTGGCGTTTCATCAGCACCCAAGATCTCTTTGTACAGGCCCACCATATCCTCGGGTATAAATGCGCCAGGTTCGTTGTAAGCCGTCACCCCTTTCTCGTGCAGCATTTCCACCATTTGCTCAAGTCCGGCACGGAATCTTGCTTCACTGCCAAGATCTTTGTAGATACGCGGTAGCAAGTAAATCAATGCGCCACCTTCCCAGAAATGGCCATTTGCCAAATCTGATTGAGCCGCCACCTCTTTACCTTGTTTATCGATATCTGCTTGGTTCAGACCAAACTTTTCAACAAATGCCGTGTTTACGTAGAACTCGTGTGCAGAACGATGCCACACACCAATTGGACGTGTCTTAGAGATCTTATCAAGATCAGCGCGCGTCAATTCACCATGGAAGAAGTTGTTGTAGCCCCATGTCCACAATACTTCATTTGGATCCTGCATCTCTTTTTCAACGGCAGTCAGCGCGTTCAGATACTCTTGATGTCCATTCACTGCAGGCCAAGTACGACTTGGTAACTGCCACTCTTCAGGAGCAATGACCGGCATACTCAACGTAAGTGCACCAAGGAATGGATGCAGGTGCTGCTCAATAAAGCCAGGCATGATCACCTTGTCTTCTAAATCGACTTTATCCGCATTTGGGAACTGCTTCAGCGCCTGCGCTTCTTCTCCAACAAAGACAATCTTGCCGTCATCGTCCGCTACAACCGCCTCTACACGAGGTTGGTCTTCGTCCATTGTGATGATGGTATCAGCCAAATAGATCGTTTCACCGCTTTCCGCAGGCGCAGTTGCTTGAGCTTGCTCTTCTACTTGGGACTCAGGCTCTGGTTCTTGTTGTTTCGCTTCTTCCGCAGGGCTACATCCTGCCATAGTTCCGATAAAGCCTAAGATGGCTCCTGCCACTAACGTTCGCTTGAATGGTTTCATGTGTTTACCTTATATCGCCAGTTTGATACTGCTTTAGTTATGGAACCCCGTTCCAAAAAGAAAGGAGTATGGTGTGTAAAGTAAAGATCGTTTTTGTCAGTATTGAGCAGATTTCACTCACAATCTTGAGAATGAAACAGGAATTAATTCAGAACGTTACCAATCACCGTCGTCACCAAGCGGTGATCAGAACCATTTGGTTGACTTGTCGATAGGCGAGTACAGATTTTTCTGCCTGTGTATTCCGATTTAAACCAAAGATGATCAATCCCAATCATGGCAAACGCCGGGACTGATAACTCTTTTATCGACGCTGGCCAACTGGCAACCGGTCGGGATTGGAAACGAGAGAACAGCTTGCTAAACCTTGGGCTTGCGGCAGAAAGGTTAAAGTCCCCAATCACAATCATTTCCGATGTTGGGTACAAGTCGGTAAGGGTTTCTATGGTTCGAATCAGCGCATTTCTGCGTTGCCACAGCGGCTCGGTTCTTGGTGAGGGAGGATGCGCCGTCATTAAGGTAATTGGGTTGTCCACTTGCCATGTTGCTCGAATCACCTCTTGACCATCTGGGGTGTGATAAATCGACACTGGCTCCAAAGGATAACGACTCAAAATCATCTGATTTGACGGGTAACCAACGCCGCGCTGGCCGCCATAATAGAAAGGATAAATATCGTCGAGAAGATGAAGTTTCTCCCCCACTTGAGGCGAGAGCTCTTGCATCACCACCAAATCCGCAGGGTGTTTAAGCAAGTAATTAATGAACTGATTGATATCCCGATTTTCGTAGAAAAGATTGAATTGGACGATCGTCAGCGGATTTTCGCAGGTTTGGTTGTTCGTGATTTGAGTGGGTAAGAGGAATGGAAAAAAAACACCGCTGATCACGATTGAGGTGAGCGCCTTCGCCCAGCGACGAAAGACGAAAAGCACGAGAGCGAGACTGAAATAGACAAATAAAATGAGGGCGGGAATCGAGGTCAGATTCTCCGCCCACCAGATATCATGATATTGCCTTGCTAGCAGCCAAATTAATGCAGGTAGAAACAACACAATCCATTTAATGACTCTCAGCACACGCACTGCTCGTTTAGCGATTACATATCATAAGCTTATATGCAGTTTGCTAACTCGCCAGTGCGTCGCTGACCAATACGCAGCTTATAAGCTTAAATGGTATGAACCGCTTCCGTTGCAGGCTCTGTATGTAGAACCTTTTCGCTCACTTCCACTTTAACCGCAGCGACCTTGAACTCAGGGATCTTCGCATGCGGGTCAGTAGCCGTTGTCGTTAAACGGTTCACTGGCGATTCAACAAAGTGGAATGGAATGAACACCACTCCTTTTTGAATGCGCTTAGTCACAAAGGCATCAATCTCAATGCTGCCGCGACGTGTAGACACCGTGAGACGCTGACCATTGCTGATGCCTAGCGCTTCTGCGTCTTCCACGCTCACCATCGCACGTGGGCCAGCAAGGTTATCCAACCCTTTGGTTTTGCGCGTCATGGTACCCGTGTGGAACTGCTCAAGCACGCGACCCGTCGTAAGCACCAGTGGATACTCCTCATCTGGCAGCTCAGCCGCATAACGGAACGGGACGCCCACCATTTGCCCTTTACCACGAGTAAACTGGGTTTGGTGCATGATGCGAGTACCCGCAGGGTTGTTCTTATTGCTCGGCCATTGCACACCGTTTGGCGTGATCGCCTCCCAACGAAGACCTGCGTATTGAGGTGTCACTCGTGCAATTTCGTTAGTGATATCAGACACACAGTGGTAGTCCCAATCACTGCCCATGGCATTGGCGATTTCTTGAATAATCCACCAATCTTCTTTTGCCTCCCCCGGTGCCGTGACAACCGGATTCACACGCTGAACACGACGCTCCGTATTGGTGAAATGCCCCGCTTTCTCTGCAAACGAGCAAGAAGGCAGAACCACATCCGCGTATTGCGCGGTTTCCGTTAGGAAGATGTCTTGAACCACTAAGAAATCGAGTGCTTCTAAGCCTTCAATCACATGCGCTTGGTTCGGGTCACTCAATACTGGGTTCTCACCCATGATGTACATACCACGAACGTCACGATGGCAAGCCGCATCAATGATTTCTGTCAGGGTTAGACCTTGCTCAGAAGGCAGATTTGGCGCGTTCCATTCAATCGCAAACTTCTGACGCACAATTGGGTTGTATACCTTTTGGTAACCCGGGAAACTGTTTGGCAAAGCGCCCATATCACACGCGCCTTGCACGTTTGATTGACCACGTAGCGGATTGATACCACCACCTTCAATACCGATGTTGCCACACAGTAATTGCAGGTTAGCGATAGAACGCACGTTGTCATGACCTGTCGTGTGCTGAGTAATACCCATCGAGTAGTACACAGCGGTACGATCTGCCGTGCCAATCATACGCGCCATTGCTTGAATGTCTTCGGCTTTAACGCCCGTAACCAACTCCACTTTGTCGAGGTTGTAAGCTGGCGACATCACCTCTTGCAACAAGGTATCAAAGCCGTCGACACGTTCTTCGATGTACTCTTGATCGTACCAGCCGTTCTTGATGATCTGCTGCATGACACCGTTTAGGAGCATCACATCCGTACCTGGACGGTGCGCCATGTACAACTCAGCATGCTCTGCCATATCGACACGTTTCGGGTCAGCTACAATCAAGCGAGCACCATGGTGACGAATTGCTTGTTTGATGTGTGAAGCGATGATCGGGTGTGCCGATGTGGTATCCGAACCGATAATAAAGATCACATCCGAGTGCTTAATACTTGGAATGTCGTTGGTCATTGCACCACTACCCAGTGACGCCTCAAGACCCGTTACACTCGATGCGTGACACAAACGCGCACAGTGATCGACGTTATTGGTGCCCAGTTCACGACGGACAAATTTTTGAAATGCGTAGTTGTCTTCGTTGGTGGTTTTCGCTGAAGAGAAACCCGCTAATGCGTTGCTGCCAAAATCTTGCTTGATGCCAGAGAACTTGCTCGCAATCAGTTGAATCGCCTCTTCCCAACTTGCAGGCTGCAACCAACCGTCTTTGCGGATCAATGGCGTGGTAAGACGCTCTTCACTGCCAATGAAATCAAAACCAAAGCGCCCTTTCACACACAGCATGCCTTGGTTCACTGGCGAGTCACCGCCCTTCACGTAACGAATCGTATTGGTTGCTTCATCCACGAACATAGTCAACTTACAACCCACACCACAGTATGTACAAATGGTGTCGACCGCTTTCAGATCTTCAGTACGGCCTTGCGAACGGTCACGACTATCGACCATTGCGCCCGTTGGACACACTTGAACGCACGCGCCACATTGCACGCAGTTCGAATCACCCATTAGGGTTAAGCCATTCTTGTTACTTCCAAAGTGTGGACGATCGTCAGGACGTAATGCCGGACGACCTTGTTTATCGCACACGAAGTTCAGTACACCGTGTACGGCTTTGTCGCGGCACGCTTGGATGCACTGACCACAGCTAATACAGCGGTTAGCATCAAACTCAATAAACTCAGAGCTACGGTCAACTTCGTACTTATGACGCAAGTCTTTCGCACGAAGATCTAACCAATCTTGATGTGATTTAATCTGCAAGGAGAAGTCAAAGCTTTGCTCGGCTTCATATTCGGTGGAGTAGTCACGCAGCGCACAATCGGTATTGGCCTGACAACCACATTCAAGACAGCGCGCGGCTTCCTTCATCGCTTCTTCGTTATCAAAGCCCAACTCAACTTCAGCGAAGCTTTGCTCGCGTTGTGCTGGAGTTAGTTCAGGCATGATAGAGCGAGCGACTTTTTGGATGTTCTCGAAGTGAAGCGGATCGACTTGAGAGAGCTTCTTCTCTTTACGTGAGTTGAACGCCGCCTTTGGCATGTCTGCCATATCACCATTCAAAAACAGATCAATGGCTTTTGCCGCAACGCGACCATCACCAACCGCTTCAACTGCCGTTGCTGGACCACGGCGGAAATCACCAATACTGAAGATGTTGCCCGTGCCGGTGTGCATGGTCTTTTCATCTGCATCAGAGGTGTTCCAGCGCGTAAGTGGAATCGACAAGTCTTCGCCTTCGAGGAAGCTCAGATCTGGCTTTTGCGATACTGCTGCAATCACGGTGTCGAACTCTTCGGTAAAGAACTCGCCGGTTGGTTTTGGGCTGCGACGACCAGATGCATCCGGCTCACCCAACGCCATGCGCTCTAGACGAATCGCATTCACGCGTCCGGTTTCATCGGCAAGGTTTTCTGCAGGGTTGGTCAAGAAGTGGAATTTCACCCCTTCGTGTTCAGCTTCGACAATCTCGTAGTCTTCTGCTGGCATTTCGTCACGAGTACGACGGTAAATCAACGTGGTGTCGGCACCAGCGCGACGCGCAGTACGAGCACAGTCAATTGCTGTGTTACCACCACCGATCACCGCGACTTTCTGACCCGTGACGTAGTTTTGCTCAGTCACGTAATCTTTCAGGTAATCAACGCCTAGGTAACAACCTTCAAGGTCGCTGCCTGTGTAATGCATTTCAACCGCTTGAGACGCACCGACAGCCAAACACACTGCGTCGTATTCTTCGCTCAATTGAGAAAGCGTGAAATCGACACCCAGCTTTTGATTGGTATGAACTTGCATGCCATTACGGCACATTAATTCGATTTCTTTATCGAGAATGTCTTTTGGCAAACGGTATTCAGGAATACCATAACGAAGCCAACCACCCGCTTTGGGCATGGATTCAAATACAGTAACGTCGTAGCCTTCATTCGATAAGTAGTAGCCAGCCGTTAGACCACCAGGACCACTGCCGACGACGGCAATGTTCAAACCTTTGCTTGGTTTCTTTTCTGGTACATAGGCTTCATGCGCAGACAAATCCGCATCCGCGGCATGACGTTTTAGCTGACGAATAGCGATAGGCTCATCGACTAACGAGCGGCGACATTCGCTCTCACAGAATGCCGGGCACACACGACCAATCGATAACGGCATAGGAAGCGTACGCTTAATCACTTCAATCGCTTTTTGATGATCGTTTTGTGCGATGTGATAAAGGTACGATTGGATATCCACACCCGCAGGACAAGCGGTTTTGCATGGTGCTTCACAGTCGGCGTAATGGTCCGTCATGATGCGGTTTAAGGCTTTTTTGCGATGCTCGCTTAGTTGTTCTGATTGCGTGACCACATTAAGGCCACGGTAAACTTCAAGTTCACACGCGCGCTTAGTACCGCCGCTTTCAACTTCAACCACACACAAGTCACACGGTACTTTTTCATTACTTTTGTTCATTCCGCACAGTGATGGAATCTCAACTCCACACACTTTTGCTGCTTCTAGAAGGGTCAGCCCCTCTTCTACAATTCTATATTTTCCATCGATGACAATTTCTATCATACAACCTCCGCAGCAAAGCAAATCCACATCTGCACAAATAAAACCATGCATTCTATAAGGATAAACATTTGCAAGACAAGGCGGTGTGATACAAAACTTATAAACCACATTTTTTTCGTGTCATAAAAAGAAAGCACTTCTGTCACGAAGTATCACAAGTAAGAACTCAACAAACGTTTTACTCCCTCGATTATGCAGAAACTAGTGAACGCTACTATTTTGATAAGAATGGCAATAAAATATTGACCTTCCCCTAAGGTTAACCTTTAGAATCGAAGGGTTTTCATCATTTTCATCAAACACATGGGAAAAGGTATGCACTTAAAGTCGCTGCATACAATCTGGTTAACTCTCTTCACAACACTGGTACTTTTGGTATCGAGTGTGGCGAATAGTGAGCCGTTGATGAATATCCAAATGATGTCAAAAGGCATGGCACATCATTCGTCTATGATGAGTGAAAGTGAACACTGCGGTATGCCTGGCATGATGGACGTCTCCATGACAGACGTTTCTATGTCCGAAGCTTCCGTAGCAGAAAATAGCGATGCAAGAGAAACCAGTATGAACTGTGGCGGAGGCTCAGGCATGGTTCATACCTGCTGTACTGCCGCGTGTACGATAGTTTTCGTCCCCCTACCGAATCCTATCAATAGCCCAATGCCTGTCGTTTATCGCGCAACCATTACTCCTGAAGTTGCTTCCCCAGTAGTACACGTCAGCCGCGACCTGTACCGACCTCCTATAGTTTAAGTCAGTCAAGCATTCGACCCTGCGTGTGTATCGCAGGTTGTTTTAATGCGCCTGAACGATGAGGTAACAAGGCTTTACTGTTCCCGCAATAAAATCCGCACCTCCATCGATCCGGCGAACACTGGATTTAGATTATGGATATCAAACCATACCGCTTAGCTGCACCTATTTTTATGGTGGCTCTGGTCGCTGCGCCAACCTTGGTTAACGCCGCAGGTAACGAGACGCACGCAGCGCAAAATTCCGCATCAAGTGAGCGAGCTTCAACCAACAAGCTTGCCCAACTGATCAACGTAGCTTTGAGTAATGATGGCAATCGTAAGCAATACTCAGCGCAATCTGCTGCCATGCGTGAAACGGGCGTTGCAAGCTCTACCTTGATGGACCCAAAACTGAAAGTGGGTTTCGGTGGCTTGCCTGTCGACAGCTTCAAGTTCGATGAAGACCCAATGACCAACATCTCCGTTGGTTTAATGCAACAGTTTGAGCGTGGCTCAACGCTTGATTTACAGCAGAAGAAAGCCAATCAACAAGCCGACGGCCTTGGACTTCAAGTCCGTGCTCGTGAGCTTGAGGTGGCCAACAGCATGACTCAACTTTGGCTAGAGCTTGGCTATCAGCAACAAGCTGAGCAAATCTTGCGAGAAAACCGTAAGTTGATGAAGGAAATGGAAATCTTTATTCAAACCAACTATTCGATTGGTAAGAGTGAAGCGCAAGATCTGCTCAACGCCCAACTTCAAGTCAGTAAGTTGGATGAGAAACTTCAAGCCAACGCACAAATGCAACGTCGTCTTATCTCTCAACTCTCCGAATGGTTGGGGTCAGATTGGTTAGCGACGGAACAGGCTCTGTACGCTACCAATCAACTCAACTGGGATACACTGAATAGCAAACTTGCTTCCAGCAAAGATTCCACCAAGCACTACCAACAACTTAGCCAGCACCCAATGGTTAAAATGGCCGATGTGAGTATTTCTGCCAATAAAACTCAGGTAGAGATTGCTGAACAAGCTTATAACCCACAGTTTGGTGTGGAGGTTATGTACGCTTATCGTCAAGCCAATAACATGAAGGGTGAGCCAGCATCAGACTTGGTCAGCGCTTACCTCACCATGGACATTCCACTGTTCACTGGTGACCGCCAAGATCGCAATCTCGCGGCCGCTCAATACCAAGTTGGCGCGGCACAATCACAAAAGGACACCTTACTAACGCAGATGAATGCCAAGGTGAACACTTTGCTGGTTGATCGCAGCAACTTAACCCAGCGTTTAGAACGTTATCAATCCACCTTATTGCCTCAAGCGAAAGCGCGCATTCAAGCCGTTGAGCGGGGTTATCAAAACAACACAGCGCAGTTTAACGATGTGATTTCTGCCACGACTGACGAGTTAGCACTGCAATTAGAGCAACAACGTCTGCTGACCGATCTCAACATCGCAAACAGCAATTTAGCCACCCTACTCGGTGGTTTCGACTATCAAGTCGAGCAGCCAGAACTGTCTGAATTTAAAAAATAATAAGGTAAAACAATGAAAACATTTAAGATTGCAACCATCGCGCTGATTGTTGGTGGTGCTTTAGGGTTTGGTGCTAATCATTTTATTACGGGCTCGGCTCACGACATGAGTGCGATGGGTGGCGAATCTGCTGCAAGCCCTAATGATCCGCTTTACTGGGTTGCCCCAATGGATCCGAACTACAAACGCGACAAGCCGGGTAAATCCCCAATGGGCATGGATTTAATTCCGGTTTACGCGGAAGATTTATCTGGTGAGAAAAGTGCACCGGGTACTATCACTATCGACCCTTCCATTGAAAACAACCTGGGTGTAAAGACAGCAAAAGTCACCTTGGAAAAACTGTCCCCACGTATCGAGACCGTTGGTTATATTGCCTTTGATGAAAGCCATCTATGGCAAACAAACGTTCGTGTTGCGGGTTGGGTAGAGAAACTTTACATCAATGCTGTGGGTGAGAAGGTGAAGAAAGGCGATGTGCTTTTCACTCTCTACTCTCCAGAGTTGGTTAAGGCACAAGAAGAATTGCTGAATGCTTACCGCACTGGTCGCAACGGTTTAGTGAAAGGTGCAACTGAGCGTTTGGTGACGCTTGGTGTTGACCGCGCTCAAATCAAATCCATCACACGTAGCGGAAAAGCCTCTCAAACCATTGAAGTCAAAGCGCCTGCTGATGGTGTTATCGCAAGCTTAAACGTGCGTGAAGGTGGCTATTTGTCCCCTGCACAAGCGGTAATCAGCGCTGGTCCACTGGACAATGTTTGGGTTGATGCGGAAGTCTTTGAGCGTCAAGCGCACTGGATGAAAGCGGGTTCTCAAGCCACGATGACCCTTGACGCGATTCCGGGCAATGAATGGCAAGGTGTCGTAGATTACGTGTACCCAATCCTCGATCCGAAAACACGTACGTTACGTGTGCGTCTTAAATTCCCTAACCCAAATGGCGAATTAAAACCAAACATGTTTGCCAACATCGCGCTGCAACCAGTGACCGACGATGCCGTATTAACCATTCCTAAGTCCTCCGTCATTCGTTCCGGTGGTATGACTCGTGTAGTTCTGGCAGAAGGTGACGGAAAATACCGCTCAGCTCGAATTGAAGTCGGTCGTGAAGCTGGAGAGCAAATCGAGGTATTACAAGGTCTGAAGCAAGATGACAAGATTGTCACCTCTGCGCACTTCATGCTCGATTCTGAATCTAGCCAATCTGCAGATCTATCTCGTATTAACGGTGTCGAACCAGAAGCAGAAACGGCATGGGCAAAAGGTGAAATCACCGATGTAATGGAAAATCACCGTATGCTGACCATCAACCACCAGCCGGTACCAGAGTGGGATTGGCCTGGCATGGTGATGAACTTCACTTTCGCAGATGGCATTGATATGGGTGACTTGAAAAAAGGCCAAGCCATTGAATTTGAAATGCAAAAGACAGAATCCGGTCAGTACCAAATCATTGATTACAAAGCGGATAACAGCGTCATTGCAGCAGAAGTTTGGCTAACTGGTGACATCACGATGCTAATGGCTGATTTCGGCATGATCACTTTAAACCACCTGCCAGTAGCTGAATGGAACTGGGATGCAGGCGAGATGAACTTCTCTGTCGGTGAAGAGGTGGATTTATCCAGTTTTGAAGAAGGACAAAAGGTTCGATTTCTAGTTGAAAAACAAGGGTCTGACTATGTTCTTAAACAGCTAGAGGCCGTTGAGGAGTAATTATGATCAGTGCAATTATTCGTTGGTCGCTCAACAACCGCTTTCTAGTGTTGATCGCCACTCTAGCGCTCGTTCTGGGTGGACTTTACAGTGTAAAGAATACGCCTGTTGACGCCATTCCGGATCTTTCTGATGTGCAAGTGATCATCAAGACAAGCTATCCGGGTCAAGCCCCTCAGGTCGTCGAGGATCAAGTTACTTACCCACTCACAACCGCAATGCTTGCCGTTCCGGGAGCAGAAACAGTTCGTGGTTACTCTTTCTTTGGCGATTCGTATGTTTATATCATTTTCAACGATGATACCGACATGTACTGGGCACGTTCACGCGTGTTGGAGTACCTAAGCCAAGTAGCACCAAAGCTTCCACCTAGCGCCAAACCGACCTTAGGCCCTGATGCAACGGGTGTGGGCTGGGTTTACAGCTACGTTCTCCAAGATAAAACTGGTAAGCACGATTTAGCTGAGCTTCGTAGCCTACAAGATTGGTTCTTGAAGTACGAATTGCAGACGGTTGAAGGCGTATCTGAAGTCGCTACCGTGGGCGGTATGGTGAAGCAGTATCAAGTGCAGATTGATCCTGCCAAGCTGCGTGCGTACAACCTCACGCTTCAGCAAGTTAACATGGCGATCCAAAACGGCAACCAAGAAACCGGCGCGTCGGTTATTGAAGTGGCCGAAGCTGAGCATATGGTTCGTACCACGGGTTACCTAACCAGCATTGAAGACATCAAATCACTGCCTCTGAAAGTGACTGAAAAAGGCACTCCGCTACTACTAGGCGACATCGCAGACATTAACCTTGGTCCACAAATGCGTCGTGGTATCTCAGAGTTGAATGGCGAAGGTGAAGCCGTTGGTGGTGTTATCGTGATGCGCTTTGGTGAGAACGCAAGTGAAGTCATTGAAAAAGTAAAAGATAAGCTTTCTGAGCTACAACGAGGTCTACCAGAAGGTGTTGAAATCGTTGCGACTTACGATCGTTCGACTCTGATTGACGCAGCGGTAGAAAACCTATGGAAGAAGCTTGCAGAAGAGTTCATCGTCGTCGCGATTGTGTGTGCGTTGTTCCTATTCCACATTCGCTCTTCATTGGTTATCGCTCTGAGCTTACCTGTCGGTATTCTTACTGCGTTTATCGTGATGCATTGGCAAGGCATTAATGCCAACATTATGTCCCTTGGTGGTATCGCGATTGCCATTGGCGCTATGGTGGATGGTGCAATCGTTATGATCGAAAACGTTCACAAGCACATTGAACGAACGCCACTGACCGATAAAAACCGATGGCAAGTCATCAGTAAGGCGGCCGAAGAAGTCGGCGCTCCGCTGTTCTTCTCATTGCTGATCATTACTCTAAGCTTCGTGCCTGTGTTCGCCTTGGAAGGTCAAGAAGGCAAGATGTTCTCTCCGCTTGCGTTTACTAAAACTTACGCCATGGCTGCGGCCGCTGGTTTGGCTATCACGCTTGTTCCTGTACTTATGGGCTACTTCATTCGAGGTAAAGTACTACCTGAGCACAAGAACCCAATCAACCGTGGCTTGGTCGCGTTGTACCGCCCGCTGTTGAACACCAGCTTAAAATACCCTAAGACCATGATCGTTATCGCCTTAGGTCTTATGGCATCGGCATACTACCCAACCAGCAAGCTAGGCAGCGAGTTCATCCCACCGCTGGATGAAGGCGACTTGATGTACATGCCAACAACCTATCCGGGTATCTCGATCGGTAAGGCGCGTGAGCTGCTACAGCAAACCAATAAGCTGATCAAAACCGTCCCAGAAGTACAGACGGTATGGGGCAAAATTGGTCGTGCAGAAACCGCGACCGACCCAGCACCTCTAACTATGATTGAAACCGTGATTCAGTTGAAGCCCCGCGATCAATGGCGTGAAGGGGTAACGACAGAATCACTGCGTAAAGAGTTCGATGATCTAGTGCAATTCCCGGGGTTAACCAACGCTTGGGTAATGCCAATCAAAACGCGTATCGACATGCTAGCAACGGGCATCAAAACCCCTATCGGCATTAAGATCGCGGGTCCTGATCTGAAAGTGATTGAGGAGATCGGTTCTCAGTTGGAGCCAATTCTTAATGGCGTTCAAGGTACTGCATCGGTTTACGCAGAGCGTGTGGCAGGTGGTCGCTATGTCACAATCGACATTAAGCGTCGTGCGGCGGCTCGTTACGGCTTGAGCATTAAAGACGTTCAGCAAGTTGTCTCCACCGCAGTGGGTGGCATGAATGTGGGTGAAACCATCGAAGGCTTGGAACGTTACCCGATCAACGTTCGTTACCCACAAGACTACCGTGACTCGGTGGTAAAACTGCAAAACCTACCGTTAGTGACTCCAAATGGCGCTCGTATCGCACTGGCTGACGTAGCAGACATTCGTTACGAAGACGGTCCTCCAATGATTAAGACAGAAAACGCTCGCCCGAACGGTTGGGTATTTGTTGACATCGATGGTCGTGACTTAGGCTCTTACGTTGTAGAAGCGCAACAAATCGTAGCAGACCAACTTGAGCTTCCTGCGGGTTACTCGCTGGCTTGGTCTGGTCAATACGAATACATGGAGCGTGCAAAAGACCGCTTGAGCGTCGTGGTACCAATCACCATCGCCATCATTATGCTGCTGCTTTACTTCAGCTTCCGCCGTGTCGGCGAAGTAATGATCATCATGCTTACCCTACCACTCGCAATGGTCGGTGGTTTGTGGCTCATGCATATCCTCAACTACAACTTCTCGATTGCCGTTGGGGTCGGCTTTATTGCCCTAGCAGGCGTCGCGGTTGAAATTGGGGTCATCATGCTCGTGTATCTCAACCAAGCTTGGCACTACAAAAAACTCGACGCGGAAGAGAACCAACAGAAGCTTGAGGCGAAAGACCTAACCGATGCTATTCGTGAAGGGGCTGGCTTACGTGTTCGCCCAGTAATGATGACGGTACTAACGGTCATTATTGGCCTTATTCCAATCATGTACGGTGAAGGTACAGGTTCAGAAGTAATGCAACGTATCGCCGCGCCAATGATTGGCGGTATGGCATCAGCACTGCTGCTGACGCTATTAGTACTGCCAGCCATCTTCAAGCTGTGGAAACAACGTGAGTTGCGTCAAAGCAATGCGACTGATCACCAAGCTAGCACACAAGCTAGTGATGTAAACAACAACGCTTAAACCCTATCTTCCCCTCACACCCTCGGTTTTGAGGGGAAGCGACCAAATTATTAATGAATTAAAACAAGGATTTAAAATATGAAAAAGACATTAATCACTCTTGCTCTAGCCTTAACAACAACGACTGCTTTTGCACAAATGGATCATTCAAACATGGACCACGGCAGCATGAAGATGGATCACAGCAAAATGGACCACTCCAACATGATGGATATGCCGGGCATGTCTGCGGTAGGTATGCCAGCAAAAGGCGCTAAGCCAGATAAAGTGGTACACGTACTCTTGAGTGATGACATGACGATCAAGTTCAAGAAAGACGTCAAGATTGAGCCAAACGATGTGGTGCAGTTTGTAGTCATGAACACGGGTAAAATTAACCACGAGTTCACTATCGGTTCTACCAAAGAGCAGCTAGAACATCGTGAAATGATGAAGACGATGACTGGTGGACACATGCACGACTCAGGCAACTCTGTGACGGTAGATCCGGGCAAAGCGAAGCAGTTATTGTGGCATTTCCACGGTGACAACAACGTTGAGTTCGCGTGCAACATTCCGGGGCACGCAGAAACAGGAATGGTTAAAAATATTGAACTGTAAATAAGTATCTAAATAGAAAAAGGAGCTGATAATGCAGCTCCTTTCTTCTAGTTGAGTCAGTAAAAGTGAGGGTAAAACTCAGAAGTTATAAGCCGCCATCACGCGAATTGCGGTTTCCTCTTCTTCTGAAAGACTCAGGTCTTCATCTATTTTGTACCCCTCAACAATTAATCCGACCTTGGCAATATCAACTTTAATGCCTACTGTTGGCGTAAAGCTGTTCTGGTTGAAAGAGTCCACATATTCACCTGTCTCTTCCTCAAAATACTCAATTTCGACATTGTTGTAGTTCAAACCAATACGAGGGGTGATCGCGAAAACACTACTCAACCGAACTTCATATCCCAAAGCAGTGTGTAGCCCCCACACTTGCTTTTCAGCCCAATGAGTTCCAACACGTTCTTCCTCTCCATTATCAAAAGGCGCATTAAACCCAATCGACCAGTTTAAGTTCGGTAACACTTCAGCTCCAATCTCAATGCTTAAAATCTCATGGTCGTCCATAAATGTCACTCCCCCCCCGCCACAAAGGGGTCGCTCTCTTCTGCAAATACTGGAGCACTGCTTAAGAGCACCAAAATGAATAAGCCAAATAGATCTTTAAGCATGACACCTCCGGGTAGTGAATGCATTAATTTGCCACTATCAGATTACGTGGATTCCATGCGCATTTTTGAAGGTTAAGAAGCTCAAATTTGAACCTTTGAACGCCACACAATGTCGTACCTAACGACAAAAATTTATAATCTAAGGCACGTTGTGAAACACTCGATAGACCTAAATCTTTACCGCTTTTTAAACTTGATCTTCGAACAGAAGTCGTTACCTAAGGTGTGCCACACACTCAACATCAGCCGTGCAACATTTAACCGACAGCTAGCAGATTGTCGGGAACAGTTTGGTAATGAGTTATTTATCGCAACCAAAGGGCTTTATCATCCCACGCTATTTTGTAGTCAGTTAATGCATATTATTGACGAACCACTAGAACAGCTCGAATCGGCCCAGACTCAAGTCAATGTTCTGGAATCAGCAACTCAGCCAAAAGAGTTTCGTTTTTTTATGCCAAATCCACTCAGCGCTATCCTCACTACTCCATTACTCGAACTTCTCAATCAACACAGCAATATCGCAGATTTCTCGATGGTTGATTGGAACCTAGAAGGCATCGAATTCCCTAAAGCGGGGTCACTTGCTGTTGGCATTTCTGGCTATCCATCAGTAATGAATGAACGCGTGGTAGAACGAAAGATAGGCGAGCTGGGGTTATTCCTCTACACCTCGACAAACAACGCCTTGTCGCAGCAGGAAATCATTGACATACAACAACTGCAAGGAGAAAAGCTAGTGAGAGTATCCATGGGAGGACTAGACGATACGCCCTACTATGACAGAATAAAACGTCAACTTGGCTTCACACTATTAAGACGCTTAACCGTACCGTCAGTTCATGCTGCGCTAGATTGGCTGACGAAGACTGACTATGTGCTAATTTGCTTGTCGCTACCTGATTCAGCCTTACCGAAAAACATAAAAAAAATCCCGCTGATACAAAACAACGTGCAAATGTCCTTCGATATCGGTCTGCAGTTTCATCGGGGTTATTACCAGCACCCAACGATGATGAAGTTAGAAAAGCATTTATCAGAGATGTTGACGGTGTTGTAACCATAATCGCGGTCACAGTCTGGCTCAGAGAAACAAAAAGGCCGCCCGTAAAAGGCGGCAAAACAAGCAGAATTATAAAGCAGTGAAATAAGGGGAATGTTAGACGTTAGAAGTTGAAGCTCAGCGTTGCTCTCACTACGTCTTCTTCGAACTTTTTATTGGTCATAGGGTTAATTGTCGAATCATTGATCTTCCCGTAGTCTACAGTTAGGCCAACCATACGCCAGTTAACTGTACCGCCTATCGAGGCATAAATATTATCGATGTTCATGCTCTCGCCAGAGTGCTCGCCACTCTTGATGTCTACATCAGCGTTGAAGTAGTTCAGGCCGATCTTTGGAATAATATCGAATTCAGCGATTTCGAAACGGTAACCAACATTCGCATACATCCCCCATGCGTCTTGGTCATTGCTTTCTGACATATCGACGGCATTGTCACCAAAAAAGACGCCACCGCCAGTCACAATGTTGTTGCCTAGGTCACGGCTGTAGCCTAGAGCGAACATTTCGTTGCCACCAACAAATGTTGCACCTGCCTCAATCGAATTATTGCGGCCTTCAGCCAGTACTTGACCAGAAGCGGCTAGAGTTGCCAATGTCGTTAGCGCTAGAATGCGTTTTGATGTGATAATCATCTTTACTCTCTCGGTTTGGATTACCTAACTACCCTAACCATTTCTGACTATCGAAATTGAGGCTTAAAAAACTCATCACTGAGCTAACCTATCCTTGACACTTAACGTATAATAAATAGCTCTTCGTGATAACTTTTATCAATATTAAATTGATGTGCAGCTAGCTCTTTTTTCAGTGTTTTTGAAAAAACTTCTGGCCCACAAAAATACATTTCATATTGACTCAAATTGCCACACTGCAGCGCGATGCGTTGAGCATTCAAACGTGGTGATTTTAGCGTATCGATCACATGCAATTTAACTTTCGCTTCATGGGCGAGATGCCATAACTCATCAACTAATTGGCCGTCTATACCACGAGTGCAATAAAAAAGATGAACGTTGCTAATGCGCGCTTGCGTTTTAAGCGCTTCCAAAGCGGCAAAGAAAGAAGCAATCCCCACCCCACCAGCGATCCAGATTTGTGGTTTATCTAAATCAAATGCTAAACGCCCGTAAGGCCCTTCTACCATCACGGCATCGCCCGCTTTTACTCGTTCATAGAGACCAGTAGTAAAGTCCCCTAGTTCTTTGATTAAGAAACGTAGTTCGCTGCTTTCGGTGCTTGATACAATAGTAAACGGATGGGCATCCTCATCACCAAAGCGCAAGTAGGCAAATTGACCCGCCTTATGGCCTTGCCAAGACGCATTTGGCTTTAAGACTAACTCCATCACTTCTGATTGTGGGAAGTAACGTGTCGCGCTCACCTCCGCCGAGTGTTTGTTACGACGCCCCACAAAACCAGACAAACTGTAAACCGCGGCAATCGAACCAATTAAGGCGAAAGCAATCGTGACATAGTAAATAGGCTCCCCCCCCAATACGCACGTTTCAGCAGCAAAACAGAATGTATCGCGATAAAGAGATACGCCACTGACATCAAGCGGTGCGACAATTTGAAGGGCTTGTATTTCACTGCGCTCCATAAAGAAACCACCAGCAAAACTAATAGTAAGTAGAAAGCCCATTCCCCCATGCCTTGAGCAAAGTCGCGTAAGCCACTTATCCAAGCCTCAATACCAGAAAGATTCCCTGCGGGGCCAGCACCTGAGTGTTTTACTGGTCTAGCCAATACACCTGACATAACCAACCATTTCGGCACCTGGTACCAAAGCCAGTGTGCAACACCCAATGCAACACCGCTAATGCCTAGCCATTTGTGAACTCGATACGCTTTGTCCATACCACTCAGCCAGCTTTCAACTACAGGGAGACGCATCGCCAGCACCATGGTGATCGACATCAGCATCAACGACAAAATCCCTGAATATTGGATCATGGCAGAACGCCATTCAAAAACATTGGTTGAAGAGAAAAGCTGTGGCTCCATCGCAAACCATAATACGGACATCACAGCGATCATTGCCCAAATAATATTGCGGACTATTTTCATGATTGGTTACTCGGTTAATTGACAACTTTACTTTAGCTATCCACATGTAAAGCAACGTCAATAAACGTAAAAGCTGGTAAAGCTTGGCACATGCAAAGATTCCTACAGAAAAAAGACAAGAATCTAACAGTGATTAGAGTATTCGCTCGTTATAGTGCTCCTACTTCTCGCAAAGTGCGAACCTGAATAAATAACACTAAGAAATCGATAATGAAAAAGCTCTTGCTGCTACTTGGATTACTGGCCTCTTCTAGCGTAACTTACGCCGCCAAGCTAAATGAAGATCTAGCCGCAATTGAGCAGCACATTGGAGGTCGTATTGGCGTTTCAGTTTGGGATACACAAAACGATCAACATTGGGATTACCGCGGAGATGAACGCTTCCCAATGATGAGCACATTCAAAACGCTTGCGTGTGCGACCATGCTCAATGACATGGACAGCGAAAAGCTTGATAAAAATGCCACTGCGAAAGTAGAAGAACGCAACATAGTAGTGTGGTCACCAGTGATGGATCGCATGGCTGGGCAAACCACCCGTATTGAACATGCGTGTGAAGCCGCAATGCTGATGAGTGATAACACCGCAGCCAACATTGTTTTACGTAGCATTGGTGGCCCAAATGGTGTAACCAGATTCTTGCGTTCTATCGGGGATGGAGCAACGCGTCTTGACCGTTTTGAGCCGAGATTAAATGAAGCGAAACCGGGCGACAAGCAAGACACGACAACGCCTAACGCCATGGTAAACACTCTACACACCCTACTAGAAGGCGATGCGCTATCTTACGAATCACGCATTCAGTTAAAGATTTGGATGCAAGACAACAAAGTCTCTGATTCTTTGATGCGCTCTGTGTTGCCAAAAGGCTGGTCGATTGCCGATCGTTCAGGTGCTGGCGGCTTTGGCTCGCGTGGTATCACGGCGATGATCTGGAAAGAAAACCATAAACCGGTTTACATCAGCATTTACATTACTGAGACCGATTTATCCTTGCAGGCACGCGATCAGGTTATCGCTCAAGTGAGCCAGTTAATATTGGATGAGTACAATACTATTTAACGCTCGCTAAATAATAAAAAACGGAGCTTTCGGGCTCCGTTTTTTATTGCGGGTAACCTACCAGTATGCAGGACTATCCAAACCTTGCACGCAAGAGGACGTGCCTTGGATTGGCGTCAGTTCACCTGCAAGTGATTGTGCCAACCAACCATGTGGAAAGCTCAAAGTATGAGGCGCTTTGAATTGCGCTTCCGTCACTTGTTGGAAACCAACGCGCGAGTAGAAATTAGGATCGCCGTAGGTAAACACCAACTCTATACCTTGCTGCTTCAAGTGTTCAAGGCCAAAGCTGATCAGGGCTTGTCCTACGCCTTTACCTTGGCACTCTGTCAATGTGGCCATTGGAGACAATAAGTAACCCACTTCACCATTCTCAAAGCTTAATGGAGTAAATAACACGCCTGCGATCAAGCGTTCACCCTGTTTCGCAACAAAGCCTTTCAATTCTTGCTCTGACGTTGTAGTTAACAAATCGCCGACGAGTAAGCCAATGGTTTTACCTTCTGCTTCACCTTCAGAATCAGAAAAGGTTTGAGTAAACAAAGCGATCATCTCGCTGCTCATGGCTCTCTCATATTGAGAAAGTTTGTAGTTAGATTTTTGAGTATTATGATTTGTTGTTTCGTTCATTTTTCTATCAATCTTTTTGTAAGATATACATCTGATACGCCACTTCATTACCACGGCGTTTAACGATATCTAATTCAACTTGTATGTCTTTCAATGCTTGTGATGCTGGCATCTCAGCTTTCAAACTTTGCACACGCTCATTTAAAGGAACGTAGTAGTTATCCCATGCCTGTTGGCTAATTGGGAACGTCTCTAACACTCGGTAGCCTGTTGCTTTCGCTTGCGCAATGCGCTTCTCAACGCTGCCCATATCTGGGTACTCTTTTTGCCAGAATGCCACCGTATCTTCGCTTGGCGTGTCTGTATTCCAAACCAAATCGCTCACCACTAAGATACCGCCGTCTTTAAGCAATGGTCGCCATGCTTTGAATGCGTTTTCCACGCCCATGATGTAAGCACTGCCTTCCGCCCAAATTAGGTTGCTCGTCCCGTCGGCGAATGGCAGTTCAGTCATGCTGGCACACACCGTGGTGATATTGTCACTTAGGCCAAGAGCCTGAGCTTTGCCTTGCAAGCGTTGCAAAGACGGCTCGTCATTATCGACCGCGGTAACATGTGCGTGTTTTGCCAAAGTACGAGTCGCAATGCCCTGACCACAGCCGATTTCCAAGATTTCATCAGGTTGAGTTGATAATAGGCTCAACGCTTTCAACGTATCTTGCTCTGAACCCGGCCCCCAAAACTCCAAGGCTTCATATACGCGGAAGAAGTCCGCCATGTAGTCGTCGTGAGTATTCATGTCTTTTGATAACCAACGTAAGTGAAGGGCTTCTTTCTCGCTAAAACCTTGCGTCATCAGCCATTTCAAGTGCGCATCCGGCGCGACTTCATCCAACGATTCATGCCAATCGGTTAACGGTGTTTCACCCAGCAGCGCTGCCAACAGCTGTCGCGATTTCTGCTTTTGCTCAATCTCTTCATCGAGCTGTTTGAGTCTTTCCAACATCAACTGGCGATCCACTTTCGCTTCCAGACAGGCTTTACATTCTTTGAGCGTCAGTCCACCGCTCTGCAATTGCTGGATCAAACGCAAGCGTTGCAGATCCGCATCGCTATACGCGCGGTAGCCGTTACTTAACCGTTGCCCTTTGATGAGCTCAATCTTCTCGTAATAGAGCAATGTGGTGCGAGACAAGCCCAGCATCTCAGCCAGTTCCGATATCCGATACATGTAATTTTCCTCAGCGCTGATGAAAGCATCTTAAACTGTAGAGTTATAGACAGGTCAACATGAATTGTAGAAAAAGATACGCTGAAAGATAAAACGCGATGAGAAAAGCATCAGGTTACTAAAAGGTAACTGGTTGAATTCACACTCTTGGTCTCCATATCCATTTTATAACTCGAAAAAGTAAGGTCTGTTTTATGGAATCAGTAATCAAAATCGACGTAGTGTCAGATGTGGTTTGCCCTTGGTGCATCATCGGCTACAAACGCTTAGAACAAGCAATTCAAGAGCTAGGATTGGAAGATAAAATTGAGTTGGAATGGCAACCGTTCGAATTGAACCCAAACATGCCAGCAGAAGGTGAAAACCTACGCCAACACCTAGCGAATAAATATGGAACAACACCGGAAGACAGCATTCGTGCACGCGATAACCTGACTAATCTGGGTAAAGAAGTGGGATTCGACTTTGACTACTTTGATGACATGAAGATGGTCAATACGCGAGATGCACACGTACTGCTGCAGTGGGCGGAACAATTTGGTAAGCAAACTGAACTGAAGTTAGCCCTGTTTGCCGCGTTCTTTGGTCAACGCAAAGATGTCTCTGACCGAAGCACACTGGCAACGATTCTGACTGACATTGGTTTAGATGCAAATATGGGCATCGCCACCCTAGACGATGCAAGTAATGCTGACTCTATCGAGTATCAAGAAAGCCAATGGCATCAACTTGGCGTGAGCTCAGTACCAACAGTCGTGTTCAATATGGAAAGTGCAGTGACAGGCGCTCAACCAGTTGAAGTCTACAAGCAGATCCTGAGCGAATACGCAGAAAAACTGGCTAAGTAACAGGTCATAAGAAAACGCCCACAATACGGTCGCATTGTGGGCGTTTTTGTATTCTGTTCGTGATTGGGTGCTACTTCACTAATCCTTGTTCAACCAAGCGTGGGAAGACCTCATTGCGAAAAATCGTGCTTATCGCGATGTTATCCACGTTTGAAGAATCTACCCATTGGCACTCTGCGATTTCGTTACTGGCAACCACCTCGCCCGAGTAATCATTAACGAAGAACACATCCATGACCAAAGTAATGCCGTCTTTATCGTGTGCAGGCGCTTCAAAGCGACCAAAAAGCGTCAAGGCATCTTCCGCCACGACAATGCTTACTTCTTCTTGCAGTTCACGACACAACGCTTGCTCTGGTGTTTCGCCACTATCCAGTTTTCCACCCGGCGCATAAAAGGTGTCTTTGCCTTTTGAGCGCAGCACTAACAGTGCGCCGTCTTTAATGATGATACCTGCAGACTTGTGCATCTTGCTTTCCTTCTAAGCGTTAGAGAAACTTCTCGATCATGACTTCATTGATGTACTGGTCTTTAACTTTGGCGTGCTTCTTAGCGGTGCCGACCACTTCAAAGCCATGTTTCAGATACGTTGCGAGCGCGTTGGGGTTGTCCTCTCGTACATAAGCAAACAACTTTTCGTAACCTTTGGATTTAGCATCGGCAAAAGTGGCGGTAAACAGTGCTGAAGCGACACCTTGTCGGCGGCACTTGGCATCGACGAACGTACCAATAATGCCAACGTGAGCAAATGCCTTGGTATAGCTGGCGAAGGGCTCTACGTTTTGGAAACCCAGTACATTACTACCTTCCTCGTCTCCTTCTGTCACATTCAATGCCACATTGAATACACCCGTTTCAGGAAAGCTTTCAATGAAGCCTTCTTCCTCTTCTGGGGTGAAGGTAGTATCAAGGATTGTATATAAGCCCTCTTTGATGATGGGATTGAGAACTTCGGTAATGCCTTGAGCGTGCTGTTTCTGTGCCTTTGTGACGACAACTTTCATAGTATTTTTCGTTCTTTTTATAGGGATGGAATAGGAGCTCTATTATCTTCTATCTTGATCGTAAAACCAATGACCTAACGATCGTTCGATCAGTAAGTATCCACTGGATAATCGTATCGTTAACGCTCTATAAATAAACCACCGCTTCAATGTTGTTACCATCAGGATCATAAAGAAAAGCTGCGTAGTAATTTGGCGCATAGTGTTCACGCAAGCCAGGCTCACCATGACAAGTAAAACCAGCCTCAATAGCTGCTTTATGAAAGACCTCGACGGACGCTTTATCATTCGCTTTAAACGCAATGTGGCAAGGAGCACTTTGGTCACCCTTTTCTATCAGGAAACGCGTATTGGGTTCATCAACTAATCCAAAGCCTGCCGCTGCTTCGTCCGACCATTTTAACTCGATGCCCAAAGGGGTAAGCACCTTGGAGTAAAAAACGACACAGGCGTTAAAATCCACAACCTCAATTTCAAAATGATCAATCATACCAATCCCTATTTGATTGAATTTCCTGCATAAAAAAGACCACCTTAGTCAAAGGTGGTCTCAATTGCGAAGTCTATCGTTTTATCGGTGACAAACTTGTCGGTAACGCCTCAACTTAACTTAAAGGGCGGCCTTCATAATCGCCCGTCAGTGTTTTCAAGAACGCTTTGATGGCATCCACTTCTTCATCCGACATTTCCACTCCGACTTGGTATTTACCCATGTCGTAGATGGCTTTTTCTAGCGTATCAGCATGTCCATCGTGGAAGTATGGCGGTGTCAGTGCAATGTTACGCAAGGTTGGCACTTTGAACTTGTGTCTGTCTTCTTTGTTGCCAGTGAAGTTGTAACGACCAAGGTCTGCGTCCGTCATGTCAGTACCACGCTCAGCAAAGTAATCCGCTTTCATGCCCATGGTTTCAAACGTTTCACCACCCATGGCTTCACCTGCGTGACAGGTTTGACAGTCGTACTTTTTAAACAACATCAAACCGTATTTCTCATGTGAATCCAGTGCCTTTGTATCACCCATCATGTATTGGTCGAAGCGGCTGTTTGGTGTGGTTAGGGTTTTCTCAAACTCGGCAATCGCATCCGTAATGTTGTTGCCATTAATCTCACCTGAGTAAACCTTTTGGAACATCGCGACCATATCTGGGTCTTGGCTTAACTTATCGACGATTTCATCCCAATCCATAGAACCCATTTCAATAGGGTTAAACGGAGGACCACCCGCTTGGTCTTGCAGATCCGCGGCACGACCATCCCAGAATTGCAGCTTGTTGTACACAGCGTTAAACACAGTTGGCGCATTTATGCCACCAACTTGGCCATGAATGCCAACAGACGTTACGAGTCGGTCCACACCGCCTGTATCAAGGCTATGGCATGACGCACATGAGACACTATTGTCTCCCGATAGTCGCGTGTCGTGATAAAGCACCTTTCCCAACTCAGCCTTGTCTGCGTCGGTTTCAAACGTAGTGTAAATTGGTTGTAGAACTTTGGTTTTACGTTCTTCAGATACCGGCGATTGTGCGTGGCGCTCTGCACGCTTCTCACGAATCCATTTCAGTAGCGTGTGTTTTTCATCTTTCGACATACTTGCAGACCAGTGCATCGTGAGGTAAATCGCTGGCGGCATAGAATCGTCGTAGAGCACCTTCTCAAGACGAGCCAAAGCCACCTCAGAAACTGGATCGTTCTGCTTCACGTCATCCAGCAAGTTTGTCATGTCAAAGTGACGCATGGCCACTTTCACATCCGCTTCCATAATTTGTTTCGCCACTGGCATTTCAGAATAGAAAGGCATTTCACTGCTCGGCGTATGACAGTAGCCACAACCTTTATCCGCCAATACCTTCATCGCTTGATAATCCAGTGTCGATTGATCTAACGAACTAAATTGCGTCAGATTTTGTTGAGCCACTTTTTTATCGTCTTGGTTCACCATGTAAATGGCACCCAAGTAAGCCACCAAGCCTGCACCTACTATCCCTAGCGCTATTTTCTTTTTATTCATGAAGATTCCCCTTAATCAGTTGCGGCGAAAGTTATTTAAATGAAGCAACTTTTAAAAATGGGAAAAAGGAATTGAAATTAATCGAATATTTAGATGAGTAACTTATTTAACATCTAACATTTTCTAAATCAGTTACTTGTAGATAAAAGTGAAAAACACAACATAAAAACAACAAGTTAAAAGTGGATCTTTTCTTGATATGAGTCAAAAATGGTAGGAGAGAAAATATATAACTGGGATTAATTAAAATTGATCAAAAATAAATCAGAGCGGATTAGATAAGGAATTATAGACACAAAAAAAGGCAGCTCATGAGCCACCTTTTTTGTAAGTCAGCAAATTAAATTATGCTTTCTTAACATCTTTAGCTGGGTAAGTCAGAGTTGCTTCACCAGCTTGAACGCGTACGTAGAAACCGCCGCTGCTCAGACCTGTAACAACCATTTCACCTAGATCGATACCTTTAGTAGCTACTACTACGTCACCGATTGAAAACATATTTAATACCTTGTTTATGTAGATTATGACCTTAAGTCGTTGGCGGTATTTAATCTGAAATTACCCCCTTAACCTAATCAGGTTTTTTGTCGTTATGATTAACTTTTATTATCGCTCTAAGCCTTGTTTTTATTGGTTTTATCAGAGCTTGATGGAGATCGCTTTTACGCATTGCGACTTACATAAGTAAAGGGGAGATTTCCCCCTAATGAGCTAAGATGGAGGAGTCATAATTGCCTTTGATTATGCTTTTGCTCTCTGGAGATAAACGATGAAAAATGGTCTTACTATTCGTGCATTAGAACGTTCAGATCTGCGCTTTATTCACGATCTTAATAACAACCGTAATATCATGACGTATTGGTTTGAAGAGCCATACGAATCGCATGATGAATTGGAAGAGTTGTACCAAAAGCATATTCATGATGACGCTGAGCGTCGCTTTGTAGTGGAAGATGAACACGGCGTATTAATTGGTTTGGTAGAGTTAATCGAGATTAACTACATTCACCGCAGTGCGGAATTCCAAATTATAATCGCACCAGATCATCAGGGACGAGGATATGCCGAAGAAGTAATCCATCGTGCTTTAGACTATTCATTCTCCATTCTCAATCTTCATAAAATCTATTTGCTGGTCGCGTTGGACAATGAGAAAGCGATTCACCTATACCAGAAATGTGGCTTTATTGAGGAAGGGCATTTAGTACAAGAGTTCTTTATCAACGGAAGCTACCGCGATGTAAAACGCATGTATATCCTGCAAGAGCAGTATCGAGCCACACTGGTAAGCAACGAATGAAAAAACGCAGCCTACAGGCTGCGTTTTTATTTCAGTTCAAGCCTAACTTATAGCTTTTCGACACCCATGTTGAATAGCGTAAAGCTGTAAACATCCGCTGTTTTTTCGATAATTTTGCTAGTTGGCGTACCAGCACCATGCCCTGCATTGGTTTCAATGCGAATCAAGGTTGGATTGGTGCCTGCTTGTTTAGACTGTAGCTGCGCCGCAAACTTGTACGAGTGCGCAGGGACCACACGGTCATCGTGGTCACCCGTTGTTACCATAGTTGCGGGGTACTTAACACCGGCTTTGACGTTGTGTACTGGCGAGTAACCGTTGAGGTAATCGAACATCTCTTTACTTTGCTCTGCTGTGCCGTAGTCATAAGCCCAGCCCGCCCCTGCCGTGAAGGTATGGTAGCGAAGCATATCCAATACACCAACTGCTGGCAGTGCCACTTTGAACAGTTCTGGACGCTGCGTCATTACCGCACCGACGAGTAAGCCACCATTAGAGCCACCGTTAATCGCGAGCTTATCTGACGAGGTGTAGTTTTTATCGATAAGGAACTCTGCACCGGCAATAAAGTCATCAAACGAGTTTTGCTTCTCTAACTTTGTACCTGCATTGTGCCACTCTTTACCATATTCACCTCCACCACGAATGTTCGCAACAGCATAGATACCGCCCATTTCTAACCATGCAGCTCGGCTTGGACTAAAGTAAGGCTTTAGACTGATGTTAAAACCACCGTAACCATACAAGATTGTTGGTGCGCTGCCGTCCATCGACGTGCCTTTCTTGTAAGTGATGATCATCGGAATCTTAGTTCCGTCTTTCGATTTATAAAACACTTGACGAGATTCAAATTGAGCAGAGTCGAATGGCGCGTTCGATTTGTGGTAAACCTCGCTGTCACCCTCTTTGATATCTAATCGATAGGTCGTGCTTGGTGTCTTGTAATTGGTGAAAGAGTAGTAGACTTCAGCGTCTTCTTTCTTACCCCAAAAGCCGTAAGCACTGCCGATGTCTGGTAACTTGATTTCACGAATGAACTTACCGTCCATGTCGTATTGTTTGACCATCGAAAGGGCATCAACAATGTAGCTTGCGAATAGGTAACCGCCCGCGGTTGATGGGCTAAGCACGTTGTCAGTTTCAGGAATTAAATCTTTCCAATTCTTCGGCTCAGGGTTGCTCGCATCCACCGTCACCACGCGTTTGTTTGGTGCATCTAAGTTGGTGACCAAATACAGCTTGGTGCCTTTGCTATCAATCACCCAAGTATCAGAATTGGTGTCATCCAAAATGGTTTGCAGCGGACTATCTGGCTTGGTCAAATCTTTGAAGAACAGCTTATTGCCAGACGTTGAAGTGCTTGCCGAAATAAACAGGTAACGTTGGTCGTCGGAAGTGTAACCACGAACGTATCGGTGTTTCTCAGCCTCTGTGCCACCGAAGATAAGCTTGTCTTCACTCTGCTTAGTGCCTAGCTCGTGGTAGTAAAGCTTGTGTTGGTCGGTTTTTGCCGAAAGCTCGCTGCCTTCTGGCTTGTCGTAACTTGAGTAGTAGAAACCTTTGTTGCCTAACCAGTTTACGCCGCTGAACTTAATATCCACTAGCGTCTCACCGACAGGCTTTTTGGATTCTGCATCAAGCACAATCACTTTGCGCCAATCGCTACCGCCTTCTGAAATGCTGTAAGCGACTAAAGAACCATCTTTAGTAAAGCTCACATTCGCCAGCGAGGTCGTACCATCTTCGCTAAAGGTATTCGGGTCGAGGAAGACTTCAGGCTTGCCACCGTCAAGTTGGCGATAAAGCACATCTTGATTTTGCAAACCGTCGTTCTTGTAGAAATAGGTGTATTTACCTTCTTTGAATGGTCGCCCTAACTTCTCGTAATCCATCAACTGAGTTAAGCGTTCTTCGATCTGGTGACGATAAGGAATTTGCGCCAAGTAATCGAACGTGACTTGGTTCTGCGCTTTTACCCAATCTGCGGTTTCTTTACTGCGGTCGTCTTCTAACCAACGGTATGGGTCACTGACTTTGGTACCAAAATACTCATCCACCACATCGACTTTCTTTGTCGTTGGGTACTTCACCGCCATTTTGTGTACGTGTTCAACCAATTCCTTTGTTGAGTCTTCGGCATAAGCTCCCGGTAATACGCCCGTCATCGCAAACGCGGTCACCAGTGCTAAGGTTTTCTTTTTCATAGACTTCCTTTTCTGTTTTTGTTTTGTGTAATGCATCAAGCATCTTACCCATATCGAAGTAAGGATTCTAATTGCTTTGAGAAAATTGCTTGGTGAAGGTGTTAAAGTCACCAAAGCCAAACTAACTGCTTAGCTTCGGTGATTCCCCTCAATGTGGAGTTATAGACAAGAGCTTGTTAGCTCAGTTCAATGCTTCGAGACACACCCGATTCCGCGGCAAAATCTTGGTCGTGACTGATAAGAATAAAGCCGCCTCGATACGCGCTTAGTGCCTGAGCAAGCATGATTTTCGAATCCAAATCGAGGTGATTATCTGGCTCATCCAAGAGCAGCAAAGGCTGCGTTGGTTGATGACTGACGATCAGCATCGCGAGCTTCATTTTCTCGCCGCCACTCAATACGCTGCCCAAACGAAATACACTGTCTCGGCGAAAGCCAATGCCTGCTAGTAATGTTCTTGCATCGCTCTCTTTCATCCCCTCACAATGTTGCATCAGGTTTTCCAACATGGAGAGTTCAGGCTCTATCGCACCAAAGTGCTGGTCGAGATAATAAAGCGGCGTATTGATTTGTAGCTCACCACTTTGCAATGAGAACTCGCCCAAGAGTGTTTTCAGTAAGGTCGATTTACCGCATCCGTTTTTGCCCAACAAATGCAATTTATCATCCGCATGAACTTGCGCAGTGATGGGTTGAGCCGACCCAAATGGCAACACGCCTTCTAAAAGCGACACGACTTTTCGTGAGCGACTTTGACTATCTGCCAAATACAGTTTTTGCCCTTTGATTTGCTCTTTGCGCACTCGCAAGCTTTGCTCTTTCTCTTGCAGATGCGCTTGGCGAAGTTGCTCGTTTTTATTGCGACTGGCGGCTCGGGCTGTCGCTTTGTCTTTCATACCATCCAGTAAGATTTTCGGCTGGCTGCCATCCTTTCTCAGCTTGTTACCTTGAGCCGCTCTTTGTTCTGCTTTCTCTCGATTGCGCTGAGCTTGCTCTTCCAATTGCTTTTTTTGTTTATCGACAGCAGCTAATTGGCGTTCCACCGCTTGTAGTTCGGTGCGCTTTTGCTCAGCATACACGTCGTAATTACCGCCAAACACTTGCAAGCCTAGTCCGGACAGTTCCCAGATTTCCTCCATCTCGCGCAGTAACTCTCTGTCATGACTGATGAGCAGAATCGCGCCTGAAAAATTGCGCATCGAATGAATCAACCACTGCTTGGCATGTGTATCAAGATGGTTTGACGGTTCATCAAGGATCAGCAATTCCAC
Source organism: Vibrio rotiferianus CAIM 577 = LMG 21460 (assembly GCF_002741985.1). Lineage (GTDB taxonomy): Bacteria > Pseudomonadota > Gammaproteobacteria > Enterobacterales > Vibrionaceae > Vibrio > Vibrio rotiferianus. The sequence continues at coordinate 30,997 of NZ_APHW01000103.1, forward strand.
TTCACTTTCGAACAGCTGCCACAGTTGCAAACGCGCTAACTGCCCGCCACTCAATTGCGAGCAAGGAAAGTCTGGCTGTGGCGGTAAACCCATGGTTTCTAACTGCTTGGCAAGTTGGAACGGCAAATCCCATTGTTCACCCACCACCTCAAACAATTGCTCAGAGCAATCGCCCATTTCGATCTGCTTGAGCGCACTTAGCACGTTGTCCTTTGCTAAAAACTGGGCAATCGACAGCCCTCCCTCCAACAAGTGAGATGGTTGCTGGCGATACACTGCAAAGGACCTTGGTAAAGTTACTGTACCGCTGGTTGGGGTTTGCTCACCGCTGAGTATCGATGCAAACACCGATTTTCCGACACCGTTGCGTCCAACTAACCCAACACGACGTTTGATCATTGAACATGAGATTTGCTGAAACAGCGTTTCGCCATTACCAAATTGGTGACTGATATTGTAAGCCTGTAAAACTGGCATAATTTGCCTCCTGTATGACAGGGACAACAGCCGTAGCTTGAGATAAATCTAGAGATGAGATCGATGCAAATACACGCGCCCATAGAAGCGCTTCAAATAGAAAAATGGTAACCGCAAAGAAATATCGGAAAGTGAGCTACGCCTACTAACCCTGTAAATCCAAAAAATAAAATGAGAGTTGGATGACAGGTTTAGTTGTTCATGTTGGCGTAATCTCCTAAAGAAGTGATAGGCAAAGTCTAAAGGCTTTCTTGTATAAAAAGCAAGCGACTTCTGTCACAACCTAAAGTTGGAGATATCAGTTTAAGCATATCGAGGTTACTCAGGTATAAGTGAACCAAACTCCGCTACTGACCGTAACAGCCAAAGAGTGACAACACTAATGGGACATGGCTATGAATCTTCTGATTGAATCGGTCGAGGGTGGTATTTACCTCGCATACAACGTAGAAAACCAAACAAGATCATTAATCTTAAATGAGCAAAAAAGTCCGCTAACGTTTGCAAGCCTTTGTGAAGCAAGGGAACATTTTCGTGGTGAAGGCTATTCTTCAGCGAAGTTGGTTCACCTCAACGCAACAGACGAAATGTGCGGCGAGAGAATACGCTGCGACGTGCCATTGGAAATTGAATTGAGCTGGTACTAGAGCCAGCTTAGCTATCCCTCCGTTTAACCTGCTGCTCTCCCTTTCCTCTTCATGATAATTTGCCAAAACTTTGAGCGATTTCGGGATCTTATCAACACATTTTTTGCCAAAGGCATACTATGCTAAAGATAACGTATTCCACATAAGGGCGTGGTTATGAAATACAAACATATCCTAGTAGCACTAGAACTATCTGACGAGAGCACTGTGTTGATTGACCGAGCGGTATCGATGGCGAGTTATCTCGGTTCAGAGATTTCATTTATTCATATCGATGGGACTCATGGTGAGATCTATCGTGAACTTGTCGACATCGTTGCTGAGCCAGATCAGAGACCTCTAAACGAGCACTCTATGGAATGCCTAAGAACGTTTAGCGATTATATGGACCATCCTTTAAAACATTTCTTTGTCGGTACCGGTGACCTCGGTGATAAATTGGAAGTGACAATCAAAGAGCAAGAAGTAGACCTACTTATCTGCGGCCATCACCAAGACTTCTGGAGTAAAATTATTTCCTACTCTAGACACCTAATAAATAAATCACCTGTCGATATTCTTGTGGTTCCTATTAGTGACTAGCATAAGCAAGCAAATCATAACCGCCTAATAACAGGCGGTTTTTTATTTCCAAAGTTTTTCGATAAATAAAATTAATCCAGTCGACAACAATATCTATTTGTCTCGACATGTCTCGACTCCTACTATTCCACCCCATATTAACGCCACTAATGCTGTGAAGTAGGTAATGCCCGATGGCAAAGAAGGAATCAAAAGTTAAGATTGGATGGCGCTTCCACAGAAAGCACATTGAAGCACTAGAACAATTGTCAAAAAAGGACGATGTTCCTATGGCCAGGCATGTGGATAAAGCTTTAGAGCAATACCTTATGTCACAGGGGGTGCTTCACTCAGCAAACGGCGATTAATCGTCAAAAAAAAGGAACTTTGAAAACTCTAGGGAATTAGTCCAACTATTAACATAGAGAATCAAATGAAAACCCTAACCTTTTTTCTCTTCATCGCACTGAGCATCAGCAATATTGCAGAAGCAAAACAACTTCCGAATCTAAAGTGTATTCAAAAGACAGGCGCATATGTTCTATTCGACTCCACAAAAGAAACTGATGACGAATTTGCGATACACACCTTCACGAAAAGCAACGCAGAACAAACCCCTATCTACATCATCGATGGTGAAGGGTTTCGGGTTCTCAGAAATACCAATGAAAACATCAAAAATGAATTTATCTTAAGTGATGGAATGGAATTTAACTATCATTCCGGAGATTCCTACGTATCAAGAAAGAACGAGCGTACACTATTTTCGTGGATGTTTTTTGAAGACTATTCACGCGCAATACGCACGACATTTGCAATAAACTCCGATAGCACATCAGGAACAACATTAGATACCTACTACTGTGAACCAACCAACATGACTTATTGGAGTTTGAAAGAGCGCTACCCTATAGCTCAGTAAGCATCGCCAGAATACCGTGCCACAACAAGAGTGGGCTAAGTGAAGCTCACTCAAAAACATACTTAGTTTGAAAAGGATAAAGGCGTCATCAAGTCAGCTGCAGTTAACATAGATTAACCACTCCATCAAACAATATCCGTTATTGGCTTAAACAATTTATTTTGTTTGTCGCATCCCAAAGCAGCCCATATTATCCGCAACACAAGGGATAACCTTCCTTACGCTCTTTAACAATCAAATGCCGCACTTCCTAATTTGGCCACTGTTCTCCTGCTGTAAAAATTTCCTTTTGATTCCCATTTTCTAATTTTTACAACCACTGAGCAGAGCATTTAACGCTGTGTTCAACATTACAGTCTATTCATGTAGGAAATCATCGTGGATAAATATCAAGCTGCATACGCTAAGCGTCTAGAGAAACTGAAGAGCAATCGTTCACCAAAAACTATTGCACGTATTTCGGCGTGGGATGCATTTTTTAACAAAGAATACGAGATGCAAGATCTAGAGTCTCAAATGGCAGACTCTGCTCGCAAGCACTACGAGCAATCTGACGTTAAAAATGAAATCAGCTTTGGTTCATTCAAACGCGCATTCTATAAAGAGTCTATCGTAATTTATGACTTGACCGATGGCGCTTCAATTCAAAAAGTATTCACACCGCTACTTGTTTTAACAACAGCATGGGTGCTGTTTGTTTACTTTAGTCAGTAATTGAATAACCCGATTTAATAGAAACGATTGGTAGAGAGTTTAAGGATGAAAGGAAGAAACATTGCGGCATTTGCCATTGTGGTGGCAGCACTTGCGTTTGGTTATGGCTTTAAATCCTACCAAGAAGCAAATGGTGTCATTTACCCAACCTTTGAGAAGGAGTTTAATCTCTAATGTCTAAGATTACCCTTCTGCTACTCGCAACGACCGTTGGTATCGGCATTACTGGCTCTGCATTCTGTGTTGGCGTCACGTACGCATTTACACAGCTGCCAATCGAACAAATTCTATCGAGCTTATAAAAAAGTAGAGCATTTCGGTGCTCTACTTTTTGCTATTCGAGGCTCAGTATCTGAGTGTAGAAACGAAAAGCGCAATCAAAATTCTTTGTTCATCTTCTGTAAGCAAGCAAACAAAATCGCCTGATGCTCAGGGTCGATATTGCGCGTTAAGTCTTGAACCAAATCTAAATGCAGTTGATTGTGATGATGATGAATCTCTTCACCGGCAGGAGTGAGCTTCACTACAATTGCGCGACGGTCTTCTGGATGAGGACAACGCTCTATTAGCTCTGCTTTCACCAGTTTCTCAATTTGAACCGTTAGTGTACCAGTTGTAATACCGAGCTTTTCCGCCAGCTCCTTCATACGCAACGCACCATGCCCACCTAACACTTCAATCGTGTGGATTTGAGCCAGTGAATAACCGGTGCCTTTTACTACAGATTGCTCCCAAGAAGACATTTTGTCATAGAACTCGGTAAGCGTTTGATTCAGCTTTTCTAATTCGCGCATCACTCAGTCGTTTGAACTTCCAAAGTTAGGTGGTGAATCTTATCAAATTTACTCAATAATTGCTTAAATTCATCCAGCGTTTTGTCGCTGTGATTTTTAAGCGCAATTGCCGCAGAGTAATGGTGACCACTCACCTTCCAGATGTGTAAATCAACAATCTCAGCATAAGGTGCAAGCGTCTCTGTAATCTCATCTTGGTAAGACTTGTTGATGCTCTCATCCAACAAGACTGGTGCGGTTTGTTTCATTAAACCCAAGGTCCATTTACCAATCACAACAGCACCAACAATACCCATCATGGCATCCAACCAAACCCAACCGTAAAACTTACCGACAATCAACGCGACAATCGCCAACAAAGACGTCAACGTATCCGCCAGCACGTGGAAGTACGCTGCAGTTAAGTTGTGGTCGTGATTATGTTCGTGCTCATGATCGTGAGAATGGTGATCATGACGCTCATGCCCATGATGATGGTGATCTTGTAGAAGCAGCATGCTTGCAAAGTTCACCACTAAACCAATCACCGCCACCATAATGGCTTCATTAAACTGAATGTTTTCTGGGTTGAAGAGACGATGAATCGACTCGACCATCATCATCAATGCCACAATCCCCAACGCAATCGCACTGGTAAAGCCTCCTAGCACACTGACCTTACCCGTACCAAATGAGAAGCGGTCATTGTTCGCATTTTGTTTCGCGTAGCGGTAAGCAAAAAGAGTAATACAAAATGCCGCTGCGTGTGTCCCCATATGCCAACCATCAGCGAGCAATGCCATTGAACCAAACATAGTCCCTGCAGCAATCTCCACCACCATTGTGGTCACGGTTAGGATCAATACATAGAGCGTACGTTTTTCACCCTTTTGGTTATGAGAAACGAAATCATGTGAATGTTGCGATACAGCCATTGAGACACTTACCTTCTGATTTTAGTTTGATTATCAAATTATTTGATTTCAACTTAGTTTGATAATCAAACAATGTCAACACAGAAAGACAACATCACCAAAAGATCATGATCGCGGTGTTAAGGAAGAATAAGAATAGGGAAACAAACGAAGAGGGAGATGAAAAAAGAAACACGGGCATTAATGAGAACAATGCCCGCTGTTATTAGTCTAGTCTTAAACCAATTCACAAGAGAGAAGCTTTGCTTCAAATTGCTCATCAATGCTGTCTGCAATCAGTTCAATTCGGCTTTCAGCACAGTCATCCAACTCCACTTCCTGTAGCCTATCCGGCGTTAGGTTGTAGCCATAAATGCCATCGTCAGTAATAAACACCGCTTTCATGCGCTCCACTTCCAGCTCGACCAGAAGAGGGATCAACTTCCGGCGATCGAACACTTTCTCTGGTGAAAAACGCCAACCGACACTCTGGAAACCTTCGCCTGAATTGGTCGCTTTGAGCATGCCACTCTCTGGCATTGGCATATCTGAAGCCAACGTCTTGTCACTTGCGTGATGATGATGGTGGTGTGGTGGATGTTCATGAATTGTGGTCTCACCTTCAAATTCAGCAAACGGAATCACACCATGCTGAGCAAAAATCACCTTTGTATTCGGGCGCCCAACTTCCGCCACGTAAGCTTCTAACTTCTGGAGATCACCTTCTTGATACAGATCGAGCTTGTTACCCACCACCGTATCGGCAATGGCGATTTGCTGATTGAATGTATCGTGCTCGGTGTAACGAAGATCTGCCAGCTTACGAGCATCAACTAAGGTGATGTTCTTTTGAAGCGAAAGCACTTGGCGATAATGATCAGTAGATAAAACCTGTAACACCTCTTTTGGATGCCCAAGACCAGTTGGCTCAATCAGCAGACGGTCTGGCTTCGCTTCATTAAGCAGTTGGTTTAAGGCGATTTGCATTGGCAACCCCGCCGCGCAACACATACAGCCGCCGGGTACTTCACGAATAAACACTTGCTGCTCTTCGCTTTGTTGCCCCCGAACTAAGCTGCCATCAACGCCGATTTCACCAAACTCATTCACTAATACTGCCCAGCGCTCGTCCTCTGGCTTGTTCGCCATCAAATTCAAAATCGCAGAGGTCTTTCCCACCCCCAGAAACCCCGTAATGATGTTAGTAGGAACACCAAGTATGGGTTGGTTCTCAGAGCTCATTGGCAATTCTCCTGTAGCCTTGCACCAGTTCGTGGTTTGCTGAAACCACAGACTCTGAAAACGCCGAGTACTCCGGTGGCACTTTCGAGATGCTGTTCAAATCAAAATCGGCACCAATATTCGTCATTGGCGGAACATGGAAGTTCTCTGGCAAGTCTAGTCCATCGACCACACAGTTATGGCGAATCACACAGCCCTTGCCAATCACAGCATTGAACACCACCGAGTTAAAACCGATGAACACGTCATCGCTAACTTCACACGGACCATGAATAATAGATCGATGTGCAATGGATGAGCGCTCACCAATGGTCACGGCAGCACCTGCTTTTGAGTGGATAACGACGCCATCTTGAATGTTGGTATCGCGCTTGATCACGATGGCTTCCATATCGCCTTGCTCGTTCACTTCATCGGCACGAATCACCGCGTAAGGACCAATAAAAACGTTATCTTCAATGATCACTTTGCCACAGATGATCGCCGTCGGATCGATGAACGCGGTTTCCGAAACTTCAGGCATGTGACCAGTAGGGTTTCTTCTTAACATATTGATTTCTCTTTATTCGGTGCCTCAAAGACACTCAAGCTACGACAACTATACTTCTACAAATAAAGCTCTAAGAAAGCGGATAAATGTAGCTTTCGAAAATAAACTGAGCTTTCAAATAATCTAAGTTTTTGAAAAACATGAGTCCTAGCGATCAAAGACCAATCGCACAGCATGTGCTGCCTGCTCATTGACTTGCTGGTCGGCATACACCAATCCACCATTGACCCAAGTCTTCTGAATTTGTGCCGAGAACTGATGGCCAGCAAATGGCGACCAACCACAGTGGTACAAGCTATTTTCATTGGTCACTAAGGTTGGCGTTTTTATATCCACCAGCACCAAATCAGCAAAGTAGCCTTCACGAATAAAACCACGATCCTGAACGCCATAACGAATCGCTGGGTTGTGAGCGGTTTTCTCTACCACTTGCTCCATCGTCATGTGTCCGCGGCTCACTTGATCGAACAACGTCAGTAGTGCGTGCTGCACCAAAGGTAAGCCAGCAGGTGCTTGCTCGTAAGGCACCTGCTTTTCTTCCCACGTATGAGGCGCGTGGTCGGTCGCTATAATGTCAATTTGGCCTGTACTCAACGCTTTTAGAATTGCTTCGCGGTCACTTGGGTATTTCACTGCTGGATTACATTTGATTTCGTTACCGCGCTCTGCATAATCTTCATTGCTAAACCACAGGTGATGAACGCAAGCTTCAGCGGTAATGTTTTTGTTCTCGATAGGGCCAGCTTGAAACAGTGCCAGCTCTTTTGCTGTTGTGATGTGCAGAACATGCAGCTGACTGTTGTGCTTCTTGGCCAGCTCTACCGCATAAGAGGAAGACGCATAACACGCTTCGTCATCACGCAGTACCGGATGATCTTCAATGGTGAATTCCGACTTCTCTTTAAGTAGTCGCTGTTTGTTTTGCGCAATCACAGGCCCGCTTTCACAGTGCGTTACGATAAGCACAGGTGAATCACGGAAAATTTCATCCAAGGCTTGAGGCGCTTCGACCAACAAATCCCCAGTCGACGCACCCATAAACACTTTCACGCCGCAGTGCTTCTTCGGATCAAGCTGTTTGATTTGTTCAAGATTGTCTTCGGTTGCGCCAAGGTAAAACGAGTAGTTGGCTAGCGAGTTCTGCTCAGCAATCGCGAATTTGCGCTCTAGCGCTTCAATGGTGGTCGTTGCCGGGCTGACGTTCGGCATTTCCATATAGCTTGTGATACCCCCAGCAACTGCTGCACGCGACTCCGTCGCAATCGATCCTTTGTGAGTCAACCCCGGCTCACGAAAGTGCACTTGGTCGTCAATCATACCGGGAATAAGGTAGCACCCTTTCGCATCAATCACCGTATCTTCCGGGTTCGCGGAGATATCTACGGCGATGGTTTCGATTCGTTGATCGACAATTCGTAAATCGGTCTCAGTGATACTCCCTTCATTGACGACAAGGGCGTTTTTAATCAGTGTTGCAGACATAGCGGTTCAGTATCTCCTTGCTGAATAGGCTAATGGTGGAAATGGATAAATAAGTCATGACGTTGTGGGAGTGAATGTGGCGGATAGCTCAGCGCTCAATACCGAGCACCTTTAGTTAGATTTGGCGCAGTCATCACAAACACAATTGATCTCTAATTGCGGGCTGACAACGGTGAAGCCTTCCTCTTTTGCATGGGATTGCAGACCGTGTATCAAGGTGGGGTCGATGGCTTGCTCGCTGATTTTGTTGCATTTGGAGCAGATAAGAAATTGAGGAACGCCGTGTTCGTGTTCGCAGAGAATATGGGAGCAGACGATGTATTTATTGGAGACTTTGAGCTTGTGAGCTAAATGCTCTGCTTCAAGAAAATCCAGAATTCGATACACCGACATCGCCTGAATATTCTGCTCAAAATGGGCTTTACAATAATCCACTAACTCATAAGCAGATAAAGCTTTATCGGCATGAACTAAAGCACGCAGCACCAATTTCCTTTTCGAGGTTAACTGCTTCCCTTGAGCTTTAAAGCTCATCTCTACATGCTTAATAATGGCGTCGACATCGCTCATTCTCACCTCACACAAGACACACGCTACCTTTTAATTATTTGAGTAATTGTTATGTTATAACATAAAAAACAAATTCATCAAGATGACGTCCAAACGAAGACAACTTGGGTATGCGCATTAGATCCGTTACTCTAATTAGTTCGTATCCTAAATCAGAATTATCAAAACGGATGGCAAGGATGAAACATATCGGCTCACGAGCGCTAATTGTAGAAGGCGGCGCAATGCGCGGGGTATTCTCCTGTGGCATACTCGACCACTTTATGGAACAAAACTTCTCCCCTTTTGACAGTTTTTGGGGCGTCTCGGCAGGCGCAAGCAACTTAGCTGCATATCTTGCAAAAATGCCGGGCAGAAACCTCAAGATCTACCTCGACTACAGCCTACGCAAAGAGTTTATCTCACCGACTCAATTGGTGCGCGGAGGCGATATGATGGACTTGGATTGGATGTGGCAGGTCACGCTCAAAGAACTTGGCATTGATAGAAAGGTACTTTCTGCTGATTCTCGACCGTTCTTTTTGGGAGTAACTCGTCAAGACAATGGACAACCAGAATACCTCACGCCTTCCGTAGAGATGCTGGCAGAAACCATGAAAGCCAGTAGCGCCTTACCAATTATGTACCGTAATGGTGTGCCATTAGATGGCGTCAGATACGTAGACGGCGGTGTGGCGGATGCGATCCCCGTTGCCGAAGCAATCAAACGGGGCGCAACCAAAATCATGGTGCTAAGGAGCCGACCTGCTAGCTATCGTAAATCCAAACCTAAGTTTGAAAAACTCACTTCACGTTTACTGAAAGATCATCCCGCGTTGATCGAGCCAATGCTCACGCGACATGTTCGTTATAACCAGAGCTTGGAATTGATAGAGAATCCACCAACTGGTGTTGAGATTATTCAAATCTGCCCGCCAGAAGGCTTTAAGTTAAAACGCTTGAGCCGCTCGCCAGAACCATTGCGCAAAGCCTATGAATTGGGGTTGGAATTTGGCAAGCATGCCATAACGCGTTGGGAACAAAGCTAAACACAAAAACAACTTTCAAAACGCAGCAGAACAAAAAAAGCCACACCATGTCGGTGTGGCTGATGCAAATTCGATGGCAGTGGATATCGTCTTTGCTTGCGTATGAGCCCAATTAACGGTCTCCAAATCAGTTAGCATGCTTCTCTTCTACTCATCCTTAAAGGGATACCTTCGGATTTTTAGTAGGTTTCAAACACGCCAGAATTATAGTCTTGAATCGCTTGTTTAATCTCGTCGATGCTGTTCATCACAAATGGACCGTAATGCACAACAGGTTCATTGATCGGTTCACCAATAAAGAGCAGTACACCGCTGGTTCCATCGGATTGTAGTTCGACCAATTCCGCTTGCGAAAGCAATGCCATCTCGCCTTGCGTGACGACATGTTCACCCACTTTGATGCTGCCTTTATAAACATAGGTCATCATATTGTGATGGTTAGGCGTCATAAGATTTAGCGATGCGCCTGAATGAGCACGCCAATCGCAACCGTAACTGGTACACCCGTTTTGCTTAGTGGGCCTTGAATAACCTCATCACCAATGTTCAACTCACCAGAAATAACGCGAACCAGACCATGAGTCTCTCCTCGGTGCTCGGTAATGGTTTCTGGTTGGAAGTCGTGATACTGAGCCGAAGACATCTTGTCTCGCGCTGGCTGATTAATCCAAATTTGGAAACCATGCAGCTCACCGTCTTCCATGATTGGCATTTCACTGTGAATCACACCGCGTCCTGCCGCCATCCATTGCGCGCCGCCGGAGCGCAACTCACCAACATTATCCATGTGGTCACGATGCTGGAAGTGCCCTGTCTGCATATAGGTGAGTGTTTCGATCCCACGGTGTGGATGTGGAGGGAAACCGCCAACATAGTCTGCTCGTTGGTCTGATTTCAGCTCATCCACCATCAAAAATGGCGAAAAGCTCGTGTTATTGAATCCGGCTACGCGACGAATTTTCACTCCATCACCATCCGCCGTGGCGTGCGATGGAATGATCTGACGAATCTCTCTCACTGTACTCATAATATTGCCTCCCTTATTGGTATGGATTCATTGTAGGAAGGGCGAAAACAAATCATGAGGGGATGAAGTTGTTCTACACCATCAGTTTTTTCGAACAAAAATTTGAAAAATAAAGGTAGCTATTTTTTAAACACCCTGTATAGTGGCGGCTGGCTCTAGAAAAGAGCTGTTAATGCTACATTTAGTTTAAGTTCCCTCTCAGTAACATCCTGAATCATTGATTCAGACTCCTGCGTAAAACTTCCTCTTGATTGCACATTCAATAGCTTAAAAAAGATCCACCACAATTCGTATATTATTGTTTAATTTCAGAGGTTTTTATGTCTGGTAAAGTAACTGGTTCAGTAAAATGGTTCAACGAAACTAAAGGTTTTGGTTTCCTAACTCAAGACAACGGCGGCCAAGATGTATTCGTACACTTCAACGCTATCGTTGCTGACGGTTTCAAAACTTTGACTGAAGGTCAGAAAGTAAGCTTCAATGTAGAAGACGGTAAAAAAGGTCCTCAAGCGACTGAAGTTACTCCTCTATAAGATAGCTTTTCTTGGTGCAGCATTTCCTTGCTGCACCAAACTCTCTCCCCCTTCAAAAATTCCTCAAACTTAACAGCCCGCAATTTAAATTTGCTCGGTTTTCTGCTGCCTAAAATAAATGGGGCGCGGATACGATATCCATCGTTGGATCGCTGTATCTATCGTTAGAACACCATAGCCATCGTTGGTATTTCACTTACTTAAAATTAGGAAAAATTATGTCTAAAAGAACAGGTCGTCAAAGACACTGGTATCAACTAATGAATAAAGAAAAGATCACTAAAAAACAGGAGAATAAATGATAGAGATTGAATTCCGTTTAAAACAACCCGACATCTCTTGGTGCGCAAAAATAAATCAACTGAACAGCGATATTTTAAGGCGTCACATATTACCGAAACTCCAATCCGCTTGTTATCTCATTGATTTTAAATATTGCGAAAAAACCTATTCTGGTGACATTCTGTGTGACTCAGGTTCAAAGCTAGGAAGTTTTATTATTAAATAAATCAATTTTAGTGCATTAATAATTAATGCGGATATTTAGGAAGAAACTCCCAAGGTAAAAACATGGCAAAGAAAACGAAAAAGCAGATTGAGCAAGAAAAGAAAGAGTCTGAACAAAACGCAGCTGCGATAAAACAACAAACGCGCCGCCGAATTGAAGACATCATGGAGCAAAGAGAATTTGATAGAATGTTCGAACTATAAACACATTCCCTTTCAGTCTCTCTTCTCTACTCTTCTCAATCTAAATATCGATGTGCAAGGTATCGCCACCCCTTCTCAGTTCACAATGAGCAATGCACAGTAGATTCGATATAACTCCCAATGTTTCTCGCGTGATGATATTCAGTTTTAGCCACTGAACTTCGAAGATCAGCAAGGTGTGTGCTGACAACGAAACCATCATGCGATGAATCAGCCCTTGCGCGATTAATCTATCGCTCAACTACGCCAACACGTTCCTCCCTTTTTTAAAATAACAAATTCATCAGCAACTCTAGCCAAGCCTCAGTTTTGGCGTATAATCGCGACCGTTTGCTTCGTATAACCCCAATGATATGGTTTGGGGGTCTCTACCAGTTCCCGCAAAGTGCTGATTACGAAGAGTCGAGATCACTGTGGATCTTACTCTTTGTAATGGCGTTCGATTTTTCTCAATCTATACCTATCCTTAGAGTAATTGCATCCACAACAACCATAAGAAAAAGTGGGAGTTTATTATGAAAGTATTTATTCAAGGTCTTCCAAAGGTAGAGTTACACTTACATATCGAAGGTTCACTAGAGCCAGAATTGTTGTTTGAACTGGCACAACGCAACAACATCGACATTCCATACGAGTCACCACAGGCATTGCGCAAAGCTTACGAGTTTGAAGATTTACAGTCTTTTCTAGATATCTATTATCAGGGCGCCAACGCGCTGCGTACGGAACAAGACTTTTACGACTTGACTTGGGCATACCTAGAGCGCTGCAAAGCCGACAACGTTATTCATACAGAGATCTTCTTTGCCCCACAAACCCATACCGACCGCGGTATTGAGTTTGAAACTGTCATCAACGGTATTTACCGTGCGATGCAAGATGGCAAAGAGAAGTTGGCTATTACCTCTCAAATCATCGCATGCTTCTTGCGTCACCTGTCGGAAGAGAGCGCCATTGAAACACTACAATCGATACTTGACCATCAAGACAAAATTATCGGTGTCGGTTTGGACTCTTCAGAGCTCGGTCACCCACCAGAAAAATTCAAACGCGCTTTCCAACAAGCAAAAGAAGCTGGCTTATTGACCGTCGCGCACGCAGGTGAAGAAGGCCCGGCGCAAAACATTGTCGATTCTGTCGAGATGCTTAGCGTCAGTCGTGTCGACCATGGTGTTCGTTGTGTTGAGGATGCATCGCTGATGCAAGCGCTGATTGAAAGCAAGATGCCACTGACGGTTTGCCCGTTATCGAATATCAAGCTGTGCGTGTTTGATGAAATGGCGCAGCACAATATTGTCGACTTGCTACGCAAAGGTGTTGCAGTGACGATAAACTCGGATGACCCGGCTTACTTTGGTGGTTATATGACGGATAACTTCATGGCGGTAAGTAACGCTCACCCAATGACAAAGCTAGAACTGGCTCAGTTTACAATTAATGCCATTGACGCGAGTTTCATTAGCGAAGCGCTTAAAGCGAAGTACCGCGCTCAAGTGACTGATTACTTAGCGAATCACTGATTATAAATACAAATCAATAAGGGCTAGCAATCTAGCCCTTATTTTGTTGTTTGGCATTCCTATTTCGCTACGCACCTCATGATGCATCTCGCTCGGTTTTAACGCAATTTCTACCCGACCTTTTTGCATGATATAGCGCTTTGTCAGCTCGCATAACTAAGCCACTAAATGACTCTTCTTTGCGGTATGTGGCTACGCCAGCACTGACTGTCACCTTAGAAACAGGCGAAAAATCAACATCCTTCAATTGCTTAAGAAGGTTAGAAGCGGCAAATTTAGCTTATTCCAACTGCGCTTCGACAACGACAATAACGAACTCTTCACCTCCCAACGCACAAAGACCTTTCTATACTGAGGAATATATCTACAGTCTAGATTGGCATGAATTAACCTTCCATATGGTATTTGGTAAATCTTCGCTTAAATCTAATAATTGACCGTAAACTTCTCAGCTGCTAAGAAACATTGCTCCCTTAACCACTGATGACTAGGGTCATTGGTACGTGAAGAGTGCCAATACATTGCAACTTCAATAGGCTCTTTTAAGAAGCTCGCTTCTAGCGCTTTTAAGTTATGCATACCCTTATATTGATCTAACAGAATCAGGGGCATCAACGCCAAATAATCGCAATGTTGAACCACAGGTAACATTTCCATAATGCTGCTTGTTTGCCACGCGACCTTTCGTTGCCCCAATATCTCTTCATCCTTGATACCCCTCCCGATCAAGTAACCACTTTGCTGGTCTAATTGAGACAAAGTTACATGCTTTTCAGCTAGGTACTCTTCAATACTGATTGTCTCCCCGGTGAGTCGGGGGTGATCAGCTCGGCACATAACCGTAAGCTTATCTGACATCAAGACCTGAGATCTAAGATGGGGATGTAAATTAGTTTGTGCCTCAATCACCAAATCGCACTGCTGCGTTCTAAGCAAGTTAGTTAAATCCATGGTGTAAAGTGGCTCAATACGTGTCGTTGCCTTGGGGGCTTTTTCACTGATTAACGCAGAGAGTTCAGGCAGAAGCGTGAAACCAAACACACTGAGGGACGAAATCACAAAACGCTTATCGCATTCCGCAGGATTAAACCGGGAGTGCTCAGGTAGCATATAAGCAATATTCTCAACCGCATTGGCCAGCGTAGGATATATATCAATGGCAAACGCTGTCGGTGATACCCCATGGCTACCTCGAACAAATAACGCATCCTTAAACACCTCACGAAGTCTCACCACCGCTTGGCTAACGGCTGACTGGCTGACCCCAAGTCGCTGCGCAGCTTTGGTATAACTTTTCTCTTCCACGATAGCGACAAACGTGGGGATGAGGCTGTAGTCAGAGTGTTTCATATTTAATGCCATATCTAAATATCTCCACGTGATATTAGCTTAACTTATATCGTTTATCACCCTACTTATGACGCTTTTTCGTACAATCATGAGCACGTGATAACACTCAGAATAATAACAATCACGCGCTCAACGGTTTACCCTCATAACATAGACAAAAGGTATAACTATGAACGTCATAAAAGCCATAGGTCGCGTTATTTTTGCGATTTTTATGGTGTTACTAAAGTTCTCAATCTTTATGGCTCTGATGCTTGGTGGTGCGTATTTACTCGCTCCCATGGGCACAATCAATTCGAAAGACATTGATATGAGCATGTTTATCAATACCCCTAACGACACCATGATGGTGATCTTCAACTCCGAATACTTCAGCGGTTACCTCTTCTCTGTCACCATAGCGCTTGCCCTTTTTGTTATCTATTTGCTATGGCAGATCCATGAAGTAGCCCTACATCGAGCTCAAGAGAAGAAAAGCTCTCACATCCAACTGGTGTTTGCCCTTTCCCTTTGTGGTTTGTTCATCCATAAAGCGTGGTGGGTTCTCGCGCTGATCATCGCCTTCGCTAACTGGGAGCACATTGGCAGCTCGTTAAGCAACATCATTCGTAATAGTCGCCTGGCTTCAAAGCCCCAAACACCAACCAAAGTGACGGAGGAATAAACCATGAAAGAGGTAATGATTCCATACATTCTGATCATGTGGATTTTGGTCTCAACAGGGGCAATTAAGTGGACGTTTAAAAGCGCCTTTTGGATCATCTCTGGCGGTGCTTTCATTCTTGTGGTGTTAGGGATCCTCTCGCGCCTTTGGGCTCCGGTTGATTTGACTTATTCATCCACAGTGAAAGCGCCCCACTCAGTTCTGTCTCCACTGTTTCGCGAGCAGATTGACCATATCTATGTAGACCACAACCAAGTCGTAAAGAAAGGGGATGTGATTTACACCCTAGCCGATACCACTTCCTTGGCGGACGTCGAAAAAATCAAAGCAAGCATCGTTCAACAAGAAGAGAACGTTGCGCAATTAAAACGCGACATCGTTCGTGGGAAAACGTCACCAGAGATCTTCAAAGGTCGAGATATTGAGTACTACGAGTCTCAACTTCGCGTAGCAGAAGCGTCACTAAAATCGTTACACGCAGATCTAGAAAAGACCGAATTTGAGCAAGAACGTAAAACCGTTCGCGCTCCTTATGACGGCCAAGTAGCTGTCGTGAACGTAGCAGACGGCAGCCGCGTAGGTAACATGCACATCTACGACACATCACGTAAATTCCTAGAAATGCGTATTCCAGATCAAAGCTACCGTTACATCGAGAAAGGACAGTTTGCTGAATTCTACGTTGATGCGTACCCAGGTGAAGTCTTCCGTGCTCGCGTACACAGTATCACTGCGGGTACCGGAGAATCATCCGTTTCACCATTACAGGGGCCACAAAGCGTGCGTCAACATGTAGGCTCAAACACTAGTAGTCACGGCCGCACGGTGATTCTAGAAATCTTTGAGCCCGAAGGCAAAACCATCCCAATTGGCGCGACAGGCTCTGCTTGGATTGCGGCGAATAAGCCACACAGCCTGTTTGGTTTCATTGATGTGATTGGCGCAGCAACCGTTCGCCTGCACTCGTACAAATCCTACTTAAACGCAATTTAACTTTTTAATAGGCGGTGTTGCCCCCTATCAATACTGTCTATTTCTTACTTCAAACACCAACAAGCCATTCACTAACTCGAATGGCTCACAGGTTTTACAATGAAAAAAACACAACTCTCTCTTATCACTCTTTCGTTATTTGCTGCAAATGCATCTGCCGCAGGTTACATGTTCCCTGAACTAGGCATGATGAACATCAGCACTGCGGGCGCCGGAGCACAAGCTATCGCAGAAGGCGCTGAAACAGCGTTTGCTAACCCAGCCGCCATGTCCGAGTTCGAATCCACTGCCATCGCCTTTAATCTACAAGGCATGGTGTCTGATATTGAGTACACTGATGCAGGTTCAACTGGCTTATTCCGTGGAGGTGAAAACTCAACCCAAGCAGGAACAGCGATGCCGGTGAGCTCATTTTACCTTGTTCAGCCCATTAATGACAAATGGACAGCGGGTTTAGCAATCGCTTCTTCAGGCGGTTCTGTGATTGATTATGGCCCTCAATTTTCTGGCGCTTTATTACTACAAGACGCTCAACTTCTTACGGTTCAGTTCAATCCAAGTATTGCCTATCAAGTGCAAGATAACTTCTCTGTTGGTGTAGGTTTAGTCACTGAATACGGCATGCTCAACCAAACGCTTGCAGGTTCAGGCAGCGGTTTAGTTCCACAAATTGATGCATCAGGCTCAAGTCTTGAGTTCGGCTACACCTTAAGTGCGTTTTACAAATTGGACGAACGTAACCAGTTTGGCTTTGCTTATCGCTCCCAAATCGAACACGACATGGATGGGGAGCTAAAAACTCGTTCAAACAAAGTGGATTCTTCAGTCAACATCATTATGCCTGCTACGGCTCTATTAAGTGGCTATCACAGCCTAAATGAGAAAGTCGCTGCGATGTGGAGTTTAGGTTGGACAGACTTCAGTAAGATCTCTGATACCTCGATCTCATTAACAAACCGCGAAGCTGATATCGCTCGAAACTGGGAGGATACCTTCTCTGCGAGCGTAGGTATGCACTATCAACTGACGGAGCAATGGCGTCTAGAAGGTGGCCTTTATTATGAAACATCACCACAAGATGACCCTCGCTATCAGTATCCAGATGTGCCTACTGGTGAGATCTGGAAGTTCGGCACTGGTGCAAGCTATGACATTAATAAGCAATGGCGCATGCAGATGTATTATGAATACTACTACGGTGGAACCCCTAGCATTGAATATACTCTGTTTGAAGGCTCACCAGCAGAAAGTACACTGCGCGGTGATTACGATGCCGATATTCACTTCTTTGGCGTCTTATTCAACTATCAGTTTTAATCGTCACTGTGAGCGCAGGGAAGCGCTCACTGAATGCACTTTACCTTAATCAGATTAAACCCTTACATTTCGTCTGTGGTTAACCCGTAGTTTTGGCGCTAGACTGAGTGAACGATATATACCTAAAAGGAAAGAAGTCATGATTCAACAAGGTCAAACATTGCCTGCTGCAACGTTAAGCGAACTGACGGCTGAGGGCATGGTAAACCACCAAGTAACCGAACTCTTTGCAGATAAGAAAGTGGTTTTATTTGCCGTACCAGGCGCATTTACGCCAACTTGTTCTGAAGCGCACTTGCCTGGTTATGTTGTATTGGCTGATCAGCTCAAAGCGAAAGGTGTGGATCTGATTGCTTGCGTATCTGTAAACGATGCATTCGTGATGCAAGCTTGGGGCGAAGCGCAAAACGCATCTGAGCTTCTAATGCTTGGTGACGGTGACGCAAGCTTTACCAAGGCATTAGGTCTAGAGATGGATACAGGTGGTTTCGGTGGCGTTCGTTCACAGCGTTACGCGATGATCATCGACAATGGCGTGGTCACCACATTGAACGTTGAAGAACCAAAGACATTTGAAGCAAGCAAAGCGGAAACCATTCTCGCAGCACTTTAAGCTCATCGCTAAGATCACAAAACGGAAGCCTCATCGCTTCCGTTTTTTCTATCTGAACTCACTGATTTAACTAGCTCAGCGCCACACATTTAATAAAGATGAAATTAGGGAACGTCGCCAAGCGTTGGTAATGCTCTTGCGAAATTTCTCGAATCTTTTCATTCACCTTACCTTCTGAAATCGCCAGCATCACCATGCCACTGCTAGCAATTGCATTGGTAATGTCTTGTAACGAACGACGGTAGAATGCCACAGGAACCGGTTCTCCTACCGTATTCCATATATCTTCTACCAACTCTTTATCGTAGTAATTGCCTGAAGCCGAACATTCGAAATCCGCAAAAGGGTGGTGAGTTGAAAATACAAACTGACCGCCCGCTTTTAAAACACGTTGAATGTCGTCAAACAATGGGCGTAAATCTTCAATGTAATGAACCATCAGAGGACAAATCACTAAGTCATACTGAGCATTCGCCTCTTCTGGCAAACCAAGTGCCAAGTTCTGAGCATAAGCGTCGACCAAGTCACCAAGCTTGTCTTTAACGATATCAATCATCTCTTGCGCAGCGTCGATACAAGTCACGGAAGTGGCGCCGCGCTCCAAAAGAATTTGCGCGTAAATACCTGAACCACAGCCTAAGTCCAGCACCTTTTTGCCAGCCACATCACCGACAAGTTCAAGCGTATTTGGGCGCTCAAAGTG
This sequence comes from Vibrio rotiferianus CAIM 577 = LMG 21460, assembly GCF_002741985.1. Lineage (GTDB taxonomy): Bacteria > Pseudomonadota > Gammaproteobacteria > Enterobacterales > Vibrionaceae > Vibrio > Vibrio rotiferianus. The sequence continues at coordinate 50,308 of NZ_APHW01000103.1, forward strand.
CGCGTTGTACAAGTTATCTTGCGCCGCTAAATCGTATTGCTTTGCGTAAGTGGTGTACATTTCTTGCTTCATGGTGACTCCAACAGAAAAAGTGGGATGCGAAGACTAGAAAATACCCGATAACAAAGCGCGTTAGAAGCGTGATCTTTCGCGTATATTGGAGAAGATGAGTGACAGCACTAGCGCATTCGAACCACATTGGTTTCTTGTTTACTTTTCATTTCTCCAAACGTCAAAACAAACGGCGAAGACTGCTTAACTCGACTAGGCAAAGAAGACAACGCATTGTAGGCGTCCTGCTTACTCTTGAAGTCTCCCACCGTTACCGTGTACCAGCGAGTGCCTCGGCTATTCTTCCAGTTCACCCACACTGGGTGCTTCGGGTCAATGTAGCGAATGTACTCTTTTACATCCTTCTCTTTTTTCAGCGCCAATACTTGCATGGTGTAATGGTTTGGGTTGAGGTAGCCATAAGCATCTTGCGATGACATCACACCTACGCACTGCCCTGCCTCTGTTGGTTGATGCTGAGGCATTACACAGCCAGTAAGTGAAATCGCCAATGTCAAAGATAGAATCTTGCGCACGCGTAACTCCGTTTGTTGTTCTGAATGGTTCTCTTACGGATTAGGCGACCATAAATGCAAGAATATGAAACTAAAAACAAAAACGGCAGACTGAACATTTCAATCTGCCGCTTGATTAGCAATGAATTCGCTAGGGGAGTACCACCTGATTTTTCCCGTTTCGCTTCGCCTCATAAAGGCTTTTATCTGCTCGGCGGAAATACTCATCGTTATAGGTAAATGTCTCTATCAAACCGCCATGGCTGACACCAATAGAAGTAGTGATATGCAGGTTTTCCTCCCCTGCTTCAAACAATACATCATCAATGTGTTGGCGTATGGCTTCAAGGCGATTCGGCAGGTCATCGCTACCTTTTAATAACATCAAAAACTCTTCCCCACCCCAACGAATCAGCAATTCTTGAGAGCGTAAATGCAACCTCAATCGCTCTGAGAACCCTTCTAGAATGCGATCTCCAGCCTCGTGCCCATGAACATCATTCACCTTTTTAAAGTTGTCGATATCAAAAAGCACAACACGATACGGTGTTTGCGCATCTAACTGGTGAGGGTGATCAATTTGATCGTAGTAATAACGTCGGTTATGCAGTTGAGTAAGAGGATCAAGCAGAGAAAGTTGTTGAAGCTCTTGGTTTTTACGTTGCGTCACTAAAACTCTAGAAACGGCAAATGCCAATACTACTGCCGAGATCGCAATCCAAAAAATGGCGATCTGAAAACGAAGTTTCTCTTGGTCTAATTCAGATTCCGCCAAGCGTTTCTCTACTTCTAATAGGTCTCTTTCACGTTGAATATGCTCCGTCGCAAAGGCTTGCTCCAAATCATATACCTTACCCAGCAGTTGTTTTTTTCTATTGATGGAAAAGTGCTTGTACGTGTTTAGCGCTTCCTCATATTCGCCAAACTTTTCAAAAATTTTCGCCTTTTGTTCCGCGACTCTAATAATCCAACGCTCGTGTTTAATCGACTCAAATGCGGCCAAACTCGCCGCTGCACTTTTCATAGCTTGATCAGGTAGCCCTAACGCAAGCTGGCTCTTGGACATGATTAGATAACACTGTCCATACTCAACAGGGTAATCAGCGGCAGAAGGCAACGTAACACATTGCTGCGTGGCTTTAAGCGCATCGGTATAGTTTTCTTCGAGCAGCAATAGATCTGCTTTACCTTTTAACTGAATGAGGTGATAGCGCAAGTTGGTTGATGTCGGTTTATAGTATTTCTTTGACTCTTCATACGCTTGCCGTGCTAGGTCAACTTTGCCTTGGCGATTGTAAATATGCGCCTCATTCAGGTACATCACTTGAAGCCCTTTGGCTTTGTCACCACGAGCATGACGTGCCAAATAGACTTGCTGTGCTTTTTGAATAAATTCTAGTGCTCTATCCCAACTTTCAATATGCAGATAGAGAAGTCCAAGGTTGTTATAAATCGTTCCCTTGTATGCTTCTTGATTAATCTGATTTGCAGTATTGAGCCCATCTAAAAAGTAACGTTGCGCATCCACTAATTGATTGGTTGCGTTACTCAATGCGCCGGCAATGTTGTAGAGCTTTGGCAATAGGGAGTGAAGGCGGTCGCGCTCAGCAATCTTGATCGCTAGTTGAATTTCAGTAATACCAAGCTTATTTCGTCCATGTAAGGTATGGTCCATTGCACTATCGGCCAGCAATAAGGCCTCTAACCAAGGTTGCTCGGATGATTTGGTGATGTCTTGTAACTGCTGACGATAACTCTGAGCACGGATAGGCTCATCATTTGCGCGAGCTAAGCGGTATTGCAAATAGAGTGCAAAAGACTTTTCAAGATCTGTGGTAAACGGCATTCCGACGGCTGCCAAGACTTCTTGTGCGCGTTTCGAATCCACATACGTTAGCTCACTAACATCAAGCAATACTTGCCCAACGGGTGACTTGGCTAGCAACTCTTCAGGATCTAAAGTGGGTAACTGCTGCACTGGCGTATCGTCACGCCAGTAATCGTGTAAAGCAAAAGCAACCACTGCCCAAAGCAGAGCAGCTAGCAACGTGACAACATAGCTTTTTCTCACGAGGTATTACATTCCATCTCAGTTATATTAAGACTTTTCTTTTTAGAAGCATCTGATTCATAAGCGGACAATAACATCAATCAAATGCATTCCCAAGCTTGCATAGGAATTGATTGACATATAAGTGTGAAGATTAGGTAATTAGGGTCTGTTGACCTTTTGCGGTTAAATTTTGTTCGAGATAAAAGCGGTTTTAATCGCGGCGAGAGGTTTGTAGCCTAGTTATTCTAAGCAAAATCCTCTCAACAAAGAGTAAAACGCTTTTAGCCGAACCCTTCGGGCAGCGTTTGTGGCTCCTTTCTACTGCGTTATCGGCTTATCAGGTAGGGCAACTACATTTCAAAGCCTCTGCCTTGCATAAAGAACCCACAAACTGCTGCAAAAATCAGCTCAAAAGGTCAACAGACCCTAGATATTCGGGTAGCTATTTCAGAGGCAAAGAAAAGCAGCTCGACGGTGAGCTGCTTTTTGGTTTTAGTAGTGGGTCTTAGTGACTATTCAGATAAGCTAATGATTGGTAAATCGTCCCAAATCTTGCTTTCATCCGATGCACCACCAGAGAAGTTCCATGGGCCTTTGTCCTGTTCTAACGGACGGTAAGTGGCAGACAGACCATCCAAATCCCAGGTCGTCACATAGAATCTGATACCATCAAGCGAGTCAGGACGACCAAGTGCGTCACTTGCAAAGTCCATCGAAATGGTGTTGTTGGCTTTATCTACGGTTACCGTCGGTGCTGGTGTGACTGCCTCACCCCATGTTGTCGCGTCTGCACCTTTAGTGTTGTAGATAGAGCTCTGCCAGCCAAACACAACGGCATTGCGACTCCAAGTTCCACTTGGCATGCTTGCGTTGATTTTTGGTAGTTCGGATAAGTTCGTTGATGCTTCTTCTGGTAAGTCAATGAAAATGGTGAAACCAACGTGGTCAAAACCGTTTGGCGGCAACCAAGTATCAGTGATCTTGTCCATGGTGAAGGTCAAGCGTACGTTACTGCCGACAGTGAACACCTCAGCTTTATTGATTGCCAGTTGGCTGTTGTCTTTGTCAAACGTTGGATCGGTTGGTAGTGAGTAGTTACCATTTTGACCGCCCATACCGTCTTGCGCATCGCCTGCGTCATCAATAGTGTCGTCTGGCGTGTTAGACCAACTCAGGTTCGACACAAAGTTTACGTCTTCAATACCCGATTTTTTGTCAGTTGAGTAAATTGCAAAGCGGTGTTGCTGCTCGCCAATCGCAAAGTGACGGGTAGATAAAGTCGCACTGAACTGACCGTCAGCACCCACCGTAATAGCTTGCGCGGTTTCTAGGTTACCGTCGACGACAAGGTTCAACTTCTCATTCGCGTTGGCACTGCCAGTGATCACGATATCATCAGTGATAGTTTGCCCTTCCCAATCTTGCGCCAGTTGGATGTTGAGGTCTGGAGTGTCTCCTGATTGTGTGTCGTTTGTCTTTGAATAAATGACCGCAGACTTGGCAGGTAGCTCGAGTGTTACATGACCATTTTCATCTGCCACTAACTGCTCTGGTGCATCCGCCCAGTTAGACATGATTTGCTGATTGAAAACGGTGCCGCCCGTTTGCTCAACATCGAGCTGGTTCATCAGCATTGGTGAGTTTGATGTGTTCATGACAACCAGCACTTCATCGTTGTCTAATGTGCGAGTAAACGCAAAGACACCAGCACCTGCTTTGTCACTACCAATCACTTTGAGCTCACCGTGCGTCATGACTTTGTTCTCAGTACGTAGTTTGGCAAGCTCTTGGATGAACAAATACATTTCGCTGTTTTGGTCAAATGAATCTACATAATCACCATCTTCACGGTAGCCACCTGCAAACATCGCGTCGCGAGCTGCAGACATCGCTTGTTCTGTACCTTGGTAGATGACAGGGATCCCAGGAATCGCCATCATGGTAATCAGTGCTTGTTTCATGTCATTGACACTGCCTTGCGATAGGAAACGCGGCATATCGTGGTTATCAATGAAGTTCGGCATGATGTATGGATTCGGGAACATCTCCATCATCTTCTCGAGGCGGAAGCGAAGATAGTCAGTTGGTTGACCAGAAGCAAAAACTCGAGTCATGGTCGCTTGTAGAGGGAAGTTTAGAACCGAGGTAAGCTGTTTCGGCGAGCCACTTTCACCAATGTAAGTCAGCATCTTCGCTTCACCTTCGGTGTTGTAAGGTGTGGAAGCTTCGAACACTTCGCCAAAGGTAAGGAAGTTCTCACGTCCAGTATCTACAGCCTGAGTCATTACACCATCATCTGCGTGAAGGAAGTCGTTCCAGAAATCGTGCTCAACAAACTTAACCGTGTCGATACGGAAACCGTCGACGCCCACTTCACGGATCCATTTACGGTAGCTCTCTTTTAAGTATGCACGTACCTCAGGATCGGAAGTATTGAGATCATCGAGATCAGACAGTTGCCAGGTTTTTTCTTGTACTGGGTTATTGTGATCAGTGATGCTTGGTGTCCAGTGGTACGAGCCTGTGCCATCTTCTTTGCACTCATTCATGTTTAGTGGATAAGGCAGTTCTTGTCCTGCTGGCAGTGCATTTTCAATGATACGGAACCCCTGGCACGGTAAGCTTGGGTCGTAGCTGTATGGATTATCATAAGTAAAGAAGTTGCCGACATGGTTGGTAACGATATCCTGGATCAAAAACATGTTACGAGCATGCACTTCACGCGCTAGTGCTTGATAGCTCTCTAAGTTTCCGAAGTGTTCATCCACTTTTTGGAAATCGCGAGCCCAATAGCCATGGTAACCACCGTAGTTTTGTTCTGCGTCCCACCATTGGTTAGCAACTGGTGGCGTGATCCAGATAGAGGTAGCGCCCAAATCTTCGATGTAACCTAATTTGTCGCTGATACCGACAAGATCGCCACCGCTGAATTTCTTATCAGAAGTTGGGTCGAACTCATTTTGACCTTGATCGTTAAGGGCATTATCGCCGTCATTAAAACGGTCGATCATCAAGAAGTAAATGATCTGGTCTTGCCAATCAGGAGATGCCACATGGCTACCTGGATCTTGTGTTGTGGTTTCGTCACTACCACAGCCAGATAGCGCAAGCGCAATGGCTAGAGGAAGTATTTTTATTTTATTCATAGGGTTAGATGAGGTTTCAAACACGGTTATTGTCTCCGTTGTGCAGCAATGCGAAAACGATAAAATAAATGCTTGAAACTTAGAGTGTCATTTTACGCCAAAAGAGACGTGAAATGATGTCACGCACTAATGAATATGATCTAGGCAACAGTTCTAACTGAGTGATTGCACAATTGGATACTGTTTAGGATAGTGTTCCTTTGCTAATTCAGCTCCTGTTGAATCATAGAGGCGAAATTGACACTTCTTGGCTGTACTTGGTAATGATAACTGCAGCGTCCAACAGGTATATTCTTCCGAGCTGTGTGTGAGCTCCATTGCGTAGGGCTCTGGTTCCTCATCAATGAAGCAATCTACGTTTGTTGCTTCTTTGATGCGGTTGGCCAGTTCAATAAACAGTGTGTACTGCCCATTGCAGCGGATAGCTTGACGCGTGGGAACGATATACTCGGTTGTTCCTATCAGTAGGCCTTTCGATACGACATAATCACGTTGGTGGTTGTTATCAATGTAGCGCTCCCCATCGACTTCATAGCACAGCCTAAAAGTTAGTGGGTGAGCGACAGGAAGCTCTGTTGTTGCCCATAGTTCGGTGCCATTATTCAAGAAACGTTCGAAGAATGCGGGGTAACGGCGCCACACACCATCACGGTCTCGGCACTCCACTGACACGACTTTTTCGAATGCGATGTTATCCACTTCCATCCAGATTTTACCGACGGGTTGATCAATGTCGTTCTCGGCTAGGGTATTGGCTTTCGCGTAGCTCAACCGGATAGGTTGTAGATTGATTTGAGCTCGGTTATCCAAACACTGCTGGCGATATTGCATTGGTGAAAATGGGTACCAACGGCGAAAGGTTCGATGAAAGTTAGATGGCTCTTCATATCCGAGCTGATAGGCGATTTGTTGAGTGGTTAGCTGGGTGTCAGCAAGTAGGGCTAGTGCGTGCTTTTTCTTGGCAAAATCGACGCATTGGGAGTAGCTCATTTGTTTTTCTTGCAGGCGACGTTGTAAGGTGCGCTTGGACACGCCCAGTTGCAGCGCGGCTTGTTCTAATTTCAGTGCGTAGTTGCTGTTTTTGACGAACAGGGCATTAAGCACACTCAATAATTCCGGTTGTTCAATTGGTTGGTGAGAAAGCAGCAAATAAACATGTTTTACCAAGTCGAACACGACTGAGTTCCGTTTCGGGTTGTTCTCTTCTTCTAGTTCGAAATGAGCAGAAAGAAGGTCATGGCTGTGAAGTTGAATGTGCACAAATTCACTCAAACCTAGCTGATCCAACTGCATTAGCAGCAGGCCATAAATCGATTCTGCCCAGCTTGGCATCTCAGTAGCTCTGCACTCTAGCTGCATTTGAATTTGGTTATCATTGTGTTCGAAAACAACGTATAGCCGACGGTCGAACAGCGAAACACTTTTGCTCCACCACAGCAGACCTTCACGCAGGTTTGGAGCCTCTTGTAGCATCATACATTGCAAGGCAACCAGCTTTTCGATGTGCCAATATTCACCCGCTATTCGTAGGTGGTTATGGCCTAGTTTTTTGCATAGAAAGGTCGTTATGGTGTTATTTTCAGGCAGCATAAAGTTAGTGACGTCGCGGTAAACGAGCATTATTACTCATGGCAATCTCAAGTTCAGTGAGTCTGCTCAATCCCCTAAGATTTTCAAATTTATTTTGAAGATGTTATTAACTAACGTCGATTTTTCTCTTGGACTGGAAAGTATAAATTGTTGGAATACATAAACGTAATCACAGAGATTTAACCATGATCCATCTAGTCGCAGAAATTAAAGCTTTTCCAAATCACATTGAACAGGTTACCCAATTGCTGACAGATTTACTTGTGCCAACTCGAGAGGAAGAGGGGTGTTGCCAATACGAATTGTATCTGGACCAGAATATCGAAGGCTTGTTCATGTTCCAAGAAATTTGGGCATCGCAAGAAACATTAGATAAGCACCTACAAAGCCCACATATCGCAAAATGTTTTTCTACATTAGAAGAAAACGCATTGCTTGAATACACGCAAATTCGCCCTTTGAGATTTGTTGGTTAACGACTCGGACAGAATGTTGCCAGCACCTTTTCTCTCTGCTGGCAGCACTTTTCCTGAATGAAATCACGAAAAGTTCGAATCGTTGGGGTGAGCAAACGGCGGTCAGCGCAAACCATATAAAGGGGCACTGGACCACAATCCCACTCGGGTAATACGCGAACCAATCTTCCCTCAATCAAATCTTGACTGATATCCATCAGAGATTTGTTGGCGATGCCTTTCCCTTTAAGCGCTAAGCGATGTGATAGATCGCTGTCATTACTCAGTAGTTTGCCACTTACTGTTACTTGCTCTGTGTTACCTGCGTGTGTGAGTGTCCATTTGTTATAGGTGGAATCGGCAACCATATAGCACAAACAGTTATGTAGGGTCAGGTCTTCTGGTTGAGTGAGTGGAGGATGGTTAGCGACATAATCAGGTGATGCACACAATATACGCTCATTTGCACCGCACAATGCCAAGATGATGAGATTTGAGTCAGACGGTTCGCCATAGCGAATAGCGATGTCGACAGGTTTGGTGTACATATCTGTCAGGCTGTCGGAGAGCTCCAGTTTGATAGAGACATTTGGATAGATATCAATAAACTCATCGACCCAATCAAGCAGCATGTTGCGACCAAAATCAGACGGCGCAGTGATGTGCAGTTGACCAGATAGCTCGCCACGCGCGCTTGAGATCTGGTCCAACCCTTCTTGCAAGGTTGCCAGTGCTTGGGTGGTTTTATCTAAAAATAGTTCCCCCTCCGAGGTTAAACGTAGGCTACGAGTGGAGCGTACAAACAGCGGAAAACCGATTTGTCCTTCAAGACGTTTGATCGATGCGCTAATGGCTGCTGGTGTCATATCCATACTGTTGGCGGCTTTTGAGAAACTGCCTTGGCGTGCGGTTTCGACAAAGGTATTGAGATCGTTGAGGGCTTTCATAATGAAAAGGGCTTTTTAGAAGTTTGGGCTACTATAGGGGAGAGTCGCAGGGCAATTCAAGGTTAAAACATTAGGTTGCAAGGCGAGTTTGAGTTAGATTAGCGCGCAACTTCATTTTACCGGATCAACAGCATGAGCCAACAGCAGCCGAATAACCCACTTCACGGGTTGAGTTTAGAGAAAATCCTTACCCGTTTAGTTGAACATTTTGGGTGGAATGGAATGCATGAGCGCGTTCGAGTGAACTGTTTTAAGAAAGATCCTTCAATAAAATCGTCGCTGAAGTTCCTGCGTAAAACGCAGTGGGCAAGAGATAAAGTGGAAGCGCTGTACATCGAGACGTTCTGCTAATCGGATTTGGTGCACGTTTAAAAGAGAGATTCCGGATGGCTCGCTCGGGCTCGTCCGGAATGACGTCTACCCCTGTATTGTAGGGCAGAGAACCGTCATTCTGAACAGCGAGAAACGAGCGTGATTCAGAATCTACTCTCAGAATATATTGAGTTTATTCATTGCGTTATGGTCTGCAGCAAGCGGTAAGTAGATTCTTAGTCTCGCCTTGGCTCGCTAGAATGACATAACTTTTCTTATCGCGTAGGCTGGAAGAGTTCCTCTGCGTCATTCCCGATAGCGACGAAGGAGCGTAGTTGGGGATCTCTGTTGTGATGTTTAAAGCGAGATTCCAGATGGCTCGCTTAGGCTCGTCCGGAATGACGTCTGAGCTCGTATTGTAGGGCTGAGCACCCAAGTGAGAACCGTCATTCTGAACAGTGAGGAACGAGCGTGATTCAGAATCTACTCTCAGAATATATTGAGGTAATTCATCGCTCTCTGGTTTGCAGCAGGCTGTAATAAGATTCTTAGTCTCGCCTTGGCTCGCTAGAATGACATAACTTTTCTCATCGCATAGGCTGGAAGAGTTCCTCTGCGTCATTCCCGATAGCGACGAAGGAGCACAGTCGGGAATCTCGATTCTAATATTTCGCCTCTTTATTACTCCAAATGATGTGTATTACCACGGTGCCTTCCAAGTCTAAAATCGATTGACGTACGTGCTCTGGAATCGATGCCTTCTCGTTGTTCTTAAAATCAAACATCACACCAGTAGCAGTCGCAACTGTCGCAATCTTACCCCACTTTTTACTCAGTACCTGGTATTCCATCGTAATGCGGTCTTCTTGCATGTCGATTACTCGTGAGCCAATCAAGAGCGTATCCGGAAACGTTACGGGTAGTTTGTAGCGACATTGGGTCTCACTTAGCACAGGACCGATGTGAGAGGTCTGCAAATCAACCAGTAGATTAATCTTGTTGAAGTAGTCTAAACGCGCGGTCTCGAAGTAACGAAAGTACACAGCATTATTGACGTGCTGTAGGGCATCCATCTCTCCCCAAGCGACTTTTATTTCGGTGATCACTGGGAATTCTTTTAATAACGTATCCATTGCTCATGTTCCTTTTACATCGATGTTGCTGCAATTTACCTAGCGACTTATCACTTTGAGTATTTATTCTAGATGGAACTGATTAAAATGTAATAAAATTGTATTTAAATTGTGAAATGGAATGGTTGCTTATTTTTGTAAACTAAATACTTTACATAGTCAGTTGTGAGGCGTAGGTTTAAGTAAGCTTGACCAAAAGGAGATGTCCAATGACAGAACTGAAAGGTTTCAATCTTGCCAGAGTAGAAAAACGAATCGACTGGACAGGTGAACTGTTCAGCTTAAGGGTTTCCGGTGCGCCTCTCTCCTTCAAAGCCGGACAATTTACCAAACTCGCTTTGCTCGACGAACAGGGTAATCCCATCAGCCGAGCTTACTCGGTAGTGAATGCACCCAGTGAACAGTTTGAATGGCTTGAATTTTTAGTCGTCGCGAATCCAGAAGGGCTACTTACACCAAGGCTGCAACAGCTTCAAACCGGCGATAGCATCTACGTTGGTGAAACGGCACATGGCGACCTGATTCACGATACCATTCCCAAACACGCCAATGACCTTTGGCTACTTTCAACAGGTACTGGTATTGGACCATTTCTCTCTTTGCTAGATGATATAAACCTGCTGCCGCATAGCGATCATATTGTGCTGGTACATGGTGTGCGTTATGAAAGAGACCTAGTCTACAAATACCTGATTGAACAGCTTCAACAACGTTATGAAGGTCGTCTGCGTTATGTGCCAATTGTCAGTCGTGAGAGTGTTCAAGGCAAGCTACAAGGTCGTATCCCAGAGCTGATTGCTTCAGGAGAGCTGGTTAATCGTGCTGATTTACCGTTTTCTAAACAAAGCAGCTTTGTGATGATGTGTGGTAATCCAGAGATGATCAAAGACACCTCTCCGGTACTGCAGGACTTAGGCTTAGAGAAGTACCGTGCTCGAACTGGCGGCAATATTATATATGAAAGATATTGGTAGCTGTTGAGTACGGTTACAAACCAATCAAATCAATAAGAGTTGGCATGCATTGACAAATAATTAAGTCATTCGCAGGTTTGGTATTGAACCTATCGTTTCACCTAAACTTGCGATCGAATCGTCTTTCCATATTTCTGTTCCTATGGCTACAATTATCTTAAGAAATAAATTCAATAGCTTAGGATTCAAGGATGATGAACAAAGCTGGTTGGACAGTGTGCCTCGCTACTCTCATTTCTTCTGGCGTCGTTGCTGGAGAATGGGAGATTGAAGTCGGCGGATTTTTCTCTCGTACCGACACCAAACTTAACGCTTACGACCCTTACCTCGACCAAATACGCACCATTGATTTCGAATCCGACCTTGATTTGAAAGAGTTTACCGTGCTGCCTTATGTTGAAGTGGAGTATTACTTCAACAAAAAGCACAGTGTGTATGCTGATTGGCGTAGCCTACATCGAGAGGCAACCCGCACCGCAGTGACCAAACCTTTTGAAATTACCGTTGATGGTACGACTTATGCGGTTCAAGCTGGCTCAAAGCTTACAACTGAATTGAACATAGATATTGCGCGTGTAGGGTACGGTTATCAGTTTTACACTAGCGATAAATGGGCGGTGGATGTATTAGCTGGATTACACGTTATGTGGTTGTCTTTAGGCCTGGACGGTAAGCTTGGAGCTAAAGTGAGTGGGGTGGATGAAATCCCAGTGATGTTTGTGGATGAGGCGGTTTTGAATGATGTCACCGCGCCATTACCAGATTTAGGCCTTCGAGCAGAATACGCTTTGACTGAAGGTTGGATTTTAAAAAGCCATGCGCAGGTATTTTATTTAGCCGTAGACGATATAGAGGGTTACTTGTTCGAAGTGGACATTGGCGCGAAATACTTCTTCACCGAGAAATTCAGCATGACGGGGTCATTCAACTATTACGAAGTTGGCGTCGATTATGAAAGTGATAAGTCTGCGTTAGATGTGACCTATCGGTTTTATGGTCCAATGCTTACGATGGCATACCGCTTTTAGTGAACTTGAGTAAGTGATAGTACTCTGAGTTCTTCATATTGAAATCATTTGGCTATAGCACTACCGGATTTAGACTTAGGTTCCAATCCGTAAGGAATATCTTTAAATGCAGTTGAATGGCGATTGAAGTAGGGAGCTTGATTTACTTTTTGCCAATCTAACAACATGATTGCGAGAACATTTCTGTGTTCTCCATATTGAAGATCAAACTCGCCATCAACGGATGGGATCATCCCTTGCTCTAAGTCAATGGAACTCTGGATGGCTTCTCTTGTTTTTGCCACGACAGGATCGTCCTCCAGCCCTGCTAGCAAAAAGGTGATACCAACTTCAGCAATCACATCTTCCTTTGCTCTCAGCAAGATTGTGTCTACATTCTCACGGAAATAGTCGTAAATCCATTGGTGTTTCGCTTCATCTATTTGGTTTTGGTAGTAACGAGAGTCGGCAAAGATGATGTGAGTCATGCCATAGAGCTTGTTCATGTACTGCTGTGGAGAAAGCTTTTTGTCATTCTCATCTGGGTAAGTTGCGCGAAATGTACGTGTAAACTCATCGACTACGTCTTGCTCTCCTAACTGACGTAACCAATATACTTGATTGGCTAGTTGTGCAGCCCAAGCCTCAATCATTTCAGGGTCGTTTGCATAGATTGAAAAGTCATAGCGCTTGATGATTTCTCTGAGTTTTTGATCTTCTATATGTCTCAATCCATATTCATCTGCTCTTGCTAAAGCCCCTAGGAGATCAACGCCAAGGAAAATGTACTCAGGGTGGTGTTTTGTTACTGTATATCGTCTTTGGCTTCGCTCATCTTGCTTCTTATGGTATCCAGCTAAGCGCTTTTCTGAATATAGAATGATCTGTTCAGGAGAGTGTACTCGGGCAGCAATGCGATTTAAGCGACTTGCCACTTGTGCCATATCAGTCCAGATTGCCGGAATATACTTTTCATCGAGTGTTTGACGGTACATGCGAAGACCAAAGTGCCCTTCTTTGAACGCGCTAAGAGAAAAAAGTTGGCTTTCGTAAGTGGTCTTAATGACCTGAGCTGATTGAGAGTAAGTAAGAGGGGGCGTCTCCTCGACAGCGAGAGCGTTGGCCACCAGAGAGCCAGAGAGAAAAATAACGATGCCAAGATGCTTGCAACGCATAACAACATTCCATAACAAGAAGAGTGGTTCACTGTACCACTGATAATCTAGTGAAATGTAAGCTATTGGTCAGGCGAATGTTTTGTTTTATATCACGGTTTCTATCGCTTACTTAATCATTCTATAGGTAAGGTTGATACGCTCTCCCTTGTTTAACTTTGTTTTGGGTACACTGTGTTTCCAATAGTGTTGTATTTCACCTGCCATAACAAGCAGCGAGCCGTGAGTTAACTCAAGTTCAATGATGGAATTATCGTGTATATGCTTAAGTAAAAAACGTCTTGATTCACCAAGGTTAACAGAGGCAATGATTGGATTTGGGCCGAGCTCGGATTCATTGTCTTGATGCCATCCCATCGAGTCCTGACCATTTCTATATAAATTTGCGAGAACAGAATTGAACGGAGAGCCACATAGGCAGGAGATACGCTCACGCAGTTTCTGTAGTTCAGGCGTCCAAGGGTGAGGGGCCATAGTTAAACCAGAATAGGTGTAAGAGCGATCGCCATGCCAAGATTGCAACCTAGGCTGTAAGACAGACTTGCCGAACAACTTAATTGACTGCTGTTGCCAAGGTAAGGTGGTTCGTAGGGTATTAAAATAAAGGTCCGCTTCTCTTGTGGAGAGAAAGTCCTGTTGAAAGTAGAGCTTCCCATTTGGAATCTGTTGATAAAGTGAGCTTTTAAATAAATTTTCCCGCATCTGTCTCTCATTTTTTTTGTGAAAGTGATAAAACTACCAACTAGGTATTACTTTTACTATTTGCCTTGGTTATTCTTTAATTTAATAACTATTTTAACAATAATAATTTCGTGACTGTCACGAGACAGTGAGGACCCGATGCGATATTCGTCGAAGAAACGCTATGGTTTTGCGTTGTTTTTCCTCACTTTTATTGCTTGTTGCATTGGTGGAATTGAGCTTTTTCAGCACAATCAGCATCTGCTCTTACAAGAGCGACTTCAAGTAAAAGCGAGGGAAAAGTTGTCCGTCATTCGCTCTAACCTAGAAGCAGAAATGATGGCAGATATTTATGCCACTAGCACATTGGCCACATTAGTAACACTTTCATCTAGTCCAGATGCTTCAGAGTTGGAGGATGCTTCTAATCGAATCCTATTAAAAAGCAATCATATAGAAATCATTGGGATCGCTCAAAAGGATGTAATCCAACATGTTTATCCGACGGAAGGTAATGAGCGCATTATCGGGTTAGATTATAGAAAAGTGCCTGAACAATGGACTCAGATCCAAAAAGCAAGAGATATTGAAGAGATCTTTATTTCTGGGCCAGTAAATTTAGTTCAAGGTGGACGAGGCCTTATTGTTCGTGTTCCTGTGTTTGTCGACCCTCCAAAAAACAATGAGTATTGGGGCTCTATTAGCACGGTGATTAACATGGAAAGCTTGCTAAGAACTTCTGGAGTTCTTGATTACTCTATGTTGAGTGATCTTGTCATTCGGGGTTACAACAGCATGGGATCTCAGGGAGATATCTTCTTTGGTGACAAATCCAACTCAAAAGAGGTGATTGCTGCTGAGACCGTTCGTTTTCCATATGGTAGCTGGGCATTAGAAGTATATGAGAGCCGTGATTTATATCATAAGCTTCCTTGGTATGAGTTGAATGTAGCAAGGTTAATCGGTTATCCGGTGCTGTTTTTTCTGGGCTTTTTCCTTATTACTATTTATCGATTGTATTTGATTGCTGAAAGTCGGGCTTTCCACGATGAGCTGACGAAATTACCGAATCGACGTTACTTCATGAAGTCCTATCGTCAGCAATTTGAAATTGCGAAGCGTTACGACAAGCATTACGACTTTGCGCTCATTAATATCGATTTAGACCGATTTAAACACATCAATGATACCTATGGTCATGATGCGGGTGACAAAGTACTCGTTGCATGTGCTGATAGAATCAAAAACAGTCTTCGACGTTCTGATATTGTTGCAAGAATGGGAGGGGATGAATTCTTGGTGATGATGCATAACCCTAAATCAGAAGACAATATCCAAAATTTGCTACAAAAACTCAGGTATATTCTTTCTTCTACGCCTGTGATTTATGAAGATGAGTTGATCTATATTCGAGTGAGTATGGGATACGCAATTTTCCAACCCTCTTTGATGTCAGCGGAACAAATGATGAAAATTGCTGATGAGCGGATGTATAAGCAGAAACACTTTGGATTATAAAAGCTTGATAATCAAGGCTTTTTGCTTTTAGAGTTGCTAATGAACTAACTTAAACTTGCTGAGCTGCGTATTCAGCTCCTGAGTATCTTTTTGATACCCCAAAACCACTTCGCTGAGTGTGTCAGCTTGTTGGCCTGTTGTTTTGGCTATCTCTGCTAATATGTCGACATCTTTGTCGACGGCTTCGCAAGCTTTAGACTGCTCTACTGTCGAGTGGGCGATAGTGTTGATGTGATTATTGACATTTTCAATGCTGGTTTCTAACAATGACACGCTATCGTCAACGCGCTTAACTGCCTCATAAGTAATATCACTGGCATTCTTACTTTTGGCCATGTTTTCCACAGAAAATCGCGTTTTTTCAGTGATCTGATCTAATAACTTGCTGATATTTTCTGTTGCTTCTTGGCTACGTTGAGCTAAGTCTCGAACCTCAGAAGAGACAACGGCAAAACCTCTACCATGATCTCCTGCCCTCGCGGCTTCAATTGCTGCATTGAGCGCTAACAAATTTGTCTGCTCTGAAATACCATTAATCGCTTCAACAATTTGGCCAATGCTTTGTGTGTCGGATTCCAGCTCAGCCATACACTGTTCAGTCGCTTGGATTTGCTCAAGTAAGCTTTTTACGGAGACGAATGAACGCTCACTCTGCTGCTGACACTCTTGGACTTTATTATTCATTTCACTAGTGTCACTCAACGCTCTCTCCGTGGATTGAGCGATCTCAATACTTGACTGAGCAAGTTCTGTCATTGCAGTGGCGATATTGTCACATTTAGCAATGGTTGAACGGCTACTATTGTCTAACTCCTGAGTTGAGTCGACAATACTATTCAAACGCTCGGTGTTGTGAGTATTTGTATCCGTTACATTGAATAATAAGTCTTTAATATTCTTGGTTAACTGGTTGATACTGTTCGCAATAGCAGATATTTCATCACGTCCATTGTGGGTGAGTTCAACAGTAAGATCATGTTGTTCAGTCATATGGCCGAGTTTCTGTTTCATGGAGCCAACTCGATATCTCAAGCTACGTACTAGCGTCGATACTAGACCCAGCAGCAATATTGAGGCGATTAGGGTGACGCCAATAAGGACATTGCGGTTGAATACCGAGTCTTTTAGTAAAGCTTCAGCATGAGCTAACATGTCTGATTGCATGTCATTCCGGAGCTGATTCAATAATCCAATTCTCTGCGTTGCAGCAGGAAACCATTCGGTAGCCGAAGGCCCTTCTATTTGTCCGAGATTGTTTTCTTGTGCTAAAAAGCGCAGTTGAGTTTCTTCTACGTTTTTCCACGCCGAATCCTGTTGTATCTGCCTTAGTTGTTGTTGGTATATCGGTAACATCGCAATATGAGCCATTCGCAGGGCGTAGTTCCCTGATTGGATGTAACTTTTGACCCTTGAGAACAGTACTGGGGTGGCAGTTTTGCTCGCAAAGACACCATTAAGTGCTCCGCGTACTTGTCCAGCGCGCTCCTTCATTGTGACTACCGCAACAAGAGAGTCTCCTATTAGGGCGAGTTCGTTACTCTGTGTTTCTGCGATCACTATCTTGATGTTGTCGATGATGAGCTGATTGAGGTTGGAATAGTAATTAAAAGGCGAAATATGAGGGGCCAGTTTGTCTACCCCCTCCCTTACTTTATTCAGTTTTGAGAGTTGTTGCTTCACATCTTGTGCAAGCGATGTGGTGAGATTGCTATTTAGCGTGTCTGTTTCAGACTGCGACAGAGCTAAGATGGCACTGTCTACCTTTACTCTTTGCTGACGCAGTTTGTTGATAATCTCTGGGTTTCCTTTGCTGCCCAGCACACCTGCGGTTAGCCCTCTTTCTACTGCCAAATTATGCGCCAAATTATCGTAATTTGTGGCCAGATTAACGAGTTGTGTATCCCTTATCGCGATTTGGCTCGTTGTTCTAATTCCAAGACATTTTGCGTAGACAATATGATTGCAATAACCAGAGGAACTCCGGCTGCTATGCATACGACGATATATAATGGAAATCGACGAAGTAAACTTGTCATTTTGCCTCCAGCTTGTCTTTGATCATGTTGATATGAAGTTACTTTTTCTCTATTAATCAAAGTATAGGAGAGCCATTATGGGAACTGTTGACTATTCGCGATGACATCCGTTCTTTTTGTTGATGAAGTGATAAATATCAACAATTCGAGTGGCAGAATCTGATTTTATTTGCAATATGCAAATGCATTTTGCGAAATGTTTGTTCAAATACTCATCAATATGCACTAGGAACAAGGAAAATAAGCTAATATAAAGTTGGCACGCATCATGCTTTATACAGAGTGACCCTTATTAAGCCGAGGGTCACCTAGCCAACTGACGTTGTTAGTGAATACACATTGTTCACAAGTATATACCGCCAATCACACCATTGTGATTGGCGTTTTTTCTTTCTATAGGTCAATAAGTTGTGCTTCTTCTCCAGATTCACCTGATTCTCCACATTTGCTGTAACAACTTGGTTGTCGTGGACACACTGCTCCTCTTGAACAAATCAATCTTGCTTGGGTTTGAATTCCCCTTTCTATCCAATTGATGTTGAGAATCTTGGCTATCGTTGTGAGATCTTTCTTGATGTGCTGAGGAATCACGGTACTGCCACCGGAAGATACACACAGTGATTTCAGTTCTTCCGCTATCGCTATAGCATCACCGCCTTGCGCTGAGATGGCAGGGTTAAGATCAATACCAGCACAGAGTACACGGTTGTTACCTGCGGGATCGAAGACATTGACAGACTCACAGCAGTAGATTCTTGGTTCATCTCCTACGTTTAGGATGGAAATTTGAGCTGAGCTCGTATCTAGTGGTTGTGATAAGCGGCGGAATACCGCCCAGTGCTGACAAGGATCGTTCACTTTACGCATGTTGCCCCATGGGAGTGGGATACCATTACCTCGATATACGGCTTTGAGTTTACCTGGACCATAGGCATCAAAGTAATGCCAGTGCGGATAAGGAGACACTACCGTCATACGGCGCATGGCTACCGAAGGTGATACCCCTGCTTTTTTGTGCACATCGATTTCATAGCCAGAGCGGTCTAGC
Organism: Vibrio rotiferianus CAIM 577 = LMG 21460; assembly: GCF_002741985.1. GTDB lineage: Bacteria > Pseudomonadota > Gammaproteobacteria > Enterobacterales > Vibrionaceae > Vibrio > Vibrio rotiferianus. Next base: position 68,949 of record NZ_APHW01000103.1, read on the forward strand.
AATTGGCGAAACGGAACTTTCGGACACAATAAGGCACCGGCAAAGAAACTCGACTCAAAGTCACGCCACGCTTGTAGAATATCTTGTGAGTTGAGCTCAGAATTAGAGACCTGTGCGCCACTTTGCTCCCAGTTGTTCTGGTGACCTATAGACAACACGTTACTCATGCCATCACTGCTGTGCAGGACTCGATGGCCGATATACACGGCTAAATCGTACTTCAAACGAGTAGGGTAGTCGCGCATACGTTTGTTTAAATAGATGGTTCCAGGTGCTTCCATAAAGGAAGTAATCAACTGCTTCGCACTCACACCGAGTTCGTCGATTACATCTTGTGGAGAGCGATCTATCCAACGAATATCTAGCCCCATCGATTTAGCAATATCGATTAAATCCTCTACCGACAGGTTTAAACGCTTCAAACCAACTTCTTCGGCAGCTCGTTCTAGGTCGGGGAAGTGGTTTTGGTGATTTTCTTGGTGCGCCCGAATTAAGAGATGCGCGAACTGACGCCCGGTGATACCAGTCTGTGAGAGCATTTCAGGTATCGCGATTTGTAGGATTTCATTAGAGAATAAGAAGCTTGGCTCTAAAGCCATACCACTGATGCCTCCTCGATTCCCCTTGTTTGGTGTAATGGCTTCGAGTTCAGGCTCATCATCCAGAAACCAAGTAGGTTGTTTTTGGAAAACTTCAGCAATAACTTCCAACATATCAATACTTGGAACGCGTTTTCCCCGCTCAATCATAGATAAGTAAGATACAGAAGGAGCATACTCTGGATTAATTCGTACGCAGCGCGCGGACAAATCCTCCATCGTTAAATGGTTGTTTTTCCTTAGGTTGCGAATTTTCGTCCCTAAGAAGTGAGATTGGCGTATAAGACTTTTTGACACAGACATTTTGTAAAATTCACATTGTAAAATTTTTGTTGTGAAATTGTAGTCAATAATTCGCTAGTCTACATAATGAGCAGGCAAGGAAATTAACCATCTACTTCACAGAATTGTCTGAAACTTAAACAAAGGTTTTAAGTTTTTACTCTAGGAAGAGTGTTTAAGTGCGAGGAAACGACGATGAATATGCTAAATTTCGATAAAAATGACATCCAACAACAAGAACGCCCATTTATCGCTGAAGCAGTATTTGCCGTCGAGGCGGTATGTGCTGAGCAGCAGAGCGAGAAACAAGTTATGGCGAAGCAGCTACTAGACCGCATGTTCCCATTAGAGAGCGGTTCACATCAAGATGTTTCAAGCTACGTTATCGACTACCGCCATGTTATGGCTTACTTCAAAGACGGAACGCACAGTGGTTTGAAAAGCCCAAAACATTTCGTGGCATATACAGGTGAAAAAGAAGATCCAAAATCAATCCTATTTAAAGACGAATCTGGCAGTCACGCTGAAGTGATGTTTGGTTGTCACAAGGGTACTGGCTGTGTGGAGTTGATGGATATTGATGATATCCAACTGGAAACGAGAACAACTTTTAGCCCAGAACTTACTGGTAATGCTCCAACTGCAATGCGTCATTGGATCAGCCTAATCAAAGGCGACAAGAAAGGTAAACCAATGGCATGCAGTGAAGACAAAGAGTACACCGCGAAAAACGGCGATGATTACTTCCTAAGCTACTGCTACAGCATTGATTAAATCATCGATAGCTTAGCCGACTAATTAAGTAGCCTAAGAAAAGCAAAACCCCAAGCACGCGCTTGGGGTTTTTAGTTCTGTTGAACAAAGCGTTTTTATTGAAGCTCAGTTTTACAACGGCATCACTCGGTTTCTACCTAACTGCTTGGCTTCGTAAAGTTGCTTGTCCGCACGTTCGACTAACGCTTCCGCACTATCACCTACACGGTACTCTGCCACACCAAAAGATGCAGTGATACTTTCGATCTGTTGCCCTGAACGCTTATCTTTAACTCGAAGTTTTTCTATGACGCGTCGCAATGTATCGGCATATTGGCGTGCAATTCGTAAAGACTTGTTCGGTACGATCAATGCGAACTCTTCACCGCCAAATCGATAAGCACTAATGCCTTCTCGGCAACTTTGTTGGAGCTTTTTGGAAATGGCTTTGATAACGGTGTCACCAAACAAATGGCCATAGTTATCGTTGAAAGTTTTGAAGTGATCGATGTCCAGCATAATCAAGCTCAGTGCTTGATTGCTACTAGTAAGCATACTTAAATCGTTATCAAACGCACGGCGATTGTACAACTGACTCAGTCCATCAAACAGTGCGTCTTTTTGCACCTCTGACAGTTGTTGCTTCAAGCGTGAGATTTCTTCGCTTGCATTGCTAAGCTGGTTGTTCAAAAAACGGGTGGAATGACGAATTTCTCTTGATTCTGAAACTAATTGACGAATTACACCCATGACTTCTTCAATGCTCAAACCGTCATCTTCCACTTTTTCCAGGCGGCCAAAGCTTTTATCCACCATATCGGAGAAAGAAGAAGTGTCGGTCAACGTATCCGTCATAGAGCTTGCAACCTCACCAAGCAGAACCTCAACATTTGTTTTTAGCTCTTCTAAACTGGTTTCAGACTTACTGGCTACATAACTGTTGTATAACTGTTTGTTGGTTGCTGGTGGGCAAACTTCGTAGTTTTCAAGCACCATATCCAACTCTTGGTTTAACTCAGGAATGGTTTTGTCCACGTAGGTATACCAAAGCGCATAGTTAGCCGGAGTGGCAGCTACGTGGTTTTTTATCATCAATGGGACTGCTTTTTTTAAGTTTGCAGTCGATTTTTTAAATTCGTCACTCATTGTCGCGAAAGCACTAGCAAACTGTATTGCGCATAGGTTAGCGAATTTTGGTTAATATCGCTTTAATTTTTGTCATTTTTAGTCCAAAAATTAAAAAAAACTTGGCTCACTATCAAATAGTTTGCTGAATGATGTCAGGTAAACCATATGCAATTACTATTTCAGTACACCTAGACAAGAGCTTCCTATTGCCATGTTCTGACACAGTGATCGATCTCAGGCTCTACTCGTAACGTGTTGAGAGAGTTTAATTAAATCTGAGATAGAATCATGAGTATTGGCTTATATTGGTTTACCAACGACTTGAGAGTGCACGACAACCCAAACTTAACTAAAGCTACTTCGGAAGTTGATCTTCTTGTCTGCCTTTATTGCTACCCCAAGATATCTCCTTATTTAGCGCAATATGCGCAAGTGTCTCAGTTTGGTGTTGCGAAACAACAGTTTCTGGATGAGTCATTATTTTGCCTCAACTCATCTTTAAATACATTGAACCAGCGATTATTGGTGGTTATTTTGCATCCTTATCATGCGATAAAGCATGCTATTGAAAACTTCGGTGTCACACGTCTTTATGTCAGTGCTATTTCGGGTTGCGATGAACAAGCCGTGCTTGCGAAGTTACAAGTTGAATACCCGCATATTTCTGTTGTCCAACAAGAGGCGCAAAGTCTTTTTTGTGCTAGGCAGTTGCCATTTAAAACAGACGATTTACCAGATACTTTTACGAAGTTTCGCAAACAAGTTGAAGCGCTCCATATTTCAGAGCCAGTCGAAAAAGTCTCTGCACTCCCACCTGCGCCGGAAACTCTCCCGATATCAACACTGAGCCTAACTCGCGACTTGAAGCCAGCGCTATTTTCAGGGGGAGAGCAAGCTGGGCTTGAACACAGTCGCCAGTATTTTTCCTCGACATTAGCCAGTGAATATAAACAAACGCGTAACGGTTTAGATGGCATGGATTACTCCACCAAGTTCTCTCCTTGGTTAGCTCATGGGTGTCTGTCGCCGAAAACCATTTATGCCATGCTTAAACGTTATGAAGCCGCGAATGGTGCAAATGATTCAACCTATTGGATTTACTTCGAACTGCTTTGGCGTGAATACTTTTATTGGTATGCCCGTCGATACAAGCGGCAGCTCTTCCGATTCGGTGGCATCCAAAATCAAGCACCACTCACCAGCTTTTACGCGCACCGTTTCCAACAATGGAAGAAAGGTGAAACGCCATTTCCTATCGTGAACGCGTGTATGCACCAACTTAACGAAACGGGCTATATGTCTAATCGTGGCAGACAGTTGGTCGCCAGTTGTTTGGTGCATGAGCTAGGGCTCGATTGGCGCTATGGCGCAGCATATTTTGAAACACAACTGGTTGATTACGATGTGGCATCGAACTGGGGAAATTGGCAATACCTCGCGGGCGTTGGTGCCGACCCTCGTGGTTCAAGGCAATTCAACCTCGAGAAGCAAACCGAAATGTACGATCCGCACATGGAGTTTATCGATAGGTGGAAAGGGCGTTGTGCTGGCGCGTGTTCGGATAGCGTAGATATGGTCGATTGGCCGATTGTGATGGGGTGTGATGAAAAGACTTCATCCTAGGAGAAGCGGCAATGCAATTTGAAACAATACGATTGATCTTGGGCGATCAACTCAACAGCGAGCATTCTTGGTTTCAACAACCAGACGACCGTGTTCTTTACCTGATTGCGGAGTTCAAACAAGAGAGTACCTACGTAACGCACCATATTCAGAAAGTGTGTGCGTTCTTTTCTGCAATGGAAAATTTTGCGAAAGAGCGTCAGAGTGAAGGCCATCAAGTTTTGCATCTCACGTTGGATGACACACAATCCTTCGACGATCTGGAGCAAGTCTTAAATCACTACGTGGGCGAAGTTGGTGCAAGTAAGTTTGAATATCAACGCCCCGATGAATATCGACTTCTAGAGCAGTTAGCCAAACTAAAGCTTGATGGGGTAGTGACGCGTTGTGTTGATTCGGAACACTTTTTGTTGCCGTTTGAGGAAATAGAATCGCAGTTTCCTCAAGGCAAACACATCATGATGGAGCACTTTTATCGCCGCATGCGCAAGCGCTTCGACATCTTGATGCAAGACGGCAAACCAGCTGGCGGGAAATGGAATTACGATGCCAATAACCGTAATAAGCTCAAGGCCCAAGACATTGAGCAACTGCCACAACCTCTGATGTTTAGCACCGATGTGCGCGATATTACTGAGCGGTTGGCACGACACAACATCAAAACCAGCGGAAATCTTGGGGGTGACTTGCTGTGGCCGATTAATCGCGCGCAAAGCCTGTCTTTACTCGCACATTTTTGCCAAGTCTGTTTGCCATTGTTTGGACGTTTTCAAGACGCCATGACAGGTCAGCACGATGCCAAGTGGAGCGTATACCACAGCCGAATTTCGTTCTCGCTGAACAGCAAGATGCTGCATCCGAAAGAGGTGATTGATGCCTCTCTTAAGGCGTTTCACTCCAACGCGTACATCGACATTTCTCAGGTTGAGGGATTTATTCGTCAAATCTTAGGTTGGCGAGAGTACATCCGTGGCGTCTATTGGGCGAACATGCCTCATTACCCGAAAAAGAACGAGTTGGGCGCAGAAAGAAAGCTGCCAGACTTCTTTTGGAATGGCGAAACCAAAATGGCCTGTATGCGCAATGCGATTGGTCAGTCTCTCGATTACGCCTACGCACACCACATCCAACGTTTGATGGTGACTGGTAATTTTTGCTTGTTAACCGAGATAGATCCAGACCAAGTGGATGAGTGGTATCTCGGTATCTATGTTGATGCGATTGAATGGGTAGAAATGCCGAACACTCGTGGTATGGCATTGTTTGCGGATGGCGGCATTGTTGGCACCAAGCCTTACGCGGCAAGTGGCTCTTACATCAACAAGATGAGCGATTACTGTAAGGGTTGCCATTACGACAATAAAGCACGCAGTGGAGAAGGCTCGTGTCCGTTCAACAGCTTGTATTGGCGTTTTATGAATAAGCACGACAAGCGTCTCGCAACCAATCCACGAATCGGGATGATTTTCCGCTCTTGGGACAACATGGAAGAACAGCAACGCCAAGCGATACTTGATACCGCAGAGCATTACATAGAAAACGTGGAGAAGTTGTGATGGAAATACTCATCGTCGGTGGCAATGGTGGAATTGGTTTGGCGATGGTGCAAGAAGCCGTCGCTCGGTTCCCTCAAGTGCGTGTACATGCTACCTATCGTAACCAGAGATCTGATTGGCAACACCCTCATGTGACTTGGTATCAGGCGGATGTGTCGCATGATGAGCAGGTGAAAGCGCTTAGCGATCAAATTGAACATGTCGACTGGTTGGTGAACTGCGTTGGTATGTTGCACACCCAAGACAAAGGCCCTGAGAAGAACCTTAGCTCCCTTGACGCAGACTTTTTTCAGCAAACCATCATGGTTAATACTCTGCCAAGTTTGCTGTTGGCGAAATACTTCACGCCCAAGCTAAAGCGCAGTACCGAACCCAAGTTTGCGACCATTTCGGCCAAAGTTGGCAGTATTAGCGACAATCAGTTGGGTGGTTGGTACAGCTATCGTGCATCGAAAGCCGCATTAAACATGTTCCTCAAAACCATGTCGATCGAATGGCAAAGAATGGTCAAGCACGGTACGGTGCTATCGCTTCATCCAGGAACCACAGACACCGCTTTGTCGGCACCTTTTCAAACCAATGTGCCAGAGGGAAAATTGTTCACACCAGAGCGAGTCGCAAAGGATCTATTCGGCTTGATAGAAAAAGCAACCCCGCAAGATAACGGGGCGTTTTGGGCTTATGATGGGACGTTATTGCCTTGGTAAAAGCGTTATTACAAAAGCAGAGTAGCACCATGTGCAGAGAGGGTCGGAGTGCCCTACGTTTTCGTTGATCTATTTCTTCGGCAACGCTCAGAACAATAAACGATTTCCTCCCAATTTCGCGCCCACTTCTTTCTCCAAGAAAATGGGCGCTGACAGACCGGACAGACTTTCATGGGAAGGTTGGATTTAAAACCTTTCATCGCGCTGAATGTTCACTCCTAATATGGTTAAAACAGAGGTCTAGTTACTTATCAAATAGGTACAGATAATCGCCGTAGCCTAAACTCGCCATCTTGTTCACTGGTACAAACTCCATTGCGGCTGAGTTCATGCAGTAACGTAAACCGGTCGGCTTTGGACCATCTTTAAATACATGGCCAATATGTGAATCACCAAATTTACTGCGGATCTCGGTACGCGGATAAACCAGTTTAAAGTCGGTCTTCTCTACGATGTAGTCTGGGTTGATCGGCCTAGTAAAGCTAGGCCACCCTGTACCCGATTTGTACTTATCTGTTGACGAGAACAAAGGCTCACCGGTGACGATATCAACGTAAATGCCTGCTTCCTTGTTATCCCAATATTCATTGTTGAAAGGTCTCTCGGTGCCTTCTTCTTGGGTGACGTAGTATTGAAGTTCAGTCAGCTTCGCTTTTATTTCTTTGTCTGAAGGTTTTTCGTAGACCTTAACTTTTGCCATCAGGTCTTTTTCATTAATGAGCTCACGCAGTGACTTCGGGTTGTCTTTACGATCATCACCAAATACTTCGTCTAGGTATTTATCTCGACCAGACGCGTAGCGGTAGTATTTATACTTCAGGCTACTCTTCTTGTAGTAATCCTGATGGTACGACTCCGCAGGGTAGAACTTTTCAAACTCGATCAGCTCTGTTTTCAACGGTTTTGGATAGATCATCGCCTTGTCGATCTCCATCATAAACTGCTCAGCAACCTGTTTTTGCTCGGCATCATGGTAGAAAATCGCAGGGCGATATTGGGGACCACGGTCGACGAATGAGCCTTTGTCGTCAGTCGGGTCGATATGGCGGAAGAAGTAATCCAATACTTGCTCGTAGCTCACAACAGCAGGATCGTACTTCACCTCAATCACTTCAATATGGCCAGACTTGCCAGAAGAGACTTGTCGGTAAGTTGGGTTTTCTAAATCACCACCCGAATAACCAGAAACCACGTCTAACACACCTGGTAATTGCTCTAAATCCGATTCGGTACACCAGAAACAACCACCTGCTAATGTTGCGATGTCAGCTTTTTCTGATGCGTTCATCTTATCCATGGTATCGGCAGTACCTGTTTTACTTAGCAAGATGAACAGTACAGGCAGTGTGAATGAGAATCCCACCAACAACTTAGATACTTTCTTCATAACTTCCTCAAACGTCATTTTCTCAATGAATCTTACGTAACAGGACAGACTGAGGAGCGAAAAAATTACAGTGAAGATGAAAATTTCTTTGCCCTTTTTTTCAAGGGGGCTACAGTAACGGCATAAAATACACGCTCATCGGAAGACAATCATCGGTGAGGCAGAAGCATTAATGAGGGAAACCATGCAAGCAGAAGTAAAATGGGTCGAAGACTTTAAATTCCTAGGTCAGTCTCAATCTGGTCACTCAGTCGTGATGGATGGTAATGGCGGTGCAACAGCGCCAAGTCCGATGGAAATGGTTCTTATGGCCGCAGGTGGTTGTAGTTCTGTAGACGTTGTTGATGGTCTAAAAACGGCAGGCCAGAAAGTGGCTTCTGTTAACGCGAAGCTAACCACTGAGCGCCGTGAAACCGCGCCACGTATCTTTACTCAAGTAAACATTCACTTTGAAGTTTCTGGTGATGCACTAGACCCAGAAATCGTGGCGAAAGTTACGGCGGATTCTCTTGAGAAATACTGCTCAGTGTGCCTAATGCTAGGTGAAGGTGTTGAGATGACCCACAGTTGGGAAATCGTATAATCACTCACGTGAAAAATTGACAAAATAGGAAAGAGAAAAGCCCGTGCTTTTCTCTTTTTTTATTCCCCTTTTACGCTAATCTGGCTTGGTCAAAAGTTGTAGGAATGATCCAGTGACCGAACTAGAAAAAATGATGTCTGGCCAAGTGTTTGATGGTGCAGATAAAGAAATCGATGCGATCCGCACTCACGCAACCCATGCGTTGATGGCGTTTAATAACAATACCGATGAATCTCAACGCGATGCGTTGCAAAAGAATCTATTTGGTAGAGTTGGGCGAAGCATCATCCAAGCTCCGCTGCATTGTGAATTTGGTAAGACGATTGAAATTGGCGAAGAGACCTTCATCAATATGAATGTCGTGATGTTGGATGGCGCTAAAATCACCATTGGTAACCACGTTCTTATCGGCCCTAGCGTTCAGTTCTACACCGCTTCGCACTCTCTGGATTACCGTAGCCGACTCAAGTGGGAAACCTTTTGTAAGCCAATCACAGTTGAAGATAGCGTCTGGATTGGTGGTAATTCGGTCATCAACCAAGGTGTGACCATTGGTGCTCGCTCTGTGATTGCTGCTAACTCAGTGGTAAACAGCGATGTACCACCGGATTGTTTATATGGCGGTACGCCAGCTAAATTGATTCGTCGCCTAAACGAGGGCGAGTAAGCACACATACCCAAGGCGCTTATTCTCATAATCAATAAGCGCTTATTTACATATCATTCAAATTAATTTATAAATTTCATGTATTTATTTTTGCTGTCTATGAAATTCATAAGAAGAATGTATGAAATTGAATGTTGTAATGGCTTGCCTGCTGATGGCTGTTGTTTCAGTTGCTACTGTTTTTTATCTCCAACCTCTTATTGATGGAAAACTCACCACCCCAAAATGTTCAGAAGAGGAAACCGTTACAACTTGGTTGAACTTCTATTTTGACGAACGAACACTTGACTACCTTTACGTAGAAGAAATAGAAGCGTACGTAGATCGCAGCATCCAATTTTCTAACAAAACACTACAAAACTCTTGTATCCCAATGGAGCGAAAGAAAGCGTCTATTGAGTTTGTAGATTTGTCTGGCTACACCATTTTTGACTTTTCAACGGCCAACTATGCGCTAGAACAAGTACTGGGTGAGTACATTATGGCTTCCTACGAAGAATCTCCTGATCAGTTTTATATTTTGGTAACCCCTCCACTCGTGACCAATGAGTCGGGTGAAGAAGGAATGGTTACGCTTGGTAGTGCCTGGGTGGATATCAAGCCCCAGTTTGTCGTCATGGATCTTCGATTCTCGGATAACGTTTTGGAACACGAGTTAGGCCACTTAGCTTGGGCACAACACGATATCAAAACATTTGATAGACAAGAGAAAGAAGAACTCTTCCCAGTTAGGGAAAGCATTGCCATGTGGGATCTTCCCAAACTTAAGAGTTATGCCTATGGCGCGCTTTGTGGTGATGCTGGGAGCGTTATGAGCTACGAGGAAAAAGTATTACCTATCTACTCCAGTCCAAATATTACCTACCAAGGGGAGGTATGTGGCAATCGAAAAAGCGCAGATAATGCAAGGTTGTTAACGGAGTATGCTCGAGTATTACGAGACAAGGTTGATGCAAGACCTTGGTGAAGAGATTGTCAAAAACTTAAGGAGATTAAGATGTCTAATAAGACAGAAGTTCTAATGTGTCCTTCATGTGGTGTGGAAACGCATCATGTCGTGGTGTTAGTCAGAAAGAAAAGCGCGTTTGAGGGAGATAAGAATCGCAGTAAAAAGGAGTTCATCACAGGCTTTCTAAAAAGTACCGTTTTTGGTGCTTTTCTCGCTTCCATGGATGATTTTTCTCGTCACTTGATTTGCGAGAACTGCGGTCATAAAACCATACAAGATTAAGATCGTCATTACAAAATAAGGGCATCCTATTTTAGTCGTTCATCTTAAATTTTGAGCCTATATTAGCTCGACTTGATAGGAACTTCATTAAGTTGAGGATACTTTGTTGTTCGATACCTTCATTGAAACCTTTCAAACAGTATTTAACACCTCATTAAAATTTATTGGGCTAGGGAGCTAGATGAAATCAATACCCGAATTATTGCTTGGTCTATTGGTGAATCATTGGGTGAACATAGCGGTATGGCTCGTGTTGTTAGCGTTGGCTGCATATGGTTTTTTTAATCAAGTAACTTGGCTGAAAAGTTATTTAGTTTACCTAAAAATTTACTTTTACATACAAGCGCCATGGATCATTCCCTTTTTTATCGATGGCGTACTTAGAAAGATTTTGCCCTTTGTAAAAGGAGGTTCTGAAGTCCTACCCTGGTTGCTTATTGTTACGTACCCGACAGGTATTATTGCGATGCTAGCCTGGAGTCTATACTTAGTAGTCAAAAAATAACGCTAACTTCAGTTCACGATGTTCACCCATTTCCCCGAGAGTAAATCAATCTATCAGCGAGCCCTAGAGAAAGGGCTCTTTTTATTCAAGAATGGAAGATCACTTGTTCCTCTTCGGTCATTACAAGTGTCGCTTTGTTTTGCTCTATAAGCTGAGCGGCATAAGAAGGCGTCACGGCTTGCATCTCGCCTTTTGCTTTTAGCGTCAGTGATTCCCACGCTTGGTCACGATATTTACCCGCTTGGGTATATTGAATCAGTACTTTCATAGCTTCACACTCCGGTGTGGTTAACGTGCTACTTAAGTTAGCGCTCTAGTGATGGTTGCGCACCTGTTAAAAATGAAACATTAGATTAACTAAATATAATCGCGCTAAACGATATCAAGTACCAGCACCTATTAGTAGCGATCCCAGTAAGGAGTATCGGTACCGAGCTTCTCGCTGATGAAGTCGATGAACACTCGTACTTTCAATGGCATGTGCTTACGCTCTGGAAACACCGCATAGATGGCATGCTCTGGGAGGGAGAACTCTTCCATCAAGGGTTTTAAGTTGCCTGCAGCAAAGTCTTTGGCGGCAATAAAAGTCGGTAACTGCGCGATGCCAGAGTCTCTTAGAAGCAGTTGGCGAATCGCTTCGCTGTTGTTGACCACAAAGTTGCCCTTCGGCAGCACCTTGTATTCGTTGCCACTGTTGATGAACATCCACTCGACACCGCCTCGGAAATACGAATAACGCAAACAGTTGTGCGTCACCAAGTCGCTTGGTTTAGTTGGTACGCCAAATTCTTCTAAGTATGTGGGAGAGGCGCACAGTACGCTTTTACAGGGAGCAAGGCGCTTGGCTACAAGGTTAGAAGTCGCAAGTTCGCCAATGCGAATCCCTAAATCAAATCCTTGTTCGACCAAATCCACCATGGCGTCTTCAAGTTGTAAATCGACTTCAATTTTCGGGTACCGTGCAAGAAATTCGCTGATAAGTGGTGCAACGTGCAACACGCCGAAAGACATCGGTGCAGTGATTTTGAGACGACCTTGGGGTGAGCCTTGCAACTCAGAAACGGCATCCACACCTTGCTGAGCAAGGTTCACTGCTTGTGAAGCATACTCAAAGTATCGACGTCCTGCTTCGGTTAGGCTGAGCTTTCTTGTGGTGCGATTAAGCAAGCGAATGCCGAGGTCGTCTTCGAGTTGATTGATGCGTTTACTGATCGCCGATTTGGTGAGGTTCAACTGCTTGGCGGCAAGGGAAAAGCTGCCGCATTCTACGACAGCGACAAATACTGGCAGTGACGCAATGGCATTCACGGTGTGCTCCTAGGCTATTGGGGTTATCTATTATTAGTTATATTGTTGAGAAAAACGATACAATCATTTTCCAATTATAGAGATTATCTTAAAGAAGAAAACAATTAGACTATGCGGCAGAAAACGACCTGGATATTGGAAAGAAGAAAATGAAATACGATTGGATCTTGTTTGACGCTGACGAAACCTTGTTTCACTTTGATGCCTTCAAAGGTTTGCAGCTGATGTTTTCTCGCAAAGGCGTAGACTTCACCGAGCAAGATTTTGCCCACTACCAAACGGTCAACAAGCCACTTTGGGTAGATTACCAAGATGGTAAAGTGACGGCAGATGAGCTCAAGCACAAACGTTTTACCGAGTGGGCAGAAAAGCTCAATACGACGACGGCGGATCTCAACACTGCATTCTTAGAAGCGATGGCAGACATTTGTACTTTGCTGCCGGGTGCGAAAGAGTTGATGGAAGCGCTGCAAGGTAATGCAAAGATGGGCATTATCACCAATGGCTTTACCGAGCTGCAAGCGATTCGCCTAGAGCGCACAGGCATGAGCGATTACTTTGAGCACGTAGTGATCTCTGAGCAAGTTGGTATTGCCAAGCCGGATCTAGGCATCTTTGAGTACGCGATGACGCAAATGGGGAACCCATGTAAGACGCGTGTATTAATGGTGGGTGACAACCTACATTCTGATATCTTAGGTGGCAATAACTTTGGTATTGAAACGTGTTGGTTAAATACTACAGGCGCAAGTGTGGATGAGCGTATTGCGCCTAGCTACACGGTGGAATCATTGAACGAGCTTAAGAACATTCTTGTGGCTTAAGTGAACAAATAAACGAAAAAAGCGCTGATTTCTCAGCGCTTTTTGGTTTTTATCGATGCTGTTTTGTATTCATCGATCTTGCTTACTAGCTAGCGTTGTTTTCAGCTAATTCACGTTGTGCTTGTTGCTCTCTTTCACCAAGCTTGAAGTAAATCTTACCGACGATGACTTCTGAAATCAGGATGGTAAACACCACCGCAAAGAAGGCGACGACACCGTTCCAAGGACCACTAAAGTCAACCTTGTCACCAAACAGAATGTTAATCGCTTCTAGCATCACGAACTTCGAACCGACTAGGATAACGTACGTCGAAAGACCACGGTAAATCTTAGGTGCCGTACCCGGCTTCGATTTAAAGTACTCTGCAATTTTGTGTTCTGCTTTGATAGACAGCTTTAAGAGCAACTGAAGCAGCAGTGCCGCGGCGAAAGAAATCGTAAATGAATCAATGGTTACGAAATCCCAATATTCGTCATAGAAGTTCAGTACCGTAAGGTCTACCAATACCGCCAAGGTATAACCAACAAATAGACGTTGTGGAGTGTTGAAACCGTAGACTTTATCCGATGCGCTCATAAGAACCCTCAATCAATAGTGAACTAGTTTGCAAAGCCATGCTCTGCGTCGATGGGTTAACTATATGAGTTCCTCGAATTGAAAACTTGCCATTTCGCGCCATCGTAATCATTGCGATGAATGATTGTTTTGATGGGATATATTGAATTCCAATAAGCGCGTTGAATTTGAAAATCGTCTACAAACTGACACGCAAACAGCGTTAGAATAGCTTCTAATCCCATAACTAATTTCGAAGAATCAAGCAGTAAGGACTCTCATGGCAGACATCAAGCAGCTCGACAGCAAAGTGGTGTATCAAAACAAATGGATGACGGTACGTGAAGATAAAATCCAACGTCCTAGCGGAGCCGAAGGTATTTACGGTGTGGTCGACAAGCCAGACTGTGCAGCGATTCTGGCGATCGATAACGGCGTAATTCACTTAGTACAGCAGTTTCGTTACACCGTAGGGCAACGTTGTTGGGAGATCCCACAAGGGGCATGGGAATCAAATCCAGATGCGGATCATCTTGAGTTAGCAAAAGGTGAGCTTCGAGAAGAGACGGGCATGCAAGCCAATAAGATGGAGTACGTCGGTGCGCAGTTCATCGCTTACGGATTCTTAAACCAGACCTGCCATGTCTATTTCGCTAGTGAGCTGTCTGAAGTGGGTAATCAGCTAGACAGTGAAGAAGAAGACTTGATCACGCGCTCATTCTCAGTTGAAGCGTTCGAGCAAATGATGATCGACGGTGAAATCAAAGACTGTGTGACCATCGCAGCATATGGGTTAGCTAAACTAAAAGGTTTAGTGTAAGAAGGAGCCGTCTGTTGAATACACCCTTATCTTAAATGCTGCTGATTTAGGTTCTGCTTTGACAAAGCTACCAAATCATCATTGCAAGGTTAATGAAAAGGGACGGTAAACCTGCGATAAAAAAGATAAATCCAAGCTGATAGTTTTTGTTTAAGTCTGTCTCCAAATGCTGTCGAGCTACCATTGAATGCACTTTATCAGTGAACTCATCATCGAATTCCGAATGGCGGGAGTACATGCCTCCTTCCCAAGTAAACTTCGCTAGTGCCCAAATAACTACAAGGACGAAGAACAGAAAATCACTTAAATGGGTGGATTGAAATTGAGGTATGTAGTGAGATAGCCCAAAAACCACTGCAGCAGCGATGATGTTAATTAGCGCCACAATTTGTAATAACCTTAACACGCAGGCTCCTTGTTCTTCTTATCTTTGTTAAACAACGCATTGGCACAATCTATAGACAATATCGCATTGCATTTTAGTTCATTGCGTTTGTTACGCTTGTTGTGAATGTTGGGGAGCCTCTCTAATAAGAGAGGCTCCAATTAAGTAGTTTAGAACGGGTGATTAGATAACTGATTGCTGTGTTCTAGCATTTGTTCTGCTACGTAACGATGTGTCGCCGTGGTTGGGTGAGTCACATCCCAGAACACAAACTTGTCTGAGCCAGAAGAGGCACACTCCGAGCGCAATGCATGATGATATAAGTAATCTGCTGATGAAGATCGGTTGATGTCTTGGCAAGCTTGGCTTGCATTCACAAAGCCATGTTGCTCTGGATTTTCGGTCAGGCTTTCAAACAGCGCGTGCGTATCGTACAAGGTAATGTTGTAACCTTGCGCCGTGTAGTATGCCGCTTGTGCTTTAATGAACTCGTTCATTTCCACGATCTTTGCACGGATCTTGTCGATTTCTTCTTGAGTCGAGTACGTAAATTGTGGCGCACGAGTGGCGTCTGGCAGTGTCATCAACAATAAGTTCTTCGCACCAGCATCGGTCAGTTTGATTAAGGCTTCCGCGTAGTCTGATTTCACTTCTGGAACGCTACGGTTGTAGTTCATAAAGTCATTCAAACCAAACTCAAGCGTAAACAAGGTATTGGCTGGCTTGTAGTTTTTTGCCAGTTTCGCATACGCCAAATAAGAGGAAACCTGTTCACCGACCCCCGTCAGTGCGATGTATTGGTTTTCACCGGCAGCACCACCAACCGCCCAGTTGTATAGCGGTAAGTTCTTCGCTTTAGCAATGTATTCCGTCCACACGAAACCGTTTGAGAAGTGCCCTAAGAACCAGCTATTCGGGTTTGGGAAGCGCCATTGTGAAGCATTAAAGATATTGCCTGTATCCGACAAACTGTCACCCAACGCAACCACTTTGTTGATTTGATCTGGTTGCATTACAGGATCGTTGCTCCAGATAGTGTGGTTGTATGAGAACCGGTTATCTGCTGCAAAGAAGGTGATGTCAGCGTTTTCATTCGCGAGATCAAGGGTTTGCTCACAACGTTGCTTGATGATGCTTTGTGGTGTGTCAGTGTAGAACATGTTCTTGAAAGAAACTGAACTCCACCAGTAGCCATCGATTGTAAAGTAACTGCCGTCAGGATTTTCTGCCCATTCCCAATCAGTCGCAGGCTCATCAAGTGAATAGCTCGTTCGATACCAACAACGAACATAAGTATAAGTTTGGTGGCTTTGAGCACTAGCAACTTGTGCTGCGGTGACCATTTCTGGAGACAAAGAAGGTTCTGCAGCATGGGCAGCAGCGAAAGGGAGTAATGCACTTAATAATGTGATTGTTTTTTTCATGATTGACTCTTCTGTAATGATTATCGTCATGATTTAAGTGAGAATATATCTCATCTACTACCCCATTTTGAGTAAAAGAACTAATTAGTCAAATATCTAAATATTCAAAATGTTGATTTTGGTACCACAATCTAGTTTCAATAGATTTAGTAAATGGGTGGATTTTATAAAATATAGAATAATTACTCACTAACATTAATTTAACATTCACTTTTTCGTTAATAAGTAATTGCTTTATAAGTTTTTTGTTATCTTTTTGTATGTTAACTAAATATGTTGTTTTGATGATCTTTTGTTCATTGTTGTGCATTCATAAAACAAATTGTTTGGCATTTTTAATCGATAATCTATAGCTGAGTAGCTCGTGTTAATGACGTGTAATTGATTTTTCATGAGCATAGAGTGAATAAAAATCAGCTCAAAAAGGAATAGAGCAAATGCACTACACAACAACTAAATTAAATGGCTTGTTTTCATTGTCTGCCGTTGCAGTGGCACTGACATTTTCGATGTCAGCGCATGCGGCTCCTCTGACGGGGTTCGACGAATCTAACTTGCCGACTAAATACATCGTCAAATTTAAAGAAGATACGTCCAGTCCTTCAGCATTAGGTGGAAACTCATTCTGGGGGCCACGCATCGCGCAAGAGTCG
Organism: Vibrio rotiferianus CAIM 577 = LMG 21460; assembly: GCF_002741985.1. Classification (GTDB taxonomy): domain Bacteria; phylum Pseudomonadota; class Gammaproteobacteria; order Enterobacterales; family Vibrionaceae; genus Vibrio; species Vibrio rotiferianus. The sequence continues at coordinate 85,940 of NZ_APHW01000103.1, forward strand.
GTTTTAGATCAGCTCAAAGCGCGTAAAGTGGAAAAGCTAGGAAACCGCGCAATCTACAGTGTGGAGATGGAAGACTCGGAACTGGGGCAACTGCGCAACCGCAGTGATGTGGAATACGTGGAGATTGACCCACCGCGTTATCTGTTAAGTGAGACTATCCCATGGGGCTATGAGGCGGTTAACGCTCAGCTTTTGGATGACTCGAGTGCAGGTAACCGCACTGTGTGTATCATCGATTCAGGCTACGACCTCGCACACAACGATCTGAGTGGTAACCGAGTGTCGGGTACAAACGACAGCGGTACAGGCTCTTGGAGTGTTCCGGGAAATAACAACGCCCACGGTACACACGTAGCGGGTACGATTGCTGCGATTGCCAACACGGAAGGCATCAAAGGCGTTATGCCAAACCAAAATGTGAATTTGCATATCGTTAAGGTGTTCAATGAAGCGGGTTGGGGTTACTCATCTAGCTTGGTGAAAGCGGTACAAACTTGTGCTGACAACGGCGCGAACGTCGTCAACATGAGCCTTGGTGGTAGCCAATCGAGTGTGACGGAGAAAAACGCGTTGCAAACCATTTACGACCAAGGCGTGCTGCTGATTGCCGCTGCGGGTAACGATGGTAACACTGCGCACAGCTACCCAGCATCTTACGATTCGGTAATGTCCGTTGCGGCGGTGGATGATAAGCGTGATCACGCGGCGTTCTCTCAAGCGACAGATCAAGTTGAAATCGCAGGTCCGGGTGTAGCAATTCTGTCTACGGTGACAGTTGGCGAAGGTAAGCTTTCAGACATTCGCTTGAACGGTGTTAGCCAGTTCGATCGTGGCATCGTTCCTCACAACCGCTTGATCCAATCGGGTGGCAGTTACGGTCCTGAGCCAGTTCCAGGTTCTATCACAGCCACACTTGCAAGCTGTGACGTATCCGGTAGCAGCTTCAGTTGTGGCGATATGTCGGGCAAGATCTGTTTGACCGAGCGTGTGGGCAACCAATCATCTGGTAATTACCCAGAAATCGATGCAGTTCAAGCGTGTTACAACGCAGGTGCGAGTGCAGCGATTGTGTACAGTAACTCCGAGCTACCGGGCTTGCAGAATCCTTTCCTTGTCGATCAAAACAACGCGGCGCGTATTGTGTCGGTGACAGTTGATCGTGCCTTCGGTCAGGAGCTGTTGGGTTACGTTGGTCAAGACATCACGGTATCGACCACTAAGGGTGAAGACTACGAGTACTACAATGGTACGTCGATGGCGACGCCACACGTAACCGGTGTTGCGGGTTTGGTGTGGAGTTACCATCCAACCTGTACCGCAGCGCAAGTACGCAACGCGCTGATCAAGACAGCAACGGACATCGACGTAACAGGTCGTGATAACCGCACTGGTCACGGTTTGGTGAATGCCGATGCGGCGAAGCAATACCTAGATGCTGGCTGTAACGGTCCTGATGGTGGTGGTTCTGGCAACGACAACGTTCTAGAAAACGGCGTGGCGAAAACACAGCTTTCTGGCGGCAGCAAATCAAGCACAGTATTTGTGTTTGACGTCCCTGCAGACGCAACGCAAGCGACATTCAACATGAGTGGCGGCTCTGGTGATGCTGACCTTTATGTACGCTTTAATGGCACACCAAGCACCAGCACTTACGACTGTCGTTCATGGGCGAGCGGCAATGGTGAAAGCTGTAGCTTGAACGTATCTGGCGCAGGACAATATGAAGTATTGGTTTACGGCTACAGCGCGTACTCTGGTGTTTCTCTTGTCGCGACGCATAACGGTTCGGGTGATTCATCTGGTGGCGGCTCTACACCTTCTAGCTACACCAACTCGAATGCAGTAGCAATTCCTGACAACAGTTCTGCAGGTATTGTAAGCCCATTAGATGTGGCTCGCTCTGGCGATGCAGGTTCAGTGACTATCGACTTGGATATCACTCACACCTACATTGGCGATCTTCGTGTCACGCTAACGTCACCAGATGGTGGTCAAGTAGTACTGCACGACAATGCGGGTGGTGGTGCGAACGACATTAAAACCAGTTTCCAAGCGGACTTCTCTGGTTTTGAATCGCAAGGCACATGGGAACTTAAAGCGGTGGACAATGCCAGAAGAGACACAGGCACCATCAACAGTTGGACTCTGACCTTTCAATAAGGAGTGACTATGAAGAAGTTGACCTTACTTTCTTTGTCTGCGGTAGGCGCTACCGCACTATTGGCAATCGGACTGAGCTCAAGCAGCTTGGCAAACAATCAAGGATTTCCTCTCGTGGATGAACGCCAAGATCAAGCCGAGCAGCAACCTGCACGTTACTTTGTTAAGTATCATGAAGGAAAAGAGAGCGAAGTGAGAGCGCTTCTTCGTCAGCACAACATTGAAGTGGTCGACGCTCTGGTGAAACAACAGGTGTTGATTGTGGTGGGTGAACAGGCGGAAGTCGATAAACTCGCCGATCACGATGCGGTCGAATACACCGAGCAAGAGCCGACAAGAAAGCTGCTATCTAACGGAAGTACGCTTCAATAAGCCAAGCTTTCTTAAGATAGTGCCAAAAAGAAAAACGCCCCTCACGTGAGGGGCGTTTGTTTCATTTACTTGTGGAAGATGAAGACTAAGGACGCTCACCTGCTGCTAGGCGACGTTCGATATCTGCAACCACTTCTGGGAAGTCAGCAATGGTGTCGATGAGGTAGTGCGGCGAGCTCTTGAGCAATTTTGCACGCGCTTTTTCACGAGCGGCATTAAGCGTTGCTTCGTCCGCAGCTTGGTATTCTTCAAACGTTAGACCTGCTTCGTTACCAGAAAGCAGCAAGCCAACGGTCCACATACCGGCGTTGTGACCTTCATCGATGCCCGGTGCTGCGTCATCCACTTTGATACACGCATTAACGTCGGTTACATTCAGCTCAATCACGTTTTTCAGTGCCATAAATGGTGCTGGGCGACCACCTTGAGGCAGGTCATCTGTTGCTACTACGTAATCCGGTTTGTAGCCGTAATCCGCCGCCACTGGAATCAATACGTCCATCACTTCGCGAGGGTAACCAGAACAAGAACCGATCTTGATGCCTTTGTCTTTCAGGCCGTTCACAACTTCAATCGCATTGAGGATTGGCTCTGCGTGGTCAGCCACTTTTGCTTTTTGCAGAGGCATAAATGCTGCGTAGATAGCGTCGATGTCTTCACTGGTCATTGAGCGACCAAACTTCTCATTCCAACGCTTATCAACTGCAGGGATGCGACCCACAGCTTGGATGTGATCCCACTTACCAAGCCCCATTGGTTCACGCGCTTCTTCAAGGTCGATGTCGAAATCAAAGCCTTGTTTGAATGCTTCCACAAAGATGCTAGTTGGCGCAAAAGAGCCGAAATCGACGATAGTGCCAGCCCAGTCAAAGATCACTGCTTGAATTGGTGAGTTGCTCATGTTCAATCCTTTTTCTTGCTTGCCAGAGCGCTTGACTACACATTGGAACTGCGCTCTGGATAATTGGTTTTGTTGAGGTCTATTGACTCTAGGTTTTGTTGACCTTTTGCGGTTAAATTTTGTTCGAGATAAAAGCGTTTTAATCGCGGCGAGAGGTTTGTAGCCTAGTCATTCTAAGCACAACACCTCGCAACAAAGAGTAAAACGCTTTTAGCCGAACCCTTCGGGCAGCGTTTGTGGTTCCTTTCTTCTGCGTTATCGGCTTATCAGGTAGAACAGCTACAACTCAAAGCCTCTGCCTTGCATAAAGAACCCACAAACTGCTGCAAAAATCAGCTCAAAAGGTCAACAAAACCTAAATGTAGTTAAAGTCTTTACACACTTTAGCGATGGCTTCTTCGAAGATCGCCAACGCTTCTGTTAGTTGTTCGCGAGTGATGATCAGCGGTGGGCTGAGTTGAATCACATTGCCTTGCGATACCTTGAAGCTCACGCCATTGTTGAGGCATTGGTACAACACAGCTTCCGCTTCGTCATACGCGCGTGCTTTGCTTTCGTGGTCAGTGACCAACTCAATGCCCCATAACATGCCGATGCCACGTACATCGCCAATCACAGGGTACTTGGCTTTCATCTCTAGCAGCTTTTCACGCATAAACTGGCTGTCGGCTTTGGCTTTATCTAGCAAGCCGTCTTGCTCAATGGCTTCCATGGTTGCCAGTGCTGCAGCACAACCGATAGGGCTTTTCTCATGAGTGTAGTGACCCATGGAGATTTGCTCGGCGGTGTTGTATTTGTCTTTGGTTACCATGGCTGCGATAGGCACTAAGCCTCCGCCCAAACCTTTACCGATGCAGAGCATATCTGGCTCAATGTCGTAGGCTTGGTAGGTAAACCATTCACCGCTGCGACCCATGCCGTTAGGGATGTCGTCAATGATCAGCATGACATTGTGTTTGTCACAGATTTCTCGAATGCGTTTCCAGTAGGCTTTGCTCGGCACTTGTACGTCGGTATTACGAACTGCTTCTGCGATAAACGCGCCCACGCCGCCTTCTTTCTCAATCACGTATTCAAGGTAGTCGGCGTAATGCACGTCGCTGCCGTCTGCAACTGGAAAAGCGCCTCGGTAAGACACTGCTGGTGGAATGCGTTCAACACCTGCCATTAATGGTCCCATGCCTTGGCGGAAACACGCTTCGCCACCCACTGAGATGGCATCCAACGATGCGCCGTGGAAGGAGTCCCACAACGACACCACCTTGTAGTTGCCCGTGATGTGGCGGGCTAGTTTAAGCGCCATGCCAACCGCAGATGTGCCACCTGGAGCAAACAACACGCGATTCAACTCGCCGCCACAGATTTGGGTGAGTTTTTCGGCACATTCAACCGCGGTTTCATTGGTAAAACGACGTGGTGAAAACGGCAGTTTGGCAATTTGCTCTTGCACGCGTTTAATCACATGCGGATGACCGTAGCCCAGCTGGTGGACGTTATTGCCATGGAAGTCCATGTACTTTTTGCCCGTGGCATCTTGGATGTAGATGCCTTCTGCTGCTTCCAAGGTATCTAAGCAAGGCGTCGACATGGCTTGATGAAGAAAGACTTCCGAATCACGCTTCAATAATGCTTGCGTGCGTTCGTCGTCCATCGATGCATTCCAAGCTTGGCGCGTTGGCGTCGTGTTGACATCACCTTCGCTGCGGAAATGGGTCGGTTTGATATTCTGAGTCATAACGCTCTCTCAATCAGAAGGCTGCTTTATGCAACTTGCCAGTACATTGCTTTTTCAATTGCACCGATTAAGCGCTCGATATCTGCTGGGTAAACTTCGCCAATGTTGCCGATACGGAAGCAATCTGCGTTCGATACCTTACCCGGATAAATCACAAAACCTTGCTCTTTCAAACGTGTGTAGAACGCTTTGAATTGGTAATCACTGTGCGTCGGAGAGTAGAAAGAAGTGATGATTGGCGAGTGAAGATCATCACTCAGTAGTGGCTCAAACCCCAAAGAGCGCATACCTGCAACCAGTGTTTTCTGGTTAGTTTGGTAACGGTTATGACGAGCCTCAATGCCGCCTTCTTGTTCCAGCTCTAACAATGCTTGATAGAAAGCGCGAACCGTGTGCGTTGGAGACGTAAAACGCCATTTGCCGTGATTCACTTCCATGCAGTGCCACTGGTCGTAAAGATCAAGGCTCAAAGAGCGAGCCTGACCTTGGCACTTTTCGAGCTCAGTTTGTTTCGCAATCACAAAGCCAAAACCCGGTACGCCTTGGATACATTTGTTCGCTGAGCTGATCATAAAATCGATGCCTAGCTCAGCTATATCGATAGGAATACCACCAAAGCTCGACATGGCATCGAGAATCACCACTTTACCGTGTGCTTTTGCCGCAGAAGCAAATGCCTCAATTGGGTTAAGCATGCCAGTGGTTGTCTCACAGTGAACAATCGCCACGTGTGTGATCGTAGGATCCGATGCCAATGCAGTTTCCACCTCGTTCAAGTGTGGCTGTGATGTTTCGCCTGGGGAAACTACATGGCATGGAATATTTAGATAATCAGCGATCTGAGCGATACGCGCACCGTAAGCACCGTTGTCGACAACCAACAATTTTCCATCTTTGCCAATGGCACTGCCAATCGTTGCTTCTACTGATGCGGTGCCGCTACCTTGCATTAGTACGCTGGTGTAGCCGTCTTGCTCCGTCGCCAGTTTTACAAGCTTAGTGCGGATCACTTCTACGATGTCTTTGTTGTATTCATCATCCCAAGTACACCAGTCTTTTAGCATGGCTTCACGTACTGTTTCAGAAGTAGATAGAGGACCTGGAGTCAGTAGTAGGTATTCGTTTTTCATCTCGATTTCCATCAGAATAGGCTAATTGGTCTACACCAAATTTCGAGTTCACTCTAGCGAGGAAGAAAAGGGCAGTAAATAGGCGAATATCCAATTTCATAAAACTTTAATATCCAGAAAATGGCGGATCAATTGAACGATTATTCATCGCAAATTTTCGTAAAACTGCCATTTAATGGTCATGATTTCGTCACAAAGGCTCAGTAGGGTGTATATCGTCAACTGGTACAGACCAAATGAAAACTTAGCCAAATTAACTGGAGAAAATGATGAAAAACCGTTTGATGAAAGGATCGCTGGCTGCACTTGTCTCTCTGCTAGCTACGAATGCAATAGCAGCACAGGAAGTCACGGTTTACACCGCTTTCGAAACTGACATTCTTGCGAAATACAAGTCTGCGTTTGAGAAAGATAACCCAGATATAAAGATTAAGTGGGTTCGCGATTCAACCGGTATCATGACGGCGAAATTGCTGGCAGAAAAGAACAACCCTCAAGCGGAAGTGGTTTGGGGTCTTGCTGGCTCGTCAATGGCACTGCTTAAAGATGAAGGTCTTCTTAAGCCTTACACACCAAAAGGTTTGGAAGAGCTGCACGCGAATCTAAACGACCCTCAATCGAACCAAGCCTGGTTTGGTAACGATGCGTTCTTTAACGCAGTTTGTTTCAACGAAGCGGTAGCGAAACAACTTAACCTGCCTAAGCCAACGTCTTGGGAAGACCTAACGAAGCCGGTTTACAAAGGTCACATTGCAATGCCGAACCCAGCGTCTTCAGGCACTGGCTACATGCAGGTTTCTGCTTGGCTACAAAACATGGGCGAAGATCAGGCATGGAACTACATGCGTGACTTGGATAAGAACATTGCACACTACACGCACTCGGGTTCTAAGCCATGTGTTCAAGCGGGCATGGGTGAAGTGGCTATCGGTATTTCTATGGCAAGCCGCGGCGCGAAGCTGAAAACACAAGGCGCACCACTAGCGGTTATCACACCAAAAGGCATCGGCTGGGAATCAGAAGCGGTTGGTCTAGTAAAAGAGTCTGATGCAGCGAAGCGCGTTGTGGACTGGTCAATCTCTAAAGCAGCAAACGAGCTTTACGTAGAAATGTACCCAGTGGTTGCACATAAAGAAGTGAAAGCGACCGTGTCTAACTTCCCGAACGTTCAAGAGAACATGGCGAAGATGGACTTCGCGCAAATGGGCAGCAAGCGTGCAGAAATTCTAGCAGCATGGTCTGAGAAGTTCGACGCGAAATCAGAACCAAAGTCTTAATAGAATTTGCTTTGAGTTGAATGCTGAAATCCACCTCGGTTGAGGTGGATTTTTTGTTTTTAGAAGAGGCGAAAGTCAAAAGCTTAAAAGCAGCAACCCCACCTAACCTCCCCTTAGCTTTAACTTCTGGGAACTACAACAGTCATTTTGGTAAAGGGGAGGAACTGGCTCTGCATTCGCGGATAATTTAATTCACAATGCAACACCCAACGCGCTTCAAGTAGATTCTGAATACTCGCCTAGGCTCCTTCAGAATGACGTTGGGAAAGCACGGAGCCCACCGCAGCAAAGAACAGCTCTCCCCCTTGATAATGACATTCAAATGCTTGGCACACCATGCTGAGAAAAGGGGGAGTTGGAGGGGGTTGTAAGCACCTAACCTAACGTTAAACAACCAACCCCACCTAACCTCCCCTTGGCTTTAACTTCGCGGGACTACAATAGTCATGCTGGTAAAGGGGAGGGACTGGTTCTGCGTTCACAGATAGTTTAATTCACAATGCAACATCTAACGCGCTTCGAGTCGATTCTAAATACTCGCCTAGGCTCTTTCAGAATGACGTTGGGAAAGCACAGAGCTCACCGCGGCAAAGAAAACTCTCCCCCTTGATAACCAAATTCAAATGCTTGGCAAACCATGCCGAGAAAGGGGGAGTTGGAGGGGGTTGGAAGCACCTAACTCAACGTTAAACCATCAACCCCACCTAACCTCCCCTTGGCTTTAACTTCGCGGGACTACAACAGTCATGCTGGTAAAGGGGAGGGACTGGTTCTGCATTCGCGGATAGTTTAATTCACAATGCAACATCTAACGCGCTTCAAGTAGATTCTGAATACTCGCCTAGGCACATTCAGAATGACGTCGGGAAAGCACCGAACGCACTGCAGCAAAGAAAACTCTCCCTCTTGATAACGACATTCAAATGCTTGGCAAAGCATGTCGAGAAAAGGGGGAGTTGGAGGGGTTGTAGGCACCGAACCTAGCATTAAACCACCAACCCCACCTAACCTCCCTTTGGCTTCAACTTCGGGAGACTATAATAGTCGTGCTGGTAAAGGGGAGGGACTGGTTCTGCATTCGCGGATAGTTTAATTCACAATGCAACATCCAACGCGCTTCAAGTAGATTCTGAATACTCGCCTAGGCTCCTTCAGAATGACGTCGGGAAAGCACAGAGCTCACCGCAGCAAAGAACAGCTCCCCCCCCTTGATAACCGCATTCAAATGCTTAGCAAACCATGCCGAGAGAAGGGGGAGTTGGAGGGGGTTGCAAGCGTAGAAGCAAACCTCACCGCCCTTCATCTATTTGTCATCTTCTGGCTATAAATTTGTCATTGGAACGTAACACTCCAAAACTAGAGTTGGTATATACCATTTGGAGCATGTGTTATGTCAACTAACCAACATTACCTAAATATTGAAAATGTAGTGAAGCAATTCGGACAGTTCACTGCATTAAAGAAAATCTCGCTAGCGATTGAAAAGGGCGAGTTCGTTTGTTTTCTTGGTCCATCTGGCTGCGGTAAAACCACTCTGCTACGTGCCATTGCAGGTTTAGACTTGCCAACGTCTGGTGCGATTTTTCAAAACGGTCAAGAGACCACATTCTTACCACCAGAGAAGCGCGATTTCGGCATCGTATTCCAATCTTACGCACTGTTTCCGAACCTAACTGTGCAAGAGAACATTGCGGTGGGTTTGAAGAACCAAGGTATGTCGACCAAAGAAGCGCTAGAGAAAGTAGATCATTGGTTAGAAACCATTGGTCTTCCAACCTCTGGCGAGAAATTCCCTAACCAACTTTCTGGTGGTCAACAGCAGCGTGTGGCACTCGCTCGCGCATTAGCGTTGTCTCCAGGTCTACTGTTATTGGATGAGCCGCTGTCAGCGCTGGATGCAAAAGTACGTGTTCACTTACGTGACGAGATTTGTAAGCTGCAACGTAAGCTTGGCATCACCACCATCATGGTTACGCACGATCAGGACGAAGCGCTGTCGATGGCGGATCGTATCGTGGTAATGAACCATGGCGTGATTGAGCAAGTCGGCACACCTCAAGAGATCTACCAGCAACCAGCAACGCGCTTTGTCGCTGAGTTTGTCGGCAGCATGAACTTTATTGAAACCTCAGTCGCAACGGACTCCCAAGTACGAATTGCAGAAACCCTGATGCCAGCGCCAAGCTTGACCAATCGAAAGCTCCAACGTGGTGACCGCTTCGACCTTGCGGTGCGTCCTGAAAGCATCAAGTTCGTTGAAAACTACACCAACTCTTTACCAGTGCGAGTGACGGCTACCGAGTTTTTGGGGGCGTTTTTCCGCATTGATTGCGTATTGCAAAACGACAGCTCAACGAAAACCATCGTCGTGGATGTGCCCGTGGAAACGGTTCAAAAACTAAATATCAAGGCGGGCGATGTACGTTACATCCAGTTTGCTGAAGAAGGGCTGCATGGTTACGCCGTGCCCTCGGTTGATAAAGCGCTAGCAGCGTAGGTGTAAACATGGATGCGAAGACAATGACGATGAATAGCCTGACCACACAAGACAAAGCAAAATCCTTACTCGGACGTGTTAGCCGCGACAACCTTGTGTTGTTTGGTTTGCTCGCTGGCTTGTCGACCATGATGGTGCTTTTCATCTTAATGCCGCTTTGGGCAATGTTGACCAAGAGTGTGCAAAATGCCAATGGCGAATTTGTCGGTCTGGCAAACTTTGCGACGTACTTTTCTTCTTCAAGCTTGTGGGTGTCGGTAGGCAACACCTTCACTTTGGGCGTGATAGTGACCTCGGTAGTCGGTGTGCTTGCGTTTGGTTATGCCTACGCGCTAACTCGTTCATGTATGCCGTTTAAAGGTTTGTTTCAAATCCTAGGCACTGCGCCGATCCTTGCGCCTTCGTTGTTGCCGGCGATCAGTTTGATCTTCCTTTTTGGTAATCAAGGCATTGCAAAAGAGATGCTGTTAGGAAACTCGGTTTACGGTGTGATTGGTATCTCGATAGGTTTGATCTTCTGGACCTTTCCTCATGCATTGATGATTTTGACCACTTCGCTGCGTACTTCAGATGCCCGTTTGTATGAAGCTGCTCGCGCACTGAAAACTTCACCCATCAAAACCTTCTTTATGGTGACGTTACCTGCGGCGAAATACGGTTTGATCAGCACGCTCATTGTCGTCTTTACGCTGGTTATTACGGACTTTGGTGTGCCGAAAGTGATTGGTGGAAGCTACAACGTTCTGGCAACTGACATCTTCAAGCAAGTTGTGGGACAACAAAACTTTGCCATGGGTGCGGTGACCAGCATTATGTTGTTATTTCCTGCGGTAATGGCGTTCGGCGCAGACCGTTGGGTACAGAAAAAACAGAAGAGCTTATTCGACACACGTTCAGTGCCTTATCAGCCAGAACCTAGCAAAGTGCGCGACAGCATTTGTTTGGTTTACTGCAGCATCATTTCTATTGCAGTGTTGGCAGTGCTTGGCATGGCGGTGTATGGCTCGTTAGTGACGTTCTGGCCTTGGAACAAAGCGTTGACGCTAAACAATTACAACTTTGCCGAAATGAGCACTTACGGTTGGAGCCCATTCTTCAACTCGCTAACGCTGGCAGGTTGGACGGCAGTGATCGGTACTGCCATCATCTTTGTCGGTGCGTACTGCATTGAGAAAGGGCGTGCGTTTGGTCCAATTCGTCAGGTGATGCAAATGCTCAGCGTGGTGCCAATGGCGGTTCCTGGTATGGTGCTTGGCTTGGGTTACATCTTTTACTTCAATGATGCGAACAATCCTCTGAACGTGCTTTATGGTACCATGGCATTCTTGGTTATTAACACGGTAGTGCATTATTACACGGTGGGTCACATGACAGCCCTGACAGCGCTAAAGCAGTTGCCATCAGAGATTGAAGCCACGGCGGCGTCGGTGAAGCTTCCTCAATACAAGTTGTTCTTTAAAGTGACATTACCTGTGTGTTTACCTGCGATTTTGGACATTGCGACTTACTTGTTTGTTAATGCATTGACCACCACTTCTGCGGTAGTATTCCTTTACTCAACCGATACGATTCCGGCTTCGGTCTCGATTCTGAATATGGATGATGCAGGTCAAACTGGCGCTGCAGCGGCAATGGCTGTGATGATCATGATTGCTGCCGCAATTGCGAAGATTGTTCAGATGACTTTGGGTAAATTGTTAGAGAATCGCACACAAGCTTGGCACAAAAGATAAGGACACTTCGTGCAATACGTAAAAATCAAAGATTCGATTGTTGAACAGATTGAAGCGGGCATGCTATCGCCGCGTCAAAAACTGCCAGCAGAGCGTAAGTTGGCGGAGTCGTTCGATACTACACGCGTCACTCTGCGTGAAGCTTTATCACTGCTAGAAGCGGAAGGTCGAATCTATCGCGAAGATCGCCGAGGTTGGTTTATCTCACCCGAGCCATTGCGTTATGACCCAACTCAAACGCTGAACTTCCCGAACATGGCGAAAGCGCAAAATCGTGTGCCAAAAACGGAGTTGGTCGCAGCAAAAGGGACGTTGGCAAACAAACAAGCCGCGCGCTTGCTGGACTTGCAACCGTTTTCGGATGTGTATCGAGTTGACCGTGTGCGATACCTTGAAGATAGGCCAGTGGTATTCGTAACAAACTACATTCGCCCAGAGCTGTTTCCGAATCTGCTGGACTATGATTTGTCAAATTCACTGACGGACATTTACCGCGATCATTATGGCGTGACGTATCAAAAGATTCGCTACCGCATTTCAACCAGCACTTTGTTGGGTGAAATGGCTCAGGCATTGCGTGCGACAGCCGGTACGCCTGCGATGGTAGTGGAGCGCATCAACTACAACCAACACGGTGAGTTGATTGATTGCGATATCGAGTATTGGCGACACGATGCCATCAGCATTGAATCTCTGGCGGAACTCAATCGTTAAGTGGATTTTCCCATCATCTAAGGCTCCATCTCGGGGCCTTTATTTTATTCAGACAGGAACATTGAAATGGATTTGTTGGCGATTGGTCTCGTCGTTTTTTCTGCTGTTCTCCATGCGGGCTGGAATATCCTTGGTAAAAGCAATTCAGGCTCTGGGCTCGCGTTTATCATGGCCGCCAGCTTTTCTGCATGTTTCATTCTTACCCCTTATTTGATTTGGTATTTGGCAACCATTGGCTGGACATCATTACCGAGTGAATTTTGGGGATTGCTGTTCATTAGTGGCATTTCACAAATGGTTTATCTGGTCGGTTTGATTGTCGCTTATAAGCACGCAGACGTGGGGGTGGTTTATCCGATTGCTCGGGCGCTACCTGTGATGATGGTCGGCGCAATCAGTGTGGCATTGGGGCATGAGTTATCTAGTCAGCAGTGGCTTGGATTCTTGCTGATTACCCTTGGTTGTATGCTGGTACCACTGACGAATTTTCGTCAGGTGACACTGGGCTCTTATTTGAACGTTGGTGTGTTCTGGGCATTGATTGCCGCAATAGGCACAACGGGTTACTCCGTGGTCGACAAAGAAGCGCTGAGTTTACTCACTGGGCAAGCGTCAGAGATCTTGAATGATCAGTACAGTGCAATCTTCTATTTAGGTGTGCAGTTTTGGGCGATAGGTATTCCTGCTTTTGTGTGGTGCTTAGTTACGGGTAAGCCAGATGAGATTAAGACCGCGTGGCAGATCCGTAAAACTGCTAGCATGGCAGGGGTAATGATGGCATCAACGTACGGCTTGGTGCTGTTTGCGATGACCATGACGGACAACGTGAGTTTGGTGGTGGCACTAAGGCAAATCAGCATTGTGTTTGGATTGTTTATGGGGATTTGGTTTCTGTCTGAGAAATGGTATCTCACCCGAGGGCTTGGCGTTACTTCGATCGTGGCGGGGATTTTTGGGGCATTAATATACTAAGATTAGGTAACTATAAGTAAGTAAAAGACTAGTAGCGTAACTATGTAGCCACATGCTCTTTGGTGATATTTAGTATTTCGAACTTTTTCCCTATTTTGAAATTAAAATATAATCTCATCGGTCTCTATATGTACCCTACATTAATCGAGTATTTGGAACTCGATATTTAAAAGGTAAGTAAGGAGCACATTATGAAACGTTTAATCACTCTAGCAAGTCTTATCGCATTAACCGCTACTCCAATCGCTGCTATTGCTGGTGGTTACCAATGGACTAATAACAGCAGAACCATTCATGGTAATGTTGTAGACAGTAAACAAGCCGCTTACGACATGGGCTTTGAAATGATTAAGAACTATCAAAGCAAGTCGTCAGCGCAGCTAAGAGACGAGTTCAAAAGCTCATTTGATATCGTAGACCGCCAGTCTTTCTCTATTACTAATGCGAAAGTAACAGTAGATGAATTCTTGCAAGATAACGGTCAAATCGCATACCAACCAATATTGAATGTGAAATACGAATACCGCATGCGTGAACCTGGTAATCGTTAGTTAATTTATTCGCTAGCATTTATAACTCTATTGCCTGTTTAATCCTTGTTGTATATTCGTTCTATTATTTTTGGGGAGCATTTGCTCCCCTTTTTTATTATTAAATATATATTTCTGATGAATGTGTTTCTTAAATATAATATCTCATAAATATTTTCTAACGCTCAGCGTAAGTTTTTCTAGCTCGTTGAATATTCGGTAGGTTTGTAAAGTGGTGACAAAGCACGGTTGTGTGCGTCACTTTTACAAAGGATATCGAATGACTCACCCTTCATATTGGTTTAAGCAAGCGCTTGAAATTGAGCAGCCAGAAACCGCTAAACCACTTCAACAAAATATCCAAGCAGATGTCGCTATTGTCGGCGGTGGCTACACAGGTCTTTGGACTGCGATCATGATTAAGCAGCAATCACCGGAAAAACAGGTAGTTGTGATTGAAAAAGGTTTGTGCGGCAGCGGTGCATCGGGCGCAAACGGCGGTTGTATGTTGACTTGGTCGACAAAGTTTCCGACCTTGAAACGCTTATTCGGCGAAGAGCACGCCGCTTGGTTGGTAAAAGAGTCGGAACAAGCAGTGCTAGAGATTGACGACTTTTGTCAGCAGCACAACATCGATGCGCAATTATCATTGAAAGGGGTTTATTACACTGCAACCAACCACGCTCAAACTGGGGGAATGCAGCCAGTTGTGGACGAGTTAAAGCGTTTGGAAGTGAACAGTTGGCGTCATTGCCAAACTGAGGAGTTGCGTGCCAATGCAGGCTCGCCGCGCAATATAGAAGGCTTTCACTCTCCAGTTGCAGCCAGCGTTCAACCTGCTTTATTGGCGAGAGGGTTAAGACGCGTCGCAATAGAGTTGGGTGTTGAGATCTATGAGAACACACCGATGACGCGTTTAGATTATGGAAAACCTGCCACTGTTTGTACACCTAAAGGAAATGTTCAAGCGCAACAGGTGGTACTGGCCTTGAACGCATGGATGGTGGAGCAGTTTAAGCAATTCAAAAGCAGTATTGTGGTGGTCTCTTCCGACATGGTGATCACCAAACCGCTTGGTGACGCGCTATCTCAATCTGGTTGGCAGGCCGGTTCTAGCGTGTTGGATTCACGTATCTTCGTCCACTATTACCGAGATACGCCAGATGGCCGTTTGATGTTGGGGAAAGGCGGCAATCAGTTCTCTTTCAACAACCAAGTCAATGCAATGTTCAACAAGCCGACACGCTATCAAGAGCTACTGCGTAAATCGTTCGATAAGTTGTTCCCGCGTTTGAAAGGGGCTGAGTTCGCTTATTCATGGACGGGCGGTTCAGATCGCTCCGCAACTGGTTTTCCATTCTTCGGTGAGTTAGATAACCAAAGCAATATCTTTTATGGCTTTGGTTATTCGGGTAATGGGGTAGCGCAGACTCGAATGGGCGGAAAGATCTTATCTTCATTGGTATTGGGAATCGAGAATGAATGGACGAAAAGCGGTTTAGCCAAAGGGCCGTTGGGGCATTTCCCGCCAGAGCCATTTAGATGGACGGGAGCGATTATGGTACGCAACGCGGTACGTCGAAAAGAGGAAGCAGAAGATAACGAGCAGACGCCATTCATCTGGGATAAGTGGCTAGCAAAACTCGCGGGACCAGCAGGCAAAGCGGATAAGCTCGACTAAACTGAATATTTTGATCGCAAACGGATGGGGAAGAAGTGAAAGTGTTAGAGGCACCTCTTCCCTTTGTGTTAGCCTCAGTCTTTCAAGCTCAGATGCAAAAGGTGAGTAATAAAATGAAAGTATTCAGCAACTTTGACAGCGGCAGCATTCACGTAGTGAAAGCGGACGACAAAAACGACATCCAACTCAAAATTCCTAACGACAACATGTCGGAATTCTGCCAGTGGTTCCACTTCCGTCTAGAGACAGAAGCCGAGCAATCACACACCATCAAACTTCTTGAACTTGCGAAATCGGCTTACCCAGAAGGTTGGCAAGGTTACGACGTGGTTGCGTCTTACGATCGTGAAGAGTGGTTCCGAGTACCTGCAGAGTTCGATGGCGACACGCTGACTTTCACTGTTATCCCTGAGCGCAGCTCAATTTACTTCGCGTACTTTGCACCTTACACGTACGACCGTCATCTAGACCTGTTACACATGGCACAAAGCGCGCACCACTGCCAACTAGAGACGCTTGGTCATACGCTAGATGGCAATGACATGAGTTTGCTTACTTTCGGTGAGCCAGAAGAAGGCAAAAAGAAAATCTGGATGATTGCACGTCAGCACCCAGGTGAGACGATGGCGGAATGGTTCATGGAAGGTATGATCCAACGTCTGCTTGATGAGAACGATACGGTTGCGCGTGCATTGCTTGAAAAAGCAGTACTTTACGTAGTACCAAACATGAACCCAGACGGCGGTGTGCGTGGTCACCTACGTACTAACGCGGTTGGCATAAACCTAAACCGTGAATGGCAAACGCCATCAATGGAAAAGAGTCCTGAAGTCTTCTTGGTTCGTGAGCGCATGCTAGAAACTGGCGTGGATATGTTCCTAGATATTCATGGTGATGAAGCTATCCCTTACAACTTTGTGGCGGGCTCTGAAGGTATTCCTTCTTATAACGAAGGCATGGCTGAGTTGGAAAACGCGTTCAAACAAGCACTTCTGACGATTACACCAGAGTTCCAAAACGAGATCGGTTACGACAAAGATGAACCGGGTAAAGCGAACCTAACCGTTGGCTCTAACTGGGTGGCAGAGCAATTTAAGTGTTTGTCTTACACGATTGAGATGCCATTCAAAGACAATAACAACCATCCAGACCCTCTATACGGTTGGTCTCCTGAGCGTAGTGTCTTGTTTGGACAGGATGTTTTGGTTGCAACATTGGCGGTCTCTGACAAAATTTAACGCAATTCGTTCACAGCCCGTACTTTACGGGCTGTCTTTTCTGTCACTATTCTTTCCACGTTCTCTATTGACGAACTACTTTCTAAGCGCTTTAAACAAAAAAGCTGCAATTTCTGATGGTTATGTGAGTTTTGATAAGTAGGATTTATCGTGTCGATAAAAAATCTAATTTAATTTAGCGATGCTTATTCTGTTAAAGTCCATTACGAGATTCTCGTCACAAAAATTATAACTTCTCATAGGGATAACAGCCTTGGTATAAGGTTGAAAGTAGGCACAGCCAGTTAAATTAGTTTTAAGTTTGCTATGTCAATACAAGATAGAATCCGGATGATTTTCTCGCGGTATCTTGTACCTACAGAGGTTTGCTCATCGTTATCTATCACCCCAATCGTTCAGGTTTAAACGCTTGAGATAAGACGTGGCAGATAGGTGTATCAAAATTCCAACCAGCGCTCCTAATGGAAATATACCAGTTAGAGCGTCGTGCGATGATGCGTTAATAGAGGTTGTTGGCGTAGTTTTAATTACTAAAAACAGTGCAGGTTCTGAATTTCTTGATGGCAGCGTATGCTGCGGAAAGTAATCGGGTCACCTTCGCATAAAGGAAAAAATAATGAAAAAGATTGCTCTTGCAGTGGCTACCGTTCTTGCTGGTGGCGCAATGTCAAATGTTGCTCTTGCTGATACATACATCGGCGGTAAACTTGGTTACAACGCTCTAAACGACGCATGTCACCTAGACGCTCCATGCGATGACGACAGCTTCGCTGCTGGTATGCACATTGGTTACAACTTCAACGAATACGTTGCAGCTGAATACGGTGTTGATTACCTAGGTAACTTCACAGCTAACTTCAACAAAGCTGGCAAAAACACAGTTGACGGTGACCTATGGGCGCTAACTCTAGCTCCTAAGTTCAACCTTCCTCTAACTGATTCTTGGAACCTATTTGCTAAAGTAGGTGCAGCATACATGATGGCTGGCGACGAGAAAGATTTCGTACCAACTGGCTCTCTAGGTGCTGAATACCAAATCAACTACAACTGGAGCCTGCGCGCTGAGTACCAACGTTACCAAGATATGTCTGATGACATTATCAACGATATGGATGCAGACTTCTTCGGTATTGGCTTCAACTACAAGTTTGGTTCTGAGCCAGTTGCTCAAGAAGAAGTTGCTAAAGAAGTAGTTGAAACTCGTCCAGCGACTCGCATCGTTGAGAACGAATACCCAGCTCAAACAGCAACAGTACAATTCGGCCTAGAAAGCGCTGAACTACAAGACGCTTCTGCGTTCAACGGTACTGTAGAGCTAATGAACACTTACCCACAAGCTCAAGTTGAAATCTCTGGCTACAGTGATACAACGGGTTCTGAAGCTTACAACCAACAGCTAACTGAGAAGCGTGCACAAGCAGTTGCTGATCACTTCCAAGCTGAAGGTATCGCTGCAGACCGTATGACTGTTAAAGGTATGGGCGAAGCTAACCCAGTAGCTAGCAACGAAACTCGCGAAGGTCGTGAAGAGAACCGTCGTGTAGAAGTTGTTGTTCCTGCGTTCCAATACCAAACTGAAGAAGCTGCTCAATAATTCATTATTGAATCAGTAACTTTAAAAGCCAGCGTCTGACGCTGGCTTTTTTGTTTCCCCTTCATTTATCTGTCACAGCTCCGTCATAGTATTTTCTTACTTGTTCATCTGGAGCCTGATATGCAAAACCTACCGCCACTCAAATCTCTCAAAGCGTTTGAAGCAACCGCTCGATTGCAAAGCTTTACCAGGGCGGCAGAAGAGCTCAATGTCACCCGCGCGGCGGTCAGCCAGCAAGTTAAATCCCTCGAAGTGTACTTAGACGCCACCTTGTTTGAACGCAATGGTGCTCAGCTCAATCTCACTCAAGCTGCTCACGATTATTTACCTGTGGTAAGTCACGTCTTTCAGAGTCTTTCTGCTGCAACCCAACATCTTTTCTCTCGACAAAAGCAGGCGCAGTTGACGTTACACGTGGCACACAGCTTTTGCTCTCAATGGCTAATGCCACGACTGGCTGATTTCCATCGTCAACACCCTAAAGTGAGTTTTAAAGTCTCTACCACGGCGAACGCAATGCCGAGCTACAGTGATATCGCTGATATAGAGATCATCAATGGTTATGGCGATTGGCAGTCACAGCAAGCCATTCAACTGACACAAGAAAATTGGATTGTGGTGGCAAGCCCTGGCTTTTTACATCTTAATCCCATTTCTCACTTATCTGATCTTGCTCGTTTGCCTAAGTTGGCTGCGGGAGGCTACCAAGAAACATGGCAGTGTTGGTTAGCGCATCAAGGTGTTGAATGTAAAGGGGTGAAGCTCACAGGAGAGTTTGAGCACTCTCTGTTAGCGATTGAAGCTGCGGTGAATCAACTGGGCGTTTTGCTTGTAAGAGATTTATTGGTCGAGGACCATCTTCAGCAAGGCTCGTTGGTGCAAATCGGAGATTGGTCGATGCCAAGCCGAGGTGCACATCACATGATTGTTCGCCGTGAAGAAAGACCGCATGTGAAAGCATTTATTGAATGGTTAAGGCAAAGTCTACACGCACAATCTTAGGGCTCAATCACAATACAAGCAATGATTGCTGACAATCTAACAATCTGAAACATTTTCAAACTCTTATATTAAAATTTGAGTGCTAATATGATGGGAGTACGTTTCATGTCGTCATCACTCACAGAGCGCACGCTCTGAGCATCAAGGAGCTGTAATGGAAGCGTTAGAAGGTGGCAGAGAGAATGCCATTTATCGTAAGGGAGAGCTCGTTAGCCGACCAGCCAGTCATTGGACGATGACGGTTCATCAATTACTTCAACATCTCCACAGCCACGGCTTTGCTGCTTGCCCAAAAGCAGTCTCCATCGAGGGAGGAAAAGAGCTGCTGACTTTCGTTGAAGGCGAGACTTACAATTACCCGTTAGAAGAGCCAATTAGCTCGTTAATGGCGCTGAAATCCGCAGCTAAACTACTGCGTCGTTTTCATGATGCCTCTGAAAGTTTCCTTAAGCTTAATACACAAGATGTCCATCACTGGATGCTGCCTTCACGCTCTCCAAAAGAGGTGATTTGCCATGGTGATTTTATGCCTTATAACGTCGCGTTAGAGGGCGATGTTGTGGTGGGAGTATTCGATTTTGATACGGCTCATCCAGCTCCTCGCATCTGGGATATTGCGATGTCTGTTTATGGCTGGGCACCATTTAAGACCGATGAAAATGACAAAATGGGTACGCTTGAGGAGCAAATTCGCAGAGCCAAGATCTTCTGTGATGCTTATGGCTGTACTCGATTAGAGCGTGAAGAGTTGGTCGAGGTAATGACGTTACGTTTGACGGCGTTGGTAGACCACATGCGGTCAATGGCTGCGAAGGGCGATGCTCAGTTCCAAGCCAATATGGAAGACTGTCACCACAACGCTTACTTGCAAGATATTGAATACATTAATAAGCATCACCAAGCCATTACGCTCGGGGTACTCGGCGAAATCAAATTTTAATCTGGCTTTGAATGCTGCTTAATGATGGATTGAATCACGTCAAACAACCATTGGTTTTGTGGGTCATGCTGCTGAGAACGTCGGCAGCTCATCACAAAGCTCACGCCAAGTTCCAGCCCGTTTGGTAGCCCGATACTGCGACATGATTCCGGAACGTTACCACTCATGGTAATACCGAAATGGTCGGTGTTCATGATAATGCTGTGAATCATCGCGGGGTGCTCAATCTCAACTTTGGGCTCAACGTGAAAACCGATGTTTCTCAATCGATCCAAAAGCGGGTATTTGTGATCGTTCCAGCCCGGTGTTTTGAACAGAACAAACGTGTAATCACTCAAAGATTGAAAATCTTGTGCTGGGTGATCTTCTTTCACAAAGAAGACTGCTTTCCCTCGACCAAGTTCTTTTTGAGCGATGGATTGAGGCAGATCCTCATCAAAGTAGTGAATAGCAATGGCATTCTCACCTTCAATGATGCGATTGCGCGCATCCGCCCCCCCACCTTAAAAAGGCATAGCTGGCGTGCGGTGCTTGCTTAAGTAGTTCGAGATAAAGCTTGTCACCAAAACGATCCCAAAACAGTGTATTGGCATAGATGGCAACTTCTCCCGCAAATGAATCTGGTGAGAACTGCTGTGGCTTAATGGCGTCTGCGCTGGCCAGGATCTGTTCAAAGTGAGGCATGTTGGCTTCAACAAACGAGGTCGGCTCAAAGCCATTTTTGGTTTGAATGAACAAAGGATCGTCCAGTTGCGCTTTCATCTTGGTTAAGTTCTTACTGATGGCACCTGAGGTTTTCCCCATCGATTCTGCCACTAAACGAACATTACGTAGCTCATACATGCGCTTTAATACCAAGACGTTTTGCATATCTAGATTCATTGTCATTCTTTTACTCCAGCCAACCTTGCCACGGCATCATAACTCCGCCTCTTATAAAAAAAGACAGGGGATGGTCAATTCTAAGTTTATGGCAGAAAAGCATTTTTTGACCGAGTATTTCCATTTGGTAAATTCGGGTTTTCCTCGTGCTACTTTGGAACTGTTGCTACAGTTTCTTCATCGAAACGATGTACCACAAATAATCGAGGTGACGTATGAAAAAACTAATCGCACTAGTAGGCTTAATGGCTTGTTCAATGAATGTAGCATTCGCTGGCGATGGCTCATACACGGGTACTATTGATATGGCTACTAGCCAAACAAACCAAGTTAATGTGGAGCGCGCGGATTCTAACCTGACTCTTAAAGGTCGTAATGACGCTACTTACGGTGGCGTGATGATTCAAACAGACGCTTCTAACCAACCGATTCAATTGCGCGGCCGTCGCGACTAAGTAATCAAAACCATCCCCCCCCGCTTTCAATGCCGCGTCCAACGCGGCATTGTTGTTTTTGGTCGATGGCAAGCCAAATTCAATAGAATGGTTTTGATAGCTTTTATTTATCGATAATTAAAAATTAATTGTTGAAATCTTAATTACCGTTTTTGTGCATCTAAATGATATTGATTCTCATTTGGGTGGGCGTATGATTCTTCTCATCGACTAGAGAGGAATATCGCCATGAGTAATGTATCGATAAATAATGCATCCATACATTTAGATGCCGCCACAACATCAAAAGTTTCGGCATTCAATAAAATCAAACGCAAAATGTTGATGTTAGGCCCGGCGTTCATTGCGGCGATTGGTTACATCGACCCAGGCAACTTTGCGACGAATATTGAATCCGGATCTTCATTTGGTTACCAGCTACTTTGGGTAGTGCTATGGGCGAACCTAATGGCGATGTTGATTCAGTATTTATCCGCCAAGCTAGGTATCGTCACAGGCAAAAACCTAGCAGAGCATCTACGTGACCACTTACCAAACAAATGGGCGGTGGGCTTCTACTGGATCCAAGCTGAAATCATCGCGATAGCGACAGACCTTGCCGAGTTTATCGGTGCCGCAGTCGGCTTTCAGTTGGTGTTTGGTATTAGCTTAATGGAAGGTGCGATGATCACTGCGGTAGCAACCGTGATGATTTTGATGCTTAACCAGAAAGGTCAAAAACCGCTAGAAGTCGTGATTGGTTCACTTTTGATGCTGGTCGCGGTTATCTACATTGCTGAACTGTTTTTTGCGCACCCTGCGGGCGGTGAAATGGTGAAAGGTTTGCTAACCCCAACCTTTACTGATTCGCACCAAATCTACCTTGCTGCGGGTATTCTAGGCGCAACTGTAATGCCTCACGTGATTTATCTTCATTCTGCTTTGTTCAAAAACAGCTATGGCGAAAGCACCAAAACTCGCCTTCGTACCACTCGTTTTGATGTGTTGATTGCGATGGTGATTGCAGGCTTTGTGAATATCGCAATAGTGGCGATGGCCGCAGCCGTATTCCATTACTCAGGCAACCAACATGTGGCGGAAATTGAAACGGCATACATGACGCTAACGCCATTGGTAGGTAAAGCCGCATCTGTGTTGTTTGGTGTCTCGTTGATTGCTTCAGGCTTGTCTTCTACCGTCGTAGGTACAATGGCAGGTCAGGTGGTGATGCAAGGTTTTGTACGCTTCTCTATTCCAATGTGGGTACGACGCTTTATTACTATGGCACCTTCGTTTGTGGTGATTGGTTTAGGCATGAACACCACCGATATCTTGGTGATGAGCCAAGTGGTGTTGAGCTTTGGTATTGCGTTGGCGATTATCCCATTGCTTATCTTTACCAACAGCGAACGTTTGATGGGTGAGTTCAAAAATAACAAATGGGTCTCTTACGCAGGTATGGTTATCGTTACTTTAGTACTCGCACTCAACGGTTATCTGATGGTTACTTTAACCGCTTAATGATTTCTCTATTCTTCTTTGTCGATAAAAAAACGGAAGCCGCTTGGCTTCCGTTTTTCATTTGCTGCTGAGAGAGAATTAGTTTTGCTCAACCACTTCCAATTCAGCTTCACTTTGTTTTGCTGCTTCAAGCATCTTACGAATGATGAACGATGCACCAAGTGCGATAGCCACCATTACCACCGCTAGGATAGTCAGCAGTTGGAAGTAATCACCGTAAACGTGCTGTACGATCTCTTGTGTGATCTCTTGGCCTTTCTCTAGTGCGATAGACGTAGAGAATGCGGCGCCAACGATACCACTTAGCGCGATAGCTACAGAGAACAAGCTTACTGAGAAGTTTTCAATGTGCTTAGGTGCTACAGATAGAATGAACGCAACAACCATTGAACCTACGATAACTTCCGCAATTGCTTGGAAGAAGTGAATCGCTAGGAAGATTTCAGGCATGATGATAACGCCTTCGCCAACAGTCGTTACTGCGAACGTTAGGATGCCGAATGCGATAGCGGTTAGCACGAATGCCAATGCAATCTTAGTCGCGGTTGATAGGTGAATGTCGCGTTTTTCTAGCATGCCAAAGAAGCCTGCAACGATAGGGCCACCAACCATACACCATAGTGGGTTCATTGCCATTGCTGCTTCAGGCTCTAGTGGGATGAAGCCAAATAGAGAACCTTTCAGAGTGTTGATCGCTACCATGTTCATTGAAGTCATCATCTGGCCGTAATAAACGAAGAAACACGTGGTAAGGAAAGTCACGATCAGGATGGTACCCATCTTCAATGATTCCGCTTTGCTTGCTTTCAACATCAAAGAAACAAAGTAAAGAATCGCTGCACCGCCGATGGCGTAAACGATGTTTTGACCGATATCCATGTTAGAGAACATGAAGAATACCAGTGCAATCATCGCCGCTGAGATAATAGCGAAGAAAATCCAGTTCTTCATGCTTACGCTTTGACGATCTAGATCAGAAGCCACGCCAACCAAGCCTTTGCGGAACACAATTAGCATCACCAATGCGGCGCCAGCCATCACTGCAGAAATAGTGAAACCACCATTAAAGCCGATGATCAGCACAATCATAGGGAACAAGTATTGGCCTAGGAAGGCACCAATGTTGTTCACTGAGTAGTTGATTGGGTAGCCTTTCTCGAAGTCTTCTTGAGACTTGAAGGTACGCTTGTACAAGCTAGGGTAGGAAGGTGACATCAAACCACGGCCGTAGCTTGCTAGTGCGATACCACACATAGAGAGTGGTACGTTGGTAGCCGAAGCACCGAGAACAAGCAGCGCGTAACCAGATGCGAATGCTAAGAAGGCAATCGATAGAGAGCGGTAAGCACCTAAAAATTTATCAGCGATGAAACCGCCAGCAATCGCAAATAGGGGGCCAATTGCCGAAAAGGCACCCACGATCATCATGGTATCAGCTTCGTTGTAATTCAGATCCTCTAAGAAAAAACGCGTTAGACTGACCAACACGCCATAAAATGATAAGCCAAACATCATTTGGCAGAACATCATAGATTTATTTAGTTTATTCCACATAATTAAATACTCACTATTGCGAGAAAGGTAGTTATTATTTCTGTTAAATGTTACTTAAACGGTATGTTACATATTGAAACAATTGTCGCATAAAACGAATTTAATGCACTAAATTTTCTAATGCGAAACGTTTGCCTTACTAATGTGTTGTTCTAGATCAACTGGTAATTATGTGAATAAATGACCAAAAAATAACATTTTCTAAGATTAATATTCTTTGTTGGTTTTTAAGATTTTGAAAAGTAGCCGAAATAATAGGCGATGTTAAGTAGGGTATGAGATAGCGGAATTTTTATGGAAGAATAAAGGCGTTGGCGGAATTTTGTCCGCCAACAATGAGAATTATTAATTAGTAATGGCTGATATAAAGTATGCTATTCGCATGGTGGTGCCATATGAATCACCGCGAGACCACCAAGTGATGTTTCACGGTATTTCTTATTCATGTCTTTACCAGTCTGGTACATGGTTTCGATAACTTTATCTAATGAAATAAGACATTTGCTGGTGCGTTTCAGTGCCATGCGTGATGCGTTGATGGCCTTCATCGCGCCCATCGCATTTCGTTCGATACACGGAACTTGAACCAAACCGCCAATTGGGTCGCAGGTCATGCCTAACGAGTGCTCCATGGCGATCTCTGCGGCAATACAGATTTGTTCATTACTGCCACCGCGCAGTGCGGTTAAGCCTGCTGCTGCCATCGAAGAAGATACGCCGACTTCGCCTTGGCATCCGACTTCTGCTCCTGAGATGGAAGCGTTGGTTTTGTACAAGATACCAATCGCCCCCGCCACGGCTAAGAAGTCTTTCAATTGCTTGTTATCGAGCTCCTTAATGAAGCGATGGTAGTACATAAGCACGGCAGGAATAACACCAGCAGCACCGTTGGTTGGCGACGTCACTACCTGACCACCTGCGGCGTTCTCTTCACTTACTGCGAAAGCAAACAGGTTAATCCAATCCATGATCTCCATTGGATCGTTCTCTACTGCTGCATTGGCTTCGAGCTTTTTGAGTAGGTTTGGCGCTCGGCGCGTGACGTTCAACCCGCCTTCGAGAATGCCTTCGGTATCAAAGCCTCGTTGCATGCACAGCGACATCACTTTCCAGATCTGTTCGGCTTTTTGATCGATCTCTTCCTGTTCACGGAAGGCACGCTCGTTTTGCAGAATCATTCCACCTAGGCTGAATCCGTTTTGCTCCGCTTTTTCTAGCATTTCATCGGCTGATTTGAACGGGAAAGACACTTGCACTTCCGCTTCGTCACTGCCGTTTTCCAGTTCGGCTGCGGTTGCAATAAAGCCACCGCCGATGGAGTAATAAGTCTCAAACGCGACTTGATTGCCAGCTGCATCAAAAGCCGTAATGGTCATACCATTTTCATGTAATGGAAGGTTGTCACTGTGGAACACAATATCGTGATCATAGCTAAATACGATTTCATGTACGCCCGCGACAGAGAGCGTGCCATGTTCTATCGTATGTTGTAGTGCTCTCTTGGCGCTGGTCATCTTAATGGTATCGGGTTTATTTCCCATCAAGCCAAGCACTGTTGCCCGGTCGGTGTGGTGGCCTTTGCCAGTCAGCGACAAAGAACCGTAAAGGTCAACTTGCACCTTGTGTACTTTCGCCATAGAGTCGCTAAGTAGTTGAGTGAAATGGTAACCTGCGAGCATTGGGCCATTGGTGTGGGAACTGGATGGACCAACACCGACCTTAAAAATATCGAAAATCGACAGCATAATTGACTTCCTTTCTCTACGGACCTTTATCCAGGTCTCTAGAATGATATTGTTAATTAGATGTTAATATCAGAAAGGGTATTGGCAAAGCAAAACTTTGTATACAAATTGTTCGCTAATGTATGAGTAATTGAGATCTCGGTAATGAAGTTAAACAAAGTAGTGATCATTCTAGGTAAGCGTTTGGTGCACGATAAGCTAAGCGCTGAGGGTCGTTCGCGTGTTGAAGCGCTGTTAAACGTTTTAAACGAATTTTGTTTTGAGACGACTGCCTTGGTTTTTTGTGGCGGTGTGACTCAAGGACAAACCGTCGCAGAAGCGGATGCGATGTACCGCTACTTTTGCGAGTTAGCCAAGGCTAGGGAAATCGACTTTCCAGAGCTGCAGGTCATCATCGAGAATCGTTCACTCAATACGGTGCAGAACATGCAAAATGCCGCTGCGGAATTATTGAGAAGTGGTCTTTGCGAGGCAGGGCAAACCATTGAAGTCAAATTACTCTCCAATGACTATCACCTAGAGCGCATCATCGAGATTCAAACCTTAATGGATGAACAGGGCTTATTGCGCGTATTGAAGTCGCGCTGTGCGGACATGGGGCTAAAGCTCAATATTCCGCTCCATCTCTCGCATCATGTGAGTGTGCCTTACCCCAATACAGGCGTTTTAGCTGAAGCATTTTTGTTGTTTGATGAACTTACGACTTATCGCGTGTATCTAGAGGGAGTCAAGCGTGGGGCCTTTGAACGTGATCTCGCTGAGGTACGAGCAACGCCTTTGGCCATTGGTCTTGGTGCGATAGAAAAGCTTCAAGCACTCGATTTAGAGCCTCAAGTTCGAGGGCAAATTGCAGATATGAAAAAGGCCATCGAAATGACGGCCTTTGATGATTCAGTGGTTGCCGCAGAGCAAGCGTTGGCAGTGTTTCATCCGATATTAACAGCGTTGAATCTGCAACTTGACCCCGAAGCTAATGGCTAGTTAAGCCACATCAACTTACTGACGCTTAAGTTCGCGACGGGTGCGTACGGCACTTAACGCGATTAGGCTGTAACACAACAGTTCCATGCCTTCTTCCGAGATGTTTTTCACATCGCGTACATAGTGCTCGCCCATTACGTGTTGCCAGAAGCTGCCCATGCCGTATAGGCGGGAGAACACCAACAACAAGATCACCGAACCGATAAGCAGCTTCATGTAAGGTGATTGTAGAATGGTAGCCATTTCGTTCACGGTGCCTTTACCGCCTTGGTACGCTTTCGCACAAGCCAGTGCAGTTAGTGCAAGAGCAGGGAAGACCCAAGAACCGTGGTGAATCATGTCGAACCAGTAATCCATTTCGCGAATCATCAATACCGCGAAAAAGCCAGAGATAAGGATCGCGGCGTGTGATAAGTGAGCGTCTTGCTTGGAAACATGGTAAAACGACCAAGAAGCACAAGCGAGCATAATTAGCTGTAACGTTTGAGTTATAGAAGCTTCACCGAGCCCAGAGCCCAGTAAAACGTAATCTACGCGAATACTCAGGTTCACTAGAATACTAATCGCAATGATGGTCAATGCACTCAACATCGATTTGTAGATAACGCGTTTTGATTCTTCAGTAATTTTTGAGTGTGCGTTAACAATGTTGGATTGTGCCGATTTAGTTTGTTTGACAGTATCTGTTTTCATCCTGGCCACCCGCTCCAATAAAAATGTGGAAAAAACGTGAAATTTCGTGATTTGCGCGAGAGATTTTATTGCCCAAGTGGAAAGTAATGTCAGGGGAATGTCAGAAATAAAACGCTGTTCGATATGGTGTCGCTATGCGGTAAGGCTGATAAATAAAGGGCTAAGTGTCAGAAATCTTGAATATTTAGAGAAAATAAAAAGGAGCATGAAGCTCCTTTATTGTGAATTGTGTAATCTTAGATTGCGTAAATGTTAACCATTACGACTCAGCATTTTCTTTATGGTTTTTACGGTAATATTCCCACTGCTCAACACGCTCATTTTCAGACAATAGACAGTAAGTTACGCGTTCACCGTTTTCTGTCACTGTATCTAGTTCACCACCTTGCTGCACGCAGTACACTGCTGCTGGGTTTGCTGCTGATGTGTATTCGTTTGAGCGAGTTGCACCTTCATAAGTAGAACAACCTGTCAGCACCATTGCTGCCGCCACTGCCGTTACTAAAACCGCCTTTTTCATTCTTGATCTCCGCGTGGGAATTACGAGTAGTGTATTGATTATAGGAGAGTTTAAGAAAAATACTGTCTTATGTTTGTTAAAAACACGACGCTTGAAAGGGAATTCTGTGTAATTTTAGAATTTGCTCACTGTTCGTCTGGATACCCATGTATCTCAAGGTTATCTTGGGTGGCATTGTTGTAGTCTTGCTCAAATTGAAACTTGGGAATAGTTATGAATTTCGGTAGTATGCGCGCAAAACATTCACAGCGGATCCTGCGATGAGACACTTAAAAACAACTACGCACCCAGACATCGAACATTTGGATGACAAAATCATCTTTCAGCGTACTGCAGCACGTGCCATTGTGCTTGATGGTGAAGATGTTCTTCTCCTCTATACTGAGCGTTACCACGACTACACTCTGCCGGGTGGTGGTATTGATGAAGGTGAAGACGTGATTGCAGGTTTGGTTCGAGAACTCGAAGAAGAGACTGGTGCAAAGAACATTCACAATATTAAGCCATTTGGTATCTTTGAAGAGTTTCGTCCTTGGTTCAAAGACGATGCGGATGTGATGCACATGACGTCATACTGCTACACGTGCAAGATTGACCGTGAGCTAGGTGAAACGTCTTATGAAGATTACGAAGTGAAAAACGGCATGCGTCCAGTTTGGATGAATGTACATGATGCGATTGCGCATAATGAAAAGACGATGGCAGAAAGCCCTAAAAAGGGAATGAGTATCGAGCGCGAAACGTATTTACTTCAGTTGATCGCAAAAGAGCTGCTGTAAATTACACCAACTAACGCTATAAGCCCCGCCCAATAAAAAAGTCCGAGCTCCCCCCCCGGAACCCGGACTCATTCCAGACGCGCAAGCGAAGCGTCATCTTGAGTTATCTACTTCTAAAAACAATAGCTGTTTTATATTCATTATGTAAATAATTATTAGGTCTAACCTGATGGATTACACACCAATTACATCGCGATAGTGACAGATATCATAAAGCCAACCGCTAGAACCTGTGTACTTTGAGTCTAACCACTGCTAATTCTTACTTTCGAGATAAGATACCGTAACTTTTTTGAACATGTTTGTACCAAGATCACGAGTTGGAATATACGCACGTACAAAATATATAGCACTATAGGTTGATTAATGGCGGAAGAGGTTTTAAGTCGACTAATGGTTGATTATTGGCTGTAAAGTTGGAGCCGAACAAAGCAAACGACTTCAGTCGTTGGGGGATCACTTCTCCTAAATTGACGATCTGGTTCAATGCATAAAATCGCGCAACATATTGAGTGGTTTCCGTTGGTAATGTTAATGATGAATATTGACTAGTTTTAGCTTGCCGTATTGCTCTGTCAACACGCCCTTCCCCTGCGTTATATGCCGCTAAGGTAAGGGCAAGGTCTTCACCAAACTTGTTGTACAAAAAGGCTAAATAATCGAGTGCTGCATCTGTACTTTCATGAGGGTTAAATCTTTCGTCTTTCGTTGCGTCTATTCTCAATCCAAAACGTTTAGCGGTAGATGGTATTAACTGCCATAAACCAGTTGCACCAGCGTGAGATACTGCTTGGGTGTTATAAGATGATTCAAGCATAGGAATGAGAATCAAAGATTTAGGTAATGATTTCTTCGTTAAACGATCGGCAATGTGCCCAACAAGCATTTGAGAGTGTGTAAGGCGATTGTTTATTTGCTCTTGATAGGGTTGAAGGAGGGCTAATTGCTGCTGGATCGCTTGAGCGCGAGGTTGGCCGTAGACGACTTGAGAGATAAGCAAACTTGCTATGAATAGAAAAGTGCCCGCCCTTCGGTGTAGGAATGGTAGCAATGAGAGCGAGCGAATCAAACTGACGTTAGAAGGTGTGTTCTTCATAGGTATGTTGAACAGGATGTTTGAGTTGATTCATTAGCTCATGAAACGCCGCTGAGTTTTGTCCATTGCGTTGATTAAACGTTTGGCACTGCTTAATTAAACCCTCAAGAGTATTCCATTGAGCTCTGGCTTTGACGTTCAGTTTTGCAGGAAGCGCATTAAATATACGTTGCACACTTTGTTCATTCGTTGGGAGGTGCAGCTTTCTCATGCACAGACTTCTTTCTGTAGCATTGGCACCGAGCTGATTGAGGATTGGCATTTGTTTCGCGATATTGTTATTTAATGCTTCACTGTCAAACGTTAAATAGATTGATGCTTGCTGTTGAAGAAGCACTAACAACTCTTGGTAGAGTTTTATGTCAACTGCGATGCTTTTCACAAATGTTTGAATTAACTGAGACGTCGGTGATGCCATGCAAATTTCCTCATTAGTCGGTTTATTCGTGACCAGTGTGGAACTGCATTAGTGCTTTCGATAAAGCCTTGGTATCTAGGCTCAACTCGCCTTTGGTTAAGGCGCTACGAATCTGTTCCACCTTTTCCATATCAACATTAGGAAGAGAGGCCATCTCTTTTTGAGCTTTATCGATAGCAGAGGTGTCGGCTTGGAAACTGTGCTCTTGAACCTGAGCTCTTACTGGTGCTTCAAGAGGCTTTTTTGTTGTCTGTTGTAAGCTTGTATGCGGTACATGTCCGCCGGCAACTTTATCGATTTTCATTTTGTAATCCTCAATCATCGTCTTCTATTGAACTTAGGCGACCATAGATTGACGATGGTTAAATCAAATTTATGATTTTTTGTGCTCAAAACCTTTGCATCTTGAAACGTATTTTATGTATTTACGAGCAATCTTGCTTAAAATTGATAACTGGAGTCCAAAATCAAAATTGTGTGTGTGCTTGGTTTAGCCCAGTAACAATGGCGTGTACGACTTTACCTGAAGTTTTATTTTGAACCTCGATTTGCTCTCCTCGGTAGCCAGTTTCTAGCGCGATGCCTTTTGTTGTTGCCTTAAACCCATCTTTAGTGGCTATCAAGACAATCTCATTTCCTTTTTCAATCAATGCTGGTGTTTCAACGTTGCTCTGACTTAGCAACTGACCACTGCGAATTCGTCTTGCTGCTTCGTTGCCGCTGACTTTTGAGATTTTGGTAAAAAAGCTGTCTTGTTTTGAGAGTGTTCTACGTTCGATTTTTAGGTCGGCAGCAGATATCAGGGAGCCACGGTCAACGGTGTTGTTCGCTACAACGACATCTAAAGACACGCGCGACTTTATAGTTACGTTTATACGCCAGCTACTTGTTAAGTCATCACAACTAACTGAGCGCTTTAGGTTACCAACAGGTTGTGATTGGTGATCTCGCGCTGAAATGACGAGTGGTTGGCTACACTCAGGTAAATGGTTTACTGATTTTGGTACCCATAAATCGTAATTCAGCTGATAGTTACCCCATCCCGCATTATTGGCATATCGCGTTACTTCTTGTTCAAACTGAGCAGAAACATGCTGTCTAACGATGCCTTCATTAGATGATCCTATGGCTATATTTGGGGTGAAAGAAAGCCCCAAAACTGTCAGAGCCAATATATTCGGAAACATCCTAGTCTTTCGCTTCCTAGCCCTATTGTTTTCTTCCGTAATGCGGAAGTTTGATTTCCGTTCGTCTGTATAATGCATTGATTAATAAGCTTTATTTTGTTGGCATGTATTTTGTTTCTTATTTGTCAGAATTACAACGACTTAAAGGAAACTTGAATGGCGATCACATTTGATAGTGCTCTAGGCGTTCACCCAGACGCACTTAACTTCCGTGTTCAGCGTACCAAAGTACTCGCCAGTAACCTAGCAAATGTTGATACCCCGGGATACCTGGCAAAAGATTTAAGTTTTACCACTGTTATGAGCCAAATGAGCGCTGGGGGTGTAAACAAGCCGATTCCAAAGTTTCAGGTTCAAACACAGTACACGGTGCCGTACCAAAATAGTAAAGATGGGAATACGGTGGAACTTGGTGTAGAGCAGGCAAAGTTCACCCAAAACAATATGGACTTTCAAACCAGTTTGACGTTTCTGAATATGAAATTTAACGGACTGGCGAAAGCAATTGAAGGACGTTAAATATGTCATTTACTGATATTTACTCAATCACTGGCTCGGCGATGAATGCACAGACCGTGCGATTGAACACCGTTGCGAGTAACTTGGCGAATGCGGATGCGGTGTCCGCTAACCCAAATGATGCTTATAAAGCACTAAAACCTGTTTTTGCCACGGTTTACAACAAAACTCAAATGGCAACAGAAAACGGTGCGTACCCGAATGCAGAAGTGCGTGTTGTTGACGTCGTTCAAAGTGCTGGCCAGGCAGAAAAGCGATTTGAACCTCATAACCCTCTAGCAAATGACGAAGGTTACGTCTACTACCCTGATATTGATGTTGTGGCAGAAATGGCAGATATGATGTCTGCAACGCGTAGTTTTGAAACTAACGTTGAAGTTCTTGCCAATGTGAAAAGCATGCAACAAGGTTTGCTTAAGCTAGGGCAGGGTAGTTAATGAGTCTTGCACAATATACTGCACTATCCGCAGACACTCCCGTGTCATTGGCTTCAAATGACACTCCTGCTGTTGCTAACAACCCTAGGGACACAAGCAATCCTGCTTCATTAGAGAATGAGTTTATTACTCTGATGGTCGCGCAAATTCAAAACCAAGACCCTCTTAATCCATTGGACGGAACCGAATATGTGGGCCAGCTAGCACAATTCTCGCAAGTTCAGAGTATGGAGAACATGTCCGGCCTGATGCAAAACAGCATGGTATTGCTCGATAACATGCAGGTGCTATCTACCGCTGGTTTGGTAGGCCAAACAGTTTATGTCTCTTCAAACGAGTTTGAGCTTAATGATGGCGTGCAAAGCGGACGGATTGAGTTAGGTCATGCATCGAATCAAGTCACGCTTGTCGTTAAAGATGAGTATGGTCAAAAAACAAAAGTGCCACTTGGTGCACATGCTGCTGGGGACGTGGACTTTTCTATAGATCCAGAAAAGCTCGGTTTAAAGCCAGGCAAATATTCGGTCTCAGTTGAAGTAGAAGAAGGTCAGGCTAGCCCAAATGTTTTGCTAGCAGGAAAAGTCGAACAGGTGCGCATCCCAAGTACTGGTGGCGCAGCTCTAGTTAAAGTTGACGGTGTCGGTAGCGTCCCGTTTTATCAAATCTCTCAGTTTGGTGCTTAACCCAATAAGGAAAATATAGGTCAGTTATGAGCTTTAATATTGCACTAAGTGGCTTAAATGCTACTAACTCGGAATTGAATACGATCAGTAACAACATTGCGAATGCATCGACATTCGGTTTTAAGGGGGCTCGAACCGAGTTCTCATCAGTATACAGTGGTATGCAAGCTAGTGGCGTTGAAGTGGCATCAATTTCGCAGAACTTTGATAAGAACGGCACAGTGACCAGTACAGGCCGTGCAATGGATCTTGCTATAAATGGTAATGGTTTCTTTGTGACTAAAGACCTTTCTGGGCAAACGCTGTACACTCGCGCCGGTATTTTTGCTCCCGATAAAAACAATTATGTTGTCGCTAACAACGGTGCAAAGCTGCAAGGTTACAGTGTCGATAGTAATAACCAGCTTATGTCAGGTACTGTTGGTGACATCAAAATTTCTAACGCTTCTTTGGGCGCAAAAGCGACTGATAAAATGGACTTTGTTGCTAACTTTGACGCGACCTCTACAACAATAAACCTTGTTCCTAAAGGTGATCCTAAGCTAAATAAAACAAATCCAGATGGAACGGTAAATACAAACTATGACCCAACGGCAGTTGCGTTTGATTCAACAGATCCAAAGAGCTTTCACTCGTCTTATACAACAAAAGTACATGACTCGTTGGGTAACTCACACTCGGTAACTCAGTACTTTACCAAGACAGCTGACAATACTTGGCAAGTGAATATTGAAGTGGATGGTGGCTCAACCAAGCTGTTAGTTGATGATGGAACTGGAACTTTAATTGATAAAGACTTTGTTCAGCAAGAG
Source organism: Vibrio rotiferianus CAIM 577 = LMG 21460 (assembly GCF_002741985.1). Lineage (GTDB taxonomy): Bacteria > Pseudomonadota > Gammaproteobacteria > Enterobacterales > Vibrionaceae > Vibrio > Vibrio rotiferianus. The sequence continues at coordinate 120,677 of NZ_APHW01000103.1, forward strand.
GTTACCTTTGACGAAGAAGGTAAGTTAGCAGCACCTACCGCTCCTTTCAATATTGTATTCAAAGCTCCAGGTGCAAAGAATATGAGCATCGATGTTGACCTAGCAGGTACAACTCAGTTTGGTGCGGCTTTTGGCGTAAGTACAAACAACCCTAATGGGTATGCATCAGGTGAATTAACAGGTGTTCGTGTTGAAGATAATGGTGAGGTTTACGCAACTTACACGAATGGGCAGTCTCTTCTACAAGGCCAAGTGGTTCTGGCTGATTTTGCAAGCCCTCAAGATCTTAACAAGGTTAGTGGCACTGCTTGGACTCAAAGCTTTGGCTCAGGCTCGCCTGCGATTGGTGTTCCTGGTACAGGTGTTCTTGGTAGTTTAACTCCTGGTGCCTTGGAGGGTTCAAATGTCGATTTGACTAACGAGTTAGTGAGCTTAATGACGGCTCAACGCAACTATCAAGCAAATGCAAAGACCATTTCGACCAGTGACAAGCTGACTCAAGCCCTATTTAACGCTGTTTAACGAGGTCTGATATGGATAGCTTGTTATTTACTGCGACGTCGGGAGCTAGCCGAGTACTAAAAGCTCAGCATGTACGCTCCAACAACTTATCAAATGCTGATACTGCAGGTTTTCGTGCAGATATGGAAAGAGTGCAGAGTGTTCCAGTGCAAGGCGCTGGTTTTGACGGTCGAACAATGGTCGTCACTAACTCTGCTTCAACTCGTTTTGATGCCGGAGACTTGATTAAAACAGGTCGTCCACTTGATATCGCAGTTCGAGGAGATGGCTTTCTTGCTGTTGAAACTCCTGGCGGTGAAGAAGCTTATACCCGAGCGGGTAATATCAAAGTCGACACTTTTGGTGCTATGAGTATCAATGGCTTTCCTTTGCTCGGCGAAAACGGTCCTCTCGTGTTGCCTGACTATCAAAAAGTAGAAATCAGTGAACGAGGAAGAGTGTCAGTTACACCACCAGGTGGTGGTGCTGAACTAGAAGTTGGCACTCTGAAAATGGTAAATCCACCGCAAGGGCAGTTACAGAAAGAGAGTGACAGCCTTTTGCACAATGTTGACGGTGGCCCATTCCCAGCCGATGAAACGGTACAAATCGCCCCTGAACATCTAGAAGGTAGTAACGTGTCTGCGATTGATGAATTACTTAATGTCATGTCATTGACGCGAAACTTTGAAATGCAAGTTCGCATGATGAAAACCGCTGAAACTCTAGCTCAGGCCGGCAACAAATTAATGGCGGCGAGATAAATTCGCCTCCCAAGGAGATAAGCAATGCACTCTGCATTATGGGTAAGTAAAACAGGCATGGCAGCCCAAGATACCAAAATGACTGCCATCTCGAACAACCTTGCAAACGTCAACACAGTCGGCTTTAAGCGTGACCGAGTTGTGTTTGAAGACTTGTTCTACAGTATTCAACGCCAGCCAGGTGCACAAGTTGACCAAGTTAACGAGCTACCAAGTGGTGTTCAATTAGGTTCTGGTGTTCGTGTTGTGGGCACACAAAAAGTGTTTACTCAGGGCAACACGCAGAATACTAACCAGCAATTTGATTTAGCGGTTATGGGACAAGGCTTTTTCCAGATCGAAAACTCTGATGGCCAAATCATGTACACCAGAAATGGTCAATTCCATATCAACTCTGAAGGTTTGATGGTGAATAGCCAAGGTTTGCCGTTAGAGCCACAAATTCAGATTCCAGACAATGCCGCGGCTATTTCGGTCGGTGTTGATGGCACAGTGACCTCTGTAAGCGCTGATGATCCAACGCCTCAGCAACTTGGTCAAATTACACTGGCGAAGTTTATTAACCCTGCTGGTCTAGAAGCGGTCGGCGGAAACCTGTTCAAAGAAACAGAAGCAAGCGGTGCTGCTGATGAACTCGTTGCCGGTGAAGATGGTGTTGGTAGCATTAAGCAAGGTGCATTAGAAGGCTCTAACGTACAAGTGGTTGAAGAAATGGTTGATATGATCACTACACAACGTGCTTACGAAATGAACGCTAAAGTTGTATCTGCTGCTGATGACATGCTGAAGTTTGTCGCACAATCAATGTAAGTAATGTGGTGATGATGAAAGACAAAGCAATAAAAACGCTTTCCCAAGCTTGGGTCTTAATCGCGGTGTTGTTAGTTGGCTGTGCTGGAAGGCAGGAATTTGTACCTCCCTCTCCAGACAGTGAAGAGTATGCGCCGCCAAAATTAGACTACACGTTACCAGAAGCCAAGTCCGGTAGTCTTTATCGTCACCAATATACGATGACGCTTTTCCAAGATCGTCGTGCTTATCGTGTCGGGGATATTCTTACGGTTCTTTTGTCTGAAGAAACGGAGTCGAGCAAAAAGGCTGGCACTCAATTTGGTAAGAAGTCTGGCGTTAATTTTGCTGCCCCGACAATAGGCACTCAAACTATTGATGAGTTGGGTGTCAGCATTGATGGAAGCCGAAGTTTTGATGGCAGTGCTTCTAGCTCTCAAGGTAATAAACTGCAAGGGGCAATTACCGTTACAGTTCATGAAGTATTACCAAATGGTGTGCTTCGAATTAGCGGTGAAAAGTGGTTACGACTCAATCAAGGTGACGAGTTTATTCGTTTGAGCGGTATTATCCGGGTTGATGATATCAGCCGAAATAACCAAGTGTCATCTCAGAGAATCGGTGACGCACGAATCACATACTCAGGCCGTGGCGCATTGGCTGATAGCAATGCTGCGGGTTGGTTGACTCAGTTCTTTAATAGCCCTTGGGTACCATTCTAATGAAACAACACAGAGCCTTTTTATCTTCACTCCTAATGGTGTTGTCTTTAGGAGTTGTCACTACGACTCAAGCGGAAACAGAAATTAATTTGATGGATTTGGTGGATGTGCAAGGCATACGTCAAAACCAATTGGTGGGTTACGGCCTAGTGGTTGGCCTCAATGGGCAAGGTGACCGTAACCAAGTTAAATTTACCTCCCAATCAATCACGAATATGTTGCGCCAATTTGGAGTACAAATTGATGACAGCATGAACCCCAAACTAAAAAACGTCGCATCAGTGAGTGTGACGGCATCGGTAGACCCAATGGCTGGCCCAGGTCAAACCTTAGATGTAGTTATCTCGTCTATAGGCGATGCTAAGAGCTTACGTGGTGGCACCTTACTATTAACGCCACTGCGCGGCATTGATGGTGAGGTCTACGCGGTTGCGCAAGGGAATGTTGTGGTAGGCGGGTTGTCTGCTGAGGGAAAAAGTGGCTCCAAAATCAACATTAATATTCCAACGGCGGGTCGTATTCCTAACGGTGCAACGCTGGAGCGAGAGATCGCTACTGATTTCAATGAACGTGAAGAGATTACCCTCAATCTACGCAAACCAAGTTTTACTACAGCGAAAAACATAGCTCGCGAAATCAATAATACTTTTGGTCCTAATGTCGCCAAAGCTATTAGCAAGGCGCGAGTGGAAATGCGTGCGCCTATGGATACTCAGCAACGTGTAGTCATGATGTCCATGTTGGAAGAAATGAGTGTTGTAGAGGGAAGAAAGCCAGCTCGAATCGTCTTCAATTCACGTACTGGTACTGTTGTGATTGGTAAGAACGTCAAGGTGGGTGAAGCTGCTGTCAGTCATGGCAACCTCACAGTGCGTATTTCAGAATCACAGCAAGTGAGCCAACCAAACGCATTTGCTGATGGCGAGACTAAAGTGGTTGATCAAACTCAAATCGACATTGATGAGGAGCAAGCTCAAATGGTGATTTGGCCTCCGGGCACTGAATTGAACACGATTGTTAACGCAGTAAACAGCTTAGGTGCGACGCCAACTGATTTGATGTCAATTTTACAGGCCCTAAATGAAGCGGGTGCACTCAATGCTGAGCTAGTCGTCATCTAAGGGGAATCAAAATGAAGTTAGATAATGACCAAAATCAACTAACGAATGTACTGTATCACGACAATAGTGCGCTAAATAAAATCAAAAATAGTCATGATGATGAAGCGACGCTTGAAGCGGTAGCAGGCCAGTTTGAAGCCATGTTCCTGCAAATGGTACTGCGTCAAATGCGCAGCAGTAGCGATGTTATAGCAGATAAAGACAGTCCTTTTTCAAGTCAGCAGCAAGGGGTTTTTCGAGACATGTACGATGGCCAACTCGCCATTGAACTAGCGAAAAAACAAAACTCAGGCATCGCAAATATGTTAGTGCAACAATTGAGCCCTTCAATGCGCGAAGTTGAACTCAGAGGGGCGTTAGCGGTTGGCTCTGCAAATGATATTAAGTTCCAAACGATGGGATTGAAAGAAGCGGAATCTACATCACAACTTTATCAAGATGGTGCCCTAAAAATGGATGATGCTCTTAATTCTTCAACTGAAGCGGTCGCCTCAGTAAGACAAGTACTAAGTGAGGCTGGGATGACAACGGCGTTTTCTCAGCCACTTAATCGAAAAGTGGAGCTGTAGATGAACCTGGTTAATATTGCACTATCAGGCTTAAATGCAAACAGAGTTGCACTGGATGTGACAGCTCAAAACGTTGCCAATATTAATACTCCTGGCTACAGTCGTCAGCAAGCGGTTAATGCGTCAGTCGGCGCGGGAGCCTATGATCGTCTCAGCCCAGGAGCCGGTGTTGAAGTAACGAGCATCCGACGTGTTGCGGATCAGTTTTTAGTGAAACAGACTTGGTCCACCAATAGTTTGGCAGGCTACGCTTCAAACTATACGGTTAGTATGAGTTTGTTAGAGAATACGTTATCTGCAGATGGCTTTAGCGTTTCAGCAGGCTTAGATACATTATTTGCTTCATTGAATGATGCGACAGTAAAACCTGAGTCTATCCCATACCGCCAGCAGATCATTAATGAATCGGAAGCGCTTTCGCGTCGTTTTAATACCTTAACTGAGTCACTGCATAATCAACATAAAGATATGAGTGATCAGCGAACCGCGGCGACGTCACATGCTAATAGCCTACTTAGTAACATCGCACAAGTTAACAAGCAGATCACTGAAATGCAGGGAACCGGAGGGAATCCTGCACACCTTATGGATGCTAGAGATTCTCTGATTGGTGAACTATCACAAGTGATCGAAGTAAAGACCACGAATCAACCTGATGGCACAATCCAAGTTACCTTAGCCTCCGGACAGCCCCTAGTCATGGGGTCTGAAGCAGGGAAGATCAAATCCACGCCAGATCCAGCAGATCCTTATATGGCGACTTTGAATGTTGAATTTGGGAAGCAAGACTTTGCTGTATCAGGAGCCGTAGGCGGCAAGCTAGGTGCCATTACGGATTACCAAAATGATGTATTAAAGCCAAATTTAGTGGCTCTCGATGATATGGCGAAATCTCTGGCCGATGAATTTAATACGATCTTGGCTACAGGAAAGGACTTGAATGGCAACGCGGGTAAGCCCCTCTTTAGTTATGACCCAGCCAACCCTTCCGCTAGTCTAACTGTTACAGATATTGAGCCGGATGAGTTGGCGTTCTCTAGTGATGGAACACCAGGTAATTCAGATGTGTTGAGTAGCGTCATAGAGCTGAGTAACAAGCCCGTTGCTATCACTGGCTACGGTTCTTTAAGTTTAAATGATGCGTTTACAGCTATGGTTGGTGAGACTGCTATTAAAGCTCGCCAAGCAAGTGCAGACTTTGATGCCAAACTAACGGTAAACAAACAGGCTCATGCTGCACGAGATAATGTGAGCGCAGTAAACAGTGATGAAGAAGCCGCAAACCTAATGACATTTGCCAATGCTCATAACGCGAATATGAAAGTGATTAGCACTGCAAATGAGCTTTTCGATTCCGTGTTGCAGTTATTCTAGAAAGGAAATAATGATGCGAATTAGTGACAATCAGTTTAGTCAAATGATGTTACAAAGCCTGCAAGGTAATAATGCGGGCCTCGGCAAAGTGCTGCAACAAATGTCGACAAGCGAGCGTTTGACAAAAATATCAGATGACCCGATGGCTTCGATTAAATTGCTTAATCTTGAGCGAGAAGGTAGCGCTATTAACCAATATCAATCCAATATTGCTAACGTCAAAACCACTCTTTCTAGTCAAGAAACGCACTTAGATTCGGTGAATGAGAGCTTAAAAAGTATTCGTGATCTTGTATTGTGGGGAGCGAACGGTTCACTAACGGATGCTGACCGTGATGGCATGATTACGGAGCTTAAGAGTTTACGAGATTCCGTTGAGTCATCATTTAACGCTCAAGATGAAGAAGGTCATTATCTGTTCTCAGGGACGAAGACAGATACTCCAGCAATTAACAGTGCTGGTGGTACTTATGTTGTCGATGGTAACGGTGATAAGCGTGTCGTGACAGTTGCCAAGGGCGTTACAATGGAATCGAATATGACCGCCAAGGACATACTAGAGCTGGGCGGAGGTAATAATGTACTCAACCAAATTGATGCACTAATTGCGGAATTTGAGACTCCGAGTCCTAATTTTAGAGCAACAGTAGACGCAACACTTCAAGTCATAGATGATACTTCTGCCAATGTTCTAGGAGCAATGACAGAGATTGGTGGTCGTCACAACAATTTAGACCTCCTTGATAGCGCTCACGGAGAGAATAAACTGTTTGTCGATAAAGTGAGCAGTGACCTTTCCGCGTTAGATTATGGTGAGGCTTCTGTGCGTTTGAGTAACTATCTTGCAGCTTTACAAGCGACCCAAGCGAGTTACGTGAAGATCAACGATCTTAATTTGTTTGACCGTCTATAAGGTTAGGAAGTTTTTTTATGGTAATGAGCACAGTAGAGGTTAGGCCGCATAGTATTCGACTAGGTGGTCAAGAGCAGACCTCTATCATGCCAACTCGGTCAGCGGACTCTAGCAGTAAGATAACACCGCGACCACAACCCTCTCAGGCTGGCACGACGTCAGCCTATTCTGTTTCTGGGGTACTACTGACCCAAGGGCAACAACAAGCGACGTCGGTGCAAATTGCGTCTAAGTCTTTGCAAGTTATTGGCAAAGAGCTTACAGCGATTAAGCGACAGATGTCGCAAGCCTTGAATGTCGGAGCTCAAAATGTTTCGGGCTTACAGGATAACTTAAGTCGTTCAAAACAGAATTTACATATCGCTCTAGAACAAGCTAGGTTTGACGGTAAAAAAGTAGTAGACAATGAGCTCAATTTAAAGCTTGATCGAGCTGATATTCGTCGTTTTTCAATTCCAGGGTTAAATGTTCATAGATTGAGTGAAAAGCCAGAGCAGATTCGTTTAGACTTTCCTCAAGGCCAGTCGGTAATGATTCAATTCGATGGGCAAGCTGATGGGAACCGTACAGTAAAAATGCTCGATCGCAGTTTAATCGCTATGGGCATGCGTGCATCGCTTGCCGAAGATGGAACTATCTTATTCGAGGCTAGAGAGGGAGCATATAGCCAAATGCAACAGCGTGTGTTTGTTACTGGTGAGGGGCATCGTTTCCCTGCGGGACAGGCAAATACGTTGAGTTTAAAAGCTGAGCCTGATGGTATAACAGAGCTAAGTTTTGATTTGGGTTCACGCGATGGCATCAAACAGTCTATTGCTAAGGTTAATAAGCACCTGCAACACGTACATAGCAGTTTGGAGCAAGCTAAGTCATTTCATGGCGAGCTTCAAACACAGATGCAGTCGATCCAAAGCCAGGCCAAAGTACTGCCAGTGGACAAAGTAAACAGTACATTAGATAGCTTTTTAGCATCATCTGATCAATTTACATCAACTTTCCAAGCACTTAATGCACAAGCAAATGTGCGTCGGCATACTGTAGTGGCACTGTTGAAATAACCTATCAAGAGTACAGCAAGATTCCCTTCTCGGTTTTATGTGTGATTTCAAAAATTAGAAAAGAGTTGGGTATCACCCTTCTAGATTGTTATTAAAAGAGATTATAGCCCTTTCGTTCATCTGTTCTGGAATGACGGTTGTGGCGTGTATTTTGTTTTATATTTTTCATCCGCTCAATGTTCTTGTGGGTCATTCCCGACATCGACAAAGGAGCGGAGTCGGGAATCTCTTTCTTATCTTGAACTCTATTCCGTGTGCTCGGCAGGTTCTGCGACCGAGCGATGGAGTTTTTGGAATAACCATCCTAATCCAATCAGTGATGCACCTAGGCCCAAGAAGCTGATCGCACGCCAGAAGCCATCCAATGAGCGAACATCCCACAAGAACACCTTAAGCGCGACGCACGCCAACACGGCTAAACCAATGCGCTGAATCTTCATTGCTTTGCGTGTTGCGCCAACCCAAGTCAATAAGCCACCGACAATCAAACCAGCAATCGAGTAAGTAAACAGCTCTGCCATGCCAGTCTGTTGAGCGAGCGTCATAGAGGTAGGCTGCCAGAACTGGCGAATCGACATGCCTAGCCAAATGGCTGCCAAGATTAGGCCAAAGCTGGCGACCACGGAGCGTGGGATCAGCAACGTGTTCCAACGCTTGTAAGTAGTTACTAGCAAAACAATCGCAGGCAACAACCAGCCAAGAGACAGCATGTTGAACACCGGCATGGATTCCGCGGAAACATTATTGACCATCAATGGCGATTCGAGGCTATTGAGCAACATCATCAGCACAACAAAAGCGCCCCAAAGTAGGTAGCTGTAAGCTTGATAAACGCGCTCTAGTTGCTGCGCAAATTGGCTGCGATAGCTGTAAACCAACCCCATTACTAATGCTTGGTTAGCAAACACAATCACCGAAGTGAAATCGATGTAGCCAAGGTAGCCATATTGTCCCGTCAGCCAGTAGTTGGTTTGGGTGAACACCGCCATCAAGAAGACGTGTAAGAACGCCCCTTCAAACCAATTGGCGAGTTCTGTATCTGAGCGATGTAACACAGTGCGAGCGTAAGCAAGAATCGCCAACGAAGGCAGGTAACTGATCAGCACCCAAGCCCAGTGTCCCGCATTGACGGGTTGCCACTCTGGAATAAACGGTAACAGCGTAAGACGTACGACTAAGATGCCCATGGCGACTTTGACTGCCCAACTCGCTGGGCGGAAAACATTGGCTTGAGTCTGCAACGCCATAACCGCCACTTGAATCGAAATAGCTGTCGTGAGCCATGTGTCATTCAGCCAAACGAAAGCCGTTCCGGCAATGATGGCATGCATGATGGCAGAGCATTCCAGTGCCAGCGCTTTGAACCTTTGTCCAAGTAAGGCGTAGTAGGCCGCAATTACGGCGGTGAAGAGTGTCCAACCTAAAACATGACCGCTCATGAATTCGTAGGTGTAGAGCAGGGTAATCAAGGTCATCGCTGGGGCAAGTACAAGGAAGAGAATACCTGTTAGTTGAGAGCGGTCACCTGCCAGTGTCTGGAATAATGTTCGTAGTGCAATCAACGTAATACTAATGCCGAGCGCGAGCAGTACTGGCGTTTGTCCTTCAGCCATGTAGATAGATTCAAGCGCAATCGAAAGCAGCATGATCGCGGTATAAGGCACCAATATCGATGGTAAATAGACTCTTAATGACCAAGTTTTACGAATGGCGGGTAGCCAAATCATGGCAGTAAAAAAGGCATAGAAGTAAATCATCTCAGCGGTATCAACGCTAGACATGCGAGCTAATGCCGACAGCACTAATAATGTCATCGCGAGAGCAATACCTGTCGGTGGATGCGTCCATCTGCCTTGGCAATGACGGTAGCGAGGTTTGAGCATCCAACCCATTCTTGGCACCGCAAACAGCAGGTACAAACTTAGAGAAAGGAAGATCGAAAGCCATGAGAAGAGTTGTTCTATCGGCATGCTCTCAATCAGCAACAACATCCACAAAATATGCGGCACGGTAATCGATGGTGAAATCCAAGCGTGTCGGATCTTTTGCATCAGTAGCGTTGCGGCAATTGAAATTGCAGTGATGTAGCCAGCGAGTAAGTAATAGTTAGGCTCTGCACCGCTAATCCAAAGTGGTGCTGAATAACCACCGATTAAGCCGAGCACGGCCATCAAAGGGCCTTGGCGCAGAGAAAGCGCTAAGCTCGAAAATGCCGCGCCCGCCAAGATTACCAGTGACGCACTTGGTGATAAGAGCTGATAGAAGACAAACGCAAAGATCACCGTGCAGTAGATGCCAGTTAACCCTGTTCCGGTAATGGCGGCAGGGACGTAGGTAAAGCCTTTCGCTCGTCCTGCTCGGTCTGGGGATTTTTGTTCACGGCGGTGGAACCATTCACCTGCTATCACGGTAGCAAGAGAGATGGAGAATGCGATGGTCACGCGCATGATTGGAGAGAATTCAATGTGACTGCCAATCACTTGTACGAGGTAACCGCCACCAATCAACATGGAGAGCGCGCCAACCCAAACCAACCAGTTTTCTTGGATGTTGGTCAGCAGTTTATTGGCTTGTTTCTCGAACACGGATTCACTGCTCTGCGCCAGCTCACCGATATGAACTTCATCGGCTGAGGGGAGGCTCGGTTCAACAATTGGCTGTGGCGCTTGTTTCGCTGCTAGAGGTGTAACTTTCGACTCAGACTCCGTTGCTGGCGTTGGAACATGCTGTGCCTGAGGGGCATCGTGTTGCTCAGGTTTAAAAGTCGGCGATGCGCCTTTCTCAAACCAACGCGCACGAAGCTCTGCCAGCTCTTTATGAAGCTGAGACACTTCGTCCTCTAGCCTCGATATTCGACTGACAGCTTTCAACGTGATGAGCATGGCGAAAATCGCCAAGATAACCGCTAATGAGATAAACAACTGCTGCACTCCCTATCCGTCGTTTGAGAACCCTTAACTTTGAGCAACTTAGCTAAGCTTAGTTCACTGTGTGACAAGCTAACGGGATATACAACACTGAACAAGAAATTTGAGAGGAAGTCGCATATTTGAACGAAAACTGGCGGAGCATCCACACTAAACTAATCTTTTTTATAGAGTTAATCGGTTTTGGGTGAAAGCTCACCAGAACAATAACAAATTAGGTGATGATAAATGCAAGTGGGCAACGAAGCGCTGGTGCTGTCGGCGGTTGGGGTAATAGGTTTAGGTTGTCAGTGGTTAGCGTGGCGAATGCGTTTGCCTGCCATTCTCTTCTTACTGTTAGCGGGCATCATTGTTGGCCCGATCCTGCAATGGCTCAACCCAGACGAGATTCTTGGGGATTTGCTTTTCCCCTTAGTTTCCCTCGCGGTGGCAGTGATTTTGTTTGAGGGCAGTTTAACCCTGAATTTTAAAGAGATTCGCGGCGTAAGTGGCTCCGTTTGGAGCATCGTCTCTGTTGGTGCAATCATTTCTTGGGTGGCCACCAGTGTGGCAACGCACTACTTTCTTAATTTTACTTGGGAGCTCTCAATCTTGTTCGCCAGTTTAACCGTGGTTACTGGTCCAACGGTGATTGTGCCATTGTTGCGAACCGTGCGGCCAACCTCAAAACTGGCCAATATTCTGCGCTGGGAAGGTATCTTGATCGACCCGTTAGGCGCGTTGTTTGTGGTGATGGTGTACGAGTTCATTGTCTCGCACAATGCCGTGAACAGCGTCGAAGTGTTTGGCACCATCATTGCGGTGGGCTTGATTCTTGGTGTTGCCTCTGGTGCTGCGGTGTCTACCGTTTTGCGTAGAGCTTGGCTGCCGGAATACCTTCAGCCATTTGCGGTATTGATGGTGGTGCTCGGGGTGTTCTCGATTTCTAACCAAATGGAATCGGAAGCAGGTCTACTGACCGTTACTGTGATGGGCATGTGGCTGGCGAACGCCAAGGGCATCAATATTCAGCAAATCCTGCACTTTAAAGAGCACTTAACCATCTTGTTGATCACCGGGTTGTTCATCTTCCTAGCAGCACGCATCAGTCTTGATGATTTCGCGGCGCTTGGTAGCGGTGCGGTATTGCTGTTTGTTTTCATGCAGTTGGTGTCGCGTCCACTTTCGATTTTCGCTTCGACTATTCGCAGTGACTTAACCTTCCAGGATAAGCTGTTCCTCTCTTGGGTTGCGCCGCGCGGTATTGTGGCGGCGTCCATCTCGTCTCTGTTTGCTATCAAGCTGACAGAATATGGTATTTCAGAAGCCATGCTGTTGGTGCCAATGACCTTCATGGTGATCATCGGCACGGTGGTACTACAAAGTGCGACGGCGCGTCCTATGGCTAAAGCGTTGGGTGTGGCTGAGCCTGCACCAAGAGGTTTCCTATTGATTGGTGCAAACCGAGTGGCTCAAGAGATAGGTAAAGCACTGGCGAGATACGATCGTAAAGTTCTGCTCACCGATTCGAACTGGGACTACATTAGCCAAGTTCACATGTTGGGCTTAGACCATTACTACGGTAACCCGATCTCTAGCCATGCTGATGACAACCTGAATCTGATTGGTATTGGGCAAGTGGTGGCGCTAACGCCAGACCAACACTTCAATATCATGGCGTGTATACAATTTGTCGGCGAGTTCGGCGAAGATAAAGTACATTGCCTGCAGAAAACCAAATCTAACGGCAATGAGAAACACTCGGTTTCGGAAGAGTATCACGGCAAATTATTGATGGGCGGCAACGTCAGTTACTCCCAAATGGCGAGTTTGCTGAGCCAAGGAGCTGAAATCAAACACACTAAGCTGAGTGAGAGTTTCACTTACCAAGATTACCTTGAGCACCACAAAGACAATTTGGTGATTCCGCTTTTCCATGTTGAAGAGAAAGGCAAAATTCAATTCTGTGATGATCCAGACCAGTTCATACCACCTACAACCAGCACGGTGGTGGCGCTTATTCAATCCGTCGAGGCTAAATAGCCTAAATGACACAGAGAACTGCCACTCTTGGAACATCGGAGTGGCAACATTGTTAATCGTTACCCAAGCTTAATAGAGCAGTGAGGCGCAGTGTTTTAAACGCAGCGCCTCGATATGCTTTCTTAGTCATAAAGCGAGAGCGCACAAGGCTCGATTCGGTAAATAAATTGTTCAATTTCCGAATTTTCGCATTGACGACAATGGCAAGGATCGCAATACTGCGCGACTGTTTTACTTTAGGGTGACATTATGGCTCCGCAATCTAATCGCAAAGACTTACATCTTGACGCTGTTTTACATCATGACATGAACATGAAAAGCAAAACGGCGGGCTTTGAGTCTATCGAATTCGAGCATTGCGCATTGCCTGAATGTGACTTTAACGACATCGATCTTTCGAGCGAGTTTCTTGGCCATTCATTAACGCTGCCGTTCTTGATCAGTTCCATGACGGGTGGCGCAAAAGATGCAGAGATCATCAACTGTCGTCTGGCAGAAGCGGCCAGTGAAATGGGCATTGCGATGGGGGTTGGTTCGCAGCGAGTGAGCCTAGAAGACAGCCTACATTCAGGTTTGGGCAAAACCATTCGTGATCTCGCTAAAGGCGTGCCTTTGTATTCCAACTTGGGTGCCGCTCAACTGAGAGATAAACAACGTCTCGATAACGCTCAACGTGCAGTCGACTTTATCCAAGCGGACGCTTTATTTGTGCATCTCAACCCTATGCAAGAAGCCTTTCAGCAGAATGGTGACCATGATTGGATTGGTGTACTTAAATCGATTGAGCAGCTAAAACAGCGCGTTGATGTCCCGATGATCATCAAAGAGGTCGGCTTTGGCATCAGTGGTGCAGTAGCCAAGCAGCTTGTGGACGCGGGTGTGGATGCGATTGATGTTGCAGGCGCTGGTGGCACGAGTTGGTCTGCGGTTGAAGGTTACTGCCAAACAGACAACAAGATGCAGCGCGCTGCGGAGCTATTTCGTGACTGGGGCATTCCAACGGCCAAGTGTCTAGAGCAAATCCACGCTCAATACCCTAACTTACCTTTAATTGCCTCTGGTGGCGTACATAACGGCTTAGAAGCGGCAAAAGCGATACACCTTGGTGCTAACCTTGTTGGCCAAGCTGGTGCGGTATTAAAAGCTGCGACAATCAGCACGCAATCTGTCGTCGACCACTTTGAACAAATGGCATTAGAGTTACGTTTAGCGTGCTTTGGTACAGGTTCTGCGAACCTTCAAGCCCTGACTCAAGCTCGTCGTCTTTAAACTAAATTACTCACATTCACTCACTTATCGATGCAGTTAGATTGAACTTGCCGAATTTTTCCTCTTTTACAGAGCAAGAGTCTATAAATTGTCTGAGTCCTAACACTTGCACTGATATTTTGGGTATAGTCCATTCATCAATTGAAAGTGGAACCTAAATTTATGAAAAAATTGGTAATGCTACTGTTAGCGGCAACAGCGCTAACAGCGTGTTCTGACGAAGTGGGTACGGAAGCTTGGTGTAAAGACATGCGCGAAAAGCCAAAAACGGAATGGACAGCGGACAATGCGGTTGATTTCGCGAAGCACTGTGTTCTGCAAGATGGCATCGGTAGCGAACAGTGGTGTGAAGACCTAAAAGAAAAACCAAAAGGTGAATGGACGGCAAACGAAGCAACAGGTTTTGCTAAGCACTGCGTGTTCTAAATTGACCGAACAAAAAAAGAGAAAGCCGAGCATTACGCTCGGCTTTCTTGTATCTGTCTGTTGACTCTCAATTTTTCGTTCCATTTTTGCAAACCTGATTTACTTATCTTTATTTCGTCTTATTGGGCTGGCATGGTTGTCGTCATTCCAATAAGAGAAGGACTAAAAAATGGAAGTACTCAAAGGCTCATGTCTGTGTGGCAAGGTGAAACTCGAAGTCGCGGATGAATTCAAATACATGGGCAATTGTCATTGCTCTGAATGCCGAAAATTTACCGGATCCGATTACTCATCGGCGGGTGGCGTTGCACTGGATAAACTGATTGTTATTGAGGGTGCGGAACATATCCAAACCTATCAGAAGAGTGCCAATACCGAACTCTCATTCTGCCGTCACTGCGGCTCTAGCCTTTATTCGAAAAAGAACAACGGTATCGTCAATGTGCGCTTGGGTATTCTTGATGATGTGCCTTCCCATAAGCCAAGCTTCCATATTTTTGTCGCATCCAAAGCGCCTTGGAATGACATTACTGATGACCTCAAGCAATTCGAAGCTGAACCTAAGCTATAAGCAGGTTTGAGGCTGAGCGCCGTACCAAATCAGAAAGCATTTAAAGTTGTGAGATAGAGCCACTCAAATGAGTGGCTTTTTGCTTTTGAGTGGCAGTAATATCCGACACTATACGGATACGGTTAAATAACATCGACAGATTTTGGGAGAACATCAGTGAGCGAAGAATACAACCAAGCCATCTCTAAGCATTACGCGGCTTATCGTCCGCCGCTGCATCAAGTCATCCTACAAGCTAATTTAGGTGCGTTACCCCAGTTTCAGTTGGGATTAGATATTGGCTGTGGAACGGGCGTATCAACACTGGCATTGGCTAAATACTGTCAGCAACTGCATGGTGTGGATCCAAGCACGTCAATGATTGAGCAAACCAAACCATCAGCAGGTATTGAGTATCATGTCGGCGATGGTGAGCATGTGCCATTACCAGACAACAGTGTGGATGTCGTGACGTTTGCAGGCTCACTTTCTTACGCAAAGTCTGTGGCTTTGGTGACTGAACTTCAACGCGTTTGCCAATCTGCAGCGCACGTTGTGGTGTACGATTTTGAAGTGTTGCTCGAAAAGCCCCTCAAGCTATTAGGCATAGAGATGGAACTGACGGAGTCCAACTATGACCATGCTATCAACTTCAGTGATTGTGACGCTTTTCAAGCGATGAAGGTTTACAAAGAGACCGTAGAGTTAGAAGTCAGCGCTGAAGAGCTGGCGCATGTGCTGTTTTCTTCTTCAAAGCGTTACAACAAGTTGGTTGAGGCATTCGCAGGAGACGACCCATTCGCAAACGCTGTTGAGGCTTTGAAGCAGCTTAGCCAAAAACACGTTATTCAAGCTGATACCTATTTCGCGATGTACCAGATAAATGCGTGAAGCTCACACCAATTAATGACTTACCAAGGCCGCTATCACTGTGGCCTTTTTGTTCCGTGAAACTTTGAAATACGCTCCGTCTTTCTTTTATATGTGAACCCCCAGACAGTTTTGAGTAAACGATGACATCTATAAGTTATTCACAATAGAAGTGAGGGGGAATTCAAATTCTAGATACGGAAGCTTGTGATAGTCTCATTTCGATTGTGGCTCAACTCATTATTTATGAAGCACTTCGCCATCACTTCATATCGAATTGTTGCTCCATCATAAACCTTTATTGATACCGAGAACTTATCGTGGCAAAAGCATTAAAAATTGAATCAGGTCACTATTTAAATATGGATCATGTCGTGAAGTTCTTACTCGCGAGCGACTCTATTGAAATTATATTATCGATTGATACTTTACCTATTTTTCATATTGGCATTGAAGGAAAGACGGGTTACGCCGAGTGTTTTGTCTCAGTAGAAGAGTTCCACCGAATTAAGCGTGAGCTGTGTGATTACATGGGAATCGATGAGCCAACGGCATTAGTTGATTGATTACCCAAAAATGACAGCAAAATTACGAGAACAGTACGCGAAGTCGCAACTTATAGTCTAACTTTTAACAATCACTGGCTAGGGTGAGCAGAACACAGCGGTGAACGTCGCCCGTTCCACTAAATACAATAAGGGACTTTATGTCTGACAAATACCGACCTATGATCCAAGACTTTTTTCAGGTATTCGAAGCCCTGAATCAATATGTCTTGGACTCTTATGGTGAATTAGCAACGTGGGAAACCCAATTAGTAAGGCTTGATATTAACCAAGGTGATAAAGAAAAGTCGTATGACGTTGCGCAGATTGCAAGCATGCTGAACGTTTCTGAGGATGCAGTAAAGTCATTCTTAGTGATATACAGCTTCCTAAGCAACAACCTTTACGATCTCATTGGTAACCGTGAATATGAAGATTGGGGGACGGACGGCGACAGCCTGCAAGTTGAGTACTCGGATCTTACTATTGAATCGTTTGATGCAGACCAAATTGCTCCGTTAATGGAACGCCGCGTCTACTTCGAGTGGACGTTTGATGCGTTACAGCGATCGTATGATGAAATGATGGCGATTAAACACGGTAGAATAGCTTAATCAGGTTAACGTATAGCTAGACAAGTCACTTTACATAAATAAAGACAAGTGCCGCTCGTTGTAGCGGCTTTGTTTTTTGGGGCTTTCAAGCGTTTCTGTTTCCTCTTCTTACAACTCTTGAATTAAAATCTCTTTGTTAATCACGTATTGTGATGATTAGCGATTTACTTGTTAGAAGAACAAATATGAAAAAGACAATCTCAACAATGGCTTTAGCAATGGCACTTGTCGGCTGTGATAACGCAAGCAAAGCCATCGACCAAGCACAAGAAGCCGCAAACAAAGCGATTGATACGGTTCAAGAGCAGATGGATTCAGTAGAGGAAGCGTTCAACCTGGACCAATTTGGTGATGCTGCGGAATCTGCAGAAGAACTTGCTGCATCGGTTGAAGAAGCAATGAATGTGGATTTCAGCGACCCTGAAGCGCTTATTGAAGCGAAAGAACACATTGCTAATGCGTACGCTTGTTTGGTGGAAGCATCTTCTGAATCGACAGTGGATAAGGTGATGGACAAAGTGATGTCATCTATCGGCAGCGAAGAAACCAAATCTCTGATTGAAGAAGGCATTGAGAAAGCACAAGCAGCGAAAGAATGCGTGATGTAATCGCTTTCAGTGAATCAAACCGATGAAAAAGGGGATAGTGTTATCCCCTTTGTTGTTTAGAAGCACCTTAATAATCAACAAAAATAGATAGAGACAATAGCAAATATAGCTTTTTAGTATCTTAGCTTTATGGTGACCACTTTCGTCAGTTTCTACGTAATAAAGTTCGTTTATTGTATTAATGGCGGTGCATCATGAATCGAGTTCACCCTAAAAAGTTACTTCGCAGCAAATGGACAGCGACAGAACCGGTAAACAAAGAAAAGCACTTCATCATTTCAGAAATGGAGTTTGATGAGGAAGGCAATGTCGTGAGATGCGTGATTGAAGCTGTCATGACCAAGCGAGAGCGCGAGTTGGATTGGCATGATCTGAAAGACACACAACAATGGCGGCAAGGATGGAAATAGCATCGGTGCGATGACCAAAAACGAGATGGAGTTAGAAAAGTCACCAAAATCAGTAGGCTCGTGGTAGAGGCTCTGCTATTAATTGGTGGGTGATTTTATTTATTCATGTTCTGAGGTAATGCCATGATCGATTTCGACAGCTCGTCGGTTTTCAAACTTAAACCGATTGAAGTTTCTAATGTACGTGAAGACTTCCACAAGTTTTTGATTGAGGGTGAGAGTATTTTCGCTGGCTTCAAAACGGTACGTGACCAAGTGGTGTTCACCAACAAGCGTGTGATAGCGGCGAATGTACAAGGGATCACGGGCTCAAAAGTCGACTATACTTCACTGCCTTACAGTAAGATCAATGCTTTCTCGATTGAAACATCGGGTACGTTTGATTTGGACTGTGAGATCGAGTTATTCCTGAGTGAAGTTGGGCGCGTACGTTTTGAGATAAGAGGTTCTTTCGACTTAGTGTCGTTCAACAAAATGATCAGTGAGCACGTCCTCGGATAGATATTAGTGAAGCAAAGTAAACGAAGCGTATTATGCTTCCTTTTTTATGCATTTCATGGTTCGTTTATAAGGTAGGAGAATGACATTCCAAAGCCTTCGCTTTGTATAACACCGCTACAAACTGCCGAAATAATCAGTTCTATAAATCAACAGATCTTGGTGTGCCATCAAACCAAAAAGAAGAAATATAAGAAGCAGACGAATGCGAGTAGCGTAGCCGAGATAATTGGGTAGATGATATAAGAATCTTGCTTGTTGGTTCGCTGGAAGCAAAGAAACGTTAGCAATACGTTGTAAATAACCAGCAGCATGCTGATCATGGTGCCGCTATTAAGAGATAAGCTCCACAATTGGGTGAGAAAGAAACCTAGCAGAATATAGTCAAATACGATCAACCAGAGAAAAGCTTTTTTAAGGCTATCCTTTTTTACAAGCTGATTGGATTGTTGATGCATATTGGAGCTCAGAAAGAGAGTTAATAATGGTAACTATAGGTTACTAGGGTCTGTTAACTTTTTGCGGTTAAATAAGCTCAAAAAGTGAACAAACCCTAAGATTAGTGACCTACATTTTTATAGCTTTTGCAAGGCGGTATTAGATTTAGTCCCATCTGACGAATAAGAAATAACTTCCTGGCGAATGACTGGTTGGTTGAATTCTGCCTTCTCTTTGGCTTTTTGCAGGTCAGAGCCGTCTTGATTTCCAAAAAAAGTCTCTAAGACTTGTGCCGCAGGCGTTGTTAGAACAAATAGTTCTATGCGACGGTTCTCGCTTGAGTCTGGTTCTTCTGGATTTAGTAAGGCTCGATCTGACATCCCTGTCACTTGCATAACTCGAGCATCCGGCATGCCCCCAGAGACCAAGGTTTTTCTCGCCATATCTGCACGGGTTGCAGATAGAGCCCAGTTAGATTGCTTGCCCGCGCGCTGTTTGAATGGCGTAGCATCAGTGTGGCCACTAATTATAAGAGGGTTTCCAACGCGCTCAAATATAGGGGCTAATGCCAATAGCAAATCCTCAAAAAACGGTGTGAGTTCTGCCCCGCCACGACTAAACATGTGCTGCTTGTAATCATCTTGCAATACCACTCGAAGACCTTGTGGCGTAACCGTGACGTTTACGTTTCCTTGGGCGCTTATCTGGGCCATCATGTCTTCAATGACTTTCGCCAGTAGAGCCAGCTGCTCTTGTGTATCAAAGTTTCCCGGGATAAGAGAGTCAATCTCTGGCCCATCTCCATCGCCTTGAAAATATGAGCTCACAACATGGTTTGAGTTATGTCTGCTTGGCACAGATGAATCCTGCGCCAAGTCGATAGGTGAAATGCTCTGTGATGTGTCAAACGGGTTACCATAACTTTGGTCAAATACACTTGAACTGTGTAGATGAGCAACAATGGCTTTCCGCTCTTCTTTATCAACAACCTGCATTACCCATAAAACGAGAAACAGAGCCATTAACGCGATCATAAAATCAGCAAACGCAACCTTCCATGCACCACCGTGGTGTTCATCATGGCCGTGATTTTTAGAACGCTTAAAGACGACATGTTCTTGTTTTTGCATTAACCCTCCTGTTCAGCCAACCATTTTTCCATTTGATTGAAAGTTGGTTTTATATCGAGCTGAATGTGTTTACGCCCAGCGTCAATCGCAAGAAGTGTCGGCTTTTTCGCGATATAAGCAACAAGCGTCGCTCTAACGCATTCAAAGGCGGACATATCGCGTTTTACACGCTGTGCCATAGCATTACTGGTTGGATCTAAAAAACAGTAACAACCAAAAATACCAATAAATGTACCAACGAGGGCCGCTGCAACGTGATAACCAATCAAGGCAATTGAACCGTCAATTGCTTGCATCGTGATAATGATGCCACCTACGGCTGCTAAAATACCGAACCCTGGTAGCGCTTCTGCTGTTCTTTGTAATGAACGAGAAGGGAGCAAAAGGTCGGTCTGTATTGCTTCGATTTCCTGTTCTAACAGTCCCTCTAATTCATGAGGCGACATTTGTCCCATTGCCATTAAACGCAAATTGTCCGTAATGAAAGAAACAAGTCTAAAGTCACGGGCTACTAATGGGTATTTAGCGAAAATTGAGCTTTGCTCTGGGTTTTCAATATGTGAATCCAGAGATTTGAAACCTGTGCTTCGAATCGTCTCTAGTAGCACTTGCAGCAGTGCCATCAGCTCCATGTAGTATTCACGTTCATCTTTAGGTGCTGACATGACCGAGCGGAGTTGAAGACGCATTTCTTTTAATACTTGAGGAGGGTTGCCGACAATGGTTGCACCAATGGCAGCACCGCCAATAATTAAGATTTCAGCGGGTTGCCAGATAGCAAGAAGGCTGCCACCTGCCCACATGTAACCACCAAAAACACTCATAATGATAATGAGTGCACCGAGGAATTTTTGCATTATTGAACTCCTAAGAAGCCAGGTAATGATTGAGTTGTTTGAGTGCTTGTTTATGCAATTGACATATCCTTGGAGGAGTCAGGTCCAATACCAAGGCTATTTCATGTAAGTTGAGCTCATGTTGGTAGAACAATGTCAGTAAAAGTTGGTCCCGCTTGGTTAGCTTTTTAACTGCAGACTCAAGGCTTCGACGAGTGTGTTCGTGCTCCATACCGTCGTAATCACCACCAAACTGAGCATGGCTGTTTGCTTCGAGTAGTTGATCGAGACTTTGCATTTCACCTGCCAAAGCCGCATTTTGGCGAGCGTAATAATCCTGCTCGTTAGTCCCAAGGGCTTTGATGATTTCCGCGTCACTCGGCGGTCTTCCCAGTGACTTAGTGAGGTCTCTGGTTACATCGTTGAGCTCATGAGCTTCTTGACGGGTTTTTCTCGATCGCCAATCTAAACGACGAAGTTCATCCAAGATTGAACCACGTATTCGACACACTGCAAAAGCTGGAAAGTTAGGGTCTTCAATATCCCCATATCGCCTGCCAGCTTCAATCAAGGCAATGAGACCAATTTGCTGCATATCTTCTATGCTGCAATGTGTTGTCGCATGTACACGAAGTTGATTCACGATACGCTTAACCATGATTTGATGTTTTTGGAGTAACTTGTTTTCATCAATCTTTTGGGCTGGCGTTTGTAGCTGCTCAGCGGTCGCATAATCCTCTTGGAAGTTCATATCTAGCATAAATGAACCCCGTTATTGCACGACGTATTTTGTCAGCAGTACATCATCGATATCACGAACAATGCTTGTTTCAGCAAAAGAGAGTAATAAGGTATCTTTGACTTCTTTCTGCAGCGCTTCTATTGCACCTGATTGCTGAAGTTCATCAAACGTTTTATCGCTGAACAGTTTGAGTAGCGAGTTTTGAATCATTGGCATGTAATTGTCAATATCTTGAATTCGCTCTGGGTTGCGGGTTTCAACCGCAAGTTCTAGCATTACAAAGTGCGTTTGCTTTTTACCTTTGATTGTCAATACAACCTTATCAAGAGGGTGAAAGCTTGGCCCTTTTACAACTTCTTCTTCTTTAGTTAAGAATGAAAGTGGAGAATTTTCGATTAGGTTTTCGAAGCTTTTCTCCTCTCCAGAATGTTTTAAGTACCAGATCCCGCCAACTACCGTGCCAGCAGAAACTAGAGCACTAGTGATGATCATTGCGAAAATTATGGTGATCATTTGTGGTTTGGTCATAACCTTATCCTCGATAACTAATTAGGCTTGGGTATTGAGCCAGTGCTCTGAGCTCATCGCTGTGAATGTATGTTGGCCGTTTGATGATTCTCTTGCTGAGAAAATTGGAGTATTGGCTTCCTCTTGAGATTCATTATGGTTTTGTTGACCTCCCCCCTCGATCTGAGCCTACGTTAACGTCCACATGAACGAAGTTCTGCTGTTGAAGCTCAGCTCTTAGGCGTTCAGAGATTTGAACCAATGCTTCTCTTGTCGCGGCTGCGTTCGCATTGATTTGAACATTAAGTCTGTCGCCCTCTACGCGAACCAAAAGATCTAATTTACCTAACTCAGGAGGGTCGAGACGGATCTTCGCTTCTTGCATATTCTGCTGAGCTTGCAAGGTCACTCGGTCATGTAAGACTTGCATCATTTGTTCACCCCATTTACCAGCTTTGGTATCAATTTGCATTGATGCCCACTCAGTGCCTCCAGATTGCAGTTTAGGAGTAGGAACGTTCGAAACATGGTTTAGTTCGGCCGGTTGAGCATTGGAAATCAACGCCGAAGCTACAAGTGCTGACTGCGGATTGTTATTGGATACAATCTGAGTTGGATTTTCTATCGAAACTGGTTTGGCACTAGCTTGTGATAGAGTCTGCAAATTGTTTACTTGAGCTTGTTGATTGTTATTTAATATTTCTTTTGTTAACGAGTTTTGATCTGATTTTTGTGACGCTGTCACATTGTGAGGGGTGAGCATTTTCGGTTCAAGTGTTAGCGTGCCCACTTTAGGTAAAGAACTCGAATCGATATTTCTTTCAGTTGCAAGTTTTTGCAGAGCCTCAGAAGTTGGTGTCAACCCAGTCAAATTTTGTGTTTCGGGTTGTGAAGAGCCGAACCCGTTTAGAGGGTGCAGATTCGCATGCCCGTCGCCTTGCGCTTCTGGAAGTCCGAACAAGCCAATTGAATGGGCAACCACCTCTGAGAATTCTTGTTGGTGCTCTATGGTCGGCTCAATTGTCTCTTCCGAATCAGTTTGGCTAAAGCTTGGTTGGGCATTAGAAAGCTGCACATACTGGCCAAAGGCTAGACTTTGCTCGGTAAAAGGTTGACCGACCGTACTTTGGCCAATTTTAGTTACTCCTGACGATTGAGAAGGGTTAGAGCTCAAAAGAGAGTGAACATTGATCATGGCATAATCTCCATAGACATTGCGAGCTCATAAGCCATTGCTCGCTCTTGCTGGGCATCAACCATTTCCATTTTTGCTTTTAGTTGGTCGGTTGCGTTTTTTAGCGCCACAAATGCCTTCAGGTGGGTAGACTTTAGGTGTGCCAGTTCATCTTGCAGGCATGGATCATTAACTAGTGTTGGATTTGCCGACAATAACTGCCTTAATTTTGCGTCATAAGCTTTCAAAGCCTCCCAATCAGAGGCTTTAGCTGAGGCTTCGATCTTTCGAGCAAACTGATTTAGATAGCCTGCTGGAACTTTATGCTTGCTTACCAAAGTTCACCCAGCCTTCTCGAATGTTTCCCATTACACGCTCTACATTAATTAAGCGTTCTGTGTCATTCTTCACGCTCGCGGTGTAGAGTTCCATCTGGCAAAAGTCGTAGAGTTGTTGAAGATTTTGTGCAACTTCGCCGCCGTTCTCTTCATCTAAAGCACTGGTTAGTCCAATTAGAATGTTCATGCATTTATTAATGCCAATACCTTTTTCAGCTAGTCGGCCAGCGGTCATATGACCTCTAACGCGCTCCAACTCGTCGAGTAAACCATCAATTAGCATCACTACTAATTGGTGAGGGTTAGCGGCGGCTGCTTGTGCATCAAGATCGACTTGCTGGTATGAGTCGTAGCCTGAATCCATTAGCATAAGTATTTCTCCTAAAAGCGTTTTAACCAAACATTGACATGGTTTGGTTCATTTGAGTCATTAATGTGTTCATTTGCGTAAATTGCTTTAGATACCGCTTGTACGAGGTATCGTATTTACGCTCTAGAGTGGCTTGCTTGTCTTCAATTCGATCGATACTAGAACGGAGAGCCTCTTTACGAGAGTTAAATAGGCCTGATGAGAACTTCAGGAACGGCTCAGCCATTTCATCTAGAGTATCGAGTAGGGCACCATCACCATTAAACATGGCTTCAATGCCCGCGCTATTTGTTTTTTGCGCTTCTTGGAATTTCTCACTGTCTACTGTTAGTTTTCCATTACGGTCTGGCGTGATCCCGATTTCACTTAATCGCATTCCATTAAATTCGCCACGTGTGATTGCGGTTAACTGGCTCTCAATTGAACGAAGAGTAGGGTCGTTGGCTAAAGCTCCACGCTCTTTGTTTTCTCCTCCGACTTGAGTGTACTCGTCAAGTGTCGAGATCAAGTTGTTGTATGTTTCAACAAACTTATCGATTTGCTCTTTTGTTCCTTCACTATCAGGGCCGACAGCTAAACTGATTGGTGCCTCGCCGGCTGTTTGTGCCTTACTTACGGTTAGATCTACACCGTCAATAACACCTTCGAATTTGTTGCTTGAGTTGGTGAGTTTTAGGCCCGTATTTTGAGCGCCCAACCAAATCACCGCATCTTGCGGTGCCGTGATCTCTTTTGTGTTGGTGAAAGCATCGTCAAACCATGCTTGTCCTGTACCGCTTGAGCTGACATTAATCGTATTTGCAACGCCCGTTTCGGTGCTTGAAAGCATAAAGTGAGTTTGTCCATTGGAACGAACTAAAGTGGCATTCACACCAGGGTTGTCATCATGGTTATTGATCGCGGTGACCAGCTCAGACATCGTTGTTTTTCCATCTCCGTCATTATCGACAGTAGAGAGGTCAACGCTCATGCTTTTACCGTTTATCGTAAAATCCAAAGTCCCGGTTGTCGGGATCTCTGTGGTTGCTTCTAGGTCAGCAGGCATCCCTGTAGATAGCTGATGAGCAGTTGCTACTTGCTCTACGAAAACTTGATAGCTACCAGATAGTGCATTCGCGTTTGCATCAGCGGTAAAAAAACCTTCCTGAGAGAGTGTCGTTGAGTTTTTTACTATGCCGCTCGTACTGCTGTTCATTCCATTAACCGCTGTGCGGAATTCACGAAGCGCGCTTTCAACTTTTCCTAGTGCAGTCAGCTGAGCTTGGTAGCGGTCAGACTGCAGCTTGTAGCGCTGTTGAAATGGCTGTACATCGTAAGTTGCCAATTGAGTGGCCATAGAAATTGGATCTATTGAACTCATGAGGTCATTCCCTCTCTCATCGTTTTCGTACCATCTAGAGATAACAGTAAAGTGAATATTTACTAATGATATAAAGGGTTATCGCAAGATGCGTGCCGATAGTTAATTTTTAATAAAAACAGTTGTTTATATTTGTTTTTACATTCTGGCGGAAGCCGAGTTTCCGCTGTTGGCATTCCGCTTTTCCTAGGCGCCAAGGTATAGCGCTTCCTTATTTATAGGCGACCTAATGGCGGGTAAAATTAATCACCTTTCGGTAGTCAGACTAAAAAAAAACCTCCCAGCGGGAGGTTTAATGGTGAAGGTTACCTTCGCTAAATTAGCGAAGTAGAGACATTGCCATGCCTGGAAGTTGATTCGTTTGAGATAGTACAGTTGTACCAGCTTGCATCAACATTTGGTTCTTCGTCATGTTAGAAGATTCAACGGCAAAGTCAGCGTCCACGATACGGCCTTTAGCAGCAGTAGTGTTCTCAACCATGTTACCTAGGTTAGTCATTGTGTGCTCTAGGCGGTTAATGTTTGCACCAAACTGTGCACGGCTTGCGCCGATATCTTCAATAAGGCCAGCTGCGCCACTGATTTTATCAAGGGCTGCTTTTGCTTTCGCTGCATCACCGATACCATCAGTAATAGCTGCGTCACCAAGAGTTGCTGCTACTTTTTTAACGCTTACCGATGCGTCAACAGCTAGAGTTTCAGCAGAAGACGAACCAATTTGGAAGTTAACTGCACCAGCTTCGAATGCGCCTGCAGTCGCTAGTAGTTTTTGACCACCGAAAGACGTGTTGCCCATGATGTTAGTTAGCTCAGCAGTTAGCTGCTTAAACTCAGTATCCATTGCTGTACGGTCAGCAGTGCTGTTAGAGCCGTTCAATGATTGAGTAGCTAGGTCGTTCATGCGGTAAACGATGTTAGTCATTTCGTCCATCGCACCTTCAGCTGTTTGCATCATAGAGATGCCGTCTTGTGCGTTACGCATCGCAACGTTCATGCCACGAGTTTGTGCTTCTAGACGGTTAGCGATTTGCAGGCCAGCAGCATCATCAGCAGCAGAATTAACTCGGAAGCCTGTGCTCAAACGCTCCATTGCAGTGTTTAAAAGACCACTTGTGTTGTTTAGCGTGTTTTGCGTAACAAGTGAAGCGTAGTTAGTATGCATAGATAAAGCCATCTTAAGTCTCCTTGGTTTCTCAATATCTTTTTCAGGCTTCGGGAAATTCCCTTGCTCACTAACTAGAGGCGGATGGTTGTTGGTGAAGATTAATTAAAAAAATAAAAAATTTTTCAATTAAATGTATTTTGCTCTGTTTTAGTGATGTCTATTCCAAAGTCGGTGCTTTGAAAGAGATAGGGGTAGGTAAATCGCTGAAATAGCCAAAATAGTAGCTTGCTCCAAGCAGGCGATAACGATTAAGTTCACTTTGGTTTGCAACTCGACTTGCTACCCATTTATAGCGGTACTTCCTTAAAAAACGAGCAACTGGTAAGAAAGCTTCTCTATGTTCTTTGTCTTCTAAGTTGACCACCATTTTGATCATATCTGGTTTAAATGAATGCACTGTATCAAGGTCAAGATGCGAGGTTGTTACCTCGAACCATAATGAAAAGGCATGTTCACGAAGTTTTTCGACCAGCTCAAAGCTCTCTTCTGTGGAGCAAAATGGTTCATCAAATTGTATTGACGGGATGATGTGTTTGAAGGCTTTACCGTGATGTTCAATGACTCGATTAAGATAGCGATTCCCGTTTGCCCATAGCAGCGCACTCATTCGAATTGGAACAACAACGTTACTGATCAAATCCGGGTGGAAGGTTTCCATTTGAAACTGAGTTTGACGGATGGCTAGATAGATACTGTAAAGGTCTAGACACAGAATCATTGTTTCAGATAAGTCAAAATCATAAATACTTTGCTCACCAGAGTGGCCAAAACGCAGCGTGAGATGCTGAAACTCGATATCGCCAGATTGCACTTGCCTAATAGCTTGGCAAGCGTGCTTTATGTCTTGTTTGGTAAAAGCGTCATAAACAATTTGGTCGTCATCCGTGACGACGCTTTGCTTCATTAACTTACACAAGTGTAAATATATTGCTTGTGCTGAAGTGAGATTAGCCAAGGTTTCCTACCACATTAATTTGTTTATTTTCTGGAATTTCATTATACGACAACACCGCAAGACCTTGCGTGAAGGTGCGCGCGTATCGAGAAAGTAATGGTCGCAATTGAGGCATCACTAATAAGATCGGTGCAAGCCCTTGTTGCTTTAATTGTTGTCTAATCAAAGGCAAGTTCTGCTGGAACTGCCCCAATATGTTGGGCTCAATAGGGAAGCTATCAAGCATGACTGGACCATTTGCTTGTGCTTGCTGTAGTGACGTCAGTAGCATTTGTTCAAGTTCATCAGACAACGCGTAGACGCTAATCTCTACTTTCTTCCCTGCGATTAAGTTGACTAACGTTCTTCGTAACGTACAGCGAACATCGGAAGACAACAAAATTGGGTCTTTAGTATTTTCTGAAGATTCCAGCATGGTGTTTGCAATACTGCGGATGTCTTTAAGTGGCACCTGATCGAGCAGCAGTTGACGATACACCTTGAGTTGTTGAGCTGGTGTTAATGCCGCTCCCAGAGCTTCTGCTAGTTTTGGAGCTTGTGCCATCAAACGTTGGTTCATTGCTTCAACGTCATCATGGTTGAACAAATCGGCAAGATTGGTTTTCATTACTTTGCTGATATGAGTTGCGATAACGGTTGAATCGTCGACAACTTGGTAGCCCATATTCAGTGCTTTCGCTTTGTCATTGTGTTCAATCCAAACGGCTGGTAGCTGGTATGCTGGGTCACTGCCCAAAATACCATCGACTTCTCCGTATGTTTCACCAACTGCAATAGCCATCAGTCTGTCTGGTTCAATAAAACCTTCTTCTATAACTTCACCATTGAGTGAAATGGTGTATTGATTTGGCTTAAGAGCTAGGTTGTCACGTATGCGCACCTCAGGAAGCAGAAAGCCAACTTGCTCAGAGAGGTTTCTTCTTACACCACGAATACGTTGTGCCAATGGCGCTCCTTGCTCTCTGTTTACAAGGTGTACTAAGCGATAGCCAAGTGACAATGCAAGCGTATGTACATGTGGAATATCATCCCAAGTAAGCGGCGCTTCTTCCTCTTGCATCGCTTGCGAAATGGCTTCTACTTGATCGAGTTGATGGTCTTGGACTGGTTTTTTTAATTGGCGCCATCCTGCAAAGCCAAGTACAGCCGCAAACGTAAAGAAAGCAAGATGTGGCATGCCAGGAACAATACCAATGATGACCATAATACCAGCAACCGTAAACAAGGTTGCTGGGGTCGCCAATAGCTGCTTGTGCATGGTTTCTGACATGTCATTGTCAGTATCATTAATGCGAGTAACGATGATAGCGGCAGCGGTTGCAAGCAGTAGGGATGGGATTTGCGCGACTAGGCCATCACCAATGGTCAGCAATGCATAGGTTTTGAATGCTTCCGAAGCAGGCAGGCCGTGTTCAAACACACCAATGCTGATACCACCAATGATGTTGATAAATAGAATCAAAAGACCTGCGACTGCGTCACCACGAACAAATTTTGATGCGCCATCCATTGAACCGTGGAAGTCGGCTTCATTCGCAACTTCTTTACGTCTTAGTCTAGCGGTTTCTTGATCAATTAAGCCTGCGTTCAAGTCGGCATCAATAGCCATTTGCTTACCCGGTAAGGCATCCAAGGTAAAACGCGCTGATACTTCTGAAATACGTTCACCACCTTTGGTGATCACAACAAAGTTAATGATCATTAAGATGATAAATACCACCATACCGACGACATAGTTACCGCCGATAACGACCTCACCGAAAGCTTGAATAACTTTACCAGCTGCGTCACCGCCGTTGTGACCTTCAAGCAATACAATACGAGTCGAGGCAACGTTTAGCGTTAGGCGTAGAAGAGTCGCAACCAGAAGAATTGTCGGGAAGATAGAGAAATCGAGTGGTCTCTTCGCCGTTGTGCTTACTAATAAAACCAGTATCGCGAGTACGATATTAAAGGTGAATAGGGCATCCAATAGCAGTGGAGGCAATGGCAAAATGACCATTGCTAACACCATCAACAGTACAACGGGTATCCCGATGTAGCCTTTTGTCGAAGTTTGGATCTGTTTTAACCGGTTAAACATGCTCTTGTATCCTTGGGTAAACGCTGGTTAATCAGTGCTGCAAATGTTTAGGAATAGAAAAAATAGGCAATGGGTGTGGTTTTTTGCCCGAGCCTTTACGAAAAGCCTTCAGTTGCAATACGTAAGTCAGAATATGAGCCACTGCAATGTAGAGCTGGCTTGGAATCGCTTGTTCAATAGCAGTGGTGTAATAGATTGAACGCGTCAGAGGTGGTGAGTTAATAATTTCGACTTGGTTTTCTCTCGCGATTCTTTGAATGTGCATGGCTGTTTCATCGACACCTTTGGCGACGACAAAAGGAGCTTCAGAGAGGCTCATATCGTACTTTAACGCCACCGCGTAGTGGGTTGGGTTAGTGATCACAACGTCCGCAGTTGGCACCATCTTATCAATTTTACGTCGGGTGAATTGTTGTTGAATCTGGCGAATACGTTGTTTAACTTCAGGTCGCCCCTCGTTATTTTTAAATTCTTCTTTAAGCTCTTGCTTTGTCATTTTGAGCTCTTTTAAGTGCTCCCATCGTTGGTAAGGAATATCGATGACACCAAAAATGAGAAGTGCAAAGCCCATCAGGAGTAATCCTTCAAACAAGATAGACATGATCATCGTTACCCCTTGATTTAGAGGCAGACTTTGCATCCCTAGCAATGGCTGAAGGTGGTTGTCTAGATAGCCGTAAAGGACTGCAAAAATTACAGTGACTTTGAGCGTTGACTTAATTAACTCGACTAGAGATCGTGTCGAAAACATGCGCTTTATACCTGAAAGAGGATTCAGCTTACTTAACTTGGGCAAGATGTTTGCTGGACGAAACATCCAACCACCTAGCACAAGTGTACTGGCGACGGTAACGATGATGATGACAGCAAACATAGGTACTAGCATTTCGATGATCATCGCTAGGCTTTGCCCGATTTGTTCCACCATTTGATTCGGTGATGCGAGATCGTCTTTGGTCAATGCCATATTGTAACGGAAGACACCCGTCATACTCTGCCAAATATTGGAGAGCTGAGAGTAGAAATAGAGAGCGACAGCCAAAAAAATAACTGCGGTCGTAAACTCTTTTGCTCTTGGGATCTGCCCCTCTTGTCTCGCTTTCTTAACTTTCTGCGGGGAGGCTTTTTCGGTTTTGTCTTGTGACGATTGATCGCTCATGCGCCCCCCCCATCATGAAGCTGTTTAAATAACGCAAAGTATCGTGTACTAGAGCTGTATACCGGCTAGGCACGCCTGAAATTGAAAGCAGAACACTAAATAGACCAAGCATCATGGTCATCGGAAAACCGAGTGCGTATACGTTCAGTGAAGGCGCTGCTCGGTTCATTACACCAAAACTGATGTTGGCGAGCAGCATAGAAACGATCGCGGGTAGGGCGAGAGCGAGAGCAGATGTAAACATCCAGCCAAATACATTTACGACCCCTTGTATAGAGAGCAAAGAGATCCCCGACCCTACGGGCCATATTACAAAGCTCTGAATCAAAATATCAATGATGAGTAAGTGCCCTTCTAAAGCCAAAAACAATAAGGTTGAAAACAGTAAGAAGACACGACCTAAGATTGCAACGGAGAGGCCATTGACCGGGTCATTCATCATCGCCATACCAAGACCCATTTGCAATGAGACGATCTGACCTAGCATGGTAAAAATGGTAAAAAGCATATGTAGAATTAAGCCGAACATTATCCCCCAAATTGCCTGTTCGAATGCAAGGAACAGTGAGGTGAGAGAAAATAACTCAACTTCAGGCATTACGGGCATTAACGGTGCCGTGATGACGACAATTGAAAGTGCGAGTAGGCTCCTGACCCAAACAGGGATAAGTGCATCCCCGAAAAACGGCATGGAAATGAAGACGGCGCCAATACGAAAAAATGGCCACCAAAGTTGACCAAGTATGACGGAAAGCTCGGCAAACGTAATGGCCATTAGCCAATCATTCCTGGTATGTTATGGAACAGATAATCAAATAGTTCCATGATTTTACGCAGCATCCAATGGCCAGCAAAAATGACCATAAGTAGAGTGACCAATAGTTTGGGAAGAAAGCTTAAGGTTTGCTCATTGATCTGAGTTGCTGCTTGAAATACTGCTATTCCGAGACCGACCACAAGTCCTGGTACGACTAAAACGGCCACCATTAAGATAATGAGCCATACCGCGTCAGAAAACAAAGTGACCGTCATTTCAGGAGTCATGATTTATTTCTCCCTGTTATCCAAAGCTTGCAGACAAGGTGCCTACCGTCATGGCCCAGCCATCAACCAAAACGAAGACCATTAACTTGAATGGTAAAGAAACGATCAGCGGTGATAGCATCATCATGCCCATTGCCATCAAAACACTGGCAACGACCAAGTCAATAATGAGAAATGGAATAAATAGCATAAAGCCAATTTGAAATGCCGTTTTTAGCTCACTTATCACAAAGGCTGGGAGTACTACTGCGAAGGAAATTTCCTCGATATTTTGATCGATAGGCTCATTAGCGATTCGCAGCATTTGCTCCAAAGCACTTTGATGGGTCTGAGCTAGCATGAAGTTCCGAACGGGCTTTTCCGCAACAGAGAATGCCCGAATCAGGGTTATTTCACCATTATCGTATGGCTGAAAAGCATTGTCGTAGATGTCAGACCATACTGGTCGCATTATCAAAATAGTCAGCGAAAGTGCGATACCGACGAGAACGCGGTTAGGAGGACTTTGTTGTAAGCCTAGTGCTTGTCTTAGTATCGCCAAAACAACGATAATCCGAGTAAAACTGGTTGCCATTAAAATAAAAGCAGGCAAAAAGCTTAACGCCGTCATTAACAACAGAATTTGAAGTTTAACGCTGTATTCTTGCTGTGTCTGACCATCTGTCACTGACAAAAACGTCAGACCACTCTCTGTTGCAAATGTTGGGAATGACATCATCCCCAACGTGCACAGTGCGATAAATGCGGCTAAGAGTGAAGGCTTTTTAAAAATGCACATGCTTTTAGGTACCACTGTTTATCGACCGACACCAGATAAGGCAGAATCAAGAACGTCGATAAGTCTTAAACCGTATTTTTCATTGATAACAACAACTTCAGCATGACCCATTAATGCGCCATTGACTTTCACGTCTAGCGGTTCGCCATTGAGTTTATCTAACTCTAATACCGTACCTTCCCCCGCTTTCATCAAATCTCCCAGAGCAATTTCTTTACTTGCGACTTCTAGAGTTACTGTCACAGGAATGTTCTTGAAGAAACTCAGATCTCGCTCAGCGAAAACCGGTGCATCTGTGGATACCTCGGTGTCCAAATCTTCAAGTTGGAAGTCGTCAAAGTTAATATCATCACTGTCGAAAGCTGTGTTTTCAAAAGATTCGCTCATTAGTGCGATTCCTTATTTTGGT
Source organism: Vibrio rotiferianus CAIM 577 = LMG 21460 (assembly GCF_002741985.1). GTDB lineage: Bacteria > Pseudomonadota > Gammaproteobacteria > Enterobacterales > Vibrionaceae > Vibrio > Vibrio rotiferianus. Next base: position 153,715 of record NZ_APHW01000103.1, read on the forward strand.
TAAAAATCAATACGAGTTGGCCGTCGTTTTCTGCCACGCGACCTGAGAAAAGTGTTTGGTTACCAATGCTTAGTGGGACATTGGCAAACAACTCTATTGGAAGAATGTCTTCCGGTTGAAGCTGTACAACATCACTTAACGACATCGTCTTTTTGGCCAGTACAGCGTTCAAACGAACAGGGGTTGAGGTTAACGCCTGCTTAAACGGTTCGTTTAGATCGGACTTTGACTGAAGCTCCAGCTCGTCAATTAGGGTTTGTACTAGTTGACCGTCCAACTTCATGTGGATGGTGCCAACATGATCCTTGAACTTAATGGTTAACTGCACATGCAGGCCCACGCCGCTGGTAGGCTCAAAGCGTTCGGTTTGCCACATTTCTGAAGGTGCTAACCAGTTTCCCATCAGTTTACTGATTTTTTCTTGAATTCGGATATCACTACTGGTTAAAGACGTTGTAGAACGTTCAACAGTTGCACCATAAAATCGATCAGCAAGTTTAATCAGAGTTTCTGTCTCAGTGTGTATGTATATAAGGCCACCGCTTTGGTGCCTTAGTGTCGATGTCGTATTCGCTTCCATTTCCGATGGCGAAAATGAGTGTAACTCGACAGAATGAATCTTCGCTTCGACTTTGTTGGTTTTAAGCCAGTTTTGCAGCTCGTTAGTTAAGCCATTACAAGACTCTGAAATTAGGGCAAACAACTTTTCACGTATGATATGAATAGGTTTTCCTAACAATTCTACATTTAAAATCTGCACGTCTGAATTAGCCATTTAAACTCTGCTTCTTTATATATTTTACCTTGCGTTAACAATTGGTATTAATCGCCAGTTGCAGCGACAGTCTACACACGGTTATTTATTATTTATTAGCACGGCATTTTAATAATGTGACTTCGGTTCATATGTTGACATGGAGTTGACAAAGCTATCTTCAAATAAAACCTGAAAACAGGTACTTTGATTTATAAATAAGTTAATAATAAAAAATATTAAAATTTAACGAGCAAAGCTCGTTTTTTATACTCTCTATTACCAATAGGGAGTTAGTCAGGAAGTTATGTGGTTTACATTTCTAACTTATTGTTTTGTTAGTTTTAAATCATTGAACGGCAGGCTTGGTTGCTTAAATAACACACAACTTAAAGCGAGTGATGTTGTTTCAAAGTAGGACTTTTATATGGTTTTGTATGCCCATAATTTTAATGGTACGGCATATCTAATTAGTTTTCTTCAGTCATGGAAATGTCAAAAATATAGTGATGTAAAACGTTTTCGTCGCTGTTTATCTGCATTTTTGGCTCTCGGTTTATTTTCTGTGCCTCACCTTAATGCCTCAGAATATATTAATGTGCCAATGGATTTATCTAGTTGGTCATTTAAAGAAGGTAAGTTTGAATGCAAGTTAATTCATTCAACAGTTCCGCAGGGGAAGTTTTATTTCCGCCTATTGCCAAATGATAATGTTTCTTTTGTCGCAGAATTAAGTAGTTATGATGACAGCTGGAATAGAGCTGTACTTCAGAGTGTTACTGCGCCATGGCTGAGGGGGCGTGAATCTATTGTCATTGATACGCTTGAAGTAGCAAACGATCAGAAGAGCTTAGTCTTTCAGCGCGGTGTATCAGAGCTTTTAGAAAGTGTGCATCAAGGTCGCTGGGTTACGTTGTCACTAAGCGGAAGTAATGATTCCTTAGAGCTAACGATTCCGACAATACAAATGAAGGCATCCTTAGACTCCCTTGATGCATGTCGGTCAGAGTTGCCCAAAATGACCTTTGCGCAGGCTCGAGATGTTGTATTGCCGTTTGCTTTTGGCCAATTGTCCCTAACAGACGCTCAAGCGTACAAACTTAGCGCATTGAAGAGTTACATCATTAAAGATGCTCGTATCACTAGGATATTAGTTGACGGCTATACCGACAATGTTGGTTCCTCGGTTGCCAACCTATCCGTATCACGAAAGAGAGCGGAAAAAGTCGCAGATATGCTTGCGCAGCTAGGTATTGATAAAGGCCTGATTGAAGTAAGAGCACACGGAGCCCGATACCCAGTTGCTAGCAACAGTACTGCTGATGGTCGAGATAAGAATCGCCGCGTTACATTGCGATTGGTTCGCGATAACGAAGAAATTGTCCCACGTAATTCACGTAACACTGAGATCAACAAGAATAAGGTAATAGTGCAATGATGGCGAAAATGGAAGTTCTGTTGGTTGAGCCGAATGATGTTATTGCTCAACCAGTTTTGCATGTCTTGCAGAAGGCGGGTTATCTCATTCGTCATGCTCGTACAGGACGAAGTGCATTATTGGAAGAAAGGGCAAAAATTACTTTAGTGAGCTCAAATCTTCCGGATATGTGTGTCCGTGAATTTGTCGCTTGCCATCAAAAGCAGCGCAATTCTGGCGTTGTGATTGCGATTGTCGATCAAGAGCAAGGCATTCTTGCAGCAGAGACAATGAAAGCAGGGGCGACAGATTATTTGTTGCGCCCGTTTGAAAGTAACCAACTTTTGAGTTTACTTACTCGTGTTGAGGCTCTTGAAAAGCCACTTGCGAACATTGTTGCGGAGTCTTGGCGCAGTAAGCAGGTACTTCAGTTGGCTCATCGAGCGGCGTGTACAACAGCAAGTGTATTGATTACTGGGGAATCTGGAACTGGTAAAGAAGTGCTTGCCCGTTATGTACATGAGCACAGTTCATGTGCTGACGGACCTTTTGTCGCAGTGAACTGCGCAGCAATCCCTGAATCTATGTTGGAAGCGGTGCTATTTGGTCATGTGAAGGGAGCGTTTACCGGAGCGAGTGCTTCGCAAAGTGGTAAATTTGAAGAGGCCAATGGCGGTACTATCCTTCTTGATGAGATAGGAGAAATGTCTCCTGCTGTACAAGCGAAGCTACTGCGCGTGCTTCAAGAGCGTGAGGTCGAGAGAGTTGGTAGTCATAAAGCGATTCAGCTAGATATCCGCGTCATCGCTGCAACGAACAAAGACCTGCGAGAAGAAGTGCAAAAAGGTACTTTCCGTGAAGATCTTTACTATCGATTAGATGTCCTCCCACTTCATTGGCCACCGCTGAGAGAGCGCAAAGAAGATATCTTGCCTATCAGTCACTTTTTCATCGAAAAGTATCAAGATAAAAGCCAATGTTATTTGTCTCACGATGCTGTGACTGCCTTAAGCCAATATCACTGGCCAGGAAATATTCGTGAACTAGAAAATGTCATTCAACGAGCGTTGGTTATGCGTCACGGTGACTACATTACGGCTCAGGATCTAATGTTACCGATTGAGTTAGTGACTTCAGCCCAGCCTGTGGAACCGACATCTAGCTTTGGCCATGTTGAGGCGAAGAAGCAAGCAGAGTTTCAATTCATCCTAGATAAGTTACGTCAGTTCGGCGGCAATCGAACAAAAACAGCAGATGCGTTAGGAGTTTCGACTCGTGCATTAAGGTATAAGCTTGCGGCAATGCGTGAGCACGGAATCGATTTACAGTCGGCACTTGGCTCAGCAGCCTAAAGGAGAGAGATGATGGCTAGTCAACCACTAAACAATGCGGTATCAGCGGAGCAACTCATGCTCTCCAAGATGGAAGTTATGCGTACTCAAGTTCAGTCACCTGAATTTGTTGTCAGCGCGAATCCACTTGACGTTAAAGAATTGAATGCACCTATGTCTTTTTCTCAAGCAATGACAAGTATTCTCGATACGGTGAACCAACATCAGTCCGTTGCGAGTCAGAAAATGACAGCAGTTGAAACAGGGAAAAGTGATGATTTGACTGGGGCGATGATTGCAAGTCAAAAAGCCAGTCTGTCGTTCAATGCGTTAATGCAAGTACGTAACAAAGTAGTTATGTCATTTGAAGATATTATGAAGATGCCGGTGTAGAGAATGTCTGAACTATCGACTCAAGTGGCAGGCAACGCCACCATTCAACCTTCTGTGAGTACAACCTCTCAAACTAGCACTTTAAAAGGGATGGATGACATCTCTTTTAAACTCAAAAAACTGTGGTCTAGTAGCCAACGTAATTTGGTGCTTTCTGCGGTATTGGCCGCAATCGTGGCTGCCATTATTGTTGTTGCACTCTGGAGTTCTTCACAGAGCTTTAGACCTCTCTACAGTCAGCAAGAGCGTTTTGATATCGGTGAGATTATTTCTGTGTTGGAAACGGAAGGGATCAGCTACCGTATGCAAGAGCAAAATGGGCAAGTACTCGTACCTGAAGGTGATGTTGCCCGTATCCGAATGTTGCTCGCGGCAAAGGGAGTAAAAGCTAAACTTCCGACAGGTTTGGACTCTCTGAAAGAAGACAGCTCTTTAGGCACTAGCCAGTTCATGGAAACGGCGCGCTACCGACATGGATTAGAGGGTGAGTTAGTACGCACTATCATGTCACTGAATGCAGTATCAAATGCTCGTGTGCATTTGGCTATTCCCCGTCAGACACTATTTGTACGTCAGAATACTGAGAATCCGTCAGCATCCGTGATGTTAGAACTGAAACCAGGTGAGGATTTAAAACCTGAGCAAGTTGAAGCCATTATTAACTTGATTGTGGGTAGTGTAACGGCGATGAAACCTGAGTTTGTTTCTGTTATTGACCAATACGGACGATTACTAAGTGCTGATGTAGCTTCGCTAGAGGCGGGTAAAGTTAATGCAAAGTACTTGGAATACCAAAAGAACGTCGAGAAGCAAATCATTCAACGAGCGTCTGACATGCTTACACCGATAGTCGGGCCAAGTAACTTCCGAGTTCAAGTTGCCGCTGATATGAACTTCAGCCAGGTGGAGGAAACTCAAGAGATATTGGATAGTACGCCAGTTGTACGCAATGAACATACGATTCAAAATAATTCCATTGATCAGATTGCGCTAGGTGTTCCCGGGTCTCTGAGTAATCAACCTCCAGTGACAGGTGATAAGCCAAATACAGAGGATAGCCAAAATACCAATGCTCGCTCCGAGATCAACCGCCAATACGCGGTGGGCAGTAGCGTGCGTCGTACTCAGTACCAACAAGGTCAAATTGAGAAATTGAGTGTCTCTGTTCTTCTAAACTCTCAAGCAGCTCCAAATGGCACTGCTTGGACAGATGCAGAGAAAGCACAAATCACGACCATGGTTATGGATGCTGTCGGTATTACAGAAAATAGAGGGGACAGCTTAAGCCTAATGAGCTTTAACTTTACCCCAATCGATATTGATGCGCCGTTGGCACTACCGTGGTGGCAAGATCCGACAGTCCAGCAGCCGATCCGCTATGTTATTGGTGGCATGCTGGGTATGGCGATGATTTTCTTCGTGCTGCGTCCTCTGATTATGCATCTAACGGGTGTCGATAGAAGAGATCAAGAGCTTGATTTTGCAGAACCACAAGAAGAGCCGGTTTATGACAATGTTCAAACTCGAGAAGAGCGTGAACGTGAAGAAACACTCAACCGACGTTTGTCAGAAAAAGGTATCGCGGTGTCGTCTGGCTTAGACGTGAACAGCGATATGTTACCGCCTCCGGGTTCGCCGCTTGAAATTCAATTGAAACATCTACAGCTCATCGCAAATGAAGAGCCAGAACGTGTAGCGGAAGTACTAAAACAATGGGTAAACGTGAATGAACACAGCACAGTCGAAGCAAAAGCAGACGCTTAGTCATGTAGAGCAGACGGCTCTTGTCTTGTTAGGTATGGGTGAGGACGCTGCAGCTAAAGTATTGCAGCACTTCAGTCGTGATGAAACCCAACGAGTGACCAGAGCAATGGCTCGGTTAAGCGGCATTAAGAGTGATTCTGCACACGGAATTATCCAGCATTTCTTTGAAGATTTTCGCGAGCATAGTGGTATTCGTGGTGCTTCTAAAGAATATCTTTCGAACACGTTGCGTAAAGCACTTGGTAATGACTTAGCGAAAGGGCTGCTGAATAACCTATATGGCGATGAGATTCGAAACAACATGCAACGTTTGCAATGGGTAGATGCAGAAGTTTTAGCCCGTTTTATTGCTAATGAACACCCGCAGATGCAGGCTATTTTTCTTGCTTACTTACCCGCAGACAGTTCTTCTGCAGTGTTGAAACATCTACCGGAAGATTATCATGATGAGCTGCTCTTTCGCATTGCTCGATTACAGGATATCGACCATCAGGTAGCGGCCGATCTTAATGACCTTATCGAGCGCTGTATCGAGCAGGTATCGACCAGTCAGAGCGCGCCAATGTCGGGTGTGAAGCAAGTTGCCGATATCATAAACCGCTTCGAAGGAGATCGTGCTTCGTTGATGGAAATGCTGAAGCTTCATGATGAAGAAGTTGTTCGAGAGATTGAGCAAAATATGTTCGACTTCATGGTGCTGGGGCGTCAGAAAGAAGAAACCATGGACCTTCTGGTGCAACAGGTGCCAATGGAACTGTGGGCTGTTGCATTGAAAGGTGCAGAAATTACCTTACAACAAGCTATCAAGCGTTCTATGCCTCAGCGCATGGTTAAGGCGTTAGAAGATGATATGCAGGTACGTGGTGCTGTAGGCTTGAGTAGTGTTGAGCGCGCTCGTCAAGACATCATGGAGTTGGTCCGTGAACTGAGCGAGGCTGGTGAGATTGATTTGATCTTGTACGAAGAGCCTACAGTGGAGTAAAGCTATGGCTGATTTTAACAACGTACTCGTTTCTAAAAAAATGCGTTTACCATCTTCTGCGTATCGCGTTCATCGCTTTCCACCATTGGCTCAACCAAATCTTATTGATGAAAACTTGGGATTAGACAATCAGTGGCAAGACACCCAAGTCGATCTTCAACAGCGTCTAGAGGCTGGTTTTCAGCAAGGCTTACAACAAGGCCATGACGAAGGTTTTCGTCAAGGTGTGGAACAAGGCCAGCAACAAGGCGTACTTGAAGGGCAAAAAGAGGGCTTTCAGAAAGGGTTTGTATCAGGGGAGCAATCTGGCAAGCAAATGTTCAGTGAAGCCGCAAAGCCAGTCAATGAGCTATACCAAGCATTGGCACGTTGGCAAGCAGAAAAAGAGCAGCAGCAGCGTCATGTGATTTGTGAATTGGTACAAAAAGTAGCTCAGCAAGTTATTCGTGCAGAATTGACGTTGATGCCACAGCAAATTCTTGCTCTGGTCGACGAAACCCTAGGAGCTATGCCGGGTAAGCATGAGACAGTAACGGTTCACCTGAACCCGCAAGATCTTGAACGAATTACTCAAATAAATGCTGACCTACCAGCGAGCTGGAAACTTGTCGCAAACCCAGAATTGCAGACTGGTGGATGCCATTTAGTTACTGATGATGCAGAGGCCGATGCAAGTTGTGACTCTCGGTTAGAAGCTTGTATGGATAACGTAAAGCAACACCTTTTAGAAGAGGTGGCACTGCCTCAAGTTGAAGGTATTGATGAGTAATGCAATGCCACGAGGCCTATTAAGCGAGCGAATGAGTGATGCGATCGCGTCACTCGATTCTATCCCTGTTGCGAGAGTGACTGGGCGACTGGTCAAAGTGAATGGTTTAATGATGCAAGCCGTAGGGTGCCGATTCAAATTGGAGCAGCGTTGCCTCGTCGAAACGGATGAAGGCGATATGATTGAAGCCCAAGTTGTCGGGTTTGATCATACCGTTGCGTATTTAATGCCGATTCGCCGTTTAGGTGGTCTGTTTGCAGGCGCAAAAGTTATCCCGCTTGATGGTGATAGTACCGTACAGTTAAGCAGTAACTGGCTAGGTAGAGTGGTTAACGGCCTTGGTGAAGCGCTGGATGATGGTCCAGTGCTGAAAGGAGGAGAGCGAGTCTCTCTCGAACCAAAGCAGATTAACCCACTGAAACGCCGTCCAGTTGATACACCACTAAATGTTGGAGTGAGGGCGATAAATGGTTTGCTTACTGTTGGGAAGGGGCAACGTATCGGCTTAATGGCCGGAAGTGGTGTCGGTAAAAGTGTTTTAATGGGAATGATTACCCAAAATACAGAAGCTGATGTCATTGTTGTTGGCTTGATTGGTGAACGTGGTCGAGAGGTGAGAGAGTTTGTAGAAAGAAACCTAACACCTGAAGCTCGTCAGAAAGCGATCATTATTGCTGCTCCAGCGGATGAATCCCCTTTGATGAGATTAAGAGCCACCTTACTATGTCATCGTGTAGCAGAGTACTTTCGTGACCAAGGTAAAGATGTTCTGTTGTTAATGGATTCTTTGACTCGCTACGCCATGGCACAACGTGAGATTGCCCTGTCTTTGGGGGAACCACCAGCTTCACGTGGCTATCCACCTTCTGTTTTTAGTGTGCTCCCGCAACTACTTGAAAGAGCGGGTAACAGTGAAAACCCACACGGAAGTTTGACGGCTATTTATACGGTATTGGCGGAAGGCGATGATCAACAGGATCCCGTGGTCGATTCTGCTCGAGCCATCCTTGATGGTCATGTGGTGTTGTCACGTCAATTAGCCGAGCAAGGGCACTATCCAGCGATTGATATCAACGCATCAATTAGTCGATGCATGACTGCGTGTACGCAAGAGGCTCATAGCACAATTGCCAATCAGTTTAGGCAACTTTACTCGAGTTACCTTCAAGTCAAAGAACTGCTGCCTTTAGGTGGTTACCAGCCAGGTCAAGATCCAGAGCTCGATCGCTCGGTAGCGATTTATCCTCAATTGAGAAGTTATTTACAACAGTCAGCCACTGAATCCGTTGATTACCCAACGAGCTTGACCGAGCTTGCTCAATTGTTTCAGGCACAATGAGGGCTAAGTTGTGGAAGCAAAATTAAAAGCGGTCGGTAAACTACAACTGATGGAAGAAAAGCAGCGTGATCGCGTTGGGCAGCAACTTGACCAGATGCGTCAGCAGCATGTTCATTTGCAAACACAACTGCAGCAGCTTTCTGCGCTAAAAAATCACGCGGGACAATCGGCATTGATGGCGCCAACATTGAACAGTGCGACGTTAATGAACTTAAATCGAGTTGATCAGATGCTGCAAAAAATGTTGCAGCATCACGAGCATGAGCAAGCAGTAATGCAAGCCCGTTGCACCTCAGTTCAAAAGCAATTGGAACACAAACACGCTCGCGTTCAGGGACTAGAGAAAGTACTGGAACGCTGGCGAGCCAAACAAAACTATGAGAAAGCGAAGAAAGAACAAAAGCTCATAGAGGATATTATTAACTCACGATTGAAGAGAAAGGTACTTTAGTTTAGTGAGAGCGAGCCATACGAAAGAGTCTTTACGCCACAGTCTTTACTCCCTTTTTTGCCATACCTTTTAAACAAACAACCAATGGCATTGGCTTCGCAACACCATAACCTTGTGCATAGTTGATTCCTAATTCAGATAAGATCTGAATGTGGGCTTCACTTTCGACAAATTCCGCAACTGTCTGAAGTTTCATCTCGCGCGCTACAGTGCAAATCGAGCTTACGATCAATCGGTCGGTTTCATTGTAAGGTAGGTTTTTAACAAATGCTCCATCTATCTTTAGTACATCAAGTGGCAGTCTTCTTAAATACTCAAAACTTGCATATCCAGTACCGAAGTCATCGATGGCAACTTTGCAGCCCGCCTCTCGCAGTGTCGTTAGTGTTTCTATTGCTTGTTGCTCATTGTTTAATGCTGATGATTCGATGATTTCGAAACAGATTTTCTCTAAAGGAATCTTTAACTGCGCTGCCTTGGAGATTATTTGCTCGGCTAAGTTTGGTACACCAAGTGTTTTAGCGGTTAAGTTGATTGAGCAGTAATCGATTTGGGTCCAATCTTCTACGTGAGCATCAAGCATTAGAAACGTATGGTCAATTACCCATCGATCGAGTTGAGTTTCCAAGCCAAATTGGTTAATCAAAGGAAAAAAATCGGCAGGAGCAAGTATTGAACCATCCGAGTTTATTACTCTCAATAAAACCTCAAAGCTAGTTGGTGTATTGGCTGTAGGTGACAGAGTCTTATATGGCTGACAGTAGAGTTCGAACTGATCATTTTTGAATATCTGCTGGATGTAGTTCAGTTTGTCTACTCGATCTGAATGCGCAGAGTTTAGTTTGACCCAATGTATGGTTTCATCGTATCCAGCTCTTTGGTCGCAAAGTACCGAGGCAACTTTTTCTATGTCCATCGTTGGATAGATACGAGCGCAGTGCAAGACAGGATTAACCAAAGATACTGATGTCCCTTGCCAATAAAACTGGAATTTTGCCAGATGCCGAGAAACTTCATAGAGCTCACCATGTATGCCCTCAGACATTTCAGTAAAACTAATGACTCCCGTTGAAAAAGGGGGGGCGATAGCAGCGGTTAATCCCTTCATTTCTTGAACTTAAATAATCACTAAGTTGCTTAATGAGTTGAGATTTTCCTTCATGCCCTAACCCTGTCAGCATTGAAAGAGTTGAAGTTAGATCTAAGTAGATCAAGACAGATTGTGACTGGGTAAATAGGTCTTCTTTTAGCTGAGCAATATTGTATAACTCAGTATAGGGGTCTATCCGCTCCGCTTGAATCTGCTTTTGAGACATCTCATAGTATTTGATGGAATAGCCAGCGAGCAGGTAGGCTAGGGTAACGAGTACGGAAACAATGATCATTAATCCTAGCAACTTTTCTTGATTGTGCGGGCCAGCGTTGAATGCATGTATGGCATCGTAGATGATGAGTAATGTTGCAAATGAGCCAATTACTAATGGCTGAATAATTCCATGGCGAGATAAACCGGAGATTACAATAAGAATTAAGCAAAAACTCACCGTATTGAGTAGGAAGGAGCTCGGTGCATACGCTGCTAAACTCAGCAAACCGATACTGCCAAATAGCCAAAAAAGATAGCGCTTATCCGTGTTTCTGGAGTGACGTAAGCTTCGGTCTAGGGCAATAAAGCGTTGTTGATCAGTACCGGTTAGCAAACACGTTGCAACGTATAGGGTTGGCGTGACAAGTAACTGTGTCAGGTATCCACCTAATGTTGCATAGACGAGGAAGTGGGTGTCAAAATAATTGCTTCCTATTACACCACTAACTATCAACATCATCATTGTATTAGCCAGTGGGTAAAAACATCCGGCCGTTAAGAAAAACACGCTTAGCCTAGTGGAAGCGGGTTTATCTAGTGCTCTATCATTATAGGTATGAAACAACCATGCGGTTAGAAATGGAACAATGGGAAGGAGCAGGCTATAAGTTGCACTGAATTGAACTCCTCTCCCCGTTAGCCAGTAATAAAAGAACAACCCAAGCACGACGCTGGGTATCGCTTTTGATCTATAGCGAAGAAAGCTAACTAACGCCGTAGCGCCAACGATAGAGATGATTTGGAAATTGTCTTGTTCTAAAACGAAAAGAGAAGATAGTCCATAGCTGACGAATATCATCGACACAATAGAAAGCGATAATATAACGTAGGAAAATACTCCGTATTTTGAAGTATTGATGCTCATCTCATTACTCTGCAAACGATTTACTACGCATCATAGCAAGTTTTGTGATTTCCAAATAATGGAAAATCCACAGGATACGGTTGTTTACTTCACGTTTCCTGTGGAAAGTAACAACATTAAATCAGACTGCGTAACGTCGGCGTAGGTAGCTGAAAGGGAGTAGGAAAATAAACAAAAATGGGGAGAGACCGCCACCACTGCCTCCTCCTGAATCTGTTTCTGTCACGACCGTATCTTGCGGTTCAAATCCTGAGTCACCTTCGCTGTAGTAATCCTCAGAGGCAGCCTTTGAAGCATCATAGACAGTTTTTGTTCCACTACTAGTAAGTCGTTCAATCCAAGTTGTATAGTTTAACACCTCGGTAAACACACTCGGGATGGATGGAGATTCACATACAGAAGAACCATAACTAACAATGCCAATTTGCTGATAGCTTCCATCGTTATCTAGGTAAGTCAGAGGCCCTCCTGAGTCGCCACGGCAAATACCGGTGTAGGGTTTGTTTGGAAAGCCGTTAGCGCAAAGGGTTTCTTGACTATGGTATCCTGATACAAGGCTTGCGCATTGGCTGTCTGTCAATGGGCGAACATCGGCTGTGAGTAAGTAATCTGCGCCAGACGTATCATTTGATGATGTTTGACCAAGGCCGAAGATTTGGTAAACGCTTTGTGCACTGTAATCGCCGAAGTCTTGTGGCAAGGTAATCGATTGAACATTATCAGTAATAGGGTAACTGAGTTCGAGAATGGCAATATCATTAATCCATAAATCGGATTCATTGTAGTCTGGGTGCTGCGTTATTGTTTTTACATCTTTGAACTCTTGGACATACACATCTGAGCCTGAGGGGTTTTTGACTAAGACTCGTAGGTCATCTTCTGACCAGCCGTTAGAAAAGACATCTCCGCCAACGCAATGTGCCGCAGTCATAATGTATCGGTCATTGACGATGGTACCACCGCAAACGTCAGCAAAAGTATTTGAACCTTGTCTGTGAAGTATGAGTCGAGCGAAGAAAGGGGCTTGATTCGGAGTGATCTTCTCTCCATTGATCACGGCAGTGGAAAGTCCGGGCTGGTTGTTTGCTGTTTTGACGGTTACCTCGGAGGCAAAGACTTGTAGCCCGAGCAGTAAAGAGATATTTGCAACGATAACTGGTGATAACTTCATGCATGTTCCCCTGTTGTTATCTTCATTAATTAGTATACCCAAGTAACCTCGAGATGCTAGGTTCAGCGAGAATGACTTGGTTTGTAGACGCGGCGGCGATTTAAAGGTTTAGTGGGTCTAAATCAAGAATCGACAACAAAGTATACAAGCCAAGTCTCTTACTATTTGCAAAGAGGGCCCTTTGGGAGCGTGTCATTGCCCCGATTGCTGCGTCAAACAACTTGGAAAGAGCTGGCTATTACGCTGCGTTGTTTTCCTTGCACTCGAGTCAATGACAACGCTCTGAATCCTGCATCTTGAAGTCACTTGGGTATATATGCAGTGATGTTAAGTTATGTTCTTTCTATTTTTAGCTTTTAACCAGTTCTCACTGAGCGTTAAGCTCTTTTTTTAGCCATGCTCTTAGTTGATGCATCGACTCTAGCTTAAGTTTATGGGGAGGACAGACAAAATAGAATTTCTGATAAGGGTTTACGACTGGCTCTCCTAGCTCAATTAATTGTCCATACTTGATGTCGTCTTTAACAAACAATCGGTGTGTTACTAGCAATCCTAAACGTCTTGTCGTGGCTTGAACTGCTTGAATCGACATATTAAAGGTCATCGGTTTGATGTTAGTTGGGCGTTGAAGTCCAGTTTCCTCTTGCCAAACTTGCCAGTCACGCTTGCGACGATCATTCGTCACCTCGATGATAGGGTAAGCCGACAAAAGGTGGCGGATGTCACGACTTTCTGATTGCTCTAACAGTTCAGGGCTGCACACTAGCACTAACTCATCTTCGCTGAGCATTTCACAGTAGTAATCTTGCCACTCTTCTGGGCTGCCATGTACGACAGCGACATCAATCCCTTCTTGCTCCAAGCTAAACTGCCCAACTAGGTTCGACAAACGAATATCCAACTGGGGGGGGCGTAATCTTGTAAGCTCGACATGCGAGGTATCCACCAATGCAAGGCGAGCGAATTAACCATGTTGAGCGTAATTCGCATGGAGTTTTGATCGTGAATCAAAGCCTCTGTCGCATCGACGATTTGCTCAAGAGCTGGTGAGACTTTTCGATAGTATTTCTTGCCGTCATTGTTGAGTATGACTTGGCGGCCGATGCGGTCAAACAGAGGTTTGTTGACCTGACTCTCTAAGGATTTGATGGCCTGGCTGACCGCCGAATGGCTAACCGAGAGTAAATGGGCGGCTTCTGTCATGCTACCTGTCTCCGCTACGGCGACAAATGCGTAGATGGATTTTAGCGGTACTAACTTGCGCATGCTGCTATTACTCTCTCTTTTGATGGGGTGGATCGTATCTGGATAATTTAAATCTGTAAGTTTTTCTTACAAGTAAGTTTAAAATTACTCGCTATTTCTCATTTGTTTACTTTCTTAAAATACTCCGTGAATTAAGGAGTATCTAATGAAAGAAGAAAATAAACCTGTCACCTTCATGTTAATGTCGACATTAAGTTTATCTGTTACAGGACTGTTAGCAAAGCAGCTCAGTAACGATTTATCCGTGACCATGTTCAGTTTCCTCCGCTTCTTCACTCCGGCTCTCATTTTGTTGGTCATATTGCGCTTTAAGAATCTTACTTTGCCTACTGTAGGAACCATTAAGCCGATTTTGCTTCGTGCTCTTTTCATCGCAATGTGTCAGTTGTGTTTTATCGCGTCGCTGCAAACGCTGACTCTGGTTGAAGGTGTCGTGCTATTTGCGACTGGGCCACTGTTTATGCCAATCGTCGAGAAGCTGTTTATGCGTGGTCAGATTCGAATGTCGACCATCGTAGCGCTCGTTATGGCGTTTTCAGGTGTGATTTTATTGGCTGGTTCGGATGGCGAGTTTACATGGCGTATCGATTTGCTGTTGGGATTAGCTGGTGGGCTGTTTAACTCTGGTTCTCAACTGACGCTCTACAAAGCAAGTAAGAGCGGCTTATCACCGCTTGAAATCAACTTTTGGACCTTTGGCGCAGCAGCTCTGTTTATCTTGCCACTGGTCGTGGTGAACGACGCCAGCATGTTGATGAGCTCAATGTCGATAAGCACTTTTGAAACGCCCAATACGGTGCTCGTATTTCTGATGTCGTTACTTATTATTAATACGCAAGTATTTCGTTCTAAAGCTTACCAACTTGCAAGTAGTGGTTCACAGCTCGCTCCACTTATATTCACTAACTTACTGTTTACAGCAATATGGCAATGGGCGTTCTTTGAAGACCAAATGAGTGATAGTCAGGTTATGGGCATCAGTTTAATTGTCCTAGCGACGGTAATGAATACCTGCTGGATTAGGTTCTCGGCACGCCGTATAGGTTTACTGCGACCTAAAACACCTTAAGGATAGGTTTAGCCTAGCAAGCTGTGACAAATGAAGTGTAAACGTCAGTGCCTGTTTGATTTTTAATCAGAATGAGCTAGCGTCAAGAAAGATGCAGGGAGAGAAAACATGCTGACTTTAAACTATCACGTCGAGATTACTGCGACACCTCAGCGCGTATGGAGCGTGCTGACCGATGTCGAACTATACAAACGATGGGCGCAAGCCTTTTCGCCTCAGTCTCAATTTGATGGCGCATGGGAAGAAGGTTGTGACATGACTTTTTTTGACCCAGATATGGGTGGAACGAGAGCGATAATTGACACGGTACAGCCGTTACAAAAACTGGAGTTTCATCATGTTGCCATTTTTAACCCAGATAATCGGCAGCAATTGGATGGAGACTTAGCGTCCAAGTGGATCGGATCGCGAGAGATCTATCAGATCGATACGTTGGATGATCGCTTGTTGTTGAGTATAACCATTCACACTCACAGTGATTTTGTGTCAATGTTCAACCACGGCTGGGAGAAGGCTCTGCCTTTGATCAAAACCATCAGTGAAGAGTAAGGTGAGGTTGCAAGCTAAGATTGGGCTGACGACAGGTGAGTTGTGGGTATACAATAGCCGCCAATTTGCGCACCAAGAGAGTTGATGATGGAATTTAAGGTTGATACCCACACGCATACGTACGCTAGCGGCCACGCTTATAGTACGTTGATTGAAAACGCGAAGTCGGCACAAGAGAACGGGCTTGATATGTTCTGTACGACCGATCACGCTGAATCCATGCCGGGTGCGCCTCATTACTGGTTTTTCTCTAACCAGAAAATTCTGCCTCGTTTTCTTGAAGGGGTTGCTATCATCCGTGGGGTTGAATCTAACATCCTTAATACGGAAGGTGAAATTGATATTCCACCGAGTGTCGATCGCAATCTAGATTGGGTTATCGCAAGCTTTCATGAGCCTGTGTTCCACCCTGCTAATAAGGCTACACACACTGAAGCGCTTTTGAATATCATCAAAAATGGTCGCGTTGATGCCCTCGGTCATCTGGGGAACCCAAACTTTGACTTCGACTTCGAAGCGGTCTTGAAGTGCGCGAAAGAGCACAACGTCGCGATTGAAATCAACAACACCACACTGAAAGGCAATAGCCGTGTTGGCAGTGTGGACCGTTGCCACGAGATTGCGCAAATCGGTAAAGAGTTGGGTGTGTTTTTTACTACTGGCAGCGACGCACACTTCTGTCATGACGTGGGTAACCTGAGCTTAGTAGGTGATTTAATGGATAGAGTCGGCATCGACAGCAGCAAGGTTATCACTCACTCAGCACAACAATTTTTATCCTTCCTAGAGCTGCGTGGTCGCAAGCCAATTGCAGAGTATGACGAGATTCGCAACGCATAAACTTGATTACATTTTTGGTTATGCAAGTGTTAAGGGATTGCTTTACACTGCTCGCATTAAAAAGCCGACTCAGAATTCGGTATTCAATGGAGAAGTGAAGATGTTACGTCCTTTAGTATTGGGGTGTGTTATTGCGTTGGGCTCAACATACGCAATGGCAGAAGCCGTCGATTTAAAACAAAACATGAAGCAGATGAAGATGGATTTCAAACAGGCGGCAGAAGCGTCTGATGTAGAAACCATGAAATCTGCCATTGATAGCTTACAAGCGATCGTCGAGCAATCTAAGCGCGGTAACTACCCGCCAGAGAAGTTCGATCTCTATCTAGAAGGCTTCAATAAGTTGACGGTAACGCTAGACAAGATTGAAGCAGATCTTGATGCGGGCAAGCTACAAGAAGCGCAAGATCAACTGCGTGAAATCGATAGCCTACGTGAAGAGTATCACGACAAGCGTAACCCAAGCATTTGGAGCAAGCTGTTCGGCTAATCGCTCACTGAGTTACTTGAAGGAATACGATATCAGCCTGCCACTTCGGCGGGCTTTTTTCTGCCTTTGCCCCTTTATCTCTATTTGATTCACTATCTCTAAGATTCTGCCGCGAAATACGACCTGAGCTTATCTCTTAGCCAAATATTTGCAGGGCTGTGTTTCATTCGGTTATGTGCAAGCAGTCGCTATTTGATAGGTATATTGGTGAAAGGCGCATCCAGTACTTGTAAGTCCAGCCGTTCGGCAAATTGATTGGCGATACTTTTGACGGTTGCCGCTAAGCAATCACTGTTCGAGATCATCGTCATCTGCGACACCAAAGAGTCACATTCTGCTGCGACTTTACGCTCTTCTATCGACTCCTCGGTAAACAAGTCCGCGAGATAGGCGTCTTCGCGACGAAGTTTTAGTGTAACGTGCTTTTCGCGATAGAACTGCTCAAGTGACAGCGTTTGCTGAATCCTTGGGTGACCTTTTCTGGAAATCAGACAGATCTCATCATTTAAAAAGAATTCAGAGAAAAAGGAAGGAGCAGAGTAATGAGCGAAATCGATCGCCAAGTCTGCCTTTTGTTGATTGAGGTTATTGATCAGCTTTGTTTCACTGGACAGCGTCGGGTGCAATTCTATCTCAACGTTACCGAGCGTGTTATCTGCTTCAATCTTAGGAAGTAGCATTAACATCACTGGCTCGGAGGTATAAACCACAATGGCGAACATCCAAGTAGATGAACTGCCAACTACAGATGTCACGTTGCAAATCAGCAAAGCGGATATGACGGCGATGGTACTCGGGCAAGCAACGCTTGATGACCTATTGAAGTCTGGTGAGGCGAAGTTAACAGGCAATGCCAAACTTGTTACTCAACTCGTGAGCACATTAGATGACTTTGATGGGATGTTTGAAATCCTACCAATGCCTGCGAATTAAGTAATTGATCTTAGACTAACAAAGCCTCGGTGTTTTCCACTGAGGCTTTTTGGTTTCTATTCCATAATTATTTGCATGAAAACCTGTGAAGTAGCGTTCACTTATTGATCCTCTTTTTGAGCTAACAATCAGAATTGGTTACGCTGTGTGAAATTTGTTAAGTCACCGTTATGCGTAGATTGATTCCTTTTTATCGCTCCATGCTAGTTACTAGTGCTCTAAGTTGGGTGCTAGTGACGCTGATGCCTGTTATCAATGCTCATGGTAACAGCATGGGCGTGTGGGCGACGCTATGTACGCTTAACGGTTTTGAATTGGTTCAGATAGAAGAGGGCGACAACTCTGTCAGCCATAAAGGCAAGCCTTGTCCTTTTAGCCATTTCTCGACTTTTCATCACGATACACTTCCAACGACACCGATACTTTCACGACTGAGCTCGGTGATTTCTGACAGTTACACTTATTTGGCTCTAAGTGTGCGATTTGAAACGCCAGTTCCTCGCGCGCCACCGAAGTTAGTTCTGATAAACCTCTAAAGGTAATCCATCTGGATCTTGGAAGAAGGTAAATGCTTTGCCTGTGAACTCGTCAATCCGAATTGGCTCAACTTCAACGTCATTCGATTCGAGGTAGGCTTTTGCTTGCTCAACATCATCAACCAAAAACGCGAGGTGTCTCAACCCTTGTGCTTCGGGAAAGCTTGGTCTTTTAGGTGCGCCCGGAAAGCTAAACAGCTCAACTTGGCTTCCATCAGGCAGAGCAAGGTCAAGCTTGTACGAGTCTCTGGCTTCACGATAATTTTCAGCAATGACTTTTAGCCCCAAGACTTGGGAGTAAAAGTGTTTTGATGTTGGGTAATCACTGCAAATGATTGCGACGTGGTGAATGGCATTAAACATAGTTAGTCTCTACAAACATGGTTAGCCTCTCCGGTGACTAGGTGCTCCTTAACGAAGTCAATAAACACGCGCAGGCGAGCAGGCATGTATTTGGTTTGTGCATACTGCATCGCGATAGCGCCGTGGTAGTTACTTTTGATCATCCAATCAGACAGAACTTCCACCACTTCTCCTCGTTCTAACGCGTCTTTAATCACGAAGTCGTGGAAGATCCCAATTCCCAAGCCAGACTTAACCCCGTTCAAGCGCATTTGAGAGTGGTTAACGGCGTAGCGTCCACTCACGGCAATAGAGTGGAAAGCTTCTTCTTTAAAGAAAGACCAGATGTTGTCTTTGTCGTTCTCAGCAAGATAAATACAATCGTGCTGCTCAAGTTCAGTCGGATGCTCTGGTATACCGTGTTTGGCAAGGTAATCTGGAGAGGCGCACAAAACAAGATTGGTCTTGCTGATCTCTTTGAGTACCAGATTCTCATCAGGTTTGTCGGTGAGCTTAAATGCTACGTCGATACCTTGGCGAAAAAGATCAATCTCACCATCAGCGGCACGCAGCTTAAGCTGTATATTTGGGTAGCGATCTAGGAATGGCAACACAAATGGTTGAAGCACCGAGTTAAGAAACGCTTCGGGTGCAGCCACTGTGAGTGCACCCGTGGGCTCGGCATGATCTTCCGCCGATAATTCAACCGCTTGCTGCGCCGCATTCACCATGGCGATGCTTTGGTCGTAAACCTTTTGCCCGGCTTGAGTGATGATCAACTTGCGAGTCGTTCGCTCGAACAGTTTCACTGAGAGGGCTTGCTCTAACCGTGTGATCAACTTACTTAAAGCTGATGGCGTCACGCCGAGCTGTTTGGCTGCAGCGGTAAAACTGCCCTCGTTTACCACTAAGATAAACGAAGCAAGATCAGGAAGTAGGGCAATGAGTTTTGGGTTAACCATATTTGTTCAGTTCTGCGCAGCGGAATAACGGTATTGTCTGGTACTGTTTTGTTCGGTTCAAGTGTCACTGTCTCGCTTTAGCGATATTTTGCTAAGAAGGCATTCAGGGCAGGCAAGCCAGATTCACCAATATGGTAGTGCTGCCAACAGTGATAAATAGCTGTTTCGTGGTCCGCAATCAACTCGATAGCTTCTCGCTCAGCGATTGAATACTGCTGTGAAGCTTTCACTTCTTCATGCCACGCTCGGTACTTCGTCTCATAAGGTTCTACCCACTTCAGCAGAGTTGCCACCAACTCCAGCCTTGGCAACTCTATCCACTTGG
This sequence comes from Vibrio rotiferianus CAIM 577 = LMG 21460, assembly GCF_002741985.1. GTDB lineage: Bacteria > Pseudomonadota > Gammaproteobacteria > Enterobacterales > Vibrionaceae > Vibrio > Vibrio rotiferianus. The sequence continues at coordinate 173,629 of NZ_APHW01000103.1, forward strand.
TTGCGTCTGCCAAGCCTTTATCAAGCATCTCTTGGTGTCGGTTTTCGATATCCATGCCATTTGCCAGTAATACAGGCTTGAGCTTTTCTGCGGTGAGCTCTTCTACTTCAATCAAGGTTTGCCACAGCGTTTGTTGTTCACCATGGGCGTAATGGTTCAAGTAGTGATTGAAAAAAGCGATGCCGTAGATTTCGCCGTAGTAAGCAGCCAGTACGTTATGAATCATGCTGAGAATCGTGATTTAAACAGGAAATACCGCATTGTAGGAGGGGAGCGTACGAAGTGTAAATAGCTGATTAATAGTAAAAATTGCTGCTGAAAAAAATCGAACAGAACTTGTGAGAATTTTATGAGAATTCGATGAAGTTGCTGATAGATTTGCTCGTCATTCTTAGAGGCAAGAACGCAAAACGTTCGAAACGTAATGCTTAACCTACTCAAGTTACAAACAAAGAAGTAAAGCCGTAAACATGGACTTGAGTAGTTCAACCCTCATTAAAGGATGGAATCACAATGAAAAAACGTACCCAACTCGGACTCGTCATGACTTCAGTCGCTATGGCACTAGGCTCTGCATCAGTAAATGCAGCAGAACTGGAAATCACCGTGACTAACGCGACAAAAGGCATTTACTTTACGCCACTGATTGTCGCAGCGCATGGCTCTGATCTTAAGATGTTCAGAACCGGTGAAGTCGCTACCCCAGAGTTAGAAGCAATGGCGGAAGGTGGTGATATCTCGGGTCTTGCTAGTGTCATTGGTAATGCTGGTGGTGTTGTGGTTGAAAACCCGGCTGGTGGTATTTTGAATCCGGGTGTCGCAACCACCTTTACGATGAACAATGGTGATCATGGATACTTGTCTCTTAGTGCGATGCTTCTGCCAACCAATGATGGTTTCGTGGGGCTAGATAGCTGGAAAATCCCAACGGAAGCTGGCACATACCGAGCAACGCTAAGAAGTTATGATGCAGGTACAGAAGCCAATGATGAACTAAAAGCTAGCATGCCAAACCCACCTTTCATTACCTTTGGTACTGGCGGCACAGGCGTTGAAGCTGCAGTGACTAATGACAAAGTTCACGTGCATCCGGGTAACCTTGGTGATAGCGATCCAACTGGCGGCATCAGTGACCTAGACAGCAGCAGCCATCGTTGGTTGAACCCAGTTGCAACCATCACAATTGTTGTGAAGTAAGGGGGATGTATGAAATACAGAATCTTACTCGTAGCAGCTTCAGTCGGCTTACTCGCCGGTTGTCCAAGCGATGATGATAACGATGTGGTGAAGTCATACCGTTACACGATTAACGTTGCAAACTTGACCGCGAATCAACCAATGTCGCCACTTGCGATTTTGGCTCACAATGACAAATACAAACTGTTTGAAATTGGCAAAAGCGCTTCTGTTGAACTTGAGCATCTTGCAGAAGGGGGCAGCAATGCCGAGCTGTTAGCGCTAAAGGATTCCAATGACTATGTTTACCAAGCGTTGTCAGGTAACGGTTTAGTGCTTCCGGGTGGAAGTGATTCCGTAAGCTTTACAGTTGACCCACATAAAGCGGGCTACGTTTCAGTCGCTTCCATGTTTGTTAACACCAACGATGCGTTTGTTGGGGAAACGGGCCTATCGCTTAAATCATTGGCGGTGGGTGAAAGCTACGAAATGATCATGAACGTCTGGGATTCCGGCACGGAATTGAATGATGAACTTGCGGCCACCATTCCGGGACCTGCAGGCGGTGGGGAAGGCTTTAATGCCGCTCGTAACGACACAAATGACGTAGTGGCGTTTCACGCTGGAGTGGTAAGTAAAGATGATGGTTTAGCCAATTCTGCGCTTTCTGCGAACCATCGCTTCCTGAATCCTGGAGCGAAACTCACTATCACCCGAGTCGAGTAATACAGGCACCGATGACGTCTCCTTTCCAAAGCGTTTGTAGCCGAGCGCTTTAACCCTCATGGCGTCATCGGAACCTTTTTGAAAGAAATTTTGATTTGTTCCGGTCATGTGCAAAGTGAGGATTCTCAGACGCAGGGAAAGGACCATGGAACAACAGGCAATCAATTTAGTCGCGAACATTTTGCTGGTAGAAGACGATGATGATTTGGCAGAACTGGTTCAAATGCATCTCAAGTTTCAAGGACACCAAGTGTCGCGGGCAACGAATGTCGCCGAAGCCAAAGCGCAATACCTACAACAACCTTTTGATTTGCTCATTCTTGACCGAGGTTTGCCAGACGGTGATGGTCTAGATATCTGCCATTATTTGCGTCAGCAACAAGATTGGATCCCTGTACTCATGCTGACGGCCAGAGATGGTGAGATGGATAAAGTGGATGGCTTGGAGGCGGGTGTGGATGACTACATTACCAAGCCGTTTAGCGTATTAGAGTTTCAAGCTCGAGTACGTAATGTATTGCGACGGGTGAGTCAAACCGTTGAAGTACAAGTTGAAAGAAGCGAACTTGAAGACAGCATGGATTTTGGTCCGTTAAGAATTATTCCAGAATTGCATCAGGTATCCCTAAATGATAAGGACGTCACTCTTACCGCGACAGAGTTTACCCTACTGCAGTTTCTCGCGACGCGCCCGGGTAGAGTCTACAGTAAAGATGAATTGCTCGACCATGTGTGGAACACCAGTCATTCTGGTTATCACCATACGGTGTGTAGCACCATCAATCGCCTACGCAGCAAGTTGTCTTTGTCTGACTCTGATCATCATTTTATCCAGACGGTATGGGGCGTGGGGTACAAGTTTCAACCACGACAGTAGTTTTACTACCCAAGTAATGACTGTTTAAGGAGGCGATAGGATGAGCTTCAAATCTCGCTTAGTGGTGTTCACAAGTCTATGGTTTTGCTTAGCAGCGATCGTAATTGCGCTGACGTACAACTGGCAGAAAGAAAATATCGAGTTACGTACTAAGCAGAGTTTGCACAAAGAGTTGGCAAGCCACATGCGTGATGATAATCCGTTAATGATAGGTACGGATTACAACCCAAAAGCGCTTAAGTCGATCTTTCATACCCTTATGTTGATTGGTCCGGATTTTGAAATCTACTTTCTTGATAGCCAAGGCAACATCACTACCCATGCAGCACCAGAAGGTGCAGAGATCATGGGTAAGGTGGATCTTAACCCAATTAAACGATTCTTGAATGATGAGCCATTCCCAATCTTAGGCGAAGATCCTCGTAATCGTGGCGAGCACAAAGTGTTTTCCGTAGCAGCGATTGAAGAACTCGGCTCAACCGTGGGTTATCTCTATGTAGTGATTGGCAGTACCAGACATGATGCGATTGCCAACGCCCAAGTAGACACACCTTATATTGCGCTCGCTGGGTTAGTTTTAGTGTCTATTTTAGGCTTTGCATTAGGGGCTTATGTGCTGGTGAAACGCAGTTTATTGAACCCGATTGAGCGTGTGACTAATCAGCTTCAACAGCAAGCAGAACATGATTTTCGTCTGCAGCCCGATTTTACCCGCCAAGTTCCAGAATTAGTACCGATAGCGAATTCCTATCAGATGATGGCGAAGCATATCCAGCAACAGTTTTTGCAGTTGGAGTATCAATCGTCTCATCGTCGTCAAAGCTTATTGCAGCTTAGTCATGATTTAAAAACGCCATTATCGAGCGTACTTGGTTATTTGGAAACGTGGCGTATGCAGCACCCCGATTCTGATCCTTTGATTGACGTCGCTTTCCGAAATTGTGAGAAGCTGTCTACACAATTGCACTCTTTGTTGGACGTCGCTCGAAAAGAAGCGCCCATACCGAATTACGAATATCAACCAGTGGATCTTGGACCTTGATGGCAGAGTGCGCCGAGACGATGCAAAGCCAGTTTGCTCGCAAAGAAGTGCTGCTGAAAATAAACGTCGATAGCGACATTCAAACCGTGGGTGATAAAGGTCTTTTAGAGCGGTTGGTGTTTAACTTGCTTGAAAATGCGCTGCGTCACAGTCCAATAGGTTATGAAGTCTATTGCCAAGCGCATCTGAGTGAGGATAAATCGCGTATCCAATTCACCTTCGTCAATCATATCGAGAAAGAAGCGCAGGGCGGTTCTTTGGGGATAGGGACGAAGATTGTACAGTCGATACTCATGCTACATCACAGTTATCTAGAGACCAGCAGCACACCATCTCAGTACCAACAAAAATTCGCCCTTCGAGCAATATCCAATTGATGTGAGAAGGCTCAAGCTTTTAGTTCTATATTTTTGAGTTCAACAGAGCTTTTCTCATATGACAAGGAGAGTATTGTGTCTAACATCATGATTACATTAGGTAACTAAGTTTATGGTAAATTCGTTCCTCAGATTCATTAATGCTTTTCCACCTTGAGGGATAATCGTTTTTCCTTCCTTGAATTACACTACACTTAATTGAGAAGTAATCGCCCGTGACCCCCGTCACATAAAGGCTCAACCTTATTCTAATCGAGTAAAAACTCGACACTATAAACAGGAAGGAATTGCGCATGTCTTCTGGATTTTACCAACAGATTGAACAGCAAATTGAAGAAGTGAAGGCGGAAGGTCTTTACAAAGCAGAGCGTATCATTACGTCTCAACAGCAAGCGGCTGTTAAAATCTCTACTGGTGAAGAAGTACTAAACTTCTGTGCGAACAACTACCTTGGTCTTGCTAACCACCCAGCACTTATCGAAGCGGGCAAGGCAGGCATGGACGAGCACGGTTTTGGTATGGCTTCAGTTCGTTTCATCTGTGGTACTCAAGACATCCACAAAGAGCTTGAGCAGAAGCTTTCTAAGTTCCTAGGTAAAGAAGATACGATTCTTTACACATCATGTTTCGACGCAAACGCGGGCCTATTTGAAACGATTCTAGGTAAAGAAGACGCAATCATCTCTGACGCACTAAACCACGCGTCAATCATCGACGGTGTTCGTCTATGTAAAGCGATGCGTTTCCGCTACTCAAACAACAACATGGAAGAGCTAGAGCAACAACTGATCGCTGCGAAAGAAGCAGGTGCTCGCCACATTCTTATCGTAACGGACGGCGTGTTCTCAATGGACGGCGTAGTGGCAAACCTTCCAGCTATCTGTGACCTAGCAGAGAAGTACGGCGCATTGACCATGGTTGATGATTCTCACGCTGTTGGCTTCATGGGTAAAACAGGTGCAGGTACGCATGAGCACCACAACGTGGTTGACCGTATCGACATCATCACTGGTACGCTAGGTAAAGCAATGGGCGGCGCTTCAGGTGGTTACACATCTGGTAAAGCGGAAGTGATTGACTGGCTACGTCAGCGTTCTCGTCCATACCTATTCTCTAACTCTGTTGCACCAGCAATCGTAAGCGCTTCTATCCGCGTTCTAGACCTACTAGAAGAGAGCGGTGACCTACGTGACCGCCTATGGGAAAACGCAGCACACTTCCGTAATCGCATGGAAGACGCTGGTTTCACAATGGGTGGTGCTGACCACGCAATCATTCCAATCATGCTTGGCGACGCAAAAGTAGCAGCAGAATTCGCAGAGCGCGCTCTAGAGAAAGGCATCTACGTAATTGGCTTCTCATTCCCTGTTGTACCAAAAGGTCAAGCGCGTATCCGTACTCAAATGTCTGCGGCACACTCTCGTGAGCAACTAGACCGTGCAATCGACGCGTTCATCCAAGTTGGTAAGGACATGGGTATCATCTAAGTTTCGTTTCCTCTTCCTAGCCTCCTCCTAAAACAGAGGGGAGGGATTAGATAGGAAGGAGAAAGAGCTTATGTTTAAAGATAAAAAGGCTTTCCCAACTCTTCTGAGTCGGCTCATGGGCAAAGCCTTTATTTCTTCTTTAAATGCATTAGATGAAAGAATTTTTTGTCACGCATAGAGCGGGGCAATGTTTGGTGAATACTATGAAAATTAAAGCATTATCAAAGCTAAAGCCTGAAGAAGGCATCTGGATGACTGAGGTTGATAAACCTGAAGTTGGCCATAACGACATTCTGATCAAAATTAAGAAAACCGCTATCTGTGGTACAGACGTACACATCTACAATTGGGACGAATGGTCACAAAAGACAATTCCAGTGCCTATGGTTGTCGGTCACGAATACGTGGGTGAAGTGGTTGCGATTGGTCAGGAAGTTCGTGGCTTTGAAATCGGTGACCGCGTATCTGGCGAAGGTCACATCACGTGTGGTCACTGTCGTAACTGTCGTGGCGGCCGTACTCACCTATGTCGTAACACGATTGGTGTGGGCGTTAACCGTGAAGGTGCATTCGCAGAATACCTAGTGATCCCAGCGTTCAATGCGTTCAAGATCCCTGAAGGTATCTCTGACGATCTAGCGTCTATCTTTGACCCGTTTGGTAACGCAGTACACACCGCGCTTTCTTTCGACCTAGTAGGCGAAGACGTGCTTATCACAGGTGCTGGCCCAATCGGTATCATGGCAGCTGCAGTAGCAAAACACGTTGGTGCTCGTCACGTAGTGATCACAGACGTGAACGAATACCGTCTAGAACTTGCTCGTAAGATGGGCGTAACGCGCGCAGTAAACGTAGCTGAAGAGAAACTAGAAGACGTAATGGCTGAGCTAGGCATGACAGAAGGCTTCGACGTTGGTCTAGAAATGTCTGGTAACCCAGCCGCATTCAACTCAATGCTAACCACAATGAACCACGGTGGTCGAATTGCACTGCTAGGTATTCCACCATCAGACATGGGTATCGACTGGAACCAAGTTATCTTCAAAGGCTTGGTGATCAAAGGTATCTACGGCCGTGAAATGTTCGAAACTTGGTACAAGATGGCTTCACTGATCCAATCTGGTCTGGACCTATCACCAATCATCACGCACCACTACAAGATTGATGACTTCCAAGAAGGCTTCGACGTAATGCGCAGCGGTATGTCAGGCAAGGTTATTCTTGATTGGGAATAAGGTCGCTTAGAAAGCAATGTGAAACGCTTTCAAATTCGAATTAATAAAAACGCTTCAAGTGATCCTTGAGGCGTTTTTGTTTATTTAAGTACTAGAAAACTCACGAAGAGATTTATTCAAAAGAACCCCCATCTCAATGAAGAAAATCTATCGGCGGGGTTTGCAGTAATTTGCCTAGTCGAGCAATAAGTTGCTTATGAATAACGAAATTATGCACTAGATATTATTTTTGTCACTATAAGTTTATGATATTTGGTATTTTGGAAGTTGGTACAAACCTTGTTTATAAGGTAGGAGTCATCACCAAACGTGATTATTTTTATTTTATAAGGATTAAGCGATGCCAACTCCATGTTATATCTCTATTGAAGGTCAAACTCAGGGACTTATTACTGCAGGTGCTTGTACTGCGGACTCTATCGGTGATTCATTTGTGGAAGGTCATGAGGATGAGATGCTTGTTCAGCAGTTTGATCATAATGTAACGGTTCCGACAGACCCTCAGTCAGGTCAACCTTCAGGTCAGCGCGTCCACAAACCATTCAAATTTACAGTAGCTCTAAACAAAGCGGTTCCACTGCTGTACAACGCATTAGCTTCAGGTGAAAAAATGACCACTGTAGAGCTTAAGTGGTACCGTACCTCTATTGAAGGTAAGCAAGAGAACTTCTTTACGACAAAACTTGAAAATGCCTCTATCGTAGACATCCATTGTGAGATGCCACACTGTCAAGATCCGGCAAAAGCGGACTTCACTCAAAACGTAACGGTTTCTTTATCTTACCGCAAGATTACATGGGATCACGTCAATGCAGGAACATCGGGCTCTGATGACTGGCGTAAACCTATCGAAGCATAGGACTGCTTTTGGATGTATAGCTCGTAACATAGAGGTCTTGAGCTGAGTGAATTGGTTCGTTTGTTCTTTCGTAAGCCTCTTTGTGAGTACTTATCTTGTTTATAAAGATTTAATGTAATTTTAGGGAAAGATAATCGTGAATATTAAATACCCACTAGTGGGCACTGTAGTAATGCCTGTTTTAACTTTTATCATGTATAACGCTGCTGCCGAAGCTGCGCAAGGAATACATACTGAATTTGAAGGTCGTCGAGCGGGTTTCTGGACACTTGTCTACAAAATAGCTGAAACTTTGGGGACCACTGGTTCGTTGGTTATTGGTGGTGCTGCTTCTGTGCTGATGTTGCTTTGGTTGGTAAAAGTCATCAAAGCTAACAACGCTCAGAAAGAAGTTGAAGCTGAAGCCTAACTAGTTATCTAGTTCGATAGAGCCGAGCATAATAGCTCGGCTTTTTTATGCACTATTGGTGGACACAATTCAATGTTGACTATCATCTCAATTTAGCGACGAGAGCGACGGGTTCCAAACTTAGCTCGCAATCATAGTTTTCATCTGTTTTCCTAATCTGAGTAGAGATTAATATGCGTTCAGCTGTACAAAAGAGCAGCGTCGAAAAATAAGGAAATACGATGAAAACAACACTAACAACGCTAGGTTTAGCTTTGGTTATGGCGAGTACTTCAAATGCAGCAAACTGGGGCTATGTGGGTGAGCACGGCCCGGAAAATTGGGGTGAGTTCGCTTCTGAATGTGCAAAAGGCCAAAACCAAAGTCCAATCAATATTGAATCAGCGACTGAAGCCAAGCTAGAGAAACTGGATTTCGATTACGAAGGTAAGGCGATTTCACTGCTGAATAACGGTCACACTTTACAGACCAGTCTAGAGGGCAAAAACACACTCACTATTAGTGGCAAAGAGTTTACGTTAAAACAGTTCCACTTCCATACACCATCTGAAAACCATGTAGATGGTAAAGAATACCCACTAGAAGCACATTTTGTACATGTTGATAAAGTTGGTCATCTGGCCGTTGTCGCGGTGTTCTTCAAGCTGGGTGACGCGAATCCAGATCTAGCTAAGCTACTCGCTAATATTCCAACTAAAGATCAAGACGTAGCCATCAAACTCCCATTGGATGCTGACGCGCTTATCCCAAGTGATAAGGACTACTACCGCTTTAATGGCTCTCTAACCACACCGCCGTGTTCTGAAGGTGTGCGTTGGTTGGTGATTAAAGAAACACAAACCCTCTCCCCAGAACAGGTGAAAGAGTTTGCGAAAGCAATGGGGCAAAACAACCGTCCAATCCAACCGCTTAACGCTCGAATGATCCTAGCGCAACAATAATGGTAGAAGTGACCCGCCCAAAAAGCCCGCCGATTAAGCGGGCTTTGTGCTTGGTATGTTGAACTTAGAAACCACAATCGTCTTGCGCTTGGGTTTTCGCCATTTGAACTGGGTCAAGCTTGAGTGTTTGCGTAGGGAAAGCAATATCAGCTTCGTGCTGTTTAATGATAGCCATTACCTGTAAAAGGACGTCTTGCTTCACCTCGTGATAGCGCACCCAATTGACCGTTTTTGTGAAGGTATAGATAAAGAAGTTCAGTGACGACGCACCAAACGCGTCAAAGTTGACGATCAACGTCTGGCGTGTGTCGATATCTTTGTGATTTTTCAGCATTTCACGCACGTCGTTAATGATCGCAGGAACTTTGTCTGCATCGTCGTAACGCAGGCCAATCGTTTCAAAGATACGTCGATTAAGCATGCGTGATGGGTTTTCTACTACGATGTTACTAAATACAGAATTAGGTACGTACAAAGGACGTTTATCAAAGGTACGAATGCTGGTCATACGCCAACCAATACGCTCAACAGTACCTTCAATTTGGCGGTCAGGAGAACGGATCCAGTCGCCTACTTTGAATGGGCGATCGAAGTAAATCATCAAGCCACCAAAGAAGTTAGACAGAAGATCCTTGGCTGCTAAACCGACTATCAAGCCACCTACACCACCAAACGTCAGTAAGCCAGAAAGACTTAATCCAAACGCTTGCATGACGGTGAGGACACCAATCACAATGAAAAATAGGCGTGCGACTTTAGCGATCGCTTGCACTGTAGTTTCATCGCGAGTTTTCTGCTCAAGCACATAGTCTTCCACGTTAGTGATAAGACGCATTACGATCCAAACTAGAATGCTGATCACTAAGATGAGTTTGAGCGTGCTCAGCCAGTTGAACTCGTTTCCTAGCTCACTTTGTAGAACGATGCCTATTGATACGGTTGCTGGCCAGCACCAAATTAGCGTACTGACGGGCGTTTTTAAGGCTTCTAATAAGAGATCGTCCCAATGGAATGGGGTTTTCTCGACCAGTATCGCGAGGCGCGAGTGCAATACACGCCAAGCAATCCATGCAAAGAAGCTGGCAATGGTGATAAATAAAACGCTGCTACTCCAGTCTTGATGGTTAGCCATGACGTAAGTTTGAAGTTCTGTAAACCACTGTGACATAAGTAAAGTTTCTTTTTATAGAACAATGGGGGAAAGGTAGCAGAAATTGTCAATTCGCCCTAGAGAAATGATGTTGCTAGCACGATGCGTATTCGAGCTCTCTATTCACACAAATACTGAGATAATGTTTATTTGGACGTTAGTGATTAAAATGTAAATACAAGGCAATGAAACGTATAATGAAATGTAATTTATGTGTATTGGGTGCTGCGGGGTGTGATTAAACTCGTAGATTGAAAGATAAGCGCTATCATTCGAACCATCAATTGTAGGTTCTTTGACTCATCGCTAACATTTATCACAGCTAAATATGAGACTTTACCGTTACTTTGAAATGCGGAGATAAACCATGGAATTTACGGAGCTAGACAGAAATGCGCTCTACGACATTTGGATGTCACAAAAGGCAAAAATGCACCTTACTCAGATGGAGATGGCAAAGCGCCTTGGCTTAAACTTACATGAGTTTTCTGCGTTGTTGCGAGGCAATGCTCCATTGACGCTAGGGTTTGTGAATAAGCTATGTGAACAGCTTCATGTGCGTCCAGCTCAAGTTATACCATCTCTTACCGATCGCGATGTGTCATCTTCTTGTTCGGTTTACTTACAAAACCGTATTTCTGTAGATGGAGATATTAAAAATGTCTTTATTGAAGGGAATCAGGTAGTGATCGAGTACGAACATCGATTGAATTAATCAAAGAGGCACCTGTGTAAATTTTGTCAAAGACAAAATATTCACGGAGGTGTTGATATACCTATCAGCCATATTTCTTATTTGAATGATTGATGGCTGTGAAAACTTTTTTCCGAAACTTAGATAAAAAGCGTAGACGATTAACTCACCGACTAGAGCCTGCAATTGCGCGGCGATTGAATAATCGTTCTAAATTTGTAGAGCACCTTCTTCCCAATGAGAAGGTGAAGCGTATTGTAATTGTGCGCAATAATGGGCGTATTGGTAATATGTATTTTTTACTGCCGTTCGTCCATCAGGTTCTTCGTCTCTACCCTAAGGCTCGTGTTGATCTTGTCCTCTCTTTCCCCTAGCAAGGTGAAGTTTTTCAGAACCTGAATATCAATCATATTTATTACTCTCACCTGTCTCTTAAAACGATTGGTCAATCGTACGCATCGATTAAAGAACTGACGAAACATAGCTATGATTTATTGCTAGCTCCCTCGCCGGGTGCTTGTGATATTTTTGTCTCTGCGTTAATTCCTTCTCAAAATAAGGTGTCTTTTAAGAACAAGAAAACAGAAACCGTATTTGAGCACTCCTCGGTTACACAGTCTGACTTTTATCATGGAGCTTATAAACCATTGTCCATTTTGCAAGGATTGGGACACGAGCTTCCGAAGCAACTCGATCACGAGATTCTGTTTACGACCGAAGAGCTTGTTGATGGTATTAAACAGGCTCATCGACTATCACAAGATAACAAGCTCAGTTTTGCGTTTTTCCGGGGAGCAAGAGGTAAGAAGCAGCTTACTGATGAAGAATGGAAAGCCATATTGAGAGAGTTTGAACGTCAACATGATCAAGAAATTCATTGGGTTGAGGTGTTGAGTCCGGATGTTAGGGCTCCGTTGTTTCCTGATACTGACATTCTTGATTGCAAGAGCTTAAGAGTATTGGGTGCAACGCTGCGGTATCTTGATGGATTTCTATGTTGCGATACTGGCCCACTTCATCTCGCTGATGCGGCAGGCGCGACTTGTTACGGCTTTTACACCGAGACATGTCCACAACGATTTGGGTTGATGGGACGTGATTGCTATCCGATTAAATTGCACGTTGAGCCGAGTAAGGTGCAATTTGAACCAGTAGCGAGAATGGCTTAAATGCAATCAATAGGAATATCCAGAGTAACTAGAGGTGTTACTCTGGATGTGACAGGTCAGTTTATGGCATCTTAACCAAGGAGTCGCGTGATAAGTCTGAAATGGTTTTCGCTCCGGTGAGCGTCATCGCTACACGCATCTCTTTATCATATAGGTCGAGCAAGTTTTCCACGCCAGCACCACCTTGAGCTGCTAGAGCGTAAACAAAAGAGCGACCAAGCAGCGTGCAGTCAGCACCAAGCGCTAGCATACGAACCACATCCAGACCTGTACGGATACCCGAGTCGACGAAAATCTTCAGATCACCTTTTACTGCATCGGCGATGCTAGGCAATGCCTTCGCCGTCGATAGAACACCATCAAGCTGGCGACCACCGTGGTTCGATACAACAATACCATCAGCGCCGAAGCGAACCGCATCTTTTGCGTCTTCTTCATCTAGAATACCTTTGATGACCATCGGTCCATCCCAAAAGTCGCGAATCCACTCTAGATCTTTCCAAGAGATTGAAGGATCGAAGTTTGCGCCCAGCCAGCCAATATAGTCTTCCAACTTGGTTGGCTCGCCGCGGTAAGTAGAGATATTACCTAAGTCGTGTGGCTTGCCTAATACACCAACATCAAGAGCCCAGCTTGGATGAAGCATAGATTGGAATACACGGCGCATCGCCGCATTTGGACCACTCATACCAGAGTGCATGTCACGGTAACGTGCGCCTGGGACTGGCATATCAACCGTGAAGACTAGTGTTGTTACGCCAGCGGCTTTCGCGCGCTCAAGTACGTTCTTCATAAAGCCGCGGTCTTTCAGAACATACAGCTGGAACCACATTGGGCGTTCAATCGCAGGTGCCACTTCTTCAATTGGACATACAGACACGGTCGACATGGTGAAAGGAATGCCTTTCTTTTCCGCAGCTTTCGCAGCTTGTACTTCGCCACGGCGTGCATACATACCTGTTAAGCCAACAGGTGCTAGAGCGATTGGCATCGCCAACTTCTCACCGAAGATTTCTGTTTCTAGGCTTAAGTCGCTCATATCACGCAGAACACGTTGGCGCAGCGCAACATCACCTAAGTCATCGGTGTTGCGTTTTAGCGTGCGCTCATCGTATGAGCCGCCATCAATGTAATGGAAAAGGAATGGAGGCAATTTGGCTTTCGCAGCAGCGCGATAATCTGTAGAAGCAGAGATAATCATAATAGTGTGTCCTGGCTGTTATTCTAAGATTGCGTCCTGAGTCAATGAGCACATGCTCTGTCAGCGTTTCACTGACTGCCATCCTTTCAGCAGTCGACGTCAGAATTAGAGTATAGATAAGTGATTGAGCTGGGGCTGTTCCATACACAGAACAATCAATTATCTGCACTGAAAAAGGCTGGCACACCGGTCGGGGGGATTGATGCAGCAAGCCACACCAAAAGTCGGGGTAGTAGTGCTGACCGCTGTGCCAGAGAAAGAGCAGGGCGGGGAAACCCTGCATTTAGTCTTACTTCATTAAAGCGTCGGTGATTTGGAATCCGTAAATCAGAATCAGACCGATGATGCCTGTTACTACTAGGTAGTAGAACGTTGGGATAACCGTCTTACGCAGCGTTGCACCTTCGCGTCCTAATAGGCCAACCGTTGCGGATGCAGCTACCACGTTGTGGATAGCAATCATGTTGCCCGCAGCAGCCCCCACCGCTTGCAATGCAACAACAACGGCACTTGAGATGGTGAGTGTCTGTGCCACTTCGAACTGGAATTGGCTGAACATCATGTTTGACACAGTATTAGAGCCAGCGATGAATGCACCAAGGGCACCAACAGTCGCACTCAACGCCGGGAATGCTGTGCCAACGAGTTCTGCCGCGAAGTTAGCCGTCGTTACAGGCATACTTGCTAGCTCGGCGCCGTTGACACCTGAGTTAATAAAGATACGAACCATAGGGATGGTGAACACAAGAACGAAACCTGCGCCGATTAGTGTCTTGCTTGATTCGCCAAACGCTTTGCCAAGTGACTTAGCGCCGCCACCTTGCAGCAGAACAGCAAGTAACGCAACGAAGACTAAGATGCCACCCGGAAGGTAAAGAGGTTGAATCGCTGTGCTGATACCAGTTTCGCCAAGAATATTACCAAACGATAGGCTTACACTCTTAAGCTGACCTTTAAACTCTGGGCTTACGCGACTTGCCACTAGGATAACCGCTAGCATCACGTATGGTGCCCAAGCCTTGGTAAGGCTCATTGGTTTGCCCGGGTTGTCATCAAGATTGATCTTTAGAGAACCTAGCCATTCTGCTGGCCACTTATCTTCGCTCTCGAAGTCCCACTTGGTTTTTGGAACAAGGAAACCTTTCTTCGCCGCAGTAACTACAATTGCCAGACCAACTAGACCACCGATTAATGACGGGAACTCAGCACCTAGGAACACACCTGTTAGTGCGTAAGGCACGGTAAAGGCAACACCTGCGAACAGCGCGAAAGGTAGAATGTCTAGACCTTCGCTCCAGCTCTTATTCTTACCGAAGAAGCGCGTCAGCATCATTGCCATGAGTACAGGAATGAGAGTACCAACCGTTGCGTGAATCATTGCTACGCTTGCGGTGATTTGCTGTAGGTACGCGTCCCATGTTGAGCCATGAGCAACCAGTGCTTCACCGATGTTGTGCGTGTCTAAACCTTTGTTCACACCTACGATGATTGGCGTACCAACCGCACCAAATGATACTGGCGTAGATTGGATCATCATGCCCATCAGTACCGCGGCAAGCGCAGGGAAGCCAATAGCGACCAATAGAGGAGCTGCGATAGCAGCAGGTGTACCGAAGCCAGATGCGCCCTCAATGAATGAACCAAAACACCAAGCGATGATGATGGCTTGAACGCGACGGTCGGCTGAAATATCAGTAAATCCATTGCGAATAGTGGTGATCGCGCCAGTGTGTTTTAAAGTGTTGAGCAAGAAGATGGCACCAAACACGATCCATAGAACAGAGACAGTAATACCTAATCCTTGGAAGACAGACGCCAGTACGCGAGTAGCTGACATATCCCAAAACATTAGGGCGATAGCGACGGTTAGACCGAACGCAACAGGCATGGCTTTTTTAGCAGGCCAGTTGAGACCAACCAATAATATGGCGGCGACAACAATTGGCGAAAACGCCACAAGGGCAAGTAGGGTTTCACTCATTGGTACATCCTCGTACGCTGACTTCTCGAACGGCTTTATGCTGTAGAGATGATTTTTGTTGTAATGGTTTTGTTAATTTGGCGTGAATTTACCCCTTTATTTTTTATAGATATAGGGAAATAATGAAATTAATTTATTCCAAAAGTGACATAATCGATGCGTGCAGATGACCTAATCCTGTTCTCACAGGTAGTAGAAATGGGTAGCTTTAGTAAGGTGGCGGAAGAAAATAACCTTACAAATTCGGTAGTTAGTAAGAGGATTGCTCGGCTAGAGGAAGAAATCGGTGCTCAACTATTATATCGAACAACGCGTAAATTGACCCTGACCGAAGCGGGAAAGGTTTTGTTACACAGTGCTAAAAATGTGAAGCAAGCCACTCAGGAGGCTATGGATGCAGTTTCAGGCTTTGGTGAGAATGTCAGCGGTCATATCAAAATGTCGGTGCCGACTATCTCGGGTGACTTGATTCTGGCGGACGCCGTAGCCGAGTTTTGTAATATGCACCCAGGCCTCACCGTCGATATGTCGCTTGATAATCGCTTTGTTGACTTGGTTGCTGGTGGCTTTGACTTGGTGATTCGAACTGGCTATCTAGAAGATTCCAGCCTGATTGCCCGTCATATTCTCGATTCACAATGGGTGGTTTGTGCCTCGCCTTCTTACATCGCCAAAAATGGCAAACCGATTGAGCCTATCGACTTAACCACGCACAACTGTTTGCAATACGCCTACCAAACCACAGGGGCAACTGACTGGCAGTTCAAAGGTAAAGATGGCGACTATATTGTAAAAGTCTCCGGTTGCTTCTCTACAGATAACGCAACGGCATTGCGAAAAGCAGCCTTGGGTGGGCATGGTATCGCTTACGTACCGCGTTGTTTGGTTTACCACGATATTCGCAGTGGTGAGCTTGTGGACATTTTCCCTGAGTTGGTCGGCAAAAAGCTCGGCATCTACGCGGTTTATCCTTTTACTCGTCAACCGCCGAACAAAGTGAAGCTTTTGATAGAACACATTCGAGAGCGATATCTCACTATCTCGCATTACTTTTAGTTGGTTCATAAATATAAGAAATGTTTCAATCTATTGGTTGAAATTCTATACCTGAGCCCTAAGGTAGATGATTGAGAATAAGTCTCAACAAAATAATAAAACAAAATACTCAACTTCAAACGGAGTAACACGGACGTTATGCATTACCCAAAAACTCGTAAAGATTCAGTCGTCGACACTTATTTTGGTCACGACATTGCAGACCCATATCGCTGGCTAGAAGACGATCTCAGCCAAGAAACCGCAGAGTGGGTTTCAGGGCAAAACTCAGTGACCTTCGATTATTTAGGTCAGATCCCTTTCCGCCAACAAATTCGCGATTTAGTAGCGAACAGTCAGAACTACGAAAAGTACTCTCAACCTTTTGTTCATGGTGAATACACTTACTTCTATAAAAATGATGGTTTACAGAACCAGAGCGTTTTATACCGTCGCAAAGGGGATGAAGAGGCGGAGATCTTCCTAGATCCAAATACCTTTTCAGAAGAAGGAACGACATCGCTTGGCGAAGTGAAGTTCTCTAAAGACGACACACTTGTGGCGTATTCCATTTCTGAAGGTGGCAGCGATTGGCGTAAGATCTTCGTCATTGATGTAGAGACTAAAGAGCAGCTTGAACCTGAAATTGTCGACGCTAAGTTCACCACTATTTCTTGGCTTGGTAACAAAGGCTTTTACTACGCTAGCTATGACAAACCAAAGGGCAGTGAACTTTCGGCTCGTACTGAGCAGCACAAGCTTTACTACCATGAGTTAGGTACACCACAATCTCAAGACAAAGTGGTCTTTGGTGCGTTGGAGTCACAAAAGCACCGTTATGTAGGGGGAGTGACCACCAAAGACGATCGTTTCTTGATTGTCACAGGTGCGGAATCTACATCAGGAAACCGACTGTTTTATGTTGATCTCACTTCAGAAGAACAGGCAGTTATCACGCTTCGAGATACAACCGATGGTGATACGTATTTGATTGATAACCAAGATGATACCCTGATTTTCTACACTAACTTAGATGCGCCTAACGGTAAGGTGGTTGGTTACCACACCCAAAGTCAACAATGGGAAGAAATCATTGCCGAGCAGGAACAGCCACTGGATATCAGCAAAGGTGGTGGTTATTTGTTTGCGACTTACATGGTCGACGTTTTGTCTAAAGTTCAGCAGTTTACTTATCAAGGTGAGTTAGTACGTGAAGTTACTCTACCTGACCAAGGCACCGTATATGGCTTGCAGGGCAAAGCAAAAGATAAGACGCTTTATTACACCTTTACTAACTACGTGACACCACCAACCATCTTCTCTTTTGATGTAGAAAGCGGTGAGTCAGTACTTTATAAAGAATCGAAAGCACCGTTCGACCGTAAAGAATACGAATCTCAACAAGTGTTCTACACCTCGAAAGACGGAACAAAGGTGCCGATGATCATCTCATATAAAAAAGGCACCAAACTGGATGGCAGCGCGCCAACCATGCTTTATGGCTATGGTGGCTTTAATATTAGTTTGACTCCTATGTTCTCAGGAAATGTCGCAAACTGGTTAGAACTTGGTGGCATCTACGCAGTCGCTAACATGCGTGGCGGTGGTGAGTATGGTAAAGCTTGGCACAATGCGGGTACTCAGCAACAAAAGCAAAACGTATTTGATGACTTTATTACAGCGGCGGAATACTTGATTGAGCACGACTACACTAGCTCAGAGCGTCTTGCGATTCGTGGCGGCTCAAATGGCGGTTTGTTGGTCGGTGCGTGTATGACTCAACGACCAGAGCTGTTTAAAGTGGCGATTCCTGCGGTTGGTGTATTGGATATGCTTCGCTACCATACTTTTACTTCTGGTGAGGGGTGGAAGTACGATTTTGGTACCTCTGAGCAAAGTGAGGCGATGTTTAAATACATCCTAGGATATTCACCAGTGCACAACGTGAAAGAGGGCGTTTCATACCCAGCAACGCTTGTAACGACCGCAGACCACGATGACCGTGTTGTCCCTGCTCACTCATACAAGTTTATCGCAGAGCTACAAGACAAGCATCAGGGAGACAATCCTGTACTGATTCGTATTGACGTGAACGCAGGTCATGGGGCGGGTATGCCATTGAGCAAACAAATCGACCTTACTACCGATGTTTACGCGTTTGCATTGCACAATATGGGAATTGAAAAGCTCGATATTTAATGGACGTTTACTGGTGCAAACCATCAAATTTAATGCACCAGAATGACAATAAAAAATGCCGCGACTTCTATCGCGGCATTTTTCATGGTTGGGGGAACTCAATTTGATTGTTAGGGTGACTAAGCCTAACTTTGAACCAACCAGTCTCGGCGGCCAAACCGAATGGCAGCTATACCATTTTCGGGACTGTGACGACTTGTCGTCACAATATAACTCTAGTTTATGTATATGAAACAGTGATGAATTTAAGCAGCATCATGTTGATTTTCATTGTTTTCAAGATCAAATGAGGCATCAATCAGCTTTCTTGTGTAATCACTCTTCGGATTATGGAAGATTTCTTCTGCTGTACCTTGCTCCATCACTTCTCCCTTTTGCATCACGAGTACACGGTCTGAGAGCGCTTTTACTACAGAAAGATCATGACTGATAAACAGGTAGCCGATGTTGTGCTTCTTCTGTAGATCTTTTAGCAAATCAATCACCGTTAACTGAACAGAGCGGTCCAGTGCCGATGTTGGTTCATCAAGCAGAATGAAAGAAGGCTCTAGGATTAACGCGCGCGCTATGGCGATACGCTGACGCTGACCACCAGAAAACTCATGCGGGTAGCGATTAATGGATGCAGGGTCGAGACGCACTTCACGAAGTACATCTCGAGCTTTTTGCATTCGTTCCGCTTTGCTCATTTGAGGTTGATGTACAGTGAGCCCCTCTGTGATGATCTCACCAACGGTCATTCTTGGAGAAAGTGAACCATATGGATCTTGGAAGACCATTTGTACATCTTTTTTCATTGCAAAGCGTTCTTTATCAGTCAGAAGCGCAAGGTCTTGCCCTTTGAACTGGATTTTACCAGTTGACGGCAACAATCCGATCAATGCACGACCAAGCGTTGATTTGCCTGAACCAGACTCCCCAACGATACCAAGCGTTTCACCTTGTTTTAACTCTAAGGAGATACCTTTCACTGCTTCAAAGTATTCATTTTTGCTCGCAATAAAGTGAGGTTTTACAAGAAACTTAACACGAATGTCGTCTGCTCTGAGTAGCTCAGTTGCACCTTCTTCGATAGGGTCTTTATTGCCTTTCGGAATCGAGTTAATCAGCATCTTGGTGTAATCATGCTGAGGGTCAGAGAAGAGCGTTTCTGTGATGCCTTCTTCTACCACTTCACCTTTACACATCACTAATACTCGGTCAGCAAAGTGCTTCACGACACCTAAATCATGAGTTATGAAGAGAATTGCCATGCCCATTTTGGCTTGGATCTCTTTGATCAGGTAAAGCACTTCTGCTTGAACGGTCACGTCGAGCGCCGTAGTTGGCTCATCGGCGATCAGAATATCTGGCTCGTTAATCAATGCCATTGCAATCATGATGCGTTGCAGCTGACCGCCTGAGAACTCGTGTGGATACTTATCGTACGCTTGTTGGGGATTTGGTAGATGCACTAAATCAAACAGTTCGAGCACTCTAGTTTTAGCTTGTTTTTTAGTCACTGAGCGATGGCATATGATCGCCTCAGCTACCTGAATTCCAACGCGCATGTATGGATTAAGAGACGTCATTGGCTCTTGGAAAATCATGCCAATGCGATCGCCACGAATGCTTTGCATCTGGCGCTCAGATTTATCCAGAATCGATTCACCTTCAAAAGTGATAGAGGAGTTGGAGTGCAAAATAGCGTTATCTGGTAGCAGTCTCATCAACGCATTGGTTGAAACCGACTTGCCTGAACCAGACTCGCCTACGATAGACAGTGTTTCACCAGCTTGTAGATCAAAGCTAACATTCTTTACTGCATCGACGATACCATCGTTTGTCGTAAAGCTGACAGACAGGTTGCTCACCGAAAGAATGGTTTGTGTGGACATCACGTTTCCTTGTGTATCGAGTTGTAATTACTTTTATTGCTGTCGAATTTTGTCGCGGCAGATTCCTATGCCGAGATGCTTAATTGTATAGTGGAGTCACGCCTGATTCTGCTGCAGTCATGGCTTGCAAGTACAAGAACTGCTCATGGGCGCGAGTCACATTATCAAGTTCAATCATCCATTGCGCATTGCGTTGTGCAGAGCAAAACGCAGCCATATGAGCTAACAAATCTTCACTCTGCTTGCTAAGCAATTGGCTGACTCTACTGATTAGGTCATGGCTTTCTAGCTGCAAGAACTGGAGCAACGCATAAGATTGGTTAAGTGCTGAAAATGCTTCTTGTTGAAGTCCCAGTTTGTTGAGTATTTCTGATTGCGCGACGCTGGCGTCGCGCAAACCACTAATTAAGCATACGAACTGACACGGTTTGGTTTGTTCGTTTTCGAGTGCAGAATGAATATGACTTGGTAAATGACTGAGCACATCTTCGTACAAGCGATGAGCTTCTGGCCAGTGGCCTTGCTCCATTAGCTGCTCTGCTTTTAAGTAGCGCATCCAGCATTGCTCAATATTCATCTTCGTCTCCACAAAATTCGATTTGAGTAGATATTAAATGAAATTAATTATCAATTGCAAGTGCGACTTGTTTTCATTTTAAAAAGCGTGTAACTGTTCGTAAAATGTCCAATTGAACTGCGGTGGAAGATAAATCACTTAAATTTAAACAAATTATCTCTACACTGAGGTAAAGACAATAAGAAAAAGGAGGCAAGTATGGCAGTACAAAGATTGGAACCTAAACAGCTGTATTCAGCAGCTGATTTGGAAAATATGCCATGTAAGTCGACCAAGGAATTACCTCCAATTGATGAGATCGTAGGCCAAGAACGCGCACAAAAAGCGGTTGAGTTTGCTATGTCGATCAAGGAGAAAGGGTACAATATTTACGCCATCGGTCAGAATGGCCTAGGTAAGCGCACGATGATTTTGCGTTATCTAAATCGTCATCAGCATGATGACGCAGCGCTGTTTGATTGGTGCTATGTCGCGAACTTTGAAGACACTCGCATACCGAAGGTGCTCAAATTGCCATGCGGTATTGGTAATAAGCTGAAAGCGGACATTGAAAAGTTGATGGGCAAATTACTTAACGCGTTGCCCCTCGCATTTGACAATGAGATGTACTACAGCCGTGCCGATCGCCTGAAGAACCAGTTGGCTAATAAGCAGCAACTTGAGCTCGATAGCATCAGTAAAGAAGCAAAAGAAAAAGGCATTAGCTTAACTATCACCACCCAGGGTGATTATCAGTTTGTTGCGATGAACGGTGAAGAGTTACATACAGAAGAATCGTTCGACGAGCTCAGTAAAAAAGAACAAGAGTACTTTAGCAGCAGCATTGATGAGCTAGAAGTGAGTTTGCGTAATATGATACGTGAACTAACCGAGTGGGAAGAGACGTTTAGTGAAAAAATCAAGAAGCTGAACGATGACGTGACATTAGACGTGATCACCCACTTTATCAAACAGTTGAAAGTCGATTACGCTGACTATTCGGAAATCAAAACTTACTTAACCGATCTGCAAAAAGATATTGTTGAAAACGCCGACATTTTCCTTGAACAGAGTGGTGAGCAAGGTGAAATCGCGACGGCGTCGTTGGATAAAAAACTGCCACGTCGCTATAAAGTGAACTTACTGGTCAGCCGTAACAACACTGAATTTCCAATCGTTGTTGAAGAAAACCCTAACTACCATTCATTGTTTGGTTCAATTGAAACTGCGACCTTTAAAGGTACAGTGTTTACCGATTTTTCTTTGATTCGAGCTGGAAGCCTGCATAAGGCAAACGGTGGTGTGCTACTGATGGATGCACAGAAGGTGCTTGAGCAGCCTTATGTGTGGGATGGATTAAAACGAGCAATTCGCTCTCGCCAACTAAGTTTCACCTCGCTAGAGAAGGAAGTTACATTAACGGGCGCAGTGTCATTAGATCCAGAACCGATTCCTCTGGATATCAAGATCATTTTGTTCGGTGATTATCGTACTTATCAATTGCTGCAACACTATGATCCGGAGTTTGGTGAGCTATTCCGAGTTACCGCTGACTTCGAAGACGAGATGAAACGCACACCGGATTCAGAGCTGCAATATGCTCGTTTTATTTCTAGTGTTGTGAACGACAACAACATGCTCCATTGCGATAAGAAAGCCATCGCACGTATTATCGAGTACAGCTCACGATTGTCTGGTGACCAAACCAAGCTTTCACTTCACTCTGCGAATATCGCCAACTTATTGCGAGAGTCGAACTACGTTGCTCGCCAAGCGAACTCCAACATGATTCGCATCGGACACGTGGAAGAAGCGCTGAGCAATCAGGAAATGCGAGTGAGCCGCTTGCAAGATAGCGTGATGGAAACCTTCGTTAATGGAACGACCTTGATTCACACTGATGGCTCTGCCATCGGGCAAGTGAACGCTCTATCGGTGTTGAGTACCAGCGATCACATGTTTGGTGCGCCAAATCGAATCACAGCGACAACCTGTTACGGTGACGGTGATGTGATTGATATTGAGCGTAGTGTGGATCTGGGTGGCAGCATTCACTCGAAAGGGGTCATGATTCTATCGGCTTATTTGTCGTCTGTGTTTGGGAAGACGGCACGTGTTCCACTGACAACGACAATTACCTTTGAGCAATCATATGGTGGCGTTGATGGTGATAGTGCAAGCATGGCAGAGTTCTGTGCTGTGGTATCGGCGTTCTCGAAGCAACCTAACCGTCAGGACATCGCTATCACAGGTTCGATGAACCAGTTTGGAGAAGCGCAGCCTATCGGTGGGGTCAATGAGAAGATCGAAGGCTTCTATGATGTGTGTGAAATCAAAGGTCGTCATGCTGGGCAAGGGGTGATCATCCCACGCTCGAATGTGCACAATTTGATGCTTCGCTCTGACATTGTTAAAGCGGTAGAGAAGGGGGATTTCCACATCTGGGCAATTGACCACGTCACTGAAGCAATCGAATTATTTACAGGGAAAGCTGCGGGTGAGCCAACAGATGAAGGGTCATACCCAATTGATACGATATTTGGTTTGGCTCAAGCGAAACTGAACTCTCTACGAAAATAACTGCATTAATTCTTATATCTTTTGAGATAAAGACATAAATTTTCATAAATAAAAATAACGACAATATTCCGACGTTTAGTCGGGATGTTGTCGCTAACTTTATGAAATTATGTGCCTTTTATCTGGACAAAATTGTGATCTACCTCTAATATTGGCGCGTTGTTTATTCACGTGGGAATAATCCCACTGGCATGGAAGCAAAGACCAATCTATCCGAGGCTAATCATGCAGTTTTCTTTGAAAAATCTGTCAGTACGAACGCAGGTACTTGTCCCTGTACTCTTTACCGCATTCGCATTGTTTATTGCACTGTGGATCACAAAAAATAACCTTCAAGCTGAGCAAGAAGTTGTCGCTTCAAACTCAGATTCTCTTGTCTTTTATAAAGATACTCTTGCTCATATTGATGACCAAGTTTACCCATTGCGCATCAGTGCCGTTTACGCGATCTATGACGTATCTCGTCGAGATGGTTTCTTAAATGAGTTAAAAGCAGGCATGAGAGAGATTGAGTCTGATTTAGACAAGATCGAAGCCCGCGAAACGTTCCGTAAAGAAGCCGTTCAGGTTCGTAAGGGTATTGAAGCTTATGTTGATTACTCAACTCGTGCAGTAGAGTTTTTTAATCGCCATGATAGCGGCCAAGTGTCGGATAGCGAATACCGTAACTTTATCTCTCAGTACCGTCGCGTAGGTAATGAGATGGTATCAACCATCAATGCGTTATCTCAACGCGTTAACGAAATTGCTACTGAAGCGACAGCAAGCAGTAACCGTGAGAACATCCGCGTTCAAAATAACGCGATGATCACTGTTCTATCTGTATTTCTATTCTCGCTTGTCGGTGCATGGTTCCTATCAGGAATGATCGTTACGCCAATTCAAAAACTGCAAGAAGTGATGCGTAAGCTGGCAGGCGGTGACCTTTCAGTACGTGCCGATGTTGACGGTGATAACGAGATTTCTCAGTTGAGCAAAGACGTAAACCAGACTGCTTCTCAACTGCACGATACGGTCGACCACTTGACTCGAATTAGTGAAGAGGTTGCGTCTGCTTCAACAGAACTAGCGGCAGTTATGACTCAAGCTGAAGCGAATGCTCAACAAGAACTAGCAGAAATCGAGCAGGTTGCTTCTGCTGTTAACGAGTTGGCAAGCACAGCAAATAACGTAAGCGATAATGCGACTTCAGCAGACGCGACAGCGCGTGAAGCGGATGGCTTAGCACAATCTGGCTTAGCAATCTTCCAAGAAAGCGCGCAAGCAAGTGAACAAATGTCGCAAGCACTAAACGACGCTGCACAAGTTGTAATGCGCTTGAAAGACCAGTCAGTACAAATCAACGATGTGATTGAAGTGATTCGTGGCGTTTCTGAGCAAACGAACCTGCTAGCACTAAACGCGGCGATTGAAGCAGCACGTGCTGGCGAATCTGGTCGCGGCTTTGCTGTTGTTGCGGATGAAGTGCGTATGCTTGCAGCTCGTACTCAGGATTCAACTCAAGAAATCTCATCGATTATCGAAGAGCTTCAAGCACAGTCGGGTCTGGCGAATGACAGCATGCAAGTTAGTCTAGAAATGCTGGCTCGAAACAATGAACTGACGCAACAAGCGAATGACGCACTTGTCGGTATTACTGAGTCGGTAGCAAACATTAATGACTCAAACACTCAAGTAGCGACAGCGGCTGAAGAACAGTCTCAAGTAACACAAGACATTAACCGTAATGTGGTGAATATGTCGGAGCTAGTAAACCAAAACGTTGCTGGTATTAGCCAGAGCGCAAGTGCAAGTACAGAGCTTTCTCACTTAGCTGAGAAGCAGAAAGAGCAACTAAGCTTCTTCAAACTGTAATAGCGGTTGTTGATAGCAACAATAAAAATCCCCGAGCATTGGCTTGGGGATTTTTTTTTGAATCTAGGAAAATATACTCAAGCACCTCAATGTTATTTGGGCATAGCCATTTTCTTTCTTCTTGCTAGTGAGAGAATTTTGTTGTCGTGACGATAGTGGGATTTTGATAGTCGCTTGACGTACATTTCTATACGATGCCTGCCCTTTTTATAAAACAATATGCATTAGGGTCTGTTGACCTTTTGAGCTGATTTTTGCAGCAGTTTGTGGGTTCTTTATACAAGGAAGAGGCTTTGAAATGTAGTTACCCTACCTGATAAGCCGATAACGCAGTAGAAAGGAGCCACAAACGCTGCCCGAAGGGTTCGGCTAAAAGCGTTTTACTCTTTGTTGAGAGGATTTTGCTTAGAATAACTAGGCTACAAACCTCTCGCCGCGATTAAAACGCTTTTATCTCGAACAAAATTTAACCGCAAAAGGTCAACAGACCCTAATATTGAGGCGAAAATGCAGGCTTTATTAAAAAACTTGTCAGTTAGAATGCAAGTATTGCTGCCAGTTTTGGCAACCGCATTGGCAGTAATGGTTGCGCTAGGTATTGCTCGTAATGATTTACAAGCTGAATTAGAGAAGAGTACTCAAAATAACGAGTCCGTGATTCATTACAAAGATCTTTTGGCAACGATAGATAATCAGGTTTACCCCCTCCGAATTAGTGGCATCTATGCCATGTATATCCCAGAACGTAGATCGGCATTTGTGTCTGAGCTCAAATCTATATCTAAAGACATCCATCAAGAGCTGAATCAAATTGCATCCAATCCAGCGTACCGCCAGCAAGCGATGGTAATGAAGGACAAAGTGGACGCTTACATTAAGCATGCACACGACGTGATCGATACGGTGTCGCGCTTTGAACAAGGGTTGTTATCCAATGCTGAGCGAGAAGCTGTAATCACTAATTATCGTCGAGCAGGCAATGACATGGTGGCAGTAATGAATGCCCTTTCAAAACGTGTCAATGAAGTTGCTGCTGAAAGTATGAAGCAGACAGAAGCCGAGAGCCAACGCGTACAGAGCAATGCGACAATGATTGTGTTGTCAGTATTCGCATTCTCGCTGTTATGCGCTTGGGTTCTGTCAGGAAAAATTGTCACACCGATCGTCAGCTTACAACGAGTTATGCGTGAGTTAGCTCAAGGGAATCTGAATGCTCGAGCAGAGTCTGATGGTAAAAATGAGTTGGCAATGTTGAGTAAAGATGTCAACCAAACTGCGGAACAATTGCGTAGCACTGTTGACCAGCTTATGCGGATTAGTGAAGAAGTTGCATCGGCCTCTACTGAGCTGGCAGCGGTGATGACTCAAGCAGAAGCCAATGCGCAGCAAGAACTAATCGAGATAGAGCAAGTCGCGTCGGCTGTTAATGAATTGGCTAGCACAGCAGATAATGTTAGTAGCAATGCAACATCTGCTGATTCAACAGCTCGTGAAGCTGATGGGTTAGCAAAGTCAGGCCTTGCTGTGTTTAAAGAAAGTGCGCAAGCAAGTGAGCACATGTCACAGGCGCTAACAGATGCAGCCCAAGTTGTGCAGCGTCTACAATCGCAATCTGAGCAAATCAGCAATGTGGTTGAGGTAATCCGAGGCGTTTCTGAGCAGACCAACCTACTAGCATTAAATGCGGCGATTGAAGCTGCACGCGCAGGGGAATCTGGACGTGGATTTGCTGTTGTGGCGGATGAAGTGCGTATGCTTGCTGCGCGCACTCAGAAATCAACGGAAGAGATTCAATCTATCATTGAAGAGCTTCAAGCGCAGTCTGGTTTGGCGAATGAAAGTATGCAAGTGAGTCTAGACATGCTTTCAAAAAACAATGAGCTTGCCCAACAAGCAAATCATGCACTTGTCGGTATTACGGAATCAGTAGCAGATATTAATGACTCGAATACTCAAGTCGCAACGGCTGCTGAGCAACAGTCACAAGTCACTCAAGACATTAACCGAAACGTGGTGAACATGTCTGAGCTGGTCAACCAAAATGTGGCAGGAATCAGCCAAAGTGCGGCCGCGAGTAGTGAGCTTTCCCTTTTGGCAGAGAAGCAAAAAGAGCAATTGAGTTTCTTTAAAATATAAAAAATAAGGCGCTATTGGCGCCTTATTTTTTATTGGTAGTTTGACACTATTTGAGCATAAGTTTTGTGCCATTAAACTTCAGTTGCCCCAGCAGATTTTTGGCGTTGGCTTTACCAAAGTCGTCAAATTGAACGCCATAACGAGCATAATGAGTAGATTTTTGTAAATTACACACCTTTCCTTTCAACGGCGCGAGCATCGGACCTCGCTCACCCAGAACGATATTAAGAGAAACCATTTCACCAACTTGTATTTGTCTGCTCATAGGCGAGGTTATAAAACGGCAACCGCTCTTGGAAAGGTCTCGTATTTCACAATCAGTTTTATAGTCATTAAGATGCACTTTGGCTTGCAGGTTTACTTCATAACGGACTTCTTTGCGAAGTTGATACACCTGCATCGTGTTTGGCAAGGTCAAAACTAATACTGGAAATGGCTCTTCAAGACGGTGCTTTATTTGGGCTCTAAAAGGAATAATCGCACCTTCGCCTCGATGCGATAGTGCTTTCACGTTAACCCAGAAACCTTCTTGAAAGTAGAACTTAAGGTCGTCATCAGAGATATTGGGGATTTCTATCAATGCACTATTGTTGGAATGACAACCAATAAAAAGGCTAGTAGTAATAAACTTAGTTCCTACTGGTGTGGTGACGTTTAATGTCACTTCACTACCATGTTCTACCATCCCCATAGCATCGGTACTATTTAATGTACTTGCCTGTCGCTGTTGTACAGACTTTTCATGAAGGGCTGCTCGATTGTCCCTTCCACTAGCCGTCGTATTTCTCATTATTATATTCGCCCCTAGGTGTAACGCGCTTCGGCAAGTTTTGCTACAAAGCCGAAACGTAGCAATAATTCTATGCAGTGATATAGTTTGAATCAATAAAACGTTTGCCAAAAATAGGGGGTAAAAGATGCATAAAGTGACACATGACACTGAAAATTCCATCTTTTGGGTTGATTTGGTGAAAGACCATAAAGCGAAAGTGGTTTATGAGCTTAAGGCTAAAGAGATGCATATTACGTCTACCTTGGTACCTGAAGTACTGCGAGGACAAGGTTATGGCAACGTAATGATGGAAGCGATATTGCCGAAAATAGAAGAATTAGGTTATCGCGTTGTGCCTGTTTGTCCTTATGTGATTAAATACATGGCAACGCATCCTCAATGGGCACACTTACTGGCTTAATGGAGTTAGTGATCAATCCTCTCTATCAAAACATCGGTGACGAATTAGAGCTAGGTCAGCTTGAACATGTCACTGTGATCCAATCGCTATGGGGTGGCTACGGTGAGTTAGTTAAACTGACTTTTCCTCAGCAAACTGTCGTAGTCAAACATGTCCAACTTCCTAAACCATCAGAGCATCCTCGAGGCTGGAACACCGATCGCTCACATCAACGTAAGTTGCATTCTTACCAAGTTGAAGTCAGTTGGTATCAAGATTTTAGCCAAGCAGTAGATGAGCGCTGTCGGATCCCTCGAGGGCTTAAATGTTTTCAAAACGAAGCTGAGTGGTTGATTGTAATGGAGGACCTCTCTCAAGTGGGTTTTCCAAACGTAGTTAAGAAAGCAAGCAAAATCCAGATGCAAGCCTGCTTAGAATGGCTGGCGAACTTTCACGCTCGCTATGTTGGTCGCCGTCATGATGCGTTATGGCAAACGGGTACGTATTGGCATTTGGATACACGACCAGATGAACTCGCAGTACTGCAAGATGATAGGCTTAAGCGATATGCTGAGTTAATT
The DNA here is from genome assembly GCF_002741985.1 of Vibrio rotiferianus CAIM 577 = LMG 21460. Taxonomy (GTDB): domain Bacteria; phylum Pseudomonadota; class Gammaproteobacteria; order Enterobacterales; family Vibrionaceae; genus Vibrio; species Vibrio rotiferianus. The sequence continues at coordinate 202,943 of NZ_APHW01000103.1, forward strand.
GATTGCATTTTGCGTCAAGCTCAGTTTCAAACCTTGGTACATGGTGATGCCAAGCTCGCAAACTTTTGTTTTAACGATGACGGTTCGGCGGTCGCTGCGGTAGATTTTCAGTACGTGGGTCATGGCTGTGCAATGAAAGATGTTGCTTTGTTTATGAGTAGCGCAGTAGAGCCGAGCGAGTGTGCGGAGATGGAATCGTGGGTACTGGATACCTATTTTGCCGCACTAACGAATGCGCTGAATCACTATCAACCACAACTCGATGGTGAAGCCGTTGAGCAAGAATGGCGCCCGTTGTTTGCTGTTGCATGGGCGGATTTTCAGCGCTTTGTGAAAGGTTGGAGTCCTGGCCACTGGAAAATAAACCCTTATACCGAATCGTTAACGAAACGAGCGTTAGACTATTTGGACTTGAAGCAATAAAAAACTCCCGCTGGATTTCAATAGCGAATAAGCGGGAGGTTTGTTCTGGTGGATAGCGGTTAGTTTTTCTGTTTTCTGATGCGGGCCATACTGTAGGTGTTAATAAACTCACCGTCTCGGAAAGAGGCATCGATAAGCTCACCTTCAATCTCAAAGCCGTGTTTCTTATACAAGCCTATTGCAGCCTCGTTATCGGCATTCACTTCAAGATGTATGCGTCTTACATTCAACCAATTATCTGCTAACTCAATTACGGTACTGATCAGCGCGCTGCCGATGCCTAAGCCGTGGAAGTTGTCATGTACACCAATGCCAAATGAAGCAGTGTGCGAAGTTCTCGGGCGCTGTGAATGATGAAACCCAATATTACCCACTACCTTGCCATCGATTTCCGCGACATAGCTATACACGCCAGCAGGTATGTTTGATAACCGGTCGACCCACATTGCGAGAGATGGCTTAGGGAGTTGCAGGGTTTCACGTTGTGCTTTTGGTTGCGAATAAATTTCGACTAGCGCAGCGGCGTCTTCAACAGTGGTTGGACGGACGATAATTTCCATGCTTCTCTCCTTAGGTTTATTGGAATTAACTTCAATCTAACCAGAGAACGTTACTTTGAATAGCATTTTTTTGCCTTTACTCTTCAAATGGCTTTTAAGTTAGTATGTTATGAATCTCTAACTTTCATTTTTTATAGTGAATTATCATTGAAAACACTAATGAGAGTGATTTTTCGTTGAATTTTTGTACTAAGGAACTTCACCTTTATGGAGAATAATGGCGAATTTTGATTTTTAGAAATAAGGTCATTTTTATTAAAGTGTGAAGTTGGTATCTGCAACGAGTTGATTTTAATCAAGACAGGTTGGAGTTACCTCTTATGGGGTATGGGGAGCACGCCTTTTTAGCGCTATTTATGCTTAACTTATTTGAGAGCAATTAGAGCGTGTTTGAGGAAAACTATAATGAAATCCTCTCAGTCAAAAGTCTCGCAAGGTCGACGTCGATTCTTGCGTGATACTGCCCGAACTGCGGCTGGTGTGGGTGCAGCAGCGTGTGTTCTTGGATTGCAATCATTGCAGAGCCAAGCCCGCGAAACCAAAGGTGTACCCATTCGTCCGCCAGGCGCGTTACCAGAAGGCGACTTCGAGTCCGCCTGTATTCGATGTGGCTTGTGTGTCCAGGCATGTCCTTACGACACCTTAAAACTTGCCAGTTTGCTGTCCCCAGTTGCTACAGGTTCGCCTTACTTCACCGCTCGCGATATTCCATGCGAAATGTGCGAAGACATTCCTTGTGTCGTGGCGTGTCCTAGTGGCGCGTTGGATCATGATTTGACCGACATCGATGATGCGCGAATGGGAACGGCTGTTCTCATCGACCATGAGACGTGCCTTAACTGGCAAGGTTTGCGTTGTGATGTCTGTTACCGTGTTTGTCCGTTAATCGATGAAGCGATTACATTAGAAAACATTAGAAATGACCGTACGGGTTATCACGCGAAACTGATCCCGACAGTAAACTCCGAAGTGTGTACTGGCTGTGGTAAGTGCGAGCAAGCTTGTGTGTTGGATGTCGCTGCCATCAAAGTGGTGCCGACTGATTTAGCAAAAGGTAAAGTCGGTAGCCATTACAACTTTGGCTGGCAAGAAATCGATAAGCCGTTAGAGAACGTGTTGCCAGAAGAGACCCCTGTTCCAAGTGGAGCGCTTGAGTCGCTTAAAGGAGGTCAATGATGGCCAAGAACTTAGCGCAAGATGCGGGCAAAGAAGCTATCGAGAAATTGGGCTGGTGGCGAGCGCATCGCTTCCTGATTCTGCGTCGTTTATGCCAGCTGATGATCATTGTGTTGTTTATGGCCGGGCCGACATGGGGCATTCTTCAAGGGAATTTGTCTTCCAGTATGTTGCTTAATACGGTGCCGCTGAGTGATCCTTTGATTGTCCTTCAATCGCTGGCCACAGGACATGTTCCTGAGTTTAACGCTTTGCTAGGTGTTGCGATTGTGTTGGTGTTTTACGCAATTCTTGCTCCTCGAGCCTTCTGTGCTTGGGTGTGTCCATTGAATATGGTGACTGATTTAGCGGCTTGGTTAAGGAGAAAGCTCAACCTTAAAGCGAGCTACCGTTGGTCGCCAAATATCCGTTATTGGTTGATCCCTGCCTTGATGCTAGGTAGTGCGATTTCTGGATCGGTCCTGTGGACATGGTTAGATCCTGTTGCTGCTCTTCACCGTGGTTTAGTATTTGGAATGGGGGCGGGCTGGGTACTGATATTGCTCGTATTTGTATTGGACTTATTGTTGGTAGAGCATGGCTGGTGCGGTCACCTGTGCCCATTAGGTGCAACCTATGGTGTCATTGGCAGCAAGAGTTTATTGCGTGTCACCGCTGTTCGACGAGAAGACTGCACTAAATGTATGGACTGTTATTACGTTTGCCCTGAGCCAGACATTTTGCGTCAACCACTCAAAGAGGGGGATCGACGTGTAATGGACCAAACTTGTATGAGTTGCGGTCGTTGCATAGATGTTTGCCCTGAAAAAGTATTTGAATTCCACAACCGATTGAATGTGAAAAATATCGATTAAGGCATTGGTTTTTCTAGATAGCACTCAGCTTCTTCTGCTTTGCTGATTAAATAAGTACGCTAAAAAATTGTTGCGTACTTTTTGCTCTTTAGCAGAGGTAATAATGATATTGCGAATTTGTTACATTTGGCAGTATGATGGCGACTTCATATTCTAAGGACTCGCCATGAACACGCCAACGAAAAACTGGAGAACGCCGCAAAACTTTCTTCTACTGATATCCATTATTGTTCCGATTGCTTTCTCTACTTGGATGGCGTTGCTCAATAACTTCGTTATTGAAAAAGCCAACTTTGATGGCGCAGATATCGGGCTGTTGCAAAGTGTTCGTGAGATTCCTGGGTTTCTGGCGTTTACAGTAGTGTTTGTATTGTTATTTATTAGAGAGCAGCGATTTATGTTGGTCTCACTTGCGATGCTGACACTGGGTACGGCAATCACAGGTTATTTCCCATCTTTGTTTGGACTTCTTTTTACTACCTTGTTGATGTCGACTGGCTTCCACTATTTCGAAACGTTAAAGCAATCTTTGTCTTTGCAATGGCTTTCCAAAGAAGAAGCGCCTGAGATGCTAGGAAAGTTCATCTCGGTAGGCGCGCTTGCTTCTTTGTTTACCTATGGTGCAATTTGGGTATTGCTAGAGCAATTGAAGTTAGATTTTAAAACCGTCTATCTGCTGGCTGGTGGTGTCGGTTTCGTCTTAATCATCGCCATGGCCTTTGCTTTCCCTGAATTCAAAACAGAAGTGCCTCAAAATAAAAAACTGGTTCTACGTAAGCGCTACTGGCTTTATTACGCCCTAACTTTTATGAGTGGTGCTCGCCGCCAAATCTTTACGGTTTTTGCTGGTTTCTTGATGGTTGAGAAGTTTGGTTATTCGGCAGCAGATATTACGCTTCTCTTCTTAATCAACTACTTGTTCAACTTCCTATTTGCTAAGCGTATTGGCCGTTTTATCGGCGCTGTTGGAGAGCGCAAAGCTCTGATGTTTGAATACGTTGGTTTGATTTTTGTTTTCGTAGGTTACGGCTTGGTGCAAACGGCAGAGTGGGCCGCGGCATTATACGTGATTGATCACTTGTTCTTTGCTTTAGCACTCGCGATCAAAACTTACTTCCAAAAGATTGCTGATCCTGCGGATATGGCTTCAACGGCGGGGGTTGCGTTTACTATTAACCACATTGCCGCGGTCGTGATTCCGGTAACCTTTGGCGTCATTTGGTTGGTTTCGCCTTCAAGTGTGTTTTACATTGGTGCAGCTATGGCCGCAGTGAGCTTGTTACTGTCTTTAAATATCCCAGCCAAGCCGGGAGAGGGTAACGAAACACGTGTGTTGAGATGGAACTAAGTTAGTACTTACTACTCAATAACTTAACGCGAAGGCTGGCTATAAAAATGGGATGCAGAGGCATCCCATTTTTGTATTTGGTTTTCAACGTGAGACTGGTTCGTTTAGAACGGATACCAAAACAGTTGAGTGTCTATCACGCGTTTGCTAATCGCTGCGGCAACAATCACGACGATGCCTGCCATACACACCATATCGGCTTTGGTCAGCGGTTTTAGGCTGTACCAAGTACGAGATGAATGACGACCAAAACCACGCAATGTCATCGCGTTAGAGATTTGGTCGGCGCGATCTAGGCTAGAGAAAATCAAAGGGCCTAAGATCTTAGAAACGTTCTTCATACGAGTAAACAACGGCGCTTTCTTGCTCAGTTCAACACCACGAGCTTGTTGAGCGTGCATGATGTTCACGAAGTCTTTCTTCACTTCGGGCAAGTAACGCAAGGTCAAACTGACTGCATAGGCGATTTTGTAAGGCACACCCATGCGGTTCAAACTTGCTGCAAACTCAGTAGGATGCGTAGTAAACACAAACACCAAGGCAATTGGGAACATGCTGAAGTATTTCAGTGTCACGGTGACCAGGTAAAACAAGGTCTCTTGGGTGAGTGAGTAATTACTCGGTAACGACAATAATACCGTCGTCGAGCCCATGTATTCACTGCCTTGCTGTGGTGCTAATGCGAACATAAACAACGCATTAATCAACAAAACACTGCCTGTACCGATCAGTAAAGGCTTGTACACATGGAAAGGTACCTTGGTCATTTTTAACAAACCAAGACCTACAACGATCAGTAGAGCAATGATACGCAAATCAAAGGTCGTAAGTACCACAGTGACCCATGCAATGAACGTCAAAAACTTTGTGATGCCATTGAGTTTGTGCAGTGGCGATTGGGTATCGATGTAGTTGATACCAAACTTCATCTTGTTGTCTTTCATGCCACTACTTTCTCAATGTTCTTAACATCATTATTTTGTGAATCTTGAGTTTCTGAAGGTTGTACATCGGCTTTGTTATCACCCTCTCGGCGCGCTTTTTCAACGTCAATAAAGTGCTGCATAAAGCCGTTCGTGTTTTCTATGTCTAACTCAGTAGCCAGTTCATACAAACTGGTTGTTGCCAAGTTCGCTTGGTCTAACAGTGCAGGGGAACTAAACACTTCAGTCATTGGCGCGTCCGCAATCAACTTGCTATCAGCAATCACGATGGAACGAGTGGTGTATTCCAAAACCAAGTGCATATCGTGAGAGATGATCATTACAGTAATGCCAAGTTCACGATTAAGCTTCTCGATAAAGCTCAGCATTGATGTGTAGTTACGGTAATCTTGACCAGCAGTAGGTTCGTCCAGAATCAAAAGCTCAGGCTCTAGGGCAAGAATCGATGCAATCGTTACACGCTTCTTCTGACCGTAGCTTAATGCCTCAATTGGCCAATGGCGGTACTTGCTCAAACCACACAGCTCAAGTACTTCCAATACTTTCGCTTCGACTTGTTTCTCTTCAACACCACGGTTACGCAAGCCGAAAGCCACCTCGTCGAAAATCATGTGATGCGAAATCATATGATTTGGGTTTTGCATTACCACGCCAACCTTTTGGCTGCGTTCGAAAATCGTTAGCTCGTTTAAGTCTTGGCCGTTCAACATCATCGAACCTTGGTCTGGTTCAATCACGCCCATCACAAGCTTAGTGATGGTGGATTTGCCGGAGCCGTTTTTACCCAAAACCGAAACGAATTCGCCGCGCTTTACATCGAAGCTAACGTCTTCAAGTGCGTTTTTCTCACCATCGTAGGAATAGGTAAGGTTATGAACAGCCAGAAGAGTCTCGGCTTGCTTTTCAACGTTGGTTGCTTTTGAGGCTTCAAACCATGCGTTGACGGCGGTTTGGTATTGCGCCAATGGCAGTGTGCTCAAGCTCGATGGCTTTGCATCGCCTTCAATCGCGCAGCCCGCTTCTTTCAACGCGGAAAGGTAAAGTGGCTCACGAATACCGTATTCCTTAAGAAGAGGGGATGCCAATATCTCATCCGGTGTGGTATCTGCGATGATTTCACCGCTTTCCATTAGAATGATGCGGTCAACAGAGCGGTGCAGAACATCTTCAAGACGGTGCTCGATAATGATGATGGTTTTACCCGTTTCACGGTGCAGCTCATCGATAATCTCGATGGTCTTCTTACCCGTCTTCGGATCAAGGGCAGCGAGTGGTTCGTCGAACAATAAGATGTAAACGTCGTCCACTAAAATACCTGCCAAAGAAACGCGCTGTTTTTGACCACCGGATAAATCATGTGGGGAGCGATCTAACATCTGTTCCAAATCGACCATTTTGGCTGTAGCTTTGACCAAAGGGTACATGTCGATGTTAGACATCAATTGGTTTTCCAACGCGAATGCGATGTCTTCACCAATGCTCAACCCAACAAATTGGCTGTCCGTATCTTGCAGTACGGTACCAACTTGTTCGGTGAATTGGTGCATGTCAAAAGGGGCGGTGTCTTGACCATTGATGGTCAGTTTGCCACTGGTTTCCCCTTTGATAGCGTGTGGGATTAGTCCGTTAAGACATTGGCCAAGGGTAGATTTACCACTACCACTTGGACCGATAATGACGATTTTCTCTCCTGTCTCTATCCTTAGATTGATATTTTTTAGCGTCGGTTTGTCCAGCGACTCATATCTAAAAGAGAAGTTAGAAAATTCGATTGTCATTCGACATTAAGCCTCTGTTAAGTTGCGGCTTTGCTTGTTACGTTTCGCGACAGACTTAAGAATGAAGAAGCCCACAATAGCAATAAGAATAGTGTTACCCAGCGCGATGATCGACAGCTGTGTGAATACCTTAGTGAACGGTTCTGCGTACAAAATGGTGTCTAGGAAGGCTGAACAGCCATAACCGAATACGTTGCCCAATAGAGCAAGCACCACGAACAACGCGAAGTCTTTCATATTGAAGTCACCTTTCTCTAAACGGTTGCGAGTCAGAGAAGGGAAAAGACCGATAATTAAACCGACAATACCTGAACCAAGTACCCAAGTGAGCCATACGCCCCAGCCTGCAAATAGGTCTGTAACCCAGTGGCCGATAAAGCCAACCAAGAAGCCTACCAGAGGGCCGAATAATACTGAGAACAATGCCAATACCGCCATTGCTGGTTTCAGCGTCGTGTTTGCAAACACAGGGATGCCAAACATTGGCAAACCGCCAATGCCGTATAGTGCAGCACCGATTGCAATAACCACCACGGTTTTAGCAGAAAGATTCATAGATAACCTCAGTTCAATTGTCGATTTTAAAGAACGTTCACTTGCTTTGTTTTGCAGCGCTGATTGTGTAACAAAGTTTGGAAACAACCAAGCTGCTTATTGTTTGCTCTATTTTTCTTCAAGAAATGTGTGACTGAATTCACGCACCTCATTGACTGGCTTAGTTTTTCAGCAAGCATCAAAAATAAGGCGCGCATTATACAGAATATTGATAAAAGTGGGAATGCTATCTGTCTGGATGGCTAGAATGAAGTCAGGGGCTGACTGTCAGCCCCTGATTACACTGTGTGATGGTTTTTTCACCTAAAAATTAATGGTCTAGGTATAGGTAGTTTTGCCAGCTCTTCATACGAATAAGTACTTTGCGCATGATAGATACGTGGGTAAAGCTATCTGAGTAAACGGCGACTTCAACTGCTGTACCCATCGGCAGATGATACTTTTCTAGGTCATCCGTGATTTTTAAAGTCACGAACACGCGACCGCTGGTGCGCAGAGCTTCTGTACCAAGCAGTGAACCTCGCGCTTGGAATTGGCTCTCACCAATCGCTGGTAGCACTTCAACGACCTCGCCTTTAAATACGTTGCCCGGTAGAGCTCGGAACATAAACTCGGCTTCAAATCCCGGCTCAAGACGTTGCAGTGAGTTTTGACGAAATGCTGCTGTATATAACTTTTCTTCTGTATGAACGAAGGTCATTACTGGTGCAAGCGGTAAAGGTACAGCCATCACACCTGGACGCAGTGCCAATTGCGTTACATAGCCATCCGTTGGTGCAGTTACGACGGTTTGCTCTAAATTGAACTCAGCTTTTCTTAACTCGGCCAATAGTGACGCGACTTGCGTGTTTTCTCCGCCAACTTCAGAGTCGAGTGCGATTTGCGCTTGTTCTTGCTTTGATTGCGCAACATCTAAAGCGGCTTGGGCTGCTTTGAATGCTTGGCGACGAGTATCCAATTGTTGCTCAGTGAATGCACCACGATCGAAACCACGTTGGTAACGATCAAATTCGCGCTGCGCTTTATCACGTTCCGCAAGTGCTTTGAGCACGGCAGCTTGAGCTTCTTGAACGCTAGACTCAAGACCAAGTGCGCCTTGGCTCGCTTCTTTTACTTTCGCTCGTAGTTTGTCTACTTCCGCTTGGAATGGAATCGGATCGATACGGAAAAGTACATCACCTTTCTGCAATGGTTGGTTTGGTTGAACAGGCACTTCAATCACTCGACCACGAACGCCAGAAACGACAGGTGTAGTTGAGAAGACTTGGTTACCAATTTGCGTGAACGGATGGTTGTAGTTCATCAGTAAGATAAGTGTACCGACCAACACTACACCCCCAAGAACAGCAGTTGGAACTGTCCATTTGTTCAATGGGATATTGAAGATTTTGAAAATCGCAATACATAACGCGGCGTAAGTCAGAACCAGTAGTAAATCCATTATTGTTCCTCCTTACCTTGTTCTTTTTGTGCTGGAGTGCTTGATGCTGGCTTTTCACCTTTCAGCGTAGAGACTTCTTTTTTCAATTCGTTGACTTCATCTATTAACTCTTCGAGGCGATGATGGATATCATGCGTTTCTTGTTCGAGTTGTTTGAAGCCCCAGCCTCGTTCTTTGCGCCATAATGTCGCCCAAATCCAAAGGAAAGGCCAAAGGGCGTGAAGTGTGAAAAGGCTTACCCAGCCAGCGTAATGAATAGCGTCTTGGTGGGGATGCTCGCGCTCTTTTGCTATTTCATAAGGAATATCATGAATCACAATGATTCCGTAGAAGATAACCAAAGCAACGAAAATGAGTAACCCAAGTGCAAAATAGTCTAGAAACATCTTACTTCCCTGTGCTTGTTGCTAAATAGAAAAACTTACGTAAATTAACTGTTTAAGTATTTGATGAAACAATAAGTGAATCAAGTTATTTATAACTCGATGCGCTGTTATTGAGAGATACGGCATGCAATACGAAGGAGTAAGCAGTGCAATATTCAGGTGAGATTGCCGCGATAAGCGCCGCAATCGTTTGGGCATGTGTGACATGGATATACAGTCAATTCAGCCATAGTTTTTCCGCGATGCAGTTGAATATAGTCAAAGGCATTATTGCGTCGGCGATGATGCTGGTGGTTATGCCGTTTTTGCCGCAAGGTATACCAACACAAATTGAACCAATACATCTCGCTGTATTAGCGGTTTCCGGTGTGATTGGTATTGCCATTGGTGATAGTGCTTACTTCGCCGCGTTGAAGCGCATTGGTCCGAATAAAACCTTATTGCTGGAATCTCTTGCTCCACCGTTATCGGGTGTGCTTGCTTTGGTGTTTCTGGGGGCGGAGCTGACATTACAAAGTTGGCTTGGCGTAGTGGTGACAACCGCAGCAGTGACTTTTGTTGTCTTTCAACCTTCTTCTTCAGGCGAAGAAACAAATTGGAGTGGCATTGGGTTTGGACTGTTGGCGAGTGTATGCCAAGCCTCGGGCGTGGTGATTTCTCACTATGCATTGGTGGCAGGGGATCTTCCACCTTTGTTGGGTGCATTAATCAGACTCAGCATTGGTGTGGTTGCGGTTTGCTTGGTAATTAAAGCTGTTGAGCCTGCACCGTTTAAAGGCATCAAGCAACACATTCAAGAGATGGGTAAGAAGGCCATGGGATGGCTGCTATTGGCGATTTTTGTCGGTACCTTCCTTGCGCTTTGGCTACAACAAATCGCTTTGAAATACGCGAACCCAGCGATCGCACAAACCTTAATTGCCACTAGCCCGGTGTTTATCTTGGTGATTTACGCCATGAAAGGCGAAAAGGTAGGAGCGAAGAGCGTGATAGGGACATTAGTCGCGCTCGGTGGTATTTCGCTGTTCTTCCTTTAAGCTTTTCTCTAGTAAGTTGAAGAAAGATGCAAAAACGCCCCAGTTACGGTTGGGGCGTTTTTGTTGTTCAGAGATTTTTATCGCTTAGGACTTGGCTTATAGCTCAGTGCACACTTGGTTTCGGCCATTCGCTTTGGCGCGGTAGAGTGCTTTATCCGCTCGGTAGAAGGTACGTTGAGTGTTTTCTCCTTCGTGGTGAGTGGTTATGCCAATAGAAACAGTTAAGCCCCGTTCCCCCAAGATCTCGTGCCAGCCAAACTGATAAATACGCTCTCGATAGTTTTCGGCGTGCATCTCGGCCATTTCGAGTTCGTGGTTTTCAAGAATGACCAAGAACTCTTCACCACCGAATCGGACACAAGAGGCTCCCCGGAATTTGAAATAATTTGCTAGTTCTTTTGATACATTTTGAATCGCTTTGTCGCCTACTAAGTGGCTTAGCTCGTCATTGATCGACTTAAAATGGTCGATATCAACCACCAAAAGTGCAAAAGGGGTGTCGTGGAGCAACAAATCCTTCAGCTTCACCTCCAACCAACGACGGTTATGCAGTGATGTGAGTGGGTCGGTAAACACATCTTGTTGAAGCTGAGCCACGGTATTTTTATGTTGCTGTGTTGTCTCTTTTAGCTCTTTGTTCTCGATTTCAGATAAAATGAGTTTAAGCTGTAGCTCAAAACGTGAGAGCCTTCTTAGTTGTGCGGAGCCTAGTTCACTTATAGGAATATGTTTGACCAAATCGGATTCGATTTGGAATGCTTTTTTTTCATATGTGAGGGCATCTTTGAAATAAGATTGAGATGCACACACATTGCTCATAGCGTTATAAAAATACTTCGCCAAAATAGGTGACGATTGAGTGGGAATACGCTTAGCGAGCGATGAAAGCAACATGTTTGCAAGTTGTTTGTGACCAAAATAGCTCAAACAACTTGCGACCTCCATTTTCACCATTGTAGACAGCCATGGGGTGTGAAGGTTGCCCACTGTGTATTGGATTTTAGCGAGAGCGAGCAGTGCTTTATCATATTCTTGGTTCAAGCGGTGTATTTTGGCCTGATACAAGCGAATTTGTCCTGTTAGGTTTTTATCACTAACAAGAATACTCAGCTCTTCACACTCAACCAAAAGTTCGGCTGCTGCGTTACTCCTACGTAGCTTGATGTAACATGCGAGCATATAAAGTTTGTATCTCAGTCTCAATGAACGACTGCTAATAGCATGATCGATGGCATCGATCTTTTGGTAGTATCGCAATGCTCGGTTGTGATCGCCATACGCATCGCATAAGTTGCCCATTCCGATGACTGCTTTCACGTATTCATCAATAAATCCATAGTCCACCGCAATCGTAGTGGTGGTGGTGTACTCATTGAGCGCTTGAGCATACTCTCCGATTTCTACCATTCTGTTACTCAAACTGGATTTTATCGTTAGGATGTCTTCGGCATCTTCAGGCAGACTCAACAAGTCTAAAGCAAGTTTTAATTCCTGAATGCTCTCTGTTACTTGCTTTATTTCGGCTCGGTATTCAGCACTGATAATATAGCAGTGAGCTTTTTCTCTATTTGTTGATGCAACGTGTTGACGAACGTGAGACCAGAGAATTAAAGCTTCTTCACCATTGACAGAAGTTGGGTCTAGTCCAGCATCGGTGACTTTATTTAATAGTTGTTCCATCTATGATGCCTCTGCACGATTTTCTTCAAGTTGTTCTAATGTGAACGGGAAAGTAAGAATATCCTGTAGATACATAATTGGTTGCTTTACAGCTAGGCCTTTTCTTGCCCAAGGGTAAATTTTTATCATTGATTGGATGACATGGAATATTTGCTCGGCGGCATCACCTTTATCCGCGACTAACATTGCTAAGCGATTGGTGCTCAATCGAGAAATCAGGTCGTTCGTCGTGGTAAGTGAATGAACGAGTTCGGTGCAAATATCAAGGTATGCGGGGTCATCATGTTCAATCATAATGACGGCGTGGTTGGAACGTGCTAACTCGGTCTTAAATAGAACGAGCTTCTCCCACCAGTAAGTCTCTGATACCACGTTCGAAAACTGCTTTTCAGGATTGTATTCATACTGAGCTTGAATTCGATTGATCAATTTGCGAGCCCGTTGCTCCAGCTGTCGTTTTGAGCTGCGCGCTTTGTCCATGCTGAGGCGGTGAGTTTGTTCTTTGAGCATTTTTAAGGCGTACTTGCGATATTTTTTGAATGCAAGAAATGCCGCTTGGTGGTCACCTTGTTCCTCTGCTACACGAGACTGCTGGAAACAAATCTGGCTCAGTAACTCACCGTTATCAAAAGCGAGCGCTGACTGCTCAGCAGCTTTAAGCAATTCGCTAGCAGTACATGTATTCTTGCGTAGCAACTGCAATCGCGCTTGGCTTATACAAGAATGCGCTTTCATCCAGACAAGATCATGTTCCATTGCGAGAGTATGAGCGCGTTGAGTTGCTTCTTCTGCGGCATCGAGTCTCTCTAGGCCTAACAGTGCTAGCCCTTTAAAATCCCATATCTCTGCCTGCCATGTTTTGTCGTCGTGATCTTTAAGGACTTCAGAGGCCCCGTCTAAAACGGTGAGCATCTCAACAAATTGGTTAAGAAGGTAGTAATCCCAAGCCAACAGAATACGGGCTTTTCCTTCTAGAGGGGCATTGCGCACACTATTTGCCACTTTGACGGCAAGTTCATGCGTGGAGGCGGCAAGGGCGTGATCATTGGTAATTCGCCATACATTTCCGAGACCAACGAGGGCTTCAATTTGAATTGCGGTGTCGTCAACCAAGGCTGATTGCTCTAACGCGTTGATCCAGTATTGCTGTGCTGAGTAATACTTTGCTTGGCCCCAGTACTGTAGAGCAAAGACATGGAGGATTTCAGGTAGGAAGTCGTCGGTATCGAGTTGGTTTTGTATATTGTAGGCTTGCTTGATGAGCTTTAGACCTTTTCGATACTCCATCACGCACCAGCAACAGTGAGACATGATTAGAAGGGACTGGATTTCGCCTTCTGGAAACAGGATTTGTTCCGCACGCACTCTACATTGCTCTGCAAGCCGCAATGTTGCTGCTGGGCTAGGCTTGATATGCCTTCTTAGCTCATTGAGTTCAGCTTCTAACTGAAACTGGTTTTTATCCAAAGTCCACATCCATGACTATCGAACAGACAACGTGCCTAATGATGTCTACATATATGAGTGTGCATTATGTAAACAGAAAAGGTATCGAATACTGTAATGTATACCTAAACGTTGGGACATTACCACTCATAACTGAGTAATATGTCAAATAATTAGGACAACAGCTGTTTGATAGTGAGTGGCGCATCCGTTACTTCTAATCGCTGCGCCGCTGTCAGTCCTTGTTTATCCTGATAGCACAAATTATGCCAAGCTCTGAAAATATCTAAAAGAGGCAAAAGCCCCCCCCAGGTCTCAATTTGCGACGTGGCTCGTTGATGAAGCTCTCAAATAACAATTGAAAACGGTTTTGATAAAACTGAATATGCTTCGTCGTTGCAATGTTGAACCACGATTCAGGGGTATTTCTGTCCCCTGCTAAATAGCAAATGCATTTGTGTGCGCTGTTTTGAGATGAAATAGCCCAACGATCCCGCCACCAGCTCATATATGCAATATCTACTTTGCCAAATGGTGCCGACATGTCCCATTCTGGATCTTCTTCTACGTATAAAAGATCAACATTTTTTTGTTGAATACGTGATAGACAAACGCTCAACGCTGCAGAGCGGAGCAGTGGGTCCTGTGGCATGTAGATAGACACGCGTTTTTCTGAGCTACACATATCCAAAACGTGGAGATAATGTGCGTAAGACGTATAAGGAGGCCTGATCAATGCCCCTTTGGATGGGTAATGGAATACTGAGAAATTACCAAGAGGATCTTCCACATTGCCTCTCGCCAAAATGGTTTGGTATTTTTGGTCGATACGTTCACGTAGCTTTGTTGAAGGCTCTGGTAGTGCTTCGCTGGCCTCTGCTGTGTAATCTTGAGACACAAAACGTGAAATGTCTTCGTAAGGGTTATGATCAATAGAGCCAACAGGCTCTTCATTCGAGGAATAGTTTACGTGTTGACACAGGATGTACCCCGAGTGCGCTTCCCCTGAAACGATCCAATAAACGCCATTGTTGCTTTGTGGCTGAAGAGAGACAAAGTTAGAGGCAAGTTCATAGTGGTCAGCATGATTGACCCAGCGAGCGTCAATAGTCGCAAGCTTACGGCGACAACGACTAGCAATATGATCAACATGATCGTAGAACGTTTTTGGGTTGATACTGAGCTTACGGCAGATTTCACGTACGGAATAACCTGTAAACAACAAACCCATCAGGTTTTCTTGAAACTGTAGCTTCTTGTTAGCACCAGACCATTTATCTACAAAGGTGCTTTGGCATTCTTTACAACGGTAACGCTGACGATCGCCGCTGTAGCCAAAAGCATGGTAAAGGTGTTTGTGGGTGTGGACTGAAAGTCCGAAGTTGTCACATTCATCGTTGCGACATGCAGGCAAGCCATCACTGTGTACGTGACGAAGACGATGAAGTTCATTCACTACATCGCGATTGTTAAGTAAGGGGGGGGAAAGCTCCACATTCACGGCAGACCATCGCCGGACGTTTAGGGTTAGCATGTTGCAACACATAACGTTTTGCATCACTCAATCCAAAGTTGTCACACGCCAATGTTTTACAAAAGTTGAGTTGTAACCCATCTGCGTCTTTTGGCAGTTCGCCGTTAGACACAATCGCCCCCTCGGGATAATTCAGGCAGCCGGTCAGGCCCCGGCTGCAAATTACTACTTAAGTATTTCTTAGATGTTGATTGCTGTTTCTAGAGCAACTTTCATCATGTCGTTGAACGACTTTTGACGCTCTTCAGAGCTTAGTTTTTCACCACGGATGATGTGGTCAGAAACTGTTAGGATAGTTAGAGCTTTCGCACCTAGGTCTGCAGCTACGCCGTAGATACCTGCTGCTTCCATATCTACACCTAGGATGCCAAGTTTTTCCATCTTCTCGAAGATGTCAGCTTCTGGTGTGTAGAATAGGTCTGCAGAGAATACGTTACCTACTTTAACTGGTACTTCTTGAGCACGCGCTTGGTTAACAGCTTCTTCTAGAAGGCCGTAATCAGCGATTGCTGCGAAATCGTGGTTGTTGAAACGGATACGGTTAACTTTTGAGTCTGTAGAAGCACCCATACCGATAACAACGTCCATTAGTTTAACATCGTCACGTACTGCACCACAGCTGCCTACGCGGATAACGTTTTTCACGCCGTACTCAGCGATTAGCTCGTGTACGTAGATGCAGCAAGATGGGATACCCATACCGTGACCCATAACAGACACTTTCTTGCCTTTGTATGTGCCAGTAAAGCCGAACATGTTGCGAACGTCACAAACTTGTTTTACATCTTCCAGGAAAGTTTCTGCGATGTATTTAGCGCGCAACGGGTCGCCTGGCATTAGAACTGTTTCAGCGAAATCACCTGGTTGTGCGTTAATGTGTGGGGTTGCCATAAGTGCTCTCCAAAGTCTTGTTCTGATAAATCGCCTTTATTATAGAAGGCTATTACCAATTCTGTTGAACTTGTTCGTTTTCGTTGGGGTAATAATATCGGGACACGCAATACACCCTTGAGAGATAAGTCACAAAATCATGGGTTTTAGTGTTCAATTATTCTGTTGATAACTAAATCTGTTGAAACCAAAAAGGCAATCGATTTGCTTTTGAGCAGTTTGTCGATTGCGCGCACAAAATCTCGGCTTTAAGCACAAAAATTTTTCTTCAAAGTTTCTGATCGATATTCGAGGAGAGTGAGTAAAACGATTAAATTGTACAATTTATTTTCTTGTACAATGTAAATTGACTTGCTATAAGTTATACAACAAAACATTTTGTATAGGATGCTTCGTTATGGAATCTTCAATCAAAGTCGGTATCAGTTCTTGTGTACTTGGACAACGAGTACGTTTCGATTCAGGACATAAAATTAGCAACTTCGTAACGAAGGAATTAGATGGTTATTTCAATTTTGTACCAGTCTGCCCAGAAGTAGGAGTCGGGATGTCGGTACCTCGCCCTACTATTCGTTTAGTGAGTAACGAAGAACGAATCGCCTTAGTTGAGACTAAAAATCCAGACAACGATCACACTGATAATATGCTCACTTATTCGAAAAACAAAGTGAGTGAGTTGGAAGGGGAGCAGTTGTGTGGGTATATCGTGTGTGCGAAATCGCCAACGTGTGGCATGGAACGAGTAAAGGTTTACAGCAAGAATAATGCTGCCAAAGAGGGTATCGGTTTGTACACCCGAACTTTAATGGAAAAAATGCCATGGCTACCAGTTGAAGAAGATGGACGCTTGAATGATCCGGTACTGAAAGAAAACTTCATCACTCGCGTTTACTGTTTGAATGATTTTTATGAGTCGATGGATGGAGAGCCAACCCGCGGCAAAATTATCGAGTTTCACTCGCGCTACAAGCTGACGCTGATGTCGCATCACCCCGAATCGTACCGTTCTCTTGGGCGCTTAGTGGCCGATGTGGCGAACTATGAAATTGAAGAGTTCTATAACGAATATCGCCTAGGTTTGATGAAAGCACTACAAAACCGCGCGAGCCGTAAAAACAACACCAACGTGTTGATGCATTTACAAGGTTACTTTAAGCGTTCACTGAACAGTGATGAAAAAGCAGAACTAGCGACAGTGATCAGTGATTACCGCACTGGTTTGTTACCATTACTTGCCCCGTTAACGTTAATTAAGCACTATCTCAACGCATACCCAGATGCGTACTTACAAAAACAGAAATACCTAGAACCATACCCACAGGAGATGAGACTTCGTTATGGATTGTAGCCAGGAAGAAAAACTATACGCGATTCGAGATGTATCTGAGTTAACGGGTGTAAAGCCCGTTACTCTGCGCGCTTGGCAAAGACGCTATAACTTGATTCAACCGCAAAGAACGGAAAAAGGGCATCGTTTATACCGCCAACAGGATCTGGACGTAATCCGAGAGATTCAGGGGTGGCTAGCGAAAGGCGTTGCTATCGGTAAGGTGAAAGGGCTACTGGGACAAGAATCAGACGTTGATGTGACAACAGAGAACCAACGCCTAGAAGAAGTTGAAGTGATGCTGAAAGCTTTGTCGGAGCTTAATCGTGGCAAAACAGAAACGCTCTTATCTAACGTATTAAAAGAGTACCCACTTAATATTGTGATTGAACAGCTGATAAATCCAGTATTTGAAGCATTAGATTTAGTGAAGGTCTCGCTGCGTTCACTACAACTTGGTTTGTTCCAAACCTGTTTGATTACTCGTCTCGCGCTAGTGGTTGATTCAGAGAATAAAGCTGCATCAAAAGGAAAATGTCTATTGATAAGCTTTGAACAAGCACGGGAATCAGAAAGTTGGGTACAAGCCGCAATACTGTGCGAGCAGGGCTATCACATTACTTTGATCGATAAAGTGGAAGACGTGTCTGGTTTGGTTGATCACGACGTGCTGTCTCGTTACAAGTTCATTCACTTCTTTTCTAACAAAGCATTGCCTATTAAGCAGGTGGAAGCGTTAACCATGCTGCAAACACAGCTTCCAGAAAAAGTGCAGTTCTCGGAAGTGATAGAAAAGCTGCACTTTGCTGCCTAAAAATACCCTAGTAAGGAGACGACATGATCCTGGTTTGGTTTCGACGTGACCTAAGAACGTTAGACCACACAGCGCTTAAGGCTGCTCTTGATTCTGGGCAGCCTGTTGTTGCCGGTTTTGTTGCAACGCCAGAGCAATGGCAAGAACACCACATGGCACCCATGCAGGCGGATCTTATTGCAAGACGTTTGATGCATCTTGAAGAAGAGCTAACAGAGCTTAATATCCCACTTCTGTATAAAGAAGTACCCAAATTTTCTGACGTGACTGAGGTCATCAAGGGTTGGGCAATATCATTGAACGCAGAAAGCGTCATGGCGAACATCCATTACGAGGTCAATGAACAAGCGCTAGACCGAGAGGTTTCAGAGGTTCTTGCTAAAAGCGACGTCACGTTCGAAGCTTTCCACGACAAATGTATTCATGCGCCAACCACGGTGTTAAACAAGCAGGGTGACTACTTTAAAGTCTTCACTCCTTTTAAACGTGCTTGGCTGGCGAAGTTCCAAATGCCGATGGTGTGGAAACCAGAACCGCAATTAAAGCTATCTGATGATGCACTTAAGCCAGTTGAAACTGATCGCTATCATGCTGATGTGGCTTTTTCTTATTCACGTGACTCAAGTGAGCAATGGCACGCTTCGACCGGAGAGATCCTCAACCGATTAAGAGAATTTGCTCGAGTGCGCAGTGATGCCTATAAAGCAGAAAGAGATCGTCCTGCTGTTGATGGAACCAGCCAACTATCTCCCTATCTTGCGATTGGTGCGTTATCGCCAAGACAATGTATCGCTAGGCTTTATGCTGAGAGTCCTCATTCTGAGCTTACTGAAGGTAAAGCAACATGGTTGAGCGAAATCATCTGGCGAGAGTTCTACCAGCACTTATTGGTGTTTGAACCAAAGCTAGTAAAAGGAAAAGGCTTTATTCCCTGGGAAGATAAGATTAAATGGTCTTATGATGAAACGGCGTTCGAGCGTTGGAAAAAGGGAACGACTGGCTATCCTATCGTTGACGCTGCCATGCGACAACTTAATGAGACGGGCTGGATGCACAACCGTCTACGCATGATAGTGGCAAGCTTCTTAACTAAAGATCTTCATATCGATTGGCGTTGGGGGGGAGGCGTACTTTATGAGTAAGCTGGTGGATGGAGACTTTGCTGCCAACAATGGAGGTTGGCAATGGTCGGCATCTACGGGGTGCGATGGGCAACCTTACTTCCGTATTTTTAATCCAATCAGTCAGGGCGAAAAGTTTGACTCTGATGGCACATTTGTTCGCCATTGGGTGCCGGAAATTAAAGAAGTGCCAAATAAGTTTATTCATAACCCTTGGCTATGGAGCAGTTTTAATTTACTGGATTATCACAAGCCGATGGTTGATCACAAGGTAGAAAGAGAGATAACCTTACGGCTCTTTAAAAACGCCAAGGAATAGAGAGAGATGCCTAGTAAGAAGCGTTTGATGTGTGTCGCTAAACGAACCCTATTGTCTGTATCGTTGTCTTTGGTGAGTGGCTTATCATTCGCAAAGATGTACGAATTGCCGGAAGACGGGGCGAGAGTGATTGGTCGCATGGAGAACCATGTGGTCGAACAGGGCGAAACCATGGCGAACATTGCTAAGCAATATGATGTTGGTATGCTGGCGTTAATGGCAGCCAACAAAGGCGTAGACCCTTTTTTACCAAGAGAAGGGCACGTACTTACAATACCTACTCAGCTCATTCTGCCTGACGTCCCTCACGATGGCATTGTTATTAACCTTGCTGAACTGCGCCTCTACTATTTCCCGCCAAAGGAAAGTGTGGTTCATGTTTTTCCGGTTGGTATTGGTCGAATAGGTCGTGACACGCCCGAAATGACAACGAGTATCAGTCAGAAGCGTCCCAACCCTACTTGGACACCACCTTCTTCCATCCGCGCAGAATATAAAGCGAAGGGCATTGACCTCCCAGCCGTTGTACCTGCTGGACCGGATAACCCGTTAGGTATGTTTGCATTGCGCTTGGCGTATGGTCATGGAGAGTACTTGATCCACGGTACTAACAAAGATTTTGGTATTGGTATGCGCGTTAGTGCGGGTTGCATTCGAATGGACCCTAATGACATCGAATGGTTGTTCGACAAGGTGCGCCGTGGTGAAAAAGTGAAGATCATCAACCAACCGGTAAAAGTAGCACTTGAACCAGACCGCAGTGTATTTGTTGAGGCACATGAACCATTAACTCGCAGTAATGGCGAAAAAGATCACCTACAAATTCCACAAGCGTTGGATTGGTGGTTGGATGAATACGGGATGACGAACGCGAAAGCAAAAGCAGCGATTGCTGCGCAGAATGGTGTACCTGTAGAAATAACCGCGCCTTAACAAACGTTAAAGCGCGGAATCACATCTTACTTAGTGTAAGACTGAGCGATGTTGTCGATACGCTCGTTAGCACGTGCAGCTTCTTCTTGTGCTGCCATAGCTGCTTCACCAGATTTTTGAACGTTAGATTGAAGCGCTTGAACGTCTTGGCTTAGCTGGCTAACTTGGTTGCTTAGTTCGTCTAGTTTTGCTGCGTTAGCTGTTGCTGCATCATCAGATGAAGCACAACCTGCTAGTAGAAGTACTGAAGTTGCAGCAGCTGCGATCAACGTTTTGTTCATGTTAAGAACTCCTTGCTTATAGTTGAAGTTACGCTCTATACATTCTTTGTCATATAGTCGCGAATTAAAATGTATGAACATTTTATCAGTACATGATGTAGCAAAAGTCAAAAAAATCCAAGGATTTCATATATTCCTCGGTTTTTTCGCTGACCATGTGATTACACTTATTAAAAATGTAAATTGATGGCCAATAATCTCCCTTCTCAACAGTCCTTTTTTGCTACGTTCCTGATATCAATAATTTAGACGATATTTACATAAAAGAAAGGTAATACATGAAAACTTTATCCCAGTAGTAAATTTATATTGTGTGATCTCTATCTATACTCCTATGATTTGCGGTATTATAGAGGGCTTTTATTTTTTGCTGCGTTAGAGCGGAAATGACACGAAGAAAGCGCTCAGACAATGACTATTTATTGGAGAATACTTTGCAATTTAAAGATCTAGGCCTAGACAACCGATTGTTGAAGAACCTAAAACACTACGATTTCAAAAAAGCGACTGACATTCAAAAGCAGGCGATCCCTGTGGCGATTGCAGGCAAGGATCTATTGGCATCTTCGAAAACGGGTTCGGGTAAGACTTTGGCGTTTGTATTGCCGATGCTTCATAAGTCATTAAAGACGAAGTCGTTTTCAGCGAAAGACCCGCGAGCAGTAATCCTCGCACCAACGCGTGAGCTAGCAAAGCAGGTATATGGTGAACTGCGTTCAATGTTGGCCGGCTTGACGTATGATGCAGCTTTGATTCTTGGCGGTGAAAACTTTAACGATCAAGTTAAAGCGCTGCGTCGTTACCCAAAATTCATCGTAGCAACGCCAGGACGTTTAGCTGACCACTTGGAGCACCGTTCACTTTATTTAGATGGTTTAGAAACCCTCATTCTTGATGAAGCTGACCGAATGCTAGATCTTGGTTTTGCGCCAGAATTGCGTCGTATCCACAACGCAGCTAAGCACCGTCGTCGTCAGACATTGATGTTCTCTGCAACTCTTGATCACGCAGAAGTGAACGGTATTGCTTCTGAGATGTTGAATGCACCAAAACGCATTGCCGTTGGTGTATCAAACGAAGAGCACAAGGACATCACTCAGAAGTTCTACTTGTGCGATCACTTGGATCACAAAGAAGCGATTCTAGAGCGTGTGCTTGAAGAAGCAGAATACCGTCAGGTAATCATCTTTACAGCAACGCGTGATGACACTGAGCGCCTAACTGAAAAACTGAATGAAAAGAAACTTAAAGCGATCGCGCTAAGCGGCAATTTAAACCAGACTCAGCGCAACACCATCATGAGTCAGTTTGAGCGTGCAGTATTTAAGATTCTGGTAACGACAGACGTCGCTTCTCGTGGCCTAGATATCGCAACAGTGACACACGTAATCAACTTTGATATGCCTAAGCATACCGAAGAGTACGTTCACCGTGTTGGTCGTACAGGTCGTGCGGGTAACAAAGGTGATGCTATTTCATTGGTTGGCCCTAAAGACTGGGATAGCTTCAAGCGTGTAGAAACTTACTTACAACAAGATTTGAGTTTCTCTGTATTTGAGGATTTAAAAGGTAAATTCAAAGGCCTGAAACCTCGTAAGCCAGATTTCCGTAACAAGAAAGCGGCACCAAAGAAAGCGCGTCCTCAAGCGAAGAAAACGGCGAAGAAGCCAGCTAAGCGAGATAAAGGTTTCTACCAAAACGTGGCGGTGGGTGATAACGTATTTATCCCTAAGAAAAAGCCAGCGGAGCCAAGTGCTGAGGATTAATCTTCACCGTATTGCTTAATTGAAATGTTAGGAAAATCCGAGTTTTCAAGCTCGGATTTTTTGTATCTGCCTCTTTTTGTTTACTAACAATGAACGTGTGTTCAAGAGTCTTTGATTTTTCTAAACGGAATTCTTGCTTAGCATGGTTGGTGTGAAGAGGAGAATCAAGATGCAGCAAGATGAACGATGGTCACAAGAAAAGCAATGATTAGAACAAGTTGATATGAGTCTAACAGACAAACAGTGTCACGCATTGGGGTGGCAGAGGTGCAGTGTTTTGACCGAAATGTTGTCATTTCTGTGTATGGCATTAGTTAGTTGCACCTTGGTGCTGGTTCGAGGAGGTTCCCATGCTCACTGAAGAATCTCAAATGGGCGAATTGATTAAGTCGGTTGTGGTGTCCTCGCTTTATTTTGTTGGGTTTCTTGCTCTACTTTGGGTTGTGACGAGTCACTTTTTTTAGTTTACCTATCTTTCTTGAGTCACCTACTTAAGAAGAAAAGCTACTTTCGTCACCTTGTCGGGTGGCGTTTTCATTTCTAAGTTCTTCATTGCATAACAATAGATGACTTATCTAACAATAGACTTCCCTCACAGTGCATTCATCCATGATGTAAACGTTTGGCATAATAAAAACCGATAAAAATATCAAAAAAACATGCAAATGATAATTGATCTCATTTTTATTTAAGGGCAGAATACGCGGCATAATATTAATCCTATAAATAGTTGTGTCATTTATATGAAATTCTGTCATGTTTTTTGGGGCTCTTGGTGACCTCTTTGCCCAGTGTGGCCGCGGATAACTTTGATTGGCTGAGAGACGATTCCAGACAAGATGAGCGAGTCCTTTCTTACCTCAAACAACAAAACCAAAAGACAGAAGAGTTTCAGCAGAGTTATGCAACCATCACTGAAAGCTTACTTGTTCAATGGGAAACCATGTCGGGTGAGAAAGGTGATAAGCCTTGGGCGATTAAAAATGGACAAGAATGGAACCTAGCACGTCGACAGGGCAACTTCGCTTTGCTGTCACGAGCAGATAAAAATACGCAAGAGAATGTGGTTTATGATTTCTCCTTGCGCCAAGCAGAGCATCAGTATTTCCAAATTGGTCAATGGCATGTTCAAGCTAATTCGTTACTGTTTACTGAAGACATTGATGGCAGCGAGCAATACCGTGCAGTGTTGGTAGACCTTAAGCATGGCAAAGCGCTTGATCTGATCAACAACGTAGATAATGGGGTTCTGCTCTCACCAAATGGCAAGTTTGCTTTCGTTGTATCAAAGGAAGCAAAAACACAACGTCCTTACCAAGTCGTGCGAATCAACACTCAGACCAATGAGCAGAAAATAATTTGGCAAGAGGAAAAGACTGATTGGCTGATGTCTTTCTATCCAGCAGCCGATGCTCGTTTCGCTCTTGTGCAAAGCAACAATGAATCGACCACCGAGCAAAAGATCCTGAACCTTGATTGTGGAGAGCTAACGGCTTCGTTACGTAAACCAGAATCCGGTGTGGAGTATTATGCGGATGTTGCTCAAGGCAAAGTCTTCATCAACAGTAATCATAATGGCCGGTTTAACCTGTTTGGAACCGAGATGTCTGAGCAAGATGCGAACACTGCGGAGTCTGATTGGAAGCCTTTCTTAGAATCAGAAGACGGAGTTGAGCAATTTTACTTGTATGACGCGGGACTTGTGGCATTAAGCAAGCAAGGCAACAGCTCGACAATCTCAGTGTATTCTTATGATGGGAAGGCGAAGAAAGCGATCCCTCTAGAGTCTGAAGGTCGCGTTGCTTGGTTAAGTACACTTGGAGACTACCGCTCTAACAAAATCCGTATTCGCAGTATGTCGATGACGACACCGCCATTGTGGGAAGAGTTTGATGTAAAAACACTAACGAAGACCAGCTTATCTCAAGACGTTTACCAAGGTTTTTCCAGCCAAGATTATGTTTCTAAGCGCATTATGGTTGAAAGCCATGGTGTTCAAGTACCAGTGTCTCTTGCGTACCGTAAAGACAAACTGAGTGATAACGCTCCTGTCGTTCTGTACGGCTATGGTGCTTATGGCTTTACCATGAAGCCTTACTTCATGCCTCAAACCGTGAGCTTACTTGACCATGGTGTTATTTACGCGATAGCGCATGTTCGTGGTGGCGGTTTCTTTGGTGCTGACTGGCACGATCAAGGTCGAGGTGTTTTTAAAGCTAACTCCATCAGTGATTTCACGGCTGCGGCACAAGCACTCAAACACTTTGATGGTGGTGAACGCGGTGTCTACGCGATTGGCTCTAGCGCTGGTGGTACTTTGGTTGCTGGCTCGATCAATCAAGACCCAGACTTGTTTGCTGGCGTGGTGATGAAGGTTCCGTTTGTGGATGTCGTTGCCAGTATGTCAGATACGTCACTACCGCTAACTGCGCAGCAATACGGGGAATGGGGGAATCCGACTCTCCCAGAACAACTCAAAGCTATGCAAGCTTATGATCCTATTCTCAATATCCACAAAGGCGATTACCCACCCATGTTGGTTCAAGTCGGATTGAACGATCAACGCGTACCTTATTGGGAAGGTGCAAAGTACCTTGCTCAAGTTTCGTCGACCAGTCAATCGACAGGTCCTTATTTGTTGCAAACGGACTTTAACTCTGGCCACCGCATGGACCCAAGGCAGGCAAGAGAGCAACAAGCAAAGGAATATGCATTTCTATTATCACTCATTAAAACATCTAAAGCGGAGCAGTAAATGAAGCTTACCCCAGTGTCAGCGGCAGTACTTTCGGTACTTGCTGCCAGTCAAGTACACGCCGAATCTAAGATTTTCTCAATGGAAGAGGTGGTCGTAACTGCCAATAAAATCGATCAGCCATTGTCAAAAGTAGCAGGTAGTGTAGCGGTAATTACGAACGAGCAAGTCGAAGAGCGTGGTGAAACAGAGCTCTACGATGTGCTGCGTAATGAGCCTGGTGTAAGCGTAACTGGTGGTGCTGGTCGCCCTCAAAACATTACTATCCGCGGTATGACTGGCAATCGAATAGTTATCGTTCGTGACGGTATTCGTTCTGCAGATGGCTTTGGCGCGAATGACATTAATGATGCTGTTGGGCGAGATACCTTCGATTTATCTAATTTTGAATCACTACAGATCATCAAAGGTGCAAGCTCTTCTGTTCACGGCTCTGGTGCTATCGGTGGGGTAGTGATTTTGGAATCAAGCCAGCCGGGTGACTTCTTAAAAGACAAAGATTTTTATACTGATGTCTCTGGTACATACACTAATATCAGTAATAAATACAAGGGTACGAGCAACTTAGCGTTTCGTTCGGGTGATACTGAGAGTTTGTTCAACGCTTCTTACTGGCAAGGCCAAGAAACGCGCAACTTTGACGAAGACTTATATGACCGTGACCTTGATGGTTACAGCGCCTCCTACACTCTCAATCACTTTTTCAGTGAAGAGCTCATGCTGAAAGCAAAAGCAGAACTTTATACACAGAACCAAGAGCGTTTGGAAGGTTCTCCTTCTATCCAACCAGATGGTATATGGCATATCGAAGATTTTGCTGAGGATGAAACCACAGAAGAGTACAGTGCTTACATTGGTGCAGAAGTAACACCGATTAACCCAACTTGGTTTGAAGAGTTGGATATCAAAGTATATTGGCGTCACACTGAAGTAGTAGAAGACACCAACCGCTTGATGCGCCAAGTCGATCATAATGGTTTGATCACCAAACGTCGCGAACTGGAACACAAAGTCTTTATTGACGAAACAATTGGTTTCCGTGGCGATTTCACCAATACAATTTACGCAGCCAGTGCGGAGCATCAATTGGCATATGGCGTCGAGCTTTCTACCGACTACTATGAGCGAACGGATAGCGATTCCAAGATTGATTGGAATGGGGTGACGCCTTCGACCAAGCAACCTTTCGCTCCAGCTCGAGCTTATAACATAGGTTTGTACGTTCGAGACATGGTGGAACTGGATAAATGGACCATCACGGGCGGTCTGCGCTTTGATGCGCACCGTCTAACACCGGACGGTGAAGGGCAAGTCGGCGGCTTTCCTCTAAAAGACCTTAATAGTTCAGAATTGTCACCAAGCTTGTCGGTTTCTCGTGAAGTGTTCGCAAACAACATCGCTTACGTTTCTTACAACCACGGTTACCGCGCACCAGAATACGACAAAGCGTACGGTTTCGTGAACCATGATTTCGTACCGTTAACGCCTTTTGTTATTGCACCGAACTTAGACCTAGAAGCGGAAACGTCGGACTCATTTGAAATTGGTAATAAGTTCGATAACGGTCGTGCGTATGTCTATGCCTCTGTGTTTTACAACAAGTTTGAAAACTTCATCGATGTTGTAACCACAGGCTTTGATTCAAGCACCGGGAATTACATCAAGCAGTACCAAAATCTTGATGGCGTAGAGACATATGGCGCAGAGCTCTCCGCTGGTTATGCTCTCACTAAGCAATGGGACATCAGCACCAAGCTTGGCTACGTAGATGGTAAAGATGCGGAAGGTGAATACGTCCGCAGTATCACGCCATTCGAAGGTAACGCTCAACTAAAATACGCCAACCAAGACTTTAGTACTTACGTGACTTGGAACTGGGCTGCGGCAATGGATCGCGTTCCTGAATGTCAGACCATATTAGGTCTTGGTACAGAGTGTGCCCAGACAAGTGCGTGGAATACGTTTGATATTGGTGCCACTTACCACGTTTCCAAAGACCTTCGTGTAAGCGCGAACATCGTCAACCTGTTCAATAAAGAGTACATCCGTTACCAAGACGTGGCAGGTATTGCTGAAGAAAGTAAGCATTACTCAACCGAGCCAGGGCGCTACTTCACGTTGAATGCGAAATACGAATTCTAGGACGAAATTATGAAGTTAAAACCATTAGCGCTTTCGCTGCTTTTTGCCTGTGCCCCAGTGGTGCAGGCTGCTGAGTGGGATTACCCCTCAGTGGACTCTGTGGTGAGTAATGAAGCACAGGCGAAAATTTATCTAGATAATCATTACGCACAAGCGGGTGAGTTTAAGTTTCGCTATAAAACACATTCTCAGCTTGGTGAGCATTATAACTTTGATGTTTGGATAAGTGGTGAATACCAACCTCAGCGAACTGCCGTGGTAACAACAGACAAAAATCATCACGTTGTGAGAGTGTTTAAGAGCTTTGAAGATACTGTCATCCGTAACGGCGCGCCAACAGTTGCAATGGAATTGGAATCGCCTCGCCAACTGCAAGCGCAAGAGCCGCCAGCTTTGAGCTCCGGAAGTCTGGTTGATGTTGAGGTCTCTTTATTCAACCCAGATCTGCGTACCATGCAGCAACAAGCTGGGCCAGAATCGACGTGGTCAGCACTGTCAGACTACCCTCAGCCGATCGAATACGTGACAAAGTCGATTGAGGTTCTACAGTCTGGCGGAAAGTTCTATCTGTCTAACCCAAGATTAAAGCAAGTGGATGCAACGGGCTTATTTTCAGCTCCAGCACCTGGCGAAGCGCCTGTACTTGATACGTTGGATTTTCTCAGAACAGAAGGAGTTCAAGCCTTTGACAGTGTTGATGAGATGCAAAGCACTAAGTTTGGTGACAATGCGTTCCCACAGTTGATGGCTTTTTATCACCTCGATAGCGCGCTCCAATATCTGACAAGCCTAACTTACGACTTGTTTGACGAACCGCTTCGTTTTGATGCTCGTGGTTTATCAAAAGATAACTCTACTTACTATTACGGTCCGAAAGCACTCATGCTAGGGGTAGGTGGTGTTTCTCCGGATGCAATTGATGCTGATGTTGTGATACATGAGCTTGGGCATGGCATTCATTATCAAATCGTACCGGACTGGGCATATGGTCATACTGGTGCTATCGCAGAAGGTTTTGCGGATTACTGGGCGGGCAGCGCAAGCTACCGTATTCAATATTCGGATGCATCGCGTCGTGGTCAAGAGTTCGAGCTAGATACGGTGTTCAACTGGGACGGCGTGTTCGGGACACGCAAAACGACTCGTAGTCTTTGGAACCAAAGAGCGCGCTACTTTGAGAGCGCAGAATACCCAGCTCATATTAGCGTTGGGGGAGAGAATGGTGATGAGTTGTGGTCAACGCCGCTTTTCCAAGCGCTTAAAGCATCGGTTGAACGATACGGTGATGGTACAGATAAGGTCTTCCGCGAGTTTGATGCCATCGTACTAGAAGGTATGTACGGTATTGGTCGCGGCGTGAAAATGCATGACCTTGCGGAATCGACAGTGTTTGCTGCAAGCACCTTATTCCCTGAGAAAGACTATGCCGAGTTCCTGATGAACAGCTTCAACAAACACAACTTGCTCAAGGCACCATTTCGTGTTCGCTATGACGCTCGATACATCGCACAAGACCAAAATGTGGGAGTTAACCTGAGCCAAACTGGCCGCGAAGCAAGCATCAAAGGGCAATGGCAGCTAAATAACGTATCCGTTTTCGATTTTGATGAAACGCTTTCTGACTCGACCTCAATGAAGGTGGCGTTACCAAGCGGTCTGACGTGTGGCACGCAGTTCGACTCTTCTATTTCATTGGATTACCAATTTAGTGAAGGTTTGAAAGCGCGCCAGTGGGAAGAAAATGTGAAGTTAGTTAACGGTACGCCAAAGCTAGACATTAAACCTCAATCAGTGAATACCGCGCTACCGGAGCAAGGTGACAGACTGTTTGCTCAAACGCTATCAGACAAGTCACATACGATTGATGATTCGTTTGCGGTTTACCTGAACATCGAACATGACTCATTGCAGGATTTGCAAGTAGCGCTTATCTCTCCGCAAGGTAAATCAGTGGTGCTACTCAACCATCAATCAAGCAATACCAATGGATTTAAAGGTTACTTTACAGCTCAGTATGATGAGGAGTTACAAGCTCTTGTCGGTCAACCGAGTTGGGGTACTTGGCGTCTTGAAGTGTCTGACCGCGTGTCAGGGAACTCCGGTGTATTGAAGGAGTGGGGTGTGAGTCACTTCGCTCAGTATCAGTGTAGTGCTGATACCACTAAAGGAAGCAGTAGTGGTGGTTCGGGTGGTAGTGGTTCACCTTTAGTCTTGCTAGGGCTGCTTCTGCTTTCAATGGTGAGAGTGATTCGCTCTCGTTAATCAAAATCAAAAGAAGATAAAATCTATGAAGTTTCAATATTCTTTCGTTGCTATGTCACTAGCCCTTGCTGGCTGTGGCGGTGGTTCTGGTGGCGACACATCGGCACCGACATATGATGTGGCTGGCACCGTCGTTTCCGCAGGTACACTTCTTGATACGCCAGTATGTATCGATTTAAACCAAAACTACGTTTGTGATACGAATGAGCCAAGTGCTAAGACGGATAACGCCGGCAAATTTAGCCTAACATCAAGCGATAAAAATGTATTAACCAGCACTATTCTTGCTCAAGTTGAACAAGGTTCAAACCAAACATTACGAATTGCTGCTCCGGGTCAAAACTTAGCAACGGGCAACACTGTCAATGGTGTAACAACGTTGCTCGCAGGTCTTGTGGTTGACGGTAAAACCGTTGCTCAAGCTGAAGAGATCGTGAAAGCGCAACTCACCGATGCCGGCGTTTCTCTGTCTGGTACGGTGATGTCTAACGTACAAGCCAGCGAGCTAGACAAGCTAGAGCAAAACACGGTTGCGCTATTAGCTGTGATGCAACCACAACAAATGACCAAAGGCGTAGCGTTGCTTGCTCAAAGCCTTAGCTTCCAAGGTAAATCGTTGGCCTCTGATCTTCTGTCTGAAGCGGAAGTGAGTGCATTTGCTGAAGAGATTGCAGTGGTTGCTGAACAAACTGTCGGCAGCAACGATACTGGTGTAGTGCTTCACTTTGCAGATGGCGATACAGATGTAGCAGAAGTGCAAACGTCTTACCCAGGTCAAGATGCGGAATACGGTTTCGACAAAGAGGACAAACAAACGTCTACAGGCGCTGGCTTTAAGTTCGTTAAGCTTAATACACAAGGCTCAGTGTTGGCGGAGGATGCTACAGAGTGGGCTTGTACTATGGATGAGCGTACTGGCCTTATTTGGGAAAATAAGAGTGCAGACTCGAGTTCAGTTCAATTTAAAGATCGTACATTTGTGTTTGAATCCGCAACATTCAAACCATACTACGAAGATCTGGATGTAGTTGGTTGTGTGGATGCAGCTGATGATATCTGTTCAACAAGCCAATATGTTGAACATATCAACAAGCAATCTCTATGTGGTATTACGGATTGGCGTCTACCGACTTACCAAGAGTTCTACGATGTTCTGGATCTTGGTGAGACAGAGAAAGACGCTGATGACAACGTCTACGGTCTGAGCGTAGCTTACTTCCCCCATCAAGGTAAAGGTAGTCCAGACATTGAAACTGGCGCGATTTGGTTAGATGATTTCACTTTTAACAACTATTCCGTTTACAACTACGAAGGCGCTCTGCAATTCCCTGTTGTTGCAACCAAAGGTGCTGATCGTGGCTACGTTAGCTTTGTTGAAATTTACTCTGACAAGGTTGAGCGTGACACAGGCACTTCTTTCCAATTCCCAATCCGTCTAGTAGCAGTAAAGGGCCAATAAGATGAAGAAATTAATGACCGCGCTATCTCTTGTTTTGGCTTCTCAAGTGGCGATGGCTGCACAAGAGTGTTCAACTGATTTTGGAAAAACAGCACCAAACTCACGTTATACATACTCTGATAACGGAACTGTGACTGACCTTAAGACAGGGCTTACTTGGATGCGCTGTCCTGTAGGTACCACATGGAATGCAGCAAACGAAGCTTGTGATGGTGATGCGACCAAAATGACTTGGCAACTTGCACTAATGACAGCTGACCAAATTCGTAATGAATCGGGTAACCACGTGTTGCATGGCTTTGCGGGTAAGCAAAACTGGCGCTTACCAAACATTAAAGAGTTGGTTGCACTGACAGAGCGTGCTTGTCATAGCCCCGCTATGAATGGCACCGCATTTGCGAGTGGCTACACGGTAGAGGTGGGGGATTACGCTGCTTATATCTGGAGTAATACACCAAACGGAGATGGTTCAAATGTTATGGTGTTTGATTCATTCAATGGTGAGGTTTACAACTGGGATCCAGCAGAGCCAACTAACACTTTCTCAGTTCTGTTGGTGACTGACGAATAATAATCACGTGGTTGATTGCCTAGCCCTGTTATCAAAAAGCTCCGCAGATGCGGAGCTTTTCTTTTTTTGAATGTATTGTGTTGAGCAGAATGTTTAAACTTGGAACTGCTTAAGTTGGTGCTTTTGATTTTCAGCCAAGCCTGACAACTCCTGCGCTGCAGCGGCAGATTGAGTGATGCCAGTTACGTTTTGGCTAACCAGCTCGTAGATGGTGCTTAAGTTGTTGTTGATATCAGACGTGACTTGTTTTTGCTCTTCAGATGCCGTAGCTACTTGCGTATTAATTCCGTTCAGGTTTTCAATAGCATGCTGAATGTCGTTTAGCGACTGATTTACTGAACTTGCTAGCACTTGATTATCGTTCAGTAGCTCAAGGCTTGAGTTCATGCTCTCGTTCGCTTGTCCCGACTGTTGCTGCAGCTCCTCAATTATTACTTGAATCTCTTTGGTCGACTCTTGCGTTCTTGCCGCAAGCATTCGAACTTCGTCGGCAACAACCGCAAATCCACGACCGCTCTCACCCGCACGAGCGGCTTCAATTGCTGCGTTTAACGCTAGTAGGTTGGTTTGTTCAGAGATACTTTCAATGACTTCAATTACTTTGCCAATTTGTTCTGATTGGTCTTTGAGTGAGGTCACAACGGTGGCTGCATCGTTAAGTTGTTGCGCCATTTTTTCACTAGCTTGAGTACTCTCTGCAAACATAGATAAGCTTTTAGCTGTGATATCACTTGCTTCGACAGCAGCATTGTCAGCTTGCTGAGCGTTCGATGACACCTCTGCTGCAGTTGATTCTAACTGATTGACTGCTGAAGCGACTTGCTCGACTTCTAGTTTCTCTTGATCTGAGTTAGCACTGCTTTGCGTCATTACGGTTGCAAGTTCGGTAGATGCTGATGCGACATCCTCACTGATTCTAACTAGTGAACCAACTGTGCCACGAAGTTGTTGGATAGTTTGGTTTACGTCATGTGCCAGTTGTGACACTTCATTTTTGCCTACCTCTTCTGCTTCTACCTGTAAATTGCCTTTTGCAACCTCCTTCATGGTTTGCTGAAGACGACGGATAGGTGAAACAATGGCGTTTGCAAGTAACCAACTGATTACAGATGCAGCAATCAGAATGATCGCGAGCGCCACGATGCTCAAATTTAGCGTAGATGAGTGCATTTGACCGTTAAGCTCAACTTCTTGAGAAACGATTAGATTGAGCTTTTGGGACAAGTTATCGATCGCACCAATCATCGCATCGCCAGCAACACGATAGGCTGCCATTGCGGTATGATATTCCTGATCAAAATTAGGTGGTGCGTAGCTAGCATTGTGCTTTGTTTGTAGCAGAGGAGTCATGGTGTTGCGGGTAAAGTCAACGTAATGATTCATCGCTTTTTTCATGGCTTTAACGTCATCTTCGATGCCGCTTAGTTGGCTGATCGAGTTCAAAAATAGTTCGTTCTGATTCTGACGTTGGGCGAGATCTTGATTCAATGTTTTTAGATCATCCGCTCTGAATAAACTGTAGATCGCCTTAATACGCATAGCATAAGTATTATCCACAATAGAACTAAGTTCTTCTTTATGAACGATTAAGTTATTGGTTGATGATGTGACTTTATCAAAAGCGTCTTCAAGCTTACTGATCCCGGTTGTTAGACCAATAACGAGCAATATGATTGTGAAAACAACAGGTGTGAGTACTTGTTGTTTGATGGAAAGCGCGCTGAGTAATTGACGCATGTGTGACCCTCAATAGACAAATAATAATTATCGTTTTAATAAATTAAACTTGATGAGTTTAATGAAGAAAGCCGTCAATTCAATCAGTTATGGTAGTCAAATTGTTATGAGATATATCAAATATGTGTTGGTTAAACGAAGCAAGTTTATAGAATGAGAGGTGAGCCAGTTAGAAAAGTTTTATTTTTAACCAGTAGGCGTAAAAATAAGCAGATGACTTAACGTGTCATAGATGCTTCAACTAAGTGAAACACAACTGTCATATTCAAATTCTAAAGTGAGCACCGTTCAAGTGAAACACAACGGCAATAAAGCCACTTAAAGGAAATTGTGATGAAAAAGACAGTAATCGGTGCAATCGCACTTCTAGGCGCAATGGCAGTGACTCCTGTTTCTGCTAAAGAAACTATCTCTGCAGTGGGTTCTAGCAGCGTAACTCCACTGATGGAAGTTTTCTCTGAAACATACATGAAGACAAACCCGAATGTATTTATCGAAGTTCAAGGCCCGGGTTCATCAGCGGGTGTTAAAGCAGCGAAGAACGGTTCTGCTGACCTAGGTATGTCTTCTCGTAACCTAAAAGATTCTGAAAAAGAGCCAACGCTAAAAGAAGAAGCAGTTGCTATAGACGGTATCGCAGTTGTTGTAAACCCAAAAAACAAGCTTTCTGGCCTAACTGCTGAACAAGTTACCGCAATCTACAAAGGCGAAGTAACAAACTGGAAAGACGTTGGCGGTGCAGACAAGCCAATCGTTGCAATCACTCGTGATACGGCTTCTGGTACTCGTGGTGCATTCGAAGACATCATGAAGCTAAAAATGAAAATTTCTGGTAAGAAAGTATCGGCAATCTCTCAGCGTGCTCAAGTTGCTAACGGTAACGGCGCATTGAAGACAATGGTTGCTTCTAACCCATACGCAATCGGCTACATCTCTCTAGGTACAGTCGATGGCTCTGTAAACGCACTTCCAATTGATGGCATCCAAGCTTCTGTAGACAACGTGAAGAACGGTTCTTACAAAGTTGCTCGTCCATTCCTTGTTCTTTACAAGGAAGGCAAGCCATCAGCTGAAACTCAAAAATTCCTAGACTGGATGCTAACTGAAGAAGCGCAAGCGCTAGTTGACCAAAAAGGTTACATCTCAGTTAACTAATCCCATCGGGACTCTAAAGTTTGCTCAGCCCACCATTTCGGGCTGAGCCTTTTCTATCCATTGTGTTCGACGCCATTGCCAAGAACCGTGAGATTTTTATGACCATCGCAACAAATAGTGAAAAGCTTATGACTACTGACGCTAAAGCGATCAGCAAGCCAGGCCTACGCGAAAAACGCCGCGTTGACTGGAAAGAGCGCATCTTCCACGGCTTGTTCCTAACGAGTGCTGTAATCGGCATCGTATCATTAGCAGTTATCGCATACTTCATCGTTCGAGAGAGTGTCCCAGCATTCCAAGAAGCGGGCGTCTCGGGCATCGTTCTAGGCCAAAACTGGCTACCACCGGCACTGTACGGTGTTGCAACCATGATTGTTGCTTCTATCGTTTCGACAGCAGGCGCTGTTTTAGTGGGTGTTCCAGTTGGTGTCTTAACCGCTATCTTCATCGCTGAAATCGCACCAAAGCGTTTAGCTGACATCATCCGCCCAGCGGTTGAGCTGCTAGCCGGTATTCCTTCGGTGGTTTACGGTTTCTTCGGTCTGGTTATTATCGTTCCATTGATTCAGAACGTATTTGATGTACCAGCAGGTAACACTATCCTGGCCGGTATTATTGTTCTTGGCGTGATGATTCTACCAACGGTAATTACGGTATCTGAAACTTCTATCCGCGCTGTTCCTCGTACGTACAAAGAAGGTTCTTTGGCACTGGGGGCATCCAAAATTTACACCATCTTTAAATTGCTCGTTCCAGCGGCTCGCTCAGGCATCATGACAGGTGTGATTCTGGGTATCGGTCGTGCATTGGGTGAGACCATGGCGATCATCATGGTAATGGGTAACGCGCCGGCAATGCCAGAAGGCATCCTTGATTCGGCTCGTACGCTAACCGCAAACATCGCTATTGAAATGTCTTACGCAAGTGGTGTTCACGCGAACGCACTTTACGCTACAGGTGTGGTACTTCTGGTCTTCATCATGTCGTTGAACGCTGTACTACTGTACCTAAACCGAGAAAAAGCGAAGTAATCGCTCGTTAAAGGTGACTATTATGGATCGCGCAAAACTGAAAAAAGCACGCCAGTTCAAAGATAATGTCTTTAACGCATTTGTCTGGATCTCGGCAGCACTGACGGTAGGTTTCTTGTTCTGGATTATCTGGTACATCCTATCAAACGGTCTACAACACGTAGATTGGAACTTCATTACTGATAACTACACGCGCACAGGTGAAGAGCACGGTATCTTCCCAATGATTGTGGCGACTATTTACATGGTTATCGCATCTATCGCAGTGGCAGCGCCACTCGGTATCATGACGGCAATCTACTTGACTGAATACGCGAAAGTGGGCAGTCGTTTGGTGAAAATCATCCGATTCTGTACCGAGTCATTGGCGGGTATTCCGTCGATCATCTTCGGCCTGTTCGGTATGACTTTCTTCGTGGCGATTCTTGGCCTTGGCTTCTCGATTTTGTCGGGTGCATTGACGCTAAGTATCCTAATCCTGCCAGTTATCATCCGTACCACGGAAGAAGCGTTGATGGCAG
Organism: Vibrio rotiferianus CAIM 577 = LMG 21460; assembly: GCF_002741985.1. GTDB lineage: Bacteria > Pseudomonadota > Gammaproteobacteria > Enterobacterales > Vibrionaceae > Vibrio > Vibrio rotiferianus. The sequence continues at coordinate 239,190 of NZ_APHW01000103.1, forward strand.
TACCACAGACGTACCGTGAAGGCTCTTACGGCCTAGGTGCATCTAAGATTTACACTATCTGGCGTTTGATTCTTCCGAGCGCAATGCCAGGTATCTTAACCTCGGTCATTCTAAGTATTGGTCGTGTCATTGGTGAGTCTGCTCCAGTATTCCTGACAGCAGGTATGGTTGCACGTATTCCGGATTCTCTATTGGATTCAGGTCGTACATTAACCGTTCACTTATACAAACTGACTACCGAACTGTTTACCATTGAAGAATGGAATCAGGCTTACGGTACCGCGACAGTTCTGATTGTTGTTGTTCTATTGATCAACATGTTCACAAAACTGATTGCACGACGTTTTAACACCGCAACTTACTAACAAAACGAATTAAGAACGCACGTTAAAAGACACGAATTCAAGATTTAAGAGATTAAGAAAATGAACAAGTTTGATATTGAAAACCTAGACCTATTCTACGGTGAAAACCAAGCACTGAAATCGATCAACCTGCCAATTCCCGTTCGCCAAGTGACAGCGCTTATCGGTCCTTCTGGTTGCGGTAAATCAACACTACTACGTTGTTTGAACCGCATGAATGATCTAATCGAAGGCGTAAAGATCACGGGTAAGCTGTCAATGGATGGCGAAGACATTTACGGCAACATCGATGTTGCTGACCTTCGCATCAAGGTTGGCATGGTATTCCAAAAGCCAAACCCATTCCCGATGAGCATCTACGAGAACGTGGCTTACGGTCTACGCGCTCAAGGCATCAAAGATAAGAAACACATTGATGAAGTGGTTGAGAGCTCACTTCGCGGCGCAGCGCTTTGGGACGAAGTAAAAGACCGTCTTAAGTCACATGCATTTGGTCTATCAGGTGGTCAGCAGCAGCGTCTATGTATCGCACGTACCATTGCGATGGAACCAGATGTGATTCTGATGGATGAACCAACATCCGCACTTGACCCAATTGCGACGCACAAAATTGAAGAACTGATGGAAGAGCTGAAAAAGAACTACACCATCGTTATCGTAACGCACTCAATGCAGCAAGCGCGTCGTATCTCAGACCGCACTGCGTTTTTCCTAATGGGCGAATTGGTTGAGCACGATGACACGCAAGTGATCTTTAGCGAACCAAAAGACGACCGTACCCAAGGCTACGTAAATGGTGATTTTGGTTAATTTATTACCCATGCTGGTATGTAAAAAATAACTATAAGCGATGGTACTTTTGCCCCTCTTTAAGAGGGGCTTTTTTATGTCTATTGGTAGGAGCGTTTATATACCAATCCAAAATAACTTATAAATTGCATATTTGTACGTTATGTAACCTGAGTGAAACATATGTCTAAAAATGTTGAAAGGCTCTCGATTGTGATATTAAGTCCACTTTTTTTGCGAAAGACTTAACAGCTCAACTTGGATTCCATTGATTGCATATCGCCGTACGGTTAGTTTTTTGTTGAAAAGAAAAAAGTAAGCAGGCTGGGTTGATACGGTGAATCTAAAAAGTTTTATAAGAAAAGTCTCTGCTACGCGAGATCACAGGCTTTTGGCTGAAGCCATTTTTGAATACATACAGAACCTCATTTCTCCTCAGGCCATCGTTATATTCGACGACCCGCTTACAAAGCCATCGGATAATATTCGATTCTCGATAGGAGAAATCAGTCCGTTTGCAAACTACCCTTCAGATTTTTGGACTTGGGCCGGGCAGTTTGATACATCTGAAAGTCTTATTCCTTTAGCTATTAACACTTGCAGTTGGTCTTTTATCGAAGACCACGGTGGAGATAGTTACATAATGATGCTCGATAATGCGCCACTCAAACGAACTTACTTATTGATTCAAGGTGTAAAGTCTGGAACTGCGCATAATATCTACGAAGAAAGTTATGATGTCATGCAACTCGCGGCTTCACGCTGGCAGTGTATTCGGGCTGAGAAAAATGCGTCGTTAGAAGTTAAAAATCGAGATATACGTGAAGCTCAATATGTCGATGAGATAAATCAGCGCGAGCGATTTATTGACAATATGAAGCTCGTGCAGCAAGTAGCACTCGATATCTCTAACCCAGATTCCCTGAAAGAACTTTACTTAAAAGCGGTTGAAGCACTTCGAGTGAGGTTAGGGTTTGATCGTTCAACATTGATGTTGCTCGATATGAAAAAGCGCAGCTTTAGTGGTACGTATGGTACCAATGAGCACTGTAAAACTGTTGATGAATTTCACACTCAATATGACCTTCACCAGTTGGGGGAAGAGTACATTGCTGCACTATCAGGTACTGAGCGAAATTTAGTCATCGTGGAAGACACTCCAATATATACGGCAGGTAAAGTGGTTGGGCAAGGCTGGAATGCAATGCTTATCCTGCGTGATGGAAACGAGCCTTTTGGATGGTTTGCTCTTGATAATTTTATTCACCGCAAACCCATTACAGCCTATCAAAAACAGATGCTTGAATCTTTTGGTTCGTTGTTTTCTCAAATTTACATTCGAAAACGTCAAGAGCAGAACGTCCGCATGCTGCATTCAAGTATGGTAGAACTGTCTCGCTGCACAACGGTCAGTGATGTGTGTAAATCTGCGGTGACTTTTGCTATTCAAAATCTAGGTATTGATCGGATGGCAGTTTTCTTAACAGATGAAAGCTGTTCTTACATGCAGGGCACTTGGGGGACAGATATCCAAGGTAATGTGGTCGATGAATCCTATTTCTTTGGTGAAACTCAAGATTTCTCGTTGATTAACCTCGCTCGATCTATGCCGAATGAAGTTGCTTTTGAGGAGTCTGTTCCCATCTATCATGACTGCAATATTGTTGGTTTTGGTTGGGCGGCAATGACAGTTCTGACGTCAAATAGCAGTGGTCCGATTGCCTTTATTTCTGTCGATAACCTCCTTACTCGGGCGCCATTGACTTCACAGCTTCGAGAAGTTATCCGAATGTTTGCCTCAAGTCTTGCTGAAGTACTGCAACGTACTCAAGCCCAAGAAGCGATTAGAGAGCTAAATGAGAACCTAGAGCTAGAAGTTAAAAACAGAACCAAAGAATTAGAGGAAGCGAACCGTCAGCTCGAGATTTTGTCCAAACTTGATCCCCTGACTCGGTTAGGTAACCGACGGATGCTGGAGCATGTTATGGAAAAATACTGCTCCGTTGATACCGAAGAGTATATGAGTTTTGGTGTCATTCTATTGGATATTGATCATTTTGGTTTGTTTAATAACCACTATGGTCATCTAGAGGGCGATATTGCATTAATTCGAATTGGCAATATTCTCGAGCATCATACACACAATGAAGATGAAGTATTTTGTCGCATTGGTGGTGAGGAGTTTGTCTTACTTATGGTTGGTGCAGGATCGGAAAGAGTTGCTAATCGAGCTGAGTGTATACGAAAGTGTATTGAAGATGAAAACATTCGTCATGCCCACAATCCTGAAGGAGAGTATTTGACGGTTTCTATAGGTTATTCTTGTTCAAAAAGCGTTTGTCGAGAATTCAATTTTGATCGTTTATATCAGTTGGCGGACCAAGCTTTGTATGAGGCCAAACATAACGGTCGAAATTGTGTAAAAGGTATTGATGAGCAGGTGACCAGTCAAATCGGTGCGAGTTAGTACTATTTCGCTATGAAGCAGCTGTTGCAAAATAACCTGATTGTAGCTTCTGTACATATTGAAAGCCCCGTATTGTTATCAAGTGTATCGCTGTTTCTAAATCAGATTCATAACTTATTGTAATTAAAATAAAAATGGCAGTTCGATGTGAGCCGCCATGTTTTATTAAACTTATAAGGAGTTAACTAAAGTTTTTCTAGCTGGTGGCTAGGCTTACTCTTCTTCTCTTTGGCCAGTAGCTTGATCTTGGCGATCAGAGAATCTGGTTTCCATTCTTGCTGAGTAGCGCTGAAGCGAGCTTGATTCATCACATTCAACTCTTCTTTCACCGCTTTTGTCGCTTCGGATTCACTGTTGAAGTGATGGGTGTTTAAGTAGTCGTTAACCGCTCTTTCAATTTTGGCACTATCACCTTGTTTGATGATGTTCTCCAAATCTTGCAGAGATGAGCCGTGCGTTGAAGTCTCAACTTTTTCAGGCTTTACGGTTCCGCGCTTTTTCCAAAGTCCAAATGCAATTGCTGATGAGACAAGCCAAAGTGCACCAAACACGAACGTCAGTGTTTTCCAGACTGTATCCACACCATTTTGAACCACAGGTGCTGAGGTAGTCGCTGGTTGTGCTGGCAACGCACTTTCTGGCAGCGTGATTAAGCCACTGTCACTTTTCTCCACATCAAGCTTTAACGCTGAAATGTCGGCTTTTCTCGCTTGGTCACGATTACTGTCCCACCAATTTAGGCTGTAGCCCGGCAGGGTGAGATCACCTGCTTCTGTGGGAATCAAAACCTGTTTCACTGTCATGGTGACAGTGCCATCACGCGATGTCTCGAACTGAGGTTGTTCAGGATAAACACGAAGTGTACTTGGGTAGACAATACCAATACGAGGTAGATATTCCGCTTGTGTACCACGAGCTCGAATACGAATCGTACGAGTAATTGAAGATCCTTGTTTCACTGTGCTGACGGCATTTGCTGATAGCGGATTGCCTTGTTCATCTTGCCAGCTTTGCGTCAATTCTAAAGCAGAAGCTGGCAGCCAGTTACCTTTAAAGTCTTTAGGGATAGGCTTTACAGTAATCGGCATTTGCTCAGTTTTAGTATTGATTGGCATGATCTTGGTTGAGCCAGTTAGGCTGTCACCATAGATGTAAGACCCCGTCAATTTAGGACCATTTAGCGTGTAGGTGCCAGGTTGTTCGGCTGTAATGCGGAAAGCTTGCTCTACGACCGTCACTTCCAAGCCATCAATGATGCGTTGTGCCTGCTTCATATCGCTGGCTGGCTCAATTTTCATCCCATCAATGCTTGGCGGTACCACTTGTGGATTATCCAAACGGCGAGGGTCTACTTTGATCGCCAACTGCATACGTAGCGTTGCTGACTGCTGTGGGTACAAAGTATGGCTATCCACGCTCATGTTGAAGCTAAACAAATCGTCGAGATTTGGCTCACCTTTGTCTTTTGTCACACGCAGCTTAATTGGCTCAGTTTTCATCCCATCTGCAGAAAAGCTCGGTATGGTGACGACGCCTTCTTTCATCGGGGCAATCGAGATGCTCCATTCTGTGCGAACGGTTTTGTGGCCGTTAATGTTGTTACTAGAACGGCCGTAGCGAGGTTGTCCTAAAAAGAAGTCCTGTTTCAATGCGTCAAAGTCGATCGCATCTGAGCCAAGCTCGGTATCTGCCATGATCCTTAGGTTGATCACTTCGTTCTTCGCCACCTGAGTTTTGTTTACACTAGCTTGTAGGGTTTGTGCAAAAACCGAAAAGCTAGTCAGTAGGCTGGCCATCAGAACAAAGACCAGTTTTGCGCCTTTTTTCATCATGGACTTACCACTCCTTATTAGATTGTTGTGGACGTTGTTTTTGTTGAGCTTGAAGCTGCATTTGAGCTCGAATCAAGAAACTAGGGTCACGCGCTTTCTACCGCTTCTAAGCGACGGAACTCAGGATCGTCCTGAGGCGTTTTCTCTAGCTGAGCTTGAGCCTGCATAGGTTCGCCTTTTTGCTCGCCTTGTTTCTCTTCTTCTTGTTTAGCTTTTTGTCGCTCAGTTTTCTGATTTTCTTGTATATCTTCAGGTTCTTGCTGGTTTTGTGACTGTTGCCCTTGCTCTTGTTTAGCATCACTCTGAGACTTTTGTTGCTGCTGTTGCTGCTGTTGCTGCTGTTGCTGCTGTTGCTGCTGTTGCTGCTGTTGCTGCTGTTGCTGCTGTTGCTGCTGTTGCTGCTGTTGCTGCT
>NZ_APHW01000104.1 GCF_002741985.1 Vibrio rotiferianus CAIM 577 = LMG 21460
GTTGCTGCTCGTTGCTGCTGTTGCTGCTGTTGCTGCTGTTGCTGCTGTTGCTGCTGTTGCTGCTGTTGCTGCTGTTGCTGCTGTTGCTTCAGTTTCTCCTCTACAACCGACAGGTTCTTTTTCGCAGCTTCAAAGTCAGGCTTTTCTTGAATTACGTTTTTATAGAGCTCCGCCGCATCCTCAAGCTGCCCGTTCTTAGCAAGTGCGTTTGCCAAGTTGTAGCGGCCATCAAGGCTTGAATTATTGGAGAATGCTTCTATCGCACTTTCGTAATCCCCAGCTTGGTAGCTTGCTGCGCCTTTCCAGTTAGGATCAGTAAAGGTACTTTGGGCTTTTTCGTATGCACCTTGTTGATAAAGCTGTTCGCCTTGTTGGTTTTGATTCAAGAACGCATTGGCTTCTGCTTTCGGTGTCCAACTCATCGGTAATACGGTCGCTACTAATACCCAAATCATGCCTCGACGGAAGAGTAGGGCAGCAGGAATCAACAGCAGAGGTAGCAACCAGAAACCACCGTTCAAGCGAGAGTCGGTTTTAACGTCGTCACTTTGTTTGGCGGCAAGGTTGTTACTCGCGTTATTAGTAAACGCGGCAATGTTCTCAACATCACGGTTATTGTGTTGAATTGGCACAAATAATCCGCCGGTCTCTTTGGCTAACTTCTGTAAGTTTTTCAGGTTAGTCTTCGCTACCACGGTGTTGCCTTGTCGGCTCTTCATCAAAGAACCATCCGGAAGAGCAATTGGTGCACCAGTTGATGTGCCGATAGCGAGTACTGACACACGAATGTCTTTACCGTTTAGTAACGCTAATGAGCGAGATAGTTCGGAGTCATCCAAATCATCTGCCAGCACGACGATGTCACCTTGATTGACGCCCGCTTGAGTAAACTGACCAAGCGCGGTTTCAATCGCTGATGGTAAGTTGGATCCTTGATAAGGCATTAACTCAGGAGACAAGTTTTCGATGATGCCTGCGAGTGTGTTGGAATCTGTCGTTAGTGGACTTAACGTATAAGCATCGCCCGCGTACGCGACCAAACCTGTTGAGCCTTCTTTCCATTTCGGCAATAAATCCAACGCTTTATAGCGAGTTTGTGACAGGCGATTTGGCTTCACATCGGTTGCGTACATAGAGCGCGACATATCCAGAACTAACACTCGGTTTTGGCTTAGTTCAAAGCTTGGTCGTGTGTTGGATTGCCAACTTGGGCCTGCTAAAGCGATACAAGCGATCGCCCATGTTATTCCCCATATGGCAAAGTAGTGCTTGGTTTTCACTGAATGACCAAGCATTTTTGCCAAATGAGGCGCAATCAACGATGACTTTTTGGTTCTGTATTGGTTGTTAATCGTAAGGACGACAGGAATGACAAGCAAACCCAGCAACCAATAAGGATTTAGGAAAGTAAACTCAGCCATGTTTTCTCCTTAGAACAAACAGGAACACGGAAAGCACAAGGGCAGCACCTAGTGGGTAAGGGAACCATTCCGACTGAGGGCGCCAAGTTTGCGTGTCGCTAGAAACTGGCTCTAGTTGATTAATGGTGTCGTAGATCGTTTCAAGTTCTTTGGCATCACGCGCTCGGAAGTACTTACCACCAGTCATCTCTGCAATCTTTGTCAGCGTTTGCTCATCAAGATCTGAGGCGGTATTGACTTTGCGCGTCATGAAGAAGTCTTTCACCATCATTTCACCAGCGCCCACACCTACGGTGTAGATGGTTGCGTTGTATTTTTTAGCGATTTCAGCGGCTTCAAGCGGATCAAGTACACCTGCTGTATTGCTACCATCGCTGAGTAAGATCATCACACGTTGTGGTGCGTCACTGTCTACAAAGGTTTTGGTGCCTAAGCCGATACCATCACCAATCGCGGTGCGCTGGCCAACCAAGCCAATGACGGTTTGATTGATCTGTTGCATCACGGTTTTACGGTCAGCGGTTAGCGGTGTTTGTAGATAAGCATGATCACCAAATAGAACTACTCCTAAGCGGTCGCCTTGGCGTTTTTCTACAAAATCAGATAAGACTCTTTTAACGGCAGTTAGACGGTCTATGTATTCACCGTTGTCGTTCATGTCTTCTTTCTGCATAGAGCCAGATAAGTCGACCACTAACATCATGTCACGGTATTTCGGTTGGAACTCAACCGGGTCGCCATACCAAACTGGGCGAGCACAAGCGACAACCAACAGAGCCCATACGCTAATAGACAGGAATTTTTGCACGACCTGTTTTGGTTTGTTGCTGTGTTTGTTGTCTGGCAGGTACGCCAGCTTAATTTCAGCTTGCTGAGTCTCTTCAGGGAAAAACTTATAAATCAGCCAAGGTAGGGGCAGTAACAATAGTGCCCACCACCAGACGAACTCAATGTTCAACCACTGAGAGAGGCCCGAAACGAGAGTTGCCTCAGTCACGAGTTTTTGCCTTTTTCTTTGGTGGCAATGCGGTTTCAATCCAGAAAGCGCAATCATCAATTAAGGCTTGATGCTGTTCTTGACCAGACTTTTGATACAGCGCCGCTTGCCACTGTTGTTGTTTATCGACAAATCGAGTTTCTTTGGTGTAGCTATCAAGAAACTCGTACCAAGCAGAACCTGTTAATGGCGCGATTTCTTCACGAGGGAAGTAACTCAAAGCCGCTTGACGAAGAACCTCTAATGCAGAAGACGGTGTGTGTGGTGTGATCGGGTTGGTCAATAATTTCAATGCGGTCTTCTTAGCAACGAGACGCTTTGTACGCCATCTTAAGTACAGTACGACGATTAAGATGGAGAGAACTACACCGCCCAGAACAGCCCACCATCCCCAAGCAAGTGGGAACCAATCAGGTGCATTCGGTAGGATTAAAGGTTCAAGGTTTAGGCTTTGATTATTCGTTGTCATTATTATTACTACTGCTTGAATGATTTGTATGTTGTTGCTTTGATTAGCTTAACTGCTGAACCAGCGGTAACCCGCTCGACAGACTGTTAAATGGAATTGCCATTGAATGACACTGCTGTTTAATGGCTTGTTGATGCTTAACGAAGTGAGACTCCAACTCCTGGCGCTGTCCTTTCGAGCCGAAGTTGAACCACTGACTTCGATGACCATCGGATGCTTTTGCTTGGCCTCGGAAGTCGGTTTCGCCTCGCTCTAAGGGATCATAGAATTGAACCGCACGAACGCTGTTGTGTTGCTTTAACCGACGTAGTTGAACCAGCTCTTTCTCTTCCACTTGAGCAAAGTCGCTCAGCAGAATGAGTTCACTGCCTTTCGGCGTTAGGTTGTGTAGCGTTTCAATTGCGCTCATGTAAGGCAGTGTGCGTGTGCTGTCAGCTTGTTGATTCGTAAGCAATTGGTTGTGAGTATTCACTATCGCGTCAAGAATTCTCAGCCCTTGTTTTTGAAGAGAAGAAGGGCGGAACTCAATACACTGGGAACCATCATCTATCACCGCGCCGATGCGGTCTTTCTTGGCTAATGTCAGCCAAATCAAGACGCTAGCGAAATGCGCCAGTTGAACCGACTTCAATACATATTGCGATCCAAAGTGCATGCTTGGGCTCAAGTCGATGTATAAGATCACCGCTTGCTCTTTGTCTTCAGCAAACAACTTGGTGTGCGCTTTTCCCGTTCGAGCCGTGACTCGCCAATCGATGCTGCGAATATCATCACCCGCTTGGTATTGGCGCACTTCCATGAAGTCCATACCGCGCCCTTTTTGACGACTGGTATGGTTACCGCTCATTTGAGACCAAATACTCTGGGCTGGTGGCAACCAACGAACCGATTGAGTGCGATATTGAAGCAGCTCTTCAAGGGTTAATGTCACCCCATTCGCATGAGGTGGCAATGCATATGATGCAGACATGTCACCTACCTACGTTATGCGCTACCTACAAGATTAAGAAGCTTGTCGATAACCTGATTTGCTGTAATGCCTTCTGCCTGAGCGTGGTAGCTAAGCAGCAGACGGTGACGTAGCACAGGGTAGGCCATGGCTTGAACGTCTTCTGGTGAAACGAAGTCACGACCTGCCAGCCACGCATGAGCACGAGCACAACGGTCAAGGGCGATCGTCGCACGCGGGCTCACACCCATAGATAGCCATTTAGCAAGCTCTGAGTCGTAATCACTTGGCTGTCGAGTCGCCATCACAAGACGAACGATGTATTGCTCAATCGCATCTGCCATGTGGATGTTGAGTACTTCTTTGCGTGCGGTGAAGATGTCTTCTTGGCTCAAGCTTGGACGCTCAATCGTCGCTTCGCCTTTTGCCTCACCACGGTTGATGCGCAAGATAGCCAACTCATGTTCCGCATCTGGATAATCCACATCAAGGTGCAGCAAGAAACGGTCAAGCTGCGCTTCTGGGAGCGGGTAAGTACCTTCTTGCTCGATTGGGTTTTGAGTTGCCATCACCAAGAACAGCTCTGGGAGTGCATATGTGTTTCGTCCCGCTGTCACTTGCTTCTCAGCCATTGCTTCAAGCATCGCGGCTTGCACTTTAGCTGGCGCACGGTTGATCTCATCAGCAAGGATCAGTGAGTTGAAAATAGGACCAGACTGGAAAGTGAACTCGCCTGTCTCTGGACGGAAGATATCTGTACCCGTCAAGTCCGCTGGCAGTAAGTCTGGTGTGAACTGAATACGGTGGAAATCACCTTCTACACAATCCGATAGAGATTTCACCGCACGGGTCTTAGCCAATCCTGGAGGACCTTCAACCAAGATATGCCCATCGGCAAGTAGAGCAATGAGAAGCTGTTTAACGAGATCATGCTGACCAATGATCTGAGACTCTAAGTAGCTTTGAAGAGTTTCGAAGTTTGTTTTGTGCATTTTTTGGACTCTCTGGTATCCATATGATTCTTGTTGTGTGTATTTGTCCTTGGATTGTCGAGAAAAGTTCCGGCCTGGACACGCAATTTATCTTTCCAATATTGGGATGCATATAATAATTGCAACCGCTTGGTAGTTGTGTCTTTTGTCACTAAATATTGAGTTGCACAGCAATTTCAAAAAAATGTGAGAAAAACCTCTAGTTCTCTGCTGTGATGTCGATATAACCTGCGTGAATATTTGCTTGTAAAGGCAGTCCCCATAGCTGATTTTATAAAATATCAGCGCATAATGAGTGATTCTATTGAAGGTCCATAAATGCTTAAATTTAGTTCATTGAGTATTAAACAAAAGGTTGTACTTGGTATTACATTTGCTGTGCTTGCCTCTACAATTATTGTTGGTGTGATGGCACAACGTCATGCCAAAGAAGTTTTAAGTCATCGACTTATTGATATTGAATTGCCAGCAATGTTGCAACAAATTAACACGGAAATAGACCGTGAAGTTGTTCAGATGCAACAGGCAGCCAAGCAATTGGCTACGAATGAGTTTGTAGTTGAAGCGGTTTCGACGACTGATCGCAACTCACAAGTTGAATCGAAATTAGTTCAGCAGTTAAACAATGTGAAATCTCAATATAAGCTGAATGATGCATCGGTTGCGAACCGTGATACAGCATACTACTGGAACCAAAATGGTTTCTTACGTCAACTAAACCGTTCACAAGACGGGTGGTTCTTTGGTTTTACTTCATCTGGCCAAGAAACGTCGGTAAGTGTATTCCAAGAGGCAAATGGCGAAGTAAAAATGTTCGCGAACTATCAGGATCTTTCCGGTACTTCGATGTCAGGTTTATCTAAGTCAATGGATGATATGGTGTCACTGCTGAATGGTTTCAAAATTGAAGATACTGGCTATGTGTTCCTTACAAACAGTAAAGGCGATATCCAAATTCATCGTCAGCAAGGTAAAAACAAGTCTTCTATTAATCAGCTATTCGGTAGTCAGGCATCTCAACTGCTAAACAAAGGTAATTTCAATCTTGTAACTACTGAATTTGAAGGCCAAGAGATGTTTGTGTCTAGCTTGTATGTTCCTTCAATGGACTGGTTTGTTGTTGGTGTTGTACCAGTAAATGAAGTGTTCGCTGATCTAAATGCAACTGGTCAAAAAATGATGCTGACGACGGCAATTGTGGCGCTCATTTTTATTGCTATGGGTGTGTTGCTAGCGAATAGCATTACGAATCCAATTAAATTGATTGCAGACCGATTTACCGATCTTGGACAAGGCGAAGGTGATTTGGCCCAACGTATCGAGATCAAAGGCAATGATGAGATAGCTCAATTGTCAAAAGGCTTTAATGGCTTTATTGAGAAAATCCATGCAACGATGAAAGAAGTGTCTCTGACAAGCAACTCACTAAGTGAAGCAGCTGAAGGCGTATCTCATAAAGCGACGACGACTCATGACAATAGCCAAGAACAGCGAGATCAAACGATTCAAGTTGTAACGGCAATTAACCAGATGGGTGCGACGATCAGTGAGATTGCATCCAATGCTGCGACGGCCGCGGACACAGCTAATCAAGCATCGGACAATACCCAAACTGGTAGACAAGTTGTCACTCAGGCAAAAGAAGTAATCAGCCGCCTAGCTGGCGATGTAGAAACCACAAGCATGGTTGTAGCTCAATTGGCAACGACCACAAAAGATATTGGTTCTATCCTTGATGTAATTCGTGATATCTCTGAGCAAACTAACTTACTTGCACTTAACGCAGCGATTGAAGCGGCGCGAGCTGGTGAGCAAGGTCGTGGTTTTGCAGTAGTAGCTGATGAGGTTCGAAACCTAGCTTCACGTACAGCTGACTCGACAGAAGAAATTCAGAAGATGATCAATCAACTTCAGAGCGACGCGCAAGATGCGGTAACCGCAATGGAAGCTGGTAAAGCAGTAACGTTTGAAGGTGTAGCATCGACAGATGAAGCTGTTGAAGTGCTGATGAATATCTCTGAGCGTATTGCAGATATTTCAGACCGAAACACGCAAGTAGCAACGGCAACCGAAGAGCAATCAACAGTCGTTCATACAATCAATCAGAATATCGAAGAGATAAACGCAATTAACGAAGCGACAACAACAACCGCTGAAGAGCTTGCGAATGCTAGTCAGGAATTGCGTGACCTATCTTCTCGTCTGGACAAGATGGTAGGTAGCTTCAAGCTCTAGAGTTGGGTAGAATGTAGCAAGTGCTTTTGATTTTAACTACATTTGGTAAGTATCGATGAACGACTTTGAAAAAGAGCTGGAGATGATTTCTCAAGAAGCAGCTCAAGAGCCTGAAGTTAAACTTCCTTCTCTAGATGAGCAGAAACAAATTGCTGCTGAACTGAAAAAGCTAGAGGCTGAGGGTAAGTTGACTCCGGAAGTATTAGAGCAATACTTTGGTAAGTTCAATCAGAAAAATTCAGTGCCAGTGCATTAATAAAGAGGGAGTTTTATACTCCCTTTTCTTATCTTTTTATTTAATTTATACTCAGTGTTAACTCCTTCCATTTTTTTCGCTTTAAGCCCAACCTTTTTCATACTTGACAATAACCTCGACCTACCTAAATCTATTGCGTATTTCAAACCAAACTATTAAAGGACTTGAATAGCAATGGTGAGCGGATCTAAAAGTAATGTTATTTTGGTAACGGAAGACAGCTTACAGTCATCTTTACTTAAAGAAATTCTAGAAAATAAATTAAGAATCAACGTATTTTTACTCTCTCCAGATAAGCTCATTGCATTTAAAGCGATGTCAGGGAATATATCTACGATCATTCTTGATTCCAGTGTGGTCAGTGAAGATATGTACTCACATTATATGGAACTGAAAAAGACAGAATTTAGTAATGCTGAAGAAATTCTGATTAATTGTGACAAGAATATACCTACGGAAGAGTTGTTCGCGTGGTCGAGCTTGAGCGGTATTTTTTACAACTCTGATGATATCCATACTTTACAGATTGGCATAGGGAAGATTCTGCAAGGTGAGATGTGGTTTAGTAGGAAGCTCGCTCAGCAGTACATAACCCATCTTCGTAGGCACTTTAAACCAGTCAGCCGAAATACGAAGACGGTGCTTACTAAGCGAGAAAGACAGATAATAACCTTTTTATCCATGGGAGCATCAAACCAACAAATTGCTGAAAATTTATTCGTGAGTGAAAATACAGTAAAAACGCACTTGCATAATATATTTAAGAAAATAGAAGTCAAAAATAGAGTGCAAGCACTAATTTGGGCAAAAGATAATATATCAAACGTTCAAGAAGTATCTTACTAATCTATTTGTTAATTATTTTTGCGACTCATATCTACTGAATAGTACAAAAAATTGCCATGTGTTTCTCATTTGAGAAACACTTTTTTTTTATTTTGAATTTTTTACTTGCAACCATTTTATTCTTTCCCTATTCAAATTAATCTGTATTAACTAGCACTAAGATACTAATTATACCAATTGAGTGCAGTAGGCAGGATTTAAATTTAAATGGTAGAGAAGAGACATGGAAAGTATTCAAGTTAATCCAGAAGTACTATTAATTACTCAGCAAAGCTTACAAAGTGAAAACTTTAGGGATATGCTTGCATCAAGAGTAGATACGAAAATAACGACGATTAACTTAGACAATCCATATCAAAATCTGTGTAGCGAAAAGTACTATTTACTAGTTGACTTTTCTGCCGATATGTCCGAAGAAATGATGAGTCATTTAAAATCAGACGATCGTGTTATAGGTACGATTTTACTAAATCTAACTAAGGATCTGGCGATTGAAGAGTTGGCAGACTGGCCCCTATTAAAGGGAATCTTTAAGCCAACTGACTCCATTGATACCCTTTGTAAAGCTTTGAAAGGTATACTTGACGGTGATAATTGGTTATCACGAAGAATGCTGGATCAGCTAGTTTCATATCATGAAGCTAAGAAATACCGCATTGAAGAACCGGAACTTGAGATTGATTTGACAAGGCGCGAGGTACAGGTTCTCCAAATGTTGAAAGAAGGCGGTTCCAATATGGAAATTGCGGATTCACTTTTTATTAGTGAACATACAATTAAGTCCCACCTTTACAATATCTTCAGAAAAATAGAAGTAAAAAACCGAAATCAAGCTACAAGATGGGCAAAGAAAAATCTGAAAGCTTGACTATAGATTCATGATTACAAATGACTTTATATATAAAAGTACCAATAGATGGTTATTTCTATTGAGTCGCAACTCTTAAAGTTTCATTCCATATTCAAACTTCTTTCCTTTGGCCATTTACTAAGATCAGCGGGTCTGGATCTCAAGTCGTAAGGTGCTGACATTCTAATAACGTAAAGGAAAGTAGAGGAACTCTGTATGAGCGACCCAAATAAATACGAAGATAAAGAACAAGGGACCAACAGTAATGACGTAATTAAGTCCTACGACAATTCCAGTTCTGTGATCGTAGGTTTGGATGGTAGTGACAAAATCTATGCTGGAGCCAAAGATGACCTTGTAATTGGGGGAGATGGCAACGATTTGATTGTTGGCGGCAAAGGAAATGACGTCTTGAAAGGAGGTCATGGAAACGACACGATGCGAGGGGGAACTGGAGATGATGTGCTACTGGCTTCTCATGGTGACAACCGCATGCATGGTGGTGCTGACAACGACCGTTTGATCATAGGCTCAGGTAAAAACGTCGTTAGTGGGGGTAGCGGAGAAGACAAATTTGTGTTCACAGACAAGTTTGGCGGACATGGTAACTCAACGGTTTTAGACTTCAACGCTGACGAAGATATTTTGATGTTTAGTAGTGAATCCGTCCAGTCACTTTCAGACCTTGAGATAAGTTACGATGCACGTGGTAATGCTGTGTTTAGTAACGGGGAAGATTTTACTGTAAAGGTCAAGGGTCTAACTCAAGAAGAAGTTGAAGCTCACGGTAGTGATTTATTTGTTTTCTAATTCATCTAATTAGCGCCAGTTCATCTGGCGCTATATGATTTTAATGGTCTCTTCTGTGCCAAGTTCAATTTTCAAAGTAGTAAAAAATAAGTTAGTTGTGCTTATTTGGAGCTTGATGTTTTTTAGCTTCTTTATCAACTTATTGGTGTTATCTATACCTTTGTATATGCTTCAAGTATACAACAGAGTCATATCTTCATATTCAACGGATACCCTAGTCCTTCTCACGATTATTGTCATATCTGCAATGTTCACGATGGCTTTACTTGATATTGCGAGGGCAAAAGTGAGTCAGTCTTTCGGTAATTGGATGGAAGCGAAAATCTCAGTATTTATGTTGCGTCGAAGCATTCAGTTTCAGGCTTATACGGGGAAAGGTTATACCTCTCAGGTTTTAAAAGACATCCAGACGATAAAAGTCTTTCTGAGCAGTCAAGCTCCGTATCCTTTGTTAGATGCAATGTGGACCCCTATTTTTATTGCATTTGTTTATCTGCTACATCCAATGCTTGGTCATATATCGCTTGCGGGTTCACTTATTCTATTTGGTTTAGGGTTGCTTAATGAAGTGGTTACTAGGGCATCCTTGCGAGAAGCAGAGGTGCAGTCTATTTCACATATTTCTCAAGCGGAAATAGCGACGCAGAATGCAAATTCGATACTTGCTATGGGAATGATGAATGCCTTTTTAGAGAAGTGGTTTCAAGGTGTTAGTAGTACAAAGAAGTCCGAAGAATCTTCATTAGATAAATCTATTTATTTGACAAACTTTTCAAAGTTCATAAGAGGGTCATTGCAGATAGCGTTGTTGGCTGGCGGAGCGTGGCTTGTCATATCACACGAAATAACGGCTGGTGCAATGATAGCCAGTTCAATATTGATGAGTAGAGCATTGTCCCCAATGGAACAAGCTATTACTACATGGCGAAGTGCAGTATCAACGCATAACGCTTTCTCTCGGCTAAAGGAAATAGACTTAAGAGCGACTATGGCGGAAACCGATATGCCTCTCCCACCTCCAAAGGGAAACTTTGAACTCAAAAACTTAGCGTACCATCTTCCAGAAAACGCAGGTCTACTCTTTTCTCAAATAACGTTATCAATACCTCAACGTACTTCCGTAGGAGTTATCGGACCCTCAGGAACAGGGAAATCAACACTTGCGCGTCTACTTCTTGGCATCATACCGCCCACAGCAGGAAAAGTGACCTTGGATGGAATGGAAGTTTCTGCTTGGCCTTCAGAAGATTTAGGGGAGCATATCGGTTACTTAGCTCAAGAAGTAGAGCTTTTTCCGGGAAGCATCCGTCAGAATATTTCTCGATTTAAGGAAGAAGATCCATCAAAAGTTATAGAGGCCGCTAAGTTAGCCGGATGCCACGAGCTAATTTTGAAAAAAAATGGTGGATACGATTTTTCTATTGGCGTTAATGGTAGAGGTCTTTCTGGAGGTGAGCGTCAGCGAATTGCTCTCGCTAGGGCCGTTTATGGGCAACCTTCGGTCGTTATTTTTGATGAAGCGAACGCTAACCTTGATGGTGAGGGAGAGTCTGCGTATCAACGGTTGATAGCTCACTTAAAGGCTAAAGAGACGACTGTGATCATCATTGCTCATAACGCTAGTACTTTAAGGCAGATGGACCGTTTGCTTTATCTTTCTGATGGCAAAGCTCAACTCTACGGCCCTAGAGAGGAAGTTTTGAAGCGATTGATGGGAAATGACAATATCGAAATACCGAGAGTGAGAGATGAAAGAGCAACTGCCCATCGCTGAACAAACGAAGCGTGACAGAATATTCAGGTACACACCTCCTAGCCATTTGCATTGGAAGAAACCAATATTATTTGGCCTCACTTCATTAAGTGCATTTTTGATGGGATTTGTTTATTGGGGAGCAACGGCTCAACTGGAAAGTGCGGCTATTGCTTATGGTGATTTGTCGGTAATAAGCAAGCGTCAAAAGGTACAACATTTAGAAGGGGGGATTGTCGCATCAATACATGTGCATGAAGGTGATCGTGTCGAAGAAGGGCAACTACTTATTAAGCTTTCAGGACAACATGCGAGCGCTAAATGGGATTCTATGAATGGTTTATTCATACATACCGTAGCAAAAGAGGATCGGTTGTCATCCGAGTTAGATAACTTAGGTGAAATCTCATGGTCACAGGATTTAGAAAACCTTTCAAGTGAAGAAATACTTAGAGAAGCCAAGTTAGTCCAAAGTAAAATTTTTGAGGCAAGGAAACGCTTTTTTGACAGCAAACTAAATATCATCGCTCAAAGTATGTCTGGAGCTAATTTAGAGCTAGACAACTTGACCAACACCAAAAAGATTGAGAGAGAACGCTTACAGCTAATTGAAGAAGAAATACGTAGCAATCAGTCGCTGGTGCAAAGAGGGTATGCAGGAAAGTCAGCTCTTCTCCAACTTAAGCGTATGGCTACAGAAGTAAAAAGTACGCTTAGCCAACTCGATCGACAATCATTAACGGTGCAAAAGCGATTAGATGAGAATCAAGCGAGAATCGAAGAACTGCGCTTGGAGCGTCTCAATGAAATTGTTGCAGAACTAAGAGAAACCCAAAAAGATATTGTTACTGTGCGCGAAGAACTGCGTCTAGCAAAGGATACGTTAGATCGAACAAATATAGCGGCACCAATATCGGGTAGAGTTGTAAACATGCAGGTGTTTACCGAAAAAGGCGTTATAAACTCAGGTGATACGTTGCTCGAACTTGTACCTCTCGATGATGAATTGTTGGTTGAAGCTCAAGTTAACCCTGAAGATATTGACTTAGTAAGTACAGGACAATCTGCACATGTTCGTCTAACCGCACTTAATGCCAGAACATTGGCTCCTTTAAATGGGACCGTTCTTACCGTTTCAGCAGATAAGCTGACCAATCAACAGGAGCAAGATTACTATTTAGCTAGAATTGCTTTGAACCAAGAGGACGTGGAAAGCTACAAGCTAACATCTGGGATGAATGCGGAGGTACTCATTTTATCTGAACCAAGGACACCGTTAAGCTATCTTCTAAAACCATTAACAGAGAGTATGAATCGTGCGTTCCGAGAAGACTGATGGATAGGTCCTATTTGAAATCTCGTCATAGCGCTCACCCAAATAAATAATCCATTACGTCAGTCACATTTTGTGGTGTTGTGATGTGTTTTGATGCGTTTTTATTTTTTGTGAGGTGGTGTAAAGATGAGAACCGAGAAAGAAAAAATGCTGGCAGGTGAGCCATACGATGCTTGGGATAAAGAGCTATATCAAGCGCGAATTGAATGCCGAAAAGTGCTACAAAAGCTAAATAATAGCATTCCTGATACAGACGAGTGGCGCGGTGCAATTGATGAATTGATCCCCGATTCAGAAGGTGCGTACCTAGAGCCACCATTTCGATGCGATTACGGCTCAAACATTAAGCTGGGTAAAAACTTCTATGCAAATTTCAACTGCGTTGTATTAGACGTAGCGGAAGTGCATATAGGCGATAACGTTTTGTTCGCTCCGAATGTGCAAATCTATACGGCAGGTCACCCACTCGATGTTAAAGGACGAGTCGAAGAAGGCGTAGAATTCGGAACTCCGATTACAATTGGAGACAACGTATGGTTAGGGGGAAGCGTGATTGTTTGCCCGGGCGTGACTATAGGTGAAAACTCGGTGATTGGTGCAGGCAGTGTGGTTACGAAAGATGTTCCACCTAACGTAGTAGCAGCGGGTAATCCCTGCAAAGTGATTCGCCCAATAGACTAGATAATCGAAAGCCGACATATCGTCGGCTTTTTCTTATATATAGTTAGAAAAGCAATGACCAAGCTGTGCTTTTGCTATCCATTGTCATTACCAAACCTTAAAATAATTGCTGCAAAAAATAGATTCAGAGGGTTATGTATGTACCAAAATAAAGTTGTGGTCATAACTGGGGGTAGTCAGGGGATTGGTCAATACCTGACCCAAGCTTACCTTGATTTGCAAGCTAAAGTTATTGTGTTCGATATTGCACCAAACAAAAATCCAGAAGCAGAGTTTTATCAAGTAGATTTGGGGCAAACCGATCAAATAGAACAAGCCTTTGACAAGATACAAACCCTGTACAGCAAGGTAGATATTCTGATAAACAATGGTGCGGTTGCTAACTTCAATAAGCCTCTTCAAGAACTTACTTTTGAAGAGTTCTCTCGTGTTATTGATGTAAACCTCAAAGGCTCTTTTGCTTGTTCTCGCCGATTTATAGGATTGAACAATCATCAGCCTTATGGACGCATCATAAATATTGCGTCTACTCGTTGGAATCAGAACGAATCTGGATGGGATGCTTATGGAGCCTCAAAAGGTGGTGTGGTATCGATGACCCAGTCTATGGCCATTTCCTTGTCAGATACGCCTATTACAGTTAATGCCATCAGCCCAGGATGGATTCAAGTTGAAGGATATGAAACGCTGAACCGTCTAGATCACGAGCAACATCCTTCAGGCCGAGTTGGGAAAGCGCAAGATATCGTTAATGCATGCTTATTTCTAACTCATCCCGAAAACGACTTTATTAATGGCCATAACTTAGTCATTGACGGAGGGATGAGTTAGAAAATGATCTATCAAGATAGTTTAATAGGCTAGAGCCTCTCGAGCGTTTTTACTTGACGACTTAAAGTACTTTTCTTCAATCTGAATTATAACCAAAATTCTTTGATTAAACAGACTCTAAGTCAAATGAATGGGCAGCAAAACTAATAGCGTTACGTCCCTTTTCTTTTGCCCGATATAGTTGTTTATCAGTAATGGTAAACAACTCTTCAAAGCAGCAACTATCAAGGCTATGAAAATTCACCGCCCCCACAGATAAGGTCAATATTTCTGAACATTTGGAAAGAGGGTTACTTAGGTTTAGATCTTCTATTTGTTCTTGGAGTAAAGAGAGCTTTGACATCAGTCGAGCCTCATTGAGATTTTCACATATGATGAGAAATTCATCTCCGCCATAACGAAAAATATGAGTTCCAAACTGATCAAATACGTTTTTTAAAACATAGGAAACCAACTTTAGTGCCTGATCGCCTTTATGGTGACCATGAAAATCGTTGTAGCCTTTGTAGTAGTCAATATCAATGATCACCAAAGCTAATGAATTGCCGCTAATTTGAGCATTTGAAATCAATGAAGGTGTTAGAGAGTCAAGCTGATAGCGATTATATAAACCTGTAAGTGGGTCGGTGCGAGACAATGTTTCTAGCAGTATGTTGGCTTGCTGTAGATTTTGTCGTTGTTCAAAGTTTTCCAATGAAATAGCGATAAAATTCGCAAGCTGCTCAAAAAGATGAACATGATGTTGTTGGTATTGATCAGGCCGATGATGCTGGACCGACAAGACTCCTAATATTCGTTTACCCAGTTTTATTGGAGTCAAAATGATTGATCGGGCTGTTTTATTGTTGTCGAATACCACGAGATCGTGGTCTTCTCTAACTTCAAGAGGCACGTAACTACTGATCGATTCGTCGTTAACATTGTTAATATGTACAGTCTGCGCGGTACGAACGACATAACTACCAATATTTTTATCTTGATCGCAGTTGATGACCAGTCTCTCAACTGGTCCATCGCTATCAAAGAAGTAGCGGTAATCAAGCTCGTGGGTGCTCTGATCGTATAGGGCGATGCCAAATTCGTCGGTAGGAAAGACGGAACCAACTTTTTCGTAGATAAAGGCTAAGCCATTCTCCAAGTTATCGGATGTAGCGATGCTTTGACCTATATCTGTCAGGGTTCCAATCTGTTCCCGGATTTTTTTCATCACAAGATGCTCTTGATCTTGAGTTAAGTGACTTATCTGCCCCCTTAACTGTTCGGCATCATTCTGTTTCTGTTCGTTTAACTGATTTTCGAGATGGGATAAGAACATCATCTGAAAGCCAGCAAGCGCTTTCCAGTCGTTGCCTTTTTCATATATTGTCATTTGGGCATGGCAATACTTTGAATAGAAGCCAAAGTTGCTTTTTAAGTCATCATCTTGAGCTAGCTGATCACATAGATCCTGAGCTTGAGCATATTTTAAATGCTGGACTAGAAATTCTAGATACGCAGTTAAGTTTTCTTGTTGATTATGTTTGTCTTTGACTAGGCGGAAGAGCTGGTGAGCGACAACAAAATGTTGCTCAATGTCGTCAAAATTATATGAATCGCAATTAAGTTTCGTTTGAGCAAGGTAACTATGAGAGATCGCCTCGATTCTAGTATCATTGATTTCAACCGCAATATTTAGGGCTTGCTCTATAGACAACAAGGCATTTTCAATGTTCTGAAGTTTACCAAGTCCGAGGCCAATATTAAGCTGACATATGGCTTGATTTACAAGGTTGCAAACCTTTTCGGAAGCTTGTGAACCTAATTCTGCTAGCTCTACAGCCTGTTGGTGTTTTTCTAGTGAAAGGTATAGGTCACTAACATTTGTATATAATAGTGAAAGAGCATTAGTGTCTAATAAGTGTGTATGAAGAAGCACCTCTTGATAAAGAGAATATGCCGCTTGGTATTGCTCTCGGTCTGCATAAATAGACGCTAACAATATGTGTGCTTGGAAGCGCAAAGCGTTTTTACGAGACGGGCTCGCATCAATAGATGTTTGATAGAACTCTATTGCTTGCTCTAGCTGATCGTTGCGATCGCAAGTAAAACCTCTAACAAAGCTATCAACTTGTTGGCAGCGTTGGTAATCATGTTGTGTACATATAGCGTCAACGCGATCCAAAATATATGCTAGCCCTGATAAGCCTGGATAGTTCTGAATTCGCGTCAGCAACGCCACGATTTGTAAGTAAGCCGGATGGTCCATCAAGTCCCCTTTTTATGTTTATATGCTTGATTTGCGATGGACGCAGTGAAGTTATGTGATCATTTTAATATGTCGTTCTGTAAAGGGCGAGTTAGATTCAATAAATATTGAACACTGTTATGTAATCTATTTGTAATTTGTGATCTCAACAAGAAAATGCTAATGACAGCGGTGATGGATCGTGATGAGTTTATAAATTATCATCAGTAAGTAGAAGAGAATAAGGAGTTCGAATGAGGGTTATATTACTGTTTTTTACACACGCGAGTTGTGTAGCACTAGGGTTTGCTTTAGGTATTTACGCGTTGCCGATTCTTACTCAACCTGAATCGCCAGAAATTCCATTAGTGTCATCGATAAACCAAAAAGAACTGCAACAAGGAAAGTTCGATAAGAATAGAGAAGACAGCGATTTCTTCCATTGGGGGGGGAGGGAGTGATTACGGCGACTGAATCTCAGATTTTTTTTGAAGGAGAGCTTGCTCCTGGCCCTGATTACAAACTCTATTTATCGCCCCAATACGTAGAGACTGAATCAGACTTTATTCAATGGAAATCACAGATGGTAAACCTTGGAGATATAAAAACGTTTGATCGTTTTGTGCTTCCTCTCAGTCAGCCTATCGATACAGAAAAATATAACTCTGTCATTGTGTGGTGTGAAAGCTTTGGTGAGTTTATTACTTCAGCTAAGTTAGTTCCGGTCAGCGAGTAAGTGGTTTTCTAGAGAATGTTTCATCCGAGTTGTCCCATTTGAACCCTCCAAACTAGGACAATTGGTTAAGAAATTGATAAGGTTACTTTCTTACAACAGGACCTCTAACCAAAGAGGTCAAATAATCTAGGCCATACAGGGAGCGAGGAATGGAGAAAGTACAGTTAGTCGTCGATTTTCTTCTCACTCACAAGATTTTATTTACTGCATTAATCCTGCTGTTCATCATTCTTCTGCGTCGTTTGATTCTGTCTCGAATCCGAGGTGACGATGCATTCATTACAGAAGAGCAACGCAGTTGGATGTCGAGAACCAAAAATGGCACCTTTGCCATCACGCTGATTATTTTGTTCATCTTATGGCAATCCGAAATCAGCGAGTTTGCTCTCAGCGTGACGGCCATCGCCGTGGCGATAGTTGTTGCTTCTAAAGAGATTATTTTGTGTTTTACAGGTTCAATTCAACGTGCTAGCTCGCGCTCGTTTCGGATTGGTGATTGGATTGAAGTGGGTAAGTTATGCGGAGAAGTGATTGAGCACAACATGATGGCGACGGTTATCCAAGAAATCGACCTGCATCATGGGCAATATCACTACACAGGTAAAACCGCAACACTGCCAAATAGCATGTTTTTCACTTACCCAGTGAAAAACCTTAACTTTATGAAGCGCTACGTCTACCACAACTTTTCAGTAGTGGTAAAAGACTTTGTAAACTTATACCCGATTTTACCGCTACTAACCGATAAAATTGATGAACACTGTAGCTACTTCGCTGACGTTGCGCACCGCTATAATGCGATGATAGAAAAGCATGCAGGTGTCGACTTGCCGGGATCAGAGCCACATGTTCATATTGCCAGCAATATTAATGGTGAGCAAATCGTACATATCATGATTTTCTGCCCTACAGATAAAGCAAACCATCTAGAGCACCTGATTCGTAAAGACTTTATGGAGCTATATGAGCAGCACTTCCCAGTCCCGCTCTCTGGCTAAATGTTGATACGGAATAACAGCAACCCCGCTATAAATGCGGGGTTTCTTTTTATTTGTCGTTACGACAAATAATCTTAATGGATCAAGGCGCATATAATCGCTAAATTACGCACGAGATTCGCTTTACTTATTAAGTCAATAATTACTAATTGATATTTTGATCTTAATCTCACTTTGGCTTTAGGTGGGAGCGATGTTTGTCAGCTTAAGTAAATGCGCTTCATTTGGTCGAATCTTATTTTGACTTGTCATTTGGTCCTATCAGTAAAAGAACTCGTTAATGCTAAAAAGTACAAAGACGTGTACGCGATTAATTCAACGTATGTCGGTTATCTCTATCTCTTGGAGTTCCGAATTTAAGTCCTACTTAACGGATTTAGCTTCGATTGCGCTACTGCTTCTCCCTTTGATTTTGTCTAATGCATTGGCGATATTTCTAGGACATGCTTTCCGTCTTACCGGATGGGGAGAACTGTCTCAACTACTTTTCCATGTCTCCGATATTCTGATAAATCTATATCCCAGTGCTTTTTGTGTTGTTGCTGGCTACTACCTTTCGCATAAAACCAATGTCTCTAGTGCGGTATTCATTATCTATTCGCTGATCATGTTTTACTTGATTTCGCTAGAAAACGGCAGCTTATCAGCAACATATATGTTGCCTAACAACCCATTACTCGCTCTGCTGAGTGCAACGATTACTTATCTATACTGCATTGCTTTTAAGATACGTTTACTGGAGCCGCAAGCGCTAGATTTTTCGTCTCGTTTGCTCAAGCACGTAGTACATTTCTTCCTATTTGTATTGATTGCGTTAGTTGTGTCCAACTTGACGGCAATCGTTATGTCAATGTTTGGTAGTGCTATTCGTGAGATTGGAGTCGATCCGCTGACGTTACAAGGCGGCCTGATTTATCAAACTGTCTTGGGGTTACTGGGTTCCATTGGCATTAATGGGCACAACCTATTGTTCGCCATTAAGCAGCAGATATTTGCAGCTACTGAAGCGAATATGATTGCTTGGAAAGGTGGAGAGGCGTCACTAAATGTGATTAGCCAAGGTTTCTACGACGCGTTTATGTCTATGGGTGGTTCGGGTAACAGCATTAGCCTACTTATATGTGTATTGATGTTTGCCAGAGAGCGCAATCATCTGATGCTCGCACTAGCTGCAACGCCTTTGGTTATATTTAATATCAACGAAGTGTTGCTATTTGGGTTGCCTATTATTTTTAACCCGCTGCTGATCATCCCTTTTGTAACGGTTCCATTGGTGAGCTTTGTCATCACATATTCATGTATAGCCTCTGGCATTGTGCCTCCAGTTGAGAACATCGTAAACTGGATGACGCCTCCTCTGTTCAGCGGTTATATGGCGATGGGAAATCAACTTGAAGGGGCGATTCTGCAGGCGGTTGTCATTCTTGTTGGCGTTTTCATCTATCGGCCATTTTACTTGGCGTATGCAGGAAAGTATTCAGCTCAGTTTCGCGCAAATGCGACGTATACTGGTATTGAACGCTCGATTTTTAAAACGTTGCTAAACAATGTCAGGGATTCCAATAAGACAAGTATCAGTAAATCTACCGCTCAGAAGCGTTTAACAACCATTTTACGTGAAGGCGAACTGGTCATGTTTTACCAGAAACTGCAGTCTACAAAAGATGTGAACGTATTCTCTTATGAAGCGCTACTACGTTATATCGATAAAGATGGGAAGTTGTGTCCACCAACGTTTGTTAGTGATTTTCAAATGCTTAATTCTATGCCATTGCTCGACAAGTTAGTGATAGAAAGAGTACTGGCTGACATGCAGAAAATGTCATTATCAAAAGAACGTCGCATCGCGATTAATATCGCAGTGGCGACTATTGAACAAGAAGAGTTTGTACCACATCTACTCTCTCGCTTAACTCACTATGGAATCGAACCAGAATGGCTAGAAATTGAGATTACTGAAGAAGCGATTTTGAGTAATAAAGTATTCCTAATTAGAACAATGGAAGCGCTGCAGGCAAAAGGTATTAGGATTGCTATGGATGACTTTGGCACCGGTTACGCATCGTTTCCTCATTTGCTGAAGTATCCTTTCGACAAGATTAAGCTTGATCGCTCATTATTGTTAGATGCAAATGACCAAAAAGGTCGAGATCTTTATGAGTTAGTTGCCAAGCTTGGACGCATTACTCATTGTGAGGTGGTCGCTGAGGGGGTAGAAACCCAGCAAGAGTACGATTTTGTCAAGGGATGTGGAGTGGACAAGGTCCAAGGTTACTTTTTTGCTCGCCCTGCGCCGTTGAAAGATATTATTGCTGAACAATCTATTTAAAATAAAAGGAAGCGTATTGCTTCCTTTTTGCATTTTGTACTGTTATTTGAACTCAAACTTACCCTGCATGATTGCCCAGTGACCAGGGAAAGAACAGAAGAATGAGTAATCACCTCCCGGAGTCATCTTCTCTGTGCTGAATGTGATAGAAGTGCTTTCGCCACCACCAATCACTTTGGTAAACGCGTAAACACGGTCATCGTTAGGTTTTACGTAGCTGTTCTCAAGACCTGCAGACATACCTTCCGTACCTACTGCCTGAAGGTTTGCTGTATCAGCTATCACCACGTTATGACCCATTGATTGTGCTGGCATTTTACCAGTGTGGTTCAGCGTCAGTTTCACTTCTTTACACGTCGCTGGCACGCTCAGTGTTTTGGTTGAAAACTGCATCATATCGTTAGCATCGATGGACACTTCACACTCTGCGCTTGCTTGCGCGCCAAAGCTTAATCCAGCTAGTGCAAAGGTTGCTGCTACTAAACGTAAAGACATATAACACTCTCCATATTTTATTTTTGGGCTGACTTGGATTCAAACCGATCCAATGCATCTCATTATCATCGAATATTCCAATTGAAACCGTGCTTCAATCCGGATATTGACGTTTTGTTGCAAAGTTATACTTATCGTTTTTATGGTGTGATCATTCATGTGCCGTATTTTCCTCTCTTGATTTCATAAATGTGAAGGGGATCTTTTTGGCCAAGAACTACCAATCTTTTCGGGTATGAGGTCAGCTTTTATTGGCGCTTTTTTCAGTAACATGTAACTAAGTATTTCAAGTGTTTTTATCCTGTAACTTATTGATTTTTAAATGCATGAAAACAAAGTGAAGACAAATGCTTATATCGATTGTGACCAGAAAATAGATTTGTTTTATCCAGTGCACACTTTCTGAATTTTGAATTAGAGTCCCAGTTTTTTGTTTGCTTACCGATTACGTATGAAATGTCGTCAAATTGACGTAAAAAGACGCTTTATTTTTGGCACTTTTACACCTGTAAGTTGAGTAACATTTAGTTACATCTGTCCGCTGCGGCGCGAAAAAAGTCCCCCTCTATAATGCTGTTCCTTTTTATTGTTGTTTGTATAAGTCCTTAATTATGAGAAAGAATACGCTAGCGATCATGCCAAGTGTTTTAGCACTGGCGATCGGTATGGGATTGCCTGCTGTACACGCAGGAGTGATCACAGATGCAACTATCGTCGGCTCAGAAAGCCAGTGGTGGAACACTTACAAAGTGATCCTAACGAACGACGGTTCAAAGCCAGTTGAACTGCGTGATGCGAAAGTGACGTTTGATTCGAACCTATCTATGTCGACACCCTCTTGGTCTGCGACTGGCATCAGCTACCCGGGAATGAAGTTCACCAGCGACGCGCAAGGTAACGCGTTCAAGAACACACTTGCGCTGGCTTTTGATAGCGGTAGCTGGGTGAAATCTCAACTTCCGGCAGGTGAACGTATTGAGCTAACGCTAGGTGTGAGCGGCGTGTTGGATCTGACACTTCTTCAAAATACTATTCGTCTGATTGCTGACGATGAAGGTGAAGTCGGCGAACCAGAAATTTCTCTTCAATTGGCATCGCCAGTGAACGGTGCTGAGTTTGAAGAAGGTCAAGCGGTTGCCATGCTAGCAAACGTAACGGCGACTAATACCAGCGTTAAAGCGGTGACTTTCTTTGTAGACAACAAACAAGTGGCTCGTGTAACGCAAGCCCCATTCCAAGCGAGTTGGACTTCTGTTGGCGCAGGCGCTCACACGATCAAAGCTGTAGTGGAAGACGCCACAGGTTTAACCCAGCAACAAGCGGTCAGCATTTCAGTAAAAGAGAAGCCAGTTGAGCCACCTGTGGAGCCAGAAGTGCATGAGCTGACGTTCGTCGCGCCTACACAAGGTCAAACATTGATGGTGGGTGAGGCAACGACGATCAAAGCACGCGTTGATGGTGAATTAATCTCGAAACTGGAGTTCTGGGCAAATGACCGTAAGTTAGGTCAACGTAACATCGCTGCAGGTCAAACGACGTATTCTCAATCTTGGACTCCAAATGAAGTGGGCAATGCGACACTTAAAGTGGTGGTTCTCGATCAGAACAACCAAATGGTTGAACAACGCAGTATCGCTGTTGCTATTGAAGCAGCTCCAAGCTTTGTTAAGCCAGAAGTGAGCTTCTCTTCGCCTTCAAACGGTTCGAAGTTTGAAAAAGGTGAAGCGGTATCGATATCTGTTCGTGCAACGGATGCTGATGACGATTTGTCTCGCGTTATCGTGAAAGCAAACAACAAGCAAATCTGTGATTTCAACGCAGCAACCACAAACCAGTTCTCTTGTAACTGGACGGCGTCAGAAGTTGGTGCAGTTGAGCTAGAAGCGATTGCGACGGATGCTGAGAACCTAACGGCAACAGTACGTGTAAACATCACAGTTGAAAAAGTAGAAACACCGACGCCTCCGCCAACAGGTGGACTGTGTGCTGATTTTAATGTGTACCCAGAC
Organism: Vibrio rotiferianus CAIM 577 = LMG 21460; assembly: GCF_002741985.1. Taxonomy (GTDB): domain Bacteria; phylum Pseudomonadota; class Gammaproteobacteria; order Enterobacterales; family Vibrionaceae; genus Vibrio; species Vibrio rotiferianus. The sequence goes on from NZ_APHW01000104.1 coordinate 23,218, forward strand.
TGGACTCGTGGTGATCATGCAACAGGCGGCGACATTATGGTTCACAAGAACATTGCTTACTCAGCGGTATACTGGACGCAATCTGTTCCTGGCAGCGATAGCTCATGGTCATTGCATCTAAACTGTGATGGTACTGAGCCGGGTACAGCGCCAGCGCTTTCATTGCGCAACCCAATGGACCCAGTGCGTCTAGAAGTGGCAGGTTGGCCAAACACATTCGTTGTGGCGAGCCCATCCACTCAAGCGCCAAGTACGCTAACTATCGCAGCAAGCAGCAGTGATGCGCTCACAGACCTAGAGCAGCTTACACGTTCGTTTGTGTCAGCTATCGAACAAGCAGAGAACGCGGGTACAGCATCTATTGTGATTCGCTCGGATGTTCTGGATCTCGCTACGCAAGACAAAGGGGCGTCGTTTGGTGCCGTTGCGGTTAAACAAGCACTGACGAATGCTATTGATATCACGGGTAGCCGTATTGATATTGATGCAATCAACGTACTGAGCGATGACGTTAAAGGCTGGGCACATGCTTACAACTTGATCTTCACCACCCTTGCGCCACAAGCGACATTTGGTTGGTCATTAAGCATTGGTGAGTTTGCTTACGATACCCACTCTGGTCGTCAGTCTGTATGGGATGAAGCGTCTGTTTTCACGGCTGATCTACTTGATAGCTTCGAGCTTTACAAAGCAGATTCTGCGAACAAAGCTGACTTTGTGGCGTTTACTAAATCGAATGCAACAACTGCACTAACCAGCGAGCAGTGGCACCACGCACTTGAGTACGTAAAACAGGTGACAGATTACGTTGATGCGCCTGCAATGCTAGCGAACATGCCGACAGAGCAAACCGCAAACTATTTCATGGGTAACACGCAAACCGATCAGCAAATCCGTAAAGCGGCGTACAGCAACGTGTTTGCATTGATGTTTGATCAAGACTCTCAAGCCCTAACCAGCAAGATTGAGCTTTACCAAACGGCGAAAGTGCCACTGTACTACGTAGGTGAAGAGTTAGAGAAAGGTTCATTGACTCGCATTGAAGCGCTAAACCAAGAGTTAGCAAATGCTGAAAGCGTGATTGATAACGAAGCCTTCCTATACGAAACGCCACAATCTCAATGGGTTCCGTCAACGGTTTACAAGTGGAACGACTTCCTAGATGGCTTGAATGCAATGCACAACATTGGTGTGGCGGGCAACAAGTTCTGGTTGATGAACGATGACGTTGATGATGCAACCAACATCAAATACGCGAAAGTCGCGATTGCTGCGTTCCTTGCGCAAAGTATGCAAGAGACTATCCGCTACAACGCGTGTGATGAAAACAATTGGTCTGAAGTGAAATACGGCGCGCCTGCGGATTACCCAATGACAGCAAGCTGTGGTCAATTGGGTCAGAAATACGCAGATTACGGCGTAAACCCAGTTTCTGGTTTGGACCATGCGTACTCTTGTCCTCGTGATGACAAAATGGAAGTCAGTGCGTTGACTCATGCGAAATGGTATGGCGCTCCAGCTCCAGTCTTTGCCGCACCTGATGCAGTACTTGAAGAGCGTGGTCTATTGGTGAACGGTGCAGCAGGTCGTTGGACAAACAATGGTCACTGTAACGATGTTCCAGAAAGCGTAGATACGTCTAAACAAGTGTGGGAACGCGACGAATGTAAGACTTACGTTGGTCAGAAGGCCGGTAAGTTCATTTGGGACGGCAGCAGCCAAGAAAGCGTTGAAGGTTGTGGCTGGTGGGGGCGTGGTGTTATCCAAACCACAGGTCGTCAGAACTTCGGTACGCTTAACCACTACCTAGGTCGCTCGCACGTTGACCCATCAACCATTGGTAAGACAATTGATGGCGTAACGGTAGAAGCACCACCGGCGAACCCGCTTTATGCTGAGCTAGATTTCTGTTCTAACCCAGGTCTGATTTGTAGCTCGGAAGAGAACAAAGAGATCAAGTGGATCGCAGGTCTGTTCTACTGGGTAACGTCAGTTCAGGCATACAACGATGAAGGCGGTCAGTACGCTGATTGGAACTACCACAACGAACTGAAGAAGTATGTAGATAGTGGTCTGCAAGGTTCTCAATTTATCGATGACGTTTCAGGCATCGTTAACCGTGGTTGTCCGGATCTGACGTGTTCGACAGGTGATGTTCACAACGTTAAAGAGCGCCGCGAGAACTTCAAACTGGTACTACAAAAGCTAGGTCTTGATCCTCGCTAATTAAGACAAAGCAACATCGATGAAGCAAAGCCATCACTGAAAAGTGGTGGCTTTTTTGTTTTTCGCATTAGGTTTAGATTTTTACAAATTCGTAATAGTCATTTTCTTTTTCTGCTTATTATCATTTATTTTCAACCCAATATAATGCCCGCCATTCCAAACGTATTTGCTGCGTTTTTGATTTTTATCTTTCGATGGATGGTTTCCGGGAGGGGAGTATGTCGAACTTTGTTGTTGTCGGTGGTGGTGCTGCGGGTCTAGAAATGGTCACGCGTTTAGCGAGCAGTTTTGCAGGCAAATCTGATCATACCGTTACTTTGGTTGAGCCATCTTCTCATCACTTATGGAAACCAAGACTGCATGAGATTGCAGCGGGCACGTTTGATAATGAGCTCGATTCGGTTGCGTTTCGTCTTCATGCTGCTTGCCACGGCTACCAGTATGTTCAAGCTCGAATGTCTGGTTTAAACCGAGCAGAAAAAACCATTATGGTGAGTTCCGAACTGTCGCCTGAACAAACGTTGAAATACGATTACCTCGTGATTGCAGTGGGTGCGATCAGTAACGATTTCAAAATCCCGGGGGTAAGCGATCATTGCTTATTCTTAGATTCCGCTCCTCAAGCAGAAAAAGCGTGGGAACAGATGAAGCAGATGCTGGCAAGCGGTGGTTTGCATCGTGTTTCTATCGTGGGTGCTGGTGCGACCGGCGTTGAGCTGGCGGCCGAATGGGCGAAAGTCAGCAAGCAATTAAACCGCTATCAAAATGATACTCAACTTTCCATTACGCTCATCGAAGCGGCAGATCGTGTGTTACCTGCAAGTGCTGAGTGCATGTCTACCAAGGTACTTAAGAAGCTACAAAAGCAGGGCGTTAACGTTCGTTTAAACACAAAAGTTCAGCGTGCAGAAGCAGACCGTATCGTGACGGAAAATGAAATCATTCCTGCCGATCTGCAAATTTGGGCGGCAGGGATTCGATGCCCGGATTGGTTAGCGAACCTTGATGGTCTAGAAAGTAACCGCATTAACCAACTTAAAGTGCTGCCTACGCTGCAAACCACTCTGGATGAAAACGTGTTTGTTATTGGTGATAGTGCCGAATGCCCACAAGAAGATGGAAGCATCGTGCCACCACGAGCGCAAGCTGCCAACCAAGCTGCTGCACACCTAGCGAAGCAACTTAAACGCTTGGTGAAAGGCAAAGAGTTAAAACCGTTTGTATTCAAAGATGGTGGGATGGTCGTCGCGCTTGGGCATGATTACGCGGTTGGCACATTGATGAATGACAAAGTCGTATTGCGTGGACGCTACGTTCGCCGTTTGTACGACACCATATTTAGACTGCATCAACGCGTCATTTTTGGCTGGTTCCGTGTGTCGGCACTGGTGGTTCTTAAACGGGTAAAAGGTTTATTGAACCCGTACTACAAGGGCTCTTGGTCTTAATCCAAGTAGTTACTCTTCACTTCCATTTGTTCATTTTTATCGAGCGCCCAAATCAGCAGAATTTGTGGCGCTAGGTGTTTTTTATGCGTCATTTTCAACTCTCTTTGCCCGTTCAACTTCTTATTTCTGCACTACTTGCATGGACTGGTGCGCAAGCTCTCCTTCTTCTTGTCTACCATGGGTTGGCAGAAAAATCACTTTTACTGTCGAGTGATTACTACCAAATTTTAATGTTGGGCAAAACGGTCTATCTCGGCTTACTGAAAATGGTGGTGGGTTTGATGGTGCTGTTTTCTCTTGTCGAAGGCATCACCAATATTGGTTCAACCGTTCGTCTTAAAGCTCTGGGTGGGCGAACACTGCTTTTCTACAGTTTCACCACCTTAATTGCCATTAGTTTAGGACTTGGTGCGTCGTTAGCATTGCCTGCTTGGGAGCCACTTAGCCAAGCTATTTCTGTGGGTAGTGATGTTCGTTTGATTGACGAGCAAGGGGCAGGTGGTGCCGCAATATTGACCAATCTCGTTAAGATGGCGATGGTGAATCCATTTGCTGCACTGGCGAATGGTAACTTACTGGCGATCGTGGTCTTCTCCTTTATGGCAGGCGTTGCGATTTTACTTTCTGTTCCATCTGGTCATCCGTTGCTAGCGGTGATTTCAGGGCTAAACAAAAGCGTCAACACCATGATTCGAGGCATCGTTAAGCTGTCGCCAATAGCTATTTTCGCGATCGTGTTTGATATCACGCTGACCTCAAGTGGGAATCTGATTCAGCAACTCGCGTTGTTTGCGTTGCTGGTGTTTGTGCTTACGATGGTGCACGGGCTAGTGGTGCTACCGACGATTGCCAAGGTAATGACGGGGATCTCTCCAGTTGCGCTGTTCAAAGCGATTTCGGCACCGTTAGCCATGGCGTTCGCAACGTCTTCAAGTGCGGCAGCTCTGCCTCTTGCAAAGCAAAGTGCGGAAGACAATTTGGATGTCTCACCAGAAGTCAGCAGCATGGTATTGCCACTCGGCTCTGTAATGAATATGGATGGCACCGCGCTATTTGAAGGCGTCGCTGCGATTTTCCTAGCACAGTTGTTTGGGGTGGATTTGAGCACCACTGGGTTGGTGATGATCTTCATTATGGCAATGGTTTCTTCCGTTGGTGCGCCAGGCATGCCTTCGGGCTCCATGTCGGGTATGCAGTTAGTACTACTAGCTGCGGGCATTCCATTGGAAGCGATAGCTATTTTATTAATGATAGAAAGACCGTTGGATACATTCCGCACCGCGGTCAACGTTGAGGGGGATTTGGTTGCGACATTGGTGATAGACCGTTGGCAGAAGAAGCAAGAGGGTGAAAGCAGTATTTATTACCAAAAACCAGAGCCTTTGGTCAGCTAAACTTCGAGGTAAATACGCACCCTACTGGGTGCGTATTGGACGAAAAGAAGTGCGGCATTAGCTAAGATGAAAATAAGATCATTTCTTGTGCACTAAACGAAAATTCTCCCTTTCATATAAAGCACGCCATCGCCTGATACCTTCACTTGTTCGCCATGTATATCACAGTGCAAAATCCCTCCGCGCTGAGAAGCCTGATAAGCAACCAGTGATGTTTTGCCCAACTTTTCAGCCCAGAAAGGCACTAGTCCAGCGTGAATCGATCCAGTCACCGGATCTTCATCGCCGCCATTCGCTGGCCAAAAGTAACGTGATATGAAGTCCTGCTGTTCGCCTTTCGCGGTGACGACCACATCGTAAGGTGCGAGTGTCTTGAGGTGTTCTGAACGGTATTGAACATCAAGTACCTCTTGTTGGCTGTCCACAATCACAAAGTATGCTTGAGGGCTTAGCAGAACATGCTCTACTTTGCAGCTTAAGCCTTCAATCAAAGCCACAGGAATGTCAGAAACGGCTTTTGGTGGGCGAGAAGGGAAGGCCATCTCGATTTTTCCGTGCACATTCTTCTCTACGGTGAGTGTCCCTACTTCAAGGGTGCGGAATTCAATCGCACCTTCAATGCCCAATTCGTCAAATAGAACTAACGAAGAGGCTAACGTTGCATGCCCACAGAAATCGATTTCGGTAATAGGAGAGAACCAACGAATCTCATATCGGTTTGTGCCAATAGGTTTTAGAAAGGCCGTTTCCGATAAGTTGTTTTCTGTCGCGATATTTTGCATCAACTCTGGCGCAAGCCATTCCTCTAGCGGTACGACAGCGGCGGAGTTGCCTTTGAATTGCGTATCGGTGAAGGCGTCCACCACGTAGATATCCAGTTCCATTTACGCTTCCTTGTTTGCTTTTGGGCTAATGAGCGTACACCAAATAAGTCGTCGATAAGTACAAATTTGAAAATGTTACGTAAAGTATCACTATTTGGCTTAAAATAGTTTTTATTGATACTTAATGAAGGGTTTCGGTTTCTTTTGGGGAATACACTTATCCCGAACTTAAGAAATAGGAGCATCATCATGAAAGCAATCACTACATCGGTTTTGGCATTAAGCTTATTGGCAGTGGGTTCAGCTCAAGCATTCGAGTTAACCAGTAATGATATTCAAGAAGGCCACCCAATGGCAAAAACGTTTGAGTACAACAGTTGGGGCTGTGATGGTGGCAACCAGTCTCCACAGCTGATGTGGAAAGATGCGCCTGCAGGCACAAAGAGCTTTGCAATTACCGCGTACGATCCGGATGCGCCAACAGGCAGTGGTTTCTGGCACTGGGTTGCGTTTAATATTCCTGCTAATGTGAATGAACTTCCACGCGGTGTGAACATTGAGAAATTGGGTGGTAAAGAGTCTCGTATTGATTACGGTACTGTAGGCTTTGGTGGTGTTTGTCCTCCAAAAGCGGACGGTATGCACCGTTACCAGTTCACAGTATGGGCGTTGCCTACCGATAAGTTAAACCTAGATGAAAATACGCCAGCGGCAGTGGTCGGTTTTACACTAAATAGCATGGCATTAGACAAAGCAAAACTGACGGCGACGTACACACGTTAAACGTCATTTAGAGAAGAGAGGGAGTCGATGAGTCACCAATATCAAATTACGATATTTCGAGCTGAACGGTTGCAGAAACTACGCAATGTGAGGATTCACTCCCCAAGTATTATTCAGATCATCACCGGGAGTAAGCGCCTTTTCTGGAAGGAGTCGGCGTTAGATCTTTCTCATTCTAAGCTGCTGCTTTGTGAAGCTTCTGCATCGCTAAGTTTTGAGAATTTGCCCCAGAAAGGGAAGTTTCTCTCGAGAATGTTCAGCTTTCATTGTTTGCCGACAGAGGTGATGCTTGAATTGAGCGTAAGCGTTGGAGAGGAGCAAGAAGCGCCAACATTAGAAGCAGATAAAGCATTGGAAGAAACCCTCAATGCGTTGTTTTCGTTTTATCAACAAACTATGAGCAAAGAGACACAAACCTTCTGGGTAATGGGCTTATACCAGCAACTCGCCGAGCGTGGTGTGTTGCATCACTTATTTACGAGTGCGAACACAACATTCAGTCAGAAGCTAAGCCGCTATTTGTCGCATTCTCCAGGTGAAGAGCACTCATTAGAAGGAGTGGCAGAGCGCTTTGCTATGAGTCGCGCAACTATGATTCGTAAGCTCAAGCAAGAGGGGACTCAGTATCGAGAGGTGTTGGCAGAAGTGCGCTTAAATCACGCATTGTATTTAATGCAAAATGGTCACTACAACGTTGCGATGTTGGCTCACCTTTGTGGTTATCAATCTGAGGGGCGTTTTAGTCAACGGTTCAAAGGTAAATTTGGACTAACTCCTAGTGACTATATCAAAACTGTCGTGGTCAGTTAGCGCCCTTCGCGTTACCGATGGGCGCTTCTAAATCATTACAGCCTTTGGTTATCTATAGTATTTCTGCTTCATTTTGAGTGCTACTTTCACTAAAGCAATCAATACAGGCACTTCGATCAGTGGGCCAATGACACCCGCAAAAGCTTGGTCTGAGTTTAGGCCAAACACTGCGATGGAAACCGCAATTGCCAGTTCAAAGTTGTTGCCTGTTGCCGTGAAAGCAATCGACGCATTTTTGTCGTAGTCGATGCCCAGTTTCTTACCAACGAAGAAGCTGACAAAGAACATCAATACGAAGTAGATAGCCAGTGGAATTGCTACACGGAATACATCCATTGGCAGTTCAAGAATCATTTCACCTTTCAAGCTGAACATCAGTACGATGGTCGCAAGTAGGGCGATAAGCGTAATTGGTGAAATGCGTGGGATGAACACTTCGTTGTACCATTGTTCACCTTTCGCAGCGACCAGCCATTTACGGCTTAGGAAGCCCGCTAGGAATGGGATACCAAGGTAAATCAGAACGCTCTCAGCGATGTCCATCATCGAGATATCTACCACGAAACCTTCGTAACCAAAGACCGGTGGCAACACAGTGATGAACAACCATGCCATTACACTGTAAGTCACGATTTGGAAAGCACTGTTTAGTGCAACTAGGGCTGCGCCGTATTCTTTATTACCACCACCGATATCGTTCCATACCAATACCATCGCAATACAACGAGCAAGACCGATCAGAATGATACCGACCATGTAGCCCGGATGATCACCTAGGAAAGTCAATGCAAGGATGAACATCAAAATAGGGCCGACAATCCAGTTCATAAGCAAAGACAGTGTGATCGCTTTTTTATCTTTCGTCACTGTACCTAGCAGGTTGTAGTTTACCTTTGCTAGCGGCGGGTACATCATCAAAATCAAACCAATCGCGAGCGGTACGTTCGTGCTACCGACTGACATTGACTCATTCCACTCAGCAACTTGAGGGAATGCTACGCCAATACCTACACCGATTGCCATTGCTACAAAAATCCATACTGTTAGGTAACGGTCCAAGAAGCTCATTTTGTCGCTGGCACTATTTAAAACTTGAGTAGTCATAGTGTTCTCTTATTCGTTTATCGTCGAAATACGATGGTTAAAGGTATAGTTTATCTCTGCACGCCTTACCAGCGTGCAAAGGGAATTAATCAAATAATTTGGAAAAGCCTAGATTGAACTGATCAAACGCGTCGCGCTGAATGCGGTAACACACCTTAGGTGGGTTTGGCTCGGCGCTAATAAAGCCTGCTTGCTTTAGAATACGCAAGTGCTCGGAAACAGTAGATTGCGCAAGACCCAATTCAGAAACCAAATCACTGTTCAAACAACCGCCCATGGTATCGAGAGTGTGCAGGATATGCAGAATGCGCAAACGTGCAGGATGCGATAAAGCTTTTGCTTGTGCTGCTAGAGTTTGTTCTTTCTCTAGTTGTTGTTGCGTTGTCTGAAAAGCAACTACGCACTTGTCGTTGCATTTATCACTCATTCGCTGGCCTTAATAGTTAATCGTCGAATTGCGATAAAGTGTACGCCTGCTCAGTTTAGGATGCAACTATAGAATCGACACCATGTAAAATCTGAGGGTAGGTATGGATAACTGCTGAATGGATTTACATTATTAGGACAATAAAGTGGAGACAAAAAAATGAAAAAGCAGAACTTAAAGATACAACGAAGTGGGGGTGTAGTATCAGGAGTTAAGTTCTGCTTGGAGTTGTAAGTTATGTTATGACCAATTCAATAACTCTTTCATGTTTAGTAGCGCGATCACTTCCAACTTGTTTTTTGATTGAGCGATACGCTGTTGGAAATAAGCAGCCATCTTAGGCCACGCTTTTGCAGGTCTTTTATGGATTCGCATGATATTTCCTCCTTCGTGTTGACAGGGTCAGTATGCGAAGAAAAGGGGAGCTGAAAAAGAGAGTAGATTTCTGTGGTTTATTCCTAATAAGCTCGAAAGGGGAGCTAACTCTTCGATTTTTGGCTTTGCGTAGGCAAAAAGGGGAACAAAGTGAACGGAAGTTTTCTTATTTTCTCTTGGATAAGTTGAGTAAAATAAACCTATCTCCACTTTTTGAGGATACGCAGTGTCTGATCTCAACTTGTTCCGCTACTACCAACGACTGACACCATTAGGTGTTGGTAGTGAAGTCAAAACCACGTTGCAGGAAGTGGCGGATTTGCTGTTCACTTCTCCTCGTCACGCGCGCAGCTTGTTGTCGCAAATGCAGGCGCTCACGTGGTTAAGTTGGCAGCCAAAAGCGGGCCGCAATCAGCGTTCGACATTGCTCCTAAACATAGCGTTAAGCGCGCTAAAAGAGAGCCTAGCTCTGGAGCGCATTAAGCTGGGTAAGTACGAAAAAGCACTGGCGATTCTCGATGAAGATGAAGCTGCATTTGGACGTTTGCTCAAAACCACTTCAGGTGCATCGGTTCAAGAAGGTCGACTCAATATCCAGCTGACTTATAAGCGTATGTTTGAGCGCATCGTCCCTCACCAACTTCACCGCAGCAGTGAGCGCTTCTTTCTGCGTCAAATCTATTGTTGCTTGGTATCGAGTGACTACAACGGTGTGGTAAAGCCAGAGTTGGCCCACCATTGGCGCTACGATGAGAAGAACTTTGAGTGGACATTTTACCTTCGCCCCGGTCTAACGTTTCATAATGGGGCGCCGATTGATGCTGATACCGTGGTGAGTCTATTTGCCAAACTGAGTTCGTTGGAGTATTACCAGAAAGAGCTGGCTCACGTTACCGACATCACTGCACCAAACCCTCTTAAAGTAGTGTTTACCCTGAGCAAGCCAGATTTGGGGTTTGCAGGGCTTATATCTGGGGTGAAATACGGCATTCAACCCGTTAGCCAAGTAAACGTAGCCAACAACAACTTGGTGATTGGTAGTGGCCCGTTTTCGGTGATTGAGCACAATGCGAATCGACTAAAGCTGAAAGCTTTCGATGCTTATTACGCTTGCCGTGTACTTACCGACATAGTGACGATTTGGATCGTCAACGATGAGAAAATGGAGAATCCTTCACTCACTGGTAGTGTGCCTATCAACGTTAGTGAGACTTTGTGTGGTCATTATGTTTCGACTCAAGATGACAAAGCCCCTCATGATGGTCAACACACTCGAACTGAAGATGGTTGCTTGTTTGCTCTGTTCAACCATCATGCTAAACAGCCTTTGTCTCGTGCTCAGCGCCGCTATATTGCAGAGTTGATTCAACCTGAGCGTTTGGCAGAAGCGATGCGAAAAGAAAATACAGTGTTTCGCAGCGTTCCTGCTTCCAACTTACTACCTAGTTGGAAGCCCGTTTTACGTCCTTTTGGGGACAGAACCAAGTTACCGAAGACCATCACTATCGCGGGTTACAACTACACTGCGCTTCGTCGCTGTGCTCGTGCTATTTCTTCTCTCCTGGCATTGGAAGGCTGTAAAGTTGAGACGATCATGTATTCCTACAGAGAGCTAAATGAAAAAGCGGAAAATGGAACGCTAGACGAGACGCTGGTGGTGACTAACACCACTTCTGATGACAGCCGTCATGTCTCTGCTTTTACTAACTTCTTTAGCAATGATGTTTTGTACCATACATTGGGTGAAGAAAATGCGCAGTGGCTTGATGAGCAGTTGGAAAAGGTGAGGTCGTTGGTTCCCCTTGAAGATTACTTAGTTGCGCTTGAGCCTATTGCTTCAACACTGGTCAGTGAATACTGGATCGCACCAATGTTCCACCATACTCAGACACTGCGTTTCCAAGGTGTTTTAGAAGACGTCGCTCTCACTAACTGGGGTTGGCCGGATATTCGTTCAGTGTGGTCAGCAGATTAATCAAACCCGCCACTCGGCGGGTTTTTTGTGTCTTTTCTTTTCCGACCTTCTGCTCGCTATATGTTGAAACTAAGCAACGTTTCGATTTCTTTTAGCAAACAAGTGTGATGATTATCCCTGTTTGAAACTCACTAGCGCCAAATTAGTGGAAAATGAAGTTTGAATTTAATCACGATAAATAGCGAGTCAAGAGTTGTAATGTGATCGAGATAAATTATTGCGAATTTCTAGAAATGTTTGGATAGGTGCGGAGGTTCAAATTATGCCTATTGACATGTTGCTGAAAGAAAATTTGTTGCTAACTTTCTTTGTCTATTTTTGAGCTACGTTCATTAAAACAAATTGACAGCCATTTAATTGTGATTTGTTGCACAAAAGAGGCGTGCTTGCGCGGTTCTACTACTCTTATTGATAATTAACCCATCGATACCGAACTGTTGATAGGGTTTAAAAATGCTGTATGAATTAATCGACCACGAACTAGTAGATGTTATTAATGACCGCGCTTACCAATGGCAAGACGCAGTTAAAAAGACAACGCAATACCTAGAAGACAAAGGTTACGTTTCTCAGCAATACGCGGATGCCATCATCCAATCGACCGAAGAAAATGGTCCCTATTATGTGTTGTGCCCTGGACTGGCGATGCCACATGCTCGCCCAGAAACCGGTGTCCTAAAAACGGGCTTGGGCATTCATATTTTCCCTTCACCAGTTGATTTTGGTTCGGACCTTGGTCCTGCCAACATTCTAATTACCCTAGCTGCAAAAGACGCTGATACCCACATTGAGGTGATTCAAGCGCTGAGCGAGATGTTTGTGGACGAAGAGAACATTGCAAAACTGGCACAAGCTTCATCTAAGGAACAAGTGCTAGACATAATAAAAGCATACTAAAAGGAACATAACGTGAAAGCAAACATGCGAGCCAATGTGCAAGCCTTCGGGGGTCATTTGACCGCCATGGTGCTGCCAAATATCGGAGCCTTCATCGCTTGGGGCTTTATTACTGCACTCTTTATCCCAACAGGTTGGATGCCAAACGAAGCGTTTGGGGAACTTGTTGGTCCAATGATCACTTACTTATTACCACTGTTGATCGGTTATACCGGCGGTCAGATTGTCGGTGATAAACGCGGCGCGGTAGCCGGTGCCATTGGTACCATGGGTGTTATCGTTGGTGCGAACATCCCAATGTTCGTCGGCGCAATGATCATGGGCCCACTCAGTGCTTGGGTTGTGGTGCAAATGGATAAGCGAATCCAACACCGTATTCCTTCTGGCTTTGAGATGGTGGTGAACAACTTCTCACTCGGTATTGTGGGCATGATCCTGTGTCTGTTCGCCTACGAGATTGTTGGTCCTGCAGTAACAGCGGCAAACTTGTTTGTGAAATCGGGCATCGAAGCCTTGGTGGCAACGGGATTCCTTCCTCTGCTCGCTATCATCAACGAGCCTGCGAAAGTGCTGTTCCTAAACAACGCTATCGACCAAGGTATTTATTACCCACTAGGTCTGCAGGCGGCAGCTGAAACAGGTAAATCAATCTTCTTTATGGTGGCATCTAACCCAGGTCCGGGTCTTGGTATGCTGTTGGCTTACGCGAAGTTTGGTCAAGGCCTGTCTAAACGTTCTGCGCCAAGTGCCATCATCATTCACTTCTTCGGTGGTATTCATGAGCTGTACTTCCCGTATGTGCTAATGAAGCCAATCATGATCTTGGCAATGATTGCGGGTGCAGCGACAGGTATCGCAACCTTCAATCTACTTGATGCAGGTTTGGTAGCAGGTCCAAGTCCAGGCTCAATCTTCTCTTACCTAGCACTGACTCCGAAAGGCAGCTTCCTAGCGACCATCGCAGGCGTCACAACTGCAACGATTGTTTCCTTCCTTGTCGCAAGTGCGATTCTGAAGATGAGCAAAGCAGAAGACAAGGAAGACGAGTTTGAACAGTCTGTCTCTGATATGAAAGACATGAAAGCGGAAGGCACAATCAAACCAGTTGCTGCTGCAACACAAGAAGTCAACAAACCAATTTCATTTGTCGCATTTGCTTGTGATGCGGGTATGGGCTCAAGTGCGATGGGCGCTTCAACCTTCAAACGCAAGTTAGTTCAAGCCGGGATTGATATTGAAGTGAAGAACTTCGCCATCGAAAAAGTCCCAAGTGAAGCCGACATCGTCGTGACACACGAAAGCTTAGAAAGTCGAGCCATCAAAGCAACAGGCTTGCCAGTGGTAACGATTAAGAACTTCCTCAATGACCCAGCGCTCAATGAGCTGATGGATACGATTAAGCAACAAGCGGTCGCGACTGAGCAACCAGCCTAACAATGCAGTATGGGGTGGCACCTACCACCCCATTTAGGAGAGAAATCATGGTACAAACAACGGCAGCGGTTATCTGTGGCGAGAAAGACGTTCAACTAAGAACCTTTGATTTGCCAAGCATTTCAGCCGATGAACTTCTGGTTAAAAACATTTCAAACAGCATTTGTCTGTCCACTTACAAAGCAGCATTGTTGGGTAGCAAACACAAACGCGTACCTGAGAACATTGATGAAGTGCCAGTGATGACGGGTCATGAATACGCAGGTGTGATTGTTGAAGTCGGTGAGAACCTAAAAGACCAATACAAGGCAGGCGATTACTTTGTACTGCAACCAGCAATGGGGTTGCCTACTGGTTACTCGGCGGGTTACAGCTACGAAACCTTTGGTGGCAACGCAACGTATTCCATCATTCCGAAAATCGCTATCGATTTAGGTTGTGTGCTGCCTTACCACGGTGATTATTTTGCAGATGCGTCTTTGGCTGAACCAATGTCATGCATCATTGGTGCTTATCATGCGAGTTACCACACTACGCAATACGTGTACGAGCACGATATGGGCATCAAAGAGGGTGGAGCGTTAGCGCTACTTGCGTGTGCTGGCCCTATGGGGATTGGCGCGATTGACTACGCGATTAACGGCCCGGTTAAGCCAAAACTGATTGTGGTAACAGACATCGACGCTGCACGCTTAGATCGAGCAGAGTGCTTAATTCCGGTTGAGAAAGCAAAAGAGCAAGGCGTTGAGCTGCATTACGTCAACACCGCTCAAGTCGATGACCCTGTGACTTACCTGAAAGCGCTGAACGATGGCAAAGGCTACGATGATGTGATGGTGTATGCGGCGGTATCGCAAGTGCTAGAACAAGCCGATGAGCTGTTGGGTAACGATGGCTGCTTGAACTTCTTCGCAGGCCCTACCGATAAAAAATTCAAAGTACCGTTTAACTTCTACAACGTGCATTACGAATCAACGCACATTGTGGGCACGTCTGGTGGCTCGACCGGCGACATGGTGGAATCTATCGAGTTGTCTTCACAAGGTAAGATCAATCCATCGTTCATGATCACCCACGTTGGTGGCTTGCAAGCTGCACCGCATACGATTTTGAATCAGTTGGATATCCCGGGTGGTAAGAAGTTGATTTACCCGCATATTGACCTGCCATTGACCGCGATTGATGATTTCTTATCGTTGGCAGACCAAGACCCGTTCTTCGCCGAATTAGACGCAATTTTGAACGCTAACAACTATGTGTGGAACGCACATGCAGAAAAAGCGTTACTTGAGTTTTATGACGTGAGCTTAACGGTTTAGTTGCAACGAATTTGTGTGGTAGCCTTTGCGCTGCCACATAATGGAGAGGTCATAATACGTTGTCACGTGAAGACGAATTACTGGAGAAACTGGACGAGTGCGAAAATGCGACTGCGTTTCTTCAGGTTTCTAACAAAATAATTAACCTCAAGTTAAAAGCATTACTTCCGAGCGTGTTCGTCCAAGACGATCTGGTGAAGGAGTATGCTGTGGATCCTTTATTGAAAGAAGATGGTCCGTTGGTGACGACCGATGTGGTATCGAAGCTGATGTTTGCGATGGGCAAAATCTCTTTGGAAACTTACGCCGATATCGGACTGTACGATCAGGTCTTGGAGTACGTGGTTAGCCAACCTGAGAAAGTCGAATTCGCGGATGACGTGATTTACGACTTCATCAAAAACCAAGCGGTACTCTCTTCTCAGCAAGACAGCTTTTATCTTGAGTCGATCAATCAGCTTAAGTTCTCTTCGTTTGAGTCCTTTTCGCAAATGAGATACGAATCTCTCATCAAAACAGTGTTGAAGCTGTCGTGTGAAATGTTGATAGAAAGAATCGAAGGGGAGATCAATCAATAAGGGTTCACCATGAAAGTGAATTTAAACGTCAGTGGTTTTGAAACCGAAGCTACCTTTCCTGATGCCGATGTAAAGCGAATCCATCAACCTCTTATCGAAAAGTTTACCCGCCTCTATCATGAGAAGCAGGAACGCATTGTCGTGTTCTTGTGCGCGCCTCCGGGCAGCGGTAAGTCAACCCTAGCTGCATTCTGGGAACACCTTTCTGAACAAGATGAAAACCAAGAGCCACTTCAGGTTCTGCCTTTTGATGGTTTTCACTACCCGAACGAAATCCTAGACAGCAACACCATTGAACGTAATGGTGAAATTGTCCCTCTGCGCAGCATTAAAGGCTCTTACGAGACGTTCAATCTCACCGAGCTTATCGACAAGCTGAAACAGCTTAAAGTGAAAGACAGCAAATGGCCTTACTACGATCGCAACTTACATGATCCTGTGGATGATGCCATTCAGGTTAACCACAATATTGTCGTTGTCGAGGGCAACTGGTTGTTGCTTGATGAACCGGTATGGAAAGAACTGCATCGCTTGGCCGATTTTACGGTGTTTATTGATACTCAAGCGGAGTTTCTAAAAGAGCGTTTGGTTAATCGAAAAATCCGTGGCGGTACAGATCCAGATGCCGCATTGGCGTTCTACTTACGTTCTGATGCGGTCAACGTTGATAAAGTGCTGAATCACTCGATTCCTGCTGACTTATCGTTGTTTCTTAATCAAAACGGTTCGTTCGACATTCGATAGTTCGTCCACAATCTCAGGAGGTCACCATGGATATCGTGATTGATAGCCACACCCATACTATTGCCAGTGGACACGCTTACAGCACGATTTTAGAGAACGCATTGTCTGCTAAGAATAAGGGGCTAAAACTTCTTTGTACCACCGATCATGCTCCCGAGATGCCTGGAGCCCCTCACTACTGGCATTTCAACAATCAAAGAATTTTGCCCCGCTTTTTACATGAGGTTGGCATTCTCCGTGGCGTCGAAGCCAACACGCTGAATGTGAAAGGGGAGATAGACTTACCACCGTCCTCTGACCAACATCTTGACTGGGTGATTGCGAGTTTCCATGAACCCGTATTCAAGCCAGCAACGGAAGCTGAGCATACCGCCGCCCTGATAAATGCGATTCAAAGCGGCAGAGTGGATGTTCTTGGTCATTTAGGTAACCCAAATTACCCATTCGATATGGAACAGGTGCTGCGCTGCGCGAAAGAGCACAATGTTGCGGTTGAAATTAACAATACATCTTTGACTGGCAAAAGCCGTAAGGGCAGTGATTCTCGTTGTGATCGCATTGTCGAATTGGGCAAAGAGATTGGCGTTTACTTCAGTACAGGGTCGGATGCCCATTTCAGTGAAGAGATTTCCAAGTTAGATTTGGCAATTGCGTTGCTGGAAAAACACGGTGTGGATGAAGAGAAGATACTCACTACATCGACGAGTCGATTCTTGAACTTCTTATTGCTGAGAGGTAAGAAGAGAATTCCCGAGTTTGAGTGCCTGTACTGAGAAATCGACTATGCTAAGGCTCAGTGGATTTAGCTTAGTTATTGACAAATAAGGTTATACGTAAGCCGAAGAATAAGCCCGGCACGTTCGGGTCTATTCTCCGTAGCCACTTTTCTCATGAACAGGTAGAGTTTTTGTGGACAAGGAAAATCAACTTCGTCAGCAACGTTTGAGCATCCGGGCTGAGCAAGCGAGCGGCAGTTAGGACATCTTCCGCGACCACATGATCAATATCTCGAATATCTAAAGCTATGTCTAGATCTGTCAGCTGCAGTGCACGCAAAATTGCTCTGTACTGGGAGAGCTTCATGTCAGACTCCCCCCCCTTTCAATGCGTTGATATGTCTTTAAGCTCATTCCTGCTGCTTGAGCCATTTTTTCTCTGGAAACGCCTTGTTCTTTCCTTCTTTGAATAAGAACTTCAACGATTGGGTCAATATGCATAAGCGCTCCATTTGGACAGATTTGACCTAAACGACGCAAATTGTGGACCAAGTTAACTAGCACGTATTTACCCGCAAATGAATTTTTTATAAAAATGCTGTTCTAATAAAAACGTAGATTATTCAGTCAGTTTGCTGCAAATGAAAATACATAACAGAAAATTATCAGACAAATGGCGATTAAAAGATCGCAAAATGCAACGCATTTTAGATGATCTAGTAGATGAGTTAAGAGTGCATTGCAAAGAAAGCAATCTAGATATGGGGTGGTTGGTAAAAGAATCCCAAAAAAGGTTGATGGTGTATAAAGAACTATATATGCATCGAGCACTTATTGATGAGCGTGAAATACAGGACGCTTTTGAAAGGCTTAGTGAGCAGGAAAAGCAAATTGTCGCTTTGGGTGAAGATAATTTGACGGCGGTAATCGACTCACTAAATCGAGAAATATAAAGTTCAAGTTGAGAAGGTTGCTAAAGGCAACCTTCTCAAAGTTATTACTTAATCAAGTGCTGACCCATCACACCATCGCCTTTTTCTAAGCGAGATGAAATATCACCAAATAGATCCGGTAAGTCGGCTTTTATAGTGTAGTTATAACCATCGTTTAACTTGTTAAAGTCCACTGAGTATTGCGTGTAGCTGTCGTCATACTGGTAACGCACGTTCATCACTTTTTGGTCTAGGTTGTATACCAAACCGTAAAGCGTAGCGTAGCCGCGCATTTCTCCGTTGACTGGGCGGTTTGCCGCATCCAATGGGATTTTATAGGTCACGCTGTCGAGTTTAGCAATGCCGTTAGTGTAGCTACTCGGTTCTTTAAGTTGATCCTTCATGTAGCTGTTCCAGATAAAACGCTGAGCAGAGTTGATGTTACCCGGAATTGGGAACTCGCCATTCACGTCACTCTTCGCTTTTGGCTGTGCCTCTTGCCAGTTTTTCAAGTGTTGCGCGTACTCTGGGCTGTTAGTCATCACGTCATATTGTTTGCCATGATGAACTTGCCAAGCGCCGTCGATGTATTCCAACACAGCAGAGTCACCACTTGCGTCTTCTAATGAGTAATGTCCCTTCATTTCGATGCCATTGTGGCTGAACTGTTGGATTTGGATTGAGTCTAGATTCTTCAACGCTTCATCAACGGACGCGAAGCTATCAATCAAATAGGCGACAAAGCGCGAGTTTTCGATTTGTTGTTTGCCAGCTTGTGATGCGCCTGGGTTTTCCTCATCTAAAAACAATGCATTAGCCGCAAAGCCTTTCTCGTTGAAGCCATCAATAATGCCCACGCCGTAAATACTCACACCGATGGAAGCGTATTTCGATGTCCACGTAAGTGCATCGCCTTGATCGTAGCCATGGTAGGTTTGACCAGCGTGACGTACATCGATGGTTGGCTGGTTGGCTTCCATCCAGTCCATAGTACGAGAAACAAATACCCCGTGGTCTTGAGTCTCCCAAACCAAACGTGAACACGCATTGGCGGCGGTAGAGATGCTGCCGATTGCCATTGCGACAGATGCTGCTAGAAGTACCTTTTTGCTAAAACCTTTCATTGAATTGCCCTCGTAACGTTTCAATATGTGCTCATTATTACCTCTGCTATTCATCATGTAATCTCAGTTTTGTTGCAAATATTGCAACATTCAGGGTCGGATTGAATTAAGATAAACGAGTCCATTGTTTGAGGAGCTTCTTATGCCTAGAGCCAGTTTCGACCAACTTACTGCATTTGTTGCTGTCGCTGAGCATGGTTCATTCAGCCAAGCCGCGAGGGTTGTTGGGAAAGACCGAGCGACGCTTCACCATCAAGTCAGCGATCTAGAAATTGATTGGGATGTAACCTTATTTGAACGCAAAGGAAGAATGCCAGTCTTGACGGAAGTAGGGGCGACGTTACTTACTCAAGCCAAGCACATTCTTTACCAAATGCAGTCTTTAGAGCTTTCTTGTGACAGCTACTCTCAAGGGGATATCCCGGAGATAACGATTTGCCATGATATGTCGGTGCCGTGTGATGCCATAGCGGATATCGACCTGTCTCTGCGCAAGCAATATAAGAACACTGCGATTCATTGGTTGCATCGAAGCCGTGATGAAGCGTTAGAGATGCTAATGGCGAAACAAGCGGACTTTGCAGTGGTACTTAACCGAGGACAAGCATTTCCAACCGAAGGAATGTCGTTTATTAACTTGGGCTATCCTAAGTTTACCTTTTACGCCCACAGGCAAAGCCTGATAGCTCAGAAAGCCGTTGTGACTTTGCAAGATCTTGCGTCACATCATCAATACATCGCTGAGAATTTCAGCACCAGTGCACTAGGCAACCAGCAGGTGATGTCGCCCAACATCTCTCGCATCAGCAACATCGATGTATTGATGCGATTATTGAAAAATGAGGGCTTTGCCTTGCTTCCACATCACTTAGTGCAAGCTCACGATGAAAAAGGTGAATTTGTGCCGTTAAACATTGATTTTATGGCGAATGAAGGTCGTGCAGGGTACGTGTTACTTAAACGAGGCAACACGCTAAGCCCTGTGCATCAAAAGCTGGTGGCCTTGGTGACCGAGTGGTTTGATAAGCAGGCTTAATACTCGAAAGCTTATCTAGTGGGGCAGTACTAGATTAGTTAAGCCTCAACCTTAATGAAATATCACCATCATCAAGTACGCCATCTTCATGAAACCCAAACGCACGATAAAGCTTACCTGCCTGCTGATTGGTTGGCTTGTGCATCGTAAGTAGGGTTTTACCGCCAAGTCGCTTCACCTCTTCAACAAGTAAGCTTAGTACCCGCTTGCCATAGCCTTTGTTCTGATGATCTTTGTCGATCATAAAACGAAATAGCCAGTAAATGGAGTAATCGAGTGGTTCATCTTCATGGCAAAAAGCGAGCAAACCGATCACAGTCTCTTGCTCATAAATCACTTTCAGCCGGTAGTCGGTTTCAAAGCGTGATTGAGCAATCGTAATCGCGTTGGAGGCAAGATTTTCTTCTTGTTCAGGATGCAGATTGAGACGAATACAGTCTAGGTAGTTTTCTTTAGTGAGATCATAAATACGAGATTCCTTCTTCCTTAAAGCAAAAGAAGTAAAGCTTACTATTCAGTAAGATAGCAAATGAGATAACTAACGGTCGGGCAAAGCTGTGAGGGAGTTCATAGACAGGCGGCCCCAAAGAAGCCGCCAAGCTATTAGTATTTATTACGAGATGGTATATACCGCGAGGCTAGCACTTATCGCATGAAGAACCGTTTTGGTTGCAATCTGTCATACGACCTTGCTTGTCGAATGAGAAGCTACAACATTCTTCAAACAGCTTTTTCAATTCTACACGTCCTTTTTGTACGCGTGATTTGAGAGTCGAGTAACTGATGCCTTGTTGTTCTGCTAGCTTCTTCTGACTCATGCCTTCGAGCTCAATAGAAGCGAGCAGTTGCGATTGCTCTTCTGGTAGCGCCTGCACAAACGGCGCAATGCACTTCGAGAGTTCTTGTTTAAGGCTCGCTTCTTGTTCTTCAAACCAAAGATCGTCAGCGACGAGATCATTATCACGCTGATTTCGCGCACGTTTACGGTAGAAATCGATGATGGCGTTATTGGCGATTTGGAATAGCCATGATTTCACGCTTGATACGTCGCGAATGTCCCCAAGATTCTGATACGTCTTGAGTAAGATCTCTTGTTTTAAGTCGTCTACGTCGTCTTCATTACTGACTTTAGAGCGTAAGAAAGCATGAATAGCGTGTTCGTATTCGCTCCAAATCGATTCGAGGTTAGCAGTTTTCATTGATGCAACACTCGTCACGCAAGAAGCCAATAACCGTATCTAAGCATTCATACTCAGCAACACAATACAAAGTACGACCTTCACGGCGCTGACTGATTAAGCCGGCTGAGGCTAGGCTCGAAATGTGATGAGAAAGGGTAGAGGCTGGAATACCAAGTTTATCTTGTACGCCACCAACCGCGATTCCTTCATAGCCTGCTTTGACCACCTCTTTATAGATACATAAACGGGTAGGGTGTCCTAGCTCTTTGAGCGCTTTTGCTACAGCTTCGAGTTCCATACTGACCTCTTGGAATGACAGACGATAAATACATTTCGATGATAGTGAAAGTGTGGATGAATAGCAAACAAGAAAGTTTCAATAGTTAATTTGTTGATAAATAAGAATTAAAATTATATTTCGACATTTATCGAAATATAATGGTTGACGCATTGTTTTTTAATTCTATAATTCGAGAAAAATAGAAATGAAGAATTCAGCTTCATTAGGAAATTTACAGTTACTGATGTGACATCAGTAGGAGAATCAATATGAATCCAGAAATCATGACTATGGCTAAGGAAGCGCTTGATATGTTTGCGTTTCTAGCAACCGAACTTATCATCCTATTCCTAGCGATAAGCTACATTGTGGGTGTGTTGCAAGATTTTCTAACGCCAGAAAAAATTCAATCGATCCTGAGCTCGAAAAAGGGTAAAGGCTACTTCATTGCTGCGCTATTAGGTTCGATTACGCCTTTCTGTTCGTGTTCGACGATTCCTTTCTTGAAAGGTCTATTGCGTGCAAGAGCAGGTTTCGGACCTATGATGGTGTTCTTATTTGCAAGTCCACTGCTTAACCCAGTGATCATTGGCTTGTTTGTGGTGACCTTTGGTTGGAAAGTCGCGGTATTCTACTTTGCTATCGCAATGACGGTGTCTGTGGTTGCGGGCTATATACTTGAAAAGCTAGGCTTTGAACGTTACGTAAAACCAGAAGCGTACGAAGCAGCAGGCACCTCTTCATGTGGTACATCTTGCGGTGATTCAAGCAAGAAAAAAGAACAAGCGAAACCAGTATCAAGCTGCACTACCAGTGCCTGTGGCGAATCTGCACCAGTTGCAGCAAAAACATCTTGTTGTGGTGATAGCGAACCAAAAGCAGAGCCTAAAGTGGAAGTGTCTTGCTGTTCATCAGACGGTACTGCAACAGCAACAATCGTGGAAGAAAAAGAACCTAGCCGCTGGGTACGTATTTGGCACTCAACTTGGAAAGACTTTAAACAAGTGTTCCCTTACCTGATGATGGGTATTGCGATTGGTTCATTCATTTACGGCTTCATCCCAACGGATCTTATTGCGGAGTACGCAGGTGAAGCGAAGTGGTACGCGATTCCAGTAGCAGCAATTATTGGTATTCCATTGTACATCCGTGCAGAGGCCGTAATTCCACTAAGCGCAGCACTAGTACAAAAAGGTATGGCACTGGGTTCAGTAATGGCTCTTATCATTGGTAGCGCAGGTGCAAGTCTTACAGAAGTGATTTTGTTGAAATCAATCTTTAAGAACCAAATGATTGCAGCCTTCCTATTCGTCATCTTAACGATGGCAATGGGCGCAGGTTACCTATACACCTTCATCTTTGCTTAATGTAATTAAGTAAACTGAAAAACAAAAATCCCCAAGTTTCGGCTTGGGGATTTTTATTCTGAAAGACTTAAAGCTTATCGCTCGCCAAGCACTTCAAATTCATCGTAAGTGAGGCGAGATAGGCCATCTTCTTGAATTTCCCACAATTCTTTGTGCACGACACCAAACGCCTTGTTCATCGTCCAATCTGACGTAAGAATGTAGCCATTTTCGCTGTCTTTTTCCCACTTAGTGTTGGTGTAGTCCACGCTGTTAAAACCTTGGTCCATGATGTTTTGCCAGAATGCTTGGATCGCTCCACGTCCCTCAAAGGTGCCAAAAGGCTTTGCCACCATAATAGCATCTTCGGCGTATTGCGCTGCGCAGCCCGCAGCATCTTGATTATTGAAAGCGACTTGCCATGCTGAGATGCCTGCTTGAGCACGTTCTAAAACTGATTGGGTCATCCTGAATGTCCTTTAATTGGTGTTTGTTTATGTAGCAATCATAGGAGTAGAATTGAGAGAGAAAAACAAAGTAATAAGAATTGAATGTTCTTTAAAACAGAACAATAAGGAAGGCGATGAATAAGCTGCGTTTAATGTCTCTATTCGTTCATATTGTTGAATGTGGGTCGATCTCCAAAGCTGCAGAAAAGTTGGAGCTTTCTAAGTCGGTATTGAGCTCTGCTTTGAAGCATCTAGAGCAAGAGCTGGACACGTGTTTGCTCAAACGCACAACGAGAAAGCAAGCATTAACCTCCGCTGGTGAACGTTTTTATCAGCAGTGTGCGCAAATGACAAAGCAAGCTGAAGCGGCATGGTTAGAAGCGGCAGAGTTGAAGCAAGTGCCTACGGGAAAACTAACCGTCACTGCGCCACATGCATTAATGCGTCCAATAGTGCTCCCTGCTTTAACGAGCGTTTTTTCTGATTACCCAGATGTGCATTTAAATCTAGTCAGTGATGATAAGCATGTCGATATTGTTCAGCAGGATATCGACCTCGCGGTGCGCGTAGGGGCATCTGGTGATTCGAACATAAAACAGCGTAAGGTGGGGCAGTTTTGTGACGTATTATGTCGGGCTAAAGAGACCCATGTTGACATTGAAGCCACTTCTTATATCGCTCAACACTGGCAGGTGGAGCCCATTGTTCATGCCTTCTCTTTGGATGAGAAAGAGCACCAAGTTCAATACTTAGTAAAGCATCGTGCAAATACTGTGTTTGATGTAGAGAGCCTTTTAGAAATGGGATTAGGTTTTGGGATCTTGCCTGACTTTATGTTGGCCTCGAACTCGCTTCTTGAACCTGTACCTCAAGCTAAAGCGCCAAAGGTGAATCCGATTTATGTGTTGCATCCATATCAAGCTCACGTGCCGATGGCGGTAACATTAGCGATAAAGGCAATTGAAGAGCGTATCGAAGAAGTGATTTTATGTAGAAACTAAGGGGCAGAGCGGAACAATAGGAGGAGTCCGAAATTAAAGTTGCTGCATTTTTATTCAGGATCAATCTTCATCATTATTTCACCCCGCGTTCAAACTCCCTCGTCTACACTGTTTGATGAGTTGGCAGTTGGCACACCAAGGAGGCAGCCATGATTGCAGTTCATCGAGAGTATTGTTTATCGAATAGCCCAGATTTACACGCCCATATTGAAGTCAATCCTGTAGGCAAATTGGAAGTAGAAATTGTCGAGCTTCAAGAGCACCATAGCACCGAATTTGATGACCTTTCTTTTGAAAGCAGTGGTGCTCAAACACGCATTTGTGGGAAGGAAGACACAGTTCCATGGCAGTTTACTCTTGCCAAAACCGATGCATTGGAGCTTTCTCATCTTGTGGATGAAGCAAATGAGGAATACGAGATGCTCATGAGTGATCTTATGTAGTTTCCCATTTTCTTGGGTGATAAAAAACCTCCCAGAGGGAGGTTTCAGAATTTATTTAGGCACTTCTTTGCAAGGTTGCAGCTCTTGGACGTTGTCTTCGTTGAAGTCGTCTGCGTATCCTTTCGGTGGCGGTGTCCAACCGCGTTCTGAGCGGGACAGTTTATCGTGACGATCTTTCTGCATCTCTTCAGCCATCCTCTCCTCAAGGTGAATAAACAGTTGACGGAAGTTGTTATCGTAACGTTCGCCCTCAGAGTCATCGGCCCACGCTTCGTAAAGCATGTCTGATTTACGATCCTCTACCCGCTTATACGTTGTTTTTTGCTGCTCAACATAAAATGGGTGAATTCCAAGAGATTTCATTACGTGTCCACCCATTTCTAATGCAGAGTGGTACGTCTCGGATTCGATAATATCGGCACCGGCTTGGCGGAGCAGGTAGCCATGGCCACGGTCGAACGCGCGAGCGATTACTTTCACTTTTGGATAGGTGTGCTTAACGTATTTGACCAGTTCGACACTGGCTTCTTGGTTATCAATGGCAACCACAAGTGCGGCAGCGTGTTCAATTCCTGCGGTATGTAACATGTCTGGGCGCATGGCATCACCAAAGTAAGCACGTGTACCTATTTGACGCATGTTATCTACTTGACTGGCTTGGTGATCTAGCACGACCGTTTGAACGCCATTAGACACCAATAGGCGATTGACGATCTGACCAAATCGGCCAATACCTGCGATGATGACCGTACCTTGTTCTTCAATCGTGTCGCTTTCGCGCTCGTTAGATTCACTCTCAAAGCGAGGAAGAATGACTTTGTCGAACAGGATGAATAATCCTGGCGTCAAGAACATTGAGATCGCAACTACCAATGCCAGTGTTTGTGAAAGCTCAAATGGAATCACGTGGTTTTGCACTGAGAAGCTCAGAAGTACAAAGCCAAACTCACCCGCTTGCGCTAAGCTCAACGTAAACAACCATCGGTTGCTGCCTTTGATTCGGAAAATGAAAGCAAGAATAAACAGAATCGCCGCTTTCAGGATCATCACAGCTAGCGTAAGAGCGATGATCAAACCAAAATCGCTGAACAGTACTGAGAAGTCGATGCCTGCGCCAACCGTGATAAAGAACAGACCCAGCAGCAAACCTTTGAATGGTTCAATGTTTGACTCCAATTCATGGCGGAATTCACTGTTCGCTAATACTACGCCTGCTAAGAAAGTACCTAGAGCAGGAGATAAACCCACTAGGCTCATCAAAGCAGCAATGCCGATCACCAGCATCAGTGCCGTTGCGGTAAAGATTTCACGCAGGCCAGAGCTTGCTACGTAGCGGAATAGTGGACGACTTAAGAAATGTCCGCCAACAACGACAATAGCAATAGAGGCCGTAATCACTAGGCCGTAAGCCCAGCCAGGAAGTCCAGCAACCAAGCTGAGTTCTTCATGATGTTCTGCGGCTGCTTGAGCTGTCGATTGTGCTTGTTCTACCAACTCTGGCAGTGCCAACAGTGGAATAAACGCCAGCATTGGAATAACTGCGATATCTTGGAAAAGCAGTACCGAGAACGCGTTTTGACCACCTTCGGTTTTGGTTAATCCTTTTTCACTAAAGGTTTGCAGAACAATCGCAGTGGATGACAGCGCAAAAATTAAGCCGATTGCCAGTGCAATGGTCCATGGCTGACCAAAGTAAATTGCGATTGCCATAATTAGCGCAGTAGTACCACCAACTTGGAGACCACCTAAGCCCATTAAGCGGTTACGCATCGCCCAAAGCATTTTGGGCTCAAGCTCTAAACCAACAAGAAATAACATCATCACGACGCCAAATTCGGCGAAGTGTTGAATAGTCGTGGTTTCTTCACCGACTAATCCAATGATTGGCCCAATAACCACACCAGCGATCAGGTACCCCAGTACCGAACCTAAACCTAAACGCTTTGCTAAAGGGACGGCTATAACGGCGGCAATAAGATAAACGAAGGCTTGTAAGAATATCCCTGTCATGACGCTTCCTTAATCAGTTGTGGGAGTGCGCTGTTGAGTTTGATGAGTGAAGCGGCAGCTTTGAGATCCAGCGTATCATTGACCAACGCACTAAGTAGCGTTTTGTAACGCTCTATATGCTGATCAATTCGGTTTTCTTCTTGCGCGGTACGAGAACCAAACAGCGCCAATGGTGCAATGTAATGCATCCCGGTGAGCGCAGACATCTGCTCGATAGGAGCAAGCAATTCTCGAATAGTGAAATGGTTGTAACCTTCTGCTTTATATGCTTCTTCTTTACCGCCAGCAGAGAGCACACAGAGTAGTGTTTTTCCTTGTAGTTCAGTTCCTTCAGAGCCATAAGCAAAACCGTACTCTAACACCAAATCTTGCCACTCTTTTAAGATGGCGGGTGTCGAGTACCAATACAATGGAAACTGAAAAATCACCACATCGTGATCACGCAAACGCTGCTGTTCGCGGTCTATGTTGATATTGAAGTGCGGGTATTCAGCATAGAGATCTACGCAAGTGACGCCTTCAACAGTGTTCGCTGCTTTAAAAAGAGGAGCGTTAACTTCTGAGCGATGCTGGGAAGGATGCGCAAAGAGAATGAGGACTTTTTTATTTATCATAGGAATCCTTGCTATGCGTCTAAACCATTTTTGGTATAGGAATGAAAGACTTTTGATTGCTGTAACAAACTGTAACTCATAAATGATGCCCTATCTACTTTAGTGATTGAACAAACGAAGGGTAAGCTCATTTTCAATAATAAGCGCTATGCATGGGGTGGTATCATTCTTTGGGGGATCAGGATTCGTGCATGAACTGTCTTTGTTATTTTTCCGTCATGAAGACGTATCGATCGCAAATAATTGGTGTTTGCTGGTTGGAAAGTCGTCAAATCTGTTCGTATGCTGAATAATAACCTTAAGTTATCAACGACGTAATTTTATGGCAAAAGACCTCTTCTCTAATCTCGACCTCAATTTACTGAGGACGTTTATCATCCTTCATCAAGAGCGAAACATGCGACGTGCGGCTGAACGATTATTTGTTTCTCAACCAGCAGTGAGTAAGGCATTACAGAGGCTGCGGGATCATTTTGACGATGAGCTATTTGTTAAAACTCACCATGGTTTGAGAGCGACTGAATATGCCAACGAATTGGCTGAAAGCCTTGCACCGTTACTCGATGAAATATCCATTACACTCAATGGCTCTAAAGATTTTAATCCATTGGAGATGAATGGGACGATTAAGCTCGCATTAGCACCATTTATCCTTAGCTCGTACGCAAGCGAAATCTTCCAAGCAATCAGACAAGCGGCACCTAACGTTCAAGTACATTTGCTTAACTGGTCTCGCTCTACCATGGACGAGATCATTAAGGACGAAGTACTCCTTGGTGTGAATTATGAAATCAACCATGCCCCCAAAGAGCTCTTGACGAAAGAGATCGTTAAAGATGCATTTTGTGCTTACGTTCGAAAAGACCATCCTCTGAAAGGTAACTGCCTAAGAGTTTCTGATTGTAAACATCTTGAGTTTGCGACGGTTATCGCTGCAGACTGGAACTCCAATATTTCTTTTTCAGAAAAAATCATGAAGATCAAAGGGGTAGAGCCTAAAATCGCCTTTCGTTCAGAGCTGCCGTCAGCAATTATTGATGTGGTAGCGAATTCAGATATGGTGTTTCCAGCATCAAAAACCGTGAATGTCGATAAGCTGTATAAACTCCGTAGGCTTGATATTGAGCTGGAAGGCATGGTGGTCGAGCCATCATTACTTGCTTATTACCATCATAAGAATCGACGCAATGAAATGGTGCATTGGTTGAGGAACCTAGTGACGAACATTATTGTCGGGCACCTTGACCTTGAAACCGAACAATAATAACCATCAGTTATCAAGCTAACTACCATCGTTTATTAATAACCCGCCGTTAAGTGCGGGTTTCTTTTAAGCGATTAGAGAC
The DNA here is from genome assembly GCF_002741985.1 of Vibrio rotiferianus CAIM 577 = LMG 21460. Taxonomy (GTDB): domain Bacteria; phylum Pseudomonadota; class Gammaproteobacteria; order Enterobacterales; family Vibrionaceae; genus Vibrio; species Vibrio rotiferianus. Next base: position 52,034 of record NZ_APHW01000104.1, read on the forward strand.
AAAAAACGCTGTTCAATATACTTCTCTTCATCGGGCAGGGAGTCCACTGAATCTGCAAGAGGCAGCCCTGAATTTCGACAAATTAAGAGAGTAAATCATGAAAGTTAAATTACTAAGTGCCGTTATCGCAGCATCTTTTCTAGCCGGCTGTTCATCATCAGGTTCTTCGGACTCCCCAAGTGAGCCAGCAGGTGTTGCTTCTGTTCAAACCTTTGAAGGTGAGCATTTCGATGGTATGGCAATTCAAGGTGACAACGGCGAGTACAACACAGTAGCTATTCGCGGTGTAGAAGGTAATACCGTATTTAATGTTGGCGGAGAGCTTTACTTTACAGATGGTGATGTAGTTAAAGACGCTTCAGGTAACGTGGTTGGTAATATCGAAGTACGTAATAACGAATTGGTGTTTGTGAATGACAAAGGCTTCGTACACTTGAGCGTAGAAGATGGACGATTAATTGTCGAAGAAGTGAAGCTCAATCCTGTACATCCTATTGAACCAACGCCGGAACACCCAATTGAATGGGAGCCAGCAAACCCAATTGAGCCAGTGCCGGAGCATCCAATTGCAGGTGGTCCCGTAAATCCAATTGAGCCAGTACCTGAGCATCCAATTGAAGGTGGTCCAGTAAATCCGATTGAGCCAGTACCTGAGCATCCAATTGAAGGCGGTCCAGTAAATCCGATTGAACCTGTGCCGGAGCATCCAATTGCAGGCGGACCGGTAAATCCAATTGAAGCAAGCCCGGAGAACCCAATTGAAGGGGCTGCCAGCCTGCCTGTTCACGAGCTAACTCAAGAGCAACGTGCAGAGTTGAAGCAAAAAGTACAGTCTCTGTCACAAGAGCAGCGTCAGCAAATAAAAAGAGCGATTCGTGACCGCGCTGAGCGTTCATAAGTCAATCGCATAAGGGTAATGAGCAAGGAGCCGCTTGAGTAAAGTGGCTCCTTTTTTGTTTCATACTTTTTTAATAGGTTTCCCCAATGAACAAATCTTTGACACTGCTTTGCGCGCTCTTTGCTATCCCGTGTTTTTCCGCTGACTATAAAATGCCAGAGTTTGGATTGGACGTATCCAATACAGATGATGAATGGATTGTCACGGCCAGCGGTTATTTACAAGCTACCGAAGAGTGGAATATCTCCGCTGAAATTGACTCTACCGGCTACCTAGAACTGGGGACTGGCTACGGTGTCATGCTCGGACAGTTCTATACCGAAGCTTTTGTGAGTTATGGACGAGCTGATTTGTTCGATGTTTATGACGTTGGGGTGTTTACTGGAATGGCGTTAGGCAATGATTGGATGGTTTATGCCAATAGTTCTCATGAATGGAGAGAAAGTGCTATTGGTAAGTCATTCCCTGCATTCGAAAATACCGCAAGAGAGTGGAAAAACACGGTTGGAACGAGCTATACACCAATTGATTTTCTCAGTCTTGGCTATGCTTATAACTACGATAAAAAGTTGACAGAGGGAGGTCATCGTACAAACCACGAGGTGCGAATCACGTTAAAACCGAAGTGGCTAGAACCCTACGTGAAGTATACGTTTGGTGAGCACAGGGTTTCGCCAGGTTCGACCAAAGTAAGTGAAGAAAACAGCGTTGAGCTAGGGATTAACTTTAACTTTTAAGGTGAAGGTATGAACATACAATCAACCATTATTGAATATGCAGTGGCGATTATAGGGTTACTTTTGACAGGAATAACCCTCTAAGCAGGGTGCTCAGAGGGTTAACACATTAACGATTGATGTTGTAGCGAGCCATAGTGGCTTCTTCAGTCGTTACGACTGTTTTACCTATCGGAGCAAGAGAGATAACCGCAAGCTTCAGGTGTTGAAGGGCGAACGGAATGCCGATGATGGTGACAAAGCATGCTACAGCGGAAAGCACATGACCGATTGCCAACCAGAGACCAGCAAACACAAACCAAATCACATTACCAATGACGCCAAGTGGACTGGTACCGATGTCCATTTCATTGGTTAACTCATCTCGTGAAACGGCTTCTTTGCCGAATGGGAAGAACGAGAAATTACCCATTACAAAACAAGCACGTCCCCATGGAATACCGATGATGCTGATGAATGCTAATAGTCCGAAGAACCACCATAGCAAACCCATAAATACGCCACCGAATACAAACCAGATGATGTTGCCGAGTGTTCTCATTTAAAACCCTTTTTGATTTATAGCGTTGTGTTAAGTATGTCACACGAATCTTAACAGAGGATGAATGTGCACACTTTATCTTAAATACGCAATCATTGATGAGAACGCGGATTTAATAGAGGTACTAGGTCACATGAGATTGAATAAACAAAAGGCTCTCAACGAGAATTGTCGAGAGCCTTTCAGGTTAGGCGGTAGCTAAGTTCAAGCGAGGAACTGGCTTGTCATTGATCGGCAGGTGAATCAGCGCTGCAACAAATGCTAATACAACGGTTGACCACCAGATTGGATCGTACGAACCGTAGTAATCGTAAATACGACCACCAACCCAAGCTCCTAAGAAGCTACCTACTTGGTGCGTAAAGAACACCAAGCCATACAAGGTGGAAAGGTAACGAGCTCCAAAGATTTGACGAACTAAGCCGGAAGTCAGTGGCACGGTACCTAACCAACAGAAGCCAATTGCACCACCAAAGATAGCGGCGGTGTGTTCGGTGACAGGTAGCGTCACAAAAGCACCGATTACGACTGTGCGCATCAAATAAAGTGCAGACATAACATGACGCTTGTTAAAGCGGTCTGCCATTACACCCCAGAAGTACGAGCCAAAGATGTTGAAAATGCCGACGTACGCTAGCGCCATCGCCGCCGTTGATGCGGGTAAATCTTTATCGGCTAAGTAACTCGGCAGGTGAGTCGCGATGAACATTACGTGGAAACCACAAACAAAGAAGCCAGCATGGATTAGCCAATAGCCTTTATGTGAAAAGGCTTCTTTCAATGCTTCTTTTAGAGTTTGTGTGTCTTCTTGTGTGTTTGCAGTTTCACTCGTTTGCGGTTTCGTGGTTCTCATGAACAACGCAAACATCACCATAAAGCTACACAGCACAGCGAACACTTGAAGAGCACCTTGCCAGCCAAAATCACTCAATAGTGCTTGGGCTCCAGGGATCATGGCGAACATACCGAATGATCCTGCTGCTGTCGTCAAACCAAATGCTTTTGCTGCGTGTTGTGCTGGAACAACTTTCGCCACTGCACCGAGAACGATCACATAACTGGTCGCGCTTAAGCCAAAACCGACCAAAACGCCAAGTGATAGATACATCATGGTTGGCTCAACAGCGATGGAAGTCAGGTATAGACCTAAAGCGTAAGAAATGGCACCTAAAATAATGATACGCTTTGCACCCCAACGGTCTGAAGCCATACCAACAAACGGCTGAAATACGCCAAACAACAAGTTTTGCAATGCAATAGCAAAGCTGAAGAACTCGCGACCAGTATGGAAGTAGTCAGAAATTGGCATCATGAAAATGCCGAATGATTGTCTGATCCCTAGACAAATAATCAAAATCCCTATTCCAAGCCAAACAAGAATTGGAAATCGGAAAATACTCATAGTTTGCTCTTATTAATGATGGTGATGATGAGAATGATCATGATGCTCGCCGTCACCTGTGGTTTGGTGACAGCCGCTATTAATGGCTTGCTCTGCCAATATATCCAATAACCTAGGAGAGTTATGGACGATGATTAAAGACAGCCCTAACATGACGGACATTCTCAGCATCTGAGCGAAAATGGATTGAGAAAAAAGCATGCATTGTGCGCTCAAGTAGAAAAATGAGCGCGAAGTGTAGAGATAAGTCTTAAATGACACAAATGATAAAAAGTGAAGTAATGTATGCGTTTCATGCATGCGTCTGACTGTTAAACAGATCAACATAAAAAGTGGTTGAACTTTGTTCTGAATTCGAGTCTAGAAACAACAAAAGCTCATGCTATATGGCTGGCATGAGCTAGGTTTCTCTTATTGAGTTTGATGCGTGCTTTAGCTGTTTTGAAAAGACTCTAAAGCAGAAATCGAGGTTTCAGATACTAATTCACCATCCATGTAATAGCGGACTTGCTCACCATCTTTAATGCCAGTCAGAGTCGCCGTCGTACCATTGTTGTAAACAATGTGCATTTGAACGGTGTTCTCGTCGACTTGATACATTTCACCAGACTCTATCTCACGGTTGTTTGTGAGCGGATCGATAGGAGCTTCTTTAAACTCAGGGCTAAGGTCGTCGTTCACATTAATATGTGTTTTGGTTTTGCTATCAAAAATATGCGGAGTTCCAGTAATTGGATTTTTTCCGGTCCAAAATTCTAGCGAGTTAAAGACCACATAATCAGCAGCCGTTGTGATGCCGTATACAGGAGCAAGCAAAAAGTTGACGCCAGCTCGCGCATAGCGGTTATCAACGACTTCAACGTTAAACTTCATCAACTTTCCGGTAACGGCGTTGCTACCCACACACCCAGTCAGTGATGCAGCTAAAAGAGAAAGACCAATTACCTTAACAGTGAGTTTTTTCATTTTATTTCCAGAGTTGTGTAAGAGAAGAAGCGCAGATTCTGGAGGAAAATAGAGTGTAAAAGTTACCATTTTACGCCACTGTTCAATTTAGCTGATACAAAATTGCCTTTCGCTTTGTTATTGATTTTATTGGTGATTGTTACTCATTGAATGATAAGTATGGCTATGTGTGTTTGTGATTATGTTGCGGCGTAAGGCTATTTGAACTTTTAGGCGACACGATGAAAATACCGTGTCGTCATGATGTGCCATAAAGCGGTTTATAGCTTTTGTTCAGCTGTGACTAAAGGGACGCGATTAGATACAGCGTGCAGTGCGATGTTGTGGATCATTTCATCGACCGTTGTACAGCAGTCCATAAGAATTGATACATCGTATTTTTCTGCCGCTTTAGAAATAGCAGTATGAGTGACACAGTTTTGCGTCATCATGCCACTTACTAATAGCTCTGTTACCCCATGTTTCTGTAGTACTTCTTCAAGGTTTGTTTGTTCAAAGCTGTCGGCAAAGTGTTTGATAACTACATCTGCATTTGGCGCTAGTGCCAAGATCTCAGGATGAATCTCAGCGCCTTCGGAGCCTTCATTAAAGAAAGGTGCAATGCCCATTGCTGGATCGGCGATGTGCTGAATATGAATGATAGGAATATTTTTCTCATTCGCTTTAGCAATTGCGCTCTTGATGTTGCTTAGTGTTGCTTCTGTATTCCATAGCGGAAATTTACCGTTAGGGAAGTAGTCGTTTTGTAGATCGATAACAAGAAGTGCTGCTTGGTTCATGGTGTTTTCCTTTTGTTTTCAGTGAATGTGTTGCTTTGGTATGGGAGCTATTATGCGTGCTTTCTTTTGTCCTGCTTAGTGTCTAAAATGACAAAAAATAGGTCAAAAACGACATTTGGAATGAACAGGATAAACATTGCTATTGTGAACTATCCGGGGGCTTCAAAAGCGTCAGTCTATGGTTTGCAGGAGCTGTTTGAGATGGCAAGCCGTGCTTCGATTGAGCTGGATGTTGAATGTCGATTTCATGCAGATATCATTGATTGGAAAGAAGATAGTATTCGAGCTGATGAGTTCACGGTCGTCATACTGCCGCCAAGCGGTGCGGAGCAATATTACCTTTCGCCAAGTGAGGCGTTAACGTCTTGGTTGTTTGAGCAGCACAAAGCAGGTGCGGTGGTTGCATCGGCATGTGCAGGAGCGTTTGTTCTCGCGCAAGCTGATTTGTTGAATAACAAAGCGTGCACGACACACTGGGGCTTGGCAGGGTTATTCCGAGATAGGTTTCCTAAAGTGACGCTTAAGCCTGAATCCATCCTTATCAACGAGGGCAGTGTCATCACAGCTGGTGGCATGATGTCTTGGCTCGATTTGGGGTTGGAGCTGGTATCTCAGCTAAGCACACCTGCAGTGATGCGTTTGTTGGGAAAGATGCTGGTGGTTGATACTGGTGCCAGAGAGCAACGTTTTTATCAGCAATTCACGCCTAATTTTCAACACGGTGATAGTGCCGTTCTTAGTGCTCAGCACTACATGGCCGATCATTTCTCACATGTGATTTCAAACCAAGCTCTATCGGAGATCAGTTGTTTAACTGAGCGCACGCTTCAGAGACGTTTCCAAAAAGCGACAGGTTTGAATTTGAATCAGTATGTACAACATCTTCGTGTGCAAAAGGCGTGTGATTTATTAGAGTCGAGCAACTTAGCTTTTGAAGTTATCGCTTATCAAGTTGGGTATCAAGACGCGAGCGCGTTTCGCAAAGTGTTCATTAAAACCATGGGATTGGCTCCCAAAGCGTTCCGCGCTCGTTTTAGTGCTTAATTATCGACGCACTGATTGTTCAATATGCTGACAAATTGCTTCGGCAAGTTGGTGGCTAGCGATATTACGCGCTACGATTTCAGAGGCGATTTTGCCTGACTGGATGACTTCAAACCAATCCAGCAACATAGAGTGGAAACCTTTACTAGTTAGCATTGGCGTCCAATCCTTCAAGCTCAACTTCTGCTCCTGATTGTCTTGCCACAGTTTCCCTTCAACAAACGAGTCAAACTCCATTGCTTTGTTTGAATAGCATGCTTGGACACGCTCTGTGGTGATCCCGAAATGGCGATTCATGGATGCGTGAAGCAGTGTCTCACCATGCTGCCATTGAATATCCAAACGAGCCAGTTGGTCACCATCCATTTGATGAGTAATGTAAGCGTCTTTCAGATCTGCTTTGGCCGTGATGTTCACGCTATCAAGAGGGTGGATAAAATCATCAAAAATGAAGGTTCGGATATCCCCCGGTAATTGATGACGGTTTTTTCCCCAACGCAGTGATTTTAAGCCCGAGAGTTCACCTTTCTGGATGCTCGGCATATGTTGATTGTAGAGCGGAATATGACGGCGATTGAAACCAACATACAGAGGCTGTTTCACGCGCTCTGCAATACCGTAGAGTTTCTCTACTTCAGCAGCGCTATCTGCTAAAGGCTTGTCGACAAAAGTAGGGATGCCTTGTTCCAAAAAGAAAGCGGCAATTTGAGGGTGAACGCTAGTAGCGGCGTGAATCATGACTGCATCTACGCCCATGCCAACCAGTTGCTGATAGTCTTGGCAGGTTTCTGCGATTCGATACTGTTGAGCAAGTGCGTTGAGTGCGTTTGCATTGCGGGTACAAAATACCAGCTCAACATTTGGAATTTGAGTGATAACAGGAAGGTAAGCTTTTTGAGCAATGTCGCCCAAGCCAATGATGCCAATTTTCATTTGGTTCTTCTTCGTTTGTTAGCGGGCTAAACATTATATACCCAAGTGACCTTAAAATGCGGGACTTAGAATGAGCCACTGATTCAAGTTTGAGGAATACGATGTCTTGGAATCGGGGCTGTTTCCAAGGTGTTTTCGCTGGACCAAACATATCTAGGTTACTTAGGTATAGCTGAACCCGCTAAGAATTTTCGGTGTAAAGTGTCACAAAAAAGCCTGACTCATTGAATGGGTCAGGCTTTTACTGTCTTATCTTGAATTAAGAGTTTCGACAGGTTTTAAAAATATCCAATTTACCATCGTACGCATTGGTTTCGATATCCATAATGCCTAACAGCGAGTGGAAGACATTATCGTGTGAGTGCGTTGCGGTTTGCTGCGCTTCTTGTTGCAAGCAATCGCTATCGATGTGTTTGGCTTGCTTAAAGCCTGGAGACATCCAAAGCATCATAGGAACGCGCTTTTGAAAATCAGGTGCCAGTCCATAAGGCATACCGTGCAAGAACAAGCCATTTTCACCCAGAGATTCGCCGTGATCAGAAACATAAATCATGGCTGTGTTGTATTTGTCTTCCAATGTTTTTAACTTTGCAATGGTTTGATCTAATACGAAGTCAGTGTAACGAATAGTGTTGTCATAGGTATTGACGATTTGTTCAACACTACAGTTTTCGATATCTGCACGAGGGCAATCAGGTTGGAAAAATGCTCTGTTTTTAGGGTAGCGCTGGAAGTATGTTGGTCCGTGACTTCCAATGAGATGCATCGCAATAACTCGGTTCCCTTTCATGCTAGATATTTGAGTATCTAAATTGTTTAGTAGCGCCATATCATAGCAAGTGCTTCCATTGCATAACTCGTTTTTCTGGCTTCTATCGACCTCAATTTTAGTGATGTTGTGGGCAACACCTTTGTCACCACCATCATTTTCTTTCCATAGCAAATCAACACCAGCACGTTGCATAATATCCAACGCATTATCTTGGTTATCTGCGCGGCTGCGGTCAAAATCGCTTCGAGTTAACTGAGAGAACATGCAAGGAACAGAAACCGCGGTTGCAGTACCACATGAGGCCACGTCTTTGAATGACACCACATCCAGCTTGCTGGTATATGGGTTAGTTTCGCGCTCATAACCATTCAATTGATAGTTTTGTGTACGAGCGGTTTCACCAACAACAAAGACGAGTAAAGTTGGTTTCCCGTTTGCTTGTTGTAGAGCCATTGATGATTGTTTAGCATCCAGTCCAATTTCACGGTAAGGCTCTGGAGTTGTGAGGTATTTTGCTTTTACGTAGCTCGAAATACTGTAAACGTATTGGGTCGGGATAATGACTTTTTTTAAATAGCTATTGTTACGGCCTACTGAAGCATAGTCTTGATAATACAGCCCGGCGATCACTGCGATCACCGCTAAAGATGCTAGCATCGATACGACTTTAGTTAAGACAAAACGAAGCCACTGCCCATTTAGCGGTTGTAGCTTTACTTTGAATACTAAAGCAGCCGGAATCATGCCCATTAGCAAAGTCCAGATGACAGAATATGCGCTGAGGTATGAGCTCGCTTCACTGGTGTCTGTCTCGACGATGTTTGTGATCATGTCTGTATCGAACAAAGTACCGTAGTTATAACTCGCATAGCTAACCATGCTAGAAACCACCAACAGTACGATGAAAAACGGTTTACTCAGCCAAGGCCAACTGAATAAATTGAACAAAAAGTTCAACGCGGCGAAGAAGAAAATGGGAATAGTAATGATGAAACCAATTTTTACTTCATCCAAATTCGAGAGGATATGAGAAAGCTCTTTGTAAATGGGGATGTTCACGACAAGAGCAAAGTACAATGCGAGAAATAATGTAAAGGTAACGTAAGAGATACCTTTGTATGGGAATGTAATATTCTTCATAATTTATGGTACTAATCTGGTACTACAGCAAGACCGAAGCCCAAACAAAGAGGGCTAGAAAAAGCGCAACAAAGACTGCTGCAGAGCCAATGTCTTTGGCTCGACCACTAAGTTCATGCCAATCATCGCTGACACGATCGACTACCGCTTCTATGGCGGAGTTTATGAGTTCGACAATCACAACCAGTAACAGGCTGGATATCATCATAATGCGTTCTAAGTTCGTCACGGGAAGCAAAAGTGTGCAGATAGAAAGTACTAGCGTTAACACGAGTTCTTGTCTGAAAGCGGCTTCGTGAATCCACGCGGCTTTCAATCCTTGAAGTGAGTAACCGGTTGCGTCCACAACTCGGCGTATACCTGTTTTACCTGGTTTCAAATTATTGCCTATTATTGCGTTCAAAAAGAGAGTGAGGGAAAACATCCCTCAGAATAAAAGGCATCAAATTGCAATTTAGAGGATAAATGATTGAGCGTGAAATATTTGTGAAATTCTCGGCTGCAATCCAGAGCTGGCTGCAATTGATGCTTATTTATAAATTAAGACTCTAGGTCGTAAACGGTGTAGCCTTTATTGGCTAAGCATTTACGCAGTACTAGAGATTGGGTTTTTGTTGAGTCGTTTGCTCCGCCCAATGCACCAGCTCCAGCACCAACAGCGCCACCGGCTGCAGCTCCGACAACAGCGCCGCCCACTCCATCTTCAAGTACGCCAGCAACGGCACCAATTAATGCACCTGTTACGGCACCATTTTTGGCTTCCGTCTTCGCAGCTTCGCCTTTGTCTACTTTTTCTGCGTAGCCTTGGCAGTAATTAAAGTCTTGTTCGTATTGAGCTTGATCGACATTGGTCATATCAACAACAGGTTGTTGATTGTATGCACAAGCCACAAGGCTTGATGAAAGGGTGATGAGAAGAAGTGGTCTATACATTTTTACGAACCATTATTACGATGAATTAATGGTTTAAATGTACACTGTTTTATTTTCTGGCTCTGTCTTGTGATTGTATAGAAGTGTCGCCGTTTGTAATGAAGATCTGTGCTTTATTGATAAATTTATGAGTTTATTTTGGAAAGCAAATGGTAAAGCATGCACCGCCTAGGGGGCTATGAGACACGGAGACTTCCCCTCGCTGCAACTCGACGATCTGTTTTACTATCGCAAGCCCCAGTCCAAAACCACTGGTGTTCTTATTACGTGATTTATCAGCACTATAAAAAGCATCAAACAGGTGAGGCCAATCTTTCTCTTCGATTCCGCAACCATCGTCATGGATTTGTATACAATGGTGATCTGATGTCTCAATAATATTCAAGACGATAAGGCTATTAGCGTACCGCATTGCGTTTCGAAGTAGGTTGTCTAATGCGCGCGATAGAAGTTTTGGGTCAGCTGAGATAACGATGTTTTGGGCTTCGGAATCATCGATTTCAATAGATACGCTTGTATCCCGTTGCCACTTTGGTAACAGTGATTGAATAAAACTAGCGAGCATTACTGACGAAGTTTGAATCTCTGCGTTAGGCCTTTCCATCTTTGCGTAGTAGAGGAGTTCTTCGACCATGTCTTCCATGTCATCGATGTCTTCAACGATGCTGTTGACGTATTTTTTCTGCTGTTCGTTGAGCGAGGAGTCTGAAAGAAGGTCTGCTTGCCATTGGAGTCGAAAGATTGGCGTTCGGAGTTCGTGCGCAACGGCGTTGGTCAACATTTTGTTGCTTGTAATTAGGCGAGATACTTTCTCTGCCATGTCGTTAAAGCTTTGGTTAAGCGTTCCTACCGACTTCGCGCTGGAAGTATCAGCCCGAGCATTGAAATCTCCTGATGCGAATTCAACAGTGACTTTTTCTAGAGCACGAACACGGCGACTTAAAAACCAAATTAGAAGCACACAATAGAGGGCAAAACCAGCAAGAAAGAACAGCCAGACGATATTATCATCGAAGTTTATTGCTTGAATTATCGGGCTGCTTGGGTTTTCACTGAATTTGAATACAGGGGAGCCGGGTTCAAATCGAAACCACAAGTCTCGCTCATCATCGAACGCGGTATTAACTGATGGATTGTGATCAAACGCTTGCTGAATTTCTTGAGGAAGATGAGTTTTTTCTTCGGCAATCAACAGCATGTGGCTTGATTTAGCAAGTTTCTCCAGTTGTTGTACTGTGTACGCCTCTCCCTTTTCTTGATAGACAGGATAAATAAACTCATGGAAAGCTTGCGCCTGATGCTCTTCTAGCAAGTAATCGTAATCGGTATTGAGTTGATAAACGATGACCTCATAACCCACTAAACTAGCAAAAAATAGAACAATAAGACCAATGAAGCTCTCTAAGTAAATTCGTTTCATTATACGTTCCACGCATCAGGCATGAATAGGTAGCCTTTTCCTCGAACGGTAATGATTTTTTGTGGTGGGGTTGTACTATCACCCAATTTTTTGCGTAAAGTTACGATTCGGTTATCGATAGTACGATCGGTACCGTCGTATTCAATACCACGTAGTGTTTTAGTGAGCCACTCGCGAGAAAGAGTTTGTTCAGGACGGGTTGCGAGTACCCAAAGAAGATCAAATTCACCATCGGTAAGTGCTATTGGCTCTTTGTTGAGAGCACATGCCTTGCGCAAGCGATTCAAGCACAAAACACCGACTTCAACACAGATATCGGATTCGAGTGCAGAAACTTCTTTGCGGCGCAACAGCATACGAATACGAGCAAGCAGTACACGTGGCTTTATTGGTTTGGTAACAAAATCGTCTGCGCCGATCTCCAATGCGGCTACATGGTCAAAGTCATCATCGCTTGCAGTAAGCATCAATATTTTACCTTTGTAGCAATCTCGAACCTGTCGGCAAACACTCAAACCATCTTGTCCTGGAAGCATTAAGTCGAGCAGCACGAGATCTGGCTGGTTCTCGATAATGGCCTCTGGCGCATCTGTACCGTTGTCTATACAGCTTACTTCAAATCCTTGCTGACTAAAGTACTCACTGAGCATGGTTTGTAGTTTCGGGTCATCTTCCACGATGATGAGAGACGGCTTTGAATCTTGTGTGTTCATAGTTGTGATGCTGTAGGTAAGAGTTATTTCTGAAACTTAAACAAATTTGTCAGGGATTTCAATAAACGTAAAGAGTCAGAGGGAATTTATAGACGAGAGTGATTGAATTGAAGGTATGAGATCAAGATCTATCACTTCTCTAGCTTTACTCTGTTCATCTTACAAATGCTTACATGGCGAGCATGGGGTTGTGGGATAATTTTCTTCACTACTTTGGTGGCTTGCTTGGATTTGTAGAGAGGTAAATTGTGATAAGGAGTAAAGGCTTTACTTTGTTAGAGCTCGTTATTGTCGTTGTGGCATTAGCGCTTGTATCTATTACCGCTGCACCTCGAATTTTAGGCTTCTTTAGTGATGGACGAGCGGTGAAACTAAGAGAGATCGAAGCAGTGATGAAAACTGGCTCGGATATTGTGTTCACCAAGGCGCTGACCCAAGGCATTGAAAATCAGTGTTATACCTACATCGATGACATTTATACCTGTAACGGATACCCCACTGCACATAGAGACAATATATTGCGAAGCTTTAACATCGATGCTGAGCATGTTTACATTACAAATAAAGGCAGCGATGCGGCGGGTAGGGAAGCATTTATTGGCTTTACTAAAGATAAGGTGTGGTACAAGAAGTGCTATGTTTATTACAAAGATGCGGTCTCGGGCGGTAGCGTGACGATCGATTCATTTACTGAAGAGTGTTGATTTTATAAAGAAAAAGCGGCTCAAAGCCGCTTTTTGAATTTCGTCGTCTTAAAATCGCAGGGATTAAGGCTGTTGCTTAGTCGGTGCTAGTGCAATTTCACGGATACAAACGTTTTGTGGTTGTTGGTAAGCAAACACGACTGCACGAGCGATGTCATCAGCAGCAAGAACGCCACCCATGTCTTCTTTCCACGCTCCGTAACCATCTTTGATTTCTTGTGATGTTGTGTGAGAAAGCAGTTCAGTTTCTACCGCGCCCGGTGCAATCGTTGTTACACGAACGTTTGATGCTGCAACTTCTTCACGAACGTTTTCAGAAATAGCGTGAACCGCAAACTTAGTACCACAGTACGCAGCGTGATCTGGGAAAGTTTTCTTACCTGCGATTGAGCTGATGTTAATGATAGTACCGCTGTTGCGAGCCTTCATTGGTGCTAACACAGACTGCATGCCGTTTAGAAGACCAAGTACGTTAACATCAAACATGCGTTTCCATTCAGATGCTTCTTGAGTATCGATTTGACCAAGTAGCATCACACCAGCGTTGTTTACTAGAGCATCTGCTGGGCCAAATTGTTCTTCCGCTTTAGCGATTGCTGCTTCAAATGAAGCTTTGTCTGTTACGTCTACTTTTTCACATAGTGTATTCGGCAGGTTTAGCGCTTCCAAACGTTCTACACGGCGAGCAAGAAGAAGCAGTGGGTGGCCTTCATCGCTTAAACGACGTGCGATAGCTTCACCAATACCAGAACTTGCACCTGTGATTACAATCAGTTTTTTCATCTTTTGTTTCCTCAGTATTTTTATTTGAGAGCAGCTTTTTGCTTGAATGCACCTGTCTCGCTGCGATGTGGCTATATTAAGGAAATGCCTTTTGTTGATATATATTGCTTTAGGTAAAACACTGTTGTCATATAGCAACAATAAGTGATAAGTCTAGGAAAATCAGGTAATAAAAAGGCGCACTGAGTGCGCCTTTGTCATTTTTTTGCGTTATTAAGCCGACTGCTCTTGGGTGCAAACAACACTATTGTCGCTACCAAAGCCATTTGGCACGTATGCGTCAGCATGTGGGTCGTTTTCCCACTCAGCTTCGTTAAATAGGTAACGGAACTGGATATTTTGTTCCTTCGGCAAGCGCGTTTTAAATTTAAATTGTCCACTTTTCTTCACGAGCTTCATTGGTTCTGGTTGCCAGTTATTAAAATCGCCCGCAATTTGAATCGATTCCCACTGATTCTTGTCTAGCTCGAACGTGACTTCGACTTCGTCTTTTGTTTTAAAGAATCTTTTTTTAAGCATTAATCTTTCCTTGTTTGTACAAAAACTGATCTAACTATTACTCGGGTTTCATAGTGATTTCAAGTTTTATTAGGATTGCAGTCGGTATAGGATGTCGGAATTATCTGGTTTGTGAACTAGTTAGTCAGCTTCACGCTTGTGTGAATAAGTGGATTCTGTATGATGAAGATTCACCATATTTTGAAGAAGTTATATGCTGAGTTTCAATCGCACATTCATCACGACAATGTTCTGTCTATTAGCCATGCTGCTAACGGGCTTAGCATCGGGTGTGCGTGCAGCAACAGCGCCAATAGAAGTGAGCTCAAGCAAAGATAGAACGGCTGAACTTCATCAACAAATGGGCGTTGACAATACGGACTGTATTGAATCACACCATGGTGGTCATTTGATGGAGAAAGGACAGCAGGTGCACACGAGTTGTAGCTCTTCTTGTATCGTCAAAATACCAACTAATCTCTTGCAAGATGATGTCATCTTACTACCTCATAGTCTTGCACTGATCGATAAATCATCCACACCAAAAGCAGTAACGGTGGTTTACAGGCCGTACCGCCCTCCGATTGTTTGAACCTCTTATTTATCAAACCAGCCTTGCTTGGTTTTCTAATTGTTAATTAATGAATACGGCACATTTGTGCCTGAAGGAATCAAACATGAAAAAGCTTTTTGCACTTTGCAGCACTCTATTATTGGCGTTCACAGCTCACGCTGCGCAATTTGAAGAAGGTAAACACTACAAAGTTTTGGATGTAGAGAAAGCGACGAAACCGACGGTAACCGAGTTCTTTTCTTTCTATTGCCCTCACTGTTTCAAATTTGAAGCGGTCATCGATAACCTAAAACCATCACTACCAAAAGACGCAAGCTTTGAGAAAGTGCATGTTGCTTTTATGGGAAGCGATATGGCGGTACCAATGGCGAAGTCATACGCGACAATGGTGTCATTAGGCGTCGAGAAAACTATGGTGCCAGCAATGTTTGCTCAGATTCACCAAAAGCGTCAAGCGCCTAAGGATGAAGCGGAACTAAAGCAGATCTTTGTTGAGAATGGCGTAGATGGTAAGAAGTTTGATGCGGCATACAACAGCTTTGCCGTGAACTCGATGCAAAAAACATTTGATAAGCAGTTCAAACAAAGCACACTAACAGGTGTTCCTGGTGTGTTAGTGAACAACAAATACATTGTGCTGCCAAATGAAATCCGCAGTTACGATGAGTATAACGATCTAGTAAAGTATTTGTTGACTCTGTAACGAACAAATAAAAAGGCGACCTAAAGGGTCGCCTTAATTTTAACGTACAGCACTAGAGCACACAGTTGTTGGCACGCTAGTCATGAAAATTGCGTGGGGATAGAACAAACTCGCAGCTGTTACAACGGCACTGCATGGTTGAGTCACCGTGGTTTTTACGACGTTTGTCAGTACCTTGCTCGTTACGCCTACGGTATTTACTGCAGCCTGTTGTGCTTGATAGGAAACACAGCCAGAAGTCATATTAATAAGAGCTGCACCAAATAGAAACTTACGGAAAAACATATTCATTCCCTTTGTGAATGCTTTTGAGTACTTATATGCCCATCCATTCATAATTAAAACAAAACGGTGTTCAAAACAGCTATCACTTCACGAAATGAACATTGTTTTATATAACGAGTTGAATTTTGTGATCTGGTAGGTGGACAGACCAGCTCATGCGATCAAAACCAGCCCGTGCATGAGTACAACGCCAGTAGTGAGTTTGCCTCTCATCATCTGGTAGCCTTTCGGCTCTGCCTCTTTTTCTACTCTTCGTATCAATTTTTCTGCATACCACACGGCGATGTAACCAGCGGCCAATAATAAAGTCGCTATGACATAGTGTTTGTTGCCTTGCAATAATGCGCCCCACGCGAGCAATACGAATAAGTTACTCAGCACCAAGGCATTGCGACTTAAACGATGATAGAAATGGTCAATGGCATTTCCCCAGAGCACGCCTGACAGGAAGCTCAAAATCACCGCGCTATAAGCAATAAAAAACTGCTGACCAGATAAGTTGAATAGAGTTCTCTCTGTAGAGATAAGAACCAAGCTAAACAAAAATGGCAACAGTCCCAAATATCCTAATTGCAGCATTGTAGTACGCGTTGTTGTCATGGCCGCCTTCCTTATAGTTGCTGTTCAATTATATTAGTAAGCGTAGTACTTGTTGGAGAAGTTGAACTCGGGAAGGTGGCAATGACTTTACCTTCTTTGTTGATTAAGAACTTGTAAAAGTTCCATTTGGGAGTAATACCCGCTTGCGCACTTATCTCTGCAAAGACAGGATTTGCGTCCTGGCCAAGCACAGAGCTTCGAGCCATCATTGGGAAGGTGACACCGTAGTCTAAATAGCAAATTTTGGCGGTTTTTTCTTCACTGCCACGATCTTGGCGAAAGTCGTTACTTGGAAAGCCAACAACAGCAAAGTTCTGATCTTTGTATGTTTGATGTAGTTTTTCCAATTGCTCGAATTGAGGGGTAAAGCCGCATTGACTTGCGGTGTTCACTACCAGCAGAGTTTTACCTTTGAAGGCATCGCACAGCTCTATCTCTTCCGTAGAGTTAAGTAGTCTTTGCTTGCCTTGCAAGATGTCAGGACAACTCGATGCAAAAGCGAAAGAGCCAGCGAAGAGCGTAGCGATGAGAAGTGTGCTGCGAGTGATTCCTTTCATAATGTTGATTCCTTTTGTTTTTCCTAAGTATAACTACTAGTTAAGGAATCAAATCGATCAAAAAAGCCGCTGAATTCAGCGGCTTTTACTAGAGTAAGTACGTGTTGATTACGCCAGCTTCAAATCAAACTGATTGCGGTAAGCGACCATATCTTCGATGGTTAGTACCGGCATATTGTGTAGGCGACCAAATGCGACGATCTCTGGTGCTTTTGCCATGGTGCCATCTGGGTTTGTTACCTCACACAGCACCCCAGCAGGCTGCAAACCTGCCATTTGCATCAGATCGATAGTACCTTCCGTGTGACCACGGCGAGTCATTACACCACCTGGACGAGCACGCAGCGGAAATACGTGACCAGGACGAGCCAAGTCGTCTGGTTTTGCATTTGGGTTTGCAGCTGTTTTGATGGTTGTTACGCGATCAGCAGCAGAAACGCCAGTTGTCACACCCTGCTTCGCTTCAATAGAAACCGTGAAAGCGGTTTGGTTTGCACTGTTGTTGTTCACAACCATTGGTGGTAGTTCAAGTTTATCTGCTTGAGCATCGGTTAGGCAAAGACAAACAATGCCGCTACATTCACGGATCATTAGCGCCATTTGTTCGTTAGTTAAGTGCTCAACGGAATAAATAATGTCGCCTTCATTTTCACGATCTTCATCGTCAAGAAGAAGTACGCCGCGACCTTCTTTTAGCGCGATAAGTGCGTTTTCAACGCGAGAAATTGGGTCGCCAAATTCGGCAAGTAGTGATGACTGATTCATGGTTAACTCCTAAATATCACCAGAATCAGGGCGGTATGAGAGATCGCTGCATTTAATTGCACAATGAGTTATCTGCCTGAGAATGGCATAAACTCGCGCAGTAGAAAACGCGATCTAAAAAGAAGCGCATCAGAGTTCATCAACAAAAAATGTTGAGGACACACGCTGATGTATTCTTATTCTCTTTCATCCGGACTATAACCGTCGGCTCTGGCATCTCACCAGATCTGCTGACCTCGACGAATCGAGCGCTCGCGGGCTCACTCAAAAGAGTATACCGCCGGTGGGGAATTTCGCCCCGCCCTGAGAACATTGAATCCAACCTATATGGTCAGAAGTAAAAAACTCCGACATTCAAACGAGTGGTCGGAGTAGAGATAGTACTGTGAACTATCTAGCTTGAAAAGCAGATTGCAACTACTTGATTGAAAAGTGCGCTATCGGTTGAAGCGATCAGTTTTAATAAAGTGATCGATCTGCGCTGGAACATAGGTGTTGTAGATAAGACTTGTATGAGTTTGTTTAGTCTCAATATGGTCTTGCATGCCTTCTAAGCGAGTCTCATCGACGGTAACGGTGCCGTCAGACATGGTGTTGTCTCTGTGCATCAGAATAGGGCGTGCGCCAATTGCCATCGTGCCCGCGATGCTGCCGAGCTTCTGTGGAAAGCTCCAGACATCGTCGTGTTGGTTCAAACCATGGTACGGTGAATTGCCAAGTATTGCGCCTAAGCCGAGGTCTTGAATACGAGAAACGATGGATGCCCCTTTAAGCGGTGAACCAATCGCTATGACGTGAGAGATAAGGCTAGAAGCTGGTTCTCTACTCGCAAGATAACGTTTAATCATCAAACCACCTAGACTATGACCAACCAGCACATTGGTCGTATTAAGGTTCAGGCCTTTATCTATCGAATCAAACAGTGTTTCTTCGTTAATAGAGACCGTGTTGTAACTCAGTACTTGGGTTTCATAACCCAGCTTTCGCAGTTTTTGGCTAAGAGGCTGCATGACCAGCCCATGCATATAAAGACCATGTAAGATGATGATTTTCATAATACCTCCCAGATTTATGACGTTGATTTCATTCTACTAAACTCTGTACTCAACTACTGTCAGCGAATTAGCAAATCTTGCACTTCTTTTTGTAACAAATGGCGATCCAGTTTCATTGGTTGTAATAACTCACCGATATTGACTTCGATGCGAGACCAAAAACGAGTAGGGCGCTTCGTTAACGCATGTCCGTCTTTATGGCTGAAGAAAGAACCCCATAAGCCTTTTAGTGCCATCGGGATTACAGGAACCGGTGTACGCTTCAAAATCTTTTCGACCCCGGGTCTGAACTCGCCTAGTTCGCCATTTGAGGTCAAACGACCTTCAGGGAAGATACAAACTACTTCATCGTTATTAAGCGCTTGCTCAATCTGTTCGAAAGCTTTTTTATAAGTCTCTGCGCATTTGCGTGGAGAGCAGATTGGGATCACGCCCGCATGGCGGAAAACATACTTAAGAACAGGCAGCTCACTAATTGATTTGTCCATAACGAATCGAACAGGGCGGGTTGATGTGCCCATTAAAATCAGAGCGTCTACATAGCTTACATGGTTCGCCACCATCAAAGCAGCGCCTTGCTCCGGGATATGCTGACGACCTGTCACGGAAACTCTGTACAAACAGTGGCTTAGCAAGTAACTAACAAAGCGTTGGGTAAACTCAGGAACTTGGCGGTAAACGTAGATTGCCACCATGAAGTTACCTATCGCTAAAATGGCAAACAGTTCAACAATAGAGAAATCTAAAACACTCAAAACCAGTATGGAAACAGCAGCAGAAGCGACCATAAACAGTGCGTTCATGATGTTGTTGGCTGCAATTGATTGAGCACTCTCACCTTCATCTGAGCGTGATTGGATGAAAGCGTAAAGAGGTACAATAAACACACCACCGCTTACGCCAACTAAGAACAAGTCGATCATTACTCGAATATGAGAAGACTGAGCTACAAAGCTTTGTACATCGTAGTAATGAGTAGGGAAAGACTCGATAGCGGGCACTGCCCAGAGTAGATCAGCACTGAAAATCGTTAAACCCAAGATACCAAATGGAAGAATGCCTAGCTCAACTTGGTTAAATGATAACTTCTCACACAACCATGAACCCGTTGCCACACCAACAGAAAACAGAGCCAACAGCAGAGACACCACAGTGCTGTCTGCGAATAGGTGCTCGCGAGCAAAATTAGGAAACTGAGTTAGGTATGTCGCGCCCATAAACCAGAACCAGCTGATGGCTAAAATTGACATCCAAATACCACGTTGCTTTTGTGCTAGCTTGAGCGTTCTCTTTAAGCCTGAAATTGGTTCAAACTTAACCTTATCGCTTTTCTTACTCGGCAGAGAAGGGATGTTAGCGCTGCTTAAAAAGCCCATAAGAGAAAGTGAAATGACAATGCAAGAGGCGATAATCATGCCGTTTGGAACTGCGAGCAGAAGACCTGCGCTCAATGTTCCAATAAGGATAGAAAGGAATGTGCCCATTTCAACCCAAGCGTTGCCCTTGACTAACTCCTCAGATTTCAGTGCTTGAGGAAGCAATGCATATTTAACCGGGCCAAAGTAAGCCGACTGAGTTCCTGTCATGAACAGTAGAACCAGCATTAGAATGGAGCTTTGTGTCATGATGGCAGTTGCTGCACAGCTCATGATCACTAATTCGATAAGTTTTAAGCGACGGATCAGCTTGGCTTTGTCCATGTTGTCAGCAATCGCACCTGCGTGGGCAGAGAATAGAAAGAAGGGAAGGATAAACAAGCCTGCAGCAAGATTAACAAAAAGGTCGACTGACATCGGCAGTGAGTCAATTTGGCTATATGTCACCATCAGTAAAAGAACGTTTTTATAGATGTTGTCATTCAGTGCGCCTAAACACTGAGTAACGAAATAGGGGAAGAATCGTTTAGTGAGAAACATGCTGGCTCCATAAGTGCAAAGTCGCGTTGAGATGAGAGCACTTTAAAGGTTGAGCTAAAGGAAGCCAGCGTGGCGGTAAGAGTTACGTTATGAGAAACCAAAAGTAACACTTGATGCTACTTTTAGTTTCACAAAATGGTGAACCTGCAAGGTCTGGTGCTTTTATATGTTACGAAGATGCAATTAATATCGGTACCAGATACTGAACATTCTCAATGTGACAAACAGAATAAATCCAGATAGCCCAATAAAACCCAAAGTGATGAGATAAAAGAACAGGCGGACAATGCGAGCTTTTGTCCGTTTGAAAATGCCGAGCTTGGAGTGATCTCCGGAACATGCTGAAAAGTAGAGATTATCACCCACGCCGAGAGTGCCCATAGCGCAGCCACACCACTCGGAATAAGATAAGACTCTTTGACCATGTCGGAGAGCTTGAAGAGTGTGGTGAGAAATACCGCAAACCCACCAAGGGCAATTAACAAGAACAGAGGTTGGATAGGACTTAGCTTGATGGAAAATGTTTTGAGTTTATCGAGCATCGAATATCCTCTATTTGCGTTCCCAAGAGCTAAATAATGGGAATGTCCAACGACGCATCGCAATCACCAGAGAGGTACCGTGCTTCTCGTTCATGTCTAGTGACTCGTCGCTTTGGCAAACCTGGTAAAACTCATCAATGACCTTTTGTAGCTTAGCCTGCATCTTCTTATTGGTTGGCAAGCTCATTAAGCCTGTAGCCATCACCAGTTTTTCATCTTCAGCAGAGAAGTAACTTTGGAAGAAGGCGTCTTGCACTTGTTGCTGAAAGAAGCGCTGGATAGGGCCGCCAGTATGCCAACGGAAAGTTGGGGAAATGCGTAGACGAATCTTATTGCCTGGCAGCAGGTCAATGATATCGAGACGGTCGAGTTGCGCGAGCTTTTGTATCAACTCCAATTCATCAAAGGTGTATTGCTCGACAATTTGATCGAAACGATAGCCATTGACTACACACACAGCAACAAGCAATAAGCCTTTATCGTCGACGAGTTGCTTTTCTTGCTCTAATGTCAGTGATTCCAGCCCCTTATTGTGTGCTGCTGCCAGCTTAAACAACTCTGCCATCTCTAAACCTATCAGCTGACAGATACGCTCCAATCGGTCGAGACTAATTTGACTGCCTTCTGCCAATAAACGTTTAACAGAGCCTTCACTCAACTCCAGATGCTGCGCGATGTCGACATAGTGTAAACCGGACAGTTTGAGTTGGCGTTTGAGCTCTTTAATTAGGTCGTGACTTTCCGACATATTAACCTTCTACTTCTTGGCGTAACTGCTCTAGGTAAGATTGCATAAACGCTTTACGCTTCAAAGCTTCTTCATACGCCGTTTTGGTGTTCATGGTTTCTACAATTTTAAACAGTTTGGTTTGGAAGTGATCGATGGTGAATCGTTTATCTTCTAGTTCTCTATGTTCTGCAAACATGTCCTGTTCGTTATATAAGGCGGCATCAAATAAAGTACTGACTTGAATACAACGTGTCACACCAATTGCGCCAAGCGCATCTAAACGATCGGCATCTTGGACGATCTGAGCTTCCAAAGTATTCGGCGTAATGTTAGCACTAAAGCTGTGAGATTCGATCGCATGAGCAATGGCGTCATGATACTGAGCGGGGTAGTCGATGCTTTCGAGGAACGAAACAGCTTTGGTTGCCGCGATCGTGGAGCTTTGCTTGCGATTTGGGTGGTCTTTCGGATAAGTGAAGCAATCGTGCAGATAGGCAGCGGGTAGGACAACGGCTAAGTCAGCACCTTCCTTTTGGGCAAGCTGGTGGGCAGTTTTCACCACGCGTTGGACGTGGCTTAGATCATGAGCAGCATCGGTTTGCATCTCTTGCTGCATAAACTGTAGGAACTGAGGCTCAAATTGGCTGAGCTCTGCTGGATTGAGTTGAGGCATGGATTTCTTCTAAAAAATAAAGGCTTAGACAGAGTATGCCTAAGCCTTTATTAAATTGCCAAATGAGACGTTGTTATTGAGACGTTACAAGAAAGTCTCGTTATTTTATTGAGTGCGGGTGAAACGGAATGTCTGTACTCTTTGCTCTGCTCCATCGATGTAGGCGTAGCTGTCGATGGTCCAGACGTTTGGTCCCGCAAAACCGAGTTCTACGCGCACATCACCGGTAGGGATACCTTGGTAAATAATGTCATTAATGTTCATCGGGTAGAAGTTGTAGCGATTGTTTTGCGACTGTTGCTCACCAGCAAAAGCGACCGAGACGTTTTTTGCTTGGTTCGTTAGTGTTAACTGGTAGCCCGCTTGTGGGTCGAAGGTGAATGCTGCATTAAGATCAACGCCTTGTGAGTTGGTCACTTTAACATTCGCTTCTGTTGTTTTTGCCAGAGAGCCGTGTGCTTGCAACCCTTCTAAGCCTTTAAAATCGCGGTTGTGGTTTTGGATATTTACGCTCCATTCACCAACAAAGTTGTCGATCTCTTGCCATTGTTGAGGTCCATTGGTTGCCGCTGTGTTCTGACCGCTATTGATGCCACCAATCGCGTCGTTACGGCTGTCGTGACGGATGTTCTCACGGTTGTTCTGAATATCAGCACTTGCGCCTGCTACTCCTCCAGTTACACCGCCAGCAATAGCTCCTTTTAGTGCTAAATCAGCATCGCCCGTCAGGGCACCCATAGTAAGGCCTAGAAGTGCACCACCGGCTGCACCCTGTTTTGTTAATGCGTTTGGATCGTCTTCTCCCGGAGTCACGCATCCTGCAAGTAGGGGAAGAGATAGCGCCGCAACCAAAGTAGTTTTGTTAAAAATGTTCATGTGTTTGCTCCGAGATGTTTGGTTCGAAACTATTATTGAACACTGTTTCATTGTCCGTCTACTTATCTCGCTGATAACCACTGGTTATCAGTACGTGATGCCGAGTCACACTTGCTTAGTTGAGACTCTTCTGCCTTAAACTGAGCTGCCTTTTCTTCGAGCCAATGGTAAAGGAGTTAAACTCATTTAAAACAGTCATGACGGCAAGTTTTAACTAGGTTTGTGTTGTCCTATTTTTGAAAAGACATACCTTTATTTTTTATGATCTGTATCAAGCTTTGTTTATGCATGCGGAGATAGGATGCGGCCGAACAAAATATTATAAAATTGGGGCCTGAGTGTGCAGGATCTTTATGAACTAGAGCGTAAGTTGGTGGAATGCGGCGCGGATATGAAAGGCTTAAAGGTTGTGCCAGCAATTATTGATGAAGATGGCGAGGTTGTTTATATAGGCAATTCGCCTTCGTTGCTAAGGAATGTCATTAGTTGCCGTAGACAGCTAACGCAACGCGGGAAGAAATAAAAAAAGGGTCTGATTTAAGTCAGACCCTTTTTTGTATTTTAAGCAAAGACTCTAGCGTTTGAAAGTCACTTGCTCTTGTTCACTAAGGTGAATATGTGTTGTTGCTGGTTGTGTTTCTGCAATCACTTTACCGTGACGAACTGAGTAACGAACTGGTACCTGACGACGAACTGCATCAAACCCATTTTCCGCAGGAAGAATAAGTAAGCTACCTGGTTTACCTGCTTCAATGCCGTGTTTGTCTTGAATGTTCAGCGTGCGTGCTGAATTGGTGCTGATCAGATCAAGTGAGTTGTTGATTTGGTCGTAACCCATTACCTGACATACGTGCAGACCCATGTGCAGCACTTGCAGCATGTTCGCTGTGCCCAGTGGGTACCAAGGATCGAAGACGTCATCGTGACCAAAACATACGTTGATGTTGGCATTCAGCATCTCTTTCACACGAGTCACACCACGGCGTTTCGGGTAATCATCAAAACGGCCTTGAAGGTGGATGTTGACCAATGGGTTTGCAACGAAGTTGATACCAGACATGCGCAGCAAACGGAATAGGCGAGATGCGTACGCACCGTTGTAAGAGCCCATCGCCGTTGTATGGCTTGCGGTTACCTTGTGGCCCATGTTGAACTTATGCGCTAGTGCTGCAAGCGTTTCAACAAAGCGAGATTGCTCGTCATCGATCTCATCACAGTGCACGTCGATCAAACGGTCGTATTTTTGTGCCAGCTCGAAAACGTAGTGCAGAGACTCAATGCCGTACTCACGAGTGAATTCAAAGTGAGGAATCGCACCAATAACGTCAGCACCCAGCTGAACCGCCTCTTCTAGCAGCTCTTTACCATTCGGGTAAGACAGAATGCCTTCTTGCGGAAACGCAACGATTTGAATGTCTACCCACTCTTTCATTTCTTCACGAACTTCTACCATTGCTTTTAGAGCAATTAGAGTAGGGTCAGAAACATCAACGTGAGTACGAACGTGTTGTACGCCGTTTGCAATTTGCCATTTCAGAGTTTGCTTAGCGCGTGATTTCACGTCTTCAATCGACAGCGTCTCTTTGCGCTCAGCCCAACGCTCGATACCTTCGAAAAGCGTACCGGAGATGTTCCAGCTCGGCTCACCGGCGGTTTGGGTAGTGTCTAGGTGAATATGCGGCTCACAGAAAGGTGCGACAGCCATGCCGCCCTCCGCATCAAGAACATCACCTGTGTAATTTAGTTCTACATTATTGTCTTCAATACGCTTGAATTGACCATCCTCAATCAAAATTTGCTGGAGACCTTCCTGTCCCTTAAGCGTTGCGTTCTTGATCAATAGTGTTGTCATGATGGTTCCTTACGCTGGCTGCTGTGCCAGTGTCTTTTTATTAAGAATAGGATTTAGAATAAGGTAGCTGATTGTGCCGCCCAGTACTGCGTTTACAGGTACCACTCCCGGAAGGAAGTGACCAGCTGCAACACCAATCGCCACTGCGATAATGCCTGCCCAGTTAACCGTTTGGAACTCTGCTGCTGCGAAATTTGTGTAACGCTTACGGTTCATGAAGAAGTCCGCAATGATTACGCCGCCAATTGGTGGAATTGCAAGCGATAGGAACGTTAACCAGCCTACAAAGTTATTGTACAACCATAGTGCACACAAAGTACCGACTAAACCGTTCGCCATAGAGATGTATTTGCTTGGCAAACCAGTGATGTTTGAGAAACCTAGGCCCGATGCGTAAAGCGCATTGTCGTTGGTTGTCCAAATGTTTAAACCAAGCACGATGATAGCTGGGATTAGAAGACCTTGAGCGATCATCACTTCTGAAATGTCTGATTGGCCAGTTACCGCAGCGCCTGCTGCGCCGAAAATGAACATCAGTGAGTTACCGATAAAGAACGCCACCATAGTGACCATCACTGCACCTTTTGGCTTTTTGCCGAATCGTACGAAGTCCGCAGTCAGGGTACCCGCGCTGACGAATGAGCCAACGACCATTGCAAGCGCTACAGAAAAATCGATTGGTTGTGCTGGTTGTACTTTTTGTAGCTCAGCCACACCACCCACGCTGTTTACCGCTTCTACTACCGAGTATCCGCCGAGTAACGCAATCGCTGGAACTGCAATCGCAGATAGCACCATAAGCGCAGAGATACCGAAGTAAACCGTTGCAGTCATTAATAGACCAGAAATGATGATGAGAGTGTTTGTATCGATGCCTGTTGCTTTGTTTACTGGAATAGCAAACATCGCCACGCCAACACCAAACCAACCAACTTGTGTGCCGCCAAGAAGAGCGGAAGGAAGCCAAGAGCCTTTAGAGCCAAAAGAGAAACGAGCGAGGAGGTGAGTAGAGAGACCAGTAGAAGCGCCGATGTAACCGAGGAAAGAAGTGTAGATGCCGAGGATTAGGTTACCAATGAGAACAGCGAGGAAGAAATCATCAAAAGAAAGTCCAGTACCGAGCGAACCGCCCGTCCACATACTTGCGGAGAAGAAAGTGAGTCCCAACATAACCATGGTTAATGATGCAACACCCTTTCTGGCAGTGTTAGGGACTGGTCCAAGACTGTAGTTATTGTCTGCAGCCATTTTTACCTCCGCAAAGAAAATTAAAATGAATTATAGAACCCAATTTCTGGGCAAACGGCGCGTATTATCGTGATGTAAATCTCATAGTCAATGAGTTTTTTGTCACTTAAACGTTTACTGTGAGATTTGTGTTCTTATATTTCTTTAAAAACATATAGTTATTGATTTTTTAAAAGTCAAAAAAGTTTGGCTGTTGATGGGCTTTTTGGCCTGTTATGTGTAATGAAATCGGTGTCATTGGTCTTACTGTTATATTTCATCATATTTCTATGATTTGTTTATAAAATGGCACAGTGATTGATTTGAATGATGTTTGGCAAACGTTTTCCTATGCTTGCTGGGAAGTGTTGTTCGTTATTTGAACATAAATACGATTGTTTTCTTTGTTTTTTGTGGCTTTTGTTGATTTGTTTTTGTGAGAGCTTCTTTTGTTGTGGTTAACTTTGGGTTTTTATGTGTGTAATCGATTGTAAAAAATCAAACAAATTGATTTAAGAGGGTGGGGAAAGTAAATAGGGAAATTTGGAAAGGGCTAGATAAAAAAAGAGCCAACCGCAAAAGCTGCGATTGGCTTATATACTTGTGAACAAAAATCGAGTTCACTAACAACGTCAGTTGGCTAGGTGACCCTCGGCTTAAGAAGGGTCACTATAGATAATGCAGCATACGTGCCAACTTTTTGATGACCTAAAAACCCCAGTTTCTGTGAGTTTAGTTGCCTAATGTGAGTTATTCTTTGCAAATTGCATTTGCGTATTGCAATGCGTGTTTAATATGCTACTGATTGTTTTATTATAATAACTAATTAATCACTTAAAGCATCACTAGACTTGCCGTGCCTAAGAAGGCAAAGAAGCCAACGACATCCGTTACTGTGGTCAGAATAACTGAGCCTGCTAGTGCGGGATCTAGTTTGAGCTTATCCAAAACAATAGGGATTAAAACACCAAATAGTGCTGCTGTAATAATGTTCACTATGATCGCTAGTGCAATGGTGCCACCCAATACAGGAGACTGGAACCAAAGCCCTGCTAAACCACCGATGATCAGTGCCCAAAGCAAACCGTTGAGTGAGCCGATGCCCAACTCATTTTTTAATAGGGCAAAGCGGTTACCAGGTGTGATTTGGTTTAACGCCATCGCACGAACCATCAAGGTCAAGGTTTGGCTACCAGCAATACCACCCATTGAGGCAACAATCGGCATTAGAACCGCAAGGGCAACCACCTGCGAAATCACATGTTCAAATAGCCCAATTGTCACGGATGCTAAAATGGCGGTGAGCAGGTTGATCCCTAACCAGACGCCGCGTTTTTGTGAACTTTTTAGAACGGGGGCGAACAAGTCATCGCCTTCATCCATACCGGTACCTGCCATTAAACGTGCTTCGTAAATTTCACGCTGCGTGCTCAAGGCAAACTGCCAATCCACTTCACCGATTAAGGTTTGGTCAGAATCGGTAACAGGAAGCGCTGGAAGCGCACTGTGCTCAAGTGCTTCTACCGCCTCAGGAAGCTCCATCTTACTGTCGAGCACATTGACGGTTTCAATGGCTAAGGTGCTAAGGCGTATATCAGGGTCGCTACGTAAGATCTCATAATAGTTCACCGCGCCACGGAACTGTTTCTTGCGGTTGATGAGATATACTTGTTGCGGTGTATCGTAGCTGTAACGCTCCATTAAGCGTCGAGCTTTACCAATCGTAATATTAAAAGGGAGGGTGATGATCTTACGCTCAGCCCAACGTCCGAGTTGTTCGTCTTCATATTCATTTGCTTGGTCATAAAGCTCAAGCTCATCTTTCTCAATTAACTCTAGTGCTTCATTGATGAACTCTTCTGGTAGAGAGTCGGCCCACTCTATCAGGGATAAGTTATCAAGTTTAGCGAGAGTGAGTTTGAGTTCGATTTCCGAAAGTGCTTCGATGATAGAAAGACGTACGTCCGCACGCATTTCAGTGAGCACATCAATATGCAATTCAAGAGGTAATGCGCGCCACAAGCGTACACGTTCATCGATAGGGAAGGCTTCAAGGATCAGCGCAACGGCGCCGGGCTCGAGACCACATTCGATAGAATCATTCAAAGCGGTGACTTGATCCGCTTCGTCTGCTTGGACAATTTGTTCGATTAGAGTGGAGAGGTCTTGAAACTTACTCACCGAGCACCCCGACAGTCAGATTATTCTTATAGGCAGCTGATCAAGGTACTCGAAAATAGCAGAAAAACAATAGGCTATTCGTCAACAATCCGTAGGTAAGGGGCGACCAATTGGCGAATGTTCACTTTTGCGCCAATACGAGCCGCAAGCAAGTACGTCCCACCAATTTTTCGGTGTAGGAAAAGGGCGTCGGCTGGTGGTGTATGCCAGTAGTCTTGCTCCAAGCTTAAAATGGTACCAGCCTCGCGGAGTTTCTGCGCTAAGCCACTGGCTTTGAAGTCATATGGCTCATCAACCAACATAGGTTCACACGCCATTTTCACCAAATCGAGAATCGCTTGGCGCTGCGCTGGCATGATGGTTTGGCTGAAGAAGCCTATTTGCTCGAGTGCATCATTCAAACCTTGTTCGTCATTATTAACGACAGATGCAAAGGCTTGGCGATAGCCGGTACTGAACCGTTCGCTGTATTCTCGAGTTGCGCCAAAGTCTAGTAAGCCGATTTGACGAGTGTTTTCGATATATAAGTAGTTGGCGAAGTTTGGGTCGGTTTGTACCATCTTAAATTCAAACAGCTCTCGAAACAGTAATTCGAGTAGGCTGTGCATGACAAAATCTCGCGTACTCTGATCATAATGTTCGATTTGCTCAATCGGACTGCCATCAATGAATTCCATCGCGAGAACGGAGTCTGAGCAGCTTTCGGTGTGAATCTTCGGCACCACAAAATGAGGGTGATCTTTCAAAGCGTCATGATAGCGAATAGCAAATTGCGATTCGCGCGCGTAATCAGCTTCGTCATGGAGTTGTTTCTTCGCTTCCTCCAACAACCCTTTGTAATCGACGGATTCCGGAATCAACCCAACCACTTTAAGCAGCGTTCCTACGTTGTCGACGTCACTATCGATGCTTTTTCGAATGCCTGGGTATTGTACTTTGACCGCTAGGTTATCACCCCCGTCGCTGTAGGCTTGGTGCACTTGTCCGATTGAGGCACTGGCAATTGGTTTGAAGTTAAAGGACAGGAACTCGGCTTTCCAATTCGTCCCTAATGAACTTTCCATTACTCCATTTAACTGTTTGGCTGGCATTGGGTCAGCATTAGAACGAAGTCGAGAAAGAATATCGGCGAGCTCTGGTTCCAAAACATCGCCAGCATCCATCGAGAGCATTTGACCAAGCTTCATCGCAGCACCTCGTAGGTGAGCGAGTTGGTCGGTTAAGCGCGCGATATTCTGCGGCGTCAGCAACAGGTCTTTCGCTTTGGGTTTGTTGCCTTTGGCGATTTGCTTGGTGCCTTCTGCAATGACGTTTCCTGCAACACGTGTAGCGAGTGATGCGAACTTGCTGAATCTTGAGATACGATGGGTTGGTAGGCTTCTTTCCTTTGCCGACATGAATCTTCTCCGCTATTTACTAACTATTTGTTATACGGGAAAAGTACGTGCTTGGATACAAATGAAAAGAAAACCGCCAGCAGAACTGGCGGTTTATTAGGGTCTGTTGACCTTTTGCGGTTAAATTTTGTTCGAGATAAAAGCGTTTTAATCGCGGCGAGAGGTTTGTAGCCTAGTTATTCTAAGCAAAATCCTCTCAACAAAGAGTAAAGCGCTTTTAGCCGAACCCTTCGGGCAGTGTTTGTGGCTCCTTTCTACTGCGTTATCGGCTTATCAGGTAGGGCAACTACATTTCAAAGCCTCTGCCTCTTTCTTAGTTTATAAAGAAGGAAGAACCCACAAACTGCTGCAAAAATCAGCTCAAAAGGTCAACAGGCCCTAGTTTAGATAGAGTAGAAGAAGTACAGCTGAGACTTCATTCGGATGAT
This sequence comes from Vibrio rotiferianus CAIM 577 = LMG 21460, assembly GCF_002741985.1. Classification (GTDB taxonomy): domain Bacteria; phylum Pseudomonadota; class Gammaproteobacteria; order Enterobacterales; family Vibrionaceae; genus Vibrio; species Vibrio rotiferianus. The sequence continues at coordinate 82,658 of NZ_APHW01000104.1, forward strand.
GATGCCACGAATCGCATCCAAGAAGGCTAAGAAGCCAATTGGTTTTTCACCACTCACCCATGCTAAGCCTACAGAGCCTACTGGGATATCGTAGCCTTCTGGTTCATCAATTTTCAGGCGAACAAAGTGGTGCTTGTTCTGTAAGTTCTTACCAGTGGTGACACGTACTGAATCATCCAAGCCCAGCAGATTACCTTGTGACTCACCTGTTGCTTCAACAATACCTTCTACCGTAGCAGAGAAGACTTTGCCTGGGTAAACTGAAGAGGCGAACTCCGCTGGTTGACCTGGTTTAACGTTTCTAATTGCTTGATGGTTCACGCGCATCAGAACGTACTTCTCGTTAGTGTACATGTTGATACGCGGCATCATCGAAACACGTTGACCTTCACGCAAGATAAAGTTAGTCACAAAGCCATCTGCTGGAGCATGAACTTTCGTACTGTCCAAATCCCATTGCGCTTTTGCAATTTGCTCTTCTGCTTGGCGCAGCTCTGCCTGTTTGGTTTCAACCGCGAGCTCTGCTTTATGGATTGCCAGTTTTGCGCGAGAGATATCGACTTGTTTCTTCTTGATTTGAGACTCAAGGGTCAACACGTTATGTCGAGCCATATCAACCGCGCTCGATTGCTTGTCGATGTCGCTTTCTGTAATGGTGTTCTTGACCACTCGGTTTTGCTCAATATAACGATCTAGCATCTTTTTCTGCAATTTGTGGTCAACTTTTGCAGCTTCCAATTGGCTCTTTGAAGTTTCTAGATCTTGCACTAATGCTTGGTGATTCGCTTCTTCAATCTCGATATCACCTTGCGCGGTTGCTAGTGCCACTCGAGCAGAATCTGCCGACACATTTGCTTGATTCAATGCGATCTCATATTGCGTTGGGTCGAGTTCATAAATGAGCTGACCTTTTTCAATTTGTTGATTCGGCTTGATGTAAATATGGTCGACTTTGCCTTTTACATTAGTTGAATCAGGACGAAGCTGAATGTGCGGCGATTGCACTACAGAACCACCTGATATGTCCATAGGCGTAAAGTTAATCAAGCCACCCATACGAACATTAGCCAGCCCAAGCCACCAAGGTAAGCAAAGGATTTGGTTGCTTTGTTCCAAGGCATGCCGACTAAACGGAGCAGATAGATGAAGAGTGCCCATACCGCTAAACCTTCTAACATTATGCCTCCTCTTGTGGCTGTGTTTCTGTTTGCGGTTTACTTCTCCATGTATCACGCAGATTGATGATGGCTTTTTCCATATCAACGAATGCAAAGATCACGGCTAGCACCCATACCCAGTGCCAGACAAATCCTATCCAGGTGAGGGCGGTGATGAGCCCTATCTGGTGATGGTCTTTGCTGTGTGCCTTATTAATTGGCAACTCATGGATTTTCCAAAAGCCGTAACACGCGCCAGCAACACTCGCGATTAAAACGACAGCAGCGACAACGTGCAACGCTGTATCTGCGCCTGTTCCGACAAATGGGACACTAAGTAAACTCATTAAACACTCCTCTATCAAGCTGTTGGCGTATTGTGATCTGGAATTGAAATGGATGAGCTTTTGTGACAAATTCAATCACTCAGAGAGTAAATTTGATGTGATTGGTTATGAAAACGGTTCGATTCATTCGCGCGATGGGCATATTAAATATGCATAACCTCGCGTTATCTAAGTACAATTTGACATCTGATGACCTGGGTATTCCCGCTTCAGTATTTCATAACCCGATGACGCTGATACCTCTCACCGCCGTTTCTGAATGGTATCGACGTATCGAATTGCTGAGTGGGGACCAGGACGTCATTTTGAATGTGAGCAAAGGGATTGATCTACAGAAGCTTGGTCCTGTTGGACGATGGTTGTTTTCAGGCAATGATCTAGCAAGCACAATTCGACGTGTGAACTATGGCGTGAGTAATCTGCAGTCTGGTGCTTTTTTTGCTGGCGCGCAGTCCGGAAATATCATTAAGTGGACTTATCACAACCCTTTCATTGATACGACGATCAAAGTGCATGACAGCATTCGTAGTGCGGTGTTCATGATAAAGATATTGCGCGAATTCTTAGGAAAGGAATATCGCCCACTTCGAGTGATGATCTCTGGATCAAGAAAAAACCATGAGTTGTATCGAGAGTACTTTGGTTGTGAAGTGGAATGGAGCCAACCTAAAACAGAGGTTTGGATTCACGGTGATGATCGCTTGGCATCTCGTCAAGTCAGTCATCGTGAGGAAAACCGTTTAGCGATGAGTTTCTCGGATTTGGATGATCTGTTGAACATGCCAGATCCTGAGGATGAACTTAAAGTGATTTATGAAGTAGTGAACTACAGCAGCCACTATGGATTACCAACATTAGACAGAGTCTCTGCACTGTTAGGTTTATCTGAGCAGCAATTTCAACGTCGACTGCATAAGTTAGGTCTGAACTTTTCTACCGTGTCTGGCTATGTACTGAGTAATGTCGCGGCTGGATTATTGAGCTCCAAAGTGAGCGTTGAAGATATTACCGCACGGTTGGGTTATAGCAATGTCGCAAGTTTTAACCGTATGTTTAAAAAACATCGCGGTGTAACCCCAAAACAATATATAGCCCGCTTTGAAAACTAGCTTCCCCTGTACTTGGAATGAAGCTCTGGGTTTCTAACGTATGCGTTTGATTTTATCCATGCAACGAACCAGCGACTGCTTGATATTAAATGACTTGTGGCCGCTCGAAGCGCCATGTTCAATCATTGATGTTTCTGCTAATGCCGCTAAAGGTGTCGACGTAGAATGTTGGATAGAAATAGCTTCAGCACTCGGTATTGATTGTGTCGGTTTGGTAGCGTAAGAGGAAGTAAAACCAGAAGCCGTATTACCACAAGCTGAAAACAACGCAATACTGGCAAGGGCAAGTGAGGATAGCTTAAAACGAGACATCATAATTCTGATTGTTATTTATAAATTTAATAACAAATTTAAATGTCATAAAGCGCTCTGTCTATATACTCACTTAGATGCTTATAGCCTAGAAATGTAGCCTTGTCAGCACGTCGTATTACTCAAAGTACTTCTTTATAGCGTTTGGTTTCAGTGGTTTGTGTGTTTGTGGTTTTATATCATGAAATATTTTAAAATTAAGTCCATTATGCTGTCCTTCTGGGTGTTTAACCCTAAATTTGGTCGAACCCCTGCCTTTGTAAGTGATTGTAAGTGCTTCGATGTATCAAATGAGCGTAGCTTGCACTCACATTTCTGAACGATATACTGGCCCCGTTTTATAAGTAGAGTGAATGGGTATGAGTCGTTATAAAATCGTATTGGTTGAGGATGATTCCGAGATAGCGCGTTTAACAAAAATGTACCTCGAAGCAGAGGGGCACTCGGTAACTATTATTAATAGCGGCGAAAATGCTGTCGAAAGTATCCGTTCATTACACCCCGACCTTGTATTACTTGACCTGATGTTACCAGTCAAAGATGGAGCCACAATTTGCCGAGAGGTGAGAGAGTTCTTTGATGGCATGATCATCGTTTTGACGGCAACCGACGATGAAATGAGTGAGGTGAGTTTATTTAAGTTTGGCGCTGATGATTACCTTACCAAACCAATCAGAGGAAATGTGCTGTTAGCAAGGATAGAAGCGGTTATGCGTCGCTATGCCAGACAGCCTTGCACCGATTCGAATCAAACCGTCCGTGGGTACGGCATTGAGCTTTGCACTCGGAGAAATAAAGCCAGCTACCAAGGTACTGTACTTGATTTAACTGATTCAGAATTTGAGATTTTAGAACTGCTAATGTCTAATATCGATCAGCCAGTGTCTCGAGAGTCATGCTGTCGTCTTGCGCGAGGTATTGAGTACTGTATTACCGATCGTTCCATTGATATGAGGATCTCTTCGCTGCGTAAGAAGTTTGTCAAAGCTGGTGTTCAATCTGCGACCGTCAAAACTGTCCGAAATCGTGGCTATATGCTAACAGGCAAGTAAGCATATGTTTTCTACCTTCACTCGTCTTTACATTGCAATTATCACTGGCCTAACGGTGACCGTGTCACTTTTTGTTTTCTTAGGTGACGAATATATGCGTAAGACGGAGGTAGAGATATTTCTGAACGATGGTGCATACTTCGCCAATCAGTACATCGCTCAGAAAGGTACTGAAAGTTCACTCTATAAAGAGCTCACTCAAACTGGTCAGCAAGACTTTTATATATTTAAACTTGCACTGCTTGATCATTGGGACGAAACTCCGCCTTGCGATGACTGCAAGCAGATCTACCGATTGCAGTCCATTCCGGTTTACCTCATTGAAGACAGCTTATATGGTGCAGTCTTTCCTCTGCCGAATAGTACTCAAAGCTTATTGTTCAAAGAAAAGAGAGATTTCTTCCGGCCAGATGTTGATTGGCATGAGGACTCAGAGCTGATTTTTGTTTTAAGCCTTGTTATCGTCGTTTTCTCCAGTTTGGGGGTGATGATTTACATACCAGTCAGATCGATTGAAAGCCAAATCATAAGACTATCGAAAGCGCATAACGAGTTTGGTTCAGGTGAGTTGCAATGCAGAGTTGATCCTAAAACCTATTCAGACTCTTTGGGGAGTTTGGCACAAGGCTTTAATGATATGGCGGAAGACATTGAAAGGAGAGTCAAGCAGAGCCATATTTTGACTCAAGCGATTCCTCATGAAGTGCGTACTCCCCTAAGTCGGATTCAACTTGCGACTGATATTGCGCGGTTAAGTAAACCAGAACAGCAAGAGCAACTGTTTAATGATATCGACCGTTATGTTGGTTCGATCAATGAGCTTACTCAGGATATTGTAAAGCTATCTCGGCTAAGCTCTCAGAAAAAGGGAGAAGGGCACGCGACGACTTCACTTAACCTGCTTCAATGGACTCGTGAAAGGCTTGCTTATCATGGTCTAAATCAAGTGGTGATTGAAAGCTGTATCGAATGCAACAGTGAGCAAGTGCGTTTTCAGCAGACCCTTGGCAACTTAGTTATTGATAACCTAATTCAAAATGCCGCACGATATGGAGAAAAAGATATTTACCTAGCCATTCATCGTGTTAAAGAGCATTGGGTGATCGATATAGAAGACGACGGTCCCGGAATCCCGATTGAAAAGCACTCCGAAGTGTTTTTGCCATTCTCCCGACTAGATAAAAGCCGAAATGCAGACAAAAAAGGGTTTGGATTGGGCCTCGCTATCGCAACCAGTGCGGCGAGGCAATTGGATTGGAAATTATCAGTTGGTGAAAGTCACTTAGGTGGAGCGCGCTTTACTGTGCTCATTCCTGCCAACGTTCAGGATAAGCGCTGCTATAGTCAGGCGTAGCAAGACCTTCATATAAACCATCACACGCCTCAAGTGGGCCGACAATCGTTCGATAAGGTAATACACCTGCCCAAACGGGGAGATCCATGTCTTGCTCATCATCATTGACCCCAAAATGGCTGATTTTCACTGATGCTTCAGAGAGTGGAATACGTAACAACATGGTCGCTTTGAGTTCTTTTTCATTGCTCAAGCGTATATTTTGCGTTCTTCCCGGCGCGATTTGCTCGATAAAGTGATTCAGCAGTTTGTCTTTCTGTTGGTTATCTTCCACCACTTCAAACTGTCCGAAGACCACGGCACTGCGATAATGTGCGCTATGATGAAACGCACTTCGAGCCAGTACCCAACCATCAAACAAAGTAAAGGTTAGACACGTTTGCACTCCTTGTTTAAGTGAGCGCAACAATCGACTGTTGTTGGCTCCATGGATATACACGTAATCATCTACGCGCCATGCCAGCATGGGGATGACCACAGGACCAGACTCGTTTGTTATGGCAATATGAGCAATCAGGCTTTCATCTATGATGGCGTGCAGTTTATCGACATCAGAGACTGCTTTGTGTGCGCCTTTTTTTATCTCAGTTCGATTGGTGTTGGATAACATTTTCTCTCCTTAAGCTCTCACGATAATGAGCGCTTGCTTCTCTATCTCTGATTGCAATGTATCGATTAACTGGTAGCTTAAAGAGAGCCAGTTTTAACTTATGTATGGATCCAGTTTTGTCTTTAATTGTTATTGGTGATTTGAACTTAAATGAGCATGATGGCACTCGCCAGCAAGCTCTATTCTTTGCTATTCGAGAAAAAATCGTGAAAGGATTGTGGATAAAAGGCGGTAAGTTGCCCTCAACACGCAAGCTTGCGCAGGAACTCGATATCAGTCGGAACACCGTGATTGCAGCGTATGAACAGTTGGTCGCTGAAGGGTACTTGAGCAGTCAAAAAGGTTCCGGCTTTTATGTGGCGGTGGAGTTGCCAGAGCAGTATTTACCAGAACCCGCAGCACCTGAAGAAGGGGTGGATCCTAAGGCTGGCTTCGATATAAACCGAGCGTTTGCTCCAGGTGTTCCTGATTTAGATGCATTTCCAATGGCACAGTGGCAGAAACTGATTGCGCGCCACTCATCCCGCACCTGTTTACTCGGTAATCAAGATATTCAAGGCAGTTGGAGATTGCGTTGCGCTTTATCTAGCTACCTTGCTTCCAGCCGCTCAGTCAACTGTTCGCCAGAGCGGATCATCATTACATCTGGAGCGCAGCAAGCGTTGGCTATTGCCACTATGAGCGTACTAAAACAAGGCGATACGGTGCTGATGGAACAACCGGGATATGCACAAATGCGTAAATTGATCCATTTCCAGCAATATCATTTTGAGCCACTGTACGTGCAAGAGAAGGTAGGCTTTGATGTGGAAACGGTGACATCGAGTCAGGTGGATGCTTTGTATATCACGCCAAGTAACCAATACCCTATGGGGACGACGCTCAACATAGAACAACGAAGCAAGATCATTAACTGGGCCGTACAGAGAGCGCATTGGATAATCGAAGACGACTATGACAGTGAATTCCAGTTTGCGCATCGGCCATACACTAGTTTGCAGGGATTAGCGGCTCAAATGGGCAGAGATGATCGCGTTTTATACGTTGGCTCGTTTAGTAAAGTCATGTTCAACGGTTTGCGCCTCGGTTATCTCGTCGTTCCTGAATCTTTAGTCGATGATTGTCTTGTGGTTAAAGATGCGTTAAGCGGTGATTCTCCTACACATACGCAAGAAGCGTTAGCCGATTTCATCACGGAAGGCGGGTTACTTCGTCATATTCGCAAGATGCGTCGATTATACAAAAGTAAACATGAACGGATGTGCTCGGCGATTGAAAAGTATTTTGGCAACAAAGTGAGTGTTATCAGTCAAGCGGCGGGTCTCCACATTACGTTGAAGTGGCGCTATGGCATTGATGAACATCAATGGACACAGCGTGCTGAAGCGAAAGGTATTGTGCTGCGTCCGTTGAGTTATTACGAACATCCCGAATTTAAAACCCGTGATTGGAATGGGGCGGTTTTAGGCTACGGCAATGTTGCGCTAGAGAATATTGACACTTTGATGCAGCAGCTGGCGTTGATGTTTGAGTTGAAGGATTAATGAAAGTGAAAACCTCGAATGGAACAGCGTGATCATCAACCCCCGCGCTTCTAATTGTTTGTCATTGTTTTGTGCTAGATCTAGCAAGAATAGATAAGTGGTAAACTTTCAAGTTTACCTGCGGCTAAATTGACTTTAAAATAAACTCCGAAGTTTACTTCTGCGCTTGTGCGTAAAGTTCAATAGTGACTACTCAATAATGGGTCACGCTCTCGGAGTAAAGAAAATATGGTCGCAACTACATTTGGCCAAAATACACTTAAACTGAGTGCTATTTCAGCACTGCTCATCTCTTCCTTAAGCATTACCGGTTGTTCTGATGAAAATGAGGCATCAGACGTCGCACCACTAATCAAACCTGCACTTATTGAAGTCGTTACAACCCAATCAGCAATGGAGCTGAGCTTTAATGGTATTGTTCGTGCTGCAGAAAGCGCAGACCTCGCTTTTCGAGTGAGTGGGAAACTGATCAGCATTTTCGTTAAGGAAGGCGATGAGGTGAGCAAGGGTCAACTGCTTGCTTCTTTAGATGATCGAGATGCAAAAAATGCATTGGTGTCAGCTCAACTTGAGTTTGAGAATGTGTCTCGTGAGTATGAGCGTGCTCAAGCTGTTTTTAAGAGAAGCCAAGCAATTTCAAAGGCCGACTTAGATACGATCACGACACGTTATAATCTTGCTCGTACACGTGTTGAAGATGCAAAGCGTCGTCTAGAATACACCCAAATCTTTGCTCCTTTTGATGGCATTGTTGGACGCAAGCTGGTTGATAACTACGTTCAAGTCCAAGCGAATGCACCTGTCCTGACCGTTCATGATATTAATGATCTTGAAGTGGTCATCCATATTCCACATAAAGTGATGCTCTCCGGTAAAGAGGGGACGAAAGCAATGGCTGAAATCTCAGCCATTCCTGGGCAATCTTTTCCATTAAAGCTGCGCACGGTTGCGACCGTTGCAGACCCTGTTTCCCAGGCGTATCCGGTCGTGTTGGGTTTTGAGCACTTAAACGGTTTCCACGTATTGCCGGGAATGGCGGTGAAAGTGCTGCCTGTTTCCACTTCAGGTAATACTCAGAATCAACAAATTACCTTACCTCTGACGTCAATTGTCCCTGACAACCAAGGCAAGCAATTTGTCTGGGTCGTTGGCATTGACGACAAAGCAACGAAGCGTTATGTGGCGATTGGTGCGCTCAACAAAGACCGCATTATTGTTACCGAACATCTTTCGTTGGGTGAGAAGGTGATCATTGCTGGGGTATCAAGTGTGAGAGAGGGCATGGAAGTTCGCCCTTACACGGATGACCGCGCTGGAGCACAATGATGGACATTGCACGTTATACCATAGCTAAGCGTACAAGTGTGTGGGTGCTTATTGCTCTAATACTGTTAGGTGGTTACATCAGCTACCTCAAACTAGGCCGTTTTGAGGACCCTGAGTTTGTTATTCGTCAGGCAGTGATCGCGACACCTTACTCAGGAGCGACAGCGCAGGAGGTCTCTGACGAAGTGACCGATGTTATCGAAGGTGCTGTTCAGGCTTTGCAAGAAGTCAAAGAAGTGAAATCCGTCTCGATGCAAGGAATGTCAGAGGTCACGGTCGAGATTAAACTCGAGTTTGCAGGCAGCGCCGCTGAACTACAACAAGTATGGGATAAACTTCGTCGTAAAGTGACCGATGCACAGCGCCAGCTTCCTCCGGGAGCAGGGCCGTCTATTGTGAATGATGACTTCGCGGATGTATATGCATTGTTCTTTGCTGTTACAGGTGAAGGTTTCAGTGATAAGCAGTTGCAAGATTATGTTGATAGTTTACGCCGTGAAATCGTACTTGTACCGGGTGTGGCGAAAACAGCGACATTGGCGCAGCAACAAGAAACCATCTTCGTTGAGATTTCAAGTGAGCGCTTAGCCGAGTTCGGTGTCTCTGCTGAGAAAGTGTTTCAAGTTCTGCAAAAACAAAATTTAGTCACAGTAGCAGGTAGCATCGAAACTAGTGCGATGCGCATTCCCGTGATCCCGAGTTCCAATATTGATTCTGTTGCCGACTTTAAAAACCTACAAGTCGGGTTGGGTAACAACAATACAGTGCTTCGTTTAGGTGACATTGCGGACATCACTCGCGGATACAAAGCGCCAGCAACCATGCTGATGCGTTTCAACGGTGAGCGAGCTGTGGGCTTTGGTATCTCCAACGTATCCGGCGGTAACGTTGTGGATATGGGAGACGCGGTAAAAGCACGTTTGGCCGAACTGGAAAGTCAGCGCCCATTGGGGATGGATCTGAATGTGATTTCGATGCAATCAGATTCTGTGCGCGCATCGGTAGCGAACTTTATCGACAACTTGGTCGCTGCGGTTGGTATTGTATTCGTCGTGCTTCTGCTGTTTATGGGGGTGCGTTCGGGTGTGATTATCGGTTTTGTGCTTCTACTAACGGTGGCTGGCACCCTGTGCATCATGCTCATAGAAGATATTGCGATGCAGCGTATCTCTCTTGGGGCGTTGATCATTGCTTTGGGTATGCTGGTGGATAACGCCATTGTCGTGACCGATGGCATCTTGGTGCGTTTTCAACAAGATCCAAACGCCGATCGCAACACTGTAGTGTCTGAAGTCGTTGATGCAACCAAGTGGCCCTTATTAGGGGGAACCGTCGTTGGTATCTGTGCATTCAGTGCGATTGGTTTATCGCCTTCGGACATGGGGGAATACGCTGGCTCGCTGTTTTGGGTGATCCTTTACTCAATGCTATTAAGTTGGGTATTTGCAGTCACAGTGACGCCAATGCTGTGCCATGATTTCCTCAAAGTAAAAGCAGCAAATGCAGATAAGAAACCAAGCCGCATCGTGGCTAGCTACAAAGCACTGCTCGCATGGGTATTGAAATACCGCATCATCAGCTGTGCATTGTTACTGGGAATGATGGCTACAGCGATTTGGGGCGTGAAGTTTGTACCTCCGGGTTTTATGCCAGAATCTCAGCGCCCGCAATTTGTTGTGGACGTTTACTTGCCGCAAGGCTCGGATATCAAGCGTACTGAAGCTGTGGTTGCGAGTATTGAGCAAGATGTGAAAGCCAAAGAGGGAATTACCAACATCACCAGTTTTATTGGTGGTGGCGGTTTACGCTTTATGCTGACTTACGCGCCAGAAGCTCGTAACCCAAGTTATGGTCAACTGCTGATCGATATCGACGATTACACAAAGATCGCCCCGTTACTGGGTGAGTTACAAAGTGAGTTAGAAGCCAAATACCCAGATGCGTCCATCAAAGTGTGGAAGTTCATGCTTGGTCGAGGAGGCGGTAAGAAGATTGAAGCCGGTTTCAAAGGGCCTGATAGTGCGGTGTTGCGTCAACTGGCAGAGCAAGCGAAAGCCATCATGCTGGCGGACAGTAACTTGATTGCGGTTCAGGATGATTGGCGTCAACAAGTCCCTGTGCTTCGCCCTGCTTATTCTGCAGAAGAAGCCCAGCGATATGGGCTGACTACGATGGAGATTAACCAAGCTATCGCGCAAACCTTAACGGGTCGGAATGTAGGTGTATATCGAGAGGGAGATGATTTGATCCCAATCGTTGTCCGCGCGCCGGAAAGTGAGCGAAGCCACCAACGCGCGATTGAAAATACAGAAGTTTTCAGTCCGATAGTGGGCGCTTATATTCCAGTAAGTCAACTCGTGAACTCTGTTGATGTGGTATACCAAGACGCCATCTTGCGTCGAATTGACCGCATGCCGACGATTCTGGTGCAAGCGGATCCAGCGCCGGGTGTATTGACGGCAGACGCATTCAAGCAAGTTCGCGGTCAAATTGAAGCCATTGAGCTGCCAGCAGGGTATGAGCTGAAGTGGTATGGGGAATATAAAGCGTCGAAAGATGCCAATGAAGGGCTAGTTATCTCAGCACCATACGGGTTTGCTGCGATGATTCTTTCGGTAATTTTTATGTTCAACGCACTGCGTCAGCCACTGGTGATTTGGCTAACGGCACCGCTAGCGGTTGTTGGTGTCACCGTGGGGCTTATCATCTTCCAAACACCGTTCGAGTTTATGGCCATTCTCGGCTTCTTAAGCTTGATTGGTATGATGGTGAAAAACGCGATTGTATTGGTTGACCAAGCGGATGTTGAAATTCGTGAAGGTAAAACACCATATACCGCGATCATTGATGCAGCACTAAGCCGTGCCCGTCCGGTTCTACTGGGCGCATTCACGACTATCTTAGGTGTTGCCCCACTGCTGATTGACCCATTCTTTAAGAGTATGGCGGTGACCATTATGTTTGGTCTACTGTTTGCCACGATTCTTACTTTGGTCGTCATTCCGCTGTTTTACGCCATCTTTTTCCGCGTAAAAGTAGAGGCGACATAAATTACCGTGAAAACTCAAGAAGGAGCCATTTGGCTCCTTCTTTCTAATTTGATAAACGTATGTAGAAACTTCAAATATTTGTTTGGGCAGTATAAAACAACAGTAAGCGAACTAGGTTATATTGAAGTGCTTGCTAAATTTCAAGCTGTGCTTTCCAGGCTTTGATTCATGAAATCAGGAATAGGTATGCACGTGAAAATATGTATTTTTGTTGATGTCGTAGTAGGGTAAAGCGTGATCATTGCGTAGCCGACTACTACGGCGTAACATCTTCAATTGTTCTATCTTTGACAACTTTGAACACTAACGCGTCATCCCAGTAATTTAGGAAAATTCGAGAGTTCATGCACCATCCTTCATCAGAATAGCTCTTCATGATTGCGCGAACGTGCTCGGGAGTGTCCTCTTTAGCCTGCTTTTGCTTAGAAGAGTATCGGATTACAACGACTGGTGGTAAATTTCCACCGACTCTATAAATCACATATCCGTCTTTTCCAAAACTTAATCGACCGTGAATTTTAATATTGTCAGTCGTGCCATCACTCCCTTCTAAAAATATTTCAATTTTTTCATAAAGGTTTAATGCAGTTTGGAAATTGCTAGTCTCGTTGATATAACCTGAAATATCATTCGACTTGGAGCAATAATCTTCAACGCTGTCGGAGGTTACTGGGTATCGAGTCTCTCTAACAATGTAGCTACCTAACATTTCCAGCAATATTAATTCTGATTCCGTCAAGTTCAAGCGCAAAGTCTCAGCAATTTTACGAAGCTTGTGACCATACATTTCAAAATTTTTCTCTACCAATGGCTTAGGTGCAAAGATTAAAAGTGACAAAAACGCTGACTTCAACAACAGCTCAATCGCGTAACCTATCAATAAGAAGCTATCTTTGTTTAGGGAATCTCGCTCTCCTAACAAGTCAAGTACTCGATTGCTACGCATCCTCACTTCATGTTCTGCACAGGTAGATTGTTCATCAAGGAAGTTTTGATATGCCTGGGATGCTAATTCTCTCAACCTTATAGCGCTAAGGCGTTTGGATCTAGCTTCCTTTTTCCAGTCATATTTGTTGTATGTTCCTCTTTCGCCAGAATTTCTAATGATATCGTTCTGGTTTATTGTCATTCTTACCACTCCTTACCTGACCCCAACTTTATAGTTCACTGATAAGTTAGATTTTTGGTCAACCAAACACATATTGAGGGATTGGGTAATCTTGGTCAAACCCATATGACTGAAAATGATCCTAAAAAGGTTAGGGGCCGAAACGAGTTGCAACTAAACCACGACTAAACTCCCTAGATGATCACTCAATCACCTGGTCATGATTCTTTTTTCGCCATTGTTTCCATGGCAATGAAAGGACAGCAAAAATAGTAATGGCGTACAACATTGACCAGCCTAAGCAGATAAACACTGCGGTACATAAGAGTAGCGAAACTCCTGCGAGAAGTTTGCCTGCTCCTTGCAGTAATTTATATGCAGCGAGCATGGCAAGTAGATAAACCAAAACAAAAATTCCGTTGGCAAGCTTAAGGAAAAATTCCAGATCCAATCCAGAGAGTGAGCCCAATAGGCAAGATGCGAGCAAGATAGCGCCAACGACTAGCGTGGCATTAGCAGGCACGCCACGAACCGATACACGAGCAATCGCACTTGTTGGTTTGTACTCTCTCGCCTGTGCCCACACCATGCGAGCTAGGCTTTGGGTGTAGAGGTTGATGCTAGCAAAACATGCTGAGAAACCTATTAGACTAATTAGCCATTTGGCATGGTCACCAAATAGATGTGCACTTAACCAAGGGATAGAAGCGCTGTCGAACTCGGTACTGCCATACGCGCCAAACTTTAGGAGCACGACTGAGCATGCCCAGTAGGTTGCACCAGCGACAAAGCAGCCAACGATAATAGCAATAGGGAAGTCTCGTTGAGGGTTCTTAAATTCCTCTCCCATGTGTGCAAAGGCTTCTATGCCGACAAAGCACCAAAACATGACCCCAAGAGCTGCGGCAATCGACCAAGTTGAATCCATGGTGATAGCTGGCATCGTAAGATCGGCATAGCCAACATCGCCTTTCCATAAAAACGCGCCAACCAAAGCAAAAATACTCAATGCAATAACGGTTTGCAGACGTCCTGATGATTTAGTACCAAGCAAACTAATGAAAACTAAGAGAGCGACCGTGAGAACTTGTGCGAAAAGGTGGTTGCTGATTGCCTCTGGTAACAGTTGTTGCAAAAAGCCTGCGGCCAGAGCAACCGCGGCAGGAACACCAACAGGAATCACGCTAACGAATAACCACGCTACGCTGCTTTCCAATTTGGGACTAAAGGCTTTACGGACAAAAAAGGCAGTGCCTCCAGCGTTGGGGTAGCGCTTGCCAAGTTGTGCGAAAGTAAGCGCAATAGGGCAGATAGCTACGAACAATACAATCCAAGCCCACAGAGAAAAGTGCCCAGCAATGCCAGCTGCAATTGCCGGAATCATAAATAACCCCGTTCCCATTAACGTGGTGGAGAGTTGGCCAATGCCTGATACCAGAGTGATGTCTTTGTTGAGTTGTTCCATAACTGCCTCGAACTTCCATATGGTGCGAGTGACAAGCATAGCTAAATTCTGCACAACAATATGATGTTGTCGACCGTCAAAATGACGGTTGTTATGCAGACAACCTTCAAATTGTCGGTTTTCAATAAGTTGTAATGGAGTAGAATGGAAAAATTAAGGAAAGCTTGGTGAGTTTATGGACAAATTTGATCATCAAATCATAGATCTATTACGTCAAAATGCCCGTCTCTCAATTACGGAGATCGCGGAGCATGTGAGTTTGTCACGCTCGGCAGTCACGGTTCGAATAAAAAAGTTAGAAACCGATAAAGTTATCCTCGGTTATCACGCTGACATAGCGACATCGGAAGAATCGACGATTTGTGCGTATCTGGCGCTGAAATTTGATACATCTGCATCCAGCCACCATTGTGATGCGTACGCGAATGAGTTGTATAAAATCGATGGGGTCAAGTGGTGTCATGCCATTAGCGGTGAAACGGATATGATGCTGTTTGTTGAAGTGCCCAATATTGCCCGCCTTAATGAGATTCGAGATCATATTCAACGTTACCCAGAACTTCGTAATGTCATGACACATACTGTGCTGACTGAGTTTTTTAATACCACAGGGAGCAAGTTCGTAAAATGACAGAGAAAGACATCGTCCTCAACTTCTGGAAAGCGATGGAGAGTAATGATTTCTTTGCGGCGGCGGAGTGCCTCACACCAGACTGTGAAGTGATTTGGCCGTTAACCAAAGAAGTGATTCGAGGCAGAAAGAACTTTGCCGAGCTCAATTCTGCTTATCCCGCAGAAGGAGAGTGGACCTTCACCATTGAACGTATTTTGGCGGATGGCGAGCAAGTAGTTACCGATGTGGTAGTGAGCGATGGTGTGCGCTCAGATAGAGCGATTACCTTCCACACTGTGCGTAAAGGGTTGATTTGCAAGCAAGTCGAATACTGGCCAGAAGAGTACGCTGCAGCTCAGTGGCGTTCAAAGTGGGTCGAGCGTGCTGAATAATATCAACCTAAATTTATTACGCTCTTTGCATGTTTTACTCGAAGAGTGCCATGTAAGTAGAACGGCTGAGCGTTTGCACATTACGCAGTCGGCTGTCAGTCGTCAGTTAGCTCAGTTACGTGAGCTATGTGGCGATCCTCTATTAGTGCGTCAAGGTAACCAGCTGATTCCAACACCCAGAGCATTAGTGTTGAAAGATAAGTTAGATGCGTTACTTGCGGAATTTGACCACCTTCTTGATGACAAACCTTTCGAACCTTCGGATTGGAAAGGAGAGTTAGTGTTAGCATCGAGTGATTATGTCGCCCAATACGTGCTGCCAGATATTGCTTCACACTTGAGTGGTTTCGCGCCTCAGTTAGACATGGCTTACCGACTATGGCAGCCGGACTTTCTTGATAAGCTCCATGAGAGTGGTATTCACATCGCCTCTTCAATGTACCCGGAAAAACCGCAAGGAGTATCGAGTGTGAAGATCGGTGAGGATTCGTCAGTCTGTTTGATGAAAGCCTCTCATCCGTTAGCAAAGCAAGAGCATATCAGCGTTGAAGATTTAATTTCATATTCTCATATCAAAGTGACTGGTGGTGGTGATAAAGATTCCTACACTGATTTGGCGTTAAGAGAGTTAGGTCATACGCGCCACGTTACGTTCAAAGTGCCTTTCTTTTCTGCTGCCATCAATCGTTTGGTTTCAAGTGAACATTTAATGGTGGTTCCAGAGCATATTGCGGTTAACCTCGCGAAGCATTGGGATTTAGCCCATAAATCGCTGCCTCTCGAAACCCCTATTCATCAATATTGGTTAATGTGGCATCCGAAATACGATACGGATCCAGCGCATAAATGGGTTCGAGAAGAGATTCGTTCAGTGATGCAAATTTCAGAGTATTCCATTCGCTAATAAGTGCATTGTTACGCTATGAGTTGGAATCATGGTTAGTATGAAAAACTTTGATTTCTACTTATACCTATTCCGTTGATAGATTAGCGTCAAAGAGGGGAAATTCTTATGACACTAACAGTTTGGTTATCACTTTTTACCGTGTGTTTATTAGGGGCGATGTCACCAGGCCCAAGTTTAGCCATTGTTGCTAAACACTCGTTGGCGGGTGGTCGTGTTAATGGTTTCGCAACGGCTTGGGCGCACGCATTTGGTATTGGGATTTACGCGTTCATCACTTTAATTGGTTTGGCGGTAGTACTTCAGCAGAGCCCATTGCTATTCAAGACCATTAGCCTTGCGGGTGCGGCTTACTTGGCGTATTTAGGCTTCAATGCATTGCGCTCAAAAGGTGGCGTAGCAGCAAAGTTGGAGTCTGGTGAAGAGACAACGGTCAGTCAATCTGCGCGAGAAGGCTTTTTGATTTCGATTTTAAGCCCGAAAATTGCGTTGTTCTTTATCGCACTATTTAGCCAATTTGTGGCACTAGGAAATGATCTCAGTAATCAAATGATCATCGTGGCGACGCCATTTGTTGTCGATGGTTTGTGGTACACCTTTATCACGTTGGTATTGTCCAACTCACGTGTCGTTGATCGTATTCGTTCAAAAGCGGTGCTGATTGACCGCCTGTCTGGCATCGTTTTAATGCTATTGGCTGTGCGTGTGGTAGTGACGATTTAATCAAGCTGAGAGCACTACAACCAGAAAAGGCTACCGAGATGGTAGCCTTTTTTGTATATAGCAAAAAAACATCCTAGCTCTAAACTAGATAGGATGTCAGCAAGGAAGGTTACTCAGGAACATAGGGGGGGGAGTGTGAAACCTTCAGAAGCGTTAACGACGAACTTCTTCAAACTCGCCTTCAATTGCGTCGGACTTACCCGTATTGAATTCATACTCTTCATGCATTTCTTGTTGCATTTGCTTCACGCGTTTTTCAATACGTTTACCAGTAATCAGTGCTGCGATGGTCAATGGAATCGCCATGATTAGGCTAAATACCAAAGTAAAAAAGCCAGTAATCAGTGCTAGTGCAGTAACGATAATTCGATTCATAATCATGACCTCTCTTTCAATCTATGGGTTCATATTAATAATCTGAACATGAACGAAACATGAACATACCCAAATAACCTCAAAATTCTAGTTTCAGCAAGATTGTCTTGGTTCGTAGACGCGGCGACGATTTGAAGTTCTAGTGATTCTAAATCGAGAATCGTCAACAAAGTATTCGAGCCAAGACAACTTGCCCTAGGGAGCGTGTTACTAACGCCATTTCTTTGATAAATCCCTCGGCAATAGTGAACTATTACGCAAGCGATTTATCTTTGAACTAGCGTTAGTAACGACGCTCTGAATTCTGAATATTGAGGTCATTTGGGTATCTAACGTTCAATTTCGCATCGATTTGTCTGAGGAATGTCAAACCGCCCAAAAAAGAAAAAACGCCTGAGGGTCATCAGGCGTATAAACGGGGGATAATAGTTATTATTGTTTGACTACAAATGAGGTGATAGATCGCTACACATTGTGGTTAACGTTGTGGAGCAAAGTTGACCTTATTGAGGGAAAGTCTGGTAACGAACACCCATCATTTGTTCCATACAGTGCACGACTTGGCAGCTGTAACCGAATTCGTTGTCGTACCATATGTACAGTACGCAACGCTTGTCTTGTGCGATAGTTGCTTGACCGTCAACTACGCCAGCATGACGAGAACCTACCAAATCACTAGACACAACTTCCGTTGAGTCTGTGTAGTCGATTTGAGCGGATAGCTCTGAATTGAGCGCCATGCCTCGTAAGTACTCATTCAATGAATCACGATCGACATCTTCACCGAGGTTTAGGTTTGCAACTGCCATTGAAACGTTAGGTGTTGGGACACGAATAGCATTACCCGTTAGCTTACCAGCTAGCTCTGGTAGGGCTTTTGCTACTGCTTTCGCGGCACCTGTTGAGGTCAGAACCATGTTTAGAGATGCACTACGACCACGACGATCTCCAGAGTGGAAGTTGTCAATTAGGTTTTGGTCGTTAGTGTAAGAGTGAACCGTTTCAATGTGACCAGAAAGCACGCCGTACTTATCGTTTAGCGCTTTAAGCACAGGTGTGATTGCGTTGGTCGTACAGCTTGCTGCTGAGATGATAGTGTCATCTTGCTTAATTACGGACTCGTTTACACCAAATACCACGTTCTTGATGTCACCTTTTCCTGGGGCGGTAAGCAGTACTTTCTCAGCACCTGTACATGCTAGGTGCTGGCTTAGGCCTTCTGCATCACGCCAAACACCAGTGTTATCAACCACAAGTGCATTGTGAATGCCGTAAGTTGAATAGTCGACATCGCTTGGTTGGTTAGCGTAAATAATTTGGATGTAGTTGCCGTTTACAATCAGAGCCTTACGCTCTTCATCTACCACAATGCTACCGTTGAATTGACCATGAACAGAATCACGTCTTAGTAAGCTAGCACGTTTTTCCAAATCGCCTTTTTTACCACCTCGAACAACGATTGCACGTAAGCGCAGCGGGTAGCCAGGGCCACTTTTCTCGATTAAAAGACGGGTTAGTAGACGACCAATTCGCCCAAAACCGTAAAGCACGACGTCACGGGCCTCGAGGGATGAATCTGCATCACGTGCGCCGTTTAGCGCCGTTTGAAGAAAATCTTCAAGTGCGGACGCATCATCATGATCTCGCCAGTACATATTTGCTAATTGACCTACATCCACACGACAAGACGAAATGCTCATTTCGCAAAGCGTTTGGATAATCGGCATGGTTTGTTCTAGAGAGAGGGGAGAACCAGTGTAACGGCGGGCAATTCGGTGAGTTTTGAGAATGTCGATGGTGCTTGCATTGATCAGTGTTTTACCGAAGAGGACGACTTCAATGCCTTTTTGACGATATAGCTTACCGATAAGAGGGGAAATAGATTCGGCAATCGTTTGGCTTGTTTGCCAGTCTTGGAGATATTTCTCTGGACTCATTGTTGTTTCGGACCTTTCACGTTTTGGGGCTGACTTTACTCTCTTCTGTTACCTCACCGGTAAAGTGTGAGAGTTTGTTATGTAATGTGGTTGTAATAATTTTGTGTGCGAATTGTACGGTGTGACTTCTTATTCTGCTAGGAAAAATAATATGAGATAAATCACCGCATTCTTAGGTATTTACTGTTGAATGTAGGGTGATTTGTATAGCAATTAGTGATATTGACTTTAGTAAAGTTAGATACTTAATTCGTGATGATAACGATCTAAGTCTTATTTATTCTGATGGATGCAATTTCCAGTTTCAGTAAAAAGGAGATGCGAATCTGTTTGTAAACAAAAATAGTAATCATAAGTCGGGCTTAACAAAGAAATTCCTAGAGAGTCTTAAGTACAAGTCGCTCAGGGCATCAAGTAGGAAAATAGGTTTTCAAAAATTTGTGTTAAGTCACACAAATCTGCACCACACCAGATTTCTTGAGAGAGAGTGGGCTTTTAGGTGTTTCAAAACAAAGAATTTACTCTAGATTGACCCGACCAAAACGACGACAGTATGAAACTGGACTAGTATTTTAGAACGTCAGTTTTTTTCGGTTCGCAAAGCCAAATGATAACGAAATTATCAATAAAGAGTCGTTTAGCTTTACTAACAATGATGCCTATCGTGGTTATCACATGGTTCGCATTGCTCCAGTTTTCACATACGACACAGCAGGTGGAAAGACTGAACCTAACAGTCAACAATATTCATACGTTAAAGACTATCTCGGATGCAGCCAACTTTGTATATCGCTCTGTGCGAGAGCGACAACATCAAAAAACAGATGTGCTTTCTGTTGAGTTGGAGCTACATCAGCAAGAAGTTCAGCAGTTTTATAACCAGTTTGCTCGTAACCCAAATACACGTGATTTTGCTTTAGAGTGGAAAGAAGAAGCGCTCCATGTGTTTTCATCTCCACTGGATGAAGTTGTTGAATCGGGTGATATTGCCTATCAAATGATGGCATTAATGCTCAAGTCGGTGAATCGGGAATACCACCAATTAGAAAGCGATGATTCTCAATGGACTCAAGACATCATAGCCCATTTGGCTGAGCTGTCTTTCTGGACGCAAAAAGAAGCATGGCTAACCTATACCCTTGCAATCAGCGGTTACACACAACCGAACAGGGACACTCTTATCAAGGTGGTCGATAAACAGCAAGAAAGCCTAGATAGCTTTTTGCTTTTAGGGGCGGATAGCCAGCAAGTTTTCAAGTTACTCGATTTTTTCCAATCAACTCGCTACCGACAGAATGTACAGAGTCGTTCTCAGTTGATTGATGGTAAAATGTCTCAAGTCGAACTTCAGTTCTATCTTGTGGATTTAGATTACCGGCTGCAACGGCTACTTCTGTTGATCAAAGGTTTTTCCATTCAAGCGGAAGAGCGTTTGATGTCTGCAGTAGAGTATGAAAAAAGAGAGCTTGTTATCATCAATGTTACTGTCTTGCTGGTGGTGACCTTACTATGCTTTTTGGGAGGAACAACTTGGTTTCGCGTCCATTCAAAGCTGGGGGCAATACTTCATGCTCTTCGTGGGAGGGGTGAAAGAGGCAGCAGTGCAACAATCACGGCAGACGGTAATGATGAGTTTACGGAGTTTGCACGGCAGTTGAATAACATCATTGAAGAGCAAAGTTTGAAAACAGATGAGCTGGTTAAAACTCGCGAGTCAGCTATTGCAGCGAATCGAGCAAAATCTGTTTTTCTTGCCAATATGTCCCATGAAATCAGAACCCCACTTAATGGCATTATTGGGATGACAGAGATCCTTTCGCACAGTGAGTTAGACAGTCACCAGCAAGAGATCCTAGAAAACATTGATACTTCATCGCATTCATTACTGATTCTGCTCAATGATATTTTAGATCTCTCAAAAATTGAATCCGGTAACCTCAACCTTTCACTGACAGAAGCTGATATTCGAGAGGTTATTTATCAGTCATTGATTCTGTTCCATTCAAAAGCGACCAGCAAGAATATTGAGCTTCACGTTAACCTTGATGAAAGTATCCCAGCTTTGGTGAAAGCAGACGATCATCGAATCAAACAAATCATTACCAATTTACTTAGTAATGCGATCAAGTTTACGGACGATGGGTATATATCTGTAGATGTTGGATATCAGCGAAAGAGTGCTGGTAAAGGGGAGTTACATTTTAAAGTCACTGATACTGGCATCGGTATTGATGAAAGTCAGTTGAGCAACATATTTAAACCTTTCACCCAAGAAGATGACAGTATTACTCGTCAATTCGGAGGGACTGGATTGGGTCTAGCCATATGTCGTCAGCTTGTCTCAATGATGGGGGGGGAGAGCTTAAAGCTCAATCTAGTAAAGGGTATGGCAGTAGTTTTGAATTTTCTGTTGAGGTTGAAATAGTAAGCCGCCAGCTCTGGCGCTCACAAGTCGTAAAGCGTGGTCTGCTCATTTCTGACAATTATCGCTACTCGCCTCAGCTTGAACGAGAATGTCGATTAGCAGGCATTGAACTAAAGGGCGTTGATGATGCAAAAGATGCTTGCGACTTAAAGGATGATTTCGACGTCGTATTTTATTGCTACAGCCTACACCAAAACATCAATAAAGATCTTGAACGGTTGGAGGCACGTTTTCCACTCGAAAAGGTTGTTGTTTGTCAGCATCATTTGTTTTCCACACATATCAGTTTAGATCGAGTACATGCCTTGCTAACTCAACCGTTTTTAGGAAAGCGTTTCCAGGCAGCAATCTCTGAGTTGGCGGAAATCCAACTGAGAAAATCTCAATCTCTTGCAGAAATAGCGGTAAACGCACAACCTTTGGATCAGTATGTCGCTGGTAAACATAAACGAATTCTCATCGCTGAAGATAACTTAATGAATCAGAAAATCGCGAGCTTTTTCCTAGAAAAGGCGGGATATGACTATCTTATCACGAGTAATGGCAAAGAAGCGTTGGATGCGATCACTCAAGGTGGAGAATTTGATGCAATATTGATGGACTGCATGATGCCTGTGATGGATGGCTTGACCGCAACGGAAGAGATTCGCCGTTGGGAAGATAAAACGAAAAAACACAAAACCACAATCATTGCGCTTACTGCGAGTGTCTTGGAAGAGGACATACAAAAGTGTTTTTCAGCTGGAATGGACGCTTACCTACCAAAACCTTATAAATCGCATCAGTTATTTGAGTTGTTTAAAGAGCTAAAGCTTGCTTAAATCGCCCCTAAAAGCCGGACTCTCTACGGCTTTAGAACGATAAAGAAAAGGAAGTAACATGTTCAAACTTGCTGTGATTGGGACAAACTGGATCTCTCAACAATTTGTTGAAGCGGCGATTCAGACTAAAGAATTTTGTCTACAAGCGGTTTATTCACGTGATGTCGTGAAAGCGCGCGAATTTGGCTCACCTTACAATGCGGTATCTTACTACGATAGCCTTGATGATTTAGGGGCAGACTCAGACGTTGATGCAGTGTATATCGCAAGCCCTAACTCGCTGCATGCGCCACAGGCTATTAAAATGCTCGAATATGGCAAGCACGTTATCTGTGAAAAACCGATGGCGTCAAATGTTCTTCTGGCTCAAGCCATGTTTAAAGCAGCGGAAGAGAATAATGTCGTGTTGTTTGAGGCTTTCATGTCGCCCTACACGCCAAACTTCCAAGTGTTGAAAGAGAGCCTATTGACGATTGCTCCTCTTCGCCATGCAACGATTAGCTACTGCCAGTACTCTTCTCGTTATCAGAAATACCTGAACGGTGAGAACCCAAATACCTTCAATCCAGAGTTTTCCAATGGCTCTATCATGGACATTGGCTACTACTGTGTGGGTTCTGCTGTTGAGCTGTTTGGTGAACCTAACAGCGTACAAGCAAGTGCTCATCTTTTGCCTTCTGGTGTTGATGGTTGTGGCAGCGTGACTCTGGCTTACGATGGCTTCAACGTGAATTTATTGCATTCGAAGGTGAGCGATTCACTCATCCCAAGTGAATTTCAAGGTGAGCAGGGCAGCGTGCTGGTGGACATGATCGCTACAGGGCGTGGTGTTGAACGTATTTTGCGAGGGCAGGACAAAGAAGTGCTGACGTTACCTCAAGAAGAGAACCATATGTTCTATGAAGCGCAGGCGTTTGCGAAACAACTTAAAATGGGTGTGATTGATCAGCAAATGAAGCAGCGCTCATTGTCCGTCGCAAAAGTGTTGACCGAAGTAAGAAGACAAACTGGCGTGGTTTTCCCTGCTGACGAGATGTCTTTATCTCGCTAACTTGATCTCTAAACTTTACAAACGACAAAGCCCTCACAACGAGGGCTTTGTTATATGTGTTTTTTTAAGCTGTTACTGGAGCAGAAGCTAGCTTACGAATCGTTTTTTGATAAGTCATATAAGCCGAGAACCCAGCCATCAGATTACCAATACTGGCACCAATCAGTAGCCCTTGAATGCCACCCATCTGAGCACCGACCCATAGACAAGGTAAAAAGAACAAGAACAGGCGCAAGGCCGAGATTGTCAGTGCGGTATAAGATTTCCCTAACGCGTTACAAATTGACACCATCAGCATACACACCCCAAGCGAACCCAAACTGATTGGGACGATCATTAAGTGCATGTGCAAGACTTGTTCTACTTGTGTATCGCTTGTCATAAGTAAGGCGAGCGGATTAGCGGCGGCAAACGTCAATAGTGCAATCAATAGCTGGAAACCAAGGATGAACTTAACGGCAATAGATACTAGCGCACGAATATCGGTGTAGTTTTTCGCTCCTAATAAGCGTCCGACCATAGGGGGCATCGACATGGTCAACGCCAATACCGATACAATGGCAAAAAACTCATAGCGCGAGCCCAAAGCCCAAGAGGCAACTGCAGCTGTACCAAAGCCAGCAAGCAGCTTGGTTGCTAACATAGAGGATAGCGGTGGCAGTAATTGGCTTATCATCGCAGGTCCCATAATGTTGCCAATCGATGTCACGCTCTTGAGTACATTTAAGTCTTGCCATTGGAATGTGGCCCAGTGGTTTTTCTGCACGCGAGGTGCGACAACCAAGATACCGAAGCTGAAAGCGATAATGGTCGCAATTGCAGCCCCATTAATGCCCAAATCAAAAGTGAAAATAAAGAGTGGATCGAGTACCAAGTTCACGCCGCTGGTGACCATCATCATAGTGCCGGGCAGCATAGTGTTACCGTTCGCGCGACAGATACTGTAGTAGAAGTACAGCACGGCACCTACCCATGAGCTTATTAGCCACCAAGGCCAATAGCTGTCGATGATTGGCATGACACTCTCTGGTGCACTAAGTAAAGAAAGAATAGGGTAGCGCAGAAACCAAATAAGCAGACCAAAGATGGCTACGCCAACGGAGCCGATCATTAGCACCAAGCCGCCCAACTGTTTCGCGTATCGGGTATCGTTCGCACCCAGCGCTTTGGAGATCACTGCAGTTGTGGCGATACCCAAGCCAACTTGGATACCAATGATCACCATCTGCAGTGGCAGCGTAAAGCCTTGTGCAGCAAGAGGCAGGATACCGAGTTGACCAATGAAAGCACTATCGACAAGCTGGAAGCTCATCAGCGACAGCACACCAAACAGCATTGGCCATGTCATAGTAAACAGCTGTTTTGCCAGCGTTGGTTGTGCGTTAGAAGAGTTCGAAGGCATAGGAATGTTGCGTGTTTTGGGAACAAAAGTTGATTTTATTGTACACACTGTACAACAAAGTGACAAAAAGAAACCCCGAGCAAGGTATCCCTGCTCGGGGTTGGAAAACTGAACTAGTTGCGCTTATTTTTTGCCGCTAGTTTGCTTGTCTTCTTCAGTCAGTTCGCGAATACGACGGCTGATATCACGACGAGCCTTAGAGATCTCTGCACTCTTGATGATGTGATCGTCAACGCGGTCTTCGTAGTCTGCTTTCATGTTTTTGATGATTGCAACGATTTCGTCGTGAGACATTTCTGGTTTGATGTAGTCTAGTAGGTTTTCTAGTAGGTCTACACGTTTACGGTTGTCACGAACTTTCTTTTCGTTATCAAGCAGCTCACGTTTTAGTTTGTTTTTACGACGAGCTTGGTTCACGATTTCAAATACGCTACTCATGGTTCCCTTTCCTAATTTGTGAATATCTGATTCGATTAAAGCACAACATCCCGTGGCATAACAGTCTTAAGATCAAACGCCACGTTGACTTGAACATTTATTCATCAATTCTGATGTGGCTTTAACAAACACGGCGAAAAAGCACGATTGTTGTTCACTTGAGCAGTGAGATGCGTTGTCATAGTGAAGTTCTGGTTATATCATCTGTGTTAATTACTACAAATAATGAAGCTCGAAATGAACTCTGGGACTATTACGGAGCCGGCTGAAAGCCAAGACCTTGAAACAAAGGATGAATCTTTGGCTGAGAAACTAAAAGCGGCATACGTAGACGCAAGAACACAACTCGAAATCACCGAAGTCGAACTTAATCGGTCGAAAATAATGGTGGTGGATGAGAATGGAAAAATGACCAAAGTGTCGATTTTATCAGAGCATTGAGACCTAACCCGATTCGCAAAGGGTGTCAGGTCCATGCACTATGCTTTAGCCTGAGACCCAAATTCAAATGCAAAAATAATAAGGAAATGCATTATGAAAGTTGAGCTAACGGCAATTGAAGCACGAGTAATTGGCTGCTTAATCGAAAAAGAAGTCACCACCCCCGACCAATACCCTCTAAGCCTTAACGCGCTTACTAACGCATGTAATCAAAAAAGCAACCGCGAGCCTGTCATGTCATTGTCTGAAGCAGACGTGTTAGACGCGGTTGATGCACTCATCGAACGTCGTCTTGTCAGCGATGAAAGTGCCTTCAACAGCCGCGTAAGCAAATACCAACACCGATTCTGCAACACTGAGTTTGGCGACTTGAAGTTAACGGAGCAAGAGAAGGGCATCGTATGTTGTATGCTGCTTCGTGGCGCACAAACACCGGGTGAAATCCGTACGCGCACTAACCGCTTAGCGGCATTCAATGATGTGAAAGAAGTTGAAAATGTGCTCGAACACCTTGCTAGTGAAGAAAAGGGTCCGTTAGTCGTCAAATTGCCTCGTGAAGCTGGCAAGCGAGAATCACGTTATATGCACCTATTCTGTGGAGAGGTTGATGTTAGTGAATTGGCTGTGGCAAGTGCTGCACCATCTTCTGCGGGTTCAGAGCGCATCACCCAATTAGAGCAAGAAGTGGCTGAACTTCGTGCAGAACTTGCAGCCTTAAAAGAACAGGTCGAATCACTACTTTCATGAGTGACACCGCTAAGCAGAGTTGGAGCGTCTATTTGATTCGGAATAATCGCAATGCTTTATATTGTGGCGTTACCAATGATATTGAACGACGCTTTAACCAGCATCAAAGTGGCAAAGGAGCCAAAGCTTTAAAAGGGAAAGGGCCTTTGGTGTTGGAATGGTCAAAAAGCTTTGAGTCAAAAATATACGCAATGAAAGTCGAATATTTCATAAAGCAGTTACCTAAAAACAAGAAAGAAAAAATCGTGATAGGGGACGCGACTCTCAGTTGTGATGACTTAGGTGTACATTACCTTACTTAGCTAACAAAACCGCCTTATACGGCGGTTTTTTCTTGTTTGTAGGTACCAATTTATTGGACTCTAGCTCATAATAGAAACCAAATTCCTCACAAAAATTTATCAAATATAAGTATGGAATTTGTCTTGCGTTATATGGATACAGCGTACTTTCGAAATGGAATGCTTGGCTAGGTACTAAGAATTAAGCCCCACAATGATGGCGGCAAAATAACAAGAGCATAGAATGAAAAAAGCGCTTATATTTTCGCTATTCTCCTTAATTGGTGTTTCTTCAAACGCCTACTCGACCCAGGTACTAGACGGGTACTGGGCATATCAGGAGTATTTAGAACAATATCCAAACCAGCGAGCTCTCACTGAAAAGTTGGGGGATGCTGTTAGAAATTATCCGGTTCCGCTCAAAACAGAGCAGCGCCACCCTCTCAAAATATCGGTTGTTTATCCTGGGCAACAAGTCTCTGATTACTGGGTGAGAAATATTGAAGCTTTTGAGAAAAGGCTAGATAAGCTGAAGATTAGCTACCAGATTAACCAGGTTTTTACGCGGCCAAATGCTGATATCAAGCAGCAAAGCATGTCATTAATGGAAGCTCTCAAGAGTAAATCTGACTATTTGATTTTTACGCTTGATACGACTCGCCATCGTAAATTTATTGAGCATGTTCTAGACTCATCAGAAACCAAACTCATTTTGCAGAACATCACCACACCAGTGAGAGAGTGGGAGAAAAGGCAGCCATTTCTCTATGTTGGTTTTGATCATGCTGAAGGGAGTCGTGCACTAGCCAAAGAGTTCGGAAAACGATTCAAAAAAGAGAGTAAATTCAGTGTTTTGTATTTCTCTGAGGGATACATTAGTGATGTCCGAGGGGATACGTTTATTGAGCAGGTTACTCGTGACAATGGTTTTGCCCTGGAGTCTGCCTTCTATACAAAAGCGACAAAATCTTCCGGGTATCAAGCCGCTAAACTGAGCTTAGAAAAGTATCCTGATATTGACTTTATGTATGCCTGCTCAACCGACGTGGCACTTGGCGCAGCTGAAGCGTTAGATGATCTGGGTCGCGATGATATTATGATTAACGGTTGGGGAGGCGGCTCGGCGGAGCTTAATGCTATTCAACGTGGTCAGCTTGATTTTACTGTTATGCGAATGAATGATGATACAGGTATTGCAATGGCTGAAGCGATAAAGTGGGATTTAGAAGGACAGTCTGTACCAACCGTATTTTCTGGTGATTTTGAGGTAGTGACTAAGTCAGACGCACCTGAACGAATTGAACAACTCAAGAAACGCGCATTTAGATACTCAGATAATTGATGTCAGCTCAGTTAAACTTAACCAAGCGTCGCTCTCTGGCGACGCTGATAACCCGCATAATTGTCGTCGTTCTAGCGCCGATTATCTTTGGTATTTTCGTCCAGAGTTATTACTTCTCCAAACAAATTATTTGGCAGGAGGTCGATCGCAACAAACAGCAAACCTCTTCGTTGATCCATAATATCTTTGATAACCATTTTGCGGCGATTCAAATTCACCACGACAGCAATTCCAAAAGTGAACCCATTCGCGATTTCTATTCCGATAGAAATGCTGAAATGCTCAATTACTTTTATTTGGGTATTGATCAAAGTGACCCTTCACATACCCCAGAGTTTCGATTCCTAACTGACCACCACGGTATTGTTTGGGATGATGGTAATGCTCACTTTTATGGTGTGAATGAAGTTATCTTAGAGAAGATGTCGAAGAAAATATCTTTTAGCAGTAACTGGTACTATATGAATGTACGCACGCTGATGGGGCAGCGGCATATGCTGTTAAGGCGTGTACCGGTGATCAATACGTCCACTGGTGAAGTCTTAGGCTACTCATTTATTTCGATTGTTCTAGATAATAACTTTTCATTGATGGAAAAACTGAAAAGTGAGAGCAATGTAGATAACGTCCTTTTGATTGCAAATAATGAAATGCTTGCGAACTCTTTTGATGATGAAGAGGACTACTCAGCGGCAGATATTATTGCGCGTCGTGGATCGACAAAAAGGCTAGATAAACTGCTGGTTATTGAAACGCCAATCATGGTGAATGCTTCGATGACTGAGCTATGTTTACTGTCGGTTCAAGACAACCAAGGTGTTGTATCTCTGCAAATTCAACATGTTTTGGCAATGCTGGCATCCATCATCGGTTTGCTGATGATCGCATTGATGGCAAAAGAGTGGATGGAAAGCAAGGTTGCAGCTGCGCTCGATACGCTAATGTCCTATACAAAATCAGCCAGCGACGAGGATCGGTTTAAACGATTCGTTGGTTCAGATATCGAAGAGTTCAACCATATCGGCTCAACTTTAGAAAGTACATTTGAAGAGCTAGATTCGCAGAAAAAGTCTTTCCGAGATCTGTTTAACTTTGCATTATCACCGATTATGGTTTGGTCTGAGAGTGCAGTGTTAATTCAAATGAACCCTGCAGCAAAGCGTGAGCTTGTGATTGGTCAAGGCAATACTAGTCTTGAGGCCATGCACCCAGTATTCCAAAAGTTTAAAGAGAAATTGACACCTCACTTAAAGATGTCGGCGCAAGGCGCTACGTTGACGGGGGTTAATGTACCAATCGATGGCAAGGTATTTCGCTGGAATTTATCACCAATTCGTGTTGATGGAGGGATCAGTGGAATCATCGTTCAGGGACAAGATATCACAACTCTGATTGAAGCCGAGAAACAAAGCACCTTAGCTCGACGAGAAGCAGAAAAATCTGCCCAAGCCAGAGCCGATTTCTTGGCGAAAATGAGCCATGAAATCCGCACGCCAATCAATGGGATCTTAGGTGTCGCTCAATTGCTTAAAGATTCTGTTGAACATGATGAACAACGTAAACAAGTCGATGTGTTGTGTAACAGCGGAGAGCATCTACTCGCGGTGCTGAATGATATTTTGGATTTTTCCAAGATAGAACAAGGCAAATTTAATATTCAAAAACATCAGTTTTTGTTTGCCGATACCATGCGCACTATCGCTAATATCTATGGCCCCATCTGCCGAAAAAAAGGTGTTGAACTGATTATTGATAATGAGGTTGAAGAAAACACTGAGATATTTACGGATCAAGTTCGACTTAACCAAGTGCTCTTCAACCTTGTTAGTAATGCGGTGAAGTTTACCCCTGCGGGTAGCATCCAGATTATCTCTACACTTGAGCATTTCCATGGTCACGATAGCAGTGTGCTCGTGATAAAAGTTGAAGACACAGGGATTGGGATTGATTCAAACAAACTAGACCAAATGTTTGAGCCGTTTATTCAAGAAGAGGCAACAACAACACGTGAATACGGTGGTAGTGGGCTAGGTTTAACCATTGTTAAAAACTTAGTTGAAATGCTTGAGGGTGATATTCAAATTAGGAGTGATAAAGGTAAAGGGACACTTTTTGTTATTACCGTCCCGGTGCAAGGCCGACTGCGACAAGTTGAGGAATTAACACAAACACTAAGGCTTCCAGCAGAAAAGCTGTTTAGCGATGCGTTAAGGGTGTTGTTGGTGGAAGATAACCATACTAATGCCTTTATTCTTCAGGCTTTTTGCAAGAAATATCAGATGGAAGTTGATTGGGCAAAAGACGGAATTGAGGCGATTGAGAAGGTAAAACAGCATCGCTATGATTTGATTCTAATGGACAATCAACTACCGCATTTAGGTGGTATTGAGACAACCAAAACCATTCGAGACGTCCTTAAGATTGCAACACCAATTTATGCTTGTACCGCAGATACGATGAAAGAAACAAGCGAAGCATTTATGGCTGCGGGCGCAGACTATGTTTTGCTTAAGCCAATTAAAGAGAAGGCACTGCATGCTGCATTTACGGACTTCAAGAATCGATTTATTGAGGAAGAGTCGTAGGAAAGGTATACCCAAGTAACCGCAAGATGCTTGGTTCATCGAGAATGGCTTGGGTATAAATCGTTATGATTGGATTGCTGGCTTTATGATTCAAATCATAACGATGACATTGTTTGTCTTTACAAATTACCTGATGCAAATGAATATTCCAAAAGCTGAACTTTAAGCTCATTGCTCAGTGCTACTTCTGAAGTGAACTTAACACCAATCATCCACCCTTTATGCAGTTTTTTGATATTGGCTATGGAACAAGGGTGCTCTGCCTCAAGGTATTCATCAAGCGGTGATGAAATAGATACTACATCGCCCACCTCAAACTCAGGCTCAACAAGGCTAGTAAACCCACATCCTGAAATTGAAAAATCGACCAACGTTCCCTCATACACGTCGTTTTCATGTTTCAGCGTACAGTCTAACTCTATTTTATAGCGCTCATGTTCTCTAACAGGCTTTGAAACAAAGGACGCTGGAATTCTTAAAAAGAGAAGAGGAGATGGCCTTTGTTGTACAAATAACGCCGTCGTCTTGAAAGCAATAACATGCCCTAAATCGGTTTTTGAAACACCTCGAATTACTACATCAATATTGTCGAGTTTTCGTAGGGCTTGCTCTTCAATAAGTCGAATCGGGACATCCAAGAGTAAAAAAGCACCTTCTTTTAAGCCGATGAAGGTTGCTGGGTAGGTGTGCTTCTCAATTGGCCCAAACTCTAATGTGACGGAGAGTTTGATTCCACCTATTAGGAACTTGTTCAGGTCTTCCTTAGTGTGAGTCGATGGCATAATTATGGCTGTTTTATCTTTGATAAATAAAGATTACTTAAAGCTTGGTTCTTTTCAAGCGCAACACTATCAGTGATGCGCTTTGTATCGTGGTCAAATCTCATTTTGTGCAAGATATCACGGATGGTTGGCTTACTAAGGCGCTCGTTTTGAGCTTGAAAATTGCGGTGGCCGATAAGTATCTTGGTGGTGTTTTTTCATCAAGACATTGCTCGCGACAATACTACCGATAGTGACAAATGCTAATGCACTTATGGTCACTATATCTGGCTTTTCTGATAGCAAAGGTATGGCAAGTAGAGTGGCTAAAGCCGGAGTTAGTGAACCTAAAGCAGCGCTAGCTTCCGCCCCAATTTTTTTAACGGCATAGAGAAAAGTGAATGAAGCAACGAGCCCGGCACCGATGCCCTGCAACATCAGTTGCCACATTACGTCGCGCCAAGGCCATTGCGTCATAGGGGTTTTAATCAAGTAACTTTCTAGCCACCCGCAGGTGATTGCCAAGCTTAATAGAACGAGAGAAGAAATAGAGACAAATCCAGCGCAGGCATAAGCGTTAAGGTTACTGACTCTAGCGCTAATTGTAAAAACGGCCCACATAAGGCTACCTAGCAAGAACAGGGTATGGCCCTTGAGTTGCTGCCAGTTGTACTCGTCGCCAATGTTAGACATCAAAAAAAGTATCACTCCGAATAAAACTGCGCAGAGCCCTAGAACGCGATGATTGGATAATGGTTGCTGATAAAACAAGACCGCGATTGCAGAGACAAACATGGGTAGAGTACCCGGAATTAGTGCGCTTCCGTGTGAAACGGGTGCAAACTTCATTGCTGTTCCTGCAACTATTAGGTAAGGCAGCCCACTACCAATAATAAGACCGGCTTTATATCGCTTTGGTACGGCGCTGATCGAAGGTAAATGCTTCACAACAAATGGTATGAGGATCAAGCTAGGAATAATGAATCTAGTGATGGCGATATCTGCAGGTTCAAGCTGTGAATGTACGCCAAATTTCAAAGAGATGAAAAAACTAGCCCAGACGAGGAGCGTTGCAAACATAGCGCAATAACCAAGCATCATGGTAGAAATCCGTTAATGTAAATGAATTGTAATTATTACGTGTGTTGAGGGACGAATGGTGGCAAACTTGAGCGTGTTTTAAGTGTTGGCTGGTTGCTTTTGCTAATGTTTGACACATTTTTGGTGTATATCCTCAAGGAGGACTCTTTGGATAGGATCGATAAAAAGCTGTTATCACTGGTACAGCAAGATGCGCGGCTAACCACGGGAGAGCTGGCTGATATGGTTGGGCTTTCGGCATCACCTTGTGCAAGGCGGCTGAAGCGCCTCGAGCAACAAGGGTATATAAGCGGCTATTATGCGATGCTTGAGCGAGAAAAAGTGGGCATTGCGATGACTGTTTTTGTAGAAGTTAGCTTAAATAACCATCAGGCGCATTCGATAGACGAATTTGAGGTAGCGATACTTTCAATGCAAGAGGTAATATCTTGTCACGTAGTCTCTGGCGCTTATGACTATTTGCTAGAGGTCGTCAGTCAAGATTTAAAAAACTACGAAGTATTTACTCGAAAACTTCAGCGGTTAGAGAATGTAAAAGATATTCATACACATCTTGCCATCCGCCAAGTAAAGGGGAGTGGGGAATTACCTATTTTTCTCTAAGCTCTGCCATTTGATAAAACATCATAGCCTTTTGCCCTCGGAACGACTGACCAGGAACTAGTGTGAAATTTTTAGATAAACTTAGGATCTCTCATTACCATCATAAACGTAAGAAGCAGTTTGATGGTGAGTACTCTCAGATTTTGGGGTGGCAGGATTTAAATAGTCAGATATCTAGATTTGAAGCACTATGTAGTGACTTTCGCTTCCGCGACCGCTCCATTTTAGATGTTGGATGTGGATATGGTGATTTACTCGCATACTTGGAATCTACAGAGCGCTTTCCTAGAGCTTATACTGGCGTTGATTTGAAGCGAAGTTTTGTGTCTGCGGCTAAGAAGAGGGAATTTTTAACAAAAACTACCTTCTTAAAAGGGGACTTCAGCAAGATGATCCTCAGAAAATGTGATTTTGTGTTTGCCTCGGGCTCGTTGAACTATCAAACGAGTAATGCGAATCACACCGTAGAGATGATCAGTAAAATGTATGATTTAGCGAATGTTGCGTGTGTTTTCAATTTGCTCGATCAAGAGAAACTACCTGCGATGAAGCTATTGGCATCACATAATAAAGAGGGCGTACTTCGGTATTGTAGACTCTTATGTCCGGAGAGTTATTTGATAGAGGGGTATTCTGATCATGATTTTACAGTGGTTATGATCAAAAAAGCGGAGTCAGTTTCCTAACTCCGCCTAAGAACTTTTAAGCCTTATTGGTTCTTATATTGTGATATCTCACAATCACCAGTCATTCTGTCTACCTTGAATGAAAATGCAGCTGAATGGTATTCCCTACCGTCACTCCAAATTGTTTCTCCAAAGATTTTACACAAGTCCAAATCATTGATTGAACCGAATTGTTTAACGTGCCTAACTACTGACAAAAACTTGGCTTTAGTAGCATTAGGACAATCCATGTTACTCAAACGATTGATAATCATATGGTTTGCATTATCTCCAGCCAAATATGACTTTTTATTTAATTTTGTTAATGGATAAAGTACCCAAAAAGTGGACGTAAGTAAAGCATTATTGTGACGTGTGTCGCTAATTTTAGGTCTGGTTGGTTGAATTCTGACCGTAAATTGGAAGGGGAGTAAAATACCGTTAATAGATTCAATTGGATGGGTTTTGTACACGTAATAAGGTAGCAACTTCTCTGTCGTACTGCGCTTTGAGCGCATCAAATTGAGTTGTCAGTTGGTTGATTTGTGAACCTAGCTCTAACGCTTGCGTGTGATACCAATCAGCTACGATCTGGTTTACTTGGTATTGCTCTTGTTGGCATCCCAATGCGATTTTCTGCCAGTTGTTAGCGTTACTATCTAAAACGCCAGACAGCTTTCGAACGAGGTTAGCGTTTTCTTTGACTTTATTGACAAAAAGTCGAGCGGCATTCAGTTGATTTTCTAATAAGGCTTTCTTACTTTCTGACTGCCATAACAGCGAAATATCTGGCTCTGAGAAGGTTTGCGTTAATAACCGGCGCTGCTTGTGTTCATTTAGAAGTTGGTTGTAGGTGGTTGCGTGTCGATTGTAGGTAGACTCTAATCTATTGAATTGGGTAAGATTATTATTCCATGAATTTTCATTACATTGAGGCTGTTCTTTCGCGAATAGAGCAAAAGAACAACACGTTATTGATGATATGACTAACCATTGTGAAAAAAGTGAATGCATAATGAGCTACTTCGCAATAGGCGCTCCTTCCATTATAGGATGCATCTTTAATGTCGCTCATTAGCCAAAACATTACAGGGAAAGAACATGAAGAAAATCATAATTGCTGTGTTCATTTTGCTTCTATTAGGCGGCGCAGGCGCGGGCTATTATTTCTTTTTCATGCAGAGTGATGAGCCGGAAGCTACTGTTGCTGAGCCTGTACCTGTTACCACTGAGAACACTGAGGCACCTAAGCCTATAATGGACTTAGAAGCCAAACCTAAGGAAATAACGGAATACTACGTAATTGAAAGAAAGATCAGTGTTTATAACGAACCAAGTGAAGATGGCTTAATCGTTGACTCTCTATACAAGGGAGAAAAGCTCTCTGTTCTCGAAAAAAAAGATGGCTGGTTCAGAATTTCTGCTTACATTGTTTATCATGAAGGCGGTGAAGAAACCGCAGAGTGGGTAGATTCTCAAGGGCTTTCAGATGCCGCCCCTGTCATTAAAGAGCAAGAGCGTCTTGAGATTCTGGACAGCTACCTAGGTAAATCCGATGACTTGAAAGAACATCGAAAAGTATTTCGCAGCACAACTCAGAGGCTACTAAAAGATGGTACTTGCAAGCCAGAAGACTTTGAGGAATTAGGTGGATGGGTACGTTCGGTGACTTACAAGACACGTAATGTTTACTTCATATATTGTGGTGGGATAGAGCAAGAGAACAAAATCTATCTTGATGTCGATAACGGCGATATTTTCTATCGATGAGCCATTCCCAGAGTATTGTTTCTAGCTTAATTATGAATTTAGAATTTTTTAGTTGTTAACTATACACGATGAGAATATTATTCAAGGGTCGGACGGGTTGAGTTCGACTCTTTTATTTTAAGTGAGCAGTTATGCCTTGGTATTTCATTAGACACCTCTTTTTGTTGCTTTGTGCAATGGCGTTTGTGCCTGCATACGCAGCAATTTCTGATACAGAGGTTTCAGTACCAAGCCACGTTAAAATCAAAGTAAAACCTGTAGTCTCCAATCAAGTTAACCAACCTGTTGATTTTAAAGAGCTGACAGAAGAAGAGCCTGTTCAATCTCCAGTATCTGAAGGGCATGTCAGCCAAGACTCCTACGCTATTTTTAACTATCAACGATTTACGTCGCATCTAAGAGAAAATATCGATGATGAACATGTTGATAGTGTTTCCGATTTAACCTCGCCATTTTACGCCGATGCAGGCTACGCTTACGGACTGCACACTACAGTATGGCGTCAAAATCGTTCTACGTTTAACCACTTCGTTAGCGATCATCGCCTTTCCGGCTGGAAAGAAACCAATGCGATGTACGTAGCGCTCAATAGTCAGTTTTCTGCATAAACACCATCACTCTGCACATTTTGTGCATTCTTAACACGACGACTTTTCTACAGAGCAAATAGAAGCTCTGGGTATTCTATACCT
Organism: Vibrio rotiferianus CAIM 577 = LMG 21460; assembly: GCF_002741985.1. GTDB lineage: Bacteria > Pseudomonadota > Gammaproteobacteria > Enterobacterales > Vibrionaceae > Vibrio > Vibrio rotiferianus. The sequence continues at coordinate 119,161 of NZ_APHW01000104.1, forward strand.
GCATTTTTCAGGTAAGCGTTTGTCGTGTCTTGAATCTAATTAATTGAAACTTCACTGCAAAGTGAAGGGATGATGTTTACATGAAGAAAACACCCGGAACACAAAAAAACAGAAAAGTGCTGAATCATTACTCAGCATGGAAATATGTTGTACTCGTTACGACCATCATTATCTTAACGCTAAGTGCAATCCCAACTTGGTTTGGTGAGCAACCTTCTATTCAGGTGACGTTTGCTGATCAAAACAACAGCGCGATGTCGTTGGTTCAATTAGACCAACTATTGAAAACGCATCATATTCCCGCCTCAAAGATTATCGAGAAAGACGGAAAAACCACTATCGTGTTTGATGGTGAAGATGCTCAAAGTAAAGCGCGTGCATTACTAAATGAGCAACTAGACCAAGACGACAGTATCACGTTCTCATACGTATCTGTTGCGCCAGAGTGGCTTAATGAAATGGGCTTTAGCCCAATTAAACTAGGTCTCGACCTTCGTGGTGGTGTTCAGTTTTTGCTTAATGTCGATGTGAATAAAGCGTTCGAAGAGCAGCGAGATGCACTTATCGATGAAATCAAAGCTAACCTTCGTGAGCAGCGTATTCGTGGTGTTCAAGTTCGTTCCGAGGCGCATAATCACATCGCCGTAAACAGCGAAAATGAAGAAGGCTTGAAAGCGGCGAGTCAGTTCATTCGTCAAAACTACCCTGGTTGGACAATGACCAGCTCTGACCGCGGCTTCGAACTTCAACCAAGCGAACAAAACATCCAAGAGTTCCAAACCACGACACTTCAACAAAACTTGAAGATCATGCGTGGACGTATCGAAGAGCTAGGTATTACTGAAGCATTGGTTCAGCGCCAAGGTAAAGAGAGCATCCGTATTGAGCTACCAGGCGTTCAAGACCCTGCACAAGCTAAAAACGTTATTGGTGCAACGGCAAGTCTTGCCTTCTATGAAGTAAAAGATGCGAGCCAAGCGCGCACTAGCCAAGATTTGGTTCTTAAAGATAACGATGGTCGCACCGTTATTTTGCAAAAGCGTCCGGTTCTTACTGGTGAGCATATTGTGAACGCTCGCGCGGGTGTCGATCAGATGGGTATGTCAGAAGTGAACATCTCTCTCGATCACGCTGGTGGTAAGAAGATGAGCGACTTCTCTGCAACTCACATTGGTAAGCCAATGGCAACGGTCTACCGCGAGTACAAAACAAACGAACGCGGTATGACAGAGCGTAGTGAACGCGTAATCAGTGTAGCAACCATTCAATCTCAGCTTGGTAGCCAATTCCGCATCACAGGTGCTGGCAGCATGGATGAAGCACAACAGCTTGCGCTACTTCTGCGTGCTGGCTCGCTTACTGCGCCAGTGACTATTGTTGAAGAACGTACTATCGGAGCATCGCTTGGTGCAGAAAACATTCAAAATGGTTTCGCAGCACTAGCGTTAGGTATGGGCTTAACCCTTCTATTTATGGCGCTTTGGTATCGTCGTTTAGGCTGGGTTGCAAACGTAGCATTGTGCGCAAATATGCTTTGCTTGCTTGGTCTTATCGCGTTGCTTCCAGGTGCGGTACTGACTCTACCAGGTATTGCAGGTTTAGTTCTTACCGTTGGTATGGCCGTTGATACCAACGTAATTATTTTTGAACGTATTAAGGACAAAATGCGTGAAGGCCGTAGTTTCGCGCAAGCGATCGACTTAGGCTTTGACAGTGCATTTGCGACTATCCTCGATGCCAACATCACCACCATGATCACCGCAGTGATTCTATACGCGATCGGTAACGGTCCAATTCAGGGCTTTGCCTTAACACTAGGCTTGGGTCTGATGACCAGTATGTTTACGGGCGTATTTGCTTCTCGTGCAATGATCAATTTAATTTGGGGCCGCGATGGCCGTCGTGATGTGAGGGTTTAATCATGGTCGAAATGCTAAAACAAAATATTCGCAAGATTCGTTATTTCACTACTGCTGTGTCAGCGGTACTAACAATCGTTGCTTTGGTAGCTCTTGGTATGAAAGGGCTTAATCTCGGTCTCGACTTCACTGGCGGTATGGTTACTGAAGTTAAGGTTGATAAACAACTGACTAACCACGATTTACTTAATGCTCTTCAACCAAAACTTGGCGAATCAACATCGGTTACGCGTTCTGGTGAAGACGGTCGTTGGGTCATTCGTTACTCTGCGCCAGCTGAAGGCCAAACACTACCAAGTGTTGCAGACGTTCTTAAGCCAATCTCGCATCAAGTTGATGTGGTGAGCAACAGCATCGTTGGTGCTCAAGTGGGTCAAGATCTGTTCGACCAAGGTGGTCTAGCACTGCTGATTTCGGTACTAACCATTCTTGGCTACCTGTGTTTCCGCTTTGAATGGCGTTTGGCGAGTGGTTCGTTATTTGCTCTAGCACACGATGTGATCTTGGTACTTGGCTTCTTTGCTATTACACAAATGGAGTTTAACTTAACGGTATTTGCGGCGATTCTGGCGATTCTTGGTTATTCGCTGAATGACTCGATCATCATTGCAGACCGTATTCGTGAGCTTCTTGTCGCGAAACAAAGTTGGAAGACCGAGAAGATCAATGATGAAGCGGTATTAGCGACGTTCTCTCGTACAATGGTGACATCAGGCACAACGCTGATAACCGTTGGTGCGCTATGGATTATGGGCGGCTCTGCGCTTGCTGGCTTCTCGACAGCAATGTTTATTGGCGTACTTTCTGGTACGTGGTCATCAATCTCGATTGGTACGGTGCTTCCTGAATGGTTGAAGCTAGAACCAAAACACTACCTACCAGTAGAGATCGACACTGCACCATAATACTTGGTGTGTAATACCAACCAGAAAAGGTATTTGGGCAATGTGACCATCTACTTACCCTGATTGGTATAGGTAAAAGTGCTTGCGCCACTCAATTCGAGTGGCGCTTTTTTATCTGGACAAACGACAAACGACAAACGACAAACGACAAACGACAAACATTATTTCACACGCATCAGTCGATGCTTGACTGAGCCCAAATCAAACTCAATAACTTGGGAACGCTTCATTGATTCTACTTTGGTGAGCATTGAATCTTTGTAGCCTTTCTTTTTCATCCACTGTAACGGCTCAGAGAAGCTGTCCTCATTGACCACATAAGACTCTCCTTTATGTTCACCGGCGTAGACGTTAACTACCCACACACGGGCTTGGAAATCCAATACCTCACCTATGGTCTGTTTGAGCTTATTTAAAATGTTCTTCATCGCAGGCCGCTCGCTTCTAACTCATTAATAGCCAAATACCGACCCCCATCATTAAAGTTCCTGCGATTCGATTCATTAACCGAACGTTTTTTGTTTGTCCAAGCAGACGCTTCAAGCCTTTACCACCAGTTGCGTAGAGTGACATGCAAATGAACTCGAACATCAGAATAATAGAAACCAACACGACGAGTTGAGGGGTAAGAGCAGCACTTTGGTCAATAAAAGGAGGGAGGAGAGAAATCATAAACGCCCAACCTTTTGGGTTTGCGATTGCTGTTACGAAACCTTGTAAGACTAGATCCCAGTTACCACTGATAGGGATATCGGAGTTGTCAACGTTGATAGCGAGCTTTCCACGTGAGCGCCACATTTCTATACCAAGATAGAGGAGGTAACCGCCGCCTATAAATTTGAGTGCGGTAAATAGCCACGGGTAGTTAAGCATAATAGCCGCAATACCAAGTACAGCAGACACCGAAACCAGCGCAACACCAACCAGCTCACCTACCATCATCCAAAGAGTGCGTCGATATCCAATACTCATTCCTAGTGTTAAGGCGAGAGTCATGCACATTCCGGGCGTAATTGATACGAAGAAAAAAGTAGGGATGAACATGGTTAACAAAGCGGTATTCATAGTAACTGATAGTTTTGTAAGTCAATAGTAAGCTATCAAAGATAGTGCAAAAGGGTGATAGATGCCACCAATAATCAACATTGGTCACATTGATATAGAGTTATTATTCAATTATTTAATCGAACTTAAGGCGTGACTAAATGCGCGCGACATAATAGTGCAAACTTGCACTAAATAGTGACATTTATAAATAAATCCTTACTAGTGTAATTAAATGAGAAAGATTTCTTTTTGTCATTTTTATATTTTATTTAATTAGCCTGATTACCATTTGGAAAGGTATTTGTTAATAAATAAATCTCTCAGTAAAAATCTAGGGAATTGATATATTTAATATTAGTTTTTATACCTGAGTGAAGTATTAATTCTATGATTTAATTGCGAATAATCACTTTTAGAAAGAATGATGATCTTACGCTCCTTGTAAATGAAACATACATAAAAATGTATGTAACATATTGAATATATTATGTTTTTCAAAATTGAGAATGTTCTATTATTGTTGTTTTGTTCTTCAAAAACAATGACTTGACGTAATTTAACTTTTCCATAACATTTCACTGCGATTGAGATCTAAATCAATCTTATGCAAACAAATAAGTTTTTTATTTGAAATGTAACATTTCTAAGTTAAGTTTAAATAAAAGGCAGTAGAGGACTTACTGTCGAAAGAATAAATAAACACGTCAGTTGGCGAATCATTACGCCAGTGTATTAGTTTGCTTTTTAAATGCCGTTAAGAATGGAGTCTTCAATGAAGAAAGTCGCTTTGATCACTGGATCAAAAGGCGGAATTGGTTCTGCTATTTCCTCTCAATTAGTAAATGATGGTTACCGTGTTATCGCAACATATTTCACGGGTAAATATGAATGTGCTTTAGAGTGGTTTAATGAAAAAGGGTTTACGAAAGAGCAAGTTCGCCTTTTTGAGTTAGATGTTACTGATACAGCTCAGTGCGCTGAAAAATTAGCCATTTTACTTGAGGAAGAGGGGACAATAGATGTCGTGATCAACAATGCAGGTATCACACGCGATGGTGTGTTTAAAAAGATGTCTGCACAAGCTTGGAACGACGTAATTAACACTAACCTAAACAGCTTGTTCAATGTTACGCAGCCACTCTTCGCAGCAATGTGCGAAAAAGGTGGTGGTCGCATCATTAATATCTCCTCTGTTAATGGTCTTAAAGGTCAGTTTGGACAAGCAAACTACTCTGCGGCAAAGGCTGGCATGATCGGTTTCTCTAAAGCATTGGCGTACGAAGGTGCTCGCTCGGGTGTGACAGTCAATGTCATTGCTCCGGGATACACCGGTACACCAATGGTTGAGCAAATGAAGCCGGAAGTGCTGGAATCTATTACTAGCCAAATCCCAATGAAGCGTTTAGCAACGCCAGAAGAAATTGCAGCATCAGTGAGCTTCTTAGTAAGTGACGCAGGCGCGTATATCACCGGCGAGACCTTGTCGGTGAACGGCGGCTTATACATGAACTAAGGAGTATGATGATGGAAAAAGTATTTATTGTTGCAGCAAAACGCACACCTATCGGTGCGTTTGGCGGAAGCTTAAAAAACACATCAGCAGGCGATCTAGCTGCAGTGGCAATCAAAGGTGCTCTTGAGGCCGCATCACTATCTGGCGAGAAAGTTGATGAGGTTATCGTTGGTAACGTGATTGCCGCAGGGCAAGGCATGGGTGTTGGGCGTCAAGCGGCATTGTTTGCTGGCATTCCAGAGTCAGTCCCTGCATACGGCGTCAACATGGTTTGCGGCAGTGGTATGAAAACCGTCATGGATGGCGTTTCTCATATTCGCAGTGGCGATGCAGAAATCGTTGTGGCCGCTGGTGTAGAAGTGATGTCACAAATCCCATTCATTGTGCCTAGCGTTGTACGTGATGGTAACAAGATGGGCAACATGGAGTTGAAAGATCTCCTCATTGCAGACGGTTTGACGGACGTTTACAACCAATACCACATGGGCGTAACCGCAGAAAATGTGGCGAAGGAAGTGGGCTTATCGCGTCAACAACAAGACGAATACGCACTTTCAAGCCAACAGAAAGCCGTGGCTGCGATTGAAGCGGGTAAGTTCAAAGATGAAATTGTCCCAGTAGAAGTCAAGCAACGTCGCGAAACTGTGGTATTTGACACAGATGAATACCCAAAAGCGAACGCGACGCTAGAAGGTTTGAGCAAGCTACGTCCAGCATTTGACCGAGAAGGTACGGTGACTGCAGGTAACGCTTCGGGCATTAACGACGGTGCAAGTGCCATCATCTTGGCGTCGGAAAGTGCCGTTCAAGCAAACGGTTTGACTCCGATTGCAGAGGTAGTGAGCTACGCTCAATCAGGGTTAGATCCTCAAATCATGGGCCTTGGCCCAGTGGAATCAGTCAATAAAGCGTTGCAAAAAGCTGAACTGAAAACCAGCGATATCGATGTTTATGAATTAAATGAAGCCTTTGCGGCACAAGCGCTAGGTGTAATTCATAAATTGGCAGAAACCAATCAAGTACCCGTGAGCTCAATTCAAGATAAAGCCAACTTCAATGGTGGTGCAATCGCATTGGGTCACCCACTTGGTGCTTCAGGTAACCGTATTCTGGTTACGCTAGTACACGAACTTCACAAACAAGACGGTCAGTACGGGGTTGCCTCACTTTGTGTGGGCGGCGGTATGGGCACGGCTGTGGTTGTAAAAGCAGTTAAGTAGTTATTTAAACGGACATTTTTAATTCTTTCTCTAGGAGATAAACCATGTACACTGATTTCTTTAAAACTTTTAGCGATCAAACTGAAAAGAATCTAGAACCATACTTGAAGTTCAATAAGCTAGTGACAAAGAACGTAGAAGTTCTTACTGAGCTTCAATTGAACGCAATCCGCACTTACAGCGAAGTTGGCCTAAACCAAATGAAAGCGGCGTCAGAAATCAAAGATGTGACTTCTCTAACGGCGTTCAACAGCCAGCAACTTACCGTTCTTACTAAGCTTTCTCAGCAAATGATGGACGACAGCAACAAGCTGCAAGCTATTGCCAAAGAATTCAAAGAAGACGTTGAGCAAATGACTTCGGAAAACCTAAAGACTGTTACTCCTGCGTAATACGTCCGCTTGCGCCGCCCGATTTTTAGGGCGGCGTTGTTTTTTCCGAATATAGGAGTAAGACTATGTTTCAACACTTCTTTTCGGACTATCTTGTAAAGCTTCAGGAAACCAATCAACAGTGGTGGCATGATTTCGAAGTGAACAAGGCAGTCGTGAATTCTCCTTTGAATAAGGCCATGCAAGAAGTGAACTTCGAAGATACTGCCAAACTGTTCGAGCAAGCGGCAAACCAGCCAGCGGCGATTTTAAAGTTACAAGCCGAATGGTGGGAGCAACAGCTTCAAATATGGCAGAACGTGGCACTAGCGGGTAACCAAACACAAATTATCGAAGCAGAGAGGGGCGATAAGCGTTTCTCAAACGATGCTTGGCAACAAGAAGCGATGTATAGCTTCATCAAACAATCATATTTGTTATTTAGCAAAACCTACCTAGATACACTTGATTCAATCGAAGGGCTAGACGAGAAAACCAAAGAGCGAATTACCTTCTTCTCTCGTCAAGCTATCAACGCACTCTCTCCTTCAAACTTCATCGCGACTAACCCTGAACTGCTAAAACTCACTCTTGAGCAAAATGGTGAAAACCTACTGACGGGGCTAGAGAAGTTAAAAGAAGATGTCGAATCGAGCGCGGATATTCTCAAAGTACGCATGACCAACAACAATGCGTTTCGTGTGGGTGATGACGTTGCAACGACAGCGGGCGATGTGGTTTTCCAAAATGAATTATTTGAGTTGATTCAGTACCGTCCTTTGACAGAAAAAGTGAATGCGACACCTCTTCTGATCGTTCCGCCTTTCATTAATAAATACTACATCCTCGATCTAACGGCTAAGAACTCGATGGTTCGTTGGTTATTAGAGCAAGGTCACAGCGTATTTATGATGTCGTGGCGCAATCCTGGTAAAGAGCAAGCTCAGGTTGAGTTTGGTGACTACGTGACGGAAGGCGTCGCAAAAGCCGTTACTGCAATTGAAGACATCACAGGTCAAGAGCAGATCAACGCAGCGGGTTACTGCATCGGTGGTACGGTACTGGCGAGCACCGTGGCGTATTACGCAGCTAAGCGCATGAAGAAGCGTATCAAATCTGCGAGCTTCTTTACGACGTTACTCGATTTTTCTCAACCAGGAGAAGTCGGCGCGTACATTAACGACACGATTATTAGTGCCATTGAAACGCAGAATAACGCCAAGGGTTACATGGATGGGCGCTCGTTAAGCGTGACATTCAGTCTGCTGCGTGAAAACAGTTTGTACTGGAACTACTACGTCGATAATTACTTGAAAGGTAATAGCCCGGTTGATTTTGACCTGCTCTACTGGAACAGCGACAGTACAAACGTGAGTGCTGCGTCCCACAACTTCTTACTGCGTGAACTCTATCTAGAGAATAAGCTAGTACAAGACAAAGGCGTCAAGATTGGAGGAGTGTGGATTGATCTGAACAAGATTAAGATCCCAAGCTATTTTGTGTCGACCAAAGAAGACCATATCGCGTTGTGGCAAGGAACTTATCGCGGCGCGCTTAATACTGGTGGCAACAAGACGTTTGTTTTGGGTGAATCAGGGCACATTGCCGGTATTGTCAATCATCCTGCAAAAAACAAATATGGCTATTGGTTAAATGACAATCTTGATGACTCGGCAGACGAGTGGTTTAACAATGCGAATCATCAAGAGGGCTCTTGGTGGACGCATTGGCATGACTGGTTGATGCAATTTAACCCGAAAGAGCAAGTCGAGCCATTCCCGGTCGGCTCTGAGCAGAATCCTGTAATTGATGAAGCCCCCGGTCAGTACGTTAAACAAGTATTGCCTATCAAAGAGTCCTAGACTGCTCCTTATAGCAGCATTAGTTGGCGGCCATAGTTTGGTCGCCTTTTTTATATCTGGTGTTTCAGGGCAAAGCGGGGAAGGAGACAGGGATTGTTTCGATAGCTTGTGGGTATCAGTTAGAGGGAGAGCTTTTAGAGCCTGCTAGTGGCTAGGATTGTTAAGGATACAAAGAAAAAACGCCAAGCAAATGCTTGGCGTTTTCCGTCAACAAAATAGGCAAAAATGTCGACTGGTTCGAGGCGGTTTAGACCTCTTTATCCTTACCTAGTGAGAGTAGCCATAGAGAGATTGCTGCTACTCCGACAAAGCCGGAAAGAATAATGACTGGCATTGCGCTGTATCCAAGGAAATGCCAGATAAAGGATTCAAGATTACTCATATTCTGTATTTCTCCTTATTGCCAGCCTTCAACACCGTGCATGTCAGGCAATTTGTGTGCAATACCTTTGTGACAGTCTACACAGGTCTTATCGCCATTCGCTAAAGCGGTGGAGTGTTGTTTTGCACTTCGAGAGCCTTGTTCTGAGAAGTCCATGTATTCAAACTCGTGACAGTTGCGACATTCCAACGAGTCATTCTTTTTCAAACGAGCCCATTCTCGTTCCGCAAGGTGAGCTCGACGAGCTTGGAACTTTTCAGGTGTATCGATGGTTTTCGTTACGAAGTGAGCAAACAGCTCTTTTGATGCTTGAACCTTACGAACGATTTTGTCTGTCCATTCATGTGGTACGTGACAATCTGAACAGATTGCGCGAACACCGGAACGGTTAGAGTAGTGAATCGTCTCTTGGATTTCTGCGACGATAGGTGCGTGACAACCTGAACAGAACTCTTCTGTATTGGTCGCCTCCATACCTGTGTTAAATGCGCCCCAGAATAGAAGACCACCAGCAAACCCCATAAATAGCACTATACCTACAGCAGCTTTACTTGGGCTTGTCAGTCTCTTCCAAAACGCTTTCAATAATTTCATAGATAGCCTCTTATCTTTTCAAGCCGCACTTATTTCAGTGCATCAACGCTCTTGAATTTGTTTTCAACAAGCGGCTTCGCGTTTGCTTGAGGAACATGACATTGCAGACAGAAGTAGCGACGAGGAGACATATCTGCCAGTACAGCATCTTCACGGTTCACATAGTGTGTTACGCTAATTTTCGTTGCACCCATCTCTTTAGCATTCTTCCAGCTATGGCAAGCTAGACATTTGTTCGCGTTGAGAGACACCTCATAGTTACGAATGTTATGAGGAATCAAAGGTGGCTGATAAACAAAGCTGCTATCAAGAACCTGCTCTTTTGGGTATTTTTTAAAGTCATCCGCTGGGCGAGTAGATTCTAGCTCGCTTGCCCCACGTAGAGACTCAAGTCCGCCGATGCCGCCTGGGTTATCGAGTTCGGCTACTGCTGCACCACTAACTAGCGCACCTACAGATAACAGTGCAATTAGAAATTTTTTCATTATTAATTCTCCGCCTAATGGCTAAATTCTTAGGTATGACTGCTGCTTTCACAGCAGTCATCGCACTCTTAATTAAGCAATTTTTGTGATCTTCACTGGACACTTCTTAAAGTCCGTCTGCTTAGACAGAGGATCCGTAGCGTCTAGGATCAGTTTGTTAATCAAAATACGAGCATCAAAGAATGGTACGAATACCAAGCCTTCAGGTGGACGGTTACGGCCGCGAGTTTCAACACGAACGCGTACTTCACCACGTTTGTTTGCAATCAGAACTTCTTCACCGCGACGTACGTTACGTTTCTTCGCATCAGCAGGGTGCATGTAAACCACTGCATCAGGAACCGCTTTGTAAAGCTCAGGTACACGACGAGTCATAGTACCTGTGTGCCAGTGCTCAAGAACACGTCCTGTACACAGCCACATATCGAATTCAGCGTCCGGCACTTCTGGTGGCGCTTCGTATGGTGCAGAGATAATCAGTGCTTTACCATCTGGCTTACCGTAGAAGTCCCAACCGCTGCCAGCTTTAGCGTATGGATCTGAGCCTTCTTTGAAGCGCCAAAGCGTTTCTTTTCCGTCAACCACTGGCCAGCGTAGACCACGAACTTGGTGGTAAACATCGTATGGTGCTAAGTCATGACCATGGCCGCGACCAAACGCTGCGTACTCTTCAAACAGACCTTTTTGTACGTAGTAACCGAAGTGGTGTGCGTCGTCGTTTAGCTCACGCGCTTCTTCTATTGGGTATTTGTTAATAACGCCGTTAGCAAATAGCATGTCGTACATGGTTTTACCACGGTATTGAGGCGCAGCAGCAAGTTGCTCTTCGGTCCAAACTTCTTCCATTTTGAAGCGTTTAGAGAATTCCATCACCTGCCATAAGTCAGACTTCGCTTCGCCAACAGTACCCACTTGTTGGTACCAAGCTTGAGTACGACGCTCTGCGTTACCATAAGCGCCTTCTTTTTCGATCCACATTGCTGTAGGTAGAACTAGGTCAGCAGCTTGCGCTGTTGCTGTTGGGTATGGGTCAGAACATACAATGAAGTTTTCTGGGTTACGGTAACCAGGAAGACGTTCACCATTGATGTTTGGACCGGCTTGCATGTTGTTGTTACACATTACCCAGTAAGCGTTTAGCTTGCCGTCTTTTAACATGCGATCTTGAAGAACCGCGTGGAAGCCAGGTTTAGGTGGAATAACACCATCAGGAATATTCCAGATACCTTCTGCAATCTTACGGTGTTTAGGGTTAGCAACAACCATGTCGGCTGGTAGGCGGTGGGCAAACGTACCAACTTCACGAGCGGTACCACATGCTGATGGCTGACCAGTAAGTGAGAACGGGCTGTTACCTGGAGTCGCAATTTTACCTGTTAGCAAGTGAATGTTGTAAATCAGGCTGTTCATCCATACGCCACGAGTATGTTGGTTCATACCCATTGTCCAAAGTGACATTACTTTCGTGTTTGGATCCGCGTATTGTTTTGCAAGCTCGATCAACTTCTCTTGCTCCACACCAGATAGCTCAGAAGCTTTCTCTACTGTGTAAGGTGCAACGGACTTTTTGTACTCTTCGAATGAAATAGAGCTCATTTTGCCAGAGTTAGGGTTAGCGGCAGCTTTTTGAAGTGGGTCATCATCACGTAGGCCGTAACCGATATCTGTTGTCGCTTGCTTGAAGTTTGTATGCTTGTTTACAAAGTCCCAGTTTACGGCATCATTTTCGATGATGTAGTTTGCAATGAAGTTGGCGATTGCTAGGTCAGATTGAGGTTCGAAGATGTAACCTTTGTCTGCTAGTTCAAATGAGCGATGGTAGTAAGTCGATAAAACATTAACTTTAACATGTGGGTGACTTAGGCGACGGTCAGTAATACGAGTCCACAATACTGGGTGCATTTCTGCCATGTTTGAACCCCAAAGCACGAAAGCGTCAGCATTCTCGAAGTCATCATAACAGCCCATTGGTTCATCGATACCAAATGTACGCATGAAGGCACCTACAGCAGAAGCCATACAGTGACGAGCGTTAGGGTCGATGTTATTTGATCGGAAACCGGCTTTCATCATTTTTGCAGCCGCGTAGCCTTCCATTACTGTCCATTGACCAGAACCGAACATACCAACACCAGAAGGGCCTTGTTTTTTAAGTGCTTCTTTCCACTTATCAGCCATAGTGTCAAATGCAACATCCCAAGATACAGGCGTGAACTCACCGTTCTTATCGTATTTGCCATCTTTCATACGCAGTAGCGGTTGAGTCAAACGGTCTTGACCGTACATGATTTTCGATAGGAAGTAGCCTTTGATACAGTTTAGGCCCTTGTTCACTGGTGCTTCTGGGTCACCCTGCGTTGCTACTACTTTACCGTTTTGAGTACCAACAAGAACAGAACAGCCTGTACCACAGAAACGACAAGGCGCTTTGTCCCATGTGATTTTGGTTTGATCAGAGCTTGCAATCAGATTGGTTGCAGAAGCTGGTAGTGTAATACCTGCGACAGCAGCAGCTGATGCAGCCGCGTTTGCTTTCACAAACGCACGTCTTGTCATTTTCATACTTCACCCTCAATTTGGGAATGTTGTGTTCCAGTGTCTTCTTTGTCCGTTTCTTCTAGCCCAGTTTCGATTTGGTGATAAACCAGTACTGTGCTTAAGACATTCGGTAAATTATTAATCGCATCGATTGTATCGGTGATGAAACCTTGGTTTTCGGTTTCTAGCACCACCACAATTTTGCCTTCTGGGCTATCCCCATAAATTTCTGCGTTTTCGTACGCTTCAATCTGGGTCTTTACTTCAGCCAGGTGCTCAGGCAGAACATGGATTACCAGACTCGATATGTGCACTTCGTTTAGTGACATGTATGTCTCTCGTTTTTATCGCCTTTAGCGCTAAATAAGGGCTAGGCTGTTATATTGCTCACATTGATGGATGAAGTAGGGCAAACTGATACACAGGCGCCGCAGCCGTTACACTCATCAAGGTCTATATTTGGTTGTGCTACTTTGCCAATTTCCAATTGGAACTTAATTGCCATTGGGTCGCACATATCCCCACAGCTTCGGCATTCGACATTTTGCGTTGCTAAGCAGCTATCGTTGATCGTTGCTTTTGCCTGCCATGGTTGCTCTTCTTCAGCTAAAAAAAGCGGCTCAGGACAAGCATCGGCGCATTGATAACAAAACGTGCACTCATCAATCGAAAAATCAACGGCAGGAAAACCGCCGTCACTTTTGGTAATAATCTTGGTTTCGCAAGCCTCGATACATTTACCGCAGCGAGTACAGTCATCGATGAACTGAGTTGGTTTAGCCAGCCAAGGAAGACGTACCGAATTATCCGGTTGCGTTTTTCTTGCAAAAAGTCTTCGTCTAGAAAGGTCTACCACTTAGTTACCTCAAAGTTAGAAACCCAAACTAAGCATAGTCCACAATTTCATTAATAAACTGTCATTTAAGTACACGAAATTGTAGTTTTTGACATATATCTATAAATACCTCTTAGGAGGTAATTGGGATGCAATGTTGTTTTGGATCAATAAATTCCAACGCAGGTGATCACATATTGATAAAGTTAAAAGATAATGCGTGTTACATAGTAAGAAATGCGGTTGTCGTATCAGCGGAGTTCAGAGTTGTTTAATAATGTGAAAAAGTCAGTAACACGTACCATCGCATCTGCCATGATGTTGATTTTGCTCCTCTCAGTGGCGACGACTGGCTTTGCTATTTTCACTCTTGCATCGAGCCTTAATGATGCAGAGGCCGTCAATGTGTCTGGTTCAATGCGTATGCAAAGCTATCGATTAGCTCACGATATTCAGAGTGAATCTGTAGACTATTCTTCACATATTGACTTATTTGAGCAGTCTATATACTCCCATTCGATGCTGGCACTGCAACATTGGTCAGTACCTGACGACATCACAAAAGATTACTACCGTCTGATCCTTCGCTGGCATGAACTCAAATCGGTGTTGAAGAGCCAAGATAGAGACCGATATTTGGTGTTGGTAGCGGGCTTTGTGAAGCAGATTGATGCGTTCGTTTTTAAGCTGCAGCATTATTCTGAGCAGAAACTGATCAACTTAGCGTGGATTGGTGGATTAGGGCTCGGAGGCATTTTGTTTGTTAGCATGTTTGTTGTGCATTTTGTCAGGCTTGAGGTGGTCAGGCCGTTACGTGCATTAGTATTTGCTAGTGAGCAGATCCAGAACCGTTCGTTTAACGTGTCATTGAACGTTTCAAGTGATAATGAAATGGGTATCCTAACCCGAACCTTCAACAACATGGCGCACGATCTAGGCCAGTTGTATCGGGGATTAGAGCAAGCTGTTAATGAGAAAACTCGCAAATTGCAACATGCTAACCAGTCGTTACAAGTGCTTTATGACTCATCGAAGGAGCTGACCGCTTCGCGCATTCATCAAGAGAACTTTCAAGCAATCCTACAACATATTGTAAGCTTGGAAGGTATTCGTGCTGTAAAGCTTGAAATCGACCAAATTGGCGAACCAAACTGGATACTGACGGAAGGTGAAGAGTGTCGTCATGATTGCGATAGTGAGTGTCATAGCAAAACACTGACTCTCGATGGTGAGCACCTTGGTTACTTGCACTGGAAAGCGGGCTTACCGTGTCCTAATGAGTCACTTATCGATAACTTTGTGCAGATCTTATCTCGTGCGGTATATTACAACCGCGCACAAAGGCAAGCCGAACAGTTATTGTTGATGGAAGAACGAGCCACCATTGCGCGTGAGTTGCATGATTCATTAGCTCAAGCTCTTTCTTATCTTAAGATCCAAGTCTCGCTATTAAAGCGAAGCGTAAAAGGACTACCGGATGAGGTGGCTGTTGCGCAAACTGCGCAAGTTATTGCGGAGCTCGATACTGGGTTATCGGCAGCTTATACTCAATTACGAGAGCTTTTAACGACGTTTCGTCTCTCGATCAAAGAGGGCAGCTTTGGGCAAGCCCTACAAGAAATGGTGGCAACACTGGACGAGCAAACCACAGCGATCATTTCATTGAATAACCAACTTTCGTCTACTGAGCTTGATGCGCACCAGCAAGTGCATCTACTACAGTTGATAAGAGAAGCGACAATCAACGCCATTAAGCATGCGCAAGCTGAGAACATTAACATTGAATGCCTTGAATCCGACGGTTTTGTCACCGTGAGAGTCGAAGATGATGGCGTCGGGTTTGATAGACAAGATGAAAAGTTAAATCACTACGGTATGAGTATCATGCAAGAGCGCGCAGCAAGGCTCCACGCAGATTTGAGTGTTGAGGCTCAACGCGACATGGGCTGTACCGTAACATTAGAATTCCAGCAGAGTAAGGAAGTATAAATTGACAGTGTGTAAAGTAATGCTGGTGGATGATCACCCACTGATGCGCCGTGGTATCCAACAGCTATTGAGTTTCGAACAAGAATTCGATGTAGTTTGTGAGGCAAGTAGCGGTGCAGATGCGATTGCACAAGCGCATGAACATGAACTGGATTTAGTGCTACTCGATCTAAACATGAAAGGTATGTCGGGCTTAGACACACTAAAAGCATTGCGCGCGGATGGTTGTGAAGCTCGTATTGTAATTTTGACGGTTTCTGATAGCCCAGCAGATATTGAAGCGATTGTTCGTAGTGGTGCAGATGGCTACCTTCTAAAAGATACGGAACCCGATGAGCTTGTTGAGTTGCTAAAAAGTGCACATCAAGGTGACAAAGCCTATAGCCAAGCCGTGGCTAACTATCTAAGTGAGCGTTCTGATCAAACGGATGTTTTCGATTCACTAACGGATCGTGAAACACAAATTCTGCAAGAAGTTGCGAGGGGTTTCCGCAATAAGCAGATTGCAGACCGACTGTTTATCTCGGAGTCTACGGTCAAAGTGCATATGAAGAGCCTTTTGAAAAAACTGCAGGTTCCATCGCGTACAGCCGCAACGGTTTTGTATCTGGAACGATACGGTGAGGTGAAATAAAAGATCTCAGGGAATGAGCCGTTGAACTAAACAATTACACACTGCAAAGCTTCTCGTTCTCACTTAAAACCTTTGATTACTAATGCCTGCGCCTTTAAGCGTGGGCATTTTTGTTCGTGACGTCTCTTTTTTAGGGCTCTTTCCAAGAGTTTACTTGGATTGGTGTTCACTCAACTATTCATCTTGCGTATGCTAGAAGCCATAATAATGAAAATAAACTTGTCAGTTTTCTCGTACTATATGCGGTAACAATCTGATAAACTTCTGATCAGGTTGTTGAATATTTGAAGGTGGTTGAATGTCTTTTCCTGTACTCATCTGTGATGACTCAGCGCTCGCGCGCAAACAGATGGCGAGGTCACTGCCTGCAACACTGAATGCAGATATCACTTTTGCCATTCACGGTAAAAACGCGCTAGAAGAACTAGCGCAAAAAGAATTTAAGCTCATGTTTCTTGACCTCACCATGCCTGAGATGGATGGTTTTGAAACACTTGAAGAGATGCGTAGGCTGGGGAACACCACGCCTGTTGTTGTTGTATCGGGGGATATTCAGCCTAAAGCAAAAGAGCGCGTTTTTGCGCTTGGCGCTAAAGCATTTATTCAAAAGCCCATCGGTAAAGACGAGCTAAAAGCAACACTAAAAGAGTTGGTTGAGCCGCCTCAGGTTCCGCAAGTTGTTATGCCTAGCGTTGTTGAGCTGCCAATTTTGCGTAGACGCGATATCTACATGGAGGTGGCCAACGTCTCGATCGGTCGTGCAGCGGATGCTTTGGCTCGCCATTTCGACGTATTTGTTCATCTGCCTTTGCCAAACGTTAATATTTTTGAGCTCAGCGAGCTTCATATGGCGCTAAGAGATTTGGCCTCACATGATAATGTCTCAGGTGTTTGCCAAGGCTTTTGTGGAGAAGGGATCGCCGGAGAGGCCTTAGTTATCTTAAGTGATTCAAGTGTTTCTGATCTGAAGAAACTCATGAAGGTACCTGCTGATAGCGAAGAGCTTGAAGAGCTAGAGCTGCTAATGGATATCTCCAATATCTTAGTCGGGTCATTTTTGAATGGTTTAGGGGAACAAGCGGAAGTTCGTTTCTTCCAGAGCTCTCCTGTTCTTTTGGGTCAGCACATATCAATTGACTCGATTATCGAATCCACGACGGGCGCGTTCAGTAGAACCATGACCTTCGAGGTGAGTTACAATATTGATGGCACTTCAATTCGTTGTGATCTTTTGTTTATGTTTGTCGATGAGTCGCTTCCGCTTCTTGACAACAAACTGTCGTATTTGATGGAGGATTTCTGATGTTGAATCTGCCTGCAGAATTTGAACAGTTCCACTGGATGGTCGACATGGTTCAAAATGTCGACATGGGATTGGTGGTTTTGGACCGAGATTACAATGTTCAAGTGTGGAATGGCTTCATGACTCACCACAGTGGCCTTCAATCTCATGATGCAATTGGTCGCTCGATCTTTGATATTTTCCCAGAGATCCCTCAAGAATGGTTCAAGCTAAAAACGAAGCCGGTTTATGATCTAGGTTGCCGAAGCTTTATTACTTGGCGCCAGCGTCCATATCTTTTCCGTTGTCGTAACGTTCGTCCTGTTACACAACAAGCGGAGTTTATGTATCAGAATGTAACGCTTAACCCAATGCGAACCCCAACTGGGAAGATAAACTCATTATTCCTTTCTATTAATGATGCGACCGCAGAAGCGTTACTCGCTCAACCAAAATAAACACAGAGAAGCCGAGGTTAACCTCGGCTTTTTTGTATACCCTTATAGATAGGGCACACGGTATGCAGATTGATGATATGGACTTTAGTTTAGCGTTGAAACTCTACACCGCAGAGCAAGTGAAAAGCGGAGAGGTGGAGGCTGCTCGCTTGGCGGGCATCTCTATGTATAGCTTGATGCAACGTGCGGGGATGGCGGTATACGAACGCTTTCAAACTCTTTACCCTAGAGCGAAGAAGGTCGTTGTTTTGTGCGGAAAAGGCAATAACGGTGGTGATGGGTATGTCTTTGCGACGCTCGCACAACAAGCACAACTTGATGTTTCAGTCTTTCAAGCCGGAAAAGAAGAAGCACTCAAGGGGGACGCTCAACTCGCTTTCCAAGAATGGGTTCTTAATGATGGCAGGCATTCAGACTGGAATGATTGGGAGGAAGCCCTGTTTGAAGCGGATGTCATTATTGATGCCTTACTAGGCACTGGTCTAAGTGGGGACGTTAAGAAGCCGCTCAGTGAGTACATTGACCAGATCAACCGCATACGATGCCCCGTCATTTCTATTGATATTCCATCAGGTCTTTGCGCCAATACAGGTAATGTATTAGGCCATGCCGTTAAAGCCGACCATACCGTTACATTTATCGGTGTTAAACAAGGACTCTGTACTGGGCAAGCGCGCTCGAACGTCGGGGAGCTTCATTTTGCTGGATTGGGTGTTGAGCGAGAGTTCCAGTCTATCACTGATGAAAGCGCTCTAGGCATTGATCAGAAAATAATTAGTCGGTTGTGGCCAGAAGCGAATCCAACGGCCCATAAAGGTGACAACGGTAAGTTACTGTGCGTGGGTGGTAACCAAGGAATGTCTGGAGCCATCCGATTATGTGCATCAGCGGCAACTCGTACAGGAGCAGGCTTAACGGCCGCCATAACCCATCCGAATTCTTTAATACCTTTACAGGTCGCCTCACCAGAAGTCATGAGCCAGAGTATTACTCTAGAGCAGCTCAAAGATACCGATAACGAACTAGTTAAACGAGCGGAGTGGGCTGATGTTTTAGCCTTTGGCCCAGGTTTTGGCGTGGATGAATGGGCGTATCTGGCTTATGTAATGCTATCTCAGCAACATAAACCCAAGGTGGTTGATGCTGATGGTTTGAACCTTCTCGCGATGCTGAATAAAAATGGTGATGTGACATTTGTACGAGACGAGCAGCGCGTTATGACACCACACCCAGGTGAAGCTGCACGTTTACTCGATGTTTCAACCAAAGAGATAGAACAAAATCGCTTCGCGGCGGTGAAACAACTCCAAGAACACTATGGTGGCGTCATTGTCCTCAAAGGGGCTGGTTCACTGATATATGATGGTGCACGTATGTATGTTTGTTTGGCCGGAAATCCCGGAATGGCTAGTGGAGGGATGGGGGATGTTCTTTCAGGTGTGATAGCAGCGCTATTGGCTAAAGGTTTACCTATCGCAATTGCAGCACGTCTAGGTGTTATTCTCCATAGTAATGCTGCAGACTTAAACGTTGAACAAAATGGTGAAGTCGGACTATTGGCAACTGATGTCATTGAGTCGCTTCGGCATGCAATTAATTCTCAGCGTTTGTAAAAAGTCTTCTTAAAAGCTCAAAAAAGTGACGTTAAGCGTGAAAATTTCGAAGAAAATATTATGGATTAATAGAACGTGAAGAACTCGTTTGGCGTAATTTTAATCGTTTATGCGGGGTTGTACGGTAGTCTGTCATGAATTTTACGCAAAGGTTTGCGCAAAGGATTACCTAAAGATTGATTTTAACTACTTGATATTGCTGATTAAGTTGTGATTTGGAGGTTCTGGAGGGTGTTTTTGATATGCGATTTCCAAGATGGTATCACAAAAAAAATTCAAATATCAGACTTGTAGGAAATAAATCACGGCCTATAATGCTGAAAACCGGAGCGTCTGCCAACGCTCCGGTTTTTTTGTGTCCGAAGAACAGTGAACTCGTCTGCCAACGACTTCACTACGCACTCTGAGGTGACACATATACATATGAATCAAGGAATTACACAATGCGTATCGAACAAGAACTTAAGTTAGGTTTTAAAGATGTACTGTTTCGCCCGAAACGTTCTACCCTGAAAAGCCGTTCTCAAGTAAATTTAACCCGCGATTTTACATTCAAGCATAGTGGCCGTCAATGGTCAGGTGTGCCTGTAATCGCAGCTAACATGGATTCGGTTGGTAGTTTTGCAATGGCGAAGGCACTAGCAGAGCATGGTGTAATGACCGCTGTTCACAAGCACTACACAGTGGAAGACTGGGCAGCGTTTGCAAAATCAGCAGACAAAACAACGCTAAACAATGTAATGGTGTCTACGGGTACATCGGACGCAGACTTCCAAAAAACCAAAGACATTATGGCTCTGTCAGATGAATTCATTTTCATCTGTATCGATATCGCGAATGGTTACTCAGAACATCTGGTTGACTATGTAGAGCGCGTTCGTGCAGAGTTCCCAGACAAAGTCATCTCTGCTGGCAACGTCGTAACTGGTGATATGTGTGAAGAGCTGATCCTAGCCGGAGCAGACATCGTTAAGGTTGGTATTGGCCCTGGTTCTGTATGTACCACACGTGTTAAAACTGGTGTTGGTTACCCGCAACTTTCTGCAATCATCGAGTGTGGCGATGCAGCACATGGTCTTGGCGGTATGATCGTTGGCGACGGTGGCTGTTCATGTGCAGGTGATGTAGCGAAGGCATTCGGCGGCGGCGCTGATTTCGTAATGCTTGGCGGCATGCTGGCTGGTCATGAAGAGTCAGGCGGCGAAGTGATTGAGAACGACGGTGAGAAGTTCATGAAGTTCTACGGCATGTCTTCTAAGAGCGCGATGGACAAGCACTCTGGTGGTGTTGCTGGCTACCGCGCAGCTGAAGGTAAAACCGTACTTCTACCTTACCGCGGCAGTGTTCACGGCACTATCCAAGACATCCTTGGCGGTGTTCGCTCAACATGTACATACGTAGGCGCAGCAAAGCTTAAAGAGCTAACCAAGCGTACTACATTCATCCGCGTACAAGAGCAAGAGAATAACGTATTCGGTAAAGAGTAAGTCGGCTGAATATCGAAAGCTGTTGATACAATTATAAAATGATATTGCCTCTTCATGGCTTAAACTCCTGCGAGTTTATGACTTTTCATGAAGAGGCGATTTTTATCTTCTCTGCTGCCCCTTCTCAAAGCTACCTTCTGTTTATATTCCTAGCCTGTATGGCTTCTACATGCATAAAGCGCAATCGACACACTTCTGTTAATGACTTTCAGTTTCAATTTAGTGTGCATAAATATGTACAGTGAGAAGTAAACTCTTTCAAGCTCCGAGTAAGTCTGAACTTAAAATTCAAACCACCAAGTTGCACCAAAATTAGAGTTTTCTGTGTAGAAACATACCTGCACCAGAACCATATTCGAGGCTCTCATACTTACGGGGTGGTGCGTTGTAAAGGAGCTGGCTTGTCGCTGTATTTATATTTTCCTCGCCCCCCCCAAATTTGTTGAATAGTAGAAAGTGAGCTCCATTTTGTTCTTGTTTTTTTAAATCATTTTTCCAATGAGTGAAGGTACCCTTTTTAATTATGTATAGAGTTGCAATCTAATTTTCCAATGCCATGTCTGATTTAATAGTTGTTAATGCTATACGTTTTTTGTCTAAATTATGTGGCACCATGACTCTACTAGGCTTGGTGTTTCAGGATTTTACACGAGCTACGCAATCCTGTTGCTTACATTTTAAAAAGTTGTAAGGCGTTAATCTAACTTAAACCTGGAAAGGATGTACAAGTGTAAATTCCCGCCCAATACTCGATTTTGTGTCTAGTGCTGGACATTGTTATATATGCGGTTCTTTAAATGTGATTGAACTTGATTATTCGCATTCTTATGGCGACCTTTGCGGAGGTGATAGTTTGCTGGTTGAAACTTGTCAGCGGCTCACTCGTTTTTAGTCGCCAGATAGGGTTGAGTCTTTGGTTTAAACAAACTATTTAAAGTTCTGATTTTGGCATGGAGAATATTTTGAAAGATTATCAAGTGTATCTATTTGATATGGATGGGACGTTAGTGAATTCAGAGCCGCTGAAAGGAAAGGCGCTGGCTCTAGCTTGTGCGGATTATGGTTCCGAGGTTGATTTCAATATTTATAAGGACGTGATGGGCGAAAGCTGGTCTGTAGTGACCGGACATTTCTTTGAAGCGGCATCGATTAATCCAATGTTAGAAGAGTTTAATTCCCATTTTCGCACTCACTACGAGCGTCTTTTATCAGATAACTTGGAGTTAAATACAGGCGCAAAAGAGTATATTGAACAATTAAACAAGACAGGGAAAACATGTGGTGTTGTTAGCTCAGCGGCAACATGGATGGTGGACAACATCCTCGAGACGTTAAATCTTACAGAAGCTTTCGAAATTGTCATTACTCAAGAGCATGTGACCAAGCATAAACCCGATCCTGAAGCTTATAATTTAGCTTTGTCACAGCTAAATGCCTCTCCAGAGAGTACGTTGATTTTTGAAGACTCGACTGCTGGGATTTTGGCTGGTAAATCAATCGGTTGTGAAGTTGTCGCGATTAAGCATGAGTTTAATAGCAAAAATGACATGAGTGCAGCTTCTAAAGTAATTGAAGCCTACGATGAAATGTTAGTACAACAATAAGCTTGAGAGTGATTCACAACGCTCGGCATTTTATTCTCAATATCCAAATATTGATGCGTGAGTTTGTTTCGGTACAAGGAGGGAAGTTTGAATCAAGAAGCATACTGGGATGAACAGTTTAAAGAAAGTGCCTGTATTTGGGGAAATAAACCAAGTATTACTGCAGATATAGCTCTATCTCATTTCAAAGAAAACCAAGTGCATAGCATCTTAATTCCCGGTGTGGGGTATGGTAGAAATAGTAAGCTGTTTACTTCTAATGGGTTCGATGTAACTGGCGTAGAGATATCATCAACGGCTTGTAACTTAGCCCGTAATTATGACCCACGAATAAATTTATTTCATGGTTCGATTTTTGATGTAGAGCTACCAGAAGAAAAATATGACGCCATTTTTTTCTTTGATGTACTCCATTTGTTTCTAGAGAAAGAACGCAGCAGCTTCATCGATAAATGCAGTCGCTTTGTAAGACCGAATGGCTATATGTTTTTTACCGCGCTGTCGGAAAATGATGATTACTTTGGGTGTGGGACAGAAGTAGAAGCAGCTACTTTTGAGGTGAAAGCTGGAAAGTACATACATTTTTTCACAGAACCGGATCTAACGAATAGTTTCCGGCAGTTTACGAAACTTGAAGGTGGTCAAGTCATCGACAGTGCCAGTCATGCTAAGCACGGACAAAAAGCATATGAAGTCAGATATATTTTCGTTCAGAAGTGTTAGCAGGAATCGCATGGTGCTCAGAGGTAGGTGATGGACACGACGCTGAATCAGCGTAATAGTATAAATTGGCACCACTTTGGCTGTTTAGTAAAGCGTTATGTGTGCATGATATAAATCTGGGAGCGATAATGAACAACTTGTTCACCTATATATTGGCGATGAATGAAGGCTCCGACTGTTTGACGTCCGCAGAGGAGACAAATAGAGCCCAAACCTTGGAAGAAGACGGTATTGTTACCGAAAGTAGTGAGTTAATCGCAAAGTTTATCAACGGTGTTACGATAAGAAAGTTAACTGAACTCGAATCATCAGCTCACTTCTCGGAGGTCGTTTGTGAGGAGTGCTGGATTTCATATGAGATGATAGATCAGCCTAGCACGATAAATATTAAACCGAAGAAAAAGAGCTTTACGAATAAGTGCCAAGAGGCGTTTTGGCTAAAAATCAAGAAGGTACAGTCGAATATAGCATGAAACAGTTAATCTAGATTGGAGAGGCTTTAGCTTAGTTTAGTTTTGCTAAGCGTTAACTATAGGCACGACAATAATCGAATCTATAGAATCGAGAAGGTATCTGTACCGAATGTTTGGACTGAATTAATACATGTCTATCATAGTTTGGAGTGTTGTGGTGTTGGGCATTTTAACTCCGCTGCCATCATTTGACCGTGACTTTCCTTAGCAATACCGCCCATTAGTGCGGGCGGCATAGTGTTGTATGAATGTGGTTAAAGTGTTGTCCTTAATCTTTCATAAAATTGAATCGAATAGACTCGCCATATTGACCGTTCTTTTTATCTCGATACTCCAAATGAATGAAGTAGGGTTGGCCAGTAACGAAGCGACTGTCGTTATTGAAGCTGAGAACATATTTTGGGTTTGTAGAAACACCGTCTAGCTCATTAATACAACGAGTGGTTCCTCCAAACTGATAAGAGTCAAGCCCGGTGATTCGTTTTAAATCAAATATAGGCTCAAGTTGTTCACATGTGACCTTATCGTCAAAAGCTAGCTGAACATAGTTATCGCCCACTTCAGTATTGATGTTGGTTTGGACCATATTGTCACCGGTAGGGACAGAATAAGCTAAGGCTTGATTATTTGAGTCAATATTTAAACGACGCTCAACTTCAGACTTATCACGATAAAACATGCGTACGTCGTGGTTGTCTTGACCTAGATAGTGGTCAATAGTCACTGCGTAAGCGGTTCCATTCGGTGTTTCTTGGCTGTATCGAACAGTATATTGTTTTGTTCTGAACATTACTGATTCATTTAGCGTTGTCAGGTTTACCTCTTCATAAGAGGTCCAACCTATCGTTTGTGACTCTGCTTGATTACAACCGTGATAGTCGTATACATCTGCAAGTGTTTGAATCACTTTCCCGTTTGCAAACTCAATATATGAACAATAGTTCTTAACAATACCATCGTCTTCTGTCTCTTCAATATAGTACCATCGCTCTCCAACCAACGGGTTTGATTCTAGCAGGAGACCATTTCTCACTTTTGGTAACAAAACATCAACTTGTGCTGTTGTGAAATTGTGGCCGTCTGAAGCCGTGATGACGAGATTATGTTGAATGCCATCTTCAGAAAATGAACGAACAGGTATGCCTGATATAACGAGGCGTCCGTTTTCTGTGTGTGCTTTTAGCCCCAAATCAATCAAACTGCCAGAGACCGAGTAGGTTAATGGGTCATTTTCAGCATCAGAAAACCACTGGCTTACATCGATCTCTTGTTGAAATTCTTGGCCTTTTTCTAAAGTCCAATAGCTGTCAATTTGCTGTTGGATCTCAGAGCGTGCATTTTCACTGACTTTAGGCGCAGAATTGGATGAAGAAGTACGGATAGAAAACAGCGAGAATGTAGATCCAACTTTATTTCCTTGGGCGTCGACATCTGTGGCAATAAGGAAGAAATCATTGAACTCAGCTTTGAATACTTCATCAGAATACACGATAAGTGTTGAGCCATCCTCTTCAATACGTACTTTCAATCGGTTGGTGAAGCTTAGTTCTTGTTTTAGACCTTGGGCCCAACCGTCCATCAAAGAGTAAACAACGGTTTGCCCTATTTGATCAGGATCAACATACAAAGGAGCCGATTCACCATCGATAGTTATTGCATTTAGATCAACAGTAAAAAAGACGCCCGAATCGCCTGTCGAAATATCACCAATTTGTTGCCACTGTGTATAGAGTGAATCCCAAGCATTTTTGTTGTACACGAGTTGAGAGTTACCAATCACAGGAGTAGAAAGGTCACCATCAATCGTAGGACGTGTGTTTGGGTTGCTCAGTTGTGATTGCTCCATCTGTTTCACTATGAGAGCGCCTTCCTCTATGAAGTTTCGCCAATCTTTCACGACCGTTTCCGGTGTGCGTGCCATTGCATCGGCAATTAGCTGCGCCAGTTTGTGTTGCTCACTGTGTAACTCATTAATGTAGTTTGCCATTACGTCAAACGTCAAACCTTGGGCTTCGAGCTGCTCTTTTAGGGTGCTCTCTGCGCTTTCAATATCGCTATCTTCGCGCTGGATGATCCCGGAAAGCAAATGAGTATAGGGCGAAATGATATCTATCCCTGTAGGTGCGACTAGTGTCAGTTCTTTTGCCATTGGTTGATTGGGAAAATCCATATCAACAGTGGTAACGCCACTGTATTTGGCATCTTGCAGAGCCATATTCAAGCTAGTGGTAGAGCCCGGTACTAAAGTAACAACCCCTATGCGGTCGGTATCTTTAGCTTGTACTAACGCGGTGCCTTGCTGGTCAGTCAAACCAAGCAACGGTTCTCCTTTATCCCACGTCAAATTGTTGTTTTTGTCATTGAATATGGCTGCATTGTAAAGCAGGCCATCAATCGCGGTAATCTGTCGAGTTGAATCTACTTGAGGTGAGGTCGTACTGCCACCTTCAGAGCCTCCGCCGCATGCAACAATAGAAGCAATTGTTACAGTGATGAGAGAGGTTCTAACCAACGTTTCCATAAAGTCACCTTATCCTTCTTGATTGAGTTGTTAGAACTTGAGTCACCGTTAATCGTCGATGCCGGTTCTAATGAAGGTTACTTTAAGGGAGGGTGCAGCAATGCTTGCTTAAAACAAATTTGTTTAAGTTATTGAAGTGGCAAGACTAATTGATTTTAAGACGACTAGCGTTCTTTTGGAGCAATTTTGGTGATGGAATATTCTGTCAGTTTTGCATCGCATTGGTTCATTTGATGAGCAGTCAACTCACGACCACGAAGGTGTTCAGGCAGGGTTAGAGATAAGTGAATATAGCGTGCTCCGACACAACACACTTGTTCAGCTAAATGGATAGGAAGGGTGCCAATCACGATATCACAGGGCTTTATATCATCAATAACTAGGTGCGATTCGAATCGGTCAATATTGAGGGACTGATTCAAAGCCCATGCTTTTGCTCCTGGATGTCGAGTGATAAACCAACGCACGGCGTTACTCCTAGAGTTTACAAAAGAGAGCCTCGCGGCAACGGAATATTAGTTTGACCCTATTTTATGGCCTGCAAACCATATACCAAGGCACGTCATAAACCACCCATCTCAAGGAATTTCTTGATGCATAAACTTTTGTCTTAATCCCGTTATAACCGGGCACGTCATAAACACTTTGTAACGTTCAACTTCACAGAAGTACAGTGTCTTAATCTCGTTATAACCGGGCACGTCATAAACACAGTTTGGTCAAACTGTCTCTATCTCTCTTCAGTCTTAATCCCGTTATAACCGGGCACGTCATAAAGCAGAAAACACAATTTATAAATATTGTGAAAATGGTCTTAATCCCGTTATAACCGGGCACTTCATAAACGAACACCAACGTTTAAGAACGAGATGTCAATTTCGTCTTAATCCTGTTATAACCGGGCACTTCATAAACTTCACTGCACTAAAAGGCGATTTAGATGGTATTATTGTCTTAATCCCGTTATAACCGGGCACTTCATAAACAAAAGCTTCATTGCCAGAAGGCATTGACGCACAGTCTTAATCCCGTTATAACCGGGCACTTCATAAACCTATCTCTTGTTGCTATCGCTGTAGTTGCTTACGTCTTAATCCCGTTATAACCGGGCACTTCATAAACTGTACCCTCTATAGGGGCTATTCTACAAGGGCTACGGAGGTGCTCTGCTTCAAATTTTGAGAAGAAATATAAATATTTAATAAAGTTGGTTAGAATTGCACAGTTATGCTCATTGGTAGACATTGCATGAACCTATCTATTTGTTTTTTAAAGCGTGCTTATTTTAGCTCGGTTATTCAGTATGTGTATGGAACATTAATTTACAGCAACGTGAATTTAGTCATCAATGATATAAAGTGCTTCAGGCCAGTATACTTTTCCTTTTCCATCGGCATATCTACATAGCGCATCCTTACCACAGATCGGGTAGTAAAGAACCTTATCTGTAGGTTCAATAAGCTTTGCCAATTTGGTTTGTACTTGCCGTAATTGTTGTCTTTTTAATAAGCATTCGAACACGCTAAACTGGGTTCGATGACCAAATCCTTCCAGCACTTTTACGGCTCTTCTGCGTCTTTTAGTTTCGGAGATGTCAAAACTAATCACCCACAACATTCAACCTCCTAATCAATAATATCGTAAGGACTCGCTTGCCAAGCGATCATTGCACCTTGAGTTGCTCTTCGGCGTAAGCAATGAACACAGAGTCTAAAGTAATTTACCTTATCCCCTTCTTCGAGCCACTGATTGACTTCTACCCTCAGTTTGATCAGTTCAGCACTTGATAATTTGCACTCAAATACGCTGTACTGTACCCGTTCACCATACCCAAGTAGTGCTTTTTCAATGCGATATCGAGTTTTCCGTCCACTGATGTCGTAGCAAATTAGGTAGTGTTGGTTAGTCATTATCGGATCCTCTGCTGAGTAAGCGTCCATTGGCCAGAAAGCAGCTGTTGCCTGAGCTCGAGCACTTGAAGATCGATAAGCCGGCGAATATCCGCCTTTACTTTTAATGTCGGGTGTTGATATTGCTTGAGTAACCGCTGTTCAAGAGATTGAATAAAGACCCTTCGTCCCTCTTTATTCAGCCATGCCCCTTTACTAGACACTTCGAATTGGTCGGGAGTAATAAGTTGTTTGTTCGCAAGCTGCAATACCAGTTCATCTACAACCCATGGTCGATAACCTTCCATTATGTCAAGAACCAAAGCGGGCTGCTTTGGCTGACTTCCATGTAAATATCCCAAATGTGGTAGCAGGCCACGAGCTTCGACTAATGCTCTAACATTGTGAAATAAAAGGGTGTACCCATATGAAAGCATTGCGTTTATTGGGTCTTTGGGAGGCTGGCGGTTTCGGTTTGTAAAGCCCCAAGCATTATCAAATTGTTTGCGATACCATTGGAAAAACTCTCTAGCTGCAGCGCCTTCCGTTCCGCGCATACTAGCAACGCTTTTTTGATGTTCGAGCTGGTCTCGAAGCTGCACAACTCGTTTTTCTGTAGGCTTATCCCGTTGCCGTTTGTGAGTATGTCTCCTCATGACCCCAAGACAATTGTTGATCTTGCTTCTTAGAAAGAAGACGAACCAGAGACAAGCGAGTTTCCTGAGTTGTTCTGCTGATTACCTGTGCTTGAGTTAACATGGGATCACCTTGAAACGGCGCAGATAAGCAGCCTAAGTATTGGCCTGATTGAGTTAACCATACAACGCAAATATCGTTTTCTAAACAGAAGCGTTGCACTGATGTTGTAAGGTGGACTGCACCAAAACATAACAGCATATCAATGCTGTTGGCAGGGATGGATTGAATTGGCTTACCTTGCGAAAATACGTTTAATCTATTGCCTCGCTTATGAATAGCAGCCCCCTGTTTGTGAATATACACCAATTTTAACCTTGCAATATGGTTGAGAGAAAGGCGTTCAATTCGTGCGTTATCGGGTTCTATGGGTAATATGGAGTCGTCATCGAAAATGGCAGACTGTAGTGTGCGTAGAGCCGGAGGGAGCGCCGAATGCCATAGCATTTGGTTGAGGAACTGATCTTCTTTATTGTCGATGGGCATTGCATCATCTTCACCTAGCTCAAGTTCATACCTTCCTGTGTTTACCAGTGCTTTCTCTGTATGAGCTTTAAGTGGGAGTACCATATTATCAAGGAAAGTCACCCCCAGAAATGTAAAACCATCTTGAAAGGATACAACCTTTGTTTTTTCACAGTTTAAGGTCAGTTTTAGTTGGTTGAGGTAATCGGTAACAAATGCCAAACAAGATTGAGCTCGATCTTCATTGGGCAGCAAAATCACAAAATCGTCAGCATACCGAATGATCTGTTCTCCTCTATCAAGTAAGGCTTCATCGAATCCATCAAGGTATAGATTTGCCAATAACGGTGATAATGGCGAACCTTGAGGGATTCCTACTCCTATCTCAGCGCCAAAGTAGAGGTGTCCATCGGCTTGCTGTTGTGATAGTAAAGTGTCAGTGATTGCACTAACCCAATCGCTCGGAAGGTGGCGATTCAATAACTCGGTTAGTTTTATGTGACAAATATTGTCAAAGTAACCTTGTATATCTGCATCAATAACTGTGGAGTAGCCTTGGTCGCGTAGCTGCTCAATATGGCGAATCGCGTGCGTATAGGAACGATTTGGTCGGTAACCGTAACTGATGTGTTCAAATTCAGCTTCAAAGATATTTAGGAGTTTCTGAGCAAGCGCCGAGTGTAATATTCGATCTCTTACGGTTGGTACCGCGAGTTCTCGCGGTTTCTTGTTTGCTTTTTCAATGGTTATGTTTCGGTAACGATAGGGCTTATACCGATTGTTTTTCCAGTCATAGTGAAGCTGACGCAATTGTGTATCAAGATCGCTCGCAAACTCTTTAATTGATATGCCATCAGCCCCAGAGGTTCCTTTGTTTGAAGCAACCTTCTTCCAGCTGACCATTAAGTCATCCATACTGATTTCTATTGCCATTCAACACTTCTCCAAGCCAATAATTCTCACCTCGATTCTCCGTTTTAAACTAGAACCGTTGAGGTCGACCAATAATGAGTAACTTTGCTTGTTGCACCGCAAACATTGATGCTTTTATTTGGTTAGGTTGTTGGCTTATTTCTCTAGCTGAAGGAAGAACCACAAATAAAACAATAGGGGAAATATTGAGTTTCTTGTCGCGAAGTTGGTTGCTATCAAGAGTGTACACGTTGAGTCTTATGCTCAATACTAGGCTATCGCTTGATGCTAATCGACCGAAAAAGGTGCCTAATTCATGGACGCTACCATCTATCGTATCAAGTGAATGTTCCGAACTTGCAGGCAATTTAGCTTCGTAACTGATTCGATTGCGCTGATCATCATAGTCGTTGATGGCACTTTTCATTGTGTATTGACCAGAAACAAACGGCATTCCTTCAATCTTTCCTTTTTTACGAGAGGTCGCTTTCGTGCAATCGCTTGCCTCTTGTTGACGATGTCGAAATCGGTACTCAGCACAGGTAAATTCCGAAATCAGAGGCGTTAATGTATGTATCAATGACGATGCACTGAGCCGTCTGTATATGTAGCCTTCTTCAAAGGCTTGTTGTGGCATGATGAGGTTCCAATCACTTGCGATGGCAATTCTATCGTTTATAGAAATTGCGCTGCTTTGTTCCACTGCTGTTGTGAGCGGATGGTTAGATTGATTATAGGTTTGCTGACTGTGTGGGACCTTTATGTAAGCGAGTCGAGGATAGTTTCCTGCATTATATGCTGATACTGGAAAAGTAAATCCGATAATAAATAACAATAATAAAAGCTTATGCAACGATCTTGGGGTGCTAATCATAATTGTGCCTCGTGACTTTGGTTAAGAAATAACGAGTTATCTTTGGTTAGTTACTCGCTATTTCTTCACAATAGAGTACCGATACGGAGTTTAGAGTTGTGTTTGGCAATGCTTACATAGTGTGGCTTCCACCTTGACTAACTCACTACACTTTGGGCAACGTTTTACTTGGCCAGAATCAATCGCGCGCCTCTCTACATTCGTGTTATTAGGTTGAATGACCAATACGATTATTAACCCAATCAATGGTGATAAAATTAAAGAAGCAAAGAAGAATCCTAACCCACTTCGCCCCTTAGATTTTGCTACGCTTCCGACGATGACTGAGAAAATAAGCCACAATATAATTACTAACATGTTCACTCCTTGTGATGATTGTTTGACACTACAGACGTATCAGTAGTGTCTATTTCCTATTCATCTTAAGGTGACTTTTTATATTGTTTGCGTTATACAAATTTGTATAAAGTAGGTCTAAGGTGCTGGTTTGGCAGGTGAAGTCATGTACATGAGATCTTGTTGGTAGACCTTTCCTTGCCCGTCAGTGGTGACATATTGAAATTGTGCATTGGTGTGTAAAGTTGCCATTGCACAGGCGCAACTGATAGCGGCGGTTGCACCTGTGATGTCTACACAGAAGTTCCTATTTGAGTAACCTGTCTCTTGAGTAATGCGCTCCAAGATAGCGTTTAAACTTAAGTAAGCATCATTTACATTAATAGAATCTAGCTGTTGTGGAGAGATGTGAATGGCGGTTTTATTTGAGTTTAGATAACTGGCGAGAAATTGCTTCATGACAGGAGCATGTATAGATGAGCCTTGTTGACGAGCATTGGGTAATGTTCCGAGTAGTATCAACAGTTCTAATTTTTCGATGTGAGCATTGAGAGCACGGAGCAACTGGGTACCATTCCAGCTAAATCCCTGCTTTTCAAGCTGTGTTAGAGCTTCAATATCAATTTCTATTTGATTACTGAAGGTAAAGGTTTCTTCTTTTGCTTGTTTGAAGTGCGGTAACGTGATTTGCCACAATCCTTGTTCGGTTTGTTGTGGCTGATTTCTATACACCGAAAGTGTGTGTATTAATACCTTTTGGGGTTTTTTGGTGTCGGTAACGCGGATTTTACGGATAGGAGGCAGAAGTTTTTTACCAATTCGGATCAGTTGTGCTGAGAAAAATGCATAAAACGCAAAGCTAATAAGAGTGGGGATGATATCGACTTCTTGTGGTTTGGGTGTGTTGTTACCCAAATATGGGAGCCATTGGAAGAGATGGCTACCTGAAAGCATGTCACCAAACCATGCGAAACAGAGCAAAGAAGCCGTGGTGTAAAACCAAATGGCAATTGGCTTTCGCTCCAGTTCATTAAATGCAAACTTAAGTGATAACCATCGAGTCTTGAGTTGTCTTTTCCAAATGGATAAACGACCTTCACCAGAAAGCGAAATGTAGGTTTTGCTGAGCTTTGCATCTAGTGATGTGAGTAAGTCAGGTGTCACTTGCTCTGGTGCTATGTCTTTTGGTAATTCTACCATAAGATGCTCATATTGGGCTCGTTTTCGGTTAAGCATTTTGACTTGTTGTATATCCAACTGGCCAATAATGTGGTCTCCTGGTGCTACATCTATCGCTTCTATGCTACTCACCAATTTGTCGTAATGAATGTTGTTTTCACTAATCCATTGCGCAATGCCTTCATGTTGTGTGACAAGGTATTTCACGTCTACTCCTAGCTACATTTTGTATTGATTCCTTTGCATCTAACTTACCTTTTTATCCTTCGATATTTTGCGAAGTTAGACACAGGTTGCATAGCACAATTATATTAACTTCAAATAAATGCGTATTATCTATCTCTTGATGATTGATAAGTTATGGCTATGGACATGCATGTAATGATGTTCGCAAATTTGTTTTGACGTTGCTCTGTGAGTTATCGAAGTACTGTGTGAGAAAAGAGGAGGTGTTTGATGAAAAAAAACGTCTTATTAAGTATTGCTGGTTTGACACCGCAAGTAATCACTGAAACGCTTTATGGCATACATCAAGAGCAAACAAATGGTGAAGATTGGTTTTGGCCTGACGAAATTCAAGTGATCACTACCAGTTTGGGTAAAGAACAAATTGTTCTAGGGCTACTCACGAAGGATGAAAGTCAGCTTTCAATGTTGGAGAAGCTATGTCGAGATTATCACCGCCCAGTACCTCAGCTTAGGGAAGATGACATTCATGTTATTCCTGATGAGTTTGGTCGCCCAGTGAGTGATGCGCGCTCGAAATTAGATCACGAAGCTTTGGCTACATTTATTGTGAGACATGTTGCAGAAATTTGCGCTCAGACTCAGCCAGAGGTGCGACTACATGCCTCTTTAGCGGGGGGGGCGTAAAACGATGACTTTCTTTCTGGGATACGCGCTGGCACTGTTTGCTCGTGAAGGTGACAAGTTATCCCATGTGCTTGTTGATGAACTTTATGAAGGAAATCGGCACTTTTATTATCCTACACCAGCTACACATGCGATTCCTTCTCGAGACGGGAATAGCCACATTGATGCAAACAAGGCTAACGTAATGTTGGCTGAAATCCCTTTTATTCGCCATAAAGATATTCATACAAAGGGAAGCTTGGCTTGCTTAAAAAAACAGTCCTACCGTGATCTGACTTATTATCAGAATGCGATGCAAAATCCCGATGAAATTCATTTGACATTTCACCTTATTCAGAAGCGCGTGACTATTTTAGATAAGGTGATTGATTTTAGCTCCAAGCCTCTTGAACTGGCCTTCTATGCGATGATTGCTGCTAATCAATGTCGAGCAGAATCTCAACCAATTGTTATGTCTAACAAGGACCCAGATAATTTATGGCTGGCCGATCAATTGTTGCAGCAGTTAGAAGCCATTGCCGCGCTTATTCCTAACAACTATTCAGAGGCATTGCTTGCTGGAGATAAGTCTTCTTTTATGCGGGGATTTCGCGAAAGAGCAACGCGTCTAACTGAGTCAGATGTTCTTCTTCGAGGGGCTGGAGAGCAAACAATAGCTAGAACCTATCTTGAGCTAAATGATGGCATGAGTGCGAAGTTTCTAAATGACAAAAAGAACAGTCTAAAGAACTTTCTCCTTGAATATTTTCCTGCAGATATTGTTGCTTATATCGCTCCGGCACAAGTTTATGTGAAGGGCGAATGGCCCAAGCGTCGAGTATTTGATGGTAGTGGACAACAAGGTACACCTTTAGGTTTGTGGATTGATAGTCAAAAGATCCAATTCAAGTAGCGTCAAGGCTGATGAGGGGGGAGCAGTGAGTAAAGGTAAAAGTAAGTTTAATAATGGTTTTAGCGTGTGGGCCCTTGGCTTACTCACACTTCTTTGCGTTAGTTGGTTAGGGGATCTGATCGCGACAGGTGATCTTTTTACCTATATTGGCTCGTCGGGCGATGCTCGCCCCATTGGGATTGGCGTTGTATTGATTCTTGCTTATAGTGGACTAAGTTTCTTAATTTACCGTTTTAGCCAAGATTGGTTTCGCCCAGTCTCAACGCTTAAGCAAAGTAACGAAAAGCCAGTAAGAGCGCTAGTGATCAATGTCTCTACGAATTGGTTAAGTTACCAAAAACGTGAAAGCAGCTTTGAAATCACTTTTGAGCCAAATGTTGTTATCCGTCTAAATCAAGGTAGCCTCAAAGAGGATAGACAGAGCTTTAAACAGCAATGTCTAGAACTTCAGAAAGACAACAAGATCCGAGGAGGCAATGCATGGAATTGGCAACCGATTCTAGAAGCGCTTAGTAGTGTCGACTTGGAGCAACTAGAATCTTTGGTTTTAGTCGTCACTGACGAGCTAGATCCAGAGGGTATACAAATAGGTAGTGCGAAACATTTGGGTGATTTAAAAACGTGGCTTAGTGGATATCGAGAGCTGGATAACGTTTATATTATGAGTGAGCGTTTAATAACTCACGCTCAATCGATAGAAAATATTTATCAAGCTTACTGTGACATTTTGGACTCAATAGAGAGGAAGGGTATAGATAGCGAGTACACGGTTTTAGATGTCACAGGTGGTACTGCTGCAATGTCTGTTGCAGCCTCCATGGCAACACTGCATAAGAAATCACGTTTTCAGTTCATTAATCAATCGACGAGCAACATTGAAAATTACAATTTGATGGTCCAAATGCCGAGTCGCAACTAGACTAGTGCCACCAAATTTAGTGGCGCTAGTTGTTGGTAGGGTTTTATTCTGGTCCGCTTGGTGTTGAAAACGTTGAAGCGCGTTTATCTATTGCGCGTTTTATCTGAACCATGTTTTTGCTATCAAGGACGCTGATGCTGATTTCGTTAGCTCTCCGTTTTATTAGCGGCGAAATGCTATCAAAGCTCAGTAGTGCTCCCTGTGTGAGTGGGCCAAAGACTTCAGCGAGAGAGTCTAATCGATATAACGCGAGCTGGCTTTCTTGCGGTTTAAGCATTCCAGTCTTGCATTCGACTAAATATAGGCGGTTATTAATGAGTGCAATTACGTCAATTTCATTTCGTAATGGGTTGCTCTTATCTCCGCGTTCAACCTTTACACTCATTGCGATGTCTTGGATATCTGGCCGTGACTTCTTCAACTCTTTGAGTTGACCAAACGCATAATACTCAAGCCATATACCATTACAGAATCGTTTTGCTTCAGCACTCGTGAATTGCAGTTTATCTTCCTTCTGAGTGAGCAGCCCTTCATGTTCTAGGTCGTCGATTATTCGCCGTAACGCAACGTTATTTTGCTGAGCTAACGTCAACGCCTGCGATAGATGGTGATTAGCATCGGCAGTTTTGGCTAAGTAGTTGAGTGTACGAAAGCCTTTTTCATATCTTGCAAGGTTATTGACCCACTGATTAGCGATCTTTACCCACTCTTGGTATTTTGCTGGGCTGCGCTCAATCTCTGTGACTTGTATCCCTTTTAACGCCAAGAACTCTTCTATTTTTAACTTATCCGCAATGGCAATAGGCGTATTGCAATCAGGAGAGAGGAACGACATGGTATCAGTGTGGTGATCGAGCCAGTAGCAAGCGATGTTGTTCTTCCTTGCCCAGGTTAACAGCTTGTCTTTCTCCCCTGTGTTCCCTTGAGTAAGGTTGATTGCTTGGATACGATATTGTTCTAGAATATCTGTGGATAAATCAAATTTCTTGTAAGGAATACTAGTGAGCCTTATCCCTCGATGTGAAAGAAAGTCCTTTAACTCGTTGGGCTTTGCTGTGTTTGGGTGCAACAGAATGAGCTCTTTACATTGAACATTAGTCTGTAGAAGAGGAGTAACAATCGAAATAGGGTTGTCTTTCCAGAGCGCTGCTTGGACGTGTGGTGTATTTAACATATGGGTACCGGTGTGATAAGTCTATAGTTTCCAAGACCAAAGGTGGTTTTACTACCCACTTGCAAGTACTGACCAAGTTCGAGCCAAGGTAGGGCTTGCTCGATATTACCTTGGTAGCTAATCATTCCTTGTAAGCCGCCAAACTGGCATAAGCTACTACTGTTTTTAGAGTACCTTTGCCATTCTTGCCAGTAGGTATGGTCGATGCATTCCACATGATCAAGTGGGGGAACATTCTGCAAAATCGAAGCTGTCAGTTCGTTACTATCCATATACCAAAACTGGCATAAGGCATTGAAGCGACGTGCAATGCTGTTAACAAGAACAGATAGAGGTGGAGCATCGCGTAACTCAGCACCACGGTGTTTTATACGTAGTGGGCTGATCAATTCGAGTCCGCATTCTTTGGGGGAAAAATATGGTTTAGACCAGTGTTCAACCAGGCTGAACGGTGTGATTCCAACGCTTTCTTGGGCCCCATATACGCTGGATAGGCTAATGAGTTGTGATTTTATTCTCTTGGGGCCCACCCCAAAGGTTTGTGCAGCGTACTGTAGAGACTCTATCAAAGCATGGCTGCATTGGATTGCGTCCCCAAATAACCTTAGTTCAAAGGAAAGGATATAACCTACTTGTGGGTGTTCGATGGTATCACCACAAACAAAACTATAAGCCTTAGGCTGCTGGGCATCATGTTGGTGGTAAAGTGCATGATAAAGCCTACTGTCGAGGTGCATCAGACCTTGTCCCATTAAACCATGTAACATAGAACCTTTGTAAGCGGGTAAAATACCCGCACTTTTAAGCCTAAATCTGAGTTTTAAACGTAGTACTTTAAAGTCATTTAATAGTTCATTCATACCTGTTTTTCCAGGTATTTGACCGCTTTCTTAACAACTTGATCGCTAAACTTAATATCGTTAAAGCGTGATAATAGAGCTTGAGCATCGTGATTTGATAGCTCTATGGTTTTTACGGATTTGAGACACTCTCTTAACTCGTTGGTTCGGCTTTTCTGCTCTGTTCTTGTGGTTTCAGTTTGGTTCGCGGTGAGTAGCTCCAACCGTTTTAGGCATTTGTCCAGTTCGGATATATCAGCTTTATCTAGAGCTGACTTTTCTTTGGCTAATTGGGCCTTTTCCGCCGCTTTTTGCTGTTTTACTGCGAATTGAGTAGTCAATTCTATTTGTGCTTTATCGAATTCAGAATTGGTTACCAAGGCACTTAAACGTCCTTTACCGAAGGTGGCGGAGCCTTGAACATCGAAAACATGTTCTAATCGAGACAGAGTTTGTCCATTGTGCTCAATATTGGGTAATGACATGACGTTTTTCTTAACATCTTCAAATTGTTTCAACTCCATGTAGCGAAAATCGTTGTAGTTTTCGATATCTTCATCCGTCAAAGCATACAGATATGCTATTTGGGGAGATTCTTTCCATTTCCCCTGTTGAGGGTATTGAAGATTCATATGCTCTTCAAAATGTTCAACTAATTTATTAACTTGTATCGTAGAATTGGTTTGGTCACAGTTTGCCCTGAGTAGACATCGATCTTCTACGATTTTTAGTGATATCGTACCGGCACCTAATGACTTCGAGTGGCCAACCGTATGCCTTTGGTAGGGTGAGTCTCCCAGAGTAAGGCCCCAAACTAATGCTGCTAGCTCAATCTGCTTGAGGTTATGAAATACGACTTGACCTTCAAATGTGTGTCCCTCTTCCAGTAGCTCGAAGCGAGATTGTACGTTTTCATTGCTGTTGGTAGGGGCATGGTTCTGATAGGCATTCCTTGCTGGATAACGCTTCCAGCCTGCGAGGCTTGCCTCTGCATTGTTGTAAGAATCATATTGTTGCGATTGTTGTTGTTCAATGTAGGCGCCGAGAAACGTTGCCTTTGGTTCTCCCAATACAGTAGCCGGAGCTTCGTAGATAGAATCTTGGTAATGATCCTCTTGAATTACTGCATCGTTAAAATGAACTCGGCTTTTTAGGCTGAGGTCATGTTCCCGCAGCGTACCAAACATCAACTCTGCCATATCAAAATAAGCTTCTGAACTATGAGCAGGGTTGGCGTTGTTGATCATATCTCGAATCGAGTGCTCATAGCTCACTCGTGGCATTTTGGCAAAACCAAGTGAGTGTAGCTTTCCATTTTTCTCGACAAGTGCGAACACAGGTATTCCATGTTGTGGATGAGGGTGGTGCTTTAAATAGTTTACCTGCTCTTCATTGTGGTTGGAGAAAAGGTTTTGTACGTGTTTGTCAATCGCACTGAATTTTGGCGGAGTGGCTGTATTATAGAAAAAATAACTAAACTCGTAAGATTCGGGCTTCTTACGATTATTTATTATTCGTGCATTGGTAAAAATGGCATTACCTTCCACGCCGCCTTGACCTATTTCTTCAGCCCATCGATTCTTTTGAGTTCCGCGTGGAGCAGATATTCTCGCAGACAAAGAAGTGGTGAGTGGAAGGGTTTCATACTTGTCTACTGCGGCTTGTTCGTTTTTTAGAGAGCATGACTTTGCACGATTGATGTCAGTATGGTGGATTTTAGTGTGGTCACACGCATAGAACTCCCACTGTCTGTGTTCGGTGTTGTATTTTATCCATCCAGCGAGGACATCGTTTTTTCTAATTATATTGGTTAAGTAATCGCCCCTACTATTCGATATATCTCGGTAAGAAAACTGTCTATCGTTAACTACATTGAGCTTACCAAATGATGCAATCTCAATTACGTTTCGGATCATTCCCTTTAGGGTTGTTTGTGGGATAATCGGTCGCCCTTGAGCATTTCTTACGAGTTTTAATACCCCATCTTTGCCTTTTTCGTGACCGATGCAGAGAGGTGTGGTGTTTGATATCTTGAAGGTTAATTTACCACTGATTCCATCTTTGAATGGGTGGTCATGACTTACTAAGTGAGCCCACTCAGGCATGTAAACCCAACGAGAAACTGGAACAAAGTGATATGGAGCGTGTACTTGTGTCATGATTATTCTCCCAAGTCAAAACCGATAAACTGCTGATAGTAAGGTTCCCATCTGCCTTGTCGTGGGCCGCTGCGCTCACATCGCCACCAAATTCTATATTGGGCGTGCGTTCTTCCCGATACTGGTTGCAAGCGAATTTTTATATCTTGATAACCCTCAGTATTCCCCTCAACTAGATGACTCTCTGTTACTTGGTACTGATTGGGCGATACAAGCCTCATACGTAATGAGGCGTTTTGTTTACACCATTCGCCTTCAATGATGTCGGTTCGGGAAAAGTCAACCATACTTGTACTCAATGCATCGCGATATAGCACCCAGCCACAATCTGGGTCGAACTGGTCAAACACTTCTTTAACTCGTTCAAGTGAGAGTAATTGAGCTTGAGGCTTTACATCTAGCTTAGCGAGCTTGATTTCAGGGACAATTGATGCCTGTAGTGTTTCTTTAAGTTGATTAAAATGGCTGATGGCATTCATTCGATCGCTCCTTCAACTTCTTTATTCTCATCGCGGATAGTGATTTGATCCCAGTTGATATCCCATACACCATGCTTTTCAGTAAGGCTATGTCCGCGACCACTGCCTCCTCCGATAGGTAACAACCCTATTTCCATATCGTCAAAGGTTGCTTGGAGCGCTCGACGTTGAAGTGGTGTCAGTGTGGTTCCAACTTTTGCTGTGATCTTCAGAGTAAATTCTGGTTGTTCCAGCA
The DNA here is from genome assembly GCF_002741985.1 of Vibrio rotiferianus CAIM 577 = LMG 21460. Taxonomy (GTDB): domain Bacteria; phylum Pseudomonadota; class Gammaproteobacteria; order Enterobacterales; family Vibrionaceae; genus Vibrio; species Vibrio rotiferianus. The sequence continues at coordinate 159,537 of NZ_APHW01000104.1, forward strand.
GCTCTTCGGAATACAGCGCCCCCTGTATGACACCACCTGTGAAGCGGTCTACTGTGTTATGGTATCTAACAACAGGGGAGTAGTTGTGGATGTATGCATCATGAAAAATGAGCAGGCCAGCTTTGCCTTTTCCGGATCTTTCGTTGGCAAATCCAAAGAGTTCATCCGCTTCTGCGGGTCTAGTTCCCCATTCACTTTGGTCTGCATTCGATAGATTTTCAGCCCATTGCAGCTTTAGGCGTCGAACATGATAGGCAAATCGGTGCGCTATTATTCCTTTCCAGCTTGAACCTGGTATCAATGGAGTGCGCTCTGCTATTCGAGCGGTGTTATCTGTCCACTCAACGCTTGGTTCTGAATAGGTTATGATATCTGCATTGATGTCCATACCTTTGTCGCTTAAGTGTTTACTACCTTTACCTGCGCGCCATGTTCCCTTTGCTTTCAGGCTTAACGTTGCGAAAGATGTTTCTATTAGGAGAGGGGTTTCTTCGATGTTGCTGGTGTTGTTGAGTGCGGTTCTTAATTCTAGACCAGCAGACGGGTTATTTTTTAAGTGAATGACCGCTGGAGATTGGCTAATGAGTTTGACTTGACCCAGACCATTGTTTGTATCAGAGCCAAAAGCAAACTGCTTTACGTGCCAAAAGTGAAGGATTTCTTTGAACTCATCAAGGTCATGTTCTGTCTCTCCTTGCCACTGAATAGTTAGTCGGAAACGAACCCCACTCGGAATTAGTATCTGATCAAATTTACCTTTTTCGATAGCAACACCACGATCGTTTAATTTAACACGTTCTCTATGTATTGGGCTGGCTTGCTTAAGGTATGACAGCAAAGGATCACTTTCGATTAACTCATCAGTGACCAAGCCTTTGACGGTGTTGTTGTTCGTATCGAGTAAATAACCTTGGCTTATTGTCAGGCGAGATTTGACGCCTAATTTACCGAACCAGTTGTCTGCGATAGTTTCGCCAAGCTTGAGTTTGGTGAGATTGCGCCATACTCCAGCAATGCTGGTAGCAGGAAGATAAGGTAATTTATTGATGTCTCTAATCAATTGATTGTCGTAGCCAATCTCTCGCTCACCGGTGCCAATTGTTAATGGGCTGGTGGTTTCAATGGTCAAGTGATTAAGGTAAATAAAACTCATGACGAGGCCTCTGTATTACTTTGAGCATTGTTAGTCATTACTTTGTCGTCGCGAAGGGATGCTATGATACTATCTAATCCCTTATTTTCTGCGGGATTGGCACGTGAGAGGAGCTCTATGGCTTTTAAAAGGGTAGGTTTAGAGCACGCTTTCATGTGTTTCTTGCAGTAGTCCGCGAAGGAAATAGAACGTCCGTCAAGCATCCACTCTATTCCCCATCCGAGAGGGTCGTTATCGGTTTTAGTAATGCGACTATCAACTTCAAACGTGTGAGAGAACCATTCGTCAGCTTGTTCATTGCGGAGCAGGTCGTTGATTCTACGCCACTGACTTCGGGAAGGCCCAGCCATATACGCGTCGGAGATATGGTTGAACTTTCTTGCACTGACATAGCCTTGAATAAGCTGTTCTGCTAAAGATATTGCATTTTCATGACTCTCTTGGTGCTTGGTTGCTTTATTTAAACGCTGGACGACCCAACGCGTCAGTGGTGTTGGCGCTATATGTATAGGTCTAGGCTCTGTAACTTCAATTGACTCGGCCTCAAATAGAGGTGGGGTGGGGACGATCTGGTTGGCCCAAAGTGGGTTTACCATGATTTGTCCGTAACCAAGATGGCGATTTATGCCGACTCCACCGGATAGCTCATCTAATAGCTCTGATTGGTCAACACTGTCGTCTAACTTAAGCGTAATCACACTGCCTTTACTGATCAATCTGGACTCTGAATCAAAACACTGTCTATGGCCATTGAATCGATTGACGGAGTGGTAACGAATATAAGTAAGGCTTGGTATTACTGATGAGTGTTCCAATAAAGGATGTATATCTTTAGGGCAAGGAGATAGGGTAGGAGCCCCATTTTGATCAAGCAGTTCGAGATCGCTAATGCACCATATAGTTAATCGTTGGTCTGTAATTGTCTTTTTTGTTTTAAGCCAATTGGCGGGTAGTGTTAAAGGTGCGATATGGGCTCTCCCAAACTCACTACCTTTGGAACGGCCTATTCTCACTGTTCCTTTAAGGCGCTGTGATATTTCTTTGTCTAGTTTATCTGGGCACTCAATCCAGCCAATAAAGTGTTGTCCTTCACATATATGTTGATAGTTAAAAAGCTGTCCTTTCTTCGCGCTGCCTTGTTGACTGTCGATTGCAGTTTTAGTTCGAATGGCAGTGTCAGGACGAACTCGGACTCCATCCGCTAGTGTATACTCCCCCCCCTTAACTGTTCATATTGAACGTTTTCTTCCGGCTCAAATTCTGAATGCGCTCTGTTTACCCATGCGCTAATCGAATTTGCATTCTGTTCTCCTTTCTTGTAGTGCCAACTTAGTGGTGTAGGTAGCCCGACTTGACCTTTTTTAATAGGGTAGCAATTGGAATAAATAACTTCACCACTGTGGAATAAAGCCCAAGCCAGACTGGTGTCTTCAGGGTAGTTAATGCTAGCGAAAGCCCCAAGTATCGCACTCCCAGGGATGTAATCGAGAGTCTGATGTGAACCTGTTGTTGCATTGTTTTGACTGAGAATCAAAGCGTCTTGTGCTGTTAAAGTAAAGTAGTGCTTCATCTCACTCTCCTTTGCTGTGCACTAGATTGACGGTGACTTCCCCTAAGCCACGTTGTTTTTTGGCTCCGATGTGTGTCACTAATGGTAGAACTTGGTTAAGCCATTCTGGTAGATGTTCAGATATAGTATTGCGAATACCTGTAGGTAAGTGTTGAGTATGGACTGCTAGATTGCCTATGAGCGTCATGGGAACGACAACTTCATAGCTTCGAAGTGAATAGGCTTTTGCTTTGCCTGTTTTATCGATTGCTGTACTATTATGCAAAGTAAATAAGCAGTTTTTTCTTTCTTTTTCATTGTCTTGTAAAAAGAAACCCTTCTCATTTTCGCTTAATTCTGCATTTGTAAACTGCAGAATACCTTGTCCATTCTTTCCATCTCGACTTTCACTACCAAATAAAAGCTCAGTAAGGCTAGTGTGAGCTTCGTGGTGGAACTCGTTGAACCAGTCGTTATCTTCGGCTAATTGAAACGCTTCTCTGATCTGGCCCTTTTGCGTTTTTGCAGGTAAGAAAGGGAGACCGTCTCTATCTTTGGTTGCTAGGTTATCAGCATAAGCACCCGCATCATTTCCAGTGCCCGCCAACCAGTAACTTTGCATGTTATAAACTAGTAGCATTTTCCTGACTCCTCTTGTGGTTGAGTTGCGGACAGCCAGTAGCGTTCTAGTATGATTAGGTCACTAATGACGGTTTGAAGGGTATTGTTCTTCTCAGGATGTGGCCAATACCACCATGCGTTGTCCGGCGTTGCCCCAAAGTCAGCGAATACACTTTTTAGTGTTTTCATGTACATTACATCGGCGTGTTTTTCGTACAAGCTAAGCGTCCTTGCCAAATTGTCACTGTCAGTTTGACTTAGGTGTCCTAATAACTTCCGCCATTTGCTTGTCGTTATTGGATGCTGGTTTTCTGGGGCTTGTATTGAGTGCAGTAACCTTTTTAGTTGCGAAAAACTAGCTACGTTGCTTTGCGATGGCTCGACTAGAAATCGATACATACCCGTTTCGATTTGTACTCCATTCAATGTACTAGATAGGACTTGAGATAAGGTGTTATTGACGTTAGCTGCCATTACCGAGGATAGCTTATGGTAAGCGAGCGCTGCTGGACCTATCGTTCGGTCTATCGCTTGTTTCTTCGTGAGTTCTTTGGCGTATTTACATAGCTGCTCTGCGAATTCATTTGCGGTGATAAACGGTTGACCAGACTTTTGGAATACAATCCCGCCGCTTGCAGTGAGATATTTTGGTAGGTCTGCGCTAGATAGCGGAAAGTTGATAGCAGAAAGTTGTTGCTCTGTATTTTTTTCAAACGCGTTGCAGAAGTCTAACGCAAAGTCGATCGCGAGATCAGAGCGGACTAAACAGGTCATATCATCGCCACCTAGAACTAATGGGCGAATGGGTAAGTAATTTTTTTTATCCCCAACGCGTTCAATTAGTTTTAAAGTTGCGTCTTTTGCAGATTGCTTTGTTGCAAGGCATAAAGCTGACGAGAATTGTCTCAATACTTGACGATAGGTACGCTCTCTTAACTCAAGGCTTACCCGATTATCTTGCATATAGGCTTTTAGGCTATTTTGTAAGCTTTGGACAAGTAATCCCATTCCGTTACCATCTATATGAATAAGAGCAAGCTCTTTGTTGTCTTCATTCAGGTATGGAAATTCGTTATCTAGGTTATTAGGGAAATTCAATGGAACTTCGGTTTCAGGAGAGTACTTTTCGAGTAACCTATTGCAGTTTGTTTTTCTATTTGCCGCATGAGCCTCCAAATGGAGCATGCTATCCCAGTTCAGATAGTCTGATGTATTGTCGGGCCCCAGCTCTCTCCGTACAGTGGAAGTTACGGGGTGAGCTATCGCTCCTGTGCGCTGACACAAAGCCATTACTGGAGTCGCATATGGAAGTTTTCTCGATGGTTGATTTCGATCCGCAGTTAAAGCTGCTCTTGCATTTTCAATTGCGGTAGTTAATGAGTTCTCATTTGACGTAGCATCTATATATTCAAGGCTGGGAAACAGCTGTGCTACAGTTAGGGTCCAAAGTGAGCGAAGGGCTTGGATTGTACTTTGTTGTAGGCTGTAACAAAAAAACGCGCCACCTTTACAACGAGTAAAGTAAATAAATGGAATGGTATCATCTAGGGGTTCTGCGTTTTCATCTAACAAGTTGCTCTCAATCTTTAGCTGACATAGTACTTGATAGAGAGGACTACCTTCATCATCATCAATTAGAGCATCCAGTCTTTCGCTGCTTGAAATAATCTCTTTCAACTTTCCTGAACGAAATAGATAGCTCTGGATCGACTTAGCTTCGAATAGGTAGCAATAGTAGCGTTGCTCGCTCATTTTAGTCCCTCGTATATCGTTTATTCCCAGCTAAATAACAGAAACTTACCACGTAAAACCCCAATGTGTTTTATAAGGCAAATTTGTTTAACGTACTTAGGTTATTCAAGAGGTAGATTTATGAGTAGATTTTGATTGCAATTTGTTGATGATTATCTATGAGTTAGATTTACATTCGAGGGTTGTGTCACGCAAATATGTAACTGATGGAATTGAATATTTCGCACTTTTGATAGATGAAGCAGTGTCCCGAAATCTACTTTGGCTCGAACAGAATTATTTTAGTCAAAATCAATTCCTATGTATTTTCCCTAAGGGCGCAACCTTCTGTTTTACTGAATCAATCAAGTTTCAAGTAAGTAGAATAAGGTCTAATGCTAATGTTTTTTCAAAGCACTTTAACTTACTGTAACAAAAGAAAAATCGTGGAAGAAAATGATAAAATTGTGCTGTATGTCAGCCTTAGTGTCAATATGCAATGTTACGCTATGCGCCATATTTAAATGATAAACACAAGATATGGGCTTTATGAGTAACCTTACAAAATTCAGAGAAGATAAATGTCTACAACTTGAGTATTCACTCGCAACAGGTCGAACGATTCAAAACCTAATGAAGCGCACCAGAGACCTTCATGGGAACACTCAGTTCAATTCGTTTTTGCAAAGCACTACAGCCAGCTCCAGCCCCATAGATTGGCTAGAGCAGGACGAATTTCTCGAAATGCGTATTTCTGCCCTTAAGTACGCAACAAAAGAGATAGCTTGTTTAGAGTCCAGTATTGGTATGCCTTATCAAGACATTGTATCCAAGCTTAAGTTTAAGCATAGCAGTACTCCAATGAAGAGTATTTTTGAGATGGCAGGCGACTCTGAGTGGGGAGAAGTTGAAAAAAGTAAAGTGATACCTCTTCTAAAGGAGTTTGATTGGTGGGTCGGTATACTGGAACGGTACGTTATTTTTGGGTGTGAGATAAATAGCGCCCAAGATCTAAGTGAGTACCTAGAAAAGCCACTATTAAAAAGTTTTAAGACACTGGATGAAGTGTCCGTGGTTGAAAGTGCAAACTGGGACTTGGACGAGCGAGTCTTTGACAACATTGTTAAGCAGTTACAAGAACGCGATAAGGAGTTTGTTTCTGAGTGGCTAACAGGTGCAACGGCATTCAACCACTTTAACGCATATACCAACCGTGAGTATAGTTCTTTGTACTCTTGGTTGTATCTGAGTTTGTGCTCTGAAGCTCGACAATACAAAAGTAATCTTTGGGCTACCCATAAACAATGGCTACGTTTAGGTTTTGAACTCAAAGATGGGGCACAGCCAGCACCTGTTGTCCATTACTTCAAAGCACCTCAAAAAAATGAAGAAGTCTTACCTGATGAAAACGTTACAAGAAGTGATTTTGGTAAGAAAGTATCGATAGTATATAACGCTGACGAAGTAATAGGATTTGAAGGTAAGAGCTATTCAGACGCTAAAGTGACTGAGTTGCTAATAATCGAGCAGCGCTTGAAGGATCTAGATGTATCAATCTTTGAGAGCTTTGGTGATGCATATTATGATCCGGTATCAGATTGTATAGTGATGCCCAAGAAAGAATCCTTTAAGGCAAAGGATGCGACTCAAGATTACTATGCAACGCTTCTTCATGAACTTGTTCACTGGACAGGCCACAAGAGCCGATGTAACCGAAAAATAGGAGCTAGTCAATCTTCTGAATATGCACTTGAAGAGTTAGTTGCAGAAATTGGTTCGAGCTTTCTTTGTTCTCGATTTGGACTGAGAAGAAACGTCAGAATGAGGTCAATTGATTACATTAACTCTTGGTTAAGTCAATTTGATGGCAAAGAGTCTGTAGCAAAACTAGAAACTGCAGCAAGGTTAGCAAATAGGGCGAGTAACTATATCTACACTCCTAAAAGAGATTTATCCGAGTAAACCTTGGCTAATTTAACAATTAATTAAAATGATAGGGGCTTGAATACTTAATCAAGTCCATTGTATCTGGGTTTATAATCTATGATTAGTGGAATAATATTTGAGTAATAATTTTTATTACCGCCCATCGTGTTTGTCATGGCTTTTGACAAAGATTTTCTTCTTCCACCTACAAATATGTAAATTGTTTTGTTAGCGATAGTGTATTATCAACGTCCTTGACGACACTAAGTACTTGCTCCTGTAACTAAAAAGAAGCCGCATTTAGCGGCTCTTTTTATACTCGTAATTAAACTAATCTACTTGCTTGGTAAGAGGTGTTGCTTTGCTGGGGCACCTATACAAATTTGTCTAATTAGTAGTCAAGAGTAGGTCGTCCTAGAAAGTACCCTTGAACATGACTTACACCGTATGTTTTCAGTTTACAAAGTTGTCCTTCGCACTCAACACCTTCTGCAACTAATTCAACATTCATTTTCTTTGAAGTTTTAGCCAAGAACCTAATTAGCGAGCTTAAGTGAGGGTTTGTGTTAATCTCTTTCGTGAAACTTTTGTCTATCTTAATCTGATCAAAGGGCAGGTTAAATAAGCCCATAATCGAGCTAAATCCAGACCCAAAATCGTCGAGAGATAGCTTAAAGCCAAGGGATGACAACTCTAGCAACCTATTTTTGACTAGAGCGTCATCATCTAAGAAAATTGATTCAGTTATCTCTAACGTCAATTGCGAAGGATCCAGTTCGCGTTTTCGTGTTTTGTTGAGAAGGTTAGTGACAAAGTTTGAAGATTTTAAAAAGCTAACTGATATATTGACATTGATATTCTGGTATTTACTAAATGATAAGAAATCACAGCATTTATCGACAATTATCCAACCAAAAGTAGAAGCATAGCCTAGCTTTTCTATTAACGGAATAAATTCTCCCGGAGCGATACTACCAACGGACTTTAAATCCCACCTTGCTAGAGCTTCAACCGAATGTACTGCATCTGTTTTGTTATCGATTATTGGCTGTATCGCGATTTGAAAATCATTATTTTCAATAGCGAACTCTAAAGAATTAACTATTTTTAGCTGTCTAATAATATTCTTATGATTTTGTTTGTCTAATCGTAAGTGTTTTGATTTTTCATTAAACTGAGCATATTGAGTTATGTTTGTAATTAGTTGGTATAAATCATATGTTTCTTCGATCAAATGTGATTCCATTGATGCTAAAGATAACTCTTCCTTAAATATGTAGCTATCTAACTCAGTCTGTTCAATTATGGTTTTAATAATTAGATTGTCATCTACACTAGACTTGTTATCTGTAAGAGCGACAATGTGGGACTCATCAATTATAAAAAGTTCAAATTTCAAATTTAGTTTGTAGAAAGTGTTTTCTATCAAATTGACGAAGTTAACTATAATTTTTCTTCCAAGAGACTTTACTCTAGAGTCAATACGATTGCTGTTTACGACATATAGCTTCTTATTGATGTGATTTTTATCTAATTCTCTTTCTAAAGCTTCTAAACCTCTTAACCCGGTAAGTTGGCTTAGCTGCGTTCGTTTAGTGCCCAACGATAAGGATTTGTGTATGCCTATAAACTTATATATGCCATTTTCTTGATAGAGAATTCCAGTTGACTCTATAGTTATAAAATTATTGTTTATTGTTTTTATACGATAAGTACTTGTAGCAAGCTCTTTTTGAGATATCAAGTGCTTATTAACATTATTTAAAAATAGCTCTCTGTCTTCTGGATGAATTACTGATACCCAATCATCCATTGTTATTGGCTCTCTAGATATTCCAAACTGACGGTAAAACTGCCGATTATGGAATGAAAGTAGTCCATCACCTCTACGATACCAAATTCCAATACTAGTATCATTTATTGAGTCTGCCAACTTTACTAGGAGTGACGTTTCCATAGTTTACCACTTATATTTAGTCGATTGTAAAGTGTTAAAGAGGCTTCTTAACAGGTAACAAGCCTCTGTATTATTAATGCAGCTTAAAGTCTTGGACCAATTTCTTTTGACGCATTGATTGAGGCCGTGTCGAAGCTAATGAAGTTCGTGATGGTTAGAAAACCAACTATTGTTGTCGTTAATGTGCAAGATAAAGTTAGGAGTAGCGTTCGGAGTTTCATTCTAGTTATGAAGGTCGTTTTATAAATGAAGCAACACTCTCATAGTATTTGTGAAAATAATGTATATCCCGCGAGTGATAAACCAGCATGCTGTTTAAAAAGCATGCTGGATATGAAGGTTTGTTTATTTCTTCTCTGGCCTGGTACCTTTGACATGATGTTCACTGATGTGGCGTTGTAGCCAGTTTTCTCCATAATCATTCGAAGGGTCACGAACGATTGTGTGAGGGTGAGTATTCCAGTCAAAGCCTGTACGTTGGTCAACAAAGTCTATCAAGATACTTGGGCTATTTACCCTAAAGAATACTTGCTCGCTTCCGTCCACTGGCCCCATCCACATGAAGTAGATGTTATCCCAACCATCATGTTGGATTTTTGCGAGCTGTTTGTAAGCGACATCGAAATCTGCATTGCGAACGTACTCTTGAATAAGGATCCAAAGAAGCTCTTTTTGATCTTTGTTTAACTGATCGCCTCGGATACCGCGTTTCTGGACTTCGTTATCCTTGGTGCCCGGGCCAAAAAAGTCTTTTGCTCCGTACTTATTGAATGGAACGGTATTGCTTATCACCGCGATAGATTTCTGCTTTGAATCCAAACTATTTAATAGCTCGTAGCCTCGGCGTCTTTCCTGAGGTAAGAATTGATAGCCGGCTTCAGCTCCGTGTCCAATTACAGCAGGGTCGGAGCCATAAAACATGGGTACAAACGTTGTTTTACCATCCACGACCGTAAAGTTTGCCGCTAAGTGATGGCCTGTAATCATATAGCCCCATCGAGCTTCTGTTCTTGGATCTCCATAGAACGAAACCCAATAGTTGTTTGCACCTAAGCTTTGATTTTTATTAAAAAACTTTTCAGAAGTTAGTTCTCGGTTTTCACCTTCCTTCTTCAGTTCGTTATCACCTTGCACAGCGGCCCATATTTTGTAATAACCTTGAGAACTGGTCGAAGATATCAACAATTGATGTAACTGATGACGTTGTTCTACTGAAAGCCTCCCGATAGGTAAGCCGTTTCTCGCTTGTGAATCAACAGGTGCGTTCGTCCAATAAGTACGGTTTGCGTCATCGGAAAACTTATACAAAATTGCAGAAACTTGTTCTTCGCTCAGTAACTCAAATAGCTTGCTTGCTTCGCTTGTCATTTGTGTTGCGCTGGAAACCGCTTCTGCTACTTGCGCGTTTTTGGGATGGTCATGTGTATGATCATGATCTGAATGAGCAAATGCGTTTGATGTAAATGTTGCTGCGAGTGTTGCAGTGATGAGTAGTGTTGAGCTTTGCTTCACCTTTCTTTCCTATTTTTTGGTAGTTATTCGATATTCATGGCCAGTGTGTCGTCACTGGCATGAAAAATATGTAGAAGGTGTTTATATCCGAGAGACTTGAAGATGCAGGATTCAGAGTGTCGTTATTGATTTGAGTTCAAGGAATACAACGCGGTGAAATAGTGAACGCTTTCCAAGTTGTTTGACGCAGCAATCAGGTCAATAACATACCCTCGAAGGGCAAACGGTAAGGGGCTTGGCTCGTATACTTTGCTGTCAATTCTTGGTTTAGCCCCACTAGACCTTTAAATTGTCACCGCGTCTACAATCCAAGCCATTCTCGCCGAAACAAGCACATCAAGGCTACTTGGGGAGAACAGTGATGAATCAGAAGAAATTCAAACTAGTATGCTAAAGTCATTCTCAATTAATCATAATTGCTTGTTATTAAATGATTTTTTTGCTGTGGTGGTTTGGTCGCATACTGAACATGCGCAAAGTGATAAAATATGATGATAAATCACAAAACATGTAAAATTGTTATTGATATTATAAGTAATAAACATATCATTAGCTGATTTTGAGCGTGTGATTATAGATGGACTTACCAATACTTTCAGTTTTGATGATTTTGAACAGCTTATTGTGCTGCGCTGCATTGTACGTTTGCTGTCGTTTTGTTGCGTACGAAAGAATTGATATGAGCCATTCTTTGTGGGGAATTGCCTGCATCGCCGCTTCTATTTTTCCTTTGGCATCAAACTACCCACAAGCCCATTCTGATATCATAATAATATCTAACGCTATGTATGTATTGGGTCATTATCTTTTTGTCGTTGGCATAATGAAGATTTATATCAAAAAGCCAAGATTTCAAAGCGTCTTGCTTCTTCTTTTATTAACGAGTGTTTTAGTTGCATTTCTTTCTCTTAACATGAAAGACACAGCATGGTTGTCTATTTTGAATCGTAATGTGTTCATTTTTATGAGTTTTTCAATGTTATATTATTTGCTACTAAAAAGCCCAAGTTTTACTAAATGCAAGTTAAATGTACTATTTAAGATTCTGATGGCTATTTATATGACTCACTCAGCATTTCGTGTTTTTTCTTGTCTTTTTTATTCAGAAAATAATAGTTTTATAAGAGATAATGCTCTTTATGAATATGAGTTTAAAGTGTTAGCTGCATTTTTGTTTATTTCTAGCTTTTACATGATGCTTTACAGCTACCAAAGAGCAAAAGATAGCTATAATAAATACTTATAGACTCTCATCTCTAGCGCTTTGAACTCTAAAGTCTAGCTGAACAATCCAAATGATCGGGACAAGTGCATATAAAATACAAGCTGCATAAGTGTTGATGCTAGATATCAAAATTGCAATTAAGTATATACAAATTGAGATGCTACCCTTTTTCCCGATTGAATGAAGTATCGGCTGTAAGCCTTTGTCTACTTTGGATAGAGAGTAATGCACAAGTGATAGTGAAATCGCACTCATCAATAGTACAATGCCATAGAATAGTACCGGTATAAATGCCTCATGGCTGTCACCTAACCAGGCCGTTGATACGGGTACAAGGGATAACCAAAATAAAAAGTGCAAATTTGACCAGAGTGTGAAGTTGTCTATCTTTTTCACTTTGCTAAATAAGTGGTGGTGGTGATTCCAATAACTACCCACATATAGGAAACTCACCAAGTAAGATAGTACTTTTGGTATTAGTAGTGTTAATGAGTCAATCGTGTATTCTTCTGGTGGTCTTATTTCAAGAACCATAATAGTAATAATTATTGCTAGTACGCCGTCACTAAATGCTTCTAACCTAGATGCTTTCATAACGTTTTCCTAAATAAAATTAATGTTAATGCGTGATATTTCTATAATTGTAATTTTTGCTTCGTGAAATAAAAGTGAATAACTAATATATAAATCTACATGCGCAAATAGATGGGTTTACGTTTCACAACTTAGCCAGAGGGGGAGGGTGTATCAGTATTAAGTGGGATTTAGATAAACATCATCTCTATACCTGTCTCGAATACTTAGATAGATTATTGATGAGTAGCAACTTGAGTCAATTACAATCAAAGGCCAATCACAGCTAGATTGGCCTCTTTAATGGACTTAGTTTTTACGTTTTAGTTTGATTTTACCACTCGGAAACCAAAGTGATCATTACCCGTATTAGGTTTTGCAGCATGATTCCAGCCGAATCTCATTGTCTGTGGGAAATAATTGAATGAGCCACCTATCAAGCCCTTGAGATAGACACCTTCTGATTGTGCGAAGGTCATCGAATCATCGATAAAGAAGTCTTCAGTTTTTTTACCTTGAGAGAATACATCATAGCCGTCGTACCAGTCGTTGACCCACTCCCATACATTGCCACCCATGTTGTACACACCAAATGGGTTTGCTTCTTTGGATTTCGCAGGCTGAACATGTCCTTTGTGGATATGAAGTGGGGCGTCTTGATTAATCCAGGCTATGCCGTCATCGTGAAGTACCATTTGAGGTTGCGTAGGTGTAACTTGCTCCTCCTGAGGCTGCCTCTCTCCATTGAGCTAAACTTGGGATTGCGTATCCGTAATAGTCAGCAAAAGCTTTGGCACCATAAAAAGTGATAAAGTTAGCAGGCCAACTTACGATTTCTTCTAGTGTAGGAAGCTCGCCATCTGTATCTCCCTCGCCGAAGAAGCCAGACGAATTTCCGCTTAATTCGAACCAATCAGTGATTGAGTCAACGACGTTCGGATATTGGTTTGGGTCGAAATATTTTTGCCAATCTACCTCTTTGGGATCCTCGAGTTCAAACTGTTGTATGGTTTCATTGAACTGAATGAAGTTCATATTTAGTGGATTTTCCATTTCGTCTGAACTAAAAATACCATCACTGTTATGATCTTTAACGACTCGTGAGCCCCCTAGCTCCGTCATTTTTATGCCGTTAGTATCGTATACGACTTGAGTATTGGCATCATAAGTAATTAATCCGTCAGAGTAAGCGGAGTTAAGAAAGTTCACGTAGTCCGAGTAGGTAACTTCTGTTGAAGATATTTGAAACTCAGCCAGTTTGCCATTACTCGGTATGGTTACGAATGCTATTTCTGTCGTTGGCAAATCTGCCACTGGAGTGTCACTAGAAGTATTGTTTGATGTCGATGAAGTATTACAGCCCATCATCGAGATACTACTAATTAATAACACAGCAGCGTTATTTACTTTCATTGTTTGTTCCATTGGTTGGTGAAATGAACAAACAACGTATAACTTCGAGAGTGAATACTTTGTAGAAAGCGTTTTAAATTGACGTATCTTTACTTTGTTTTACAAACATAACGCTAATTGAAAATAACGGAAAGGGTCAACGACGGTTGGCCCTTTTTTACTACTACTTGTCGTAAAAGTGTTTATTTAGTTCTAACGCAGTGTCGATGGTTTTCAAACCGATATTCACCTGTTTGATTGGTATCGTTGTGATTGATTTGTTTTTTCCTGCGTTTGTCGCCGACATGCCCGGAAGTTCGAAGAAGCGAGATTTATCCTCTTCTTGTCGAAGGGCCTTGTCCACGGTAACCAGTGCGTCCGGGTTAGCGATTATTACCGACTCTGGGTTTACAGGTTTTGTACCCTCAAAGTTGAAACTATTTTTAATTTGAGCAAGTGAAAATAGATGATCAACCGTAGTGTTTGCTCCCATCATTAGCAAGCTTGCTCGGCCATATAAAAAGGCGGCTTTAACTTGTTCTTTCTCCGGAATGCGTTTGAGCTTTGCTTTTTTCTCGGTAAGTTCATGAATAAGCGCTTTGCCTTCTGCTGTTTTACCATAGTGCACAGAGATAACTTTAATTTGTTCGAAAAGATCATCGAGTGTTAGGGCTTGTTTCAAAACTAATACATCAATATTTGCAGCTTCCAATTTGCTGATAAGGGTTGGATTAGGAAATCTATCATCAGAGATATAGCTAGTAGGGTGATATGAAAAGACACCTTCCATTGAGACATTACTAGGGTGTCCTAAAGTCGCGATTTTCTCCGCTTCAGGTGGAACTGTGCTTGTTTTGTCTGCGGCGACAACCTGTTCATCTAAATCAAGAGCAAATAGTATTTCGGTAATGTTGCTGCCGACAGAGACGATTTTATGTGCGGCTGATGCATTGAATGAAGTCGCTAGAATTAGCGCCGATAATATTAATTTTTTCATAGTAATACTTTGTATAAAGCCCCCAAGAGGGGGCGTGATGATTAGAATTGGTAAGCGATATTAAGATTAATGCTTCTACCTTCTTCGTAGTACTCTGCTTTCGTATCGGCACGGCTGTCATTTTTCAGCGCGTAAGCTTCATCGAGCAGGTTAGTGACAGAGGCAGTCAGAGTTAAATCAGACAGTTGCTGTGGAACATACTCTGCGTATAGATCGACAGTTGTCCAACTTGGAACACTGTCTTGTTTGTCTTTTTCAATCGGTTCCAAAACGCCACCAGTTGAGACACTTGCTGTCGGAACTCGGTACAGTTTAAATGCGTGCGTTATCGCGGTACCTAACATCCATTCATTGCTGACATTGTGATCAAAGGTGGCAACAAGCTTATCGGCGGGCATATCTGATAGGTATAAATCCGTTGTTTGATCTTTACCGATAGTCATGGAATAACTTAATGTAGCTACCCATTGTCCTCTTTGATATTCACCTATTAATTCACCACCGGTGAGTCGTACATCATCTCGGTTTACCTTGACACCATCTTTATAAGCAGGGTCACTATAGTCGGTTCCAATGTAGTCTTTGATGTCGTTTTGGAAAATATTCGCTTTCAATTTCAAAACATCTGAGTGAGAGAGAATGTTATCTACGAGGTAAATACCGCCAATCTCTTTGTTTTGTGAGCGTTCAGATTTCAAGTTCGGATTTGGTTTGAAACCACGACCAGAGGTAAATAGCTGACTGAGACGCGGCGGTGTTAATGCCTCATCAAAGGCAGCGAAAACACTGAATTGTTCAAAGATTTTATACTCGGCTCTTAGACCAAATGACCATTGGTCTTCTGTTCTACCTTCACGAAGAATAGGATCACCGTTTAGGATGGCGTTAGATGATTCAACGTAAAACTGGTCATAACGTAACTTAGGCGAAATTTCTAAGCCGTTGTCAAAATAGAATTGGCTGTTTAGCCATACGCCAAATAGGTTTGATTTAGCAGAAGGCTCATTTGTTGCCGATTCATCAATCCACTGGTCGTTTTCATATGTCCGTACATTACCTTTGTGGGTTGTAAAGTGTGCCGAGGCGCCATAGTGCAGGACTAGCTCACTCCAACTTAGATCTGAAGACGAGTTGTTACTGACGGATAAACCATACGAATCATCGGTGATATCTTGAACATCGGTAAGCTGCGACTCAGAGGCATCGCTGTACTCATTGGTCAGTGTATCAACATTATTCATGTAGATATTTGCGGTAATGTCTAACCAAGGGTTGTTAGGAAATGCATTTGTGTAAACCATGCTAGCGCTGGTGTAGTCACGAGTGTTGAGTCCAAAATCTTGTCTTACCTGATTCCACGAGGACTCATCAAAGTAGTAGTTGATTGCGAGTCGCTCGCTATCAGAAAAGTCGTAGCCTCCGTTGAATAGGTACGAGGTTTGCGCGGCCTCGTTTTTGTAGTAACTGTCTGAACCATCAGCTTGATAACCACCGCCAATCCTGTATGGATCTTGTTGATTATCAGATACGGCGAGTAGCCAGTCAAAACCGTTCGATTCAGAAAATACACTAGCAGTAATACTTTGTCGGTTGCTGTTCGTTCGGTAGCCCGTTTTTAGAAGAGCGCCAAAATCGTCACCACTCTTCAAAAGTGTATCTGCATCGATAAATGACGCCTTTATCGCACCAGCTGCGGCGCCAGAAGAGGTGCCGTTGATGACTTCTAAAGACGATAAAAGTTCTGGGTTTACTGCAAGGGTACCTTTTTTACTATGCGAGTATGTTTGGCGTGCACCGTCTACCTCAACATATGTGTGCTCAGGGCCTAAGCCTCGGATGCTAATGTTGCGCACCATTGGATTCGGTCCACCTTCGACCCAAACATTTGGTGAACTTTTGAGGACATCGACAAGGCTGATAGACGACTTTACTTGCAGCTCTTCTCTGTTGATTGTTTCGCCGGATTGGGTGGAGTCTTCTAGCTCTGATACCGGAGAACCAAGCACCGTCACGGTATTCAACTGGTAGACATCATGGTTATGGTTCTCATGGGCATGTACTGAACTAATTGTACCAAACAGCACCAAACTGACCTGAGAGGCAAGCAACGAAGGTTTTATCTTTTTACTCCTTTAATGAAAAGCATTCGTATTATCATTTGCTGGTGTGGAAAATTTGTAAAAAATTTAACGAATGATGTCTCGACATTTTTTCTACAAAATTATCTGTATGCTCCGTTCCCCTTTTTATAAATGTAAAATCAGAAAGATAACGATGGCTCAGTCAACAAAACAAATCTGGATAACCGCTTTATTGTGTTCATTTACCATGGCGTTAATCATGTCAGGGATAATATCTGCAGCAAAACTTGGGTTTACTTATGAATGGTTAACATCGTGGCCGATTAGTTTTCTATTCGCATGGCCTTGTGCATTATTACTAAATTTAACCTTATTACCTAAGATTAGGTCATGGGTAGTAAATAACTTTTAATATAATAAATATAGACTGTAGTAACACAACTAATAATAAGTGAATCATGGACCTACACAACATACTAGGTATTACTCTTTATTGCATATTGTTCATTATGATTATGACAATTTTTTATTTTGCCAAAAATAACGTAAAATTCAGAAATGATTATGATCTAGCGCTAAAAAGATTGAAGAAAGAAGTTACAATTAAAAATAATCACATATATACAACGCTTGGCCTTCCAAATCTTAACTACCTGTTAAGTAAAAAGAAAAAATTCTCAGATGGTCATAAGGTCACTTATTACAGTTTAAACGTTGTTTGTGTTGGGCGTTCTTCCGACTATTATAATTACTTTGATGAACAATCTGCCAAAAAAATTAAGCATGAACTACACACAAAGCTAACTATGACATTTCCGAATACATTAATATGCTTATTCGAAGAAAAGCACATTGTAATCCTTAAATGTTCCTGTGAGCCTATCAAGCAAAAAGAGCTTATAGATTTTCAACAGAAATTATCAGAAACGCTAGCTTTATATATTGAGGTTAGTACTAAAAAATTGCCAGTCCAATATGCCATCACGACGCTCAACTATTCGAGCAGAATGCCGTTCTCAGAAGAGGGTAAGTTGTTGAGAAGAGTTACATTTGGTTTACAAACTGCCATTAAGTCAGAATCTGGGATTTATACGTTTTCTGAAACGCATTACCAATCATTTTTGAGAAAAAGAAATATATTAGAAAAGCTAGTCACAGATATAAAACAAGGGTCAAGCCAATTCTCACTTAGAGAGCAACCTATTTTTAGTAGTATGAACACTAATGTACCCTATATGTCCGAACTGCTAATTTCGTGGAATAGGAAAGGGGCACCTGGCCCTAGTATTTTTATGCCAATGCTAGAGAGTGAGCCTCATCTTCATTTTGAAATGACGAAATTAGTCATTTCAAAATCAGTTAAATACATAACGTCAAAAAAGCCATTGGTTTTTTATTCAATTAATATATCTCCAACTGACTTATCAAGAACCGATTTCGTTAAATACTTTTATGATATAACGAGTGATTGTTCATGGGTGAGGGAATTAATTATATTTGAAGTGACAGAGGGTGAAAGGTTAACTCTAGATAATCAGGCTTTGGATAATATCAATCAACTAAAATCTTTGGGTTGTAAGCTGGCCATTGATGATTTTGGCTCTGGTTATGCCAATTTTGAGTTACTAGCTGGTGACCTGTTTTCGATAGTAAAGTTAGATAAAAAATTCTTATCAGATTCATCATTACTGAATATTGGTTATCACGTTATAAAAGCATTGACTCGAATTGTTGAAGATAAAGATATGAAGTTGGTGATAGAGGGAATTGATAATATGGATAAGATTAAATATTTGAAACCAAATTATCGTATTTATTACCAGGGGTTTGCGTTGGGAGGCGGTAAGTTTGTCTCATAAACATAATACGGAGCTCATCTGTATGGATGAGCGCAAAGTTTGTCAAGCAGTGGTTTAGATGTATTCTCGTGTAGGTTCTATTGGTCATCACTTTAAGGACCGTAGAACAATGCATAGGAGTGTTATATCGACACCATCACGAATCAATAAGGAGGTGAGCACGAAACCTCCTTGTTTCATGTTTGCTTAGCTACTGGCTCGAATATAACGAAACGCCATTTAGGCTTTGTGCGAGCTTAGTACCAAATGTTTGATAAATCTTAATGGCTAAGGTTGAATCGGTGGTTTCACCAACAGCTAAGCGCAGTGCGTCATGAATCGCTTGTTTATCGTCAGGGTAGAATTTTAAGAGACTTTCTGAGCACTTATCTAGATCCGTGTACCAGCTGTCGTCTTCATGTGCGATGAGATAATAAGCTGTTCGTAATATCTTCTTTGCGATCGATTTACTTTTGATCGCTTCCGTCAAACTTTGATTATCTTTAATAGCGATGATGAAAGCTGCCAGATCATGATTGAGTTCGTGTGCAATTTTGATATTTGGCTTATGTTTGCAAAAGCCTACAGACAGGTCTTCTCCCCAAATGCAGCAGCAACAATGCTTTAACCAAAACTGCCATCGATATTTTTCTCTCGGGTTAAGAACTTCTTCAACATGGCCTGGGTCAAAGTCAATCTTACTGACGATAGGGAATTGCAGCTGAAGATCGAGAGACAGATGGGCAAGGTACTTGGTATCTACGTCGTTGATTGGTTCATTAAATACCAAAGACAGATCCAAGTCTGATAGAAAAGGTATAGCGCTGCCTTTTGCTATACTGCCATACAAGTAAACGCTATGAAGCGTGCCGGTAAGGCTTGATTGCAATGATTGCAGGGCTGTTTCAATGAGGTGAGTAAACTCAGGTTGAATACAATCTTGTGAGCACGGGTTGATGATGTAGCCTTGATGATCTAATCCGTTATTTTTCAAATATCCACCTCCATATGCGGCCGCGCGCTTGTTCGTTATGGGTTTAAACTATCTTTTATTTCGCCAGTAAGTTACGAGAAAGGCGATAGCCGATAGCAATAGGAAAAACCAAGAAAGAGGTATGAAGCCAAAAGCCTCAACTAGAAAACCGTTTTCATCTATATAAGACGGAGCAGAACGGTAGAGTACAGCACATAATCCGCTAATTAGAACAAAGGTGATACTTAACCAATAGTTTTTTAGATAGTGCATTCTTCACCTTACTTCAATTTTACGACTAGTCTAATTAGATGGTACCTAAACTATCAAATCTATTTGAAGGCGTCGAAATTAAAAATGCACACTAAAAGTGAAATGTTAATTATCGTTATTGAATTTTTTATCAATTGTCGTGAGCAAGGTTGGATTTTTAGTGCGCCGTGATTTCTATCATGTTAAAAAGTGCAAGAATGGAAAAACAAAAAACAATAATGGGTAAACACACGATGAAAGTGAAAGGTTTCACGTTAATTGAGCTTGTTGTCGTCATCGTAGTTCTTGGCATTCTTGCTGTGGTCGCTGCTCCACGGTTTTTAGGTGTTACTACAGACGCACATGTCGCTTCAGTCCAAAGAAGCGGTGCATCTTTTAAAACGGCCATTAGCCTTGCACACTCTAAAGCGATGGCTATGAATGGCGGTGGTCCTGCGGATAATCTTCAAATCTACGGTGATGGGCCTGAAGACCAGCTAGATATCAACCAGTGGGGGTTTCCTGCTCAGCAATACCCTCCTTATGAGGAGTTTCCAACGTTAAATAATAGTGCGGACTGTATTTCAGTATGGAATGTTCTATTTGTTGAACCACCATCTATTTCGACATCCAACGACGTAAATCAGTCAGAATATCAGGCAAATTATATTAACCCTGGCCAATGTCGTTATAACTATAATCCGCTGCCAGAGTTATCTATCTTTTATAACTCGCAAACGGGCGATGTCATTATTGATGACGACCCGGATTCATAACTAATAAATTATAAAGAGCCGCATTATGCGGCTCTTTTTCTATCGTTAATCATAACCGCTTAATCACAAAACTTTACTCTAATTAGCGATGTAATACTCTGTCGTGAAATGGCAATTATATCTTCGGGCAGCTCGATATGATGCACCTGTATTGAGACAACTGACTCGGAGATAGAAACCATGAGTATCGTAATTAAAAATGCAAACGTGTTTAACGGTGTGGATGAGCAACTTCTGAAGAACGTGGACCTTCTGATTGAAAACAACTTAATCACACAAATCGGGAAAGTGGATGACTCGAAGGCAGAGAAAATCATTGATGCCGAAGGCAAAACGGTCATGCCAGGTCTGATTGATGCACACGTACACATCACGTTATCTGCACCTTTTAACGTAATTGATACGATGACTCGTGAAGAAGTGGCGATTCGCTCAGCAAAGATCTCTGAAGAAATGCTAATGCGTGGTTTTACTACGATTCGAGATGTTGCTGGTAACACCCTTGGTTTGAAGAAAAGCATCGATAATGGCTATGCAAAAGGTCCTCGCATTCTGCCATCAATGGCGGCAATTTCTCAAACTAGTGGTCATTCAGATTACCGTCAAAATCAAGCTCAAGAACGTTTAGCAAACGGGCATGAAGATTCGCCAATGATGAAGTTAGGGGCGATGAAAGTAGCTGATGGCCGAGCGGAGGTGCTCAAAGCGGTTCGTGAACAACTATTCATGGGTGCATCTCAGATCAAAATCATGGCTGGCGGCGGCGCATCTTCAACGTTTGATCCACTAGACACGCTGCAATACACACTGGATGAAATGAAAGCCGCTGTTGAAGCTGCTAGTGATTACGGTACGTATGTCGCTGCTCATATTCATACCGCAGATGCAATGCGAAGAGCGGCAGAGGCGGGGGTGATGTCCTTCGAGCATGCAACTATCATGGATGACGACATCGCTCAAACGATTAAAGAGAAAGGTATTTGGGTTATTCCATCTTACTTTACTTCATCTTTAATTGCAGAGCGTAAGATTCCGCTACCAAACGAAGAGACTTATCGCAAAACTGAGCGAGTAGGCAAAGCAATGTTTAAATCTGCAGAGCTTATCAAAAAGTACGATATTCAAAACCTAGCATTTGGTACCGACTGTGTAGGTGAAACCAACGTTCATGCAACGCAATTGAATGAGCTTGGTGCGATTGAAAAAACGTTCGATACCATTACAGCGCTTCGCATGGCAACGTCGAACTGTGGACGCCTATTTGAAATGTCGACATACCAACACCCGTACCAAGAAGGAAAACTGGGACAAATCGTCGAGGGTGCTTATGCAGACTTGTTGATCATCGATGGTAACCCCCTTGATGGCGTTGAGTGTGTCGCAAATACAGAGACACAGAAGCTAATTATGAAAGATGGTGTTGTATACAAAAACACTCTATAAATAAGTTACTTTCTACACTAGCGGCGCTCATTGAGTGCCGTTTTTTTATGTGTAAAAAAGCCGGCAAGCTTAATTTGTGCTTGTCGTGATGTGGCAATTAATCTCGGCTGCAGGCGGTATATTGAAGATAATTTCCGACAACAGAGAGAAACATTATGTCTCATCATTTCAAAGACTACCGCCCTTTACTAGAACGTTCACTAGAACATGCGACCGCTTACCTAGAGTCACTAGGCGAGCGTCCTGTTGATAAAGAAACCACATCTCAGCAGCTAAGAGAGTTGATTGGAGGTGATTTACCGAGTGGTGCGAGTGAGCCAGGAAAAGTCATTGATGATATGGTGAATGCACTGGATGCAGGCCTAGTAGCGTCAGGTGGACCCCGTTTCTTTGGTTACGCAATTGGCGGTACATTTCCAGCGTCTTTAGCGGCTGATTGGTTAGTCAGTGCATGGGATCAGAATGTCCCTTACTATGTTTCTAGCCCTGCGATGGCAGTCGCTGAAGAAACCGCGGCAGAGTGGATGGTAGAGTTGCTTGGTCTCACTCCAGGATCGGCCGTTGGCTTTACGTCAGGAGCACAAGAGGCGATCTACACATCTCTCATTACTGCACGCAACTCGCTGCTTGCTAAAGCCGATTGGGATGTGGCGACAAAAGGCTTGTATGGTGCACCGCGTATTAATGTAGTGGTGAGTGACCAAATCCATTCAACTATCAAGCGAGCGCTTTCTATGATTGGCCTAGGCGTAGATTGCATTCACAAAGTACCGACGGACAACAATCTGCGTTTGATTCCATCAGAACTGAACCGAGTTCTGTCTGATTGCAATGGACCTACGCTAGTTTGTGCTCAGGCTGGTTGTATCGACTCCGGTGCCTTTGACCCATTTGATGAAATTGCAGATGCGGTCGCAGCGCATGAAAACGCGTGGTTGCATGTTGATGGTGCGATTGGCCTTTGGGCTGCAGCGAGCGACAGCCAGAAACACCTATTGAAAGGCATTGAGCGAGCGGACTCGATTGATACTGATGGTCATAAATGGTTTAACATGCCTTACGATTGCGGCATGGTAATTGTCAAAGACCCTAGCAAAATTACGAGCGCGATGGGTGGCAGTAATATGGGTGATTACTTGAATGATGCCATGGAGAAACCGGACCGAAATGCGATCAACTTTGGCATCGCGGCATCACGACGTGCACGAGGCTTACCTGTGTATGCTGCATTCAAGTCATTGGGTAAAGAGGGTATTGTTGCCCATCTAGACAATTGTGTCACGTTAGCAAAGCGTATGGCAGATAAGTTAGCGCAAGTAGAAGGGGTTACCATCCTTAATGATGTGGTGTCTAACCGATTCTCTGCGCAGTTTGGCATTGGTGATGATGAATATCGTAATGAACTTACTGATCGTGTCGTACATCGGTTGCAGCAAGAGGGATTCTTATACCCATCAACATCAGGTTATAAAGGTCTAAAAACCATGTTGTTCTCGGTGCTCAACTATCACACCTCAGAACAAGATATTGATCAATCAGCAGAAAAGATCATTCAAGCCTATAAGGCAGAACTGGCACTGATGTAGTTTCTATTTTAGAACCCTGCCTTTTAAAAACCGCACTTTGTTAAGTGCGGTTTTTGTTTTAACGATTCATGTATGGAAGTCACTTAATCCTTTCATTCCTGGGCATGTGAAAGTCCGTTTTTGTAGCTGACAGACTTAAGCTCACTTGAGGTAGAGAGTAGGCTCGAAACTCGTGTAAGGGAGTTTGGGTGCCTTATTTAGTAAGGCTTCGGTTTAGTGCATGCACTGTTGCGGTAGAAATGGTTACTTGAAACGCCTTGGGGCAAATCTCTAGAAAAAAGCCACCACTAAACAGTGATGGCTTTGTAGTAATTTGGTGTTACTAGTATTTCACAAACAACATTTTTCGTAGGCTATTGCAGCGAGACTTATCCAACGGGTCACCTAGGTAATCTCCGTCTTCAGCGGCTTTCTTCATTACCAGCGCTCTTGCGCGGTCACCACTATCAAGATCTTGATACTCTTCCAAGGTCTTTAGCTTGAGCAAGCGGTATTTTGATTTGTCTTTGCTAGATGCAATGTGATCGTAGCAGTAACTCATCGCACCTGCATTAGCACCAATCTTACTAGCGTCTGTAATCGCGTAAGCATTAAAGCCAATTGTGCTCGTCAATAAAATCAAAAGGGCATTGCGTGCTTTCATTTCTCTTTC
Source organism: Vibrio rotiferianus CAIM 577 = LMG 21460 (assembly GCF_002741985.1). Classification (GTDB taxonomy): domain Bacteria; phylum Pseudomonadota; class Gammaproteobacteria; order Enterobacterales; family Vibrionaceae; genus Vibrio; species Vibrio rotiferianus. Next base: position 183,774 of record NZ_APHW01000104.1, read on the forward strand.
CTAATTCAAACAAGTTGATAAGTAAGATAAAGGGGAATGTCTTATAAAAATTGCCATTTAGCGACAGTGGCAAACCTCAAAGAGAAACCGAGTGTGTGGTACAGAAAGTGTACGAGTGAACCTGAAGATCAAATAAATGACACTAATTCGGGTTAATACCTATACAGCTACAATGGACTACGTGAATTGTCTATTTTTCACAACTCTCAAAAGGGGTGAAGTGCTCTCGGATGATAAACTTGATTCAAAGCTCTAATTTAAGAGCCGCACCTCGCGGCTCCTTTTATTGCCGAAGCATTGTTAATTATCTAGGTTTACGAGTGGTTTGTTGATCAGTTCCACTTTTTGACCCTGTTGGATTTTAGCGACTTCAGTGAGTGCTTGTTTGACTTCATTTTGGTTTCTAAGTACTGAATAAGTTAGATCAAAGTGTTTGCTTTCACCTGCTCGTATGGTCGGAACTAAGCCTAATGGGCGTTGGTACTTCGTGTTGTAGGCGTAACTGGTTCCGGGCTCAATGCCAGTCACATAACCCTGTTTGTATGTATCGGTATTTTTCCATAGTGTCAGCACAGGCAGTTGCTCTACGTTATAACTGAGCGCCACACCTTTATCGCTTTTTTTGTTGTGAAGCACCGCTAAACTTTGTCCGGAATCGTCACCTATTGGCTTCAAGTTAAAAACCATTTCATCATAGCTTTTTGTTGGTCCTTGATAGGTTTGCCAACTATCTAAGCCCGCCTTTGCATAGTTGTTGAATGGAGAGACTTCCTTGACTGCTGCGGAAAACTTCGCCCCTTTTTCAAGAATAGGTCTACCAAAGTTAGAGTGGTAAATAATCTGGTACTCGTCATCGTAGTCAGACATGTTGGTTAACTTATCGTGTAGAGAGAATGAGTTGCTACCTGGCAGTATTGATAACTCTGTATGAGTCACCAGTTCTGCTTTTTTGAAAGTGCGTTCTGAAACGGTACCTTGCACCCTAATTCTGTGTGGGGGATTATCATCAATGATCACTTTTACTGTAGAAGCGGGTGTATTTTGGACTCGACCATGCAGGCTTAGAAGCTGACCGTTATCATCAACGCCCGGGTGACCTGTCCATTCATACCCACAACGTACAAGCATTTCATTGAATCCATCGAGCCAACCAAGACCATTGCGACTTTCCAGCTCGATGAATGCTGGGTTTACGATCTCTTTGACAGGTGAGTCCCAGCCAAGAATTCGCTCTCCATCCATTTTGACATCAAAGATGCCCATCCCACGAGTAGGGATAAGCGTAACTTCCAAAATGCCGTTGTCTATGACGAGAACATCAACACCAAATTGTTTTCCACCGTGCAAACGTTTTTTTTCAATGCTGAAGGGCAAGTCTGGATTAAAGCCGAGGGAGCGACTAGTCATTTTCCAATCTCCAACATCTTGATTTAAAGCAGAATTAGTTAGAACAAATTCTGCTGAAGAAACAGGTAGGGTAGTGAGTCCAAGTAGCATAGCGGTACAAGCGATGTACGAATTTTTCATCCTTTATTCCTTATTTATTTTTCAAATCTAAGTATTGCTGAATCGATTCAGCATTATTATATAAATTGCTCTATTTTTGAGCAAAGCAGGCTGGTATGAGTTGTGATCAATATGCTCATTAAAGGGGGTTTTAATGATCTTTTTGATTGCTGAATCAAATTCAGCAGAAATATCGGGCGGAGAAATGAATGTAGTTTTGCTGAAGCTCGCTCTTAGTTAACTAAATAGGATCTTCAAACAACTCGGAGGCACCTAGCTATTCCGGTTCGTTGTTTTCCTTGCTGTACTGAGCGATTTTAACGGACACGAAACGTTTACATTTTGGTGCTGAGGATTCGCTGAGGTGAAGTGGTATGCCATTCCTTGGTCAATTAACAAACTTAAAAATAAAATGTGTTGAAAATATTTGAGTTCATTGCATTTGTCTTTGTTTGTACTTTTGATAAGAACGGAGTTCTCATGACTCTTTGTATCTATAATTTGCGTTATAAATGTTCTAATTGTTGATTTTAATTGATTTTATGTTTCTGTTTTTACGTGTTAAATCTTCATAAATTCTACCTTTTCTCAAGTTTTAGTAATGATTGTTGTCGAAATAATTCGACTGTTTCTGTCATTTTTTCTAGATAATTAGTTTGAGTTCGAACTAAATTTAAGGCATTTTATATTTAACTAACCGTTCAATTAAAAATAACAAGGATGCAAAATGCCCAAGGTTGGGATGCCTGAAATCAGAAAACCGCAGCTAGTCAAAGCGACGATGTCGGTCATTGACAGAGTTGGTTTACACGCCGCGAGTATCTTGTTGATCAGCAAAGAAGCAGGGGTATCAACGGGGATCATTAATCACTATTTCGGTGGAAAGCACGGTCTGTTAGAAGAGACCATGCGTGAGATCCTGCGCCAGCTTTCTGCCACAATCAAAGAGAACCTAAGCCAACTACCGGCTGATGCGCATCATCAACGTATTAATGCCATCATCGACGGCAACTTTGTGGGTTTCCAAGCCGAGAACCAAGTGGCAAAAACTTGGTTGGCATTCTGGTCTTACTCCATGCATGACGCGCAACTCAAACGTCTGCAACGAGTGAATGAAAGACGTCTACTTTCTCACCTAAAAAAAGAATTAAAAGCGTTACTGGATCAAGACCAAGCAGAGCTAGTAGCGCATGGTATTGCGTCACTGATTGATGGCATTTGGCTGCGCGGAACGCTCAACCCGCAAGGCATCGATGCCGAGAAAGCACGCGTCATCATCAACGACTATCTCGATAAACAGCTCACGTTCTACTCAAAACTAAAATAAAGAGTCAAACCTTCAAATGGATATGAAAGCACACTACATCGATGGTGCCATGCACCTAGGATGCTCAGAAGAACACTTCATCACATATAATCCCGCCAATGGTGAACCGCTTGCGAATGTGAAGCAGGCTAACCAGCAAGATATGCAAGCGGCAATTGAATCTGCCAAGCGCGGCTTTGCGATTTGGTCTGCCATGACGGCAACAGAACGAAGTCGTATTTTGCTTAAAGCGGTGGCGCTACTTCGTGAAAGAAACGACGAATTGGCAGCACTAGAAGTTGCGGATACGGGCAAACCGATTCAAGAAGCGAATTGCGTAGACATTGCAACGGGCGCGGATGTGATCGAGTACTACGCAGGTCTTGCGCCTAGCATGCATGGCGAACAGCAACCGCTGAATGAATCCCAGTTTTTCTACACTCGCCGCGAACCTCTGGGTATTTGTGCGGGGATTGGGGCGTGGAACTACCCAATTCAAATCGCAATGTGGAAGTCTGCACCTGCGCTTGCTGCGGGTAATGCGATGATCTTTAAGCCATCAGAAGAAACCCCGTTAACCGCACTCAAACTGGCAGAAATCTACAGCGAAGCGGGATTACCAGATGGCGTGTTCAACGTCATTCAAGGTGATTACCGAGTAGGGCAGATGCTCACCGCACATCCAGACATCGCTAAAATCTCTTTCACGGGTGAATCCGGTACGGGCAAAGTGGTGATGGGTGACAGCGCGGCGACGCTGAAGCAAGTCACAATGGAGCTAGGCGGTAAGTCTCCAATGATCATTTTTGATGATGCCAAGTTAGACGACGCGGTTTCTGCTGCAATGGTTGCAAACTTCTACACCCAAGGTGAGGTCTGTACGCACGGTACTCGCGTGTTCGTTCATGAAGGTATTTATGATGAGTTTGTCGATCAACTTAAGAAGCGTACTGAGCTGCTGGTGGTTGGCGATCCGCTTGATGAGCAAACCCAAATCGGCGCGCTAATTTCCAAAGAACACGAATCAAAAGTCCTTTCCGCAATTGAACAAGCGAAAGCAAGCAACGCAACGCTGCTGACTGGAGGCTACAAAGTCACAGAAAACGGTTTGGCGAGCGGTAATTTTGTTGTACCAACGGTTTTCATTGAATGCGAAGACGACATGCCCCATGTGCAGCAAGAGATCTTTGGTCCCGTAATGTCAGTGCTTAAGTTCAGTGACGAAGACGAAGTGATTGCTCGTGCTAACAACACCGATTACGGACTTGCGGCCGGTGTGTTCACGCAAAACCTCTCTCGTGCACACCGCGTTATTCATCAAATCCAAGCAGGTATTTGTTGGATTAATACGTGGGGCGATTCCCCAGCCGAAATGCCAGTTGGCGGTTACAAACTGTCTGGCGTTGGACGTGAAAACGGCGTTGAAACCCTTAAGCATTACACCCAAACCAAGAGCGTGTTAGTGCATTTGGGTGATTTCGATAGCCCTTACGCCTAATCAGTCTGGAGGATTTGTAATGCAACAACACTACGATTACATCATCGTCGGTGCTGGCTCGGCAGGTTGTGTCTTGGCGGATCGTCTGAGTGAAAGCGGCCAACACCAAGTCTTACTGCTGGAAGCGGGAGGCTCAGACAAGAGCATCTTCATCCAAATGCCAACGGCGCTGTCTTACCCGATGAACACTGAAAAGTACGCATGGCAGTTCGAAACTGTAGCGGAAGATGGATTAGACGGACGCCAACTGCATTGTCCACGCGGCAAAGTTCTGGGCGGTAGCTCTTCGATCAACGGCATGGTTTATGTTCGTGGTCATGCTTGTGATTTTGACGAATGGGAAGCGGAAGGTGCAAAAGGCTGGAACTACCAAGCTTGTCTGCCGTACTTCCGTAAAGCGGAAACGTGGACAGGCGGCGCAGACGAATACCGTGGCGACAGCGGTCCGGTAGGGACATGCAACGGCAACGATATGAAGTTGAATCCACTTTACCAAGCGTTTATCGAAGCGGGTAAAGATGCAGGCTACCCAGAAACGCAAGACTACAACGGCTATCAGCAAGAGGGCTTCGGTCCTATGCATATGACGGTAGATAAAGGCGTGCGCGCTTCTACCTCTAACGCTTACTTAAGCCGTGCGAAAAAGCGCAGTAATTTCACCTTAATGAAAGGCGTAACGGCTCACCGTATCTTACTGGAAGGCAAGAAAGCAGTCGGCATTGAGTTTGAGCAATCTGGCAAAATCAAACAGTGCTTTGCCAACAAAGAGGTTGTGTCGAGCGCAGGTTCTATCGGCTCGGTACAACTGCTACAGCTCTCGGGTATTGGTCCCAAGTCTGTACTTGAGAAAGCAGGCATTGAAGTGAAACACGCACTCGAAGGTGTGGGGAAGAACTTGCAAGACCACCTTGAAGTGTACTTCCAGTATCACTGCAAACAGCCGATCACGCTCAACAGCAAGTTAGGTTTGATCAGCAAAGGTTTGATTGGTACGGAGTGGATTCTGACGCGCAAAGGTCTGGGCGCAACCAACCACTTTGAATCGTGTGCGTTCATACGTTCTCGTGAAGGATTGAAATCGCCAAACATTCAATATCACTTCCTACCAGCAGCGATGCGTTATGACGGTCGTGCTGCGTTTGACGGTCACGGGTTCCAAGTGCATGTTGGTCCAAACAAACCAGAGAGTCGCGGCAGTGTCGAAGTGGTTTCTGCCAACCCAAATGACAAACCAAAAATCGAGTTCAACTACATCTCGACGGAACAAGACAAGCAGGACTGGCGAGACTGTATTCGTCTAACGCGTGAGATCCTCAATCAACCAGCAATGGATGCGTTCCGCGGTGAAGAAATTCAGCCCGGTCTTAACATAACAAGCGACGAAGCGATTGATGAATGGGTGAAGCAAAACGTGGAAAGTGCTTACCACCCATCGTGTAGCTGCAAAATGGGCGCAGACGATGACCCAATGGCAGTTCTGAATGAAGCTTGCCAAGTGCGCGGCATTGAAGGCTTGCGCGTGGTGGATTCATCCATCTTCCCAACGATTCCGAATGGCAACTTAAACGCACCAACCATCATGGTTGCAGAGCGTGCCGCGGACGTGATCTTAGGGAACATACTCGAACAATCGAATAACACACCGGTTTGGATTGCTCCGAACTGGCAAGAGACGCAAAGAATGCGTCCGCCAAAAAGAGACTTAAGCTCAATCTCATAAAGTCAGTAATCATTACAAGGAATTTAAACATGTCTACGATGACAAAAATCTTTTCATCTATCGCGCTGAGTGCAGTAGCGACAAGTGCTTACGCTAACCAATGTGAAACTGTTCGATTTGCCGATGTAGGCTGGACAGACATTACTGCAACCACAGCTGTTACCTCTGAACTGCTCAAAGGCTTGGGTTACAAAACCAAGACCGATCTTTTATCTGTACCTGTGACGTACTCTTCAATGGCAAACGGCGACATTGACGTATTCCTAGGTAACTGGATGCCAACCATGGAAGGCGATATCGCCAAGTACCGTGAAGCTGGCACAGTGGAAACCGTTCGTGCAAACCTAGAAGGCGCGAAATACACTCTAGCCGTGCCAAAGTATGTGTACGACGCTGGCGTAAAAAGCTTTGCTGACTTGGCAAAACATGCCGACAAATTCAAAGACCGCATCTACGGCATCGAGCCGGGTAACGATGGCAATCGCCTTATCCAAGATATGATCGACAGCGATGCATTCGGCTTGAAAGACTTCAGCCTAGTGGAATCAAGCGAAGCGGGCATGGTGTCTCAAGTGTCTCGTGCTGTGCGTCGTAACCAATGGATCGTTTACCTAGGTTGGGCACCACACCCAATGAACAGCAATGTTGAGATGGAATACCTATCTGGCGGTGACGACTTCTTTGGACCTAACTACGGCGGTGCAAATGTTTACACCAACGTGCGTCAAGACTACCTATCTGAGTGTCAAAACGTGGGTCAACTGCTTAAGAATCTAGAGTTCAGTCTAGAGATGGAAAACCAGTTGATGGAAGCGATTCTAAACCAAAAACAAAAGCCAGCGAAAGCGGCACAAGAATGGTTGAATGCTAACCCACAACAATTTGAAGCGTGGCTAGAAGGCGTGAAGACGCTGGATGGTAAAGACGCAAAACAAGCGATTACTTCTTACCTAAAAACAAACGCTTAATCATTCCTCTCTTTAGGAAAAGGTGGGCAGCGACGCCCGCCTTTTAACACAAAGGTTTTATTGTGAATTTTATTACGGACAACAAACTTCCGTTGGGCGAATGGATGGAAACAGGCGTGGATTGGTTAACCATGAACGCGTCGGGTTTCTTTGATGCTATCTCTATTTTTCTCGAAACCATCATTCTATTCGTGGTGGATATTTTCAAATGGATGCCACCGGCAGCACCAATCATCATGACCGCAGCGATTGCGTGGTTCCTACACCGCAGCATTCCTTTAGTCGTGTTTATCGTGCTGGCGTTGCTGACTATCCTTAACCTCGGCTACTGGCAAGAAATGCTGGAAACCTTTGTTCTCGTCTTCGCTGCGACAACGATTTCCGTATTAATTGGCGTGCCGCTTGGCATCATGGCGGCGCATCGCCCGTGGTTGTATACCTTATTGCGCCCGATACTCGATTTAATGCAGACCGTACCAACGTTTGTGTATCTGATCCCAACATTGGTACTGTTTGGTTTGGGCATCGTTCCGGGGCTGATTTCCACGATTATCTTTGCCATTGCAGCGCCAATTCGTCTGACTTACCTTGGCATCACCAAAGTGCCAGAGGAGTTGATTGAAGCGGGAAAAGCATTTGGTGCAAGCCGCATGAAATTGCTATTCAAAGTCGAACTCCCGGCGGCTCTGCCAAGCATTATGGCGGGTGTGACCCAGTGCATTATGTTGTCGCTTTCTATGGTGGTGATTGCTGCGCTAGTCGGTGCTGATGGTCTGGGTAAACCAGTCGTACGAGCACTGAACACCGTGAACATTTCTCAAGGCTTTGAAGCGGGTTTAGCGATTGTTTTGGTCGCGATTATTCTCGATCGCCTATGCAAAGCACCAAACCAAAAGGAGGCATAACATGGATGCAATTACGATTGAAAACCTCGACGTTGTGTTTGGTCAGCAGCAAGAGCAAGCATTGGCGTTACTCGACCAAGGCAAGTCTCGCCAAGAGATCATTGATGAAACCGGACAAGTGGTTGGTGTTGATAAAGTATCAATGAGCGTCAAACAAGGTGAGATCTGTGTATTGATGGGGCTTTCCGGTTCGGGTAAATCCAGCCTGCTTCGTGCCGTTAATGGTTTGAATGAGATTTCTCGCGGCTCACTCAAAATCAAAGATGGCGACGACATGGTAGAGCTTGCTAACTGTGACGAACAGACTCTACGTAACCTGCGTACTCACCGCGTGTCGATGGTGTTCCAAAAGTTTGCGCTTATGCCGTGGTTAACCGTATTGGATAACGTGGCGTTTGGTCTTGAGATGCAGGGCATTGGCAAAGCGGAACGTCGTAAAAAAGCGCGTGAACAATTAGAAATGGTTGGGCTAAGCGAGTGGGAGAGTAAGTTCCCACATGAGCTTTCAGGCGGTATGCAGCAGCGTGTTGGCTTGGCTCGCGCCTTTGCTATGGATACCGACATCCTACTAATGGATGAACCGTTCTCCGCGCTCGATCCTTTGATTCGTGCTCAGCTTCAAGATGAATTGATTCAACTGCAAGAGAAGCTCAACAAGACGATTTTGTTTGTGAGCCATGACTTAGATGAAGCGCTGAAAATTGGTAACAACATTGCCATTATGGAGTCGGGCAAACTTATTCAACACGGCAAGCCGGAGCAAATCATTCTTGCTCCAGAAAATGAGTATGTGGCGGACTTTGTGGCTCACACTAATCCGCTTAACGTGTTGAAAGGTCGTTCATTGATGCAAGCCAGCACCGAACTTAAGCAGCAGAATGACCGTGTGTTGGTGTGTGCAGATAAGCAGATTTGGGTCGAGCAAGAGCCGAAAGGCTTAACGCTGGTGGATTCCGATAAGTCATTGGTGAATTGGGAAAGCGATTCAACCACACTCGACGACATCGGTGAAAGCACGGTCGTTCAAGCTAACCCAGACATCAGCATGCGTGAGGCGATTGAACTGAAGCAGCGCAGCAATCAACCTATCTTGCTGGTGGAAGAGAACAAGTTAGTGGGCGTATTGAGTGATAACGAGTTGTACGATGCGCTGCTTGGTAATTTTAAGTCCAAGCAAGTGGCGTAGCTGTTTTATATCTTAAAACGTTTGTTACCTTCTTAAAATAAAAAAAGAGCCGCACTGATCAAGTGCGGCTCTTTTCAATTCAATGTCTGTTGTTGTTAAAGCTCGAGTTTTGCGTCAACACAGCTTTCGAAGTCGTCCAAATCACAACCTTTTTTGAAGAACTCCATTTTCTGTTCTTTAGTGTCAGCAAGTTTTGCTGCCGTACGACAGCCAGAAACATCACCTAAATCACAGCTTTTTGCGTAGTAAAGTTGCGCGCCTACTTTATCACGAATGCGCTCTAGACCACGCCATGCAAAGTTGTAACAAGCTTGAGCGTCGTTGTTTTCACAACATGCAGTATGAGCGTCTTGTAGTGGTTTAGGGAAAAGTTCTACTTGAGCATCACAAACTTGCGTCACTTTCGCTGGCATTTTTGGTGGCACTTGAACGAAGAAGTTTTTCTCTGCGATGATTTCATCATTCAGCTTAACTGCCACTGTCCATTTACCGTTTGCAAGTTCTGCTTCTGATTCAAACTGCCACATTGCAAAGTTATCACGACCAAAGTAAAGCGTATCGTTCCAGCTGCTTTGAGTTGAGCCATTGATCTCAGGGTGAGTCACTTCAACGATAACCGGTAGGCTCTTATAAACTTTTCCTTCCGTTGCATCTGGTGTCATCGAAACTGACTGAGTTGCCGTGTAGCTAAAGCCAAAGAAGTTGCCAATTTCTGCAGGAACCGCGAAGCCTTTTTGGAAGTTATAACCAACAAGCTGCTTGTTTTTAAAAGCAGGCGTTGCAAGGCCAGACTTATTGATCTTAGCTGTCGCTCCAACTTTAACTTTGTTTTCAGATGTTTGCTCAATGTTGGTTTGTTGGTTGTTTTGCTCTTCTTTAGTGGTAGCACAGCCACCAAGTAAAATAGAAAGGGAAATTAGGCCAAGTACTGACGCTTTACTGCTGATCATTATAATCCTGCTTATTTTGTGGGAGTTACATCGGATTTTTTATTTGCCAAACAATGCTTTAGATTGGGAGGCTTTAAAGTGAGCGCGCAGTATATAGAGGGGAAACACTCAAGACAATTTGCTTGACTGCTAAGTGTTCAAAGTTTGAGGTTTATATAAAATTAAGGTTAATTTGGTGAGTTTTCGATAAATAGTGAGAGCATAAAACGAGAAGAGAGCCGTATTAACGACTCTCTTCAAGAATACCATCTCGACTCATGACTTATAGGGTAGTAATCACGTCATCGATGTGAAGACGTGCTTTAGGCAGACCGTGGTTGTAGTCTTCGCCGTCTTTGTGGTAGCCGATTGCTAGCGCAACTTCACATACGTGACCGTCGAGTTCTGCTTTGAACTCTTCGCCGATCAATGTTGAGTCAACACCTTCCATTGGAGTAGAGTCGATACCTAGGCGCGCTAGTGTGTGCATAAGGTTACCAAGCGCGATGTAAACTTGCGCTTTTGTCCAACCGCCGTTGTAGCCATTCTCGTCCGTGTTTGCTTCAGCGAAAGCGTAAGCACCCATGAAAGTGTCGTACATCTCTGCTGGTAGGTGACCAGAGGTTACTTCAGCATCAACGCGCTTCGCGAATTTCTCTTTAGTGAATTTTGGATCGTACGCCAGAAGAATAGTGTGAGACGCAGCTTTAGCATGCGGTTGGTTAAACTGGTGCATGTTAGCAAACGTGTCGTGGAAACGCTGTTTCGCTTCGTCACTCTCAAGTACGATAAATTTCCAAGGTTGAGAGTTGATAGAAGAAGCCGATAGGCGAATGGCTTCTTTGATGATTGCCATATCTTCTTGAGAGATGCGTTTCTCTTCGTCGTATTTTTTAGCTGTGTAACGGTTGTTTAGGTCTGTAATGATTTGATGAGACACGTTGATATCCTCTTAAAATTATTCAACAAATGAGGATGCGCTTATCATCGACGACCATGCGTACCTCGAAAGTGAATCCATCATATCGACTTTTATCGAATTGATAATACGTGTTTCGTTTAAATCACTTTCTATTTTTTATTGAAAATAAAATGGGGAATCGGAATGAAGGTAACGCTTTCTACGTGAAGATTCTGTCAAAGCGAGCATTTGTGCCACAGAATTTTGTGGGATTATTAGATTGAGTTCATACTTTAATTAGTTGGTTCAAGGAGAAGAATAATGAACGTAATCGAAGCTTTTAACGACAGCTATGAACGTTGCGTTGCTCACGATGATTTCTTTGATTTGTTTTATGAGAACTTTTGGTCGAAAGGCGAGCACTTCAGACACAAGTTTGATGGTGTGGACATGAAAAAGCAAAAGCGCATGCTCAAAGGGGCCTTGGTCTTTTTGATGATGGCGGACTCTTCGACAGATGCCAGAGATATGATGCGAAAGTACGGCAACAAGCACGGCCAGGGAAATATAGGAGTCTCCCCGGAAGACATCGATATCTGGTTTGAGAGCTTACTTGAAACCGTGAAGCTATGTGACTCTGACTTTGATGAAAGCGTTGACTACGCTTGGAGGCATCGTTTTGAAACTGGGTTGGTGATCATGAAGAAAGAATGTGCCGACGCCTAACATTAAATGCGAGTCGTTAAGAGAGGGAGTAGGTCATTACTACTCCTTTTTCTTATATCTTCGATTATTGTTTTTTCCCTTCTTCACCTTGTGTTTTCTTTACCGATTTAGCGATATCTGACACGGCTTCAACTAGATTGATCGGTAATGGGAATATTATGGTGGAGGTTTTGTCGGTGGTGATCTCCGTTAGGGTCTGCATATAGCGTAATTGCAAAGCATTCGGCGCTTCGTTGAGCATGTCTGCGGCTTCTTTTAACTTGGCAGAAGCTTCTAATTCACCCATTGAATGAATCACTTTTGCACGACGATTCCTTTCTGCTTCGGCTTGACGGGCTAAGGCTCGAACCATGCTGTCGTTAAGATCAACATGTTTCACCTCTACCGTTGCGATTTTAATTCCCCAGTCATCTGTTTGTTGGTCGAGAATAGATTGGAGATCTTTGTTGAGACGTTCGCGTTCTGCCAAAAGTTCATCCAATTCATGCTGCCCAAGGACTGAGCGGAGTGTTGTTTGCGCTAACTGACTTGTCGCATCGCTGTAGCTTTCGATGTTATTGATGGCCATTTGCGGATCGACGACTCGGAAATAAACCACTGCATTGACACGCACAGAGACGTTATCACGGGTAATTAAGTCTTGGGTCGGAACATCCAATACAATGGTTCGTAGGTCAACACGAACCATTTGTTGAATAAATGGAATAAGGATTATCAACCCCGGACCTTTCACCTCTTGAAAGCGTCCTAAGAAGAAGACAACGCCACGTTCATATTCGCGCAGCACTTTGAACATTTGCGTTGCCAGTGCAAACAGTAAAACCAGTATAACGGCAACAGTGTAGAGCATCATAATCGCCTCCTATCCTTTAGGGCGGTCATTAGGCTTCACAGTTAAGGTCAGCCCTTCCACGTTTATTATGGTGACTTGGTCACCTTGTTTGAGTTGTTCACTTGCTTTGGCTTTCCAGAGCGCGCCTTCTAACTGCACTCGACCTGTGCCATCGATAAAGTCATCACTTACAATGGCTAGTTTTCCTGGGTAGGCTTCTAAACCTGTTGTGGCTTTCCTGTTTCGTATTCTCAGTAATAAACCTACGGTAATGATGATCAGTGCGATGGAGAAAATCGCTATTCCGAATATGAGGGGAAGGGCGATTTGAAAACCAGGTAGCTCGCTGTCCATCAAGAAAACGGAACCCAGCACAAATGCAACAACGCCTCCCAGCCCGAGTACGCCAAAACTTGGGCTGAAAGCTTCCGCGATCATCAGCGCGATACCGAGTAAAATAAGCCCCAAGCCCGCATAGTTTACTGGCATCATTTGTAGGGCGTACATTGCTAGTAGTAAGCAAATGCCTCCCAATACGCCGGGTAAACCGATACCAGGATTGTAGAACTCAAGTAATAGCCCATAAATACCAATGAGCATCAATATGTAAGCCACATTTGGGTTAGTGATAACGGCCAACATTTCTGCGCGCCAGTCAGGGACGCGTTCAATGAATACGGGATTTTCTAGTGACAACGTCACGCTCATGCTGTTTAACTTGATGCTTTTGCCCGAAGCTATCTTTACCAACTCTTGCGGAGAGGCTGCTATGTAATCAATGACCCCGAGCTCTAGAGCCTCTTGTGCATCGAGGCTTGCTGCCTCACTAACCGCTTTTTCGGCCCATTCTGCGTTCCTACCGTGAAGCTTAGCGAGCCCCTTTATATATGCTTTTGCGTCATTGACGACTTTCTTTTCCATTGTGGTTTTTGTGGTGACTTTATCGGACGATTGCTCAGGAGCAGCCTCTTCCTTGTTTTCATCGCTTTCTTTTTCTGAAGAAGGTTGTTGAGGTGCACCGCCAAGGGCGACAGGCGTAGCAGCTCCTAAATTGGTCGCTTCAGCCATGGCGGCAATATGACTTGCCAGAAGAATATAGGTACCAGCACTAGCTGCGCGAGAACCAGAAGGCCCAACCCAAGTCGCCACGGGAACGGTGGAGGTAGTGATTGCTCTGATGATATCTCTCATCGAGCTATCTAGGCCCCCTGGGGTGTCCATTTTCAAGATGACTAGATCAGCACCTTCTGCATTTGAAAGCTCGATCTCACGGACTAGGTAATCACTGATTGCGGGGCCAATAGCGCCTTTGACCGGAACTACCCAGATTTCACTCGCGGCATTAACGTTACTTGTGACGAGTGTAAAAAATAGGGCAAGCCAAGCATATAAATGTCTCATAGAGCCCTCCTTGTGCAATAACTAAAGTATAGCTATAGCAGGGCTAATCCTCGGAAATTGTTAGTAATAAGCTGTAAATGAATATGTACAAAAAAGCGCCACTAGTTTTTGCTAGTAGCGCTTCGGCATTTTAGATGGGGTTAAAGTGATGAAAACTGATCCAAGATGTCTTGCTTTGGCATCGGTTTGTAGAAGTAAAAACCTTGGAGCTCATCGATACTCCAAACCTTAAGCTTCCGTACTTGGCTCGCTGTCTCTACGCCCTCTGCGACGATGGTTAGCCCCAATTCTTGAGCCATGCTTGCGATATTTCTGACTAAGGTTTTTGCTCTGTCATTTGTTTCAATTTGATCAATATATGATTTATCCAGCTTCACGATATCGAGAGGGAAACTACATAAACTGCTAAATGAGGCATAGCCCGTACCAAAGTCGTCTAAGGCAAGCTGTATGCCGAGTTGTTTCACTTCGTTAATACGATGAATGGTTTCAGCTTCCACTCCCATCAACATACTTTCCGTAATTTCGATGACAAGCTGGCCTGCTTCAACGCAGTTATTATCTAAGGCTTGTTTTAGATGTGAGGTTAAATTGGCATGGTAAAAATGCTGCGTGCTTAGATTTACATGCATATTGAGAGCATTAAGCCCTTGCTGTTTTCTCGTTTTATTTAGCTGATTCAGGAATTCACATGCTTGCTCTAAAATTGATTCACCTAACTCAACAATCAGTTTTCCTTGCTCCGCTATTGGAATAAACACCGCAGGAGAGATAACACCAAGAACAGGATGAATCCAGCGAGCTAGGGCCTCAAAACCAATAACTTCCCCTGACTGGGTGTTAAGAATCGGTTGGTAGTAAGGAATAATCTCACGATTTTTGATCGCGAGCTCAAGATCCCTGTTAATGATCATTGCGGTCTGAGCTTGGGAAGAAAGTTCCTCAGCAACAACCACAACTTCGCTCATCTGATTTCCAGGTAATGACGAGGCAGAGTAGCGTGCGATTTGCAAAAGATGTTCTGATGGCTCGTGAGTGATAGCGGGATCGATAATCACGGCTTTGCTTTCTAGGTTAAGTAATAATCCAGAAAGCTCGACTTTGTGAGACAAACGATCAAGCAGTTTATTCGTTGCATCCACGACTTGTTGATTGTCGCTATGGCTGCAGTCAGGCACCAAGACGATAAATTCACTTTCACTAATTCGTCCAATTTGGTATTCACCGAGGACTGTTTTCATCGATGCGGAGATGTATTTAATTGCTTCGTCGAAGACGCGGTGTCCATATAGTTGTGAAATTTGCTGTATATTCTCGCAGCTAATATAAACAAAAGAGAAGCGATTCGGAGATTGACGAATTAAGTCGTTAAGTGCGCCCAAGATAATGACTCTGTTACAAAAGCCTGATATCGGGTCGTAATCTGTCAATTCCTGGATTAGTTGTGCCTGCTGCTTCTTCTCTCTCAAATCATGAATCAGTAACATCAGAGCGTTACAGCCGTTGTGTTGTACAAGTGTTGCTTCTAAGGAGCAATCAATCACTTGCTGTTTACTGTCCAACATTTGAGCTTCAAACATGGTTGTACCGTCGTTTACCATCTTGAACATCATATCCACATGGCACTCTTCTGTATCTGAGGCGCATAACGAGTCTAAAGGACGGTCAATGATATCATCTCTTTGGTACTTCAACATGTCCAAAGCTTGTTGATTGATGTCGACAATATTACGCTCAATCACGATCAGCATTCCCAGCGATGAACTGCGATAAAGCGCGCCCAACTTTTGCATGGAATCTTTAAGCTGAGTCTTTGTGATTGAGGTGTTTTCAGAGAGTTTTTCAACGAGCTTGGTTGCGACTTCGAGTTCGTCAGATGTGACGGAACGGAGATCTTCAAGGTGATATTGCGACGCGAGTTGTCTTATACCTTGAGAAAAATGGTTAAAGCGTATTGCGACGCGATTCTTAAACACCCAATAGGTACTCGAGGCTATCGCAGTTGCAACAACGCCAACAGTAGCGAATAAATAAAGGAATAGCGTATTTCCTTTTTCGTAATGTGCACGCTGGGAGTCTGTTTTAAGCAGTGCGATAGGTTGATTTGATACATTAGTCAGCACTGACCAGAGTGTGATGTTGTTGCCGTTTTTATTAACTTTACCAGCTAAGCTCTCACTCTTTGCAGTTGCGTTAAGTTCAACCAATTGGTTGTTTGCAGTAAGAATCGAGCTAAAGTTACCCGGAAAGCGAAGATTTAAATCTCGCCCCCAGACAAGCCAGCCTGGAGAGTTTTGATCTCCTTCACTGTTCCTTACCGGGGTTAAGCTAATCGACCATACATGCTGGTTGATTTTAAATAGCCCTGCCATGCTATCACGGTGGATATCAAGGGTATTGTTCGCGTTTGATATATGGTCTTTGACTTCAGGTAAAGAGATGACTTGCTTTACAAATTCATACGATTGCTGTTTATCTTGTTCGCGAGTCAAAGAGTCAAGAATTTTGCCTTCAAGCGTGACAAACACCATCAAGTCGAGTGCAAGTGTGTCGATAGACTCTATGTAGAGGTTTCTGTCCCGGTAAGCGTCAATGTCACCATCTTTGAGTAAGTAATAGGTCTCATCCCAATGCGCCCAGTCATAGGAGCTCTCTTCTTGCTGATTAACCATCATGTCAATGACTGCATGAGCCTGTTGATTAGCATGGGTAATTTCTGTTCTTTCCAGCTCATCAAGGCTATACAGAAAAAAATAGCGACTGATGAAAAGAAAGCTAATGATCATGCCTAGCAAACCGAGCGAAAAATACAGCGCAGTTTTGTATCTTAGGTTCAATGTTAGCAAGCGAAAGTTCGGCATAGAGGATTACTTGTTGTATTTATTTGGTGAAATTGTACGACATCTTCTATATCAATAACGTGATGTCAAGCTACAGTGGTCTTACCTTAAATTTCACTTTGATACATTTGTAAGTAATTGATCGTTTGCTATTTAAGGTACAATTTAAAGGTATGTTTTAAAACCCCTACAGCGACAAGGGGTTAACTGAAACTGTTGGTTTATAGACGATATAATTCGAATGCGATTAATTCGTCATCGAAAATTTGTAGGAAATGTGATGCTTGTAGTTCAAAGGCTTTTAAAGCTTGCCGTAATTTGTGCGATTTTCTTTACCGTGTTTGACCTAATTCAATACGGCCATATTACGTGGATTGATCGTTTGATAGGAAGGTAAGTTTCTTCTATGGAGCCAGTTCCGTTGGCTCCGCTATGATCAATATTGCTTCTTTTTTTCATTCAATTCAGCCTGAATGCTGATTTCTAGTGCTCTATTGTAAAACTTAAGATAGTTGGTTTTTTCTAGCTCTTCGGCACTTACCAACTGTTGGATAATGGTATCGCAGCGTTGAATAAGAGCTTGAACTTCCAAAGCCGTTTTGTCTGAAGGCCATGCCCGAGTTAGGATTTTGATAATGTTTATGCAAACGGTACGCAGCATTGGGCATCGAAGTTGAAGCTCGATTAATGCATCCAATAGTGCTGGATAATCTTCCTCATGCGCCCTTATTTTTGTGTATTGCTCCTGCATCCAAGCCTGACGTGCACGATTCTCAGCTTCTAGTGTTTGTCCTAGGGTAATTTTGCTCGATAGTATGGTATCGCTCGAGTCAGTCTGCAGGTTATCAAAGCACCAAGTAATTGCGGTCGCAAACTCAGTCTCAAAGTTCATTTCATGTAATAACCAAGCGAGATGGTATTGGGCGTAGAAATGACGAAATGGGTTTCGACGATAGAGATCGCTCAGTACTTTGAAGGCCTTCATATAGTTGCCATCTTCAGCGGCAATATGCGCAGCAATGAGGTCGAGCTCATCCTGAAATTGGAACCCTTCAGCACTGGTTACTAGAGCTTTAAAATGTGCTTTTGCCTGGCGTAACAAATCCTCACGGCCACTGAGTTTTCTGTGGCAATACAGTAAAATTCGGATGAGATTCATCTTACTGTAAGCATTATTACGATAGGTATCTTTGTTGATCTCTAAATAGTTGTAATAATGATCAAGCGCCAACTTGTACAATCCTTCTGAAAGACACAAGTTCACGATAACCAGTTCTCGTTCCGAGTTACCTTCCACTAATTTGTTTGCGAGTGCTAAGTGTTTAATGGCCTCGGGAATCTCTCGTTTAACAATCCCATAAGCTGCTGCACATTCACGTATCTGAACGTTATTCGGTGAGCTTTTAAGTAGCTCTTGTACGATGTGTTGTGCTTCATCCGTTTCCCCCAGCATCATTAAAGAGTTAGCTAAGCCTACTTTTGCCCAGTTAACCTCTTTGCGTTCGATGACTTTCTGATAAACCACTTTTGCTTCTTCATGCAATTTAAGCTTTGTTAAGAAGTCTGCGCGAAACTTCTCCACGATAAAGTAATATTCGGGATGGAAAGGAGACAATTCATCGCAGGCAAGTAAGCCTGCATTCCAGTTATTTTCTAGCTCCGCTTTATAGATATCATTAAGGGCTTCCTTACGGCGAATCGCGGAAGATATCCGTTCTTTTAAAGTCACGGAGTTAAATGGTTTTAGTAGATATTCATCCGGTTTTAACTCAATGATAGCGCGCACGATGGATGCTGAGTTTTCCCCTGTGACAAGAATGAACAAGGTTTCTGATCGAATCAGCTTAAGGTGCTTCAACTCTTCGAACAGTTGTTTGCCATTCATGCCTTTACCAAAGTTATAGTCGCAGATAACAACGTCTAGTGTTTCACGTTGAGCGATGGTTATCGCCCCTTTGGCAAGCCTAGCACTAAGAATGCGTTTGTCTGAAAATCCGAGTTTAGTCAGCATGTTTCGTAAAGTCAGCACAACGACAGGGGCATCATCTACGATTAAAACATTGAGTTCAGAAAATGATTTGTTACTCATGAAATTTAATATCAACAAAACAACAGCAGTGGATAGAAACGCTCCAAGCTTGCGCGTTAGAGCAATTCAATCAGTTGAGAAATAGGTAGGGGCTTTGATGCAATGTAACCTTGAAAAAGGTCTACCCCAATTTCGTTTAAGTAAGTCAAAGTTGCATGGTCTTCAACGCCCTCTGCAACGGAGCGTAATCCGAGTGACGTAGCAAGTTGCACACAGGCTGCAATTAGCTGGCGGCTTTTGTAATTTTGAACCGCATTACCAATAAACTTCTGATCAATTTTTAGTTCAGTGAATGGTAACGTCGCCAATTGGCTCAAAGATGAATAGCCCGTCCCGAAATCGTCAATCGCTAACCCAACTCCTCTCAGTCGTAAATTGGCTAAATTGGCCAATGAAATAACGCATGAGTTATATACCTCATCTTCGGTTAATTCGAGAGTTAGCCGTTCCACCGCAAATAGAGAACGCTCACAGAACTCCAGGAGTTGTTCGCTCATTGGTGTTTGCAGCGTCTTTTGATTCATGTTTATTGAAAGCAGCAATTGGTTATCGAAACGAGATAGATCGTTTAGTGCGGTTTCTAATGAGACCCAAAACAATTTGTCCAACATGTTGTGTTTGGTCATTGCGCTAAGAAACGCATTTGGTCCCAACACACCATGTGTAGGATGTTCACAACGAATCAGCGCTTCAACACCAATGATCTTGTTGTTAGATACTTGGTATTGGGGCTGGTAGTAATTACGAAACCAGCCTTGGTCAAAGCCTTGATTAATATCCTCAACGGAGAGCGAGACCATTTGCTTACCCGAATCTGATGGGGAAGCGATAGCCTTAAAGTCAGACAATATGTCTTCTAAGGTACCTAAAGCGATGGGCTTAACTAGGGAGCGAACAAAGCAATAGCCGGCGGACACGCACATACTATAAGTAATATCGACGACATCTTTGTTTGCCGCGCTAAGAATCACCACGCCGGTAGGGCGCTGAGCTTCAGATAGTGACGATAGTAAGTCAATGCCATTTAAACCCGGTAAGTTTAAATCACAAAACATTAGGTCGATTTGTTGCTTGGCACACAATGGAGCGACCTCTTTGCCGGAATGCAGCAGCTGAATGTTGGCGCTAGTGTAACGGCTCAGTAAAATCTTCAGGTTTGTCGCTTGTAGAATGTCGTCTTCAACAATCAATATATTCATTTAACTACGCTCTGTTATCTAGCCACGCTTTCGTGCTAGACAAAATCTCTTCAAGTATTTTTATCAGTGCGTCCTTACTAACTTGCTCTTTGTCTGAGCCTATCCATTGTTCACATGTTTTTGCAGCTTGCTCTAGTTCACCAATAGAGAGTGCCGCTGCTGAGCCCTTAATTCTATGGGCGACAGATTTAAGAGGTTCTTCAGCACTGTTTAGTAGCGCTTTGTCTGAGGCAAAAGCCATGAGTACCACCTCTGCAATTTCAACCTGCTCATCCACGTGGTAACTATCAAGCCAACATCTGGTTTGGTTTACTGAGCTCGGCGGTAAGTACCTTTCAAAAATGCCTCTGAGTGTTTCGATAGAGTATGGTTTGAAAATGACTTCGTTCATTCCAGCTGCTGATGCTTTTTCCAACACATACTTAGCGTTGTCTGCAGTACAGCCGACAATAGGCAGTGCATTCAACATTGGATGATTCTTTATTTTTTGGGTTAATTGATACCCATCCATGTGTGGCATATGACAATCAGTGATGATCAAATCGTATGCGAGCTCTTCTTTCTCAATAGATTCGATCAGTGTTTTGAAAGCAGACTCTCCACTCGACATAACCGTTGCTGGAACACCAATGCTGTCGAGTTGCTTTTTGAACAGCAAGCGGTTGATCGGATCATCATCAACTACCATCACATGACCTGACACAGATAGTGATTGCTGCGGCTTATCTTGACCTTGTTTGGATGTTCGGTTTAGCAGGGCATGATAAAGCGTGTCTGGGTAGAAGTTTGAACTCCCAGATTCTGGCTCTAATGCCGATGCATACAAACCGAACTCATCAACAGGTACTTCCCAGCAATTCAACCAAGCTTCGGTTTGGCTATTGTTGCAAGCAACTGGTCCAGTATTTAAAAGTTGAATCTGTCTACCAACCATTGGAATGCTGATGATGACAGAAGTACCAATATTGGGTTGGCTACTCACACTAATACTGCCTGCCATTAAGTCCACCAAACTTTTTACAATAGACATGCCAAGGCCAGTGCCGCCAAAGCGTCGTGTAATGGTTTCATCCCCTTGGATAAACGGTAGGTAGAGGGATGATACTTGCTCTGGAGTCATTCCACATCCGGTATCGGATATACCCATGACCAACTGAGAATCTGTTGAAGCGATAGAAACTTCAATATTGCCTTCATGGGTGAATTTGAGGGCATTACTCAACAAATTATTTATAATTTGATTTATGCGAAGCCAGTCAAGGTCAACGTCCGCAAATGCGTTTGGTGGCCAATCGACAATAAATCTAAGCCCTTTTTGCTCAGCGTTCTTTTCAAAGCTACGAAGAATTGGCCCCAATTCGCTATAAAGGTTTCCGTTGCAGATGTCTAACTGAAGTTGGTTTGCTTCAATCTTTGAGAAATCCAATATATCGTTTACGTGCAGCTTCAAACGATCGGCTGAAAGCATCGCATTTCTTAACAGTTCTTTGCTCTCTGGCTTCGTAAGATCCTCTTCCAACAGCTCCATTAGGCCCAACATGGCGGCAATAGGAGTTCTCAGCTCATGGCTCACTACAGCTAAGAAGTGGTTCCGTGACGCAATTGCTTGCTCTAATTCGGCTTCTTTTCTCTTGAGCACTGAAATATCGTCGAAGACCGTCATCTGGTATTCGTTACCATCAGACGGGTGTTTTATTGTCTGCTGGTGGACACGGTACATGTGATCATCAAGTTTTAAGTGTTTAGACTCATGTTCTAATGAGGATGCCTTGTCAAATTTTACCGTTTTCAGAAAGAGCTGCTTCTCATCAACCGACGCAGTGCTGTATTTAGTGCAGCGCTCCATTACTGACAAATACCGCTGATTAGCTAATACTTGTTGACTGCTCTTGTCCGTTATGACGATCAAGTTGGGCACATTATCTAAGATTGATGAAAGCCACTGGTTTTCAGTGCGTTTGATTTTTGACTCAAGCTCTCTTCTTCGCAGTGTTCTAGACAATCTATCCGTGTGCATGAAGTAAATCATCAGAGCAATAAGGAACACACAAGTTCCTACCAGCGCCCAAATGACGACTAACTTCTTATCGATACCATAAGTGATCATCACCTTGTTATGACGTTCAATTAATTGCTCGATCTCCTCTTTGGACGTAACGGTGAGCACCGTATTAAGTATCTTGTGTAAGAACGCAGATTCACTACGTAACTCCATGCCGATTGGAGATGTTAGGTCGTAAGCTGTTGGCGCAGTTACAGGTACAAAAAGCTTCTCGAACCCTTTGTAGTAGTGGTTATCAATAATGCTCTTATTGACGAAGGCATGAGAAGCTTTGCCCGAAGCAAAGGCATTCATCAGCGCCTCGAAATCTCGGTACACCGGATATTGTTTGAACTTTTCATTTTGATGAAAGTGGGTGTAAAAGTTACCACTGCGATCCAAGATGGCAGTGGTTTGCTTTCCTTTGATTTGTGTTGCTCTTATGTAGCTAAACTTGAGCTCAGAATACGGTTGTGTCGCGATAAAATCGCGGCGATCGATATTATTCGTATTGCGAGCTGGCAAGAGGTCAACGACGCCGTCTTTTAACATCTGTTCGACATCATGACCTTGAGGATCGATATATTCGAATGACAATAAGCTACGTTGGGCTAGCAGTTTCAATAGGTCGTGAACGTATCCTCGCAGTCTTCCTGTTTGCGGATCAATATAAGAGAGAGGATACAAATCATCTTCTATCGTGTATCGAATTGCTGTTCGGCCTTCTTGTTTTTCAAGTACTTTTAGCATCATGTCGTTATGCAATATATTGATATTTGCTTCTATTTCGACATGAGTATTCTGAGTGTTTTTTGTGTGCTCAATATACTTGTTGATGATTGACATCAACTCAGGGTTACTATTATTGGTCGCAATAGAGACTTCGCCTTTTGATAGCGACTTGTCGTATATCACTTCACCAACGAGTTCACCGTTAACGTTCTGAAAACCATAGCTATTGAGGGTTGAGAGGCCCACAATTGCGGCATCGGCAATCCCAGTGTTTAAAGACTGAAACAGCATTTCGTTGTTATTGACGATATGAAGCTTATTGTAATCCTGCGTTTTTGCGAGGTCGCATGCGCTCGAATTTCTCACACATGCCCACACTAGTTCGTCTAAAGGTTTGGACTTTAGAGAGCTGTCTCTGAGCCAAATTAAGCGTAGAGTATTGAAGATAGGCTGTGAGAAAAGAAAGTCGGCGCTTCGAGCTTGTGTCGCAACAAAGCCAACTGTCAAATCGATCTCGTTCGCTTTTAACGCGGCAAAAAGCGCTTGTATATTGGAAAATGGGACATACTCCGGTGTTATGCCCAACTCTCCCGTCATTGTTTCAGCGTACTCAATATTGATACCTTCTTTTGAGCGAATATCGCCCCAGTAAGGTAACCAGTTTCCTTCTAGCACACCGACTTTTAGTGATGGGTTGTTTTTTAGATAAGTTTGCTGCTCTTTGCTTAAAAGATCAGCGGCAGAAATAGCAAATGTAATAGATGACAATGCAATCAATAAAAGACTTTGAATTTTCACTAATTCTTTAAACTCAATAACTTATCAGAATGAAAAATGGGGTCGGATAGTATATGTTTTCACCACTTCAGCCAATTTGTCTTGTTTGTCGTATCGATAAGTGAGTTTTCTAGGTGGCTAATTCTCAGCCAGTGGTAATGTAGTTGATGGTTTGAGACACGGAATGAGTAAATGGCCTTTAACATTCAAGCAATTTATCAGTATGGTGAAGCTCTTAACCACTTTGACAAGGAAGTGATATGTCTCGACACATCGCCACCGTTCATTGGCAACGTCAGCCTCAGGAAGTTTTCAGTGATAATTTATATAGTCGTGCGCATGTATGGCAGTTTGATGGTGGCGTGACCGTACCCGCTTCACCATCGCCTCATGTTGTACCATTGCCACTTTCAGTCGAAGAGAACGTTGATCCAGAAGAAGCGTTTGTTGCCGCGCTTTCAAGTTGTCATATGTTGGTGTTTCTCTCCATTGCAGCGAAACGTCGCTACGTGATCGACAGCTATATTGATGAGGCGTTTGGAGAACTTTCAGTAGGAGAAAATGGCAAAGAGTGGGTTTCGAAAGTAGTGCTTAGACCAAACATTGTCTTTTCTGGAGATAAGCAACCGACACGTGAACAGTTAGCGAAAATGCACCACATGGCACACGAAAACTGCTTTATTGCCAACTCAGTGAAGACGGATGTCGTTACAGAGTTAGTGGATTAAGGGAGAGTGACGTTATAGGTGATAAGGCTGGTATTCAATCGTAATCAGCTTGCTATCTAACCCCAAGTTAAAGCTCTAATTAACTGTCTAATGGCTTGAATGTGAGTGACTTGTTTCACACTTTGAGTCATTAAAAGTCGGAGCCTGAACCAATGTTGTGCAGTGGCGCAAATAGTTTGTTGTTAAATTAATGTTAATATCGAATGGTGTGTCATTGATTAATAACGAGCATGGATGTGCGAACGCCTTTGAATCCCTTTATTCAAGCTAATGGAATTCCTCAATTTGGTCACTTAGCATCAATACCGGAATCGCTTCAGTTAGATACTTTCGTGTATCTCAATGAAATGGATCTGCCCGCGTCGAGTTGGCGTAAGCGGTTCGACTACAAGCAATTCCAGTTTATTTCCATCGTCACGTCGAAATACATTATTGGTGTCGCAATTGCAGATATTCGCTATTTGGCGTCTGGTTTTTGCTATGTGTTTGATACAGAAAACCATGAGCTAGTTGAACAGCAGTGGTTAAAGCCGCTTAATATGGGTTATCAAACGCAACCTTCTAGCTGGAATAGCCAAGCATATCTCGCTAATGATGCAATCCAGTTCAATATTGAAAATGGGCAGTGGCATATAAAGCTTGCCACGAATCTTGTTCAAGCGGATTTGATGCTCTTAGCTGATTCAAAATCTCAAACTGAGCAAGAAAGCTTACCCTTGATGCTTTGCACACCAACAGCATACTCAGGATGGACCTATACCCAAAAACATAATGCACTCACCGTACAAGGTGAAATGAGTGTGAAAGGGCAGCAACAAGACTTGGTGAATGCGGTTGCTGGGTATGATTTCTCGGCTGGGTATATGCGAAGAGAAACCAGTTGGCGATGGGCGAGTATCAATCATCAAGATGAAGATAAACGCATTGGACTTAACCTAGCGGCTGGGGTGAACGAAACGGGGTATTGTGAAAACGTCATTTGGATTGATGGTGAACGTCATCTGATGTCACCCGTACAGTTTGATTTTTCCCGCATGCATCAAGAAGCGTCATGGCGGATCACTTCGCAAGACAAGCGCATTAACTTGGTATTTACGCCTAAAAATCAACGTTCTGAGAAAAAGAACTTCTGGTTTTTGAAAAGCAATTTCCGTCAATTTGTCGGTTACTTCTCTGGCTATTTGATTGATGGCAATGGCATTAAGCACGAACTCGACGAGGTGATGGGACTCACCGAAGATCACTACGCGAAATGGTAGGAACGGACTATGGAATGGTCACAGATTACGGAACATCCTGATTTATTGCTGATGCTGCTCGCGCCAATATTCTTTCTCTGTATTGCGGCGGAATATTGGTTTGGACAGCGCGGCGGGAGATTACCAGAGAATGCGCGATATTATTTGCCCGAGGTGGTGTGTAATTTCGTTCTAGCGGGGCTTCATCAAGCAACAGATATTTTGACAGGGCTGTTGATCGCTAAGCTGTATTTATGGTGGTTTGGCTGGCGTCTGTTTGACATTGAGATGACCGTCTCTACTTTCTTGCTGCTGATGGTTTTACAGGACTTCTTCTATTACTGGTTCCACCGTGCAAGTCATCGCATTCGTTGGATGTGGGCTGCCCATGTGGTACACCACAGTTCAGAGCGCATGAACTTCAGTACTGCATTCCGTCAAAGCTTGATGTACCCATTGGCTGGAATGTGGTTATTTTGGCTACCTTTGGTCATTATTGGCTTTGATCCTAAATGGGTTGTGTTTGTGGTGTTACTCAACCTTGGGCTGCAGTTCTTTGTTCATACCCAATCGATTCGTTCTCTCGGGCCTTTGGAATGGGTCTTCAATACGCCATCCCATCACCGTGTGCATCATGGGGTAAATCGTCAATATATCGATAAAAATTATGCCGGGGTACTGATCATCTGGGATCGTATATTTGGCACCTTCGAACCAGAAGTGGAAACGGTTCGTTATGGCATCTCTAAACCCGTCAACAGCTTCAACCCAATCACAGTAACGTTCGCTGAATGGAAAGACATGATCAAAGAAGTGACTCGTCCTAACTTGTCTTGGCGTCAGCGGTGGCGGTGCTTGTTTGCGCCACCGTCCGACACTATAGAGTAGTGGTTCAGATTGGTTAACTAAATGTCACCCTATTTGTTATGAGCCAAATGAAATAAACTAAGTAAATCGCCTAGTTGCTCAAGAGCGACGGATGCAGATGGAATAAAGTCTTCTGGATTCCCATGGTGAATCAAGCAGGAGGGCATTTCAGCGTTAAATGCCGCTTGCAAATCATACAAGTGATCCCCGACATAGAGCACCTCGTTGGGCAACAAGCGCCAATCTTTAGCCAATACTTGTAGTGAAAGCGGATCGGGTTTGGGTGGGTAACACTCTCTCGTGATCACGATTTCAACGTTGATTTGATTGTGTTCGAGTTTCTTCTGTGTCGCAATTAAACAGTTGCGGGTTACAATCGCTGTCTTGATTTGTTGGCCGTGTAAGTGGTCTAACAGTTCATGGCATCCTGGCATCGGTGACGAATGTTCCGCATCAGAAAT
Organism: Vibrio rotiferianus CAIM 577 = LMG 21460; assembly: GCF_002741985.1. Lineage (GTDB taxonomy): Bacteria > Pseudomonadota > Gammaproteobacteria > Enterobacterales > Vibrionaceae > Vibrio > Vibrio rotiferianus. The sequence continues at coordinate 210,624 of NZ_APHW01000104.1, forward strand.
CTCATAGTCAAAGATAACATTGTGGGCGTGTTCTTTATGATGTGGGTGATCAAGTGCTTCTACAAAATCCAATAAGTCCTCATCTGATGGGCAGCCGAGCTGATGTCTTAACTGGCTGAAATTCATATCAGAACTGACAAGTGTATTGTCTAAGTCAAAAATAACAGCCTTGATATTTTCAATTTGTAATGGGAAAGGAACCATAGTGACCTCGTACAACAAAACCGAACGATCGTTTTAAAAAACAATTGGTTATTGTTAAGTGTAGGATCTTCTGTTTAGATTGTATGAAAATAAATCAATAGTGCATCACAAAACAAGGATGAGTCATGATAGTTCCAAAACCGTTACAAAAGGGCGATACCATCGGCTTTTTCTCTCCTTCATCTCCTGCCACAGTGTTTGCCCCCGAGCGTTTTGAGCGTGCTAAAGCGTATGTGGAGTCATGTGGATACCAGCTAAAAGCAGGAAGCTTAACGGGTAAAACTGACCAATATCGCTCGGGTTCGATTCAAGAGCGAGTGGAAGAGTTGAATGCGCTGATTCGTGATCCCGAAGTACGCTGTATTATGTCGACCATTGGCGGTTACAACAGTAACTCATTGCTGCCTTACATTGATTACGAGGCATTGAAGAAAGATCCCAAGATCATTGTTGGCTATTCGGATGTGACAGCCCTACTGATGGGCATTTACGCACAAACTGGCATCGTCACTTTCTATGGTCCTGCTTTGGTGGCTTCACTAGGTGAATTTCCGCCACTGGTGGACGAGACCTTTGCTTCGTTCGAATCGATAGTGAATACATTAGTTGGCTTGGAGCATCAATACACAATGCCTCAAGGGTGGACAGATGAATGGATAGAGTGGGGCGAACAAGATCGCGCAAAGCACACTTTGCAAAACCAGTGGCACTTCAAAGGCGAAGGCAAGATCACTGGACGTTTGATTGGTGGTAACCTCAACACCATGACAGGAATTTGGGCAAGTGAGTTTATGCCGAGTATTGAACGTGGCGATATTTTGCTGGTGGAAGATTGTTTGCAGGGGATTGAAACCGTAGAGCGTTCATTTGCGCTGCTTAAGCTCTCTGGGGTGTTTGATAAAGTCAGTGCGGTTGTGCTGGGCAAACATGAGAAGTTCAATGACAAAGGCACAGGACGTACACCAATAGATGTGTTACTGGAAGTTCTTAACGGTCAACCATTGCCGATTTTGTATGACTTTGATAGCTGCCATACTCACCCAATGCTGACCGTTCCATTGGGCTCGACCATGACGCTCGATTTTGACAATGAAACGGTGGCAGTCAGTTTAAAGAGCTAGCTTTGTCTGACTAGCTCGTCAGAGAAAACTATTTCTCCTCTAGACGAAATATTTTGCCGCTATCGGTAGAAAAGTAGATATAACCATCGGGGCTGATGGTTATATCTCTTACTCGCTCACCGAGATTCTCCATCAATCTTTTTGATTCGGTGAGCTCTCCATCCTCAATCGAAACCACGTTGATGTGCGCCAGTTTCAAGGCTCCAGCGAGGATTTTTCCGTCCAACTCTGGATACTTATCGCCACGGTACAAAATCATGTTACTTGGTGCGATAGAAGGGATGTAAACCAGCTTTGGATCTTCCATCCCGGGAAGCGATTTGGCTTCACCAACGTCCAACGGTCCCCAATATTCCTTACCATGAGAGACTTTTGCCCAGCCGTAGTTCGCGCCTTTCTTTATCAGGTTAATTTCATCACCGCCGCGCGGTCCATGTTCAATCGACCACAGCTGTTTTGTTGCTTCGTCATAAAACATGCCTTGCGGGTTGCGGTGCCCGTAACTCCAAATCTCGGGACGAGCCTCAGAAGGTTTGAATGGGTTGTTTTGCGGAACCGAACCATCAAGGTTGAGACGAAGAATACTGCCAGCATGGGTTTGAGTGTCTTGCCCATTATCACGTTCGCCGCGGTCACCAATCGAGAAGTAAACTTTGTCGTCAACAAACGCAATACGACTGCCGTAGTGACGTCCCGTGTCGGAGGTCGCGTTAGCGACAAATATGTCTTTCCAGCCAACAAGCTGATTATTTTGCAATTGTGCAGTCGCTAATGCCACCGTATTGCCTTTTCTAGTGCGCTTACTGTAGGTAAAGAAGAGCTGCGGGTTCAGCTTATCGGTATTCGGTGCGAGTGCGACATCCAATAAGCCTGCTTGCCCACTGTTATTTATGTCGGGGACGTTAAACTGCTTGTGAGGCTTGCCTGAAGTGATATCGAGCAATGAAACCGTACCGTTTTTTTCATTAATGATAACGCGTTGGTTATCTAAGAACTCAATTCCCCAGGGAATTTGCAATCCATTCGCTACCTCGTTAGCGCGGTATTCAGCAGCGCTGGCAGAAAAGGATAGACAAGCGAGTAGGGCGGCGGTAATCGTTCTCATGGTTCCTTCCAATATGAATCGTATTAATGCTTAAAAGCTAACACTAAAAGACCATGTTTGGCAGGGTATGCGAACATAAAAAAATCCCCGATACGAGATCGGGGATTGAATTAAGGCAATAGAGAATTAATTATTCAGCGAGATTACATCGCTTCTTCGAAGATCTTCGAGATTTCTTCGTGAGTTGCTTGTTTAGGGTTAGTGAAACCACAAGCGTCTTTAAGTGCGTTGTCTGCTAGTGTTGGGATGTCTTCTAGCTTCGCACCAAGTTCTTTAATACCTGAAGGGATGCCAACATCTTTCGCTAGTACAACGATAGCGTCGATAGCTGCTGCCGCACCTTGTTCTGCTGACATACCTTCTACATCTACGCCCATTGCTTTCGCTACATCGCGTAGGCGCTCTGGACATACTTGCGCGTTGTAACGCTGTACGTGAGGTAGAAGAATCGCGTTACAAACACCATGTGGTAGGTCGTAGAAACCACCTAGTTGGTGTGCCATTGCGTGCACGTAACCTAGAGACGCGTTGTTGAACGCCATACCAGCCATGAACTGTGCGTATGCCATTTGCTCACGAGCTTCTAGATCTTCACCATTTTTCACTGCTGTGCGTAGGTGCGCTTGAATTAATTCGATCGCTTTGATTGCTACTGCGTCAGTGATTGGTGTCGCTGCGATAGATACGTAAGCTTCAACGGCGTGCGTCAGTGCATCCATACCTGTCGCTGCTGTTAGCGAAGCTGGTTTAGCAAGCATTAGCTCAGGATCGTTTACAGAAATAAGCGGAGTAGTGTGCTTATCAACGATTGCCATCTTGATGTGACGTTCTTCGTCAGTGATGATGCAGAAACGAGTCATTTCAGATGCTGTACCAGCAGTCGTGTTGATTGCAATCAGTGGCATCATTGGTTTTGCTGACTGATCTACGCCTTCGTAATCAGCGATTTTGCCGCCGTTAGAAGCAACTAGCGCGATACCTTTTGCACAGTCGTGTGGTGAGCCGCCACCTAGAGAGATAACGAAGTCACACTCGTTATCAGAAAGAAGAGTTAAGCCTGCGTTTACGTTGCCAATTGTAGGGTTTGGCTGAGTGCCGTCAAATACAACAGTTTCAACGTCACGCTCAGTAAGAAGATCTTGTACCTGCTTTACTACGCCGATTTGGTTAAGGATTTTATCCGTAACGATCAAACCTTTTTTAAAGCCTTGAGATTGGATGCTGTCTGTTGCGTCTTTAAGGCAACCTGCGCCCATTAGGTTTACGGTAGGGATAAAAAATGCACTTGTCATATTGGATTGCTCCGTCGTTATTTTTAATAATCTTTCTTAATCTGTCATTTACTTTTGCATACCAAGTTCATGTTTGAGATTGATCTAGAACAAGAATAACCCCTTAGAGGTATCTTGAACGCAGAAAGTGTGATGGCAGTCTTGTTGCACAGTGAGGTGGTGCAACACCTACTTAACGTAGCTGAAATATTTCATTTATCACGCAAACGATTGGCAAAAATAGCAAGTTTTGTACGGTTAATCTCCCAATTCGACTAAAGTATAAAAAATCCCCATTGATGTTATATCTATCAATGGGGATTGGTATTTCGCCTTTAAGCAAACGTTTTCCTTTTAGGCGATTTTAACTAACTTATCTACTAATTTCTCAATACCTGATGCCGCTTGAGTTATATTCTCCGCTAACATATAAGCTGGTGTAGAAAGTACTTTGTGTTTTTCATCAAAGTGGACTTCATCAACTTGGCAATCAATGTGTTCACCACCCATGCGATTAAACGCCGCTGCCGTTGCTTCATCGTTACCAATCGTACCTTGTACGCCTTGGTCATAAACCAGTGGAATAATTGCTGGAGCAATACATAAATAACCAGCAGGTTTACCTGATTGAGCAAACGCTCGGCATGCTTGTGCCACGTGGGTATTGATAGAACACTCCGCACCGGAAACGGCGAAGTCAGTTAAGTTTTTTGCTGCGCCAAATCCACCAGGGAGAAGTAGGGCATCGTACTCGTCGACATTCAGTTTGGCGACATCATCAATGTTGCCGCGTGCAATACGCGCTGATTCGACTAGAACATTACGCGAGCCTTCCATTTCCTCGCCTGTCAGGTGATTAATGACGTGAAGTTGGTCAATGTTAGGTGCAAAGCAGTGCCATGTGGCGCCTGCTTTTTCGATAGCATAGAGTGCTAGTACCGCTTCGTGGATTTCTGCTCCGTCATAAACGCCGGAACCACTTAAAATAACTGCGATTTTCTTCATGATTGGATTCCCTTACTCTGAACGTTCCGTAGATTGTTCCTCACTATCTAAACTATGAGCTTCTGAACGTGTTTCAACGTTTTCACTTTCGTCTTCTTCTTCATAGTAGCGCACAACAAACGGTGTCAGCATGACACTGGAAGGAAGAAAATGTTTCATATCGACTCCAATCGCTTAATAGAGTAGTTCTTATACCGATTTTGGAAAAAGAGTACGTTGAAGCGGATCATTTTTGAGTTAAGCTGCAGTTTTCGTTGGTATTCATGAGCAGTAGGTCACACAGATAATATGCAATCTTATCAATTTCGTTTCACCCTCTATGGCTGTATCGCGATTCTTTGTTGGAGCTGTTTGCTCGGTATTGCTAGGTTGGTGACAGAGAGTCTAGGGCCAGTAGGAGGTGCAGCGATGCTGTACTCTCTGAGTTCGATTTTCTTGTTGGTTGTTGTTGGTATTCCCAAGCTGTCTTATTTCTCTCCCAAGTACTTAGTGCTGGGAGGAGCGATGTTCGTATGTTATGAAATTTTCCTCGCACTGGCATTGGGGTACTCAAACTCTCGAGCTCAAGCAATAGAGGTTTCTATTGTCAATTATCTCTGGCCTGCGCTAACCGTTTTGTTCGCTGTGTTGGGCAGTAATAAAAAGCTGAATTGGTTGTTGTACCCAGCAGTGACGTTGGCTTTTATTGGCGTTGCATGGACAGTTAGTGGTGACAACGGTCTATCTCCGACACAGTTAGTCGCTAATATTAGTAGCAATCCTCTGGTGTATTTTATGGCGTTTACTGGCGCAGTGATTTGGGCTGTATATTGCAACCTAACGCAACGACAACAATCAAAGCACAACGCAATTACGTTGTTCTTTATCGCAACGGCAGTATCTTTGTGGGTGAAGTATGCATTTGCAGATGAGCCACCAATGACATTCAGTTGGGAAGCTGCGGGTTATTTGCTCGCATCTGCTGCATTAATGGCGGGTGGCTACGGGTTGTGGAACATTGCGATCGTGGGTGGCAATATGGTGTTTCTCGCAACGTTGTCTTACTTCACGCCGATTTTCTCAGCTTTGTTTTCCTCTATTATTCTTGGGGTCACTCTGAGCCACAGCTTCTGGCAAGGCGTCGTGATGGTGACGGTTGGCTCGCTGATGTGCTGGCTAGTCACCAAAGAAAAGCGCGAAGCAGCAGGATAAATGAGTACTTAAAAGGAAATATCTATGAAACTCAAAACTATCGCAGGCCTATTTATGCTTTTTGCCCATCCTGTAGTCGCTGATTCAGCCCTACCTGAAGGAGCAATACAAGAAGGAAGCTTGTCGAATCAAAAATTGATCCAGGATGCTATGGTTGGTGTTGTCGCAGAGGTAGCGACTAGGGGGTGTGAAAGTCCAGAAAATTTCCTGCCATACGTTAAGGCGCTACCTCAAGGAGAGATCGGTTCAAGATATTGGCGTGAGATTTGGGTGGTCAAAGGCTGTGAGAAGACATACCCAATTAACTTATATTTTAGTGAAGATGGTGTAGGTGCGGCAAATTGGGTTATTGAATAACGTGCTAACAAAGCGTTTATGTCAGATTCGCCACGCTTGGTATTTGGGGTTGAAGTAACTTTTGTTTTTAACGCCACAATGGTTTCAGTGAGATGGAGGGGCTGAGAGTCCACAAGTCCCAGTTCAATATTACCAACCCCTCCTAACCTCCCCTTGTATTGGCATCTAAGCTCTCAACACTCCGAGTTAAAGGGGAGGGACTGGTCCTGCATTTGAGAATAATTCAGTGCTCATTGTTAGCATTCGCCGGATCAGTAGAAGAACGGTGAGCTGAAGTTAGCAAAGAATAGCTCTCCCCCTTGAACGCCGTATTCAAATGCGAAGCAACGCTAGTTAAGAAAAGGGGGAGTTGGAGGGGGTTGCAAGTGCACAAGCCACAGTTCAATGTACCAACCCCTCCTAACCTCCCCTTGTATTAGGCATCTAAGCTCTCAACACTCTGAGCCAAAGGGGAGGGACTGGTCCTGCATTTGAGAATAATTCAGTGCTCATTGTTAGCATTCGCTGGATCAGTAGAAGAACGGTGAGCTGAAGTTAGCAAAGAATAGCTCTCCCCCTTGAAAGCTGTATTCAAGTGCGATGTAACTCAGTCAAAAAAGGGGGAGGGGGAGTGGGGTGAATGCGCAAGTCAAAGTCCCAGTTCAATGTACCAACCCCTCCTAACCACCCTTTGTATTAGGCATCTAAGTTCTCAACACTCCGAGTTAAAGGGGAGGGACTGGTCCTGCATCCGAGAACAATCCAATACTTACCGTTAGCATTCACAAGACTTGCAGAATAACGGGGATCTTAAGTTAGCAAAGAACAGCTCTCCCCCTTGAACGCTGTGTTCAAATGCGGTGCAACTCAAGCCAATAAAAGGGGGGGGAGTTGGAGGGGGTTGCGAGTGCACCAACCGAACAAACAAAAAGCTCCCGAAAGTGGGAGCTTTTATTTTGAGTTCGAATGTTTTTCTGTGGCGTTTTAGCAAGCAACATTTAACTGCAATTGAAGCTTGAATCTGTGCTTCGATAGTCGCTTAGTAAGCTGCTTACGAGTGTGCTCTAGCGTATCCAGCTCTAGAGTATCGTCATCAATGTGAACGTCTACATTCACTCGTAACTCTTGACCTACCTTTGTCACACCAGCCAGTTTCAATTGGTGATCTGTGACTTTTTCAATTTCAAGTACGTCGTTCCCAACACTATGACAAAGCTCTTTGCTTGGTGCCATCATTAGTAGCTCACGTAATGCGCCAACCAGCATATCAAATGGTACTTTGAGGAAATAGAAGCCCATCAATACCATCATCATTGGGTCTGCATAGACCGCGTAATGTGCATATGGCGTTAGAGATACTAACCACGCAGCGATGAAACCGACTGTGACAGCAACACTTAGAAGTGTATCCATTTGCCATTGTTTTTTCTCAGCTTCGATCAGACCTGAAGAGAAGCGACGGCTTTTCTTCGCCATAAACCACCATGCATAGCCACAACCAATTACGTTGATTGCACCGAAGATAGTGGCAATTGAAGCGTCAACCTCGCGACCGCCAGATGTTAATGCCGCTACTGCTGAGAACAATGAGAACGCGACCACGACTAAAATTACAGCTGCTTTAATCGCGATAACGATTGGTTCTAGTATCGCTTTGCCAAAAGGAAAAATAGATTTTGATGGCTTGCTGATGTAGTACGAAGCTGCCAGTGACAATAAAGTTAACAGCAGGCTGACGAGAGAATATACACCGTCAAATACAATGACGATCGACCCAACAAGCAAGCCAAGTACCATTCCTCCTACTGCAAACCCAGAAGCTAAAAGGGCTGAGAAGATTAAGATACGGTTTTCGTTTTTGCTTGTCCTGTCACACATAAAAGATGCCTATAATTTTTACACCTTTATATTCTTCTCTTCTGAGTGAATTTAAGCAAATAGAAACTGTGTGACATTTAAACGATAAAGTGTACTACTGATGGTTGGTTCTTATTTTTCAATGACTTAGGTTGATTTTGTGCTGTCAATAATATTGACGCTCACTGTGAAACGTTTAGAAGTCGAATAAATACTCGCTTAATTTATCAGCCAGCCAACTCATTGCTGGGTGTTCTGTTTGGCCATTTGGAACAAACATACAGTAGTCTTCTTGCTTCAAACCATACGTATGTTTGATCACCGCAAGCTTCTGATGTCGCAAGTAATGTCGGATCAACGGCTCGGGTAAAACGCCCCATGCGTCTTCTTCCAAAATGGTGTTGAGCATATAGTCAAAACTTGAAAAACCAATATATCGAGTAGAAAAGGGTTGCAGCTCAGGGTTGTCTTTCTCGTTCAAATACACCATCAGAGCTTGCATTTGGTTACGTAGGTCTTCATCGGTTACACGACGCATTTTGCTTAAACGGTGATCGAAGCTGCACACCGACATCATGCGAATTTTACCCAGCGGGTTATAAACGATATGTGGGTCATCAACGCGTTCATAATCGACTCCAAACGCAAAGTCGACTTGTTGGGTACTCACTAAGTTGGCTAAGTCACCACTGGACGCTAGGATCAAGTTGAATGTCGTTGAAGGGAAGCGGTTATTAAGCGTATGAGATAGCTCTTGCCACAAGTCATCAGGTAGGGAGTCATCTCGGGCAACCCAAACTTCAGCGTTGAAACCATCTGAGACTTGGGCACAAGTTTTCTTGATGCGTTGTGCGGTAACGAGCAAGCTCTCACAATCTTTATAGATAGCTTTACCGGCTTCAGATAGGTTGAGTTGGTTACCAGTCCGGTTGAACAGTTCAACGTCTAGGTCTTTCTCTAAGGCTTTTATCGCCATACTGAGCTTAGTACGGTTGCAGTCGAGTTGACGCGCGGCCTCCGACACGGAGCCATATTCGGCGATGGCACAAAAAGCTTCGACTTGAGTTAAGTTCATGATTAAAAAAGACCTAAACTAAAATGATAATAATCGATAACGTAGATGAATGCGCGAACTAACGCTTAGAAAGATTATCGAAAAAAACACGGATTCGCCAGATAAGTCTATGGTGTTTTGGCGTTTTTGCGGTAATCTATGGGGGTTACAAGAAGTGAACATGGAGGCCACGATGGCACAAGATTGGGACGGCTTAGCAAAGAATTGGGAATCTAACCCAGCAACAGAACAATTTGCTCAGTCGGTGTTTGCACAGTTACAACAGCTTACTCAGCTTGATGGCATTAAAGTATTGGATTTTGGATGTGGGACAGGACAGTTAAGCCAACTGTTGTCACCATCCGCAAAAGAGATCGTGGCGCTAGATGCATCGGAAGCCATGATTGAAGAGCTTGATAAGAAAGAGCTAGATAATGTAGAGCCAATTGTTGATGCATTGACTCGTGGTTTGGTCGCTCAGCACCCAGCATTCCGTGGTCAGTTTGACCTAGTCGTTGCTTCTTCAGTGCTGGCTTTTATCGAAGACTACGAAACGTCTCTTGAGATTGCTCACTCGTTACTAAACGCTGGTGGTCACTTCGTGCATTTTGACTGGATCGCGGATTCAGCAAAAGGAGGCTTCACGCTAGCGAAATCAGAGAACGCACTCATCAAAGCAGGCTTTACTGAGGTAGAAACGAAGAAGGTCTTCGAAATCACGTCAGACGGTCACACAATGTCAGTATTAATGGGTGTAGGTCGCCGTTAATCCCCGACAAAGAACATAAGAAAAGCGAGCTATTTAGCTCGCTTTTTTGTTTACTTTGATTTGCTAGACAAACGTGAGTTGTCGAATTTCTTCCAGGACTTCTGGGTTCGAAATCGCACCTAAGTTCTCGACTTCCTTACCATTAATGACTTGTTTGACGGCAAGTTCCACCAGTTTACCTGAACGTGTTTTAGGAATGTCACTGATGGAGAATACTCGGCTTGGTACATGCCTTGGCGAGCAGGACGTTTTGAGTCGTGATTTAATTTCGGCAACTAATCCGTCATCTAAAGTGACACCAGAAGCGGTCTGCACAAATAGCCAAATTTGTTCGTTTCGATCGACCTCTTTACCTACAGCGATAGAATCTACGATGCCTTCAAGAGCATTCACTTGCTGATAAATTTCCGCAGTACCGATGCGCACACCGCCAGGGTTCAACAATGCATCGCTGCGACCATAGAAAATGAGCCCACCGTTCGCGCTTCGTTCTACATCATCACCGTGGTGCCAGAGATTATCGAACTTGTCCCAATAGGCGTTGTGGTATCGTTCACCCGTATCGTTCCAAAAGCCACAGGGAAGTTAGGCAAGGAATTGGTGCAGACGAGTTCACCGCGTAGCTCATTCACGCTTTGACCCTGTGAGTCGAACACTTGAACATCAATACCTAAACCAGCGTACTGGCATTCACCACGATAAACAGGCGAGATAGGGTTGCCTAAGACAAAGCAGCCACAGATGTCTGTTCCGCCTGAGATGGAAGCCAAATGGAGGTCTTGTTTGATGTGTTGATAGACGTAATCAAACTGTTCTGGATAAAGCACAGATCCAGTAGAGCAGAGTGTTCTTAAATTAGGGAGTGAGTAATCTTGGATGGGTGACAGTCCGGCTTTTTCTATCGCTTCTAGATACTTGGCGGCAGTGCCAAAGAGACTCACCTCGGCTCGCTGTGCTAAACCCCACAAAACATCAGGCGTTGGATGAACCGGGCTACCATCAAAGATCACCAAACATGCGCCGCTTGCAAGGGCAGACACGTGCCAGTTCCACATCATCCAGCCACAAGTTGTGTAGTAAAAAACACGATCTTTAGGCTGAATATCTGAATGAAGTTGGTGCTCTTTTAGGTGATTGATAATCGTGCCGCCAACCGAATGGACAATGCACTTAGGCTTGCCTGTCGTGCCGGAGGAATAAAGCACGAACAACGGGCTATTGAATTCCACGCGAGTATAGTGCAAGGGAGCAGGAGAATACTGATTAATGATGTTTTGCCAATCGTGAGTACAAACGTTGCACTCAAACACATTCGGTTTGAGGTAACCGATCTGACACACTTGTTTTAGCCCATCAAGATGATCCGCGATGTGATGGTTCTTCTCCGACATATCGAAGATCTTGCCATTGAAGGTATAACCATCGCAGGTGAACAGGACTTTTGGCTTCACTTGCCCGAAGCGCTCAATAACGCTTTCCACGCCAAAATCAGGGGAGGTAGACGTCCAAGTCGCGCCTAAGCTGGTGGTGGCTAGCATTGCAATAACGGTTTGTGGCATATGCGGCAAATAGCCTGCAACCACATCGCCTTGCTTGATGCCATATTCGACTAACCATTGTTGAACGCTCGAGACCTCGTCACAAAGCTGTTTCCAAGTGTAAGTCTGTTTGTCACCTCGTTCGTTTTCAAACCAAATCGCTAACTCATCCGCTTGCTGCTCTGCCAAACTGAGCAAGTTCTCTGCATAGTTAATTTGGGCTTGAGGGAACCACACAGCATCTCGATTTTGCATTGGTGATTGCCAACGGCTTTCACCTTGCGCTCTTACGGTATCGCCTTGCGTGCCAATTAGGTCGCAAAATTGCCAAACCTCTTTCCAGAAATGCTCGTTGTACTCCAAAGACCATTGGTGCAAATCAGAGTAGTTTTTGAGCTCGAAACCCTGCCGATTAATGTGCTCGATAAACTGCGTGATATTGGCTTGCTCGATTCGATCTTCCGTCGGCTGCCAGACTTTGTTGCTCTCGCGCATAGCTCCCTCTATAACAAAGTTTTAACGTTTTCAGTCTGAGGTGAACCAGAAATAAAGTCAAACTCGTTGGAGAAACTAGCTCCTTATGTATATCAGTGTGTTAGGTGTTAATGTAAAGAAAATGTTACACCTGAGTTTTGAGTGGAAAATGGTCAGGGGATTGGAAGGTGAAAAGAGTGTAGATAGGCTTAATGTAAAGGATTTGTTAACGGAGATGTGCAATGACTCAGTATCATTCAAAACCCGTCGATCAGGATGGAAGGGTAGAATGGAGCCATGAAGAGGATGCCATTTGGCGCGACTTGGTAACCAGACAAATGAGCGTGATTCAAGACCGTGCATGCGAAGCGTATCTGCACGGACTTAAGCTGCTTGATTTACCTCAGGACCGCGTGCCACAACTGCCCGAAATTAATCGTGTTTTGATGGAAACCACCGGCTGGCAAGTGGAGCCAGTGCCAGCGTTGATCGACTTTGATCGTTTCTTCAATCTGCTTGGCAACAAACGCTTCCCAGTCGCGACGTTTTTGAGAACGCGAGAAGAGTTTGATTACCTACAAGAGCCGGATTTCTTCCATGAGATTTTTGGTCATTGTGCCATGCTCACCAACCCTGATTTTGCCGCCTTTACCGAGCACTACGGACAGCTTGGACAAGCCGCGACACCGAAGCAGCGAGGGTACCTTGCGCGTCTATATTGGTTTACAGTCGAGTTCGGCTTGGTTCAAGAGGGTAGCAAAACCAAGATCTACGGTGGCGGTATCCTTTCATCTCCGGGAGAAACCATCTATTCATTGGAAAGCGACATCGCGATTAGAGACGAGTTTGACCTGCAAACTGTGCTAAGAACCCCTTACCGCATCGATATCATGCAACCGAAATACTACGTGATTGAAGAGTTGTCCCAGCTTTTCCAAATTAGCCAACTGAATTTATTGAAACAAGCCGATCTAGCGATTGAAGCCGGATTGCTTCCACCACTTTTTGAACCAAAGGAACCTGCTCATGTTGAATGAACAAAAATGCGAAGCTTGTAGTATCGATGCCATTGCACTTAGTAAAGAGGAACAACAGTCTCTGCTGCTGCAATTGTCTGATTGGCAGATCATTGAGAGAGATGAGATTCCTCAACTTGAGAAGGTCTACAAGTTTAAGAACTTCAAACAAGCGTGGGCGTTTAGCAACAAGATTGCTGAGCTTGCAGAAGATGAATTCCATCACCCATCTATCTTGTTAGAGTGGGGCAAAGTGACCATCACGTGGTGGAGCCATTCTATTAAAGGTCTGCATAAGAACGACTTTATCTGTGCTTCGAAGTGCGATGCGTTGGCGATTGAAGAATAGAGCTGAGTTATTAAAGAGAGATTCCGGACATCTCGTTCCTCGATTCCGGAATGACGTTGGTAGTGATGGTACTACTTGGAGGTGGAAGAGAGCTTTTCCACTTTGCAGGCTAGTATCGTTCTAAACTGTTAGGTTAGCTTCCGTCATTTTCGAGATCGACGAAGGAGCGAGTCGGGAATCTCACTCTCAAACAATGCTAACGCGTTATAAAAAGCGCCCGAACTTAAGTTCGGGCGCTTTACTTTTAATTTTGTTGTCTTGAAGAGCGAGAGTTAAAGCTCAATTCGAAACACAGATGTCGTACCTGACACTTCATTACCAACCGCGATAAAGTGTTGTCCGTTACGAGCAAAGTAGTTGATTGACTCTGGAGCCAAATCACCTGCTTTTGGATTGTAAGTGTCGTTCGTGCATTCGCCATCTTCCACCTCTGTACAAACTGGTTGGCTGTAATCACGACGGTTTACGTAATGCAGGAACTGCGCTTGTTTCGGGTCTGTGATGTCATAAATCATGATGCCGCCTTGACGCTCCAAGCCGATAAACGCGTAGTGACGACCATTGATTTGTGCTACTTCAATCGCTTCTGGCTCAATGCCTTTGTCGTCGCTGCGGTCATCGCCACTGTCATTGCTATCGTTGGTGCTGTTGAAGTTCTTACCTTCATTCATTAATGCGATGGTCGCGAAATCGTCACCACTATCGAAAACCAACTCACCGTTTTCATCCCAAATAGAGAACGAACGCGCGCCAAAGGCTTGAACATTGTCTTGCGCAGAAAGCGTTTTTTCTGGCTTAATCACTTTTAGACGCGCGAGTTGCTTGTTATCTTTTAGCGCCTCTGCCAATGGGTGGTCTGCTGCGACTTTCAGCTTCTTACCTCGTACCTCATCAACATGGCTTAAACAGGTGCCTTGCTCAGAAGTATATTCATCTGTACCGAGGTAATCGTCTTCATCCCACTTAAATCCCGCTTGGTCACATAGAGCTTGTGTTGTTTTGAAGCCATATTCACGACCGTCACCTTCGTTGGCAGAGAGGATGTACGTTTTACCGTTTACCGAGTAGCTGTCGAGGGTATCTGGCATGTACAGGCCAACCAGTTGAGGATAGTTCTTAAAGTTGCCAATGATTTTGTCTTTGTTTGAAGCATCCAGTTTTGAGTCAGACCAAGATTTCTCGCCCAGACCCACAATCTTCTCTACCGATTTACTTTCCGGGTTCACGATTGCCATCGCATTGTTCTCTTGCAGTGCAACGTAGATTTTGCCGTTGTCTGCAAAGGTAAGGTATTCCGGCTCTAGATCCTGCGCCACCGTGGCATTTGGACCAGAGATTCGAACATCAGCTGATAATTCAGACTTACGTGCACCATCGAACTCATTGAAACCAATCTGCGTGACTTCTGCTTGGTTTATGCCTTGGCTCAAGTCGATCAGCGTGATGCTGCCTTCTGGGTCTACACTGTAGTCACCATTTGGCTCACCTTCGTTTGCTGTTGCGATGTATCTGCCGTCTTTTGAGAAGCCAACCATGTCCGGCAGTGCGCCAGTAGGGAAGGTGGTGATCAGTGACAAATCATCCGAGCGGTACAAACCAACAATACCATTTGCCTGTTTATCGCTGTTTTCAATCGCAACAGCGACTAAACCATTAAAGACTGCAACACTGTTTGCTGCACCAATTTCAACGCCCGCTGCTTTGCCCGCGCTGTTGAGGTCAATGAATGCGGTTTGCGTTGGCACGCCGTTGTCATCCATAGAAAGCACATCGACACGTTTCGCTTGAGCGTTGACCACGTAAAGCTTGTCTGTACACGCATCATATTGAACGATTTCTGCTGCTGATGTGTCGAATGGTGCGTCAGCGATAGACGTTCCCATAAAGGTCAAACCTTGGATGGATGCCTCTCCCGCAACAGGTGCTACCGATGCTTTACATTGGGCTGAAAACGAAGAGAGAGAATCGTCAGGTTGAGATGAACATGCGATGGCAAGTGAAGATAATGCCAATACGCCTATTGCCTTAAATGGGGTGGTCATGATATTTCCTTATTAAACGGATACAATGTCACTCAATGCACCTACAGTAGATATCTATTCATTCACCAGCACAGTGAGGAATAGCGCATTGATTGAAGTGTTATGAGGGGCTGTTGATCTTTCGCGGTTAAATTTTGTTCGGATGGGGACGCCTAGTCAAAATCGTTTTAGGCGAGGCAAGGAGTGTGTCGCCTAGTC
The DNA here is from genome assembly GCF_002741985.1 of Vibrio rotiferianus CAIM 577 = LMG 21460. Lineage (GTDB taxonomy): Bacteria > Pseudomonadota > Gammaproteobacteria > Enterobacterales > Vibrionaceae > Vibrio > Vibrio rotiferianus. Next base: position 226,154 of record NZ_APHW01000104.1, read on the forward strand.
GTTCTAAGCAAATACTCCTTAACAAAGCATGAAACGATTTTGCGGGGGCGCCTAGCCCGAACCCTCCGGGCAGCGTTTGTTGGTCATTTCTACCGCGTTATCGACTTCTCATGTAGGCTAGCTACATAGCAAAGTCTCTGCCTTGTATAAATGTCCAACAATTCGCTGCAAAAATCAGCTCGAAAGGTCAACAGCCCCTAAATAAGGCTCTGAATATATTTATGATTTATGACCTTTGTATTGGCTTTTTATGAAACAAATGTTTCACTGTTTATCCAATGTTATTTGGGAAAGTAAAGGCACTAGGAAGTAGGAATAATGGAACTAAAACAATTTTTGGATGCGCTATCGGCATCACCAGAGACAGTAGAATTTGAAACGGTAATGGCAGCAATTGAAGCGAACTACGAGTTTACGCCAGCGGCCTTTGTGAATGGTGAAACCCAGAATAATGCAGGTGAGAACAACGGTTCATGCAAGATCTTCGCTTTTGGTCAACTGAATAACCTAAGCAAAGAGGCAACGTTGGCGTGTTTTGGTCGTTTCTACCGTGAAGATGTATTGGCGCACCCAGAGAGCAACGACCATCAAAACATTCGTAACTTTATGGTGACAGGCTGGGATGGCGTGAAGTTTGAATCCCAAGCGTTAGCGCAGAAATAGTTCGCAGAACTTACCTTCATTTCAATGATAGCCAGTCCGTTATGTCCTAGTTCGATAGGTTAGGCGACTGGCTTTTTCTCCAAACATTTACGACACAAACAAAGCTGTCCCGCCTCTGGCTTGGGTAGGTCTCTAGTCTCAATATCAAAGCACCAGCACGTCTCTTTCCCCGCAGCAATATCGCAGTGCGCGTTCGTGCCACACTCAGGGCATGAATGGGTTGAATCATTTCCAACCAATTGCTCGATGATCGCGTCTCGTTGAGCATCAGACTTATCTTTCCACTGCACGATTTCTTCCATAGTTCGGTGACAGCCAGAACAGATTCCGCCGTTATTTTTACAGGCTGCGCGGCAAGGTGACTTCATTATTTTTCTCGTTATGCTTTCCAGTAAGCGGCGTACTTTAACATGAAATTGTGTAGCGGGAAGCTCAATCCTTGATTCAGCAAAATACCCATTAGGTGAATAAATACTGGTCAATTTTATATGGGATGATAAACTGTATATTCAAAATTTGAGGAGTTGGTATGTTTAAGTCATTGGTAGAGCGTTTGTTTAAAGCTTCGGTAGTCGTATCTCTGGGTTTGGTCTTGAGCGGATGCGCTGGTGGTCCTGTCGTAAGTGCGACGAAATTCACCAGTTATGAAGATTTTCGTCCAGGCCCAGAGGGTGGCGTTGATCTTGTTTGGGCCAGAGTCGGTTTGCGCGATGCTACTCGGTTGAAAGAGAAAATGGATGATTACGACAGCGTGGTAATTGACCGAGTAATGGTTGTGGTTCAAGAATCTGAGCTCGATGATGAAGAAATCCAAGAGCTGACAACTTACATGGTTGAGCAGTTAAAAGCGCGTATCTCACCCGTAAAAAAGGTTGTCGACCAACCCGGAGAAAAAACACTTCGCTTGAGTATTGCCGTCAGTAATGTGGAAACGCCGAATCCTGTCCTTGCTGTCACTTCAAGTATTCTGCCGGTTGGTTTAGGGATCTCTACCATCTCAAAAATCACGACAGGTGAGCACACCAATGTAGGTTCCGCGACAGTGGAGTTACTTGTGAGTGATTCTGAGAGTGATACGCCGCTGTTTGCTGCAATTGATCGCCAAGCAGGGAACAAAGACTTCTCTACCATGATTGATTCTTTAGACGACGCCAAAGATGCAATTAACTGGTGGGTCGATCGCTTGGGTGTTACTCTTAGCCAAGATGTATCCCAACAGACCCCGTAGTATATGTTAGAAAAAGAAAACCTTATCAAACTCGCTCGAATGCAAATGCCGTTTGGCAAATACGCTGGGCGTGTACTTATTGATCTCCCAGAAGAATACCTACTCTGGTTCGATAAAAAAGGTTTTCCGGAAGGGGAGCTAGGTGACTTGTTGAAACTCTGCCTTGCATTAAAAATTGAAGGCCTAGACAGTGTTGTTAAGCCTTTAAAGCGCATGTAATCTGCCACAGCAACTCCCCATTTTTAAATAAAAGAATGTCCATGAATTTTGATATCAATACACTGAAACACCATCAACTCGTCGAAGATGGCCAACTAGAAGGGTGTTACCTTCATCAGCCCGCTCAAGGTAGTCAGCAAAATGACAAAGCCGTTTTGGCAGAACGCCAAGCGTTGGAGAAGATGGGGTACAAGGTAATACAGGTTAAAGCCAAAGGCGGGACAACAACGTTTGCCGAAGCGATGCAAGAGTTTGCAAAGAAGACCGGTCACCAGCCTAAGTAGTAAGTGAATGGGGCTGGGGCTTTTTACATCAGTTAGTTAGCTCCTGCTGTCACCATTTTGTCCATTCGTGAGTTAACACAATAAAGGTTTCCCCAATGTGGAGTGTGGACACGTTTTACAACACTGCTTGGACCTAAAAGTTAAGGGGTTAGATTCGGTTATGAAGCCGTTTAAGTACGCCCCTTTCCTACGATATTAGAGACAGAAACCACCATCCTCCTAACTTATTAGAGAGTCGAAGCAAGCCAATTTGTTCGCAGGCAGACTTACAGACGATATTGGAAATTTGCAATATAAGTTTGTCTTGCTATCGGCATCAGGTAATCGGCGTATTGTGCGGATCTGTAATTTTATTTCTCGTCGCTATGCGAGGATATTTATGACCCCACAAGAACAAGAACTTATTCAAAAATTGGCTGATAAAATGCGTGTTAATCAAAGCAACGCAAAAGACGCCGCAGCCGCTCAGCTAATCCAAGAGCAGATCGCATCTCAATCCGACATTGTTTATCGTCTTACACAAGTCGCTCTGGCGCAAGAAGTTGCACTCAAAGATCTAAAAGAACGTAACGAGTATTTGCAACGCAATGCAGATTTTTATAAACAAGAATCTAACAGAGGTAGCCTGAACCGTATGTTTGGCAGGGCCAGCACACCACCGTTGCCACCTCAGCCTGCTTACCGTCCTAGTGCCTTTGGCGGCTTCATGCAAACAGCTGCCGGTGTTGCCACTGGGATGGTTGCGGGAAGTGCATTAAGTCATCTTTTATTTGGCGGTGAGCATAGTTCACCGATGGTGGAAGATGTTACCAACAACACCATCATTGAGCAGCCTGAAGAAAGCGCAGACTCCCAAATAGATCCCTCACAGAATACCTCTAGTCAACCAACTGATACAGCAGATAACAGTGGGGGCTTTCTGGATGGCACCGATGGTTATACGCAGGATTACACAGGCGGAGGTTGGAGCCAAAACTCAGGTTTTGATGACAATTCGGATTTTCAATCATCAGGCTTTGATGATAGCAACGCGTTTAATGATGATGCATTTACGAATAATGATGCTGATAGCTTTGGTGGGGGAAGTGTCTTTTTTAGTGGCGATGATCTCGACTTTGGTGATGATGACAGCCTATTCTGAACATTCAAGGGCTAGACTGTGTCGTTCATCTATCTAAATATAGTAACTGGACGTTCTAAAAATCGCTGCTTAGTCAGCGATTTTTGGTATCTAGATTTGTCTATCTAAGACCTAAAAAAGCCCCGCTTAGCCCAAGGCTGTCAAGCGGGCTCTGCGGGGCAAAAAGAACAGCTAGGAACTCTGCTCTTTGATGGTGTCTGGAAACGAATGTTTGAATCGCTTCCGATATAGATTCTAGAAATTTCCCATCTTGCTTTGTCAGCGAAATGTCACGTCTGTCTACCATGCAGACAAGCTTATTTTTTATTTTTGAACAATAGCTTAGAAAGCAAACTACGCTTGTAGGAATAGGCGAAATGCTCTGACAAAAGGCACAAAAAAACTCGCCATGTAAGCGAGTTTTCTATCAATTGAAGCTCTGGATTAGTGTCGACGTTGAGGGCCGTGACGAACGATGTCTTTACCGTGTTCGTAAACATGTTGAGAAACCCAACGGCCAAGAACCAGTTGATGCTTGTCATCTAGTACCGCTACAAATGGGCGGCCATCTGTGTTGTTTGTCGCTAGTGCTACGCCTGCGACGCCTTCAAGGCCTAGCGCACCACTTTCAACTAGGTGTAGGAAAGCTTCTAGCTCTTCCAATGTTTCGATAACGTGATTATCAATATTCATTGTCTTCAATCTCTTCGAATTGTAGATACTCTATTGGCGCGTACTCTACCTAAGTTGCAGTGAGAAACCAAGCAACGATTTGATTGGAATAGCCGAGGTCGCGGGGTAAAGAGGAGCGTATCTCATATTTGTCGGCAATTGGGCGTCGTGATCTTGGGCTGGTCATATCTGCAACATAATAAAACTTGGCTTTGTGATGCTAAGTTGTTGTAAATTCGAGTACTAACCTCAGAGTTTTACCATTAAAGGGAACAGCCCAATGAAGAAAGTACTAATTACAGGTTTTGAACCGTTTGGTGGTGAATCCATCAACCCCGCTTTGGAGTCGGTAAAACGACTCGACGGGAAACAACTTAATGGTGGGGAAATTGTTGTTTGCCAAGTGCCAGTAACGCGTTACGAATCCATCGACACTGTGATTAGTGCTATTGAGCAACATCAACCAGATATTGTGATTACAGTAGGGCAGGCGGCAGGACGCGCAGCGATTACGCCAGAACGTGTAGCGATTAATATCGATGATTTTCGTATTCCCGATAATGGTGGTCATCAACCAATCGATCAGCCCGTTGTCTCTAGTGGTCCAGATGCGTATTTTACTACATTGCCGATTAAAGCGATGACTAGTGCTCTTCAACACGCAAACATCCCATGCCAAGTTTCGAATACCGCAGGGACATTTGTCTGTAATCACCTCTTTTATGGTGTTCAGCATTACTTACGTGATAAATCCATTCGTCATGGGTTTGTTCATATCCCACTTTTACCTGAGCAAGATGCGTCAGGAAATCAGCCTACCATGTCACTAGGCGTTATTGTTGAGGGGCTCAAGCTATTGGCTCAAGCCGCTATTGATAATGAAGCTGATATAGCCGTCACTGCTGGCCAAATCTGCTAACAAACAGAGTTAACTTGAGTATTTAAGCAAACACCGAGCGAAGACATGCTCGGTGTTTTTGTATCTGTTAAGTCGCTCAAATTATGTTCGTTATGAAAGGAGTAGCATTAATTCATCAAGTAGAGGAGTTGACTCTCATTCTGGTTGGTGTCCCATTCAATAAAAAAGGCGAACTTTCATGAAAAGCAATAGAAGTAAGATCATTGCGCTTTCCTCTGCGGTTGTTTTCGCTTTGGCTATTGCTGCCCTAAAATTCGAAAACACCCTTGGACTGCTTCCTATCCTTATCGCTATTGGCGCGTTTTTTACTTGCGTCATTCATACCAGCATGCATCTTTCTGGTGTGGGAAATGCAGATACGTTTGGCTATTACGAACGCTCGCAGCGAACAAAGGCGAAAGCATTACATAAAGGCTTAGAATCCCGCGATAAAAAGCGTTGAAGCAAGTTACATTCTCCGTATACTTTGGCAAAGCATTTAAAGCACAAGCTTGTCGGAGAAAAGCATGTCACATCGAGTACCTACTAACATACTGACGGGATTTCTTGGCGTCGGTAAAACCACGACCATTCTGAACTTACTGAAAAACAAACCAGAAAACGAAAACTGGGCTGTGTTAGTGAATGAGTTTGGTGAGATAGGTATCGATGGCGCGATGATGACCGACCAAGGAGCGCTGATCAAAGAAGTACCGGGCGGCTGCATGTGCTGTACGGCAGGTGTCCCTATGTCTGTTGGTATCACGGCTTTGCTGCGTCAAAATCCAGATCGCCTTCTTATTGAGCCAACGGGGTTAGGCCACCCCAAGCAAGTCATAGCCACACTGACTTCTGAGCAATACTTGCCATACGTTGACCTTAAAGCAACTATCGCGCTTGTGGATCCGCGCAATTTAAGTGACGAAAAGTACCTATCAAATAAGAACTTTGTTGATCAATTAGATAGCGCAGATGTGGTCATCGGTAGCAAGGTCGATCTGTGTACCAGTCATGACATTGACGTATTCAACAATTGGGTAACCGACCAAACGCCTTCAAAAGTGTTCAGTAAGCTGATTCACGATGGTGACTTACCGATTGAAGTGTTGGACATCGAACGCGTGCACGGTAGTGCATCTTCCCACATTGAAGCTCATCACCATGACCATGCACATCAAGAGCCACAATTCCAATTGCCTCCTGGTGAAGCCTTTATCCGTAAAGAAAACAAAGGGCAGGGGTACTTTAGTTGTGGTTGGTTGTTTGGTGCAGAATATACGTTCAATTTCGACCAACTGTTCTCAATGCTATCTGAACTAACGGCTGAACGTGTGAAAGCGGTGATGAACACAGATCAAGGTTGCTACGCGTTTAATGTAGCAAATGGCGTTGTATCCGTGAACCAAATGAGTCTAGAGGGTTTCGAATCACGTCTAGAGGTCATTGACTCGCAATTGATGCCTTGGGATCAGTTAGAAGCGATCCTGCTAAAACTCTGCGGAATTGCTGATTAATAACGCATAGGTTGGTGCTTAGTAAAAAAGTGAGATAAATCACTGGAATTCGGGTATAGTGCACCGCTAAAATTTTTATAGCTATTTAGTGATTTGTTTAAGGAATACGCTCAATGTCATTTTCATCTCAAGGTTTTGCGCCAGAAGTGGTAAAAGCACTGGCAGAATGCGGTTATGAGAAGTTAACGCCAATTCAACAGAAGGCGATTCCAATGGCTCGTAAAGGTCATGATATCTTTGCAACTGCGCAAACGGGTACAGGTAAAACAGCCGCGTTTTCTCTGCCTATGATTCAACAGTTGTTAGAATCCGGTCGCAGCGCATCTCGCAAAACTGCACGTGCACTGATCATGGCTCCTACTCGTGAGCTAGCAGAGCAAATCGCAGACAATATCAAAGCATACACTAAGTACACAGACCTATCGGTTGCCGCAATCTTTGGTGGCCGTAAGATGTCTTCTCAAGTGACAGCGCTAGAAGGTGGCGTGGATATTCTTGTTGCGACGCCTGGTCGTCTAGAAGAGCACATCGAGCAAGGCAACGTATCTGTAGCAAACATCGAGTTTCTTGTGTTTGATGAAGCGGACCGTATTCTTGATATGGGCTTTATCCATGCTGTACGTAAAATCATGATGGATGTGGATACAGACCCACAAATCATGATGTTCTCAGCAACAACATCGAGCCAGTTGAATCTATTGGCGAAAGACATCCTTCGCAAGCCAAAGCGTATTGAAGTAGAGCGTGCAAACACAACGGCACAAACTATCGCACACGTACTTTACCCAGTGGATCAAGAGCGCAAGACTGAGCTTCTTTCTGAGCTGATTGGTCGTAAGAACTGGAAGCAAGTATTGGTGTTTGTGAACTACAAAGAGACCGCGAACGATGTTGTAAAAGAGCTTAAGCTAGATGGCATCAAAGCCGTTGTGTGTCACGGTGACCGTGCACAAAGCGCACGTCGTCGCGCGTTAGAAGAGTTCAAAACGGGTAAAGCTCGCGTAATGGTTGCAACAGATGTAGCGGCTCGTGGTCTGGATATTGAAGATCTACCACACGTGGTGAACTATGACATGCCATTCCTAGCAGAAGATTACGTTCACCGTATTGGTCGTACAGGTCGTGCGGGTAAACAAGGTCACGCCGTATCATTTGTTAACCGCGAAGAAGAGTTAACTGTGGTGCAGGTTGAAAACCTAATTCAACAACACATTCGTCGTATCGAGTTAGCGGGTTACGAGCCAAAGCAGCGTGAATCTTACATCGAGAAGCTAAACTCAAAGCCTGCGTTCAAGAACCGTCAAGGTCGTCGTAATAACCCGAACCAATCGGCAACAGACCAAGGTTCAGCAGAGCGCCGCCTAGCAATGGTAAAACGCCTAAAAGCGCGTCGTTCTTCTAACTAATCGAACAAAATTAAAAACGCCCCTTACTCTAGGGGCGTTTTTATAACAATTGGCACAAGAATACTAATTTACGCCAATTAGGTTTGGCTCTCCACGATAAATCACTCGGTCGTTACCTCTGTTTACCCCGAAAGTGACAATAACCGGGGGATCTTCTTCACCATTGCTAGCGTTATCCCAGTTATAACGCAGCCAAGGCAAATTATTTGCACCGTTGGCAAGATCTAGATGGAACTTAACTTGTTCGCGGGATGGCGTCGTTTGCGATGCAAGAACTTGTAGCGTGCGGCCTACTACAAGGCTCCCATCACCAGAAAGCGAAGCGGTCGATGTTGTGCCATCAGACCACAAGATATCAGAGCGACTATGTGTACTATCAAAGCCCGTCTGGCTGTCACTGAAGTTCGTGGTGAAGCGACCATTCTCCCAATATTCTACATCTAAAGGCACTTTGATCTGTTGACCTTGAGGTCCACCAACATCTCTAAATTTTAAGCGACCAAATCGAACGTCCGGTTGGGTTGTCAGGATATGCGAGTCGTCGAAAAACTCGAATTTATCTACTTTGCTTAAGTAGGTTAGGCCAATTTTACTGAGTGTTGCATGGCTTCCTGTGTTGAATGGCCCATCGGGGTAGCTTCCTCCAATGTCGTCCTTTTCCCAGCAGGCACTGTTTGAACAGTCGTATTTCGACGCAGATGATTTGATAAGAAACGTACCAATACTTCTGCTTGCTAAGTCACTCCATTGCACCTGAGTAGGGCTAGGTGGCACAAACCTATTGGTATAGTTGCTAAGCTCTCCCAAGGTGAAGTTTTGTTGTTTCTTAGGTGCAAAATAGGCATAGTTTGCCACGTCAGACTTGTGCGCGTTTAATGCTACAACGGTATAGCTAACACTCGTAAGTGGCTGGTTCATATAAACAAAAGATTGACCAGATGGGTACTCCCAGTTCTGGTTAATGACTTTGAAATGCTTTGGATAGAATCGACCTACGTGTCGATAGCCTTGGTTAATATCACTGTTCGCAACATCAACCTTTATGGTCAAGCTGCCGACCTCATTCCAGTATAACTGGTCAAATACATAACCAAGCCCAGTGTTTTGGTGATTAAGCTTACTTAACCCCATTAGCCCTTCTAATAGAACTGTCTGATTAGCTGCGTTCTGAGTCGGAGTATGTTGTTCACTCGATAACTTGATGCTGGCAGAAGGGGAACCGTAATTCATGAAGTTTGAGGTTACGCGGATGCTATCACCACAGTACGCAGTAGTGTTTATAGGATCACTTAAGGAGCCTCCAGACTGCCAAACAATAGGCTTAGTAAACAGAGAAAATAGCTCACTTGCCGCGACAAACCCTGCGCCATCACTTGAGGTGCCCGAGGGTAAAGCTGCGTTCTCGCCGTTTGGGCAGATAGCAAAGGTCCAAGGCCTTGACTGAACGAGGAACTGGCCGGTTACTTCACTGTGACCGCTTTCAGGGCATTTGGCGAATCCAGTACAGTCGAATGTATCGGTTAATTGGATATTAAACGAACCTGATTCATAAGTAATTAGGCTAGCATTGGATACACCGTGTTTGAACTCTGGCTGGTAGTTAAGATCACCCAGCGAGCCATTTGTCGGTGAAACGACAGATGGGGTGATAGTTGGGATTGCAGAATAATTTGAGGCTTCGACTGCCTCTCCTTCTTCTGTACAGGCGAGAATGCGTGTATTGATTGTCTCGGGCTTGCCTGCAACAACTTGAATTTCCCCAACAGGAATTCCTGGGTCGAGAGAATATGCTTCAAATATAAATGGCTTAAACTTAAACTCTGCGAGTTTAGATTGCGTGCGATCTGTCACTAATTCTGCTGTGACGCTGTAAGTTTTATCAAAATCGACATTTTCAATTTGGTTTGCTTTGACTTTAATTTGAACGACTAGCTCGCCAGAATCATTGGACGTAAACAACCAAGGGTTAGTTGAGTCTTGTGAAGCTCCGGAGATCATTATCACGTCGAAGAAATCAGAATCGGCAATCGACAGTTGAACCTGTAGGCTTTCTCCAATGGCATTGTTTTTAGTATTAATAGTAAAGGTTGGCGGTTCATCACCACACATTAATGCTAAATCATCTTCAGGAGAGATGGTAAGCTCAAAGTCGTCCTCCTGAGGAGGTAGCATATCACATACAGGAATATCTACTGATGTGATAGGGCAGGCCAAAGCAGAATAGTCACAGTTTGATTGGTCAATACCACAATAAAGCTGAATGTTACTTGGCTTATCCCCATAACTCTTAATATCACCACATACCTCGGTGTTATTCGGCAATACTAATGGCTGAAAAGTCTCAATTGCTAACTCTGTATCGTAAAATGCGCCTTCTAAATACCCTGTTAGGCCTTCAGAACGGACCTTGCCAAATACACTGATGTCTTTAATGTTCAATGAATGCAGCGCGGAGATATTACCGACAATATAGTGGTCACCAAGTGGTGCGCTAGTGTTGATTTCAAACAGATGTCCACTTGACTTGATATCTCCACATATATTGGTGTTCGTTAGAGTCGAAGTACTTAGTGTCGTTATATTACCTATTACAGTGTTGTACTGACCATTAACCGCAAGTGTAGAGCCGTTTAGAGTAACATCCCCTTTAACAAGGACATTTTCTAGCGTCATAGGATGATCTGAGGTGAGGTTACCATAAATTGTTGTATGGTTATTTTGATAATCAATACCAGTAGCTGTGTTGTTATTGACTGATAATTCAACAGCATAAGAACGTAGTGAGATTGGGTTCGAAGCAGAGCCAATTGCGTTACTCCCTCTCAGAACTATACCTGAATGGGCAGTAAGCGATACCTCTCTATTATGCGTTGATACCACTTTGTACCCATGAGGCAATTCAATCTTAGATGGGCAATGGAATACAACACTGCCATCAGGTTGTACTATTTCTTGAAAGTTCTGACCTAGACAAATTTCATTGAGCTGTTCAAGATTTGTGACATCAACAGTCGTTGCTTGGCCGGCAAAGGGAAAAAGTAGTGCCGCACCAAAAATGCTAACAAAACGCATCATTAAGTATCCTATTTCCGTGGAACTCAATGGCATCAAGCAAAGGTAGAAAGGAGCATCTCCCCAAGTTACTTAGGGGGATTCACTCTATAAAAATATGTGTGTCATTATTTTTTGGTACGTTATACCAAGCTATTATGCGCTAGATTACAACTTAAGTGTGATGTTAGTTCAAGACCAAATGATGATATCAGTCGCATACAAGTATGAAATATTGTTAGGAAATATGAATTTGCCTGACGTATGGAGCTAGGGCATAGTCCAGCTCCAAATATCACTAGGCAGCATGGTCAATCAGAGGGGCCATTTGGTAAAGTTCTTCCAAAATAGCTTTGGTTTGTTTCGAGTATATGAGTCGGTCTTTATCACCGACCAACTGAATTGCACGTACTTTTCCACTGACTAGGCTGTGTCTTATCGTGCGTAATGCCATCTGGAGGTCAAGGCATGTACCTTCTAGGCCATTTTTCGGTATGAGAGAACTTAGGTCAACGCTCAGAATGACTTGATCGCAATGATCAAGATAGTTTGAAACTTGTTGTTTTAGATGGTTACGATGTCTAAATACGAACTCTCGGTCGGTTATCCAATCGCACCCCTGATCTTCAGCGTATTCCCACATTGTTGAAGCAGCCCCTGCTTCAGTTACGCCAGCGAAAAAAAGTCGAACGTTATTGTATCGAGTAAGAGCAAAATGAAATGCAGACCCCAGCCTTGGTTCAAGAGTTTGATTCAGATTCATCTTATGGCCGATACTGATGATGCCGATTTCATCTCGTTCATGAACAACTACGGGTAGAATAGAGAGTATTACTTCGGAGCAGTTGGTCAAAATCACAGGAATTGAGTGTCGGGATAAAGACAAACTCAATGTTTCTTGGAAATCACCACTATCAATTTGGGGATGATCAAAGTGACCAAGGTTAGCAGCGGAACCTTGGTCATGCTGTTGGTAAAGCCAGTCACTAGCGTTGTCCAAGCTTTGATTAGCTAGATCATACGTTGCAGCAGTCATGGGGGTTAAATGTTCACATACCGTCATAAAAGAAAAAGGGTGGTGGTGAACGGGTTTTGATGCTCTATGAAATGCGTAACGTTTGAAAAAGCTTAACATGGTGAATTACCTTTCTGGCGGCAACGCCCTCGCTGCCTGCAACACATGTAAAATGATACGCTGCTTATCCTTTTCGACTCGGTGTGCTGGAGCCATGACAGATACAGCACCAATTAACTTGCTGCCTTTCATCACTGGCGCACTAATACCAGATACACCTGGGTCTATCTCAGAAGTACTAACTGCGTAGCCATTTTTCCTAATGGTGCTTAACTCTTGTTCCCATTCGTCCATACGATGATCCTCACCAAAATGGCGAAGGATTTTTTCGCATCGTGCCTGGGGCATATAAGCCAGCATCACTTTAGATGAGGCGCCCCGCAGCAATGGTTGACTTTGACCCTGGACGTAACTGCAACGAAGCGCCTGCATACTTTCTTTCTGTCGGACACAAAGCGCGCGATAACCAGAAGGCACCATGTAAGCTGCCATTTCTCCCGTCTGTTGGACGAGACGAGACAGAATGCTTTCTACCATGTCTAAGCCATGCTGCGCGGTTTCGTAGCTGTGCATTAAAAGCAGTGCAGCGGGGCCGACTACAAAGGTCTTGTCATGGACGCTTTCTTCGATCAGGTTCCACTCTTTTAGCAACTTCAAATGGCGATATAAGCTACTTAAAGGCACATTCATTTGTTCGCTAAGCGTTTTTGCAGAAACCGGGAATGGGCTAACAGCAACTTGCATCAATAATTGAAGGGCTTTTTCGTTTACCTGATTAGCGTTGGCTTTGTTTGTCGTCATAGGTGCGTTGTAACGTGATAAAGAGGATGTCTCAACTATAATTCTTAACTGTCGAGAAAAGGAAAATATTTATAAACCATTATTCTCATTTGATGAGAAAAGTGCTGTCTGATTTCTGGTTATGAGCAAGCGTGCTTCTATGCAAGAACCAAGAAGTAGTTTTGGATTAGTAGGGGTCATCTAAAGGGGCTTGCTCGTGTGTGGTTAATTGTCTGCTAATTTTATTGTCGCGTTGAACTATCGACGCTTCCTTAGTGTAGACTTTGAGGCCCATTAAGAGTCTTACCTAAATTGTTGTTATATTTGCAGTAATGTTAGGTTGTGCTCATACTCATTTAGGAATGAAATGCATTGAGCAATCCTACCGACCAAAGAGCAGGGGTGTCGACGTTGAATTGGAGCGATAACGAATGCTAAGCAAAGCAACGCTAAAAAAAATCAGCATATTCTTTATTCCTGTCCCTTTAATCTTGGCGCAGGTGTTTTTTCTCGCTCAACAGAATATTCAAAAAAACCTAGATAATATTTTAGAGAGAAACATACAAGTTGCCGATCAAATACTGTTCCATATCGAAACTGAAAATAAAACGGCATTAATAGACCCGACAAGGTGTGAAGCGTTACAGCAAAACCTAATGTTTGAAAGAAACATTGATGAAATGCTGGTTGTTCACGGTGACAACATTATCTGTTCTTCTAAGTTAGGTTCGATATCCAAACCTTTGGACAGTTATTTAAAGCAATATGGCACTGATACACTGTCTTTCGCGCGTATACACGGTTACCCAGAGCAAGTCCTGACACTCACCACACAGAGCACCGAAAATCCAGAGTATCGCGCTATCACCATTGTGGATAGGGACTATTTTGGTGCGACTATTGGTTATAAAAATGATCTTCGTCTTAAGCGCTCGGCACTGTATGTGGGAGAAGGTGTTGCTCCGCTTGGTTCGCTCAAGCAAGGTGATAATCCCATCGCCATCGCTCATTCTAAAATCTTTGATTATGAAGCCTTACTCGAAGCCAGTAATGTCTATATTGAGCAAAAAGAGCTGTCTTATTTTATTTCAGCGATCCCCCTCCTACTGATTTTCTACTTAACGATTTATATCGTGACAAAGTTTGTCGATCCTCAGAGAAGCTTGCTCGTAGATTTGAAAAAGGCCATAAAAAGGAAAGAGCTGGCGCTGTATTATCAGCCACAAATTGATGCAATAACCGGTGAATTAAAGGGGTGCGAAGCGCTTCTACGTTGGAAGCACAAGAGTCGTGGTTTTGTCTCTCCAGATAAATTCATTGTAGCTGCGGAACAAAACGGGCTGGCGAATGACATCACCGATTATGTTTTGGATAAAGCACTCAAAGACTTTTCTAATAGTCATTACTCAAAGCCTTTTCATTTAGGCGTCAATGTACCACCTGATTATCTCTCAGACGCGCATGTTATCCATAAGATAGAGCGCATCCACAAGAAACTAAAACAAAATAATGTTTTCTTGGGGATTGAGATTACCGAGCGCCAGCTTATCGATGAAAATACGCAGAAGTACATTTCAGCGCTGCGGGTGCATGGCATAGAAGTACTTATTGATGACTTTGGTACGGGGCAAACTTCTCTGGCAGCTCTGCAACACATGAGAGTGGATTACTTAAAAATAGACAAGTGTTTTGTCGATACAATCGGTATTGAGAGTGTTAACGCTCCGGTTTTGAATGCCATTGTCCGATTTGCCAATGAGCTTGAGATAAAGCTCATTGCGGAGGGAGTGGAAACTGAAGCGCAAGTGAAGCATCTTATTGATCTAGGAGTAGATTTCCATCAAGGTTACTTTTACTCAAAGCCTGTGCCATTTAAGCAACTATTACTTAATTATCAGTAGGGTTGTGTATTTGAGAGGCGTATTCTTAGGGCCGAAAGATAGCTTAAGAATACGCAACTCTTGTCGGTTAAAGTTACGACTTCTATTCTGCTCCAGATTTGAAGAGATAACCTTTGTAACAGCTTGCTTCGTTATCAAACCTAAACTCTAAGTAGTTTTGAATGCTTTCTATACCATCTTCTTGGTAATGTGAAACATATAAAAGCTGACTTAACTTCTCCTTCGCTATCAACCCAAGCGTGTTTTTTACTAACATTCGCCCCAAGTAATCTAAGCCTTGATAAGGTTCGTCCAAAATTAGCAATGTAGGCTGTTTAACAATAGCGCGAGCGATAAGAAGCAAGCGCTGCTGACCATATTCCAGTTGTTTAAAAGGGGTCTTTTGATATTGGCTCATGTGTAGAATTGTCAGCCAATCCTTCGCAATATTGATCTCATTCTTAGTCGGTTGTGAGTAAAGACCAATTGAATCATAGAATCCCGATAAAATGACTTCTAACGCGCTGCAGTTAACTCGATATTGAAGATGTAGGGCGGAGGACACCATACCGATATGTTGCTTTATTTCCCAGATGCTTTCCCCACTGCCGCGTTTCTTACCGAATATATGGATATCATTACTGTAACACTGGGGGTGATCGCCAAATATCAACCCTAACAAGGTGCTTTTACCGCACCCATTCGGCCCTTTCACTTGCCAGTGTTGGCCTTTATCAATGCGCCAATTTAAGTCAGTGAAAATGGTCTTGTCGGTGTATTCCACTTTGCCACTCTTAAGTTCAAAAATTGGATTTTCAAAATGGGTTGTATGTTGATGCTGACGAATTAATGCCATCATCTCTTCGCTTTGTTTCTCTGACTGGGACTTAATCTGCGCGATGATGGGGTGCTGATCCCAGCTTTGCTTGTCCATTGTGCTATCAAGTTTGCCACCATTGAACAGTGCTACTTGATCTATCCAGTCGGGCATGTCGGATTCACGAGAGAAGGTAATTAGGATTTGAACCGATTGAGAGAGCGTTTGAAGATACTTTGCCAATGAAGCACGGTGCGCTACATCTAATCCTGTAAATGGATTATCTAACAACACTAGATCTGGTTTTGCCGCGAGCGCACGGGCGAGCATTGCACGTCTCGTTTCACCAGTAGAAAGCACTCTAAACCCGCTCTCGGCCAAATGTGATAAGTCGAGCTCTTCAATTACTGTTTGTGCAAAGGGGTCATCTTGGCAGACGTCAAAGATCAAGTTATATACTGAGCTGCCTTGGTCAATACGATCGAGAAAATCGGTGTCATCTCTTTCGATCTCCAACTCTAGCAAGCGTTGTTGTTCAGAAAGAGATACTTGAGCAATCTGGCAACCTTGGACGTTCAGTTCACCTGAGTCAGGCGTAATTTCTCCGCACAGTAAGTCACCAAGCATAGATCCAATATCGCCCTCAGAGCTGAAAATGCCCCAAGATTGTCCTGCTTCAATGTGCCAATTGTCGATAGAGAGGGTGGAGGTATTTTCCTTTGCAGTAAGCTGATGAAACTCAATCGGCATGGTGTCTGTCTTCCATGATTTATTGTTGTGTTATTTGTTATACCAAGATTGCTCTCGCTATTGCTATTTTTTGTCAAATGAGACTCGAACTAATTGGATAAAATGTGACCTGAAAAATGTGCAAGCAACAGTTGTATTCGTGAAAGCATCTCTCATTCAATGGGAATGGTGTACTGTTTTTTGTTTTCTATCAAACATCAGTAAATATGATGTGGTATATAATCGATTGCATATTCTCTTGAGTAGAGAAATGACAAAATGAAAAAGATATAAGAGTTGATAAAAATGAAAACCAAAATGTTGTCTATTGCGCTCATGTTAGCTCCTCCATTAGTTTCGGCTAAGTGGTTAAATACAGACAATACTGATGAAATAAGTGAGCGTCGTACTTTAAGTGCTTTCTCTTATAAGTATCAGCAAGAAGAAAGCATTGGCGTTAGGTGTGATATCTCGAGTGGAATAAAGGAAACTCTACTCACTTTTGATGTAGATAGCGCGCTTGGTGTCCCTAACACAGAAGTAGATATGTTTGTCAAAGTAGATGATAACAAGCCAATAAAATTTAGAGGGCGTTTATACAGTAATTCTTATAGATCAGGCTTTGTTCGTATGAACGATAAAACTGGCGTTCAAATTAGCAAACTATTAGCTCAAATGATTGCTGGAAACAGAGCTTTCGTTAAAATTCAGAACGATAGACGTTCCGAAATTGTTGACTACAGTGTGAGCTTATCTGGTTTCACATCTTCCTCAAATAAGACCCTCTCTGCCTGTGATTTGAACCCAAAAGCAGTAGAGATGAAAGCTGAAGATAAAGACAGATTAAGTGAAATCAACGAGGCAATAAAAAAGCTAAATTCTGAGAAAGAGGCAATTTTATCCAAGTATTAACGAAATTGAGTTGTATTTAACTCAACGTTTAAGTTTATTCCTTAAACCGCTGAAATACGAAAAAGCCCGCTAATCTCTTAGCGGGCTTTTTCTGGAATGTGGCGGAGTGCTGGGGTCGCACACGACTAGGGATTTAGAAATCCCTTAATTTTCCAAATGCTAAAACGACGAAAGCCCGTTGATTTCTCAACAGGCTTTCTAAATGTGGCGGAGAGATAGGGATTTGAACCCTAGATACGCTATTAACGTATGCCGGTTTTCAAGACCGGTGCTTTCAACCACTCAGCCATCTCTCCGTTGCGGGGCACATAATATGTTGTGGCATAGAACTTGTAAAGCATTGATTAGCGGCAAATGAACTGTTTGCCTGTTTTGTAATCAGTGGTTACTGTGCTGTTGCGCATGAAAGGTGAAAGAAAGAGAGCGGAAATCGCTAGATAGTAGAGCAATGACTTTAATGATGACTTGTATAATAAAATAGTGTTTTATTGGTAAGCTTATGAAATTAAAGGATAACTAGGCTTTGAGTATACATGTGTTCGCCCGAAAGTATTTGCAACAGAATGTGAACTAATTCAAAATTAACTGGTATAGCCAGTTGTGCTGAGTTTCTCTAAGGGTATTTATGAAGGTCACGAATCTATTTAAAGACAAAGTTGGTGCGATTTCTGCTCATCAATCAGAGTTTATGAATTGGATGTCTCCAACGCTGCGCGATTATTGGAGTGACTTCTTAGGTAGGGCACAAAACAGTTTTCTCTTTTCCAAAGTGCGCGACCATCAGCAACCAGCGGTGAATGAGGAAGTTATCCCTCAACCTGAGCCGATCGTACTTAAACCAGAAGCTCAAGTTCTATTCGATGAGCTTAGCGAAAAAATTGGCGAAGTGATCCATGTTGGTGATTGGGTTCACGTATCTCAAGAGCGTATTAACCAATTTGGTTCGGTAACAGAAGACATGCAATGGATTCATACTGATCCAGAGCGTGCCGCGACTGAGTCCCCATTTAAGACAACGATCGCTCACGGATTTCTAACGCTAGCGCTGCTGCCTAAGTTGACTGATTCTGTTGACCCAGAAAAGCCAATGTTTCCAACAGCGAAACTGGTTGTGAACCTTGGTTTGAATCAAGTTCGTTTTCCATATCCAGTCAAAGCAGGCAATAACGTACGCGCATCAAGCAAACTAACGAAGATCACTCCAATTAAGAAAGGTCTTGAGATTGAGCGTGAGATAAAAGTAGAAATTGAAGGGATACGTCGCCCAGGTGCGGTTGTTGTATCCGTAATTCAACTGCACTTCTAAGCAAAGAATTGATAAAAAAAGAGAGCTAAAATTAGCTCTCTTTTTTTGTTTTTACTGGCTGAAGCTCTTAACCGGTGTGTAGCCATAATCGGCAATGGCTTTTTGTCCTGTTTCAGACTTTAAGAATGAAACGAACTCTTTTCCTGCTTTATCTAATCCATCAACTTTGTACAAGATTAAGAAAGGGCGCGCCAACTTGTACTTATGACTTGCGATATTTTTTGCTGATGGTGTAGTTCCTTCAAACTGAATAGCTTTTACCGACTGATCGACAGAGCCTACTGAGATAAAACCAATGGCATGCGGGTTGTGGTTCACGATGGTTTTTACCATGCTATTGCTGTTGACCACTAAGTTGTTTGGGCTGATATCTGAGACAAGACGGTCGTTCACGACTTTAGTTAGGCCAAGTAAGCTTTCGAAGCTATAACGAGAACCTGAAGAGGCTTCACGTGTTACCACAGCGATCGGCTGATCATTGCCGCCCACTTGTTGCCAGTTATTTATTTTTCCTTTGTAGATATCAAAAAGTTGCTGTTCTGAAAGGTTATCTAAAGAGTTGGTACGGTTAACAACAACGGCTAATCCATCATAGGCGATGGGAATGACGTTTAAGTCTTCACCTTTTTCTCTTTGGGTGAGGTATCGCGAACTCATGCCGATTTCAACCACACCTTTATTTACCATAGTGATCCCGGCGGTAGAGCCAATGCCCTGTACAGCGATGTAGTTATCTGGGTGGACTTTATTGTATTCCTCGGCAATAACATCCATAACACGGGCAACAGACGTTGAGCCAGAGATATTGATTTCCTTCGCGATTGCCAAAGGAGCAGACAGAGCCATGGCTAAAATACTTGCCATAGTTAAACGTAACATATTGAACTCCAAAAGTAGTATACAGCAGCGCATATGATATTTCGTTCAGGTTACACTTTTGTGAACGGGAAATACGATTGCCAAATAGTTCTGGTTTACACTGCTCTTAGTTGGTAGGTTCAACCTATACTGATGTTAGGTTCTAGGAGTATCTTTATGTCCGTTTCTCGATTGGCTATGAGTCGACTTAATAAAGCGATTCAAACATTTTGTTCTAAGCGAAATGCTAGCTTACCTGTTGAGTTAGGAAAAAGTTTGTATCAGCCAATTGATAATGGTGTAGAGCTATACCATGCGCACTACTTGCTAGATTCTCAACATAGTGAATACACATCTTCCATTGCGCGGATACTCTTTCATGAAGACACGCAAACATGGCTGTTTTTTGTTCCTAGCGAAGGGGAAAAAGAAGGCTGCGAGTGGGTACCTTATTCAAGCTTGCCACGCTGTAAAGAGCTTGAGGATCTTATTGCGGAGTTAGAGTCCGATCCTCAAGCATGTTTTTGGCAATAATTATCGAGTGATTTGGTTTCGGAAATCTTTCGGTGTCATGTTGTACACAGATTTGAACGCTGTACTAAAGTGAGCCGCACTTTTGAAACCAGAATCGAACGCAATTTGCGTGATTGATTTTTGCGATACTCTTAGCTGGGTAGCAGCATAGTTAATACGCTTTACCTTTAGTATATGTGAGAAAGACATGTCATCAGCTGCTAGGCGTCGCTTCAATGTCGCGATAGACATGCCTAATTCAGCGGACACTATCTCAAGTGTGATATCTTTCTCGATGTTTTTCTCAATATAGTCGATGATTTTTTGTGAATCACTCAGATGACCTGCGTTGTTAATAATACTAAGAAGGTTAGGTTGAACCTCGGCCATCATTGCAATTAACGCCAACGCTAGGTGGCATTGAGCTAATTCATTCTTCTGTTTAGAAACTAAGCTCACTAATAGGTCTTTTGCTACCGCGATGTCGCCGTACTGATTTGAATCAAACGGGTAGAACAGTCTTGTAGAGGCTGTTGAGGCCGCTCCTTCAAGTTGGTGAAGGTTAGACAACAATTCGCTATCAAAGACTAGGGCGGTTGCTTGAAAGCCATTCTCACCAGCTTGTGACTCAGCAGTAAGTAAGTCTTCTGAGTTATAAAGAGCGAAGTCCCCAGCTTTCCATTCCATTTCTTGCCCATCGGGCTGGTGGACGAGCAGTGAACCCTCTTCAACAATGTACAAGCCATTATGCGGAGTTGTGTATCGTTCACTTTTTCTAGCAGTAAAATGATTAAAACGTAGTATCTGTATATTCGGCATAGGCTCTTATGTCTTTTACAAAAACAAAAAAGGCGCTCATTTGAGCGCCTTTTTTAACGAACAGCTGTTATTCGCTTACTGTCTCTTTGGCATCAGTTGCCGGAGCGTCAGCAAATACTTGTGTTGGTTTAGCGACCAAACTGCGATTCTCTTGATTCACATCAGTTAGAATAACTTCTAATGTATCACCCAGTTTGTATACCACTTCTTTATCGATCGAAACAGTACCGTTGTCGCCATTGCACTCAATTCTTTCTTTATTATCAAGAATCAAGCTACCAGGAATAAAGGCTGCTGCGCCATTTTCGAGAAGTCGGACACGTGCTCCCGCACGATTAATGTCAAAAATCTCACCTGTGAAACACGTTTGCTTGTTTGGCTCGTCTGCAAGAGTACGTGCGTATAGCCAATCAGAGACATTTCGTTCAGCGATTTTATGATGCTTACGATGCAATGCTAGCTCTTCGCCAACTTCATCATCTGGTGTTTGGATCGGTTCTTTGTTTAGAATCACGGCTTTCAGCATGCGATGGTTGATCATATCGCCGTACTTACGAATTGGTGATGTCCAAGTCGCGTAGATGTCCAATCCCATTGCGTAGTGAGGCAGTGGTTGGTTACCCACTTCGCTGTAAGTTTGGAATTTACGAATGCGATTATCTAGGTACGAGCTTTCTTGAACACCCAACCAGCGGCGTAGCGCAGCAAAACCTTCTAATGTGGCGATAGATTCCGCTGTGAACTCAAGCGTGCCTTCAGGGTTTACCATTTGAACGACGTCTTCGATCTTTTCTGCTTTCAAACCTGCGTGCGTGTTGAAGACGCCCGTTTCAAACTTGTCACGAAGTGTACGGCCAGCACAGATGTTTGCGGTGATCATAGACTCTTCAACTAGGCGGTTTGCACTGCGACGCATGTCAGCGTGGATTGCTACAACGTCGTTGTCTTCGCTCAGTTCGAAGCGGTAGTCTGGACGATCTGGGAATACAACTGCGTTCTTTTCACGCCAATCTGCACGAGCAAGTGAGAAGTCATACAGATCACGAACGATAGTCGCGATCTCTTCTGATGGCTGCCATCTGTCTGAGCTGCCGTTTTCTAACCAATCAGAGACGTGGTCGTATGCAAGACGAGCGTGAGATTTGATGTTTGCAGCGAAGAAGTTGATGTCATCACCAATTACGCCATCTTTGCTTACTGTAACTGTACAGCAGATAGCAGGGCGGATTTCACCTTCGATTAGAGAACATAAATTGTCAGCTAGATCACGAGGCAACATTGGGATGTTGCGACCTGGAAGGTAGATAGTGTAGCCACGCTCACGGGCGACCTTATCCATATCATCTTCAGGTGTGATGTACGCGGTTGGATCCGCGATTGCGATAGTCAGTTCGAAATCACCAGATTCTGTTTTTTTCGCGTACAGTGCATCGTCCATATCTTTGGTTGATTCGCCATCGATAGTTACGAAAGGAACGTGAGTCATGTCGACGCGTTCTAGATCTGCGTCGTCTTTCAGTTCCCAGTTTTCGATGCCTGCTGGCTCAGAGTTTGGTAGATCGTTTTGAGCAAGCGTTACCCACCAAGGAGCAATCTTGTCGTTTGAATCAGTAATCTTCTCAGAAATTTCTACGAAGAAAGTGTTATCGCCTTTAAGAGGGTGGCGAATAAGATGTGCGACAACCCAGTCGCCTTCTGCGAATTCGTCAGGCTTTAGACCTTTCTTTAGCTTTGCTTTAAGAGATAGCTTCTTAAGCTGTGGGTGATCAGGTGCAACGTTTAGCTTGCCTTTGAACATTTTTACTCGGCCAATAAAGCGAGTTACGGCTTGTTCTAGCAGCTCTTGTGGTTCTGCAACTTCACGTTCGTTTTCCGTGCGGATGATGGCAACCACTTTGTCGCCGTGCATGCACTTCTTCATGTACGCTGGTGGGATGAAGAAGCTGGTTT
Organism: Vibrio rotiferianus CAIM 577 = LMG 21460; assembly: GCF_002741985.1. Lineage (GTDB taxonomy): Bacteria > Pseudomonadota > Gammaproteobacteria > Enterobacterales > Vibrionaceae > Vibrio > Vibrio rotiferianus. The sequence goes on from NZ_APHW01000104.1 coordinate 248,848, forward strand.
TGCTATCCACTTCCAGGAAGCCAAAGCCTTTATCAGTTGCTTTGACTGAGCCTTCTTTTTTAGGCAGATTTTCTTGGATTTGCTGCTTAAGCTGAGCTAATAGTGGGTTATCTTGAAACATCTTTTTTTTAACTTACCAATGGAGTTGGGCACACTATAATCATTGCGCGCTATTATTACTACTGAAAGCGCGCAAATTCGCCCCTGTTTATTGACTGTTTTGTTGAATAATCATCATCGACAGCCCTTAAAAATAGGGGATAGGTGGAAATTTACGCGAATAATACCATTAGTGAGAATAAATTGTGATGTAATTCAATTTTTTCTGGCTTTTTTTATGCATTTAAGGAATAATCCGCCTCCCTTAGTCGTCCCTAATGGCTTATCGCGGTTGTGTACTGTACTAATTCCCTTTCTGAATGGATTTAGTAACTGGATGAATCAGTATCGAATTGGAAGAGCATATGGGACTGTTTTTTTGTTTAATTAAGTAGGATCCCAATGCAAGATTCTGTTATTCAATTCAGCGATTTATCTCTGAATGATTCTATCCTTTCTGCTCTAGACGGAATGGGTTTCGTGTCACCAACTCCAATTCAGGCTGCGGCAATCCCACACCTATTGGAAGGTGCTGACGCGCTGGGTAAAGCACAGACGGGTACAGGTAAAACGGCAGCATTCTCTCTGCCTCTTCTAAACAAACTAGATCTAAACCAACGTAAACCACAAGCAATCGTTCTTGCTCCAACTCGTGAGCTAGCGATTCAGGTTGCGGCTGAGATGAAGAACCTTGGTAAAAACATCAAGGGTCTTAAAGTTCTAGAAATCTACGGTGGTGCATCTATCGTAGATCAAATGCGTGCTCTTAAAAACGGTGCACACGTTGTTGTTGGTACTCCTGGCCGTGTTCAAGACCTTATCAACCGTGAACGTCTACATCTAGACGAAGTTAATACTTTCGTACTTGATGAAGCAGACGAAATGCTAAACATGGGTTTCGTGGACGACGTAACTGCGATCATGGAGCACGCTCCAGAATCAGCTCAACGCGTTCTATTCTCTGCAACTATGCCACCAATGCTGAAAAACATTGTTGAGCGCTTCCTACGTGATCCTGTAACTGTTGACGTTGCTGGTAAAAACCACACTGTAGACAAAGTTCAACAACAGTTCTGGGTAGTGAAGGGTGTAGAGAAAGATGAAGCTATGTCTCGTCTTCTTGAAACTGAAGAAACTGACGCGTCAATCGTATTCGTACGTACTCGTCAAGACACTGAGCGTCTAGCTGATTGGCTATCTGCACGTGGCTTTAAAGCTGCAGCACTGCACGGTGATATTCCTCAGTCTCTACGTGAGCGTACTGTTGATCACATCAAACAAGGTGTTATCGACATCCTAGTTGCAACTGACGTTGTTGCTCGTGGCCTAGACGTTCCACGTATTACTCACGTATTTAACTACGACATCCCATTCGATGTTGAGTCTTACATCCACCGCATCGGTCGTACTGGCCGTGCAGGACGTAAAGGTAAAGCGATCCTTCTAGTTCGTACTAACCAAATCCGTATGCTTCGTACTATCGAGCGTGTAACTAAGTCATCTATGGAAGAAATCCAACTTCCTCTACGTGACCAAGTTGCAGAAGCTCGTCTAAGCAAGCTAGCGGCTGAACTGGAAGCTGAAAAAGAGCACAAAGCACTAGACAAGTTCGCTGAGCTTGTTGAGAAGCTACAAACGTCTCTAGAAATTGAACCTGCGATGCTTGCAGCAATGCTTCTTAAGCGTCAGCAAGGTAAACGTCCTCTATTCTACATTGGCGAAGACCCAATGGTAGAAGCGATTGAACGTGACAAGCAACGTCGTAAAGAGCGTCGTGAAGGTGGTCGTGACGGCGGTCGTAACTTCAACAACCAAGACTGGGATACTTACCAGCTTCAAGTTGGTCGCGAGCAAGGCGTTCAAGTTAAAGACATCGTTGGCGCTCTAGCAAACGAACTAGGTCTAGGCAAAGGTTCTATCGGTGCGATCAAGCTAGCGCAAGGTCACACATTCGTACAGCTACCTAAAGCAATGACTTCAGACGCTGCGAACAAGCTAAGCAAGCTACGTATTCGTCAACAAGATGTTGGTGCTGTAGTATGTGACTTCGATGACTTCCGTGAGTCTCGTGGTGGTCGCCGTGACGGTGGTCGTCGCGATGGCGGTCGTCGTGATGGCGGTGGTTACCGTGGTAACCGCGATGGTAACCGTGAAGGTGGTCGTCGTGAAGGCGGTCGTCGCGAAGGTGGCTTCCGTGGTAACCGTGACGGCAACCGTGATGGTAACCGTGAAGGGGGCGAGCGTCGTTTCGATCGTAACCGTGGTGGTGATCACCGTGGTGCACACCGTGGCGAACGTGGTCACAGCCGTGGCCGTCGTACACAAGACGCATAATATCTGCACACTATTGCATTAAAAAATAGTTGAATTTGAAAGCCGAGCACTTAGCTCGGCTTTTTTGTCTCTGCTTATCTATCTCACCCATTCAAAAAAATTCGTAATATTTTTGCTTTATTCTTCATTTATTGACGTTTTTAAGTGTCTGATTCCACTTTAGTTGAGTGAGGCAATATATTTCACGGCTAAAATAAATTTTAAAATTGCGTTAGATCAACAAAAATCACGCAAACGAACAACTAACTCTAAAAGATAGTTGAAAGATTAAAAAATTATTGAATAATAGGTCTTACAAACAAGAAGTACACAGCGCAACTGCGCAATTACAACCTTTGCTCCACAACAGGAAACTATTTCATGTCTAATTCGTTTGTACTGGTGATCAACTCTGGTAGCTCATCACTAAAATTTGCGGTAATCGACTCTCAATCTGGCGATGCTGTATTGAGTGGTTTGGGCGAGTGCTTTGGTCTTTCAGACGCTCGTATGAGCTGGAAATTCAACGGTGAGAAATTTGAGTACGCTATTCAGGGCGATGAGAATCACCATCAACTTGCAGTAGCAAAGTTAGTTGAGTTAGTAAAAGAGTACAAATTAATTGAAGATGTTGTTGCTGTTGGCCACCGAGTGGTTCACGGCGGTGAGAAGTTTACTAAAACAGTCCGTTTAGATGAGTCTGTTATTGCAGACGTAGAAGCGCTAAGTGATTTAGCTCCTCTACATAACCTTGCTCATGCGATTGGTATGCGTGCTTCAATGGCGGCATTCCCTGAGCTACCTCAGTTTGCTGTATTTGATACTGCTTTCCACCAAACAATGCCTGCAAAAGCTTACACTGGCGCAATCGCGAAAGAACTTTACACAGACTTCGGTATTCGTCGTTACGGTTTCCACGGTACTAGCCACTACTTCGTAAGCCGTGAAGCTGCGAAGATGATCAACAAACCAGTTGAAGAGTCTAGCTTCATCTCTGTTCACTTAGGTAACGGTGCTTCTGTTTGTGCAATTAACAACGGCGAATCTGTTGATACGTCTATGGGCTTCACGCCACTGTCTGGTCTAATGATGGGTACACGTTGTGGTGACCTTGACCCAGGCATCATTGAGTACCTACTTAAGAAAGGTTGGTCTCAAGAGAAAGTGTTCAACTCACTGAACAAAGCTTCTGGCTTCTTAGGCGTATCTGGCCTAACAAGCGATGCTCGCGGTATTTTGGAAGCGATGGAAGAGGGTCACGAAGGTGCAACTCTAGCATTCCAAGTATTCACTTACCGTGTGTCTAAATACATCGCGTCTTACCTTGCTGCTTTAGATTCATTCGACGGCATCATCTTCACAGGCGGTATCGGCGAAAACTCGATGCCAATCCGTAGTGAAATCCTGAAGAACCTAAAACTACTAGGTTTTGTTGAAGATGTGAAAGGTAACGAAGATGCTCGATTTGGTAACGCAGGTGTTGTTGCTACATCTGAGTTGCTAGGTGCGAAAGCACTGGTTATTCCTACCAACGAAGAGTGGGTAATCGCTCAACAGTCGGTAGAACTGCTGTAAAACGGCAAAATTTTGGGAACTAAGTTAAAGCCCTTTCCGGTTGGAAAGGGCTTTTTTTGTGGTTGGATTCTACAAGTTATTACCGAATATTGATGTTGTTATCACGCCTGTCATACATGTCTGGCGTGGTATGAAGCCCTCCAGCGTACCCAGCCGCTTCCAGTGTTTCTCTCACTTCTCGAACATCCTCAGCGGTAACCTCTTGTTGTTGGTCTCCGAGGTGTTTACGTACAAAGGTAATGAGCTCGGCTAAACTGGCGTCGGAGAGGATATCCTCAAAACTCGCCATCGGCATAAAGTTACGCTCTGGGTCGATGTAGGTGGGTTGTAAGCCACGCACTGTTACAGCAATGGTGTTGAATGGGTCACTGTGCATGATAATGCCGTTGTTTAGCAATGTTGGTGCAATTGGGTCACGTCCTTTACCATCGTTGCCGTGACAAGCGCCACAAGTCTGTTTATAGACGGTGTAGATTGGAGCTTGATAGGCGGCGTCATCGAATCCTTTAGGCTCTAGTTGTACGGCGTCGGTGGCAATAAAGTTGTTCACGTCGCCACTGAGCAAGTAGTAGGACATGGATTCAATGTCTTCACGCGTCATTAAACTCAAGCTGTTCTTCACGACATCCGCCATCCCGGCAAACGCGGTGCCTTTGTCTGAATGACCAGTGTGTAAGAAGTCGGTCAACGTCTTTTCATCCCAACCGCCAACGTACAACTCTGTTGAGGTAATATCAGGCGCATTCCAGCCGTCTATCAAGTTACCTTGGAAGATACGCTCAGGAATTAGGGCTTGAGCAATGTTGCGCGGTGTGTGGCACTCTGAGCAATGTCCTAAGCCTGCTACCCAATATTTGCCTTTCTGCCATTTCTCAACATCTTCTACGTGTCCTTCAAGTTCTTGAGGCAAGCTGTAGTCGATTGGGTCGGTATCCATAAAAACGATATTCCAGCCTAGCAAACCAAGACGGATGTTAGATGGGAACATCATATGGTTTTCATCGTTACGACGAGCTACCGCAGGGATAGATTGCATGAATTCCCACAAATCCGTCATGTCTTGTTCCGTGAGGTATTGATAAGACGTGTAGGGCATAGCAGGGTACAGGTAACCATGTTTGCCTTTCCCCTTCACAAGCGCATCTCGGAAGTCATCATAATCATACTCACCGATTCCTGCACTGGCATGGGGCGTGATATTAGTGGAGTAGATGGTGCCAAATGGGGTAACGAACGGTAGACCGCCAGCAAAAGGTTCGCCGCCTTCTGCACTATGACAAGCCACACAGTCCCCGGCATGGGCTAGGTACTCACCGCGTTTAACCGACTCAGCATTCAGCGCTGCGAGTTTCTGCTCTTGCTCTTCACCCGCTTTACGGATGTAGGCACCAAGTGCGAGGATTTCGTGCTCAGAAAGTTGGTTTTCAAACGCAGGCATTAAGTTGTTTAAACCGTAATTGATGGTGTGTTGAATCTCCTCGATACTCCCGCCATGTAGCCAGACACTGTCTGATAGATCTGGCACACCCGTTTGTTGATTTGCGATGGATCCATCACCGTGACATGAAGAGCAGTATTCGACGAACAAACTCTTACCTAATTCAACTTTCACTTCTGGCACGTCACTGTGGCGCTGATTAAGGGATGCAAGGTAATAGGCGACTTTGTCGACTTCGTCTTTCCTCATGACCTCTACCCAGCCCGGCATGGCGCCGTTACGACCTTTGGCGATGGAGTGAATTAGAGCATTGTCATCACCACCATACATCCACTCCTTATCGATCAGGTTAGGGAAGTGCTTTTGGCCTTGGGCGTTGTCTCGGTGACAAGCGGCACAATGGGTTTGAAACAGCATACGACCAGAGAGGACGATTTCTTCGTTTTGTGCCAATGCGTCGAGTGACGTGCCCGTGACTTGGCTAAATTGCTCATCAAGCGTGGTTGAAGGTGCGCTGAGTTTATCGTCACCTTGATCGTAATTCGCCAAACCTTTCCATTCGCCTAAGCCTGGATATAGCACTAGGTATCCTGCTGATAACAGAAAGGCGACCGCGTAACTGACAAACAGTAATTTAGGTGGTGGCGCGTCTTTTTCATCAATGCCATCAAAGGAGGCAATGGTATGGTCTTGGTCAGCTTTATGGTTGCTACGCCAATACTTGATGATGACAGACACCATCAATATGAAGAAGACAAGTGTGGCGGCAATTGCCCACCAGTTCCAGAATGTGCTCATTGTGCCACCTCCTGTGCTGTGTCTTGACCAAGGCTTTGAAGATAACGAATCAGAGCTTCCGCTTTGGTTTTACCGCGTATTTGTAATCTCGCGTCTGAGATCTCTTGGTCGGTGTAGGGCACGCCCAACGTACGCAGCGTTTCCATCTTGTTACCAATGGCGTTACCAGACAATGTCTGTTCAAACAACCAAGGATAAGCTGGCATGATGGATGTCGGAACGACTTGGCGTGGGTCGATAAGATGCAACACATGCCATTGGTCCGAATACTTACGTCCAAGATTGGTTAGGTCTGGGCCAGTGCGTTTGGAACCCCACAAGTTAGGGAACTCGTAAATATCATCGGACTCTTGGTTCGCGCGTCCGTTACGTTTGATTTCGGGTTCTAGCGGGCGAACCATCTGCGTGTGGCACACATGGCAACCTTCGCTGATGTAGATATCGCGACCAGCAAGCTCCAACGCGGTTAACGGCTTCGCTAAACTGCCTTTGGCGATGTCGTCAGTACGCAGGATGTTAGGCACCACCCAAACTGCAAGAGAGAAGGAGGCCACAACAACGGTGGTGATGATCAAGATGATCACTGAATGCGTAAAGTCTTTGCTCATCTTATGCCTCCTTCGCTACCAGTACGGACGGAGAGCGTACGGTCTTGTACAAGTTGAATGCCATCAGGAACAAGCCGAGCACAAAGAGCGCACCACCAAAGAAGCGCAGGAACAACCATGGTGCTTTAAAGTTCATGGCTTCGATAAAGCTGTATACCAGCTCACCATTCTCGTTCTGAGTGAGCCACATGTAGCCTTCACCAATACCGGCCACCCAAAGTGCGATGGCATAAATGGCAACACCTGCATGGGCAAGCCAGAAGTGCCATTTGATCAGTCGCTTCGACCACAGTTCTGTCTTGTTCCACAGGCGTGGGATGAAGTAGTAGAACACCGCAATGCCAGACATGCCCACCCAGCCTAATGCGCCAGAATGAACGTGCCCGATCACCCATTCGGTGTTGTGCGCCAGCATATTGAACCAGCGAATGGCAAGCAGAGGCCCTTCAAAAGTGGCTAAGCAGTAGTACAGAATGGCCGAAAAGAAGAACAAGCAAATATAGTCAGATTTGAGTTTCTCTTTATTTTGCAGGAGTGTCATCGCACTGTTTAAAGCACCTGCCCAAGACGGAAGCCATAGAATGAGTGACATAATGATGCCGATGTTTTGCACCCAAACCGGTACCGACGAGTAAACCAAGTGGTGCGTACCCGCCCAGGTGTAAAAGCCAACTAAGCCCCAAAAGTGGATCACAGACAAACGATAAGAGTAGATAGGGCGATCAGCGGCTTTGGGAATGAAGTAATAGTTCATCCCAATTACACCCGCAGTCAGCAAAAAGCCTACCGCGTTATGACCCCACCACCATTGGACAATGGCATCTTGTGCACCAGCAAAGACGGAATAGGATTTCATCAGTGAGACGGGCATTGCGAGATTGTTCACGACGAAGATCATCGCAATCACGATAATGAAGGCGGCAAAGAACCAGTTTGCTACAAAGATATGGTCTACTTTGCGCTTGGCAATCGTGCCAAAGAACAGCACGGCATAAAGCACCCATACCAAGACGATTAAGACGTCGATTGGCCATTCCAACTCCGCATATTCTTTTGATGTCGTGTAGCCAGCGGGTAGGGTAATAAGCGCCAAGAGCAGAACGAGTTGCCATCCCCAGAATACCATCCAAGACAAGCTCTGGTTGAACAAATTACAACGGCCAGTGCGCTGGGCAATGTAGAGCGAAGTACCCATTAAAATGTTTACGACAAAGCCGTATATCACACCAGATGTGTGTAGAGGTCTCAGACGACCGAATTGGAAATATTGCGAATCAAAGTTCAGAATGGGCCAGTACAACTGCGCAGCTAGAATGACACCGATGATCATCCCCGCAATCGCCCAAACCAACGATGCCAACACAAAATACTTCACAACTTGAGTGTTGTATTGTGTAGTTGTTTGATCCATAAGAACGCTCCTCGTTTAAGGCTGGGGCTCGTTATCTGACGATGAATGCTCGTTCCCTAACTGCGAGTAATAGTGCGCGATGTCTTCTATATCTTGATCAGACAGGGCGTCGGCTTGCTGCTGCATTAGTACCGCCAAACCACTGGTCCGCTCCCGCGCTTTGTAATCTTTCAAAGAAGAGATCAGGTAGCTTTTTTTCTGACCGCGTAGGTTTGGATAGGCGTCGATGGTAGAGATGCCGTCAGCACCGTGACATGTCATACATACTTTCGCTTTCTCTTTACCAACCTCAAATTGCTCATCGACTTTGGCGTCAGATGCGAAAGTGAAAGGAGAGAAGCACATCGTGGCGAGGAGAGCCGCCTTTATACCTGTGCTCATGAAATGCGTGTTCTTTAATCTCATCACTGTTTCCCTAGTAAATTGAATGCGTTTTTCACTAACTTGGGCGTTTTATGCCAGCACTTCGCTCATGTTGGTGAGGTGATAGTCTGGCACGTTTTTATTGTTGTACGGTAAAGAGTAGCGCGTACTGGCTTTATCGCTATGTACGAGACAAATTAGTTGTAGATTTAATTACTAATACGCACCAATTAAGTGGAATGGACAAAATCATTACCAATACAACTAAAGTGAAAATAGGCGGTTAGCTTTTGATGTTTGAAAGTTGGTGAGTTTTGTTTGATTTGAGTGGGTTTTGCGCTGTTTTAAAAGGATTAAGGAAGTTGAAAACCGCTCTGGCTTTAGCCAGAGCGGTTGGAGAATGAGAGCTCTTCGAAAGAAAACTATCGACCGCGATAGATCATCATGTCATATACCCAAGTAACCTCGAGATGCTTGGTTCAGCGAGAATGACTTGGTTTGTAGACGCGCGGCGATTTAAAGGTCTAGTGGGTCTAAATCAAGAATCGACAACAATGTATACAAGCCAAGACCCTTACTATTTGTAAAGAGGGCCCTTCGGGAGCGTGTCATTGACTCGATCTCTGCTTCAAACAACTTGGAAAGAGCTCGCTATTCCACTGCGTTGTTTTCCTTGACCTCGAATCAATGACAACGCTCTGAATCTAGCATTTTGAAGTCACTTGGGTATAGACGTGCGTGACAGAAATTGGGTCGGCTTCGATGTAACTTAAGTGAAGGGAGCTAACAAGACTAAACAGTGAGCCCAGTGCGATAGGCGAAATAATAAGCAGGGCAATCAGAATGAAAAAGAGTACGGTTGAATGTCTCATAAAGCACCTCCTGACGACTGTTTTACTTCGTTGTTATTTTAACATTTCGTGCCTAGTTTAGAGTCAGGTTATTCCTTAATCTATTTGAGTTTTTGCCTAAGAGTTCAGCGCCGATTTTGATGACATCAAGTCACGAAACAATGATTGGATTTCACAGTAATTTACTCGATGATAACTAAGTCACACTGTATACTGTGCGCGTTTCGCAAACGTTAGCACTCCTCAGTCTAAGTACACATTTAGTTCAGCATTTGCGATGTAAATATAACTATCTAATACACATTAAAATTAATGATGTACGAACCCTGACGATTTCTTCGCTGGGTCTTTTTTGTGAGTAATTATGCTTAACTCTGAACGCAAAGCTGCATTCGTGCTCGTCGCAACTACGATGATCGCGGCACTAGGGTGGATCTTCTCTAAAGAAACCATTCAAGGTCTTCCACCATTTGGATTTATTGGGCTGCGATTTACCACCGCTTCTTTGTGCTTGTTACCGCTGTGTATCAAGCCGCTTCGTGCTGCCAATAAGAAAGATATTTTTGCCGCGGCAGGCGTTGGTGTGCTTTTGGGAGGCGCGCTGATGTGTTGGATTCATGCTATTTCAATCAGCGACACCCTAGGCGAGGGCGCATTCATCATGAGTTTATCGATGCTGTTTGTGCCAATCGTTGCTTGGGTGATGTTTCGTCAAAGGCCGCAACGCATTTTCTGGATCTCTCTGCCCATTGCTATCATTGGTCTAGGATGCTTATCGCTGGCTGGTGGTTGGCAACAATCTTCTAGTCAGCTTTGGTTCTTGGGAGCCGCTCTCATGCTGGCTTTACACTTCAACGTAAACAGTAAGTACTCGCAGAAATTGCCGGTATTGTTGCTAACGTGTATTCAGCTGTTTGTGACAGGCTTGATTGGTTTACTTATTTCATCTTTGGTGGAGACGGTGCCAACTGAAGTGTCGACGTCTATCTGGATTTGGTTTGCTCTGAGCACGCTCTTGGCAACCAGTTTGCGATATGTGATGCAAACCATGGGACAGAAGTTTGTTCAGGCTGGCAATGCAGCACTGATTATGATCCTTGAGCCGGTATGGACGGTAGTTTTGAGTGTGATTTGGTACGGTGAAGTGCTAACTTCCAATAAACTGGTTGGTTGTGCGCTTATCTTATTTTCTTTGGTCATCTACCGAACTGGTGGCAAACTCCGTTTTCTCAAACGCGCTTAAACTAAACTTATAAAGCCAGTGATAACGTTATTGCTGGCTTACGGACTCTCTTACTTTCCCTCTGGCAGGACGCTTATTGATGGCAAATACAGAATATCAAGAAATGCTCGATTTACTCGATAAACTTAGTGTGTGCCTTTATCGCCTTGGCATCACCTTGTTTGCTGTCGCACTACTTTGTTTTTCGATAATCGTTTCTGGGGCTATCACTAGCTCGCTATTCGTTTACCAAGCCTCTTTAATTGCACTCTGTGTTGCAAGTGCTCTGTCTGCGGCAAATATCCACGTTTATAACAAACATGTGCGTGCTGCTATAAGTTGGGCATCTTGGATTGGCTTGGTACTGATGGTGAGTGACTTGGAGTTTCAGCGCACTTGGTTAGGGCTAGGCTTTATCTTTGTGACCTTTTCGGGCATTGCACTTAAAGAGTCTTTTTGCTTTAAAGTGCCAGGCTTAAAGATGGTGCCTGTATTTCTCGCAGTCGCGACGTTTGCATTGTGGTTTAACCTTCCAATTCTTGCAGCCATCACTATGTTGTTGGCTGGATTGGTCATGGGCTTCCTGTCTTTTGCTAAATGGCGTATGCCGCTGCATTTCGATATTGGTATCAAAGCGAATTACGAGATCTAACGCAGCTTTAACGCCAGAGAGACTTTAGAGGTCGGCTGGCGGTTTAATTCTTCACTGATCATCCATCCGGCTTTGGCGAGCAGTTCCAAGTCCACGCCTGTTTCTATTCCTAAACCTTGGCAAAGGTAGAGCACATCTTCGGTGGCTACATTGCCTGATGCGCCATGAGCATAAGGGCAGCCTCCGAGGCCTGCCACACTGCTGTCGATGGTACTGATGCCCATCGTTAAGGCTTGGTAGATATTCGCCAGAGCTTGTCCCCATGTGTCGTGGAAATGCACAGCGAGCTTGTCGGTTGGGACTTTTACTTGCACTGCTTCAAGCATTTCAGCGATGCGAATGGGCGTACCTGTGCCTATGGTATCTCCCAGAGAAACCTCATAGCAGCCCAGTTCTTGCAAAAGATTGGCGATTCTAGCGACTTGTTCTGGTTTGGTTGGCCCATCATAGGGGCAATCAACAACGCAAGATAGGTAACCACGAACCGGAATACCATGTTTTGCAGCTAATTCAATCACTGGTTCAAAGCGAGTGAGACTCTCAGCAATGGAGCAATTAATGTTGTACTGACAGAATCCTTCAGATGAAGAAGTAAAAATAGCGACTTGTGTAGCACCGGCTTCTAACGCCTTCTCAAAACCTTGCACATTAGGTGTTAACGCTGAGTAGATGACGTTGTGGCGGTGAGTAATATTTTTCATTACCTCCAGCGAATCAGCCATTTGTGGCACCCATTTGGGAGAGACAAAAGAGCCAGCCTCAATGTGGGTGAGTCCGGTATCCGAAAGTAAATCGATTAAGCGGATTTTGGCATGTGTGGAGACAGGTGATTCGTTTTGCAAACCGTCTCTCGCGCCAACTTCAACAATATTTACCTTACTTGGCAATTTCATTCTTTATCCTTATTTGGCTTGAGTGCCCAATCGGGTGTGCGTTTTTCCAGAAAGGCTTGTAAGCCATCTTGTCCATGTGGCGATACGCGGATGTCGGCGATCAGTTGGCTAGTGTATTGGATAAGCTGACCATCAATTGGATTTTGATGACACTGATGGCACAAGTCTTTCGCTTTACGCATTGCATCAGGGCTATTGAGCAGCAACGAATCAATCAAGCTTTCTACAACGGTTTCGATGTTGTCCAGCTTATGAACCTCATGCACAATGCCAAACTTTTCTGCTTTAGCTGCGTTAATCACTTCGGCGCTGAGTATGTAACGACGAGCTTGTCGGTTGCCCATTGCTCGCATCACATAAGGAGAGATGGTAGCGGGTACCAACCCCAGTTTTACCTCACTCAAGCAGAAGTTGGCATTGTCCGCAGCGATGGCAATATCACAGCAACAAATCAAACCTAATGCGCCACCAAAGGCAGAACCTTGCACAACCGCAATCGTGGGTTGAGGGAAGCCATCTAAGGTGTGCATCAAGCGTGCGAGGTTCTGTGCGTCCTCGAGATTTTGTTTTCTAGTGCTGTTTGCCATGGATTTCATCCAGTTTAAATCAGCACCTGAAGAGAAGTGTTTGCCATTGCTGCGTAAAACCAAGCAGCGAACGTCGGTGCGCAAAGCGAGGTAGTCCAGCCTGTGGATCAGCAGATCAATCATGCAGGCATCAAACGCATTGTGCTTCTCTGTGCGATTGAGCGTAAGCGTTGCGACGCCGAATTCATCGACGTTCCAAAGTACTTCGTCTTGTCGCTTTGTATTGGGGATGATACTTGGTTGATGATCCTGCATGTGACGTCCTTTCTTCTCTACATTCTGAATATGCCAAAGTTGCTATCAGGAATTGGTGCGTTGAGCGATGCTCTTAACGCTTGAGCTAGCACCTGACGTGTCTCTTTCGGGTCGATGATGCCGTCATCCCATAAACGTGCGCTGGCGTAGTAGGGATGTCCCTGAGACTCATACAAGTCTACGATAGAATCTCGGAATGCACTTTCTTCTGGTTCTGGCCAGTCTTCACCTTGGCGCTTTTTCACTTCTCGACGAACTTGAGTGAGCACACCTGCGGCTTGTTCTCCGCCCATTACCGAGATTCGCGCGTTCGGCCACATCCACATCATGGTTGGGTCATAAGCGCGACCGCACATGCCGTAGTTGCCTGCGCCGTAAGAGCCGCCAATAATCACGGTGAACTTGGGCACATCCGCACAGGCGACTGCCATCACCAGTTTCGCGCCGTGTTTGGCAATGCCTTCCGCCTCCAGCTTTTTGCCCACCATAAAGCCAGTGATGTTTTGCAAAAAGAGTAAGGGAATTTTGCGTTTGGCACACAGCTCAATAAAGTGCGCGCCTTTCTGTGAGGACTCTGAAAACAAGATGCCGTTGTTCGCTACAATACCAATTAGATTTCCGTGGATTCGAGCGAAGCCACATACTAAGGTCTTACCATAAAGTGCCTTGAACTCATCGAAGTCTGAGTCGTCGACCACGCGAGCGATGATCTCTCGAACATCAAAAGACAAGCGAAGGTTCGCATTGACGATGCCGTACATCTCTTCGGCGTCATAACGTGGTGGTAATACCGGTTTGTCGCTTTGAACGGGGAGTGATTGATTGGTATTCGAGATGGCTTCACGCGCGATTTGCAAAGCGTGCTGGTCATTTTCTGCATAGTAATCAGCAACGCCAGACTTGCGACAATGCACATCGGCACCGCCTAGTTCTTCATCGGTGACGATCTCTCCGGTTGCGGCTTTTACTAGCGGTGGACCTGCCAAGAAGATGGTGCCTTGTTCTTTGACCATAATGGAAACGTCCGCCATCGCAGGTACATAAGCGCCGCCTGCGGTACAAAGCCCCATTACAACCGCGACTTGAGGTATGCCTTGCGCCGACATTCTCGCTTGATTGAAGAAGATACGCCCAAAGTGCTCTTTATCAGGAAAGACTTCGGCTTGATGAGGGAGGTTCGCGCCACCAGAATCCACCAAATAGACACAAGGTAATTGGCAACGTTGAGCGATCTCTTGCGCACGCAGATGCTTTTTAACCGTGAGTGGATAGTAGGTGCCGCCTTTGACGGAAGGATCATTGGCGATCACCATGCATTGAATGCCTTCAATGGTGCCAATGCCCGCGACGACACCTGCGCATGGAATCGACTCTTCATAAACGTTCCAAGCGGCAAACTGTCCGACTTCAAGAAACTCGCTGTCTTCATCCAATAAGTGCATGACGCGTTCACGAACGGGCAGTTTTCCTTTTAGCCGTTGGCGGTCGATAGCTTTCTGTCCGCCGCCCTGTTTGATGGCTTTGATATTGGCATTGAGGTTGTTCACCAACTCGGTCATGACCGCTTTGTTCGACAAAAAAAGCTCGTCGGTTGGCTTGGTTTTACTTTTAATGATTGCCATTGTGACTTCCTTGTCGGTGGGTTAGCGAGACTCTTCGAACAGCTCTCGTCCAATTAACATGCGGCGAATTTCAGATGTGCCAGCGCCAATCTCATACAGTTTGGCGTCGCGTAGTAAACGTCCGGTTGCGTATTCGTTGATGTAGCCATTACCGCCTAGCAGCTGAATAGCATCGAGGGACATTTGCGTGGCAAGTTCGGCGCTGTAAAGGATCACGCCAGCGGCATCTTTACGTGTGCATTCACCTCGGTCACATGCGGCAGCGACGGTATAAACGTAAGCTTTGGCGGCGTTCATGCGTGAATACATGTCAGCAAGCTTTCCTTGTACCAGTTGGAACTCACCAATAGATTTGCCGAACTGTTTTCGGTCATGAACATACGGGACCACTTCATCCATACAAGCTTGCATGATGCCAAGCGGTCCAGCGGCTAATACCACGCGTTCGTAATCCAAACCGCTCATCAACACCTCTATGCCTTGGTTTAATTCGCCCAACACATTTTCTTTCGGCACGACACAATCTTGGAACACCAATTCGCAGGTGTTGGAGCCGCGCATGCCAAGTTTGTCGAGCTTCTGCGCATGGCTAAAGCCATCAAACTCTCGCTCAATAATGAAAGCGGTGATACCGCGAGAGCCGCCATTAGGATCGGTTTTCGCGTAGACGACTAAGGTGTCGGCATCGGGACCATTGGTGATCCACATTTTATTGCCATTCATCAGATAGTGATCGCCTTTGTCTTCAGCACGAAGCTGCATGCTAACCACGTCAGAACCTGAGTTCGGCTCACTCATGGCTAGTGCGCCAACGTGAGAACCATCGATGAGTTTAGGCAGGTATTTTTCTCGTTGAGCAGGGGAGCCATTGCGAAAGATTTGGTTAACACAAAGGTTGGAATGTGCGCCGTAACTGAGCGCGACAGATGCCGAAGCTCGGCTGATCTCTTCCATCGCAACAACATGAGCAAGATAGCCCATGCCTGCACCGCCAAACTCTTCGTCGACGGTTACGCCGAGCAAACCCATGTCACCAAGCTTGGACCACAAATGATTGGGGAATTGGTTATCGCGGTCGATGTCTGCGGCGATGGGGGCGATATGCTCGGTGGCGAACGCGTTGACGTGGTCTCGGAGCATATCGATGGTTTCACCAAGCCCAAAGTTGAGTGGGGTGTAGCTGCTTTTCATAACATTTCCCTGTTGAAAGTACTGCAGTTTTTAGGGTCTGTTGATCTTTCGCGGTTAAATTTTGTTCGAGATAAAATCGTTTTAGGGGAGGCAAGGAGTGTGTCGCCTAGTCATTCTAAGCAAATACTCCTTAACAAAGCATAAAACGATTTTAGCCGAACCCTTTGGGCAGCGTTTGTTGGTCATTTCTACTTCGTTATCGACTTCTCATGTAGGCTAACTACACATCAAAGTCTCTGCCTAGTATAAATGCCCAACAATTCGCTGCAAAAATCAGCTCGAAAGGTCAACAGACCCTAGTACAAATAAGGTTCGAGTTACACTGCTTGGGCTTGGAATTTATTGTTGTTTTTATTGCTCACTAACTCAGAGCTATTGGCTGTTGGTTTAATTGTTGCTCAGCGCTTGTTTACATCGCTCTTTGGCGGTTTCTAGCTCGTTCATCACGACGCTAATGTCATCGAGTTGTTGCTGTAAGTGTGCTTGTTTTTCATCAATGATGGTCAACATTTTGAGCAGTTGCCCATCGCTTTGCTGGGTATCGTACAGCTCGAACAATTCTCGAATTTCTGCAAGTGAAAAGCCCAATCGCTTGCCACGTAAAATCAGCTTGAGACGGATCTTATCTCTGCGTTGGTATACGCGAATGTTGCCTTTTCGTTCTGGCTCTATAAGCCCGACATCCTCATAAAAACGAATGCTTCGGGTCGTGATGTCGAACTCCTTGGCGAGGTCACTAATCTTGTATTTATCCACTCGGCTTGTCCCTCTAAGTAAAAGTTTTGGCTTCTTAAAATCCCGTCATGCATTTATTCAAAAGGCCTGATATCGGTCATCGCAAAAAACAGGAGAAAAAATTATGTTGTTATTGATGTGTTTCTTTACGTTTACGTAAATGTTAGTGCTATGCTTACGTAAACGTCAAGAAATCACAGTGCGAAAATTCATCGTTTTATGAGAGGCTGGAGTGACAACACATTCTGTGTGAAAGCTCCGTGGTAGCAGGTGTGAGGGATGAGTTCGTGAACTGTGAATTATCGTCAGAAGGGACGAGATCATGGGAAACGACATCTGGATTGTCAGTGCAAAGCGAACGCCAATCGGGCGATTTCAAGGTCAGTTACAAGGTTATTCAGCGCCTCAATTAGGGGCATTTGCTATCAAAGCGGCAATGGATGCGAGCGGTGTTAGCGAAATCGACGAAGTCTACATGGGCTGCGTATTACCCGCGGGGTGCGGACAAGCACCAGCCAGACAAGCGGCGCTAGGCGCAGAGCTTCCGCTTACCACAGGCAGCACCACCATAAACAAAGTGTGCGGCTCAGGAATGAAGAGCGTCATGCTGGCTCACGATCTCATCAAAGCGGGTAGCATTCGAAGTGCCGTTGCTGGTGGGATGGAAAGCATGACCAATGCACCGTATCTGCTGAAAGAAGCGCGAAACGGCATGAGAATGGGTCATCAATCTACCTACGACCACATGTTCCTCGATGGTCTTCAAGATGCGTATGAAGGGCACTTGATGGGGGTGTATGCGCAGCAAACGGCTGACCATTCAGAGTTTACTCGTGAACAAATGGATGAATGGGCAATCCTATCCGCGAAAAGAGCATTGGAAGCACAAGAGCAACGCTTGTTTGATGACGAAATTTCGCCAATAGAAATTAAGACTCGTCACAGCGCTTCAACTTTGGATTACGACGAGCATCCTCGCTCGATTAAGCTCGACAAGATTCCTCAACTCAAACCTGCTTTTGATAAGAATGGCTCGGTGACTGCCGCAAACTCTAGTGCTATATCCGACGGGGCTGCAGCCCTAGTGTTAATGGACTCGCAGGTCGCACAACATCAAGGCTTAACGCCACTAGCAATCATCAAAGGGCACTCAACCCACGCCAGAAAGCCTGCCGAATTTACCCTCGCGCCAGTGTTTGCGATGGAACAGCTACTCTCTCAACTTGATTGGTCGGTAGACGACGTTGATCTTTGGGAGATCAATGAAGCCTTCGCCGTTGTTACGCAAATTGCGGTACGCCAATTGGGCATCGATAAAGACAAAGTAAACATCAAAGGTGGCGCGTGTGCGCTTGGGCATCCAATTGGTGCGAGCGGAGCACGTATTTTGGTGACCCTCATTCATAGCCTACGCCAGCTACAAGTGCTCGGTGTTGACGGTGACAACAACAATAAAAAGGTGATGCGAGGTGTTGCATCACTGTGTATCGGTGGTGGTGAAGCCACTGCCATTGGTATCGAGATAGCGCTTTAAATCCAATTATCAAATAACGTAAAGAAGGACTAGATTATGACTCGCACGGTTCCCTTATTCATCGATGGTGAGTTTCGTGAATCTCAAGCAACGGATTGGGTAGAAGTCACAAACCCTGCTACCAACGACGTGATTGCGCGCTTGCCGTGCGCGACGGATGAAGAGATGCACGCGGCAATTGAAAGTGCAAAAGCCACCTTTTCCTGTTGGAAAGATGTCGCCGTTTCCGAACGTGCGCGCTTGATGCTGCGCTATCAACATCTGCTTAAAGAACATCACGATGAACTGGCGACGCTGCTTTCTCACGAGACCGGTAAGATCTTTGCGGATGCAAAAGGAGATGTATGGCGTGGTATCGAAGTGGTCGAGCAAGCTGCAAATATCGCTAGTAACATGATGGGAGAAACCGTCGAGAACGTTGCTACAGATATTGACAGTTATTCGTTGATTCAACCTCTTGGGGTGTGCTGCGGTATTACGCCGTTTAACTTCCCAGCCATGATCCCTTTGTGGATGTTCCCAATCGCGATTGCGAGCGGGAATACCTTTGTCCTTAAGCCCTCTGAGCAAGTTCCTCTCACGTCAATTCGCTTAGCTGAACTGTTCGAAGAAGCGGGCGCACCAAAAGGTGTGCTGCAAATCGTGCACGGTCGAAAAGAGCAAGTCGACTTGTTGCTGAAACATCCCGATATCCAAGCCGTTTCTTTCGTTGGTTCTGTTCCTGTAGCGCAATACATTTACACCACAGGCACACAGAACTTCAAACGTGTTCAAGCCTTTGCTGGCGCGAAAAACCACATGGTAGTAATGCCAGATGCGAACAAAAACCAAGTGGTGAACAACTTAGTTGGTTCTTCAGTTGGTGCGGCAGGGCAACGTTGCATGGCGATCTCCGTGGCGGTGTTTGTAGGCAGTTCGAAAGGGTGGATTGCCGATTTAAAACAAGAAATGGCGAAAGTGCATCCGGGTGCTTGGGATGATGAGAATGCCGCGTATGGACCTTTGATCAGTGCACAAGCAAAACAGCGTGTGCTCGGTTTGATTGAAGAAGGCAAACAACAAGGGGCGGTGTGTGAACTTGATGGTAGCCAATGTGAAGTGGAAGGCTTCCCAGAAGGTAACTGGGTCGGTCCGACTTTATTCAGTGGCGTCACTACCGAGATGTCGATTTACACCCAAGAAATCTTCGGACCTGTTTTGGTGTGTATTGAGGTCGATAGTTTGCAAGAGGCGATAGATCTGGTGAATCGCAACCCATACGGCAACGGCACTTCCATCTTCACTGCGAATGGTGCGGCGGCGAGAAAGTATCAACATGAGATTCAAGTCGGGCAGGTAGGTGTGAACGTGCCAATTCCAGTCCCTTTACCATTCTTCTCGTTTACGGGTTGGCGCGGCAGTTTTTACGGTGATTTGCACGCCTATGGCAAACAAGCGGTGCGCTTCTACACCGAGACCAAAACCGTGACGGCTCGTTGGTTTGATGACGATATCCCAACCGGTCCAAACCTGACTATTAACTTGCGCTAAAGAAGTAAGGAGCTCATATGGATTTTGAACTCAACGAAGATCAACGTATGTTTGCCGATACCGCTCAGCAGTTTGCGGCAGAGCGTTTAGCGCCAATGGCAGCAGAGTGGGATGAGAAACAAATCTTCCCGAAAGACATCCTGCGAGAGGCAGGAGAACTCGGTTTCTTGAGCCTCTACACCCCAGAAGAACAGGGCGGTTTGGGCTTAAGCCGTTTGGATGCGTCTATCATTTTCGAGCAGCTCTCTATGGGGTGCACATCGACCACTGCATTTATGACCATTCACAACATGGTGACTTGGATGGTCGCGAGCTTTGCTACCGAAGAGGTAAAAGACGCGTTCTGCCCGAAACTTATTACGGGTGAATTTCTCGGATCTTATTGTTTAACCGAGCCAAACGCGGGCTCGGACGCGGCATCTCTAACGACTTCAGCGATTAAGCAAGGCGGTAACTACATTCTCAACGGCGGCAAAACCTTTATCTCTGGCGCAGGCGATACCGACGTTTTAGTCGTGATGGCGAGAACCGGCGATGCCGGCGCGAAAGGCGTATCTGCATTTGTTGTCCCCGCCGATGCAGACGGCATTAGCTACGGACGTAAAGAGCCGAAAATGGGTTGGAACAGTCAGTCGACACGCGCGGTAACTTTCGACAATGTTTCTATTCCTGCGTCACATTTGCTCGGTGAGGAAGGGCAAGGGTTTGTGTTCGCTATGAAAGGTTTGGATGGCGGGCGCATTAACATTGCTACCTGCTCTGTCGGTACGGCTCAACAAGCGTTGAATCAAGCGACGCAGTACATGCAAGAACGTAAACAGTTCGGTAAATCATTAGCTCAATTCCAAGCATTGCAATTCAAACTAGCAGACATGGCAACCGAGCTTGTCGCTGCCCGCCAACTAGTGCGTTACGCCGCTAGCAAGTTAGACCGAGGTGACCCCGACGCCACGACTTATTGTGCCATGGCAAAACGCTTTGCTACCGATGTCGGCTTTCAAGTCTGTGACCAAGCGCTGCAACTTTACGGTGGCTATGGTTACATCAAAGAATACCCAATGGAACGCTATTTCCGTGATGTTCGAGTACACCAAATTTTGGAAGGTACTAACGAGATTATGCGTTTGATCATCGCGCGTCGATTGCTCGCAGAGGGGTCGGCATTGCTATAAATGCGCCGACAAGCTCTGCTTTTATTCATAAAGCTCAGGTCATTTTCATCAAGAAAGGATTCAGAGATATGTCATTACCAGAACAACAAGCGATTCAACACACCATCAGCAATCATGTTGCGGTGGTGACCATGAACAACCCGCCCGCTAATACTTGGACATCAGAAAGCTTAACCGCATTGAAAGAGTTTGTGCTGGCGTTAAACGACAATAAAGACGTTTACGCTCTAGTGCTCACAGGGAATGGTGAGAAGTTTTTCTCTGCAGGTGCAGACCTCAAGTTGTTTGCTGATGGCGATAAAGCGGTTGCGTTAGAGATGGCGCGTATCTTTGGCGAAGCCTTTGAAACGCTCTCTGCATTTCGAGGGGTTTCTATCGCTGCCATCAACGGTTACGCCATGGGAGGCGGATTAGAAGCCGCATTGGCATGTGATATTCGTGTGGTGGAAGAGCAAGCTGTGCTGGCACTGCCAGAGGCGAAAGTGGCTTATTGCCTTGTGCTGGTGGTACGCAAAACCTAACCGCATTGGTCGGTGAAGGTTGGGCGAAACGCATCATATTGTGCGGCGAACAAGTCGGTGCAGCACAAGCGCGAGAACTTGGCTTAGCGGAAGAAGTGGTGGAAAAAGGTGGAGCGCTTAATAAAGCCATTGAGCTTGCAGAATCGGTTGCCAATCAATCGCCTTCTTCGGTAACCGCGTGCAAAGCGCTTATCCAAAACATGCGTTCAGCTCCACTCAAACATGGTCTGATTAAAGAACGAGAACTGTTTCTAAACTTATTCGATACCGAAGATCAAACCGAGGGGGTTCGTGCCTTCTTAGAAAAACGTAAACCCAACTGGAAGAATCAATAGGAGGTCGCATGACAGGGAAAGTAACCATTAGCGAAATAGATTGCTTAGACGGCGTGCACCGAATTGGTATCGCGACGTTAGACAACACGGCTTCATTGAACGCGTTGACTTACGACATGTTGGCAGACCTCAACGACCAACTTATCGAATGGCAAGATGACCCTGATTTGGTGTGTGTCATCCTCAATGGAGCGGGAGAAAAAGCGTTTTGTGCAGGGGGCGATGTACGAACCATGTACCACGTCATGCACGAGAAAAGCAAAGAAGAGACCGCAGAGTTCTGTTCTAATTACTTCTCGCTTGAGTACGAATGCGACTACCTGATTCATACCTACCAAAAGCCAATCATTGGTTGGGGAGAGGGCATTGTTATGGGCGGTGGCATGGGCTTATTTATGGGCACCAGCCATAGAGTCGTCACGCCTAAATCTCGTCTCGCGATGCCAGAGATCAATATCGGGCTATACCCAGACGTAGGTGGCACTTGGTTCTTAAGTCAAATCGACCCAGAGGTAGGTTTGTTCCTTGGGTTAACCGGTGCGATGGTGAATTCAAGTGACGCTGTCACTATTGGTTTGGCAGAATGGTTGCTATTGGAAGAGCAATATCCAGCGTTGTTAGAAGAATTGAGACAAGTGGACTGGCGATCTGCCGATGCGAAATCGCTGGTCAGTGCTTTGCTTCAACTGATGGAAGATCAGGTCATTGATAGTAAACCGACCTCGCAAATTTGTCCTTATCTCGACCAAATTAAAGAAGCGTGTAAAGGCTTTGACTTAAATCAGATTGCCCAGCGTATTCAAGCAATGGAAGGCAATACCCAATGGCTTGAAGTCGCTAAAAAGTCGTTTGATGCAGGCAGCCCGATCACCGCGCATATTTGTTTTCGACAAGTCAAAGAGTACCACCGACTGTCACTAGCGGATTGTTTCCGTTTGGAGCTAACGTTGTCGGTTCGCAGTGCATTACTCGGTGAGTTTGAAGAGGGGGTGCGCTCTCGATTAGTTGATAAAGACGGTAACCCAAAATGGATGTTTAACAGCGTCAGTGAAGTCGATAAAAGCGTCATTGATACCTTGTTCACCTCACTTTGGTCAGAAGAGGAACATCCACTTGCACAGCTAGGAAAATAAGGAGAAACAACATGAGTACCATTGCATTTATTGGCTTAGGCAACATGGGCAGTCCAATGGCACAAAACCTATTGGCGTCAGGGTTTCATGTGCAAGTGTTCGATGTGGATGTGAACGCGGCGAAGCAACTTGAACCGTTTGGCGCGGTGGTAGCTAGCACGTTAGAAGAAGCCGTGGATGGCGCGGGAACCATCATCACCATGCTACCAGCGGGTGCACACGTGCGCGCGGTGTATTTGGGGGATTTACACGGTGGTGTCGGTCTGCTTAACATTGTGCAGGACAACGCATTGCTGATTGACTGTTCGACCATCGATCCAGATTCCGCCCGCTTGGTGGCGAACGAAGCTCAGAACAAACGATTGTTGTTTGTCGATTCTCCCGTCTCTGGCGGTGTAGCAGGCGCAAAAGCAGCAACGCTGACCTTTATTGTTGGCGGTTCGGACGAAGCGTTCTCCAAAGCCAATGCGATCTTGCAATACATGGGTAAGAACGTATTCCACGCTGGTAAAGCGGGCGACGGTCAGATGGCAAAAATCTGTAATAACCTGATGTTGGGTATCTTGATGTCGGGAACCTGTGAGGCGCTCAATCTCGGTATTGACCATGGTCTCGACCCGAAAGTCTTATCTAATATCATGCTGCAAAGCTCTGGTCGAAACTGGGCGTTAGAGCTTTATAACCCATGCCCAGGTGTGATGGATTCTGCGCCAGCGAGCAATCAATACAACCCAGGTTTTATGAGCAAGTTGATGCTCAAAGATCTTGGTTTAGGCTTGGATGCGGCGCTGCAAACCAACTCTTCTGTTCCGATGGGCTCTTTGGCTCGTAACCTTTATGCATTCCATAACGCAGCAGGTCATGCAGAACTCGACTTTTCAAGCTTGTTTGAATTCTATAAGAACCAAAAGGGTTAAAAGAGAGATTCCCTATCACGCTCGTTCCTCGCTGTAGGGAATGACGGTGTCGGCGAGGCTACGACTGCCATTCACCTTATCTGGACGAGCTCGATAGTTTCTAAGTAGGCAGGTTCTAAACAGATAGTTTCTAAGTAAATAGGTTCTAGGCAAACAGTTTGTTACTAGACAAGCTTTTGTACATGGAAGTCATCCAGTAATGGAGTTCAGATATGGATTTAAAAAACAGTGTCATTGCAATCACCGGTGCGGGCCAAGGGCTAGGGCAGATGATGGCGGTCAGCCTTGCTCAAGCGGGCGCAGAATTAGCCCTGCTTGATGTGAACGAAACTGGGCTTCTGAACACTCAAGAACAATGCCGAATGCTCAGTGCCAAGGCGCTGATTTATCGACTCGATGTTACCAATGAATCTGAAGTGGAAGAAACCTTCGACGAGATTATCCAAGATTTTGGGCAGCTTAATGGTTTAGTCAATAACGCCGGCGTTTTGCGAGACGGGTTGTTAGTCAAAGCCAAAGACGGCGAGATCGCTAAGATGTCGCTTGAGCAGTTCAACTTAGTGATGAACGTCAATGTCACGGGCACGTTCTTGTGTGGTCGAGAAGCGGCAGTCAAAATGATTGAGAGTGGCTCGAAAGGCGCCATCATCAACATCTCCAGCGTGGCGAGAGCGGGCAATATTGGGCAAACCAATTACTCTGCCTCTAAAGCAGCCGTCGCAACCATGGCAACAACATGGGCAAGAGAACTCGCCAGATACGGCATTCGCGCTGCTGCTATTGCACCCGGAGTCATCAAAACGGCGATGGCAGACCAAATGAAGCCAGAAGCATAGACCGACTGCAAAAGATGATACCTGTCGGAAGGATGGGGGAGACGAGCGAGATTGCTCATGCCGTAAAATACATTCTCGAAAACGACTATTTCACTGGGCGGGTGCTCGAAGTGGATGGCGGAATAAGAATGTAGGGCTAGATCACTTTTCCTCTTATAGCGAGCGCTAGTTAAGTAGCGCTCGTTTCTTTTTAGTGAGTTCATTCGATTAACAATTGAACCAAACATCACTCTCAAAAAGTACTTGGTATTAATCTGGTAAATTGGATTGCCTAAATAATCATTTGTCGTACAAATGCCATGTAAATAGTATGTGAATTCATAACTATGATACTGGTCACGCTTTCCTTAATTCACACTTTCTAATGTAGCTCACACTCTCGCGCCGAATACGCAACTGATTACTCTTCTCGTTTTCGTTACTTAAGTTACTGTAAAGAAAAGAATATACACTGTAGTACGTTAATGTTGTGCACCTGCTTTGCTATTTCTATATCAATATTAGCTTTCATAAATGGAACGTTAGTTTCCATCTGTGGCTAATGAGCTTTCCTTTTTCCCTCCGCATAATGCGCTCGAATGTAACAATGCATTTCAAAGTGTAACAATAAACTCACGTTGTGAGTGTGGTTTTAACCATCAAGCAACTTGATACCTCCCACCAAGAAGTCCATTGCTGCACAAGCTCAACACAAAAATATTCTAATGACCAAGACAACCAATCGCAGGGCTTGCTCTGTTGTTGGCTAACCATCGAGAAAGTTAATGGAAGCTTCAAGATACAAACGCATCTTAGCGAGGATAAGTTTGGCAGGAACCATTCTTATGCTTTCAGGGTGTAACTCTGCTCTACTTGACCCGAAAGGTAGCATTGGCGTTCAGGAAAAAGAACTGATCATTACAGCGCTTTTACTGATGCTGATTGTCGTGATCCCCGTGATTCTTATGACAATCTATTTTGCTTACCGCTACCGAGAGTCGAACACTGGCGAGGAATACGCTCCAGAGTGGGCGCACTCGACCAAGATCGAAGTGGTGGTATGGACGATTCCAATCATCATCATCGCAATTCTGGCAACCATCACTTGGCGTTCTACTCACGAGTTAGAGCCATCCAAGCCCATCGCAAGTGACGTTAAACCCATCACCATTGAGGTGGTGTCACTCGACTGGAAATGGCTGTTCATCTACCCAGAAGAGAACATTGCGACAGTGAACTACGTGGCGTTTCCGAAAGATGTTCCGGTTCAGTTCAAACTGACCTCAGACAACATCATGAACGCGTTCTTTATCCCGCGTCTCGGTACTCAGATCTACGCGATGCCAGGCATGGTGACCAAGTTGAATCTGATTGCGAACCACACAGGGGATTACAAAGGCTTTGCTTCTAACTACAGCGGTAAGGGTTTCTCGCAAATGAAATTTACCGCAGCGGCAATGGAAGATCGCACTGCATTCCTGAATTGGGTGCAGCAAGTGAAAGCCAGCCCTGATCGAATCGAAGACTGGGAGCAATTCCGTGCGCTTGCATCACCTACGGTGGCGGAGCCTGTGAAGATGTTCTCTAGTATTCCACCATTTTTGTTCACCGACGTCGTGACCCAGCATCCGGGTTCAATGAACTGTTTGCCGGAAAATCTAGGATAATCGCAATGTTTGGAAGATTAACACTTGAATCAATCCCTTATCACGAGCCGATTATTGTCGTCACTCTTGCGGTGATCGCGATCGTTGGTATGGCTGTCGTTACGGCGATAACCAAAGCGGGTAAGTGGCAATATTTATGGAATGAATGGTTTACTTCGGTAGACCACAAAAAACTAGGCTTTATGTACATCGCTGTGGCAATGGTGATGTTGATTCGTGGCTTTGCTGATGCGGTCATGATGCGTAGCCAACAACTGCTGTCTGCGGCAGGCGAGAGCGGTTATTTACCACCACATCACTACGACCAAATCTTTACTGCCCATGGCGTAATCATGATTTTCTTCGTGGCAATGCCGTTGGTGATTGGTTTGATGAACATCATCGTACCGCTGCAAATTGGTGCCCGTGATGTGGCATTTCCTTACCTAAACAACCTAAGTTTCTGGCTGTTTGTTGTGGGCGTGATCCTCACCAACATGTCACTTGGCTTGGGTGAGTTTGGTCGTACTGGTTGGTTGGCGTATCCGCCGCTGTCTGGCATTGAGGCAAGCCCCGGAGTTGGGGTGGATTATTGGATATGGGCGCTGCAAATATCCGGTGTCGGCACCACGCTGACGGGCGTGAACTTCTTTGCGACTATTTTGCGCATGCGTACGCCGTCTATGCCAATGATGAAGATGCCAGTGTTCACGTGGGCATCCCTGTGTGCCAACATCCTAATCATCATTTCATTCCCAATCCTAACCGTAACCATCGCGCTACTAACGTTGGATCGCTACATCGGTACGCACTTCTTCACCAATGACCTTGGCGGCAACGTAATGATGTACGTCAACCTGATTTGGGCATGGGGTCACCCAGAAGTGTACATCCTGATCTTGCCTATTTTTGGTGTGTTCTCTGAGGTAACGGCAACCTTCTCACGCAAGAAGCTATTCGGTTACACCTCGCTAGTATGGGCAACCATCGTAATCACGATTTTGGCGTTCGTCGTTTGGTTACATCACTTCTTCACCATGGGCTCAG
The DNA here is from genome assembly GCF_002741985.1 of Vibrio rotiferianus CAIM 577 = LMG 21460. Lineage (GTDB taxonomy): Bacteria > Pseudomonadota > Gammaproteobacteria > Enterobacterales > Vibrionaceae > Vibrio > Vibrio rotiferianus. The sequence continues at coordinate 276,111 of NZ_APHW01000104.1, forward strand.
GTGCAAATGTGAATGCATTCTTCGGCATCGCCACCATGATTATCTCCATCCCGACCGGAGTGAAGATCTTCAACTGGCTATTCACCATGTACAAAGGCCGAATCCGCTTTACCACGCCGATGATGTGGACGGTTGGCTTCCTGATTACCTTCTCTGTAGGTGGTATGACGGGCGTACTAATGGCAGTACCGGGCGCGGACTTTGTTCTGCACAACTCCGTGTTCCTGATTGCGCACTTCCATAACGTAATCATCGGTGGTGTGGTATTTGGTTGTTTCGCGGCAATCACTTACTGGTTCCCGAAAGCGACAGGTTTCACCATGAACGAAACATGGGGCAAACGTGCATTCATTTGCTGGATTGTTGGCTTCCTAATGGCGTTCCTACCGCTTTATGCACTGGGCTTTATGGGCATGACGCGTCGTCTAAGCCAAGATCTTAACCCAGAGTACTTCCCACTGTTAGCAGTTGCTGCAGCAGGTACGGCAGTGATTGCGCTTGGCGTGGCTTGTCAGTTCATCCAAATCTACGTGAGTGTTCGTGACCGCGAGCAAAACCGCGATCTAACGGGTGACCCGTGGGGCGGTCGTACTTTCGAGTGGGCGACGTCCTCACCACCGCCGTTCTACAACTTTGCCCACCTACCAAAAGGTGATGTCCTAGACGCGTTCTGGTACCAAAAGCATAGTGGCGAATTCGACCCAAGCAAAGAAGTGGAATACGAACGCATTCACATGCCGAAGAACACACCAACAGGTATCTATGTATCTGCATGGGCATTGGTATTTGGCTTCGCGATGATTTGGTACATCTGGTGGCTAGCAGCAGCAAGCTTTGTTGGCATTATCGTGACGTGTATCCAGCACAGCTACAACGACGACGTGGATTACTACGTTGAAGTAGAAGAAATCAAAGCGATTGAAGCGGAGCGTCGAGCTCAACTTGAAGAAGCGAAGAAAAACGAAGTGAAAGACAACGATACAAAAGACGATCTGGAGGTGACCTATGCAAGCTAATGTTGCGGTTCACGATCACGATCATCACCATGATTCTGCAGGCATTAAGCTGTTTGGTTTCTGGATTTACCTAATGAGTGACTGTGTATTGTTTGCGACCTTGTTCGCGACTTACGCAGTTCTAGAAAGCGGCTCCATTGCGGGTCCAACTGGTAAAGACATTTTCGAACTGCCGTTCGTGTTTGTAGAAACCATGTTGCTGCTGTTCAGTAGTATCACGTTTGGCTTCGGCATGATTGCGATGAAGCGCAAAGACGTTGCAGGTTTAAAACGTTGGTTAAAAGTGACCTTCTTACTTGGCGCTGGCTTTATCGGGATGGAAGTGTACGAGTTCCATCACCTGATTGTTGAAGGCTACGGTCCACAAGAAAGTGCATTTCTATCTGCGTTCTTCACTTTGGTTGGAACACACGGTCTGCACGTAACCTTTGGTTTGATCTGGCTAGCCGTGTGTTACCACCAACTGTCAACCAAGGGCTTGAACGATAACATGTCGATGCGATTCCAGTGCTTGAGCTTGTTCTGGCACTTCCTAGACATCGTTTGGATTTGTGTATTCACCATCGTTTACTTATTGGGGGTTATGTAATGGAACAACATCTAGATACAGGTGCCTCTGATTACGTAAAAGGCTTTATTGCGTCTCTGATCCTGACCGTGATTCCTTTCTATTGTGTGTGGGCGCAAGTGCTGCCAGATACTGCAACTTATGCTGTGTTATTTGGTTGTGCGATTGTGCAGATCTTCGTGCACTTTAAGTACTTCTTGCACATGGAAGTGAAAACGTCAGAAGGTCAGTGGAACGTGGTGTCACTGATGTTTACCGCCATTGTTGTGTTGATTCTGATCGCTGGATCGATCTGGATCATCTACAACATGAACGTCAACATGAAGTTGTAGGCTAGGGTATGCTGAAAAGTTATTTGTCTATTACCAAACCGGGCATCATTTTCGGCAACCTGATTTCTGTTGCGGCGGGGTTCTTCCTCGCTGCAAAATCAGAACCCGCTAACTTTCTGTTGTTGCTAACAACGTTAGTTGGTGTCGGGCTTGTGATTGCATCAGGATGCGTGGTGAACAACATTTTCGACCGCGATATCGACCAAAAAATGAAGCGCACGCAAAACCGTGAATTGGTGATGGGAAACATCAACATCGACGCGGCGTTTGTTTACGCTTTGGTGTTGCTGTTGAATGGCACAGCGTTATTGTTCCAATTGGTGAATCCGCTCTCGGCTGTGGTTGTACTCTTGGGTTACGTGTTTTACGTCTTCTTCTACACCATGTGGTACAAGCGAAATTCGGTCTATGGCACCTTAGTCGGCAGCATTTCTGGCGCGGTTCCTCCGCTAGTGGGCTACCTTGCGGTGACGAACTACATCAGCTTAGAAGCGATTTTACTCTTCATCATGTTTTGCCTCTGGCAGATGCCGCACTCTTACGCGATTGCGATGTTCCGCATGCAAGATTACCGCGATGCAGGCATTCCTGTTCTTCCCGTTAAAGAGGGCATTACCAAAGCGCATCAACATATGAAGGCGTACGTGGTTGCTTTTGGTGTGGTTGCTATTGGGTTGTTTATGCTGGGTGAAGCCGGCTACGAATATTTAGCGGTCTCGGCGGCGGTGTGCTTTATGTGGACACGCGTGACGTTCCAAAAAGTGGATTACAACAATTACATCCAGTGGTCCAAATCGGTGTTTAAGATGTCGTTATTGGTTGTCATGGGCATCAGCGGCGTACTTGGGCTGGAGTTGATTCCACTGCCGTTTATTCATTAAAGAGCGTATCTATGTGGTTCGCTCTTTATGATAAACATATATATTGCATTTTTATTAAGCTAGTATCGCAAAAGTAATGCCTAAATTTTCTTACTAAGTAAAGCCTAGTTAAATTGGTTACGTTTAACATGTTTGTTCATCAATGAGTTTGATCATATTTTGACTAGGCAATTAAAGTGCTATTAACAATAGAGAAACCAGTAGGAAAAAACAGGCTCTTCTAATGTTTTCAATCGTAAAAAGAGTCTACCTATTATCAATATTGGTGAGCATCGTATTTTTGATTCCTTCTAGTGCTTACGCTGTACTCCCTGCATCTTTAAGTTCTGTAAGCAGCTATCGAGTAAATGAGCAGTTAGTGAGGATTGCGATTCACAACATGGAAGTAAATCCCTTAATTGAGATAGATACCATCGATACACCCAGTTATACGCTTAATGACTCCAAGAAGATAAAGTCGATTCTATTAGATAAAGAGGTTTTAGCTTTTACTGACTCTGCAGGGGTTTTTGTCGAAGATTACGGAAAACGAGGCACTAAACTGTTTTTTGTATTGGATTATTTTTATTTGCAAAGTGGGAGTGTCCTTGTGGACTGCGAAGTCTCATTCAACAAAGGAAAAATCATGCAGCCAGAGTGCTCAGTAAAAGAATACGAAGAGGTAGAGTAGAGTTTGTCCCGTTTACCCATTTATCTCACCAAACCTTAATCCAGATTAAAGTTTTGCCGCAGTTTCGGCGGTAAGGTTCGCGTCGCTCATTGCACTGAACAGAAATTCAGAGAAGGAACAGCCATGCTTTGTGTATCGCTGTTCCTTTTTCGTTCCTGCTCGGTAGTGATGTATCTAAAAAGACAGATTTTAAGAGGACTGGACTTGAGCATTTTGTTTTCAGAAGCCCGCATTGGCAACATGACACTAAAGAACCGCTTTGTACGTAGTGCAACGTGGGAAAATATGGCGACAGAAGACGGTCACATGACCGAGAAGCTGTACGACATTTATGAAGAACTTGCTAAAGGTGAAGTGGGACTGATCGTTACTGGCTACGCTAACATCGTAGAAGAAGAGAAGCCGAACGCAGGCATGATGGGGATCTACAACGACTCTTTCATCGATGAATACAAAAAGCTGACTGACCTTGTCCATGAGCATGACTCTAAGATCGTCATGCAGATCGCTTATGGCGGTACAAAAACGACATTCAACGTTGGTGAACGTGTGATTTTTGCTCCAAGTGAAGTGCCAGAGCGCGGCACCAAAACGGAAGGCAAAGCGATGACTCAAGATGAGATCGACTACATCGTTAAGTCATTTGCGCTAGCGAGCAAGCGTGCACAAGATTCTGGCTTTGATGGTGTAGAAATCCACGCGGCGCACACGTACCTGATCAACCAGTTCTTAAGCCCATATTACAACCGTCGCGAAGACCAGTACGGCGGCAGCCTTGAGAACCGCATGCGTTTCCTTATGGAGATCTATGCCGAGACGCGCAAGCTAGTTGGTGATGATTTCCCGATTCTGGTTAAGCTGACAGCAACGGAATTCTTCGATGGCGGTTTGACGTTCGATGAAACGCGCATTGTGTGTAAGAAGCTAGAAGAAGTGGGCGTGGATGCGATCATTGTATCGGGTAACATTCATGGCAACGCAAGCACCATGGTAGGTGAATCGTTCGACGGTTACACGCTACAAGAAGAGGGCTACTTCCACGAGTACGGTCAAGTGATCAGTCAAGATGTGAATGTACCTGTAATTACCGTGGGTGGCTTAAACGACTTCTGTGCTATCGAAGACTTGGCTGACAATACTAAGATTCAGTTTTTCGCGCTTTCTCGTCCGTTATTGGCAGAGCCACAATTGATCAAGCGCTGGAAAGACGGTAACCGCGCCGAAGTTGACTGCGAACGTTGCTCTAAGTGTCGCACCAAGCGTGGCAACTTCTGCGTGGTTTACAAGCGCAGAAAGTAGTGCGTTCTGGCTCATGAAATTTTAAAAAGCCCCTGATGCTTAACGTGTCAGGGGCTTTTTTAGTTGTGAGTTATGCTTATGCGGTTTCTGCTTCTTCTTGGTAGTTCAAGTAGTGAATGCACAAATCATGAAATGCTTTTGCCTGAGGGGAAATGGTTCTATCGGTCAGAGTAAAGATGCCAACCTGTCTTTCCAAAGGTGGATCGATCAGAGGAATCCAAACCAGTCGAGTTTCGTTGGTCGGGAACGCTAATTTTGGCAAGGTGGTAACACCAATACCAAGCTCAAGGACTGAAAACAAAGACGTAATATTCTCCACGGAATACAAAGCTTGTTCACTTAGCGCGCGTGCAGGCGTCGGATCGAGTAGGGTACACGTCCCGTTTCGAATAAAGGGCTGTTCTAATAAGGTCTGCCACTCAATACCTTCCGGATGCTGAGCGATAGGGTTGTCTTTCAAACACACCACACCAATGGGGTCAGAGATTAACGGGGTAAACTCGATACCGCCTTCGTCCAAGTGTGATGGGTTGCCCAACGCTAAATCCACTTCGCCTGATAACAAACGCGCTTCCACGCCAGCGGCGTTATCATCAATTAGGCTGACTTCTACATTCGGGTATCGTTCACAGAATGCGCCGAGCACACTGGGAATCAGCTTGGCAGCAACAGAAGGAACGCTGGCGATGCGTACCCGGCCTTGTTGCCCTGCAGCGGCGGCTTTCAAGTCATTATCCAGTGCGTTATAGATGTTGAGAAACTGAATGATCTTAGGCAGGCAGATCTCACCGAAAGGAGTGAGTTTGGATTTGTTTCCAGGCTCAAATAGGCTCTGACCAAGTATCTTTTCGAGTTCTTTTATGGATGTCGACAGTGCTGCTTGAGAACGATTTGCTCGATGTGAAGCAGCTCGAAAACCACCTTCCTCGACCACCATCACAAAATGCTTTAATTGTTGAAGCTTGATACTCATGGCGAAACCTCTGCAATCCCTTTATTTACCTTAGTTTTAATAAGGTGATAGATTTTTCTTATCAAATGTAAAAAATTTACCGTTCGATTTATCGTCTGTCAATGTGCAGTATTTAACCATCTTGAAACAAGGTTGTTACAAAGGTTGAAAGGCACGTGAATACTTCTACGAAAAAATACCCAGTCAAAACCGCATTGTTTGCCTCTAAAGCGCCGCTGGAATGGGCAATTGTTAACAATGGCACGTTATACACCGCACAAATCCCGATTGATGATACAGGTGCTGTCGTGGAAGGCGGTATCGAAGCCCAGACTCGTCAAACCTTTAATAATCTCGTTCACACGTTGGAGTGTGCAGGGGAGTCTTTAGATTCTGTTTTGCAGGTGCTGATTTATGTGACGGACCGTGAGTACTTAAAAACGGTTAACCAAGTCTACGCTGAGTATTTTGACGCGCCTTACCCTAATCGCGCCGCTATGGTTGTGGCAGGGCTAGCGCGTGAGGAGATGCTGGTGGAGTTTGTGGTGTACGCATCGGCGAGTCAGCCAGAGTAAAGAATAATAATCAAAGCCTCATTACCGGGCTTTGTCAGTGAGATTAGTGAGCTGGTGGCGATCACCAGACGTCAGGAAGAATAAGGACAGAGCAATGACTTTTATTAATAGTGTTCAAGCAGAGAAATCTCTCTACATTGCAGGCGAATGGCAGTCTGGCATTAATACGGTTGCGAACATTAACCCTTCAGATATCAGTGAGAACTTAGGCGATTTTGCTCAGGCGAGTGAAGGCCAAGTCGAACAAGCGATTCAGGCCGCGAAAATTGCGCAGCCAGAATGGGAAAAAACACCGATTGAGCGCAAACAAGCGGTTTTGCAGGCAATTGGTGATGAGTTGATCGCTCGTTGTGATGAGCTTGGTACGCTGCTTTCACGTGAAGAGGGTAAACCTTTTGCTGAAGGTCGCGGTGAAATCTACCGTGCTGGCCAATTCTTCCAATATTTCGCAGCGGAAGTGCTGCGTCAAATTGGTGATAACGCAGCTTCTGTCCGTCCAGGCGTTTCCGTTGAGGTCACTCGTGAAGCTGTTGGCGTTATCGCCATCATTTCCCCTTGGAACTTCCCAACCGCTACGGCTGCATGGAAAATCGCGCCAGCGCTTGCGTTTGGTAATAGCGTCGTGTGGAAGCCCGCTAACCTAACGCCAGCAAGTGCGGTTGCATTGACTGAAATTATCCATCGACAAGGCTTACCAGCAGGCACGTTCAACCTTGTGTTGGGCAGTGGCTCGCAAGTAGGTAACACGCTTATCAACTCGAAAGACGTAAACGGAGTGAGCTTTACTGGATCTGTTGATACGGGTCGTAAAGTTGCAGCAGCGACAGCGCCAAACTTCGTTCGCTGTCAGTTAGAAATGGGCAGTAAGAACGCACTTGTGGTTGCCGATGATGCCGATATTCAAATCGCTGTTGAAGCGACGATTGCAGGCTCTTTCTCTGGCGCAGGTCAGAAGTGTACGGCTTCATCTCGTTTAGTGGTGATGGATGGTATTCACGATGCGTACGTTGAAGCTCTGATCAAACGTATGAGTGAGCTTAAAGTCGGCCACGCATTAGAAGAAGGCATCTTCATGGGGCCAGTGGTGGATGGTAACCAATTGGAAGCTAACTTCGATTGGATCGAGAAGGCACGTCAAAGTGGTGCTGAGTTAGCATTTGGTGGCGAGCGCTTGAACTTAGAACATGACGGTTTCTACATGTCGCCGACCCTTTTCCTTAATACACAAAACAGTTGGGAAGTGAATCAAGAAGAAGTGTTTGCGCCGATGGCGAGCGTGATTCGAGTTTCAGACTTGGATGAAGCCATTGCAGTAGCAAACGATACTCGCTTTGGCTTGACGGGCGGCATCATCACGCAAAGCCTCCGTAATAGCGCCATCTTCAAACAACAAGCTCAAACTGGTTGTGTCATGGTCAACCTACCAACCGCAGGGACGGATTATCATGTGCCGTTTGGTGGCCGAAAAGAGTCAAGCTTTGGTCCACGCGAGCAAGGTCAGTATGCGAAAGAGTTCTACACCGTGGTGAAAACCGCTTATCAACGTCCTTACTAAGTGAAATAGGGCAGCCGAGGATTCCGCTGCCCAACCTTAAAGGCTCATTAACGTTTAAGGAGTGGTTATGTACCAACAACGGATTGTGATTGACGGATTGCAGTACTGCAATTGGGATCGAGAATACTTCCAAACGCTGAAGGCGAGCGGTATTACGGCTGTGCATGCAACGATCGTTTATCACGAAAATGCACGCGAGACCTTAACTCGCTTTGCCGAATGGAACCTGAGATTCGAACAAAATGCAGACCTGATTATGCCTATTTACTCGATGGCTGACGTTGAGACAGCTAAGGCCGAGGGTAAGGTTGGCGTCTTTTTTGGTGCGCAGAATTGTTCCCCAATTGACGATGAAATCGGCTTAATAGAAGTCATGCGTCGTCAAGGTTTGCTGATTATGCAGCTGACCTATAACAACCAAAGCTTGCTGGCGACAGGGTGCTATGAGCAGAACGACTCTGGTGTCACGCGTTTTGGTAAACAAGTCATCGAAGAGATGAACCGTGTCGGGATGATCATCGATATGTCCCACAGCGCTGAGCGCTCAACGTTGGAAGCAATTGACCTTTCTTCACGTCCCATTTGTATTAGTCACGCGAACCCAACGTTTGCTCATGATGCTCTGCGCAACAAATCGAACAAGGTCATTAAAGCGCTCACCGAACGTGGCGGCTTGATTGGCTTTAGTCTTTACCCATTCCATCTTCCAAACGGAAGCCAATGCACGCTAGAGGATTTCTGCCAAATGGTCGCGAAAACAGCTGACCTGTTCGGTGTGGATCATTTAGGCATCGGCAGTGACCTTTGTTTAAACCAACCACAGCAAGTGCTTGAGTGGATGCGCAACGGTCGTTGGTCGAAAGCAATGGATTATGGCGAAGGCTCAGCAAACAACGCTGGTTGGCCTGATGCGTTGCCTTGGTTTAGTGGCAGTAAAGGGATGGAGAACATTTACAACGGCTTGATGCGTCATGGATTCAGTGAATCCGAGGCAGGAAAAATCCTGGGTGAGAACTGGTTTAACTTCCTTAAAGAAGGGCTGGAGGCGAGCTAGGTCGTAACCCAAATAAACATGGAATAGCTCGCTCAAAAAATAATAACAAGGCGAGTGTTAAAGTCACTTTTTGTAGCCGTTATGGCAGCTGCAATAAACCTCTGGAGTCAGAGTATGTCTGATCTAACCAATAGCATGAAAGCTTCAACGATGAGCGTGTCATCAAAGAAGCACCAAGCAAAACACAACGACACTTCAGCAACGGAAAATTCACCGGATAAGTTAGGGTTAAGTAACCCGGCACTTTGGTATAGCGGTGGCTTTATTGCCTTATTCGTCGCTATCGCGCTTTACGATGGAGAGTTGTTATCAACGTTAGTTAATACGGGATTTGCGTGGTCAGTCAAAGTCTTCGGCCCGTACTGGCAGATACTGCTTCTTCTCACTTTTCTTATTGGTCTTGGCTTGGCTGCAGGGCGAACAGGCAAGGTGATTTTAGGCGGAACAACGAAGCCAGAAATGGACGGGTTTCGTTGGATGGCAATCATCTTCTGTACGCTTTTAGCTGGCGGCGGCGTATTTTGGGCGGCGGCAGAGCCTATCGCGCACTACGTGAGTCCTCCACCTTTGTATGGTCCGCAAGACAATCCACAGCAGGGTGCAGTGAACGCACTATCGCAATCTTTCATGCACTGGGGTTTTCTAGCGTGGGCGATTGTTGGCAGCTTAACGTCTATCGTGGTCATGCATTTACACTACGATAAAGGCCTGCCGTTAAAACCTCGAATCTTGCTTTATCCAGTGTTGGGTGAGCGAGCGCTAAAAGGTCAGACAGGGGCATTGATTGACGCATGTTGCATCATCGCTGTAGCGGCAGGGACGATTGGACCGATTGGCTTCCTAGGTTTACAGGTTAGCTACGCGTTAAATGCGCTGTTTGATATCCCAGATGGCTTTACTACACAGTTGATCATCATCTTATTTGCGATTATGTTGTACACCGTATCTGCTTTAAGTGGCTTAAACCGCGGCATGCAAATGCTGAGTCGCTACAACGTGATTCTTGCGCTGGTATTGATGGCTTACATCCTTCTCTTTGGCCCGACAGATTTTATCTTCAATGGTTACATTCAAGGCGTGGGCAGCATGTTGGATAACTTCATCCCAATGGCAACCTACCGTGGTGATGAAGGTTGGTTGAGCTGGTGGACAGTATTCTTTTGGGGCTGGTTCTTGGGCTACGGACCGATGATGGCAATCTTCATTGCACGTATCTCTCGTGGTCGCAGTATTCGTCAAATCATCTCGACGATAAGCATCGTTGCTCCGCTTACCACGTGTTTTTGGTTCACCATTGTTGGTGGCTCTGGCCTAGCGTTTGAAATTGCCAATCCGGGCAGTGTGAGCGCAGCATTTGAAGGCTTCAACTTACCGGGCGCGTTACTCGCAGTGACTCAACAACTGCCGATGCCAATGTTGGTTTCCATCTTGTTCTTGATTTTGACCACCATCTTCATCGTTACCACCGGTGACTCAATGACGTACACCATCAGTGTGGTGATCAGTGGTGAGACAGAACCGAATGCGATTATTCGTACTTTCTGGGGCGTGGCTATGGGTATCACGGCGTTGATTCTCATCTCTCTTGGCTCTGGTGGTATATCAGCCCTGCAATCCTTCATCGTGATTACGGCCGTTCCAGTGTCATTAATACTGTTACCGTCACTTTGGAATGCACCGCAGATCGCTATGAAGATGGCGAAGGAGCAAGGGCTATAACTACGGTAATAACAAAAAGATCAAACCCAATAACGTGGCGCTTGTGTGGGTGAATCCTCCCCACACCCGCACAAGCCCTTATTCTTACAATAAAAAATAGGTGGTGAGCAAAATGGATGCACATCGTTCTACTTACACTGAAACAACACTTCGCAACGCTGCAATTGTGATGGCACCAGATAGGCTAGGGGCTATGCACCAAAATCGAATCAGCTTTGTACGAAGCTTGATCCGAAAAATGGCGAGTCAGGAATGGCGAGTGAGCAAGCATGAGTGGCAATTGTGTCCACGCGGTTTTGGTCATGTAATTTACAAATTAGTGACGCCGGAACACGTTTATCACTTGGTTGTTTTTTGCGATGAAATTGCTGATGAAGAGCGCAATGATCGCGTTATCGCCGAGAAGTGGGATGTCACCTTTGCTCTTGTGAAAGGGGATGTCCATGTCGAGCTTTTAGAACAGCTAAGAGCTAATGTGCCTTTGCAAGAAGCGGGGCGCAATCCAAACAACGTGCTTGTTCTTGCTCGTGCGAATAAGAGTGTTCGTGTGTTTGAACACATCGTGAATGCTCTTTCTAAAGGTGAGCAGCCAGAGCCTTCGGAACTGGCAGAAGTGGGTTACATCCTAAGAACCACCGCCGTTTATGGTAACGGTAAATTTGGTATTGCCGATTTTAAACTGCTGGAGAACAACCCTGATTTCAACCAGTCGTTCAGTGCACAGATGTGTGCCGTTTATATGCTGCGTGAATTCAGTTTAGATTGGGTTCATTACCTTGCTGCGATAAAAGGCGGAGATAATGCAGTTGCACTTCACAAAGGTCTGCAGCGTTATCTCGGTGTAGGGAATGCAACTGGCTTGGGTATGGCGCCATATTTAATCAACCATCCATGTATTGTCGACCAATGGATGACATCACGTGAGCGTGCTATTGCCAATGTGCTTGCCATGCCATGTGAACCTACCGAGTTAGAGCTGCCGTTAAAAGCCCTGCTAAAAAAAGCACAGCGACACTTAGAGCAAGTGATAACAATCAATGAACATCAAGATCAGCTTAATCATCAAGCGATTGCTGATCTCCAAGCGCTACAAATTAACTTAAATGCTTTGATGGCAGAGCACTCGAATTGGGCAAGCTTGATCAAACAAACCACAACCATGAGTTTGGAAGCCCAAGAAATCCTAACTTCATGTTTGATCGAGCTTTACCCGTCTTTGGTTGATGAATTTGAAAACCAAATGAACACCGATGAGTCACTCTCTATTCCTGGTGGAAAAAGCGTTCAAGATGTTTTGCAAATACTAGAGAGCAAATACCGTTGGTCAATCGATGCTGACTACACGTTACCAGAGAACAACTATTGGTTCTGGTATCGCTCGCAAGACAAAGAAGAACCGAGGCTAGGCATTCGTGGGGAAGAAATCGGTGAAGAACGTGAGTTGCCACTCGATATAGGGCGACAAGTGAACCGCCTCTACCATGCGCTGCAAACGTGCCAGCCAGAAACATCGTTGGCGGAGTTCTTACTGCAGCATCCACAGTATCGTGCAATCACTCGTCGTGTATGGACGCTCGGCAATCGAGAAATGGGCGATATCCAGATGAACGTGCTACGTGAAGACGCACTGCCGATGCATCTACTACGCTGTAAGTTAGCAATCTTTGGTGCGACTAAGTTTGATCCGCGTTCAGACCGATGGGTGCGCGTGACCTTCTTCCAAGGCGCACCATTGCTTGATGAGATTCAGGACCCGCGTTTCAGCGATACGTGGATTTTCCCAACCATGCCAGAGCGTGAAGAAATCGCGCAAAGCGACAATCAAAAAATCAGTGGAGGTTTTGCATTATGATCGTCTCGCATAACGAGCTGGTAGCAGCAGTAAACAAAGCTTTTCTTGGTATGCGCCGTCATTGCGGTGAAGCTGATGTGATTGCCAATATGGTTGCGGATCTGCAAATGGTGGGTTTGCACGGCGTGCGTCACTTCAACAACGCCAGTCTGTTTCTCAACTTAGATTCAGATTGTGCGGTCAGCATTACGAGTAACACCGACTCTCATATCGAAGTTGAGTTACACAATGGTAGTATCGCCTGTCATTTACCTGCAGTGTTGGATTTTGCGCTTGAGAAAATGGTCAGCAGTAAGAGCGTTACCATCACACTGAAACAATGCCACAACCGTTGGCTAGCATTTAGTGAGTTAGCTCGATTGTCTGCCAAGGGGATAGCCTGTCGTGCCCAATGGGTGAATGGTACCAGCCCCAAACGCACCTTATATGTGTTAAATCGAGGTCACATTGCACCAGAAGTCTTCTTTTCCGATCAAATTGAAGACAACAGTACCGATTATCACAGTATGACGATAGAGCTTGCCGTAACGGATTTTGATATCGAAGCAAGTTCACAAGGTTACGCAATTCATATTGATGGAGATAAACTGAATCGTGCGCAGAAAACGTCGTGGGAAGAGGGTATCTTTGTTGAAGACGCAGAATGGGAAGCACTTAAACAAACTGCCACAGTCTTCCTTGTTGAGAACAGTGAACGCTCGGTACAAGGCGCGGGCGAGTTAGTGTAGCGCAACCAAATCGGAATCACTGAAAATAGAAAAAGAGGTAGCTGAATGCTGCCTCTTTTCGTTTAAGAATAAAGTAGGATCATGACGCTCAACTACGCTAATGACAGGTTGTTTGCATGACGAAGGAGAATCAAATGAGCACCATGCAAATCGCTATAGAGGAGAATAAGCGCAATGCCATTGCCTTCTATGAGATAGCATATCGAGGAAAGCTGAGAAAAGCGGTCGAGCTGTACGTGGGGGATGACTACATTCAGCACAATCCGTTGGTGGAGCCATTTATCGCTTATTTCGAGCGGATGCAGGAAGAGTATCCCAACAAAGACATTACGTTTGCTCGCGCAGTCGCAGAGGGGAATTTGGTAGCACTCCTTTGATATTGACGGCAGGGAAGCTATCTTTCAGACATAGGTTTTTACGCTGCCATCGTGTGTTGTGGCTAGAGTCCAGTCAGATGGGACATGCCTGTTTACGGTTTGATCTTTGATCATAGCTTGCGTTCTATTTTTTGATGAATTCTTTATAAGACGAATACGCTAAGAAAATCAGATTTATACAAAATGAGTCCTGCTTGTCTCAATGTTGAGCCTTGAATAATTGAGGAAATGCTCTTTGCGATTTTTTCTCAGAATGAGAGGCGCTCATTGATTTAGAACGGTATGAGAATAAGAGAATTATAAATTACATGGACGTTCATTTTTAAAGGAAGTAAGCCGAAGAGTTTGCTGTCATTTTTTTCAATGATGATGTCTTTTAATAGACTGAATTAAATAACTTTTCAGGAAATACGATGAAACTAATTAATTCAGTTGGTGTTGATGGGATCAACAATAAAAAGGATGTAGAGCTTGTGCAAATACTGTTGAATTCTGCGTCCTCTGAAGTGAGCTTGGAAGTGGACGGAAAATGCGGTAAGAAAACAAAAAGCGCAATAGTTTCCTATCAAAGGAAGATCATGCCTAAATGGAAGCCCGACGGAAGAGTTGATCCAAACGGCAGAACCTTTAGAGAATTGACAATGTATTATTCTAGTGAAGAAAAAGACAGAATTAACAAAGCTCGGTACCTAGGGACGAAGCCAACTCCTTCTCAAACAAAATCTCGAATAGATCTTTCACGCTTCAAGGTGACATATAAAGCTTCTCTTAATTCAGAGAAGAGGATTGTAAGTAATTATGCTATCAAAATTATTAAGTTAGCTCTTGCTAGAGCCGGGCTAAGGAATGCTGTTGTTACCAGTACTTTCCGGTTTCCCGTCGAACAAGCTTCAATAATGTATAGAAATGCGGAGATAAGCCTGAAAAGACAAAAGCAATTATATGGGAAAAATGGTGACCTTGTCCTTGATGTTTATGAAAGAAACCGATCCAAGGCGAAGGCAGAAGTTATTGGAATGATGGTGGAAAAAATAGAAGAATTGTCTCATAAAGGTCAATTTGTCTCGAAGCACTGTGCAACTATTGAACAGTACAAAAAGTACAACGTAATCGACATTGGATTGAACTCGACCAGAGCAGTCAATACGAGCACCTTTCATGCCGAAAAGTTGACAGAGTCTCTCCGTGTTTTGCAGCAAGATGGTTACATAAACCGCTTTATTGATGAAACGAGAAAGTCAAACCAGTGTTGGCATATAGAAATTGTTCCAAACTCCAAAAAACTAGAGGTGTACTTCTCATGATTCGACTCTATGCCTTCTTTTTTTTGACGATAATATTCTCCAGTTACACTCTTGCATGCGATAAAAGGTGGAGTGACTTCTCAGTAAAAAATTATGTTGAGCCGATAACTGTGAGTTTCAAAGATATTAAAACCGATGAACAAGTTGAACGTTATTATTACGTTTTTCCGGATGGCGATTTGATTATTTTTGAGAGCAGGTATTGTCTCATAAATAACTTCAACTTTAGTTATCAAAGCTCTGACGTGAACAATGAGCGTGTTGTGATTCGTATGAACCAATTGTTGAAACAGATTGCAGGCATGTATGACTTGAACTTCGAATCTAACTTTGTGAAGAGTTGGCTTGAAGGAATGCCGCGTCTATATACTGAAGTCTCTTCGAAAACTGAAAACATAGATGTAGCAAGCGACATAAACAGCGATGAAAATCAGTTGCTCCCTTTCCAGGCAACACTTTCAATCAGCATTGGTGGATTAGACTAAATAGAGTTTCCATTGGACTGATAAGCCAGCTTAGTCGCTGGCTTTTTTGATCAACAAATACCGTTAAAACCCCACTGATTACACCAGTGAGATACTCTGCAGTGTTGGTTGTTTCTTATACAAAAAATTAACAATCTAAATTTTTATACATTTTTATTGCATAAAATCTCTGTCTTGGTAGTATAAATCCCAAGTGACAATTAATGCAGTATGGCAGCATGAGTATTCAAGTTAAAAGTATCAATAAGTCTTACGGCGATACCCAAGTTCTACACGATGTCAGTTTTAATTGTGAAAGCGGTGAAACGCTGGTGTTACTCGGTCCAAGTGGTGCAGGGAAGAGCTCTCTACTACGTGTTCTTAACCTTCTTGAAGGTGCGGATAATGGCCAGTTAAACATCGCTGATGACGCATTCGACTTTTCAACTGAAATCAAAGAGAAGCAAGGTTTAGCGCTTCGTCGTAAAGTGGGCATGGTGTTCCAACAGTACAACCTATGGCCGCACATGACAGTGATGGAGAACCTGATTGAGGCTCCGGTAAAAGTCTCTGGCATGGATAAAGAAGAAGCGAAGAAGCAGGCAATGCAAATTCTGGCGACGCTGCATTTGGCAGACAAAGCGGATGCATGGCCGATGCAACTTTCTGGTGGTCAACAGCAACGTGTGGCGATTGCTCGAGCACTGATGATGAAACCAGAAGTCTTGCTTTTTGATGAGCCTACCGCAGCGCTCGACCCTGAGATTACAAATCAAGTGGTTAAGATCATTAACGATTTAAGCGAAACCGGCATCACTCAAGTCGTTGTTACTCACGAAGTCGATTTTGCTAAAAAGATTGCTAGTCACGTTCTGTACCTCGAGAGAGGACATATTGTGGAGCATGGCACGCATGACGCGTTTGTTAACCCGCAAACCACTCAGTTTGCTGATTACCTAAATCACTAAATTACGTTTTTAAAGTTCAGTCTATTTAACAGATAAGCTCGGCTGTCATTGCGAGTGTCAGCCCACTAAGTACACACGGAGTATTGCAATGAAAAAGATTCTACTAGCTTCACTAATCGGCCTTGTCTCAGCGAACGCAGCAGCACAAGAAGAGATCAAATTTGCGATGGAAGCGACTTACGCACCGTTCGAATACATGGATGAAAACAACCAAATCCAAGGTTTTGATGTGGATCTGGCGAACGCACTATGTAAAGAAATGGAAGCAAAATGTACCTTCCACAACCAGTCTTTTGACAGCCTGATCCCTGCATTAAAATTCAAGCGTTATGATGCGGCTATCTCTGCAATGGATATTACTGATGCACGTTTGGAGCAAGTGAACTTTTCTGACCCTTACTACGACAACTCAGCAGCGTTTGTTTCTATCAAAGAAAAAGTGGCTGATCAAAAAGCACTAGAAGGTAAGCGTGTTGGTGTTCAAAACGGTTCAACACACCAAAGTTACCTGATTGAGCAAATGCCGGGCGTAACCGCGGTTCCTTACTCAAGCTACCAAGACGCGTTCATCGATATGAAAAATGGTCGTATTGATTCTGTATTCGGTGACACAGCAGTCGTAGCAGAATGGTTCAAGAAAGAAGACAACCTAGCTTACGTGGGTGAGCACGTCACTAACCCTAAATACTTCGGTAACGGTTTCGGTATCGCAGTAAACAAAGGTAACGACGAGCTAGTGAACAAGCTGAACACAGCACTGAAAACAGTGAAAGCAAACGGCGAATACGACGTAATCTACAACAAGTACTTCGGTAAGTAATATGGCACTAACGGGTTACTCTTTATCGCTTGTTCAAGCTAGTTGGATGACTGTCCAGCTAGCCTTCACAAGCCTATTAGTCGGTTTGATTCTGGCAGTGGTATTCGCCAGTGGTGAAATGTCTCGCCGCGTTTTCGTTAAATGGCCAATGACGGCGTTTGTGACGATTGTACGTGGCTTGCCAGAAATCCTTGTCGTGTTGTTCATCTATTTTGGTTCGACGCAGGTTCTGTTTTTAATCACCGGAGACTTTATAGAGGTTAGCCCGTTCTTGTCTGGCGTGGTTGCGTTGTCATTGATCTTCGCTTCCTACGCTTCTCAAACCTTACGTGGTGCGTTGAAAGCTGTCGGAAGAGGGCAAAGAGAGGCAGCAAGTGCACTCGGCATCAGTCAAACACACGCTTTTGTTCGCATTGTTTTGCCTCAAGCTGTAAGACACGCACTACCAGGCTTAACTAACCAATGGTTGGTTCTGCTGAAAGATACCGCACTTGTATCACTGATCGGTGTAACGGATTTGCTGAAACAAGCGCAGCTAACATCAGCAGCTACGCACGAGGCTTTCACTTGGTACGCAACAGCTGCAGCAATTTATTTAGTCATTACACTCATTACTCAACGTGCTGTAAAACTGATTGATAAGAAGTTCTCAATTCAAGGTATGAGTATGGGACAGGAGGCTACCGCATGAACGAACAACACGTTTGGCAAATGCTGGATGGCTTAGGCACTAGCCTTCAATTAACCGCCGCTTCCTTGGTTGTGGGTTGTCTCTTAGCTCTGATGATGACGCTGACTCTGATCCTACGTACTCCGGGTTTGCATTGGGTAAGTCGTGGCATCATCACCTTGTTCACTGGTACGCCTTTGTTGGTGCAGATCTTCTTGGTGTATTACGGTCCGGGTCAGTTTGATGCAGTAAGAGAAAGTGTATTCTGGACATGGTTAAGCCAACCTTGGTTTTGCGCGATGTTAGCGTTAGCGCTTAATACTGCGGCGTACAGCACTCAGTTGTTCAAAGGAGCGTTTAACGCGATTCCTTCCGGTCAATGGCAAGCGTGTCGTGCTCTGGGTATGAACAAAACTGCAACGCTGAAAGTGCTGCTGCCATACGCCATTCGTCGTGCTGTTCCAGCTTACTCGAACGAAGTGATTTTGGTGTTCAAAGGCACGTCACTGGCTAGTACCATAACGATTATGGATTTGATGGGTTATGCGCAGCGTATTAATGCACAAACCTACGATACGTTGACAGTATTTGGTATTGCAGGAGCGTTCTATTTAGGTGTGAATGGTATCCTTACACTGATATTCCGTCAGGTAGAGAAGAAAGCGTTAGCGTTCGAAGCTGCATAAGACTGTCCTTATAAATTTGATTTCACTTCGCCTCTGTGGATGATTCTCTCGCAGGGGCTTTTTTTAGGTTCATCGCGGATAAGCGGGAACTGAAAACAAAAACGGTAGTAAGTGATAGAGTTTTATCGCCAAACAAAACCAACACAAACTACCGTTTTCATGTCGAATCATACTTTCCTATCTTCATTCTGGGAAGGCTTTCATATAGTAAAGTCTCATCAGACTGCGTCATTAATAAAGCTCACTCTCAAACCTAACTCTATCGCTAAGTGTCCTTGTGGGCTTAAAGCTCAAGCCGTACATGAGTATCAATGGCGTAACGTGAAGGAAGCCACACTGCTAGGAGTTCCCGTTGAACTGTCCGTTCAAACCCGGCGCATCAAGTGCAGCCACTGCGGCATTAAAACAGAACGACTATCTTGGTTGGAACCTTATGCTCGTATCACTAACCGCCTACGAGGCTATATAGAGCAGTTGTTGCCCCTGCTACCAATTAAACATATAGCCCAAGTGACAGGCGTTCATTGGCACACAATCAAAGAGATAGATAAACGTCGGCTTCAACAGGTAGTACCGCAAGTTAAATGGGGTGAATTAAGGCAACTCGTCATGGACGAGTTTGCTATTTTTAAAGGACACCGCTATGCAACAGTCATTGCTGATGCGAAAAGTCATCAGGTTATCTGGATAGGACTAGGTCGTAGCCACAAGGATATTCGACCGTTCTTTGAACAATTAGGTGAGCACGGAAAAAATATCGAAGCAGTAGCAATGGATATGAATACAGCTTTTGACCTTGAAGTCCAAGAGCATTGCCCAAATGCCCGTATCGTTTACGACTTGTTCCATGTTGTTGCTAAGTTCGGTCGCGAAGTGATGGATAGAGTCAGAGTCGACCAAGCCAATAAATTAAGGCAGGATAAAAAAGCAAGGCAATGGGTCAAGCGTTCGCGCTGGGTATTATTGAAAAATAAGGATAATTTAAATACACAACAGGAAAGCTACCTCACTGAAATATTGAATATGAATCGGGACTTGATGACAACCTACTTACTGGGTGCGCAATTAAAGGAACTGTGGCGTTGTGAGTCTGAACTTCAGGCTAAAAACCTATGGCAGGTATGGTGGGAGCAAGTGAATGAGAGTGGAATTAAGCCGCTCAAAGAGTTCGCTCGAAAGCTCCGTCCATATCTTCATGGGATTACTGCTTCAGCAAACTACCCGCTGAATACCTGTACGCTTGAAGGGATAAATAACAAGATAAAGTTAATCAAGCGGATGGGATATGGCTATCGAGACACCGATTACTTCTTCTTAAAGATAAAAGCGGCTTTCCCCGGAAAGCCGCGATGAACCTTTTTTTATATTGGTCGTGGCAAATCGCTCAAGTTTCACCAAACTTAACTCAGTGTATTTGAATTGGTGACACGATGGAACGACGACACTTTTTGGCGCTTTGGACCCTGATCTTTGCACCCAGTTTAAAAGCGAAAACGCCAATGCAACCAACTCCTGAACAAGCAGAAGGTCCATTTTATCCGGTTGTTCGGATTCCTCTTCGATCAAATTTAGTTATTCAGACTCAAGGATTAATCGGGGAGCCCCTCATATTGCAAGGGAAAGTATTGGATACAACAGGAAACCCTGTCTCTGGCATCAAAGTAGAAATCTGGCAATGCGATGGGCAGGGTATTTACGATCATCCCAAGCAGCCAAATAACGATAAGTTTGATGCTCACTTTGCAGGCTTTGGCGCGGCAGAAACCCAATCGGATGGTCGCTACTTGTTTCAGACCTTGTACCCTGTACCTTATGCTTCTCGCCCACCGCACATTCACGTTAAGTTGTGGCGAGGTAATCAAGAACTTCTGACCACTCAGTTGTACTTAAAAGGCAATACTGGTGATGAATGGTGGGGTGGCAAAGCTCGTGATTATCTGCAGTTTGAAACCATGCGAATCGACGGACGGTTAACGGGCGAATTTAACTTTGTGATTGGCTAGAGAATCCTGTTAAGCCATTAATTCAACCAGTTGCGCCAAGCATTCTTTATCCAGTATTGGATGAGGCTCAACGCCCGTTACCAGCACAATATCCACGGAAGGCAGCGATGGCATATCGTCTAAGATCTTAAGATCCTCACTAACGCTAATACTTCCCATGGCGCCGACTGCCATTCCTGAACGTACAATCGCTCGTTGTGCAGAAGCCGTATTGCAACATGCCAGTAGTTGATAAGGAGTACCACGTTTGGTTAACCCGTCTACCGCTGCCGCATGGTATTTGCAGTCGGTTTGGAATAGGGCGAGAGGGAGAGTTTGGGCGTTCTTGATATCAAAATCAGGATGAGCAATCCACACGCCTTTGTCACTTGCTAGCCAGTAACCTTCTTCACTGTCTGGCGCTCTTGTCACAATCGCCGCGTCTAGCTTTCCTTCATCAAGTTTTTCTCTCAAGGTGATGCTTGGCTCACTGAAGACTTGAATAGAACATGTGGGTTCAGATTGCTGCAATACGCGGATGACTTTAGGCAGGATATTGTCGTTGTAATCTTCAGGGCAACCTAAGCGAAGAGGGCGCTTGTTTTCATAACGTTTCACTTGTTTCAGCGCTTGATTGTGTAAGCTGACTAGTTGCTCTGCATGAGAGCGTAGTGCCAATCCCGCTTCACTCAGTACGAGGTTACGGCCTTCTTTTTCAAACAAACTGACGCTGAGCTCGTCTTCCAGCTTACGCATTTGTGCACTAAACGCTGATTGGGTGCGATTGATCTGCTTGGCTGCACGAGTGAAACTTCCCGTTTCTACAAAAGCAAGAAAGCTGCGTAACGCATCGATATCCATATCTAAAACTCATCCATCGTTTTTGTTGAAGTGTTCCATCAAAACTATCCGTTAGTCCCCTTAAACACAATCAGATATTGTGAATGGGTACTCAAAACACGAACCGCATGGAGGCGTCATGAAACTGTTTATTGCTAACCAAAACTACTCAAGCTGGTCACTGCGTGCATGGCTGATCTTTTCTCAATTCAAATTGAATGTGGAAGTCACCAAGCTGAAGTTGTTCACGGAAGATTTTTACAAGACCTTGGAAGGTATTACACCAACGGCGAAAGTACCGACCTTGGTGGATGGCGATGCAACAGTGTGGGATTCATTAGCGATTTTGGAATACGTTAACGAGCAATACTTACAAGGTAAAGCGTGGCCAAGCAACTCCGCAGAACGAGCTAAAGCACGCGCTATTGCATCAGAAATGCATTCGGGTTTCTTTGATTTAAGAAACGAACTACCAATGAACATCCGCGCGCGCAGAAAAGTCGATTTAACGGATGGTGCGCGTAAGGATATTGCGCGTATTGATGCTATCTGGGCAGAGCAAACCAAGCTGCATCCAGACGGTTGGTTATTTGGAGAATGGTCTATCGCCGATGCCATGTATGCTCCGGTGGCATTACGTTTCCAAACTTACGGTATCGAGTTATCGGAAGGTGCCAAAGCCTACCAACAGAAGGTACTAGCAAGTGAATCTTTACAGCAATGGTTGGAAGAGGCGAGCCCAGAAACGGATATCGTAGAAGAAGATGAAGCAGGGGTAGAGGTCTAAAAAATCGTGTGTGAGAAGTAGTTGGTCGATATGGGCACTGAAGCCACATTGTTTCGTGGCTTCAGAACTCGCATGGCTGTTGCAGAAACAAGCTATCATTAGAGATGTCAGGCATAAAGGTGGTATCCCGAGTAATAAGCACAATCCCGAGGTGGTTGGGCGTATCTTGTTGTTAAAAATAAAAATATAGATACGTCAACGAAAGTAAATCTACTTCGATGGAGGATTGGTATGCGACGACTTACTTTTAGGAACATCGCTATTGGATTGTTATTAATGATTCAATCCATGGCGCATGCTTCGACGCTAAATGATGTGGATATACAAGAACAAGACGTTGGGAATAAACCGTATTATGTGATTTCCGCTATGTTTGCGGGGGAGGTTGAAGAGCCTAGCCAAACAAGCTCACCGTTTAGTGTCCCTGTCTCTTTAATGATTCCGAAGCAAAGCTGTAATCAGGTTGCGATTGTTGATGTTGTGAACAGCGTGCTTTTTGAATTCCCACCCACACCACTTGGTTACATCACGTTAAATATTGGACAAATAATACTCGGAGAAAACTTCATTTCGGGGAGAGGTGAAAATAGTTTTATTTATGCGAGCGTTATTTGGGATAAAAACGTGGTAGACCAGACGAGTGGAACGATCGTCAAGGGGACGGATGGTTATAGCATCTTGCGACAGTTTGCTCATTTTTTAAAAACGAATGAGGTCGTTTCCATGTTGCAGCTCGAAACTGACTGCGAAATAAAACAAACGATTGGTTTCGGTTGGTCGCAAACTGGTAAGTTGCTAGCGACCATGCTAACGGAAGAGCTCAATGGGAGCATAGAAAATCCCGCCTTTGATGGCTTGTTCCTTGGTGTCGCTGGTGGCATTTGTCGTCATTTAATTAATGATGTGTTTCCTTGGCGATATACTTCTTGTGCAAAAGTGCCTAATAAGCATGTCCCGACGGTCGCTTATAATACACAAAGTGAAACAGAACTTGCTCGCGGAGATGGCAAGTTAAGAAACTCAACGTCGAGCTTAAGTGTTTATGAGTACGCTGGTCTGGCTCATATTGATAAGCAGTTTTTGCCATTTGAAGTGTTGTTTGGTGGGTTAGGGTTCAACTTTAAGCAAAACCCAATTTCTGTTGCGCCTTCCGTTAGAGCCGCGTTTTGGAATCTATATTTGAAAGTAAAAGATGACGTCCCAACACCGAAAAGTCGTACGCTTTTTTCAAAGCCGGATCCTCAGACATTCGTTTCGTTCTTGGATCTAAGAGGGGATGACTCTCTATTGAGTTGGAGTGGTGGCCAGGTTTACATCACTGATTCGAATAGAGATGGCTTCGCCGAAGGCGGGATACGCCTCCCTCACATGCCTAGTTCAAAGCAAAGTCCATTCTCATCTATGCTGGGTGCTCCACTGGGTATCTATGGCGGTATTGATTATGACTATGCCGGAGGGCCTGGGATATTCTTTGCTAACGGTGGGACATTTTTAGAATATGACGACGAAACACTACTAATGCTTTATCCAACTAAGCAAGCGTACATCCAAAGAGTCGTTTTATCGGTTTGGTCCTTGATCTTTGAGCGCTATCTTTTGGTTGAAGACGGAATGATGCTCATAGAGCAAGCTGAGGCATTGCAATTGCCGATATGGGAGCCTTAGGTTTTCGTAAGTAGGCGGTATGCTATGCCACGGCTTCAAGGTCGTTGTAATGCTTAGATACAATCTTCACTTCGACGTTGCGAGCGTGATATTTAAACAGTATCACGCTCGTCGTTTTGTGTGTTTTTAAGAGAGTGGTGATATCTCAAGAAAACAGAAATATGACTTGGGCATCAGCGGTTAGCTTTCTCAGGAATTTATCCTTAGCTTATAGAAATCACTGTATCCAGACTTACGTATTTGTATGCCAGACACTCCTTTTTGACAGGTCACTTGTTCTTGGCCCCAAAATAGCGGCAAGATGCTAGCGCTATGCCTCAATGTGGCCAGTACTTCTACTAATCGTCCTTTGTGTGCTCCTTGAGAGATAGCAGTGTGTACAGCATCAAAGTGTTGATCAAACTCATCTGGGTCAAAGATAAAACGAATACCAGTGCCTGTAAGCAACCATTCGTATGCACCGTATTCTAATGGCGGCTCAATGAGATCTTCAATCATCAGCAGATCTGCACTTTCTTTTACGAGCTGGGGTTTACTTGCATCAGATAATTCTACGAACTCTACGTTTAACCCTGTTTGACGAATTAAAGCTACTAGCCAATTGCTCATTTTTTCTAGGTATTTGATGGTCCATTTTGGGTGCGCTAACACAACAGTGCCTGTCAACTTTGGCACATCACTCGTTGGTGCTGACGCTCCAAGCATCTCCATTACATCTAAGTCACTATTGGCAGCAAATTCAAATCGGCGACTTTCTATAAAGGTAAATAACTGTTGCCACGTTTGATCGCTAATTGAACAGCTGGAACGACGGTTATGTGCCAAATAAGAAAAAGCTTGGATCGTGTAACTTTCATTATCATCAGAGTCTAGGTTGTAACTAAGATGCTTATCGAGATCTTCTCCCTGATGGGAGAGGGTAATTTGGTCTAATAGTGCTTTCTTAGCGAAGTAATGATGGTGCTTTTTCATCACTATTTTATCTTCTTCCCAGTACTCTAGCTTAAATGGGCCTGTACCAATTGCCACACTTCTTTGATGACTAAAGGCTTTTTGGCGTCTGGAAGCGATAGATGCGTTCGCGGTAGCGAGGCAGTAGATAAATAAGGGGTTCTCCTGAACAAGCTCGATGCAGATAGCTTGTTTTATATCATCAAAGCTAATTTTGGTGACTTGTTGAAACAACCTTTTTACAGGACCGTCAGTTGTTACTAACTGCTCCAGTGCAATGATGACATCTTTAGCTTCGAGTATGAGACCATCGTGGCTTAGGATATCTGGGCGAAGCCAAATATAGATATACTTACCTTCAGCTTGGTAATCACAGGCTAGGTGGGGTTTTAATTGACCATTAGAATCAATAGTGAATAGGGTATCATAAATGCTTCGTATGACTTGGAGCTCTGAAAAGCGATATGTCACTGATGGATTGAGTTCATTGACCCAAGGGTATTGGCTAATGATAAGAGAATTTGCGTTCTGATTTTCTTGTGCTGCTTCAGCCATTGCTTGGCTGAGTGCACTTGCTGCAACCGTTTTATACGTTTCTAGGTATTTAGGGATAGCATCGAAGTTACCAGTGCTAATTTCATGGTGGATAGTTCTATACAGGGCTTGGTGCATAGAAATCATAACCTTGAGAGTACTAGCTTTTCCACGGCCACGACCTGGTGTCCAGCTTATCCAACCATAGTCATGTAGCATTTTTATAACGTTGGAAGTATTACGCCGAGAGGTTGCGAATACGGTTTCTAACTCATCTAAGCTTACTTGATGCAATTGCGAATGATTATAATGATTTAATAACTGACTCAATCTGCGAAGGCATGTTTCGGTCATTTTGCAGCGCCATAGTTTGTAAATAGATAGGAATGCGACACTCGACTTTAGTATGTAAAATAACCAACCACTAGTTTTGGATTAGCTAAGACTTCTCACTGTAACTCGTTCGAAAAAGTGCAATCACTTGTTTAAGTGAAATATGTTACTACTATTTTTATCTGACAGCTTTTATTTTTTATAATTAAATAAGTTAATAATATTTTCTAAAGTAAGTTACAACTATATTAATTAGATGGTTCTTAATTTCGTACGGAGCTCAATTCTCTAAATGAATAGTGGTGATTACCTCTAGTTTAAGTCAGTAAAATGTACTGATATCTGTTTTATTGAGTACAAAGGAGATGCCTCTAGCCATTGATGAAAACTGGCCAGAGGCAGGGGTGTTAGTCTACCTTGGGAAAGGTAGTAAATATCGTCCACTCATCTTTAACCATGCCTTTGTGGCCAATGACGGTAGCGGTTACACGACGGTTTAAAGCGTGGCTGACATCATCTGTCCCCAATTTAGCTAAATGGGTATCACCAAAGCCAACAATAGTTAACCTTTCCTCTGAAATGCCTTGCTTAATTAATAGGTTGCGTACGTTACTTGCTCGGCGGCGTGATAGCTCAAGGTTGTAAGCTGCGGTACCAACTTTACTTGCGTAACCCTGTATTTCGATAGAAGTCGTAGGGTACTTCTTAAGGAATGCTGCTAATTCAGTAATCTTACGTTGGAATACTGGATTAATGCTGTCTGAATCATTAGCAAACAAAATCTTAAGTTGATACTGTTCTTCTTTGTTTAGGTAGGTTTCGCAGCCATCATTATCTACTTCGGCACCAACAGGGGTATTCGCACATAGATCACGAGCATTGATTACGCCATCGTTATCTACGTCATGAAGGTCAGCGACTTGAATGTGCTCCGGAGTAGGGATGTAATCGAACTTATCAGTCGCAAATGCACTATTTAGGCTCATTGTTGATAGAGCTAGAAATATTAAGGTATTGTTTTTCATTGTGTTTAGTACTCTACTGGCTGAGTCCATTCTTGCGGAATATCGACGCGCAATGCATCAAGAAGTTTTCCTGTAGAAGTTAGAGTTCGGTATTTAGCGTATTGTTGATCGAACTGCGTTTCGAGGTAGTTTTTGCGGGATTCAAATAGCTCATTTTCAGTATTGAGCAAATCAAGCAATGTACGTTTACCAATGCGGTACTGCTTTTGGTAAGCAACAACGGTGTCTGACATTGAATCAACATGTTGGCTTAGAAAGGTTTTTTGCTTGCCAGTCAATTCTAAAGCACTCCATGAGAGACTAAGCTCTTGCTCAACACTTCGGTAGGCACGTTCACGTAGGTCTTTCGCTTTGTTGAGCTGGTAGGCCATACTATCAGTGTTTGCTGAATCTCTCCCGCCATTATATAGGTTATAGCGGACGCGAAGCATAGCAGTGGTTTCAGAACTGTTACCTTCAATACCTCCTGCATCATCACGCCAGTTTTGTGCTGCTTCAACGGAAACTACTGGATAGTGGTTCGCATCTGCTTGCTGGTACTGGAATCTCGCAGAGTCGACATCTGCTAAAGCTATCTTTATTACTGGGTGGTTTTCAAAAGCCTGATTTTTGGCCTCATCCAAGGAGTCGGGAATAAAGTTTTGGTCTGCGCGTGGAAAGATCAGATCCTGAGGGTTTTCACCCACTAATCGAATAAATGTGGTTTGCGCATCTTTGTAGTTATTTTGTGCAGCTAGTAAATTGCTGTGAGCTTTTGCTAGGCGACCTTCAACTTGAGTCAAATCGGCGACTGAGCCTATTCCCGATTCTGTGCGTTTTTTGATATCAGTATAAATACGCTCGTGCGTATTTAAGTTGCTTTCTGAAAGAGTAATGAACTGCTGTGCCTTAATTACATCCAGATACGCTTTAGCAACTTGTAGGGCAATATTTTGAGCATCAGCAAGCAATTGATAACGTACCGATTCAGCGTCTGCTGATGTGCGATCGATATCGTAAAGAGTTTTAGAACCATCCCAAATCAACTGGCTAAATGTAATTGCAGCTTCTTTACGGGTCATGTCGGTTCTATCTGCGGAGTTCGCTGGATCTATGCCCTCATAACCGATACCTGCGTCTAAATCGATGGTCGGTTTGTATGCACCAGTGGATTGATCAATGATGTAGCGTTTACTCATATATTCATTGAACGCACTTTTGATCTCTGGGTTGGTTGCAAATGTAACCGCTACGGCTTGCTCTAATGTTTGTGCACTGGAATGAAGAGGTATTAACAAACCAAAACAAACAACACTAATACTACTAAGCTTCAAAAGAAGTCTCCCCAAATAATTCGCAACGCTAATTATCTTTAATTTACTGTCTCAATAATGAAACTTTAAGAACCGGATATATTAAAGAAAACGTTTGTATCAAATCTGGCTTGGTTAATTTAAGCCATCATTTTAAAAAATGTAATCGCTGGAACAAAGTCCCTAAAAATAAGCCGCATAACATATGACTTTCTGGGGCAAAATAAAACCACTTTAAAACATGAAACTTATTGTGGGAAAAAGTGCATGTTTTACATTGAACAAATAATGATAAATTATTAACTAAATGTATCACTGCCTGAAATAATTCTCATTGCCTGATTTAGTCAAGGGGAGGGGTTATTTCATCTGTTAAATGGGGTAATAACTTTGGTTGGAAAGTCAAATTCAACGACGGATAAGTATGTTGTAATCGGTAAAGATGGTCATATTAGAGTGGTTGAATCTAAGGAGAACCTACTTCCGGGTGAGATTGTCGTGGAGACGTTGAATGGTGATTCTCTACCTGCGCATGCCTCATTAGAGCGCAGTGATACAAATTCAGATATATCTCCTGAAGTTGAGGAAATCATTAAAGCCGTTGCGCAAGGTGATGACCCTACAGAATTAGGAGAAGAATACGCTACTGCTGCAGGTGAGCAATTAAGTTCTAGCTTAACCAATTCCGGAACGATTGAACGTTCAGGGGCTGAACTTTTGGCAAGTACGTTTTTTGAAACTTCAGGTTTAGACAGTGAGCAGAGCGATACCAATGTTTTGCCTGACGTGCATCGTTCTACTGAAATAGATAGTAGTAATTCCACGGCGTTAATTGATGGTGACGACGTGGGGGCAGTAAGAGAAGACGTAATGCTTACCACAGGTGGCAACCTAAACGTGGATGACCCTGATGCAGGTGAAGCGGTATTCCAACCCCAAACGGACGTTCAAGATGGTAACTGGGGTACTTTCTCTATCGATGAGCAAGGTAACTGGACGTATGAGCTGAACAATGGCCACCCAGACGTGCAAGCGTTGGACGCCGATAGTGATCCGATTATTCGTACCATGACAGTAACATCTGCGGATGGCACGACTCATGACGTGGTTGTGACAATTACGGGCTCAGACGACAAAGCGATCATCACGCCAGATCAACCGGGCGATGACAAAGGCGCGGTTCAAGAAGACGTAACGTTGACCACTGGCGGCAACCTAAACGTGGACGACCCTGATGCAGGTGAAGCTGTCTTTCAACCGCAAACAGGCGTTCAAGATGGCAACTGGGGTACCTTCTCTATCGATGAGCAAGGTAACTGGACGTATACGCTGAACAACAGTCACCCAGACGTGCAAGCGTTAGATGCTGATAGCGAACCGGTTATTCGCACCATGACAGTGACGTCTGCGGATGGTACCACTCATGACGTGGTGTGACGATCACCGGTTCAGACGACAAAGCGGTCATTACGCCAGATCAACCGGGTGATGATAAAGCGCGGTTAAGAAGACGTAACGCTGACCACTGGCGCAACT